>NZ_JBMPSU010000008.1:0-16087 GCF_049340465.1 Pseudoroseomonas sp. WGS1072 | reverse complement strand
TTACCGGAGAAGAGCACCCGTTCGGGTTCGTGAGACGTCATCCTCGTGACTGGCCGAGGGAGCCAACGCTGCGCTGCCGGCTTCTTGCCGCTGCAGCAAGCCCGTGCAGCGTGCGATCAAGGTTCAGCTCGCCACTCCGGTGACGTTCCACCATGCGTTGTAGATAGCCGGCTGGATTCCCGACGCGCTGCATGGCGTGCTTGACGGCGATCGTGCCGATGACCACCGCGGCCCCGTCGGTTCCGAACATGGCCCTGGCCTGTCCATAGACTTGAGACGGGATCCCGAGGTGACCTCGCACCACGTCGCAGGCCCGCTGGATCTCGCTCCAGCCTGGCGCGGCCGACCCCACCCACTCTCTGTAGGCGGGAACGAGGTGCAGCAACAGGGCAGGGCTCATGGGGAACCCCTTGAGCAGACCGCCGCATGAGCCGGATGGCTCCTGCACCGCGATCTGGCCAGCAACGCGCGACCTTCCACCTCCCGGAGCCAAATCACCACTCGCTGCTGCAATTGCTTCAGCAATCAAGAGCTGATCTGTAGGTGTAATAGGGGTGCCCCGCAGCGCATCCTGGGGTGCACTCTCCACTGCCTCCGCCGCTGGCGGGACCGCCTGCAACTGCTGTGCGGACTCCTCGTAGAGGCGCCGGAGGCGAGCCTTGATCGCGGCAAGTTCCAAGGGATCGCGCTCGGCCCGGGCCACCGCGGCAAGCCTCTGGGCCTCGGCTGCGAGGGACGGCCAGTCCAGATGGGCCAGCTTCTCTGCGATGCCGTGGTCGGCGAGCGAGAGCATCTTGCGCGACCAGGCACTGCATTCCCGGCGCCACATCCTGACCTCCTGGCGGTGCGCCTCCAGTGCCTCAGCCGCAGCGGTGAATTCCGCCATCCGTTCGCCCACCGGGCTGAGGTCAAAGCCTGAGGCTTGCAGGATGCATCCGGTTCGCGGGTCACGCTGGCCCCAGCGTCGGCCCGTGCCGATGTCGTGGGCCCGGATCAGGCCGAGGTCGATCAGTCGGCGAAGCCGCTTGCGCACGCCACTGAGAGTCAGTCCGGTGCTGTCCATCAGCACTTCGTTCGAAGGCCATACGTAGCGGAGCTGTCCGGCCTGCCAGTCCTGGTTTCGGGAGTAGCGGAACAGCAGGTCGAGCATCTGCACCACGCAAGGTGCGTAGCCCATGGCCGGAGCCGCCGCCTTGAAGGCCGCCAGCACCCGTCCGCGCTCGAGCTCGTCGAGGCGCCCGGACAAGCTACCAGTGGCCTGGAGCTGGGCGCTCGTCGTGCGTCGTCGTCCAGTCCGCCGCGGCGTCGACGGCGTGGATTGGTCAAGTGTCATGGGCTCGCTCCTCGCGAGCGCACTGCCTGATCCCGACAGGCCGCACTCTCCCACCGTCGAGCGAGAGGCCGCTTGACGTGGAAAGGGCACAAAACTACCCTGGGTTCAGCAAGTTGTGGCCCAAGCTAGGGTTACCGGTTTCAGGAACGGTCGGTGCTGCCAGGCACCGGCCGTTTTTGCTGTCAGCGCGCCATCGTCGTCCTTGAAAGGCGGTTGAAATGGCCGGGCCGCCTCGGAACGACCTCAGCTAGAACAAGATGAGGGGATCGCGCGGCGCTTGTCCACCCATAACGCTCCGCAAAATACGAATTTCATCGAGTGGCAGGGCGGGGAGGCGTGTTCCGCTTCTCAAGGTAGGCATGCAGGGCTGTCACCACCACGGCCGCTCTCGTGACGCCATACTGCATCGCCAGGCGGTCAACGCCCTGTTTGAGATCCTGGTCGATCCAGAATGACTTGCGAGCCTTGGCGGAGGGTGGTGCCAGGAACAGGATGGTCTCACCTGCCTCGGCCCGCCCGATCAGTTCACGAAGGGCTTCCTCGTGCAGGTCCCTCGCGTAGAGCCGCTTGTGGCCAGCTCCGCCCTCGCGGTTGCGCTCATCCACCAACTGTTGGATGGCGTCCACAAAGCCAGGGGGCAAAGGAGCGTCCAGCTTGGCCATGTTGGCCGTTCTCTCGGTCAGCGGACGCACCATGCTCGGTTTCCAACAAGCTCCGGCTCCCGATGCGGGCATGCGCGGCCATTCCAGGAGAGGATGCCCGATATTCACCGGATGGACCAGATCGCAGGGCACTCGATGCCGGAGGAGGCTGGCGGTAATCGGCATCCTGGATGATGGTCAGGCACGAAAATCCCGACCGAAGGTCAGACGAGGCCGCTCACTGCACCCAGCGTGACTGAATGAGCGTGTTGCGGCCAAGACGATCGGAAGCGCCGCCGGGACACGCTGTCGCTGCGTGCGCTGCCCTCCTCCCGCTGATCGATTGTCAGCTGTTAGATGCGGGGATCGGCATCACACGAAGCCTGGATGTCGCGAAATCGTGGCCGCCCTGTGCCAGCGTATTGTCGGCTTCTGTTGAGCTTCGTTGGAGTGCACAGCCTGCATCTCGGCGGGGTCGGCGGCCGCGCGTGCAACGTGGATCTTGCGGACCAGCAATGTTCGCACCACAGAATCATCGCCATCCTGCGACACGCTTAGGTTGTTTTTTCTACATCAATTCGCCTGATACGGGTTGCCGACGCCGCGTCACGCTCATAGTGTCCGCCACACGCTTCACAGCGTCTCGTCAACTCGTGAAGGCACTTTCCACGTTGGGCTCGGCCGTAAACTCAAGTGTGCTTGACTTGGACCTTGGCTACATCGGTCCATTGGATTCCGAGCTCGGGTGCAGCAGCTTCGCTGGATTGTCGATCGACTCCAGATCAGTTGGAGCCTCATGGCTTCGGAAGGAGAACGGGACCAGGTGTCGCAGTTCATGGCCGAGGGCGATGCGCGCGCCGCGATCATCGAGGGCGGTCGCATCGACAACGTCATCGTCGTCGCTCAGCGCGGGCCAGACGGACGCGCTGAGTTCGTGCCCTACTTCGCCGCCTCCTGGCGCCGTGGCTACGTGGCGATCGGTTTGTGGACCGGCACGGGATGTCGCTCCTGGCGCGACCTCACCCGTCTGGTCGGCTTCGTTCGTGACGACCTGCAGTATCAGGGTCCAGTCACCGTGCATGAGGCTGACGATACCCGGCTGCGCAAATACCGCACGCTGTTCGAAGCTTTACCCGAGGCCGCCTGAGGCTTGGGCGCTTCAACAGATCCGGCCAAGCGGCCGGATGACTGGGTTCCGCGACCGACGCCGCGCTCCGCATCCGCGTTCTCGCCTGAGGACCAGATTTCCGGGCAGTACAGGAAGGCGTTTCCGCAGTGGCGGTCTTCTAGAATCCACTTTGGAAAAGAACCGAACACTCCCCGCATCGCTCATGCGAAGCCGTTAGCCTGATCGACCGCGACTCACCAGGGTAGCCGGCTCAGTTCCACAGGATCTCCCAGCGGGAGGTCAGGTCCTGCACGACATCCCAATGGCCTCAACACAATATAGCTCCGCTCATGGCGAAAAACGTCATATTCGGATAGACGTATATATGGATACACGCTAAGGTTGTCGCATGATGCAGCTGAACCATCCGAGATCAGCCAGCGCCGCGCCTGAAGGCGCGATTCCGTCTATGCGTCCTGTCGGCCACCCGGTTACGCTGGCGCTGCTCAGGACGCTGGCGGATCGACATTGCACAGGGACGGTAAACTCTCGGAAGCTGACTTCCGCTCGGTGGCAGAACGGGGTGGCCGTGTGCACCGCATCCTGGCGGTCGAGCTTGTCGCGGGCGGCTTCGTGCTCTTCGTCAAGCTGGCCGGCGGGCAACGCTACCGGCAGATCTCGATGCGCAAGTATGAGGCGCCGCGGGTGTTCCGCGACTACGCTCGCATGCGCGTCTGGCTGTCCGAACCCTGGATCGATTGGGCCAGCGGCCCCTTATTCGTCTATCCGGAAGGCCACCCTTTCCTGGCCCGCCTGGGGATCGCGATCCGGCGATAGGGTTGCCGAGGCGCTTCCTCGTGGTCGCTTGCAGTGAGTGCTGCCCTGACCCTCGCGGCCGTGCTCGCCATGGCACCGAACTGCGCACCCACCGTGGACCGCGGCACGCTGGTGGCCGTCATCGGCACGGAGAGCCGCTACCATCCCTTCGTCGTGGCGACGAATGCAGGCGGTCGCACCACCTCCTCGCGGCGTTTCGGCTCAGCCGACGAGGCGGTGGCTGCGGTCAACGCTCTGCTGGCGCGCGGCATCGACAACATCGACATGGGGCTGGCGCAGATCAATTATCGTGCTGGCCATCTGCGGCGACTCGGCTTGCCGATCGCGGCGGCCTTTGACCCATGCTCAGCCCTGTCCGTGGCCGCCGATGTGCTGGTTGATTGCTGGACGCGCTTGGGCGACGACCGGCCGGAGGCGGAGCGGCTGGACGCCATGCTCTCCTGCTACAACACCGGCACGCCGACGCGCGGCCTGACCAATGGCTACGTTGGCAAGGTTCACACCGCCTATCAGAAGCAGATCGTGCCCGCGCTCCGCCGTCATGATGCCGATGGCGCGACCGCGGTGCCGCCGCCCCGCCCTGATGCGCCCATCTCCGCACGCCTGCACTGTGATGTGCCGGCCTGGGATGTCTGGGCGCGCTGCCCGCAGCCGGATGCTGCGGAACCTCCGCCGCCCGATCCTGCGCCGGCGGCGCCGGTCAGGCTGCGCGGCATCACCCTGGAAGGTTCGAATGACGTCTCTCTTCATCCATAAGGCGTTGGCCCGCGGGGCTGGCGCGCGGAACCGCATCCTCGGCCTGCTCGCCCTGGCCCTGCTCGCCGGCCTTGTTCTGCCGGATTTCGCCCTGGCCCAGGGCGGCGATCCTTTCACCCTGGGTGTCGAATGGGCCCGCAGCACCTGGATCCGTGGCCTGGCCATGGCGGCGGTTGGTCTGGTCGGCGTGATGCTGTTCCTGTGGCAGTTCCGCGGCGCGGCTATCCTTTGCGTGCTCGGTGGTGGCCTGGTGGTGGCCAATCTCGAGACCATCGTCGGCTGGATGGGCATCTGACATGGCGCGGGCCGAGGAGGTCGACCGCACGGAGGGGATGATCCCCTTGGGCGCCACCCGGCCGCCGCTGGTGCCCTGGATCGGCCTGCCCTTCTCGGCCTGCCTGCTGCTGGGGCTGGTCTGCGTCGAACTGGCGATGTTCTGGGGTGGGTTGTCCGGCACCATCAGCGCCGCCGGCCTCTTTGTCGCCATCTGGGCGCCGCTGCGCTGGTGGGTGGAGCGCGACTGGTACGCGCTGGCGGTGATCGGCGTCTGGTTCCGCACCTCCAGCGCCGCCTTCGACGCGCCGCGCTGGGGCGGCGCGACGATCGCGCATTTTCCGCTCAGCCCGCGGCATCGCCGGCAGGAGGTGAGGGGGCTCTGGCATGTTTGACGGCTTGGCGTCCGCGCTGTTCGAACGCACCGCGACGACCTATGCCACGCATCACGGGCATGTCGCACCGGACGTGGTGATGATGCGGGACGGCTCGCTCTGCGCTGTCATTGAGGTGGAGGGCCACCCCTTCGAGCTGGCGGGCAACGCGGCGCTCAACACCGCTCATGCCGTCCGGGCCGAGTTGCTCCGCAACATCGCGGAGCCGGAACTCACCGTCTATGAACACCTGATCCAGCACGACAGTGTCCGCCCGTTGCCACTGGCGCAGCATCGGACCTTCTACGGCGCGGCGTTGGCGCGGGACTACCAGGCCTGCCTGGCCGGGCTGCGCGGCACATCCTGGTTCCTGACCCTGATCGTCCGGCCGCGCGCACCGCTGGTGCTGCGCCGCCGCAAGCCTGGGCGCGACCTCGGGCTCGATCGGCGCCTGTCCATGCTGCAGGACAAGGTCCGTGCCGTCCTGAGTGCTTTGGCTGGCTTCCAGCCGCGCCGGCTCGGGGTGCGGGAGGAGGGCGGCGTGCTGTTCAGCGAGATCGCCGAGGCGCACCGCATGATGCTCTATGCCCGCTGGATGCCGGTGCCGCTGGTGGAGGGCGGGCAGATGGGCGCCGCCCTGTACAACGACCGCGTCACCTTTGCCGACAAGGCGTTCCGCGTCGAGGTCCCGGCCCGGGACTATGCCGAGTGCCCGCACGGGCTGATGCTGGGCTTCCGAATCTATCCGACCCGCTGGCGGGTCGGCATGTTCGACCAGCTGATCGGCCAGCCCTTCCGCTTCGTGCTGACCAATTCCTTCGGGTTCTTCGGCCGCACCAGCGCCAGCGACAAGATGGCGCTGCGGGCGCGCCATATGAGCAATGCCGGCGACCGCGCCGTGTCGCTCCGCCTGGAGCTGGACGAGGCGATGGATGCGGTGGACCGGGGCGAGCATGTGCTGGGCGAGCATCTCTGGTCGCTCGCCGTGCACGCCGACCGGCTGGCGGATCTGGAGGAATGGGGCGCCCGGGCCCGCAACGCGGTGACCGATGCCGGCGCCGTGGTGGCCACCGAGGATGCCGGGGTCGAGGGCGCTTTCTGGGCGCAGCTGCCCGGCTCGCCGCATTATCTGCGCGGCCGGGCCGGCGGGCTGCCGAGCATTGCTTTTGCCGCCATGTCGTCGATGCACGCGCATCCCCGGGGCGATGCCAGCCATCATTGGGGTAGGCCGCTCTACCGCGTCCGCACGGTCGGCAACACGCCCTATGACGTGCCGTGGCACCTGCGCGATGTTGGCCACCGGCTGCGCTTCGGGCCGACCGGATCCGGCAAGACGCTGGACATGGCCTTCGACGCCGTGATGCTCGATCCGCTGGTGAGGGGGCAGGGCGGCAGCCAGATCCTCTTCGACAAGGACGGCGCCAACGAGATCCTGGTGCGCGCCATGGGCGGGCCGGTGGCCCGCATCCGGCGCGGCCAGGACAGCGGCGCGGCACCGCTGCGCGGCCTCGACAACACCGAGGCCAATCGCGCCTGGCTGCACGAATTCATCTCCGGCCTGATCATGGCCGATGGGCGCGGCGCGCTGCGGCCGGACAGCAATCGCCGCCTCGACAAGGGCATCGCCTGGGTGATGCGCATGCCCGCCGCCCTGCGCAGCCTGGCCGGGGTGCGCCAGTTCCTCGATCACGGGGATGCCCTGGGCGATGGTGCCCGGCTGGAGGTGTGGTGCCGTGGCAACGCGCGCGGCTGGGCCTTCGATGGTGAGGCGGATCGCCTCGACTTCGACGCCCCCTTCGCCAGCGTCGACCCAACGGAGGTGCTGGAGGACGCGGCGGTGATGCCGCCGCTGGCCGCCTATCTGCTCTACCGCACCGGGCTGATCGCCGATGGCCGCCGCGTCGTGGTGCATGCCGATGAGGGGCGCGCCTACATGCCGCCCGTCGCCATGGTGAACGGCGCCCGGGAGATGCGCTTCGCGCGCGGCTTCGAGGATCTGGTGCTCACCGGCCGCAAGAAGGAGGTCTCACTCGACCTCGCCATTCAGCAGCCCGAGCACATCCTGGAGCACCCGGTGGGGGCTTCGCTGATCGCCCAGGCCAAGACGCGGGTGCTCTACGCCAATCCGGATGCGCGCCGCGACAGCTATGTCGAGGGGCTGGGCTGCTCGCCGCGCATCCACCAGGCGGTCAGCCGCGACATGCTGGTGGGTCCGCGCTCCAAGATCCTGATGCGGGAAAGCTACGCCGTGCGCTGCCTGATGGATCTCGGAGCGCTGCCCGAGCATCTGGCGGTGCTGTCCAGCCGCGCCGGCACGATCCGGCTGATGGCCGACACCATCGGCAACCATGGCCACGATCCGTCGGTCTGGCTACCGGTGTTCTGGCGGCGGCTGCGGGAAGGTACCCAGGCCGGTCCCTGAGAGATCAGTGGACCATCATGAGAGCCGGACACTGGCCAGGCGAGCCCCGGCAATTGGACCACCACCTGGTGCTGACCTGACGGCGCCGGACGACAGCGGAGGGAGAACCCCATGAAGCGCATCCTGCTGGCCTCGGTCGGCGCGGCCCTCCTCGGCGCCGGATCTCTCCCCGCCAAGGCGCAATGGGTGGTCTGGGATCCCGGCAACGCCACCTACAACATCCTGCAGGCCGAGCGGCTGCTGACGCAGATCCGCGAGATGCAGATGCAGTACCGGCAGCTGGTCGCCACCTACAACGCCATCAGCCACACGACCAGCATCGGCGGGCTGACCGGCGCCGTGGGCGGTCTGTCCAGTTCCAATTTGCCGCTGCCGGGCGAGCTGATGGGCGCCATGCGCGGCGCCTCCACCCTGGGGCGGGCGGCCGGGCAGATTGACCTCGACCGCGTCTACATCCCGCCCACGGTGGATCAATGGACCCGCGAGATGACGCGCCGCGAGACGGTCACCGCCAATGCCAAGGCGATGAGCGAGCAGGCGCTGGTGGACGCGCAGGCGCAAATGGCGTCGCTCGACCGCATGCAGGCTGAGATCGAGGCGCAGCCGGATGGCACCGCGGTCGCGGCGCATCAGGCGGGGATCGCCCTGGTGGGCCAGAAGCTGGCGCTGCAGCAGGTGCAGCTGCAGCAAACGCAGATGTTGCTGGAGGCGGACAATCGGGTGACGCAGCAACGCTACGAGCAGCAATGGCGGCAGGACGTGGATCGCCATGCCGAGGCGACCGCCGGCGCCCTGGGAGGCTGGTGATGCGCCGTCTCGCTCTGGCGATGCTCCTGCTCACCGCGACAGTCGCCATGGCGGCGGAGCACGACATCCCCTGGTTCCAGGCGCATCCGGCGGACCGCGGCGCCTGGCTGCGGAAATGTCGCGACGACATGCGGCTGGGTCAGGATCCGGTCTGCGGCAATGCGCAGAAGGCCGAGGATCGCGAGCGCGCCAAGAAGATCGCACCATCCTCGCCTATTCCGGGCTTCGATCCGACGGAGAGCCCGCTGATGCGCGGTGCCATCCAGGACGCATGCAAGAAGCCCGAGAGCCAGCGCGGGATGTTCGGACAGTACTGCGGCAGGATCTGAGCGGCTATGTACGAACAATGGGTCACATACTTCGATGGCCTGACCATTCGCGCGATGGACAATGTCATCGCTGGCGGCATCGCCTTCACACTGTCCTATTTGCGCGGCGCCATGATGCTGCTGGTGCTGATTGCGGCCGTCCTGATGCTGCGCGGCGACATGACGGTCGGCTGGGGCGTCCGCAAGATCATCCTGGGGCTCATCGTCCTCGCCCTCTTGCAAGTCGGCAACTACAACGCCGTCATCCGTGAGCCCTTCTGGACAACAATTCCAAACGGTATCGCGTCAGCATTGAATGGTGGCCCTGTGAGTATCACCGCTGCCCAACGGTTCAACAGCATCGCTCAAGCGATCGAGCACGTCGTCGCGCTGGCGGATCAGCGCATCGGCAATCCGTTCTGGAACATCCGTGCCAGCATCTCTGTCAGCATCGTGCAGCTGTTCCTGCATCTCTTCCTGGCGTTTGTGTTCGCGGTCTGGCAGGTCGCGCGCGTGGCCACGGCGCTGATCATCTCCGCCGGGCCGTTCCTGCTGATCGCCGCCTTGTTCGAGACGAGCCGGCAATACGTCCTCGACTGGTTTGGCAAGCTGATCTCCGTCTCCGCCCTGACGCTGTATTCCTGGGTCATGACGGAGATCGCGCTGGCGGGTGGCATGACTTGGATCCAGCAGCGCTTCACCGCCGACAACGGCATGTCGGCGACCATTTCCGATCTCCTCAGCCTCTGCGCCTGGTTCTTCATCTGCTCGCTGATCATGGTCGGCCTGCCCATGCTGGCCTCGATCGGTGGCAGTGGTGGCGCCGGCGTGGCGACCAGCGTTGGTGCCGGCCTGGCGGGCGGCAAAGCCGCCAGCGGCGCGGCCACGGCCTCCGCCGCCCGCCTGGGTACCGCCATCGGCGCCTCCCTCAAGCGGAGCATGAGCCGTGGTGGCCGCTGAGACAGCAACAAGGACCCGATCCCTGATGATGCCTGCTTTCCGACCGCTGGTCCTGGCCCTGGCCGCTGTCGCCCTGGCCGGTTGCGCCGGGCTCGACACGGCGCAGGAGGCACGGGCCTGCCAAGGCACGCCCTTCGTGCTGAATGCCGGCCTCTGGACGCCGGCGCCGGAGGATCTGCGTTGAGTGCCTCCTCCGCACCCGAGGAGGCGATGGCCGCCTTCCGGACCAGCTCCACGGCGGCCGTGGTCAGTCCGGAGCAGGCCGCGGCGCATTACCAGCGCATCCTCCAGTCCCAGGCGGCTTCGCAGCGGCGCGACAACCGGCGCTCGCGCATGGCGCTCGCCACCAGCCTCAGCCAGATCGCCGTCTCCCTGGCGCTGGCCGGCGCCGTGGTGTTCCTGCTGGCCCGTGAAAAGACCCAGATTGTCTATGTCGCCTTCAACAGCGACGGCACCTTCCGCACCTCGGCCTCGGAGCGGGACCTGACCACCTCGGATCGCCGCGCCGCGATGTCGGCGACCCTGTGGCGCTACGTGGCGGCGCGCGAAGGCTACAGCTCGGCCGGCCATCCCGAGGCGCAGCAATTCGTCTACATCCTCTCCGACAAGGCGGTGGGCGACGCCTACCAGGCCAGCGTCGATCCCAGGAACGAGCAGAGCCCCTTCCGGGTCTATGGCACCCGCACCCAGGCGCAGATCGAGCGCCGCACCGAGAATCTGTTCTGCATCCGCGACGCGGCGCTGGAAGGCTGCGGCGGCCGGGATCCCGACAGCTACAAGGTGTGGTTCACCCGCACCCAGCGCACCGAGGGCCAGCGCGCGGTCCGCCGCAACTACTCGGCGACCATCCGCTTCCGCGCAGGCGTCAAGGTGCCGTCCTGGCAGCTGGTGACCCACAATCCACTCGGCCTGCAGGTCACCGAATATTCCATCACCGAGGAAGGAGCCATGCCATGAGCCGCATGCCCGCCCTGGCCGCGGTGCTGGCCGGCCTCACGGCCATGCCGGCCTGGGCGGCGCAGGAACCATCGCCGTGCTCGGCCGGCGAAGACCCCCGCGTCCGCTGCATCACCGCGACGGAAGACCGGGTCGTCCTGCTGCGCATCCAGCCCGGCACCACCGCGCTGATCGAACTGCCACCCGGCGAGCGGGTGGTTGGCACCCCGGCCTCGGACAACAGCCTGATGCTGGGCGCCCAGGCGCTGACCCGCACTGGCAGCGCCCAGGGCAACGCCACCACGGATGGCAATCTGTCGGTCGCGGTCCGCGGCAACACGGTGGCCCTCAAGCCGCATCGCGACCTGGAGCCGCAGCCCTTCTTTGTGTTGACCGAGCGCGACGGCCTGCCGCAGCAGCGCTATCGCTTTCAGCTGGAGACGGCCGGGCCCGAGAACGCCTTCTACAGCGTCCGCCTGCGCAACGCGGCGGCCGAGCAGGCGCAGCGCCAGGCGCGCTGGCAGGCACGCGCCGCCGCCCGGAAGCAGCAGGCGGCCGAGGCGGCGCTGCGCCAGGCCCAGGCGGCGCCGTGCGCCGCCACACCGGATGCGAATTTCCGCTGGATCGGCATCGGTGATGCCCGGCTGGCGCCGGCGGAGATCTGCGACGACGGCCGGCAGATTTTTCTGCGTTTTCCGGGCACTCAGCGCGTGCCCGCCATTGCCGCCGTGCTGCCCGACGGCACCCCGGCGATGGCCAACAACACGATGAATCCGCAGGGCTGGGTGGTGGTGCATGCCAACACGCCGCGGCTGATCCTGAGCGATGGCCAGGCCACCCTCTGCGTCGTCAACAAGGGCTACGATCCGGTGGGCCGCAACACAGGCACCGGCACCGTCTCGCCGGACGTCGTGCTGACGCCCAAGGCGGCGCAGTCGTGAGCGAGAACGGGAATGCCCCGCCGGTCGGCCAGGGCCGTCGGCCCATGGGCTTCGCCGGCAAGATCGGCATCGTCACGCTCGGCATCGGCGCCGCCTTCGCGGTCTGGCTGATCAATGGCGGTCCACAGGAGCGCCAGCCGCCGGCACGGGATGTCGGTGTCGCCTCGGGCGAGGCCGGTACACCAAGGCCGGTGTTCCGCATGCCGCCGCCCGAACCGGTCGCGACCGCCACCCCGGTGGTGCTGCCACCCCCCAGCATGACGCTGCAGCCATCAGCGCAGGCAGCACCCTCTTCGCCCGCGCGACCTATCAAGCCCAGCCCGATCATGGCCTATGAGGCGCGGAGTCCGGGCGGCACCGATGATCATGCTGCGCCGGCTCTGTCGATGGGGCAGGGAGGACTGGCCGGAGGCGAGGAGGATGGCCTCGCCACCCGGCTGCGCGCCTCCCGCACGGAGGGCGCGCGGGCCCGCCGGCTGCGCAACCCGCATCTGACGCTGACCCAGGGCAGCCTGATCGGCTGCATCCGCGAGACGCCGGTCAACACCCAGCTGCCGGGCTTTGTCCGCTGCCAGGTGCCGGAGCCGGTGATGTCCACCACCGGCACCACCGTGCTGCTGCCGGCCGGCACAAGGCTGGTCGGGCAGGTCAGGCAGGCGATGACGCAGGGGCAGAACCGCGCCTTTATTCTCTGGCAGCGGGCCGAGACGCCGGACAGCGTGGTGGTCGATCTGGCCAGTCCGGGAACCGATCCGATGGGCACGCCCGGCATCCCGGTGGAGGTGCACAGCAATTTCTGGGCGCGCTTTGGTGGCGCCATCATGCTGTCCTTCATCGATGCCGGGCTGCAGGCCGCGGCGCAGGCCGCCGCCAACGCGACCGAAGGGGACGGCACCCGCATCACCTTCAACACGGCGCGCAGCGGCGGCACCAACGCCGCCAGCCGCGCCCTCGACGCCACGGTGAACATCCCGCCCTACGGCACCTCGCCGGCCGGCGCGCAGGAGGCGGTGTTCGTCGCCCGCGACCTCGACTTCTCCGACGTCTACGAGCTGAGGCTGCGCTGATGCACCCGGCGCTGCCCCTGCTCGACTACGCCATGGCGCCGCTCGCCGATCTGTTCCACGACCCCGCCACCCAGGACGTCGCCGTCAACGCGCCGGGCGAGGTGTGGTGGCGGCAGGGTGGTGGCTGGTCGGTGCGACAGCAGCCTGAGCTGGATTTCCAGACCCTGGAAAGCATCACCATGCTGGCGGGCTCGCTGCGGGGTCAGGACGTGGATGAGCGTTCGCCGCTGCTCTCCACCGAGATGCCGGGACCGGCGGGGGAGGGCGGCCGGTCCCTGCTCCGGCTGCAGGCGGTGCTGCCGCCGGCCGTGCCCGGCGGCAGCATCAGCCTGACCTGGCGGCGTCCCGGCAACACGGTCGCGCCGCTCGACGCCCTTCCCAAGCGCTACCAGACCGAGGGCTGGAACGCCTGGGGCCAGCGCGGCGTCGCCCGGCAGCGCCTGTCAGGCGAATTGCTGACCCTCTACGATAGGGGCGACACGGTCGGTTTTTTGACCCACGCCATGCGCCGCAAGCTCAACATCTGGATGTGCGCGGCCACCGGCGGCGGCAAGACCGATCTGTTCAAGAGCCTGATGGCGGCGGTGCCCGCCGAGGAGCGGATCGTCACGGTGGAGGACAGCCAGGAGCTGATCCTGGCCCAACCCAACGCCGTGCGCCTGCTCTACAGCCAGACCGGCGGCGGCGCCGGGGCGGCGGAGTTGATCGCCGCCGCCATGCGCATGCGCCCCGACCGGGTGCCGGTGCAGGAGATCCGCACCGGCGAGGCGGCCTGGGTCTATCTCGGCGGCATCCTTTCCGGCCACCCCGGCAGCCCGACCACCATCCACGGCCGCACGCCGCAGGAAGCGTTCCGGCGCATGTTCAACTTCTGCAAGACCGCCGGCGGCAACAGCATGGCCGATGACAACCTCGCCGGCATGCTGGGCGACGCGGTGGACATCATTATCCCGCTGCGCAACGAGGCCGGGATCTTCTCCATCAAGGAAGTCTGGTTCAAGGACGCGATGCTGCGCGATGGCGGCACGCCGGCGGCGCTGCTGACGGAGCACGCGCTGTGACGCAGCTCGGCGCCCGCTGGGCCGGGCTGGCGGTGGTCTTTGCCATCCTCTGGGCCATGGTCGCCTCGCTCGCCCTCATCGCTTTGCTGGGGATGTGGCAGGCCGCGGAAGCCCTGCCGCCCCACTATCTGCCGCTGCAGTGGTTCCTGATCGGCTGGCACTATTTCGACTATTACCGGGTGCCGCAGAGCCTGCTGATCTCGGCCGCGGGCGCCTCGGCCCTGATCGCGACGCTCGCCTGGCGCAGCCACCAGATCCTCACGCCGAAGCGGAAGCTGCATGGTGAGACGCGCTGGCTGACCCGCCAGGAGGGCGAGGCGGACGGGCTGGTCTGGTCCAAGGCGCCGCCCGGCGATGCCATCGTCCTGGGGCGGGACGGCCAGAACCTGGTCAGCCTGCCGGGCCAGGACCATGTGGCGCTCTACGCCCGCACCGGGGCCGGCAAGGGGGTCGGCTTTGTGGTGCCCAACTGCCAGAACTGGGGCGGCTCGCTGGTGTGCTTCTCGGTGAAGCGCGACGTGGCGCAGGCGGCCGCGGCCGAGCGTCAGCGGCTCGGCGACGAGGTCTTTCTGTTTGACCTGATGAGCCATGACGGGCGGACGCATCGCTGGAACCCGCTCGGGCAGGTGCGGCGCGGCACGCCAGAGGCCTTCAACGACATCCAGAAGGCAATGTTCCGCCTGGTGCCGGAAACCAAGGCGCAGAACCCGTTCTGGGACAATGCCGGGCGGCGCTTGGCCGGCGCGGCGGCGTTGCTCCTGGCCGAGACGCCGGGCGAGCCGCTCACCGTGCAGGCGGTGCGACGGCTGCTGGCGCGGCCGGACTGGGCGGAGAACTTCCAGGCCATGCTGCAGCGGGCGCGGGAGGAGGGACGGCCCTACCCGGTCGCGGCCGTCGACACCATCAGCGCCATCATCCGCCGCAAGGAGGATGAGAGCGCCGCCAGCGTCATCGAGACCACCACCACGGCGCTGGCGCTCTGGGAGATCCCGCGCGTCGCCGCCGGCACGGCAGAGAGCGACTTCGACCTCGGCGCCATCCGCAGCCGCAAGATGAGCATCTTTGTGGTGGCGAGCCCGGACGACATCCGCCGGCTGCGCATCATCTATCAGATGTTCTTCAGCCAGTTCGTTGCCGCCAACACGCAGCAGGAGTTCGGCGAGGATCCGGCGCATCGGCACCGTGTGCTGGTCATGCTGGACGAGTTCTGGGCGCTGGGCGAGGTCAGCGTGCTCGCCGATGCGGTGGCTTTTACCCGCAGCTATGGCTTTCGGCTGGCCTATGTCATCCAGTCGAAGAACCAGACGGTTACCTCCTTTGGCAAGGAGGGGTCCAAGAACCTGTTCCTCAACACCGGGGCGGAACTGCTCTACGGTGGCTGCGACATCGAGGTGGCCGAGGAGGTCTCCAGGCGGATGGGCTTTGACACGGTCGAGGAGGTCACCCGCAACCGGCCCCGCTACCTGGCCTGGTTCCAGAGCAACAAGCAGACCGAGAGTGAGGCCATGCGGCGTCGGGCGCTGATGCTGCCGCAGGAGATCAGCCGCATGAAGCGGGATCAGGTTGTGGTGCTGCGGCCGGGTATCATGCCGCTGAAGCTTCAGCGGATCCGCTGGTTCGAGGATCGGTGGTTCAAGGATCGGAGCGGGGCGATGCCAGAGTGGCCAACGCTAGAGGTCTCAGTCGACCGCGATGTCGTCTAGCTGATGCCCCGGCGGCTGTCGGAGTTTCCAGCGCCGAATGACGCTCCGTAATGCTATGTTCAACACTCCCGTCGCCCAGCCAGCGGCTAAAAGCCCGCTTTGCCCTGTTGAAACCTTCCTGACCCAGATCTGAGGATCATGAGGTTGTGGGTGAGGACGCGCAGGATGAGTTCGCGCCTTTGAGCTTGGTGGCCGCGTGTGGTCAGTGCTGAGCCCAGGCGACGCTTGTGCTGGCTGAAGCCGCTCTCGATAGTCTGAACGCAAATGACAAATGCCGTTAGCTTGGCTTGTGGAGTTGGTTGGGATGACGTAGCGGATCTCAACCTCGCCATTCGTGACGACAACCCGGGCCACGAGCCATTCGATCAGCTGCCGTTTCTGCTCCCAGTTGGCGTGGTCAAGGCCGTGGCTGATACGACGGCTGAACTCTTCCAGGCTGAGGCCAAGGCCCGCGATGTCAGCCTGCCGTTCGGCTTGGCCTGCCAGTTGCTGCTCCTGGGTGGCGAGGGCGTGCTGTCTCTGCTCGAGATCACGGCGCCGGCGCTGATATTCCTCAAGCC
>NZ_JBMPSU010000007.1:0-37674 GCF_049340465.1 Pseudoroseomonas sp. WGS1072 | reverse complement strand
TGGTGACGCCGGAGGGCGACGGGCCGGTGCAGCGGCTGGAAGGCGCCAGCGTGCCGGGGCGCGGCTTCACCGTGCGGGCCCGGCATTACGTGCTGGCCTCCGGCGGGCTGGAGGTGCCGCGCCTGCTGATGGCCTCCGACGGCAGCCGCCGTGGCGGGCTGGGCAATGCCGGCGGAGCGCTCGGCCGTTACTACATGTGTCATGCCGAGAACACGCTCGGCCGGCTGCGCCTGCGCCCTTCCGACCGGCCGGTCGCGCTGGATTTCGAGATGACGGAGGACGGCGTCTATGTCCGCCGCAAATTCTCCTTCTCCGCCGAGGCGCAGCGGCGCGAGGGGCTGCTGAACACCATCTTCCGTCTGCACTATCCGCTCATCGCCGATCCGGCGCATGGCAGTGGCGTGCTCTCGGCCATGTATCTGGTGAAGGACGCCATCCTGCCCGAATACCGGCGCAAGCTGGCGACCATCGAGATCGCCAACCGCGGCAAGATGGTGCGGGATGGCCGCTTCTGGTTCTCCCACGCCACCAATGTGCTGCGGGATTCCCCTGGTGTGCTGCGCTTCGGCCAGGCCTGGCTGCGCAAGCGCACCTTCGCCAGCCGCAAGCTGCCCTTCGTTGTGGTGCGCGCGCGGGACGGGCGCTATCCGCTGGACGTCAATGCCGAGCAGATCCCCAATCCCGACAGCCGCGTGACCCTGGCCACGGCGCGCGATGCGCATGGCATGCCGCGGCTGAAGGTGGACTGGCGGCTGCACCCGCAGGACATCGACAGCCTGGTGCGCGGCATGAAGGTGGCGCGCGCCGCCTTCGCCCGCTCCGGCTGCGCCGAGCTGGAATTCGACGATGCCACGATCGAGGCCGAGGTGCGGGCCTCCACCCCGGTCGGTGGCCATCACATCGGCACGGCGCGCATGGCGGAGACGGTGCGGGACGGCGTGGTCGACGCCGATTGCGCCGTGCATGGCGTGCCGAATCTCTTCGTGGCCAGCTCCGCCGTCTTCCCGACCAGCAGCCACGCGAACCCGACCCTGACCATCGTCGCCCTGGCGCTGCGGCTGGCGGACCACATCCAGCAGCTCTCGGCACGGGACGAGGCGCCCGGCTTCCGCGCTGTCCCGGAGATCGCCGCATGACCCGTTGCCTCTGGCTCGCCCGGACCCTGCCCTTTCCCTGGACGGCGGGAGACCGGATCTATACCGCCAAGCTGGCGGGCGCCCTGGGACATGCGGGGGCGGAGGTGACCTTCGCCGGCTTCGCCGCCGAGGTGCCGCCCCAGCCGATGTCCGGCATCACCTGGCATGTCGTGCCGGGCCAGCCGCGCGGGCGCCTGTCGGCCCTGGCCAGCCCCATGCCCCTGGTGGCGGCGCGTCATGACGTGCCGGCCTATCGCGCGGCGCTGGGCGAGCTGGCCCGGAAGGGTCCCTGGCAGGCCGTGGTGGTGGACCAGTACGGGATGGGCTGGGCGCTGCGGCACCGGCATCTCTTCGCCGGCGATCCGACCTTCGTCTTCGTCACCCATGACCATGAGGCGAGCGTGACCGGGATGCAGTGGCGCGATGCCACCGCCTCTCTCGGCAAGCGGCTCTATCTGGGGCAGAACTACCTCAAGACCCGGCATTTCGAACGCTGGATCGCGCGCAACAGCCACCTCGTCACCACCATCACCGAGGCCGACGCGGCGCTCTTCGCCGCCGATGCGCCGGCCGCCCGGGTGCTGACCCTGGTGCCGGGCTATGACGGCACGCGGGTGGCCGCCCGCCGGATCGGGCCGGAGACGCCGCGCGCCGTGGTGCTCTTCGGCTCCTACCGCTGGTCCGCCAAGCAGGCCAATCTGCGCATCTTCCTGGACAAGGCCGATCCGATTCTGGCCCGGGCGGGGATCGAGATCCGCGTGGTCGGCGACATGCCGGAGGATTTCCGGCGCACGCTCGAGGGCCGCTACCAGGCGGCCCGCTTCACCGGCTTCGTCGAGGATCCGGCGCCGCATCTGGCGGCCGCCCGGATGGCGGTGCTGGCCGAGCCGATCGGCGGCGGCTTCAAGATGAAGCTGCTGGAATACATCTTCAACCGCGTGCCCGTGGCGGCGCTCTCGGCCTGCGCCAGCGGCCTGCCGCCGGAGGTGCAGGCGGAGATGCTGCTGGAGCCGGAGCTGGATGGCCTGCTGCGGCGTGTCCAGGCCGTCATCGACCAGCCTGCGCAGCTCAATGCCTGGCAGGAGCGCGCCTTCGCCGCGGCTGCGGATGCCTTCGACTGGGCTGATCGGGGCCGCCTGCTGCTGGAGGCCATTGAGGAGCGGCGTGGCGCTCCACTGCGATCTGCGGCAAAACAGACAAAGACTTACAGTTCATTGGGCCAGGCCATCGACACCGGCAAAGCCTGATCCGGGCTGTCAGGCGGGACAGCAATTTGTGCAGAGTGATAGAGAATGAAGCCTGACAGGGTGGCGCGGACCGCCTGCCTCTCGGATTTCGCGCCATGACGCGGGAAGAGAGGGTCCGGCAACCGGACCTGGCTGCCGATCTGGCGCCCCTGGTGGCCCTTTCCGCCCGCATCGGTGCGGACCGGCACCTGATCCAGGGCGCCGGCGGCAATACCTCGCTCAAGCGCGGTGAGCGGGAGATCTGGGTCAAGGCCTCGGGCACCTGGCTGGCCCGCGCGGAGGAGAAGCCGATCTTCGTCGGTCTCGACCTGCCGCAGATCCTCCGGCGGCTGGCCGCACTGGAATCGGATCCGGCCATGCCGTCCCGTCTCGATCCGGGGGCCGTCCTGCGCCCCTCGATCGAGACGACGCTGCATGCCCTGTTGCCGCACCGCGTCATCCTGCATGTCCATTCGGTGAATGCCCTGGCCTTCGCCGTTCGCGCCGATGGGCGGGATCGGGCGGCGGAACGGCTGAAGGGGCTGCGCTGGGCCTGGGTGCCTTACGCCAAGCCGGGCCTTCCCTTGACCCAGGCGGTGCGCTCCGTCCTGCCGGAGCGGCCGGATGTGCTGCTGCTGGCCAATCATGGCCTGGTGATCGGAGCCGAGACCACCTCGGCTGCGGCGGCATTGCTGACGGAGGTGGAAACGCGGCTGGCCGTGACCGCGCGGTCGACGCCGCCGGCGGATCAGGCCACCCTGGCCCGCCTGGCCCGCATCGCCGAGGGCCGGTATCGCCCTGCCTGTCTGGCGGAGGCCCATGCGGCGGCGACCGACCCGGTGAGCCTGGCGATGGCCAGCCAGGGCGCCCTTTACCCGGACCATGTGGTCTTCCTGGGTCCCTCTCCCATTCCCACCTCCAGCATTTCCGAAGCCGAGTACCACTTGCGGACCTGCCGCAACCCGCAGGGGCCGGCCCTGGTCCTGGTGGCCGGCGCGGGCGCCCTGCTGCGCGCCGATCTCGGGCCGGGGGCCGAGGAGATGGCAGCCTGCCTCGGTCTCGTGCTGCCCCGGCTGGATCCGGCCGCGCCCCTGGTGTTCCTGGATGTGTCGCAGGAGGCCGAATTGCTCGACTGGGATGCCGAGAAGTACCGGCAATCCCTCAATGCGGCGTCTCTGTGATGGGGAGCGTCACGACTCTGGAGGCCCCTCGCATGCAGATCGTCATTCCGATGTCAGGATTTGGCGAGCGGTTCCGCCGCGCCGGCTACCCGGTGCCGAAGCCGCTGATCGAGGTGGATGGCAAGCCGATCATCGCGCACGTCCTGGACCTTTTTCCCGGCGAGACCGACGTCACCTTCATCTGCAATGCCGACCATCTGGTCGAGCCGGCCTACAGGATGGAAGCCATCCTGCGCGAACTCTGCCCGACCGGGCGGATTGTGCCTGTCGCGCCACACAAGCTCGGGCCGGTGCATGCCGTGCTGCAGGCGATGGACGGGCTCGATCCGGACCGGCCGGTGGTGGTCAATTACTGCGACTTCGCCTGCTTCTGGGACTGGCCGGACTTCGTCCGCTTCACGCGGGAAACCGGATGCGCCGGCGCCATCCCCGCCTATCGCGGCTTCCATCCGCATTCCCTGGGCTCGACCTACTACGCCTATCTGCGCCACCAGAACGGCTGGGTGCGGGACATCCAGGAGAAGCAGCCCTTCACCGAAGCGCCGATGGAGGAATACGCTTCCAGCGGCACCTACTATTTCGCCAGCGCCGCGCTGCTGCGGCGGGCCTGCGAGGAGACGGTCCGCCAGCAGATCTCGGTGAATGGCGAATACTATGTGAGCCTTGCCTACAAGCCGATCCTGGCCGAACGCCTGCCGGTCGCCGTTTATGAACTGCAGCACTTCATGCAGTGGGGCACGCCAGCGGATCTCGAGGACTATCAGCGCTGGTCGCGCGCCTTCGCTGCCCTGGCCGGATCGCCGGAGCCGCCGGCGCAGGAAGGCTGTGTGCTGGTGCCCATGGCCGGTGCCGGGCAGCGCTTCCGCGATGCCGGCTACGACCGGCCCAAGCCGCTGATCCCCGTGTCGGGCCGGCCGATGGCCGTGCAGGCGGTGGCCGACCTGCCAAAGGCGCCGCGCCGCCGTTTCATCCTGCGCCGCGACCTGCCGGGACTTGGCGAGATCACCGAAGCCCTGGCGGCCGAGGTGGCGGGATCCGAGACGGTGCTGCTCGACGGGCTGACCGACGGCCAGGCGCGGACCTGCCTGGCGGGGCTGGCGGGGCTCGACCCCGACCAGCCGCTGACCATCGGCGCCTGCGACAACGGCGTGATCTTCGAGCCGGCGGAGTTTTCCGCCCTGCTGCACGGGAACGGGCCGGACGTCCTGGTCTGGGGGATACGCGGCCATTCCGCCGCCCGCCGCCGCCCGCAATCCTACGGCTGGATCGAGGCCGATGCGGAGGGACGCATCCGTCGGGTCGCGGTCAAGGAGCCGCTGGCCGATCCGGTGACCGATCCGATCGTCATCGGTGCCTTCACCTTCCGGCGCCTGCGCGACTTCGTCGCGGCGGCGGAGCGCATGATCGCCCGCGAAGCCCGAGTCAACGGCGAATTCTACATCGACACCTGCATCAACGATGCCATTGCCCTGGGCCTGGAGTGCCGCCTTCTCGAGGTGGCGCATTATCTCGGCTGGGGCACGCCGGACGAGCTGCGCAGCTTCGAGTACTGGCAGTCCTGCTTCCACAAATGGGACCGGCATCCCTATCGGCTGGAGCACGACCGGCATGTCCCGCCAGGGGCTGTCGCGGCCCTGGAGGCGCGCTATAGGGCCGTGCCTTCGCCGCGGCCGGTCCCTCTGGCCGCCCCGTCCTGGTAACCGCCCGTCCTTCTCCCCGCGCGGGCGCGCACCGCAGACCGAGAGCAGCCGATGATCCTGATCGCCCATCGTCGCAACACGCTGGAGCAACTCGCCGCGACCCCGGCCGAATGCGGCATCGAGGTCGATATCCGCAGCCAGGGGTCCAGGCTGGTCATTCATCACGACCCCTTCGTGGTCGATGCCCTGGACTTCGAGGACTGGCTGGCCGCCTATCGCCACGGCACGCTGATCCTGAACGTGAAGGAGGAAGGGCTGGAGGACCGCCTGCTCGCCCTGATGGCGGAGCGCGGCATCGAGGATTTCTTCTTCCTCGACCAATCCTTCCCCTTCCTGGTGCGCACCGCCCGGCGTGGCGAGCGCCGTTGCGCCGTGCGGGTCTCCGAGTTCGAGACGGTGGAGACCGCGCTCAGCCTGGCGGGCCGGATCGACTGGGTCTGGGTCGATTGCTTCACCCGCTTTCCGCTCGATCGGGCCTCGGCGGCGCGGCTGAAGGAGGCAGGCTTCAGGCTGTGCCTGGTCTCGCCGGAATTGCAGGGCCGCACTGATCCCGCCGAGATCGCCGCGATGCGCGGCCTGCTGGCGCGGGAGGGGATCACGGCGGAGGCCGTCTGTACCAAGGTGCCCGAGCTTTGGCGCTGATTCCCGCGGATCTGCGGAGCAATCACTGGTTCCTGCTCGGCCTTCTCCTGCGGCTCGCGGCCATTCTCCTGCTGGTGCCACAGATCCAGGCGGACTGGTTCACGCCTTTCATGGTGGAGACCCTGGCGGCGCCCAGCCTGGATCCCTGGACGCAGTTCCTGCACCATGGCGATCACCCGCCGGAATTCTTCTATGGCCCGGTCATGTATCTTTTCCATGCGCCCTTCGTGGCGCTGGGGATGCTGGCCGACCATCTGGCCGGCGGCGGGATGCGCCTGGCCCAGATCGGCCTCGGTCTCAGCCTTCTGGTCGCGGATTACGCCCTGCTGCTGGTGCTGCGCCGGATGAACGAGGGCGCGGTGGATCGTGTCCTTCTCGCCTACTGGTTCTCGCCACTGGTGCTGTTCATCACCTACTGGCATGGCGACACCGATGTGGTGCCGACGCTGATGGTCGCCGGGACCCTGCTGTTGCTGCAGCAGGGCGCGCCGCGCCGTGCCGGCGCCCTGCTGGGTCTGGCGATCGCCGCCAGGATCGGCATCCTGGCGATCCTGCCCTTCCTGGCCGTCTTCCTCTGGAGCCACCGGCGGCATCGGGACACCCTGCCCCGCTTCCTGCTCGGCAGCCTGGGCGTGGCAGGGCTGCTGCTCCTGCCGCCGCTGCTCCTGTCGCCCGGTCTGCACCAGATGCTGACGAGCAATCCGCGCCTGCTGGTGGCCAATCCGGGGATGATCTCCATCCTCGACTTCGACATCATGCTGGGCGGCGGCCAGAAGCTCTACATCATGCCGATCGTCTACCTGCTCGGGCTCTATGGGGCCTGGAAGGTGGGGCGGATGAGCTTCGACCTGCTCTTTACCGTGCTGGGCGTCGCCTATCTGGTGGTCCTGCTGCTGACCCCTTCGGCGGTTGGCTGGTATCTCTGGGTGGTGCCCTTCCTGGTGGCCTACCAGATGCGGGCCGGTGAGCGGGGCTCGGCGCTGGCGGTGGCCTTCGGGCTGGCGTTCATCCTGGCGAAGCTGGTGGTGACCGTGACACCGGCCGTGCCGCTGCTCGGCCTGCCGCTGGGCTGGGGCGGCTGGATGCCTGAGGACGCCATGGCCAGCCTGCGCGTCACGTCCATCACCGCCTCGATGCTGACCGCCATTGGCGTGGTGCTGGCCCTGACCATGCTCCGCAGGGGGCTGGAGGAGAACGACTTCTTCGGCCTGTCGCAGCGGCCGCTGGCCATCGGCATCGCCGGCGACAGCGGCACCGGCAAGGACACCTTGGCCCTGGCCCTGGGCGGACTGTTCGGTGAAGGGGCCGTGACCGGCGTCTCCGGCGACGACTACCATCTCTTCGAGCGGCGCGGGAAGCTGTGGCAGGCCTTCACCCATCTCGATCCCCGGGCCAACGACCTCGAGGCCTTCACGCGCGATGCCCTGTCGCTGATCGCCTGGCGGCCGATCATGTGCCGCCACTACGACCATGCCACCGGCCTTTTCACTCCGCCGCGGCGCATCCAGGCCAGCGACGTGGTGATGGTGACCGGGCTGCACGCCCTGTATCCGGCTGCGCTGCGCGAGCGGCTGGATGTCGCGATCTATCTCGACATGGACGAGAGCCTGCGCCGCTTCTTCAAGATCCGGCGTGACGTCCAGCAGCGCGGCCACAGCCTCGATCGGGTCCTGTCCTCGATCGAGCGGCGCATGCCGGACTATGAGGCCTTCATCCGGCCGCAGCGCGAGCATGCCGATGTCGTCTTCTCCCTGCTGCCGGCCGACCCCGCCTCGCTGCAGGACATCGAGCAGGAAGGTCCGATTCCCCTGAAGCTCCGGGTCAGGATGCGCAGCGCCATCAGCCTGGACCGGCTGGCGCGCCTGCTGATCGCATTGTGCGGCGCCCAGGTCGATGTCACCCAGGCAGCCGGCATGAATGCCATGGCCGAGCTGGTCATCGATGGCAGCGACGTCCAGGCGGAGGATATCCAGTTCACCGCCCAGCAGCTGGTGCCGCATCTGGAGGAGCTGCTGGCCCGCATTCCGGCCTGGCACCCGGGCATGACAGGCATCATGCAGCTGATCACCCTGCTGCAGCTGGCCGAGCTGACGCCGAAGCGCCGCTGAGGAGGTATCATGAAGATCCTGAACGCCGAGGCCCTGCGGGAGAAGCCGCGCGCCATCCTCTTCGATCTGGACGACACCCTCTACGAATATGGCCGGCCGCATGAGCGGGCGATGGAGGCGGTCCGGAACAAGGTCGGCAAGGCACTGAAGGTGCAGCCGGCCCAGTTCGACGACGCCTTCCGCCGGGCCCGGCATGAGACGAAGCGGATGCTGGGGGCGACCGCCAGCTCGCACAACCGCCTGCTCTACTTCCAGAGGATGATCGAGCTGCTGGGGCTGAACAGCCAGCCCGCCATCGCCCTTGACCTGGAACAGACCTACTGGCGCACCCTGATGACCAGCGCCCGGCTGTTTCACGGCGCGGAGGACCTCCTGATCGAGCTGCGCGCCGCCGGCCTGCCGCTGGCCCTGGTGACCGACCTGACGGCGCAGATCCAGTTCCGAAAGCTCGTCTATTTCGGCATCGATCGCTATTTCGACACCGTCGTGACCTCGGAGGAGGCCGGGGTGGACAAGTCCGGCCTCAAACCCTTCGAGATCGCCGCCGCCAAGCTGGAGCTGGAGAGGGGCGACCGGGTCTGGTTCATCGGTGATGCCGAGTGCGACGTGGTGGCCAGCAAGCAGGTCCTGAATGCCGCCACGCTCCAGAAGCTGCATGACGGCGGCAGCGGCCGCGCGGCCCATGCGGGGGTGGATGGCACCTTTCATGCCTTTCCTGCCCTGCGGGACTGGGCCAGGGGCGTCGTGGGCCGGCCCTGAACGGGCCCGATGCCGCAGCAACAGGAAAAGACCCAAGCCATGAGCGAGTTCACCGTCTCCGGCCGTGAGGATCTGTATCGGCTGAAGACGATGCGGGGTCTGTCCCGCGTGGTCATCCGCACGGAGCGGCTGATCTACCGGAACCTGATGGCGCATGCGCTGAAGTACGGCCTCTGGGCCCTGCAGCCGGGAGGCCGGCTGCTGGTGCAGGACAACTCGCCCAATGTCTTCGATCTCTGGCCCCGCTTCGTTTCCTTCAAGCTGATCCGGCAATGGACCTACAAGCTGACCGCCGGTGAGGCCGATCCCCTGCGGCTCGATACCGACAAGGGAGAGATCGAACTGGTCCGCACCCGGCCGCCGACGCCCGCGGGATGGGGCGCGGGGGTGGTCTTCTCTGGCCAGGAGGCCGAGTTGCCCCGGCTGCGCGCCTGCCTCGACGCCTTGCTGCGCCAGCCGGAACTGCGGCCGGAACAGGGGGGCGAGATCCTGGTCTGCGGCCCCTCGGGGGGCGAGGCCTGCCTCGAGGGTTACCCTCAGGTGGGCTATCTGGCTCACGACCTGCCGTCCGGCCCGCGGGTGATGATCTGCCGGAAGAAGAACGCGCTGATCCGCGCCCTGAAGGGGCCTCGCATTGCCATCCTGCACAGCCGGGTGCTGCTGGCGCCCGACACGCTGCGCCATGTGCCGGAGGAGTTCGAGATCATCACGCCCCGCGTCTTCACCCAGAGCGATGGGGCGCGGGAGGATTATCTCTCCCTCGGCGTGCACGATACCGGCCTCCCGGGCCATGTGCCGCGGCTGACGCCCTCCAGCCTGCGGCGGGTGCCGGCAGAACGCTATCTGGACCTCTATGCCCGCGGTCTGCCCTATGTCGATGGCGGGCTGTTCTGCGTCCGCAAGGACGTGCACGAGCGCTGCCCGCTGAACGAGGCCGTCGCCTGGGACGAGGCGGAGGATCTGGAATGGTGCCTGCGCGCCCTGGCGGCGGGCTTCCTGATCGACCTCGCACCGCAGGCCGAAGCCGTGTCCGCCGTGGCCAAGCTGCGCGCCTCCTCCCTGCCGCCCAGGCTGACGCGGTGGCTGCGGGGCGGAAAATTCGCGGTCCAGGCCGGCCGGCACAGGTTGCGTGACCGTGCCGAGCGCTGGCTGGGGCGGCGCTGATGCTGAAGAGTGCGGCGGCGCGGAAATCCGCGACCTTCTTCCTGCTGAAGGCCACCAACACTGCCCTGGCAACGCTCTGGAGCTTCCTGCTGACCTATAGCCTGGTGCGGCAGGTCGGTCTGCACGACTACGCTTTCTTCGCGACCGTCATCGCCTTCGCCTCGCTGGTTCTGCAGGCCGATCTGGGCATCTCGCTGCGGCTCTTCGGACGGATGCGACAGAATTTCCTGCATCCCGAGAGTTCCTCCCGGCAGGAGCTTGGCAGCGCCGTCGCCGCGGCGCTGTGGAGCTATTCGGCCGCCGCCATCCTGGCGACGCTGGCCTTCGGCGTGGCGCTCTGGACGGCGGATCTCGGGCTGGTGGCCTATCGGCCGATCTATCTGCTGCTCTTCGCCGGGTCGGTTCTGCCCCTGCCCTGGATGATCCTGCGCCTCGCCGCCAATGCCTTCGATGCCTATGTGCTGACCGAGGGCATCGATTTCCTGCGCCGCCTGGTGCTGGTGCTGCTGACCGCGGCGCTGGCCTTCGGCCTGCCGCTGACGGTCTATGCCATCTGCTTCGTGCTGCTCTGGCTTTCCGGCCTGGTGGCGCTCTTCCTGGTGGCGCGGCGGCGGCTCGGCTTCCTCAGCGGGGCGCGGATCGGCCAGGGCTTCCGCGTGCTGCGGGCGGATCTGCGGGGCATCACCGCCTCCGCCGTGCTCTCCCTGTCGGAGTTCCTGATCTATATCTATCCCTACTATGTCATCCCGCTGATCTACCGGGACGCGCTGGCTCTGGTCGTCTTCGACATGTTCTACAAGGTGACCCGATTCGGCGTCACCGCCTTCCTGACCGTGGCCGAGACCATGATGCCGCATCAGACGCAGGCCTATCACGCGCACGACGTGGCCAGGCTGATGCGCTGGATCCGGCTGTCCTTCGGGCTCAGTGCCCTGCCCTTCACCGTGGGCGCCGGGATCATCTATGTCCTGGGCGACAGGTTCTTCGGCACCCTGCTGGGCCACCCCGAAGTGGTGTCGGAAAGCACGCGCATCGCCATCTGCGTCATGCTCTTCCTGATGCTGGTGCAGACGGCGAGCGGTGCCGTCCTGGCCGCCATCGGCTGGCTCGCGCCCCTGGCGCGCCGCGCCGCGCTGTCCTTCCTGGGCATGCTGATCATGACCGCGGTCGCTGCCTGGCAGAACTGGTCCATCGACGGCTTCATCATCGGCTACGTCGCGGTCTACGGCTTCGAGGCCTTCGCCTATTTCACTCTGATGCTGCACATGGTGCTGCAGGCACGGCGGAAAGCCCGGATCATCGCGGCGGCCTCATGAACGGGAAGTCATGAAATGGCAATATTTCACGAAGACAAATCGTAAAAATCCTGTGATCTTCTCCAGGCGCGCGCATATCGGATAATTTTTGAGTATTATCCAACATATGCGCCGATGCCGGACACGTTCCGGTTGGCCGGTGTGCCCCGTCCCGCTTTGCCTGCCCGAATGAAGGTCAGACCATGCTGTTCAACTCCGCAACCTTCATTCTCGGCTTCCTGCCGATCGTGCTGCTGGGCTTCTTCGTCCTGGCGGGAACGGGTCGGCAGCGCCTGGCCGGGGTCTGGCTCACGCTCGCCTCGCTGGTCTTCTACGGATGGTGGGACCCGCAATACGTGCCTCTCCTGCTGGGCAGCATGGTCGCGAACTATGTCCTGGGCGGCTATTTGCTGCGCAGGCCCTCGCGCCTCGTGCTGGTGCTGGGCATCGCCGCGAACCTGATCCTGCTGTGCTACTTCAAGTACATGGGCTTTCTGGTGGGCGCGGTCGACGATGCCTTCGGTCTGGGCTGGAGCGTGCCCAACATTGTCCTGCCCCTGGCCATCTCCTTCTTCACCTTCCAGCAGATCGCCTATCTGAGCGACGCGCATGACGGCGCCGTCGTCGAGCACGATTTCCTCAACTACTGCCTCTTCATCACCTTCTTCCCGCATCTGATCGCCGGCCCCATCACCCACCACCGGGAGATGCTGTCGCAGTTCAGCGACCCCCGAAACTTCCGGCCGCGTTTCGACAACATCTCGGTGGGCGCCACGCTCTTCCTGCTCGGCCTGTTCAAGAAGGTGGTCTTCGCCGATCCGCTGGGCGCCGATGCGGGTCCCGTCTTCGCGGCCGCCGAGGCCGGCGCGGCGCTGTCGCTGCTCGATGCCTGGAGCGGCGCGCTGAGCTACACGTTGCAGATCTATTTCGACTTCTCGGGCTACACCGATATGGCGATCGGCCTCGGCCTGCTCTTCGGCATCAGCCTGCCGCCGAACTTCGACAGCCCCTACAAGGCCCGCAACGTCATCGAGTTCTGGTCGCGCTGGCACATGACGCTGACGCGCTTCCTGACGGCCTATGTCTACAACCCGATCGTCATGCGGGTGACGCGCGCCCGCGTCGCCGCCGGCAAGCCGCTGCCCCGCCGCGGCAAGATGACCTTCGGCACCTTCATCAGCCTGGTGGCCTATCCGACCATCCTGACCATGTTCATCTCCGGCGTCTGGCATGGGGCGGGGTGGCAGTTCGTGGCCTTCGGCCTGCTGCATGGCTTCTACCTGGTGGCGGCGCATGCCTGGCGGGCGCTGAAGGTGCGCTGGGGCTGGAAGCTCGACAGCGACAGGTGGCTGCACCGCGGGGCAGCCGTCCTGCTGACCTTCCTCTGCGTCAATGTCGCCATGGTCTTCTTCCGCGCACCCAGCCTGACCGGGGCGCTCACCATGCTGGCCGGGATGGCCGGGCTGAACGGCGTGGTGGTGCCGCCGGTGATGGCCGGCCTTCCGGTGGTCTCCGGCCTGGTCGGCTTCCTCGGGCTGACCGTCGATGCCGTACCTTTCTTCAATCTGACCGATGCGGCCCTGATCGGCCTGCTCCTGGCCTTCGTCTGGACCCTGCCGAACACCCAGCAATGGATGCGGCACTATCGCACCGCGCTTGGCTGGCGCCCGCGCCAGAGCTGGCTGGAGCCCTTCCTGCCGGGCGCAACCTGGCGCCCGACGCCGGCCCTCGGCGTGGTGATCGGCCTGCTCGGCTTCTTCGCCCTGGCCCGCGCCTTCTCGGCCGCGCCGACCGAATTCCTCTACTTCCAGTTCTGAGAACGGGATCATGGATCAACTCGCCTGGCTGCCGCTCCATGCGGATCTTTCCGCCGCGATCGGCGAGGCCCGACGCCTGACCGAGCCCAGGGCCAGGCTGGCCGCGGCCATCCGGCTTTCCGGCTATCGCCGCGACTTCACCCTGACCGGGCGGATCGACCGCCTGGCTGCGGAAGGCTTGGCCGACCCGGCCGCGCCGGGCCAGCAGAGTCCGGCCCTGACGCCGCTGCGTCTCGCCATCCTGGCCTCCCACACCGTGGACCACCTCGTCCCCTCGATCCGGGTCTCCGGCCTGGGCCGCCGCCTGGCGCTCTCGGTGCATGTCGCGCCCTATGGCCTGTATCGCCAGGCCCTGCTGGGCGAGGATCCGGACCTCGCGGCCTTCGCGCCGCAACTGATCCTGCTGGCCCTTGATGCCCGGGACGCGCCCATCGACCTGCCCCTGGAAGCCGCCGAGGCCGAGGTCGTGGCCGCCGTCACCGCCCGGGTGGAGGAGCTGCGCCTGCTCTGGCGCCGGGCGCGCGAGCGTTACGGGGCGCAGGTGGTGCAACAGACCCTGGTGCCGGCCGACCCGCCGATCTTCGGTTCCTTCGAGGCGCTGGTGCCGGCGGCGCCCTATGCCGTGACCGAGCGGCTGAACACCGCCATCCGCGCTGCGGCGCGGGAGGATGGCGTGCTGTTGCTCGACCTCGCCTGGATGGCGGCGCGACAGGGCCAGGCGGCGGGGCTCGCCGATCCGGTGCGCTGGCACCAGGCGAAGCAACTGGTCAGCCCGATCCTGGCGCCGCTCTACGGCGACCTGCTGGCCCGTGTGGCCATGGCCGTGGCCGGCCTGTCGCGGAAGTGCCTGGTGCTCGATCTCGACAACACGATCTGGGGCGGCGTGATCGGCGATGACGGGCTGGACGGCATCAAGCTCGGCCAGGGCAATGCGACCGGCGAGGCCTTCCTGGCCTTCCAGCGCTATGCCGCGGCGCTCGGCCGGCGCGGCGTCATCCTGGCGGTCTGCAGTAAGAACACCCAGGAGGTGGCCGAGGAAGCCTTCGCCAGGCACCCCGAAATGGTGCTGAAGCGCGGTGACATCGCCTGCTTCATGGCCAATTGGAACGACAAGGCGGGAAATATCCGGCAGATCGCCAGGACGCTGAACATCGGCCTCGACAGCCTGGTCTTCGTCGATGACAACCCGGCCGAGCGCGAGATCGTCCGCCGCGAACTGCCCGAGGTGGCGGTGCCCGAACTGCCCGAGGATGTGGCGAACTACCCCGAGACGGTCGCTGCCGGCGGCTATTTCGAGGCCGCCACCTTCACCGCCGACGATGCGGCGCGCAACCGCAGCTACGTGCTGAACGCCGAGCGCAAGGCGGCGCTGGACCAGGCGACGGATCTGGAAGGCTATCTGCGCAGTCTGGCCATGACCATGACGGTCAAGGAAGTGGGTGCCGGCGAACTGCCGCGCGTCACGCAGCTGATCAACAAGACCAACCAGTTCAACCTGACCACCCGCCGTTACACCGAGGTCGAGACGGAACGCTTCTCCACCGATCCGGAGACGGTGATGCTGTCGCTGCGGTTGCGCGATCGCTTCGGCGACAACGGGCTGATCAGCGCGGTGATCGCCCGCCCCGACGCCGCCCTGGCGGCCAATGAGCTGTTGATCGACACCTGGCTGATGAGTTGCCGCGTGCTCGGCCGCCAGGTCGAACAGGCGACGCTGGATGTCCTGGCCCGTGCCGCAGCCCGCAAGGGGGCCACGGCGCTGATCGGCGAGTACCGCCCGACCGCGCGCAACGGGATGGTGGCCGAGCATTATGCCCGCCTGGGCTTCGCCCCCCTTCCCGCGCCCGCCGGCGCCGAGCCGGGCGCGACCTTCTGGCGCTACGAACTGGGGGCCGCCCAGACCCTCACACATTTCATCGAAGTGGAAGCCGCATGACCGAGGCCGAGATCTATTCCGCGCTGACCGAAGTGTTTCAGGATGTCTTCGACGATGACGGCATCACCCTGACGCCCAAGACCACGGCGGCGGACGTTCCAGGCTGGGACAGCCAGGCGCATGTGAACCTGGTGGTGGCGGCAGAGGTGCGCTTCGGCGTCCGCTTCCGCACGGCCGAGCTCGAGAGCCTGCACGATGTCGGCGACTTCGTGCAGCTGATTGCCCGCAAGAAGGAAGGACGCTGAGCCATGTCGGCGCCGCCAAGGGACCAGCAGGGACCGGAGGGGGGAGAGGCCCCCGCGGTCTCGCCCCGCTACATCCTGACCGTGCTGGGCAGCGCCGCGGCGGCGCTGATGGGCTTCTACGCCATCCTCTTCACCCTGCAAGCCACCGGCAACCTGCCTCCGCCCGCCTTTTCCAACTCGCTTTGCGTCGACGAGAAGCTGGCATTTCACCGGAATCATCCGCCGCAACGATCGCCGAACCTGCTGGTGGTGGGCTCCTCCGTGGCCTGGCGCCATTTCGATGGCGAGGCGGTGATCCAGCAGGCGCCGGGCATCGCGCCGCTCAACGGCGCCTTCTGTGGGCTTGCCGCGCATCAGAGCGTCTTCGCGGCGAACTGGCTGCTGGACCGGAACCGTTCCATCCGGGAGGTGGTCATGATCGCCTCGCCGCAGGATTTCGAGAATTGCTCGAAGAGCGCGGCGGAGGTGTTCAACCGCGAGGATGCCGATGCCTATGTCTTCGCCCAGGCATCTCCCTGGCGTTTCTATCTGCGCTACTTCGCGCCGAGTTCCCTGATCCGGAACGCCATTGAGATCGCCGGCAAGCGTTCGGGCCACAACAAGGTCGATCCCCTGGTCTTCGACCGCTATGGCAGCGGTCCGCTCGACATGGAAGGCGACCGCGGCCTGTACTACAGCATGGTCCGTGGCCCCGATCCGGCCTGCTTCGCGGCCTTGAACAGCCTGGCGGTGCGCCTGCAACAGGAAGGCCGGCGCCTGATGGTCGTGTCCACGCCTCTGCATCCCGACTGGAAGGCGCAAGGCGACCCGCAGGGAAAGACCCTCGCCGCCTTCCGCCGCGAGATGACCGAAAGCCTACGCGGAACACAGGCAGAGTACTGGGATGGCGATGCGGCCCAGGTCGTCAGTCGTGAGGCCTTCTTCGACGCCATCCATATCCGCTGGTCGGCGGCCCATGACTTCTCGCGTGCCTTGGGCAAGGCTCTCAACTTGGGCAGCGGCGTGACGGCGAGCCCCATAGCACCGATGCCGCGAGAAGGATGATGGGGCGAGGAACCCTGGAGATCAGTAAGGTTTTTTGAGAGAAATCGCACGGATAGTTTACCGACCATAAACTTACATCACCCTAAAGTGAATTTCCTTTACACCAGATATAGAATCCGCGCATGTGTACACGCATCGGTTGCATAATTGGGTGACAGCATGCGCGTGCTTCTGGTCGAGGAAAAAGGCGGTCACTCCCTTGAGACCAAATCCTTCCTCGGAAAGGCATCCATCCTGGTGGAGCAGGTCAGCGGTGGAGAGGAAGCTCTGGAGATGCTTCGTCTCTACGAGCACGATCTGATCCTGATCGGCCCGGCGCTCTCCGATATGACCGGGACAGAAGCACTGAGGAAGTTGCGCGAGGCTCAGCTCCGGACGCCTGCGCTCCTGCTCATGGCGCCTCAGAATGCGCAGGAGAAGCTTCATGCCTTCGCGCTCGGCGCGGATGATGTGCTGATGGCGCCTTTCGATCCTGCCGAGCTTCTGGCACGGATCCAGGCGATCATTCGGCGCTCGAAGGGTCATAGCCAATCGACGCTGAAGATTGGTCCGCTCTCGCTTTGCCTGGTGTCCCAGACCGTCACGGTGTCCGGCGCAAGCATCAGCCTGACCGGCAAGGAGTATGCGATCCTGGAGCTGCTGGCCTTGCGCAAGGGGTCGGTGCTGACCAAGCAGATCTTTCTCGACCATCTTTATGGCGGTCTCGACGAACCCGAGATGAAGATCATCGACGTCTTTGTCTGCAATCTGCGCAAGAAGCTCGCTCGCGCCGGTGCGGCCAATCTGATCGAGACGGTCTGGGGGCGAGGCTATGCCCTGCGGGAACATGGTGCCATGAAGCCGCACGGCCAGGCGGCCGGCTTCGCTGCGGTGTATCAGCAGGCTGTCGCCTAGAAAGGTCAGAACCTCATGAGGTCATGAGGTGGGATCCACCAGATGAATGCCGGGAATGGCTGGCGGGCTTCGAAAGCCTGAGAGTTCTGATCTTCCAGGCCCTGGGCGAACTTGTTTCGGTATCCCTGTGGACGCCGCGGAGAGCCGAATTCCTCCGTCAAGGGCCTCCGAGGGCGGGAGAGCGCGGCACGGTCAGTCCCCTACAGCCTTTGAACCTATGAAGGTTTACAGTAAGTAAGGTCATGACCTTTTCCGGCCACTGGGCACGTTGGCCGAAACGCCGGTCAGGGGAGGCAGGCCGCGCCTGGCCAGGAGCAGGTTCCATGCCTCATGTCCAAGCTTCTGCAGGCTGAGGCCGGTATCGAGGCTGAGCTGTCGCAGGCGGTGACGATCCTCCGGCGTGACCAGCATATTGACGGGAACAATGACGGGACCGGACAGGCGGGGAGCGGCCGCGGCATCGGTCTCCGCCGGCGGCGATACCCTCTCATCCTCCTCGATGGAGGACATGACCTCAGCGAGGGACCGGCCTTTCCTGTTAGTCCGGGTCATGGGCAGTGTCCTGAATCCAGTTCCAGATGGCACACAGCTCCGCATGGGCATCGCGCGCCGCGGCGCCCTTCATCTCCCCCACGCCCCGGCCTTCCAGCGAGGCGTCGAGATAGATGGCGCGGTCGCCCACATGGATCGGGCAGACCGGCACCGGATAGCGTGACAGGGCCGCCTTGGCGTCCCGCGCGCGCATCTCATTCTTGGCGGCGTTGATGACCAGGACGGCACGCCGGTCCAGGCGGCGAAGAATACGCAGCGTCTCCCCGACCGCTTCCAGATCGTCCGAAGAGGGACGGACAGGAACGATAACCAGATTCGCCACCCGCGCCGCTTCCGCCTCCGGTTCGGTGACCGCCGGGCGCGTGTCGATGAAGACGCTTCCTTCCTGCCGGCCAAGGGCTTTCGCCGCCATGGTCAGGCTGGTGTTGCCGAGGTCCAGCAGATCCGGCTCGGCCGGGGTGGGCTGAAGCATCTGTCGCCGCTGCCACCACTTGCCGGATGTGGCCTGCGGATCGCGGTCGATCAGCAGGCTGCGGCCGGATTCACCGGCCAGGACTGCCAGTTGCCTGGCCAGCATGCTTTTGCCAGCGCCCCCCTTCTGGCTGATCAAGGCATAGATGCGCAACGGTTCACCTTCACTGCCGGAAACCTGAAGAGGACAGGACCTTATGACCTTATAAGGTTCTCTCCTTTGATCCTATCGCCTGAGCGCCTCCTCCCGCAACAGCCGGATCCTTCGGACCTGGGTGGCGGACCAGAGGCCGCGCCCCGTCGGCGTGGGGATGCCGCGCGCATTGAGCGCCTGCGCCTGGGCCTGCAGGCTGGTGGCGCCCGCTTGCCGCCCTTCCTCCAGATAGGGCCAGATCTCCGCCGCCCGAAGCGAGGCCTGCCGGCTCCGGGCCTGAGCGGCATGCCGCGCCGTTTCAGCTGTTCCGGGCCTCAGCTGAGGGTTGCCCAGCCGGACACCGCGCGCCTTGGCGACGGCGAGGGCCGCCCGTGTGCGCTGCGAAATCAGGCCCGCTTCCAACTCTGCCACCGCGGCCATCTGGGTCAGCATGAACTTGCCCACCGGCCCGGGGGGGAGGGCAGGGAGATCGCAGAAGGCGACGCCAGCCTCCCCCGCACCCTCGACCACTTCCAGAAGGAAACGGACGTTCCGGGTCAGCCGATCAAGTTTGGCAATCAGGAGCGTGGCCTTCTGGCGACGGCAACTGGCCATGGCCATGGCCAGTTGCGGCCGATCGTTCCTGCGGCCGCTTTCCACCTCCTCAAACTCCTCCAGCACCTGCCCACCGGTCATGGCCAGATGGCGCGCCACAGATTCGCGCTGCGCCTGCAATCCCAGCCGGGTCTGGCCCTGCCGTTCCGTGGAGACCCGCAGATAGACAACGAAGCGGGGAGCGCCGTCCCTTTCCGGCCCGATTTTACGATGCCAAACCAAGGTTTGATGGTCTGTCATGACGCTAGGGCCATCAAAAGCTCCCGACGCGCGCTTTCGCGGAAGTGTGGTTTCAAAAGCTTACTCTCATGGTTTATAAGCGCCGCAGCATAGCCGCTCTGAGACGATGACGGCTTATGTGCAGACTCATGGCCCAACAGGCGAGCACAGCCTGACCAGCAGCCCAGGGACGGAATCTCCTGCCACCGCGGACCAAGGGATCAGAACACGCAGAGAACACAACTTTAGCGTGTATACAAAAAGCGCGAATGTCTTGAATTGGCTGTGGGACTCTCAGAACACAAACTGTTGAGAGACATTCCAGCAATAAATTCAAAATTAATCTTCATGCCGCGGGCTCTGTGTGTATTTTGAGACGTAAGCGTTTGAATGCCGCTGGCCGCTTGTAACCGGAGTTGCGCCATGACTCATACGAATTGGCCACACAATATTCGTATGCAGAACTCGACAGAGCTGCATATTGATCATGCCGAGTCCTATGGTCTGGCCAAGTCAATCAGCCCAAGCTGGCATTATTCTGCCAAGCGTTTCCTTGATATCATTCTGTCGTCTTTTGCAATTATTGTCCTTTCGCCAGCATTCCTGCTGATTGCGCTCGCAGTCTGTCTGGATGGTGGTCCGGCGGTGTTTGGCCATTCGCGGGTCGGCAAGGGGGGGCGAAGCTTTCGTTGCCTGAAGTTCCGCAGCATGGTCCCCAATGCGGCGGCCGTGCTGCAAGATCTGCTGGTGAACAATCCGGAAGCCGCTCAGATGTGGGCGACCTCCCGGAAGCTGCCGCGCGATCCGCGCGTCACGCGGATTGGGAAGTTCCTTCGCGCGACCAGCCTGGATGAGTTGCCCCAGCTCTTCAACGTGCTGCGGGGGGAGATGAGTCTGGTGGGCCCCCGCCCGGTGGTGCAGGAGGAGTTGACGGACCATTATGGCGTTGCCGCGGTCTGCTATCTCGCCGTCCGTCCGGGCATCACGGGTCTGTGGCAGATCAGCGGCCGTAGCGACACCACTTATGCCGAGCGCGTTGCCCTCGACTGCCGTTACGTGCGCGAGTTCTCCCTCTGGCAGGATCTGCGGATCCTGCTGCAGACCGTGCCTGCGGTCTTGGTCCGGCGCGGCGCCTACTAGAGCGGCGTCCGGCCGGACAACTTGTTCTGATCGAGGCTTGCCCTGGTCGCAGGACTGCCCGCAGAGGGCATGCCGCGGCCCTGTGGCTGTTCGAGATGCCTGCAGGTTTCGCAACCGGCGGAAGCAGCACGGCGTGAAGGGTGCTGAGGGCCTGTCATGATTGCGCGCAATGTGCTTGCCAACCTCTCCGGTATGGCCGTCTCCCTCGCCGTGCAGGCAGGCATCGCTTTCGGCGGCTACCGTCTGGCAGGGGCCGAGCAATATGGCCTGATTGGCTTCTTCGCGGTTCTGCTGACGGCGGCTGCCATCTTCGATGCTGGCCTCGGCCAGACGGTGACGCGTCTGGTAGCGCGAAACCAGGTTGAGAACCCTTCCGGGACCGGCAGCCTGGTCTTCAACTTCACGCTGATCTACACAGGACTTGCCGTCGTCCTGGCTCTGGCCATCTGGCTGCTTTCGCCATGGATCGCCGCCTATTGGCTACGGCCGCAGCATATCACCCCTGGCGAAGTGCAGTGGGCCATCACCCTGATGGGTGTCGGCATCGCTGTCCAACGGCTGCGCGGCATCTTCCAGGCGACGCTGGAAGGGCTGGAGCGGCAGGTTCTGTGCAATCTCCTCCTGATCGGCACAGGCCTCCTGCGCCTCGGCCTCGGGCTCGGCGCGCTCGCCTTCGTCGCCCCGACGGCAGAAGCCTTTTTCTGGAGCCAGATCGCGGCCAGCCTGGTGGAGACGACATCCTTCGCGATCGCAGTTGGCCGCAACGTTCCATCTTCCTTCGGCCGGCAGCGTCTGGAGATGGATCTGATCTGGCGCACCATGCGCTTCGCCGTGGCGAACATGGCTTCCGCGGCCACCGGAACGATGGTGCAGATTGCCGACTCCCTGGTGATCAGCGCTGTCCTGCCGCTGTCGGTCTTCGGGACCTACTCGCTGGTCGCCACCATGTGCTCCGCCATGGTGCGGCTGACCACGCCATTGATCACCGCCGCCTTTCCCCGCATGTCAGCCTATGTCAGTGCCGAGCGTGGTGCCGAGTTGCGGGAGTTGTTCTTCTCGATCTCGCAGGCAACCTTCGTGCTGATGCTGACGGCCACGGGGGCCCTGGTTTTCTTCGGCGGCGCCTTTCTGGAGCTGTTGAGCGGCAACCCGTCCGCCGGGCGTGACTTCGCGCCGGTCCTGGCGATCCTGGCCATCGCCTATGCGCTGGGCGGTCTGTGCCGCCCCTCCCATGCGCTTCAGATGGCGGAAGGCGATCCCGTGACCGCCTTGAAGATCAACCTGATCTGCGGCGCCTTCTATCTGCCCGCCATCCTGCTGCTGACGCCCCTCTATGGCGTTGTCCTGCCGGCGGTCTGCCTGGCCGCCACCAATCTGCTGGCCTTCTTTCTGTTCACCCGGACCGCTTTCCGCCAAAGGCTGCGTGGCCAGGCGCTGCATTGGGTCAGTGTCAGCGTCCTGCCCCAATTGCTCGTCATTGCGGTCTGCTATGAGCTGGCAAGGCTGCCTCTGGAGGCCTTCGCGTCCTTGCCGGCGCGCCTCATCACGGCCGTTGCGGCCTCTGGCATCGCGCTGCTGGCCGGCGTCCTGGCCAGCAATGCCTTGCGCCCCCATCTGCTGGCCTTGCCGCGCCGGATGACCGGCCAGCAGGCCTGAGAGTCCGTTTGAGAATGGCCGCCTGTTGATCAGGATTGCGGTTGCCGGCGCAGGGCGCCTTTGTGGCGGAACAGGCTGCGCAGGAATCCCCATCCCCAGGCCAGATGCATCGTCATCGCGGCGGGGCCGGCGGCCAGCAACGAGGCCTTGCCGGTGCGCCACGCCATCCAGGCCCCCCATCCCAGGCAAAGGCCGGCATAGGCGAGGGGCAGGAGAAGAGCGGCCGGAAACCAGGGGGCGATGAGCAGCCCCATCACACTCCCCAGCAAGGCGATGACGGGCGCCATCTGCCGCGGCTTGGGTGTCAGGTGATGCTTGACCAGGGTTCGCGCCCTGCCGCCGCCATGCCGCATATACTGCCGGGCCAGGGACAGAAGGTCCTTGCGCGGAAAGTACGTGATCGGAGCCTCGGCGCAGAGCCAGATGCGACCACCGGCTGCGATCGCCCGATGGTCCAACTCCGCATCCTCGTTGTGGGTGAAGCTTTCGTCGTAGCCTCCGATGGACAGGAAGAAGTCACGGTCAAAGGCTGCATGATGCCCGTGTTCGACCCACTGCGACGCCGGTCGGATGCGGTGGGCCGAGCCGCCATTTCCGAAGCGGCTGTTCTGCGCCGCGGCGATGGCCTCCTGCATGGCGCCATTTCCGGCGGTGATCATGGGCACCACCACCGAGGTCGCCCGCTGCTCCTGAAGTGCAATGACGACGCGTTGCAGGAAGTCAGCCGGATACCAGGCATGGGCATCGGCGCGGAGCAGGATCCTGCTTTCGGGCGATGCGACACGGGCGGCCAGATTGACGGCGGCGGATTGCAGGCGGGCAGGGTTGTGAAGCAGGCGGATGTGCGGATGCTTCCGCTGCATCTCCTCAACGATTTCGCAGGTGCGATCCGTGCTACCGCCGTCGAGAACCAGGATTTCGCCCTGCTGCGGATCCAGTTGGACCAGAAGGGAGGAAAGACAGGCGGTGATATAGTGTTCTTCATTCAGGACGGGGACAGCGATGCTGACAAAGGGACGTCCCGTCCCCGATGGGCTGTGCATTACGCCCTGGCTCCTGCATGAAAATGGTCACGTCAAACCAATGCAGACGCCACTTTACAAGGCCTTCCTCAGGAAATTAAGGCCGCTTCTTCAAGAAAGTACAGGAAGGAGCGCCGAAACTACCTGAAGAAGAACCCGAATATCCCTGCCCATATCAGCAAGGAGAAGGCGAAGCCGATCAAGATCCCTCTTGCGGGCGAGGATTCGGATTCCGCCGTACCTTCCAGGTCCGGGAAGTTTACTTCCAGGCTATGACTCTGATTCTGCCGCGTCAGCTGGGTAGGCGACTGCGATATCAGCGACATGATCCCGCCTCTTTCATATCGAGATCTTCATACGGGGATATTGGCAGCGGCCAGGGGTTTTCACCCCGGCAATTGCACTTCTCGCATGAATATCTCGAGGAAAGACAGTAGCGCCGACGGAGCATATCAGGAAGAAGATTCGACCATTTGGCGAGTGGTATAAATCGTAAGCCTACCCTTGGTTTAAGCCGAGCTTGTAACAGGTCCAATAGGAGGAGTTAGCCGCTGATCTCCAGCCGCCCGGGCTTGCGCAGACGAAGCCTGCTCCTTTCCAGGGCGGAGAGACCTTTGACCAGCGGCGCCACGGCCGGAACGCGGTACTTCGCATACATCAGGGATTGAATCATGTTCCGGCGAAGCACCCGGGCGCGGCAGGCCTGCCACAATTCCGGCGGCAGCTTTCGCCGCAGAACCTGCATCATCCCCAGGTGCGGCATCCAGCGGTGCAGGCGGCGCGGCTCCTTGCGGACCAGGGTCCGATGATAGTGGTCCTCGCTGTGATCCTCGCGCGCCAGCAGAATTTCCGGCAACTCGAGATGCTCACCCTCGAGCAGGTTGAGGGCCATGACGATCCAGTCATAGCCGAAGACATCGATATCCTCGGGGAAGCTGCGCTTCAGCGGCTCAGTGCGGAAGACACCATAGAAGCGGGATACCTCGCCAGGATCCCAGAAGAAGCGGACCAGGCGCTCCCGGGCATCGCCCTGCAGCGGGTAGGTGCCGTTGGAGAGGGCGCGGCTGCCGTCCACGGAGACCATGGCGACCCGGGAGGTGCTGGCCACGGCCCCGGGATTTGCCAGAAGGTTCTGCAGGTTGCGCTCGGCGAATTCGGGCTCCCAGATGTCGTCATGGCAGGCCCACATGAAATAGGGCGTATCGGCCTGCATGAGGACAAAGCGGAAGTTGCCGCAAATTCCCAGGTTCTTTTCCTGAGCATGAACGATGACACGGGGGTCGCGCTCGGCATAGGCGCGGCAGATCTCGAGCGTGTCATCGGTCGAGCAATTGTCGGAAATGACCAACTTGATGTCGCTATGGGTCTGCGCCAGCAAGGAATCAATCGCGACCCTGATCTGATCACCCCCGTTGCGGACGGGCATACCGATGGTGATCTGAGTCTTGTCCATGCTGCTGCTCATCGTTGTACCCAGGTAGGCCCGGGTGGAAGGGGCGAGACCGAAGTCCTTATAACTTACTCTCTCTCGCTTTTTTGCGACGCATACAAGCGAAAGGCGAATGCATTTTCGGGATTGTGAAGCCGGTAAGGGAAACGAGCCGCCAGCTTGGCCGCCACCCCAAGGAGGAGCCGGCCAGGGCGGCGTGGAACGCACCAATCTCAACATTGTCATTTTAAATAAAAAAGCTTTTTTGCAATTTTTACGCATCGCGTCGTGAGCTGTACAAATTTGTACGCGCGCCGCAGATTTGGGCAACCTCTCCGGGTCGCAGATCCTGTGGCTCCTCAACCTTCCTGTGGTCGCAAGGGCGTCGAAGATGAAAGCGGTAATCCTGGCTGGCGGACTGGGTACTCGGCTCGCGGAAGAGACCAGCATCAGGCCAAAGCCAATGGTTGAGATCGGCGGGCGCCCGATCCTTTGGCATATCATGAAAATCTACAGCGCTCATGGCATCAATGATTTCATTGTCTGCCTCGGATACCGCGGGAACGTCATCAAAGAGTATTTTAAAAACTATTTCATGTATATGTCTGATGTCACCTTCGACTTCGAGAGGAACTCCATGGAGGTGCACAACGCCCGGGCGGAACCCTGGCGTGTGACGCTGGTCGAAACGGGCGAGAACAGCATGACCGGTGGCCGGATCAAGCGGATCCTGCCCTATGTGACCAATGAGGAAGCCTTCTGCCTGACCTATGGCGATGGTGTCGGCGATGTCGATATCACCGCGACCATCGCGTTGCACAAGCAGGAAGGCCGCCTGGCGACGCTGACGGCGACCCAGCCCGCCGGTCGCTTCGGCGCCCTCAGCCTGGAAGGCAACCGCGTCAAGGCCTTCAAGGAGAAGATCCAGGGCGATGGCGGCTTCATCAATGGCGGTTATTTCGTGCTGAGCCCGAAGGTTGGCGAGTATATCGAGGGCGACGACACGGTCTGGGAGGACGCGCCGATCGAGCGCCTGGTGGCTGACAACCAGATGTCGGTCTATCAGCATCACGGTTTCTGGCATCCGATGGACACAATTCGCGACCGCAGTCATCTGGAAGGCCTCTGGGCCTCTGGCAAGGCTCCCTGGCGCGTGTGGAAGGGCTGAACACCCAATGCGTATCCTGATCACCGGCAATATGGGCTATGTCGGCCCCGTCGTCGTGGCGCGTCTGCGCGAGACATTTCCGGAAGCCTATCTCGTCGGCCATGATACCGGCTGGTTCGGCCATTGCCTGACCACCCGCGATCCGCTGCCCGAAACCCTGCTGAATGAGCAGCGCTTCGGCGATGTCCGCGACATCACCACGGAAGATCTGCGGGGCTTCGATGCGGTGGTGCATCTGGCCGCCATTTCGAACGATCCGATGGGGCAGCGCTTCGAGGCGGTGACGGACGAGATCAACCACCGAGCCAGCGTCAAGGTCGCCAAGGCGGCGGCGGAAGCCGGTGTCGGCCATTTCGTCTTCGCCTCGAGCTGCAGCGTCTATGGCTTTGCCTCCGAGGGCCGCGCCCGGGTGGAGAGCGACACGCTCAACCCCCTGACGGCCTATGCCCGGTCCAAGATCGCGACCGAGGACTCCCTCCGCGCGCTCGACAACAGCGGCATGGTCATCAGCTGCCTGCGCTTCGCGACCGCCTGCGGCATGTCGCCGCGGCTGCGTCTGGACCTGGTGCTGAATGATTTCGTCGCCGGCGCCCTGGCCAATGGCGAAGTCAGCGTGCTCAGCGATGGCACGCCCTGGCGGCCGCTGATCCATGTGCGCGACATGGCGCGAGCCATCGAATGGGCCGTGCAGCGCTCGCCGGACAATGGCGGCAAGTTCCTGACCGTCAATGTCGGCTCGGCACGCTGGAATTATCAGGTGCGGGATCTGGCGGAGGCGGTTGGCCGGGCTCTTCCGGAGGCCAAGGTTTCCATCGCGACCGAGGCGCCCCCGGACAAGCGCTCCTACAAGGTCGACTTCTCGCTTTACGCGGAACTCGCCCCGGACCATCAGCCGCAGGAGACGCTGGACGGCGCCATCGCCGAATTGCGGGACCGGCTGAAGGAGCAGGGCTTCGCCGATCGCGACTACCGCAAGTCGCCGGCCATCCGCCTGGTGACGCTGGAGCGGCACATCAATTCCGGCTCGGTGAACGAGAATCTGGAGCAGCGTCACCGGGTGCCGGCATGATCTTCAGCAAGACCCCGCTGCAGGACGCCTATGTGATCGAGATCGAGCCGCGGCACGACGACCGCGGCTTCTTCGCCCGGGCCTTCTGCGAGGACGAGTTCGCCAAAGCGGGGCTGGTCAGCCGCTACGCTCAGGTGAACAACTCCCTGAGCCTCCGCAAGGGTACGCTGCGCGGCATGCATTACCAGCTTCCGCCGGCCGCGGAGGTGAAGCTGGTGCGCTGCCTTCAGGGTGCGCTGTTCGACGTCATCGTCGATCTGCGCCCCGGCTCACCCAGCGAGGGGAAGTGGTTCGGCGTCGAGCTGAGCGCCGAGAACCGCAAGATGCTCTATGTCCCCCGGGGCTTCGCGCATGGTTTCATCACCCTGCGCGACAACACCGAAGCCTTCTACATGGTCAGCGACCCTTATATGCCCGGCGGTGAGCGTGGCCTGCGCTACAACGATCCGCATCTCGGCATCGAGTGGCCGCTGCAGCCGGAGATCGCCTCCGAGAAGGACCTCAACTGGCCGGCCTTCGATCCCGACTTCCACAGGGTCGAGCAACTGCGCGGCCTGCGCTAGGCGCTGAGAGAACCATCATGATCTATGACAGGCTGCTGCGGCAGCGCGAGGCTTCCGGCAAGCCGGTCCTGGTCGGCATGTTCGGGGCCGGCTTCATGGCCAAGGGCGTCACCAACCAGATCGTCAACTCGGTCCCGGGCATGACGCTGGCGGTGATCTGCAATCGCAGCCTCGACAAGGCCCGCCTGGCCTTCGAGCAGGCCGGCGTCACCGATATCGCGGTGGTGGAGACCGATGATGCCCTGGCCGATTGCATCCGCCAGGGCCGGGCCGCCATCACCCAGGATCCGCTGCTGCTCTGCCGCAATCCGGACCTGGATTGCCTGATCGATGCCACCGGCGCCATCGAATACGGCGCCGCCATCACCCTGGCGGCCATCGAGAACCGCAAGCACATGGTCTCGATGAATGCCGAGCTCGATGCGACGGTCGGGCCCCTGCTCAAGCGCAAGGCCGATGCGGCGGGTGTCATCTTCACGGGCTGCGACGGCGACCAGCCCGGCGTGCAGATGAATCTCTACCGCTTCGTGGTTTCCATCGGCCTGACGCCGCTGGTTTGCGGCAATATCAAGGGGCTGCAGGATCCCTACCGCAATCCGACCACCCAGGCCGGCTTTGCCGCCCAATGGGGGCAGGATCCCTACATGGTGACCAGCTTCGCGGATGGCACCAAGATCAGCTTCGAGCAGGCGATCGTCGCCAATGCCACGGGCATGACGGTGGCCCGGCGCGGCATGATCGGCCTCAACCATGCCGGCCATGTCGATGAACTGACCAAGTCCTATGACATCGACATGCTGCGGGAAAAGGGGGGCGTCGTCGACTATGTCGTCGGCAGCAAGCCGGGCCCTGGCGTCTATGTCCTGGCCACGCATGACGATCCCAAGCAGAAGCACTACCTGAACCTGTACAAGCTGGGCACTGGGCCACTCTACAGTTTCTACACGCCCTATCACCTCTGCCATTTCGAGGTGCCGCTTTCCGTGGCGCGAGTCGTGCTGTGCCAGGATCCGGTCATCCAGCCGATCGATGGCCCCCGCGTCGATGTCATCACCACCGCCAAGATCAATCTGAAGGCGGGCGAGACGATCGATGCCCTGGGCGGCTACATGAGTTACGGCCAGTGCGAAGATTACGCGACCTCGCGCCGTGAGGGTTTGCTGCCGATGGGTTTGGCCTTCGGCTGTACGCTGAAGCGCGATGTCCCGAAGGATGCGGTGCTGACTTATGACGACGTCGAGATTCCGGAAGGCCGGATGATCGATCGGCTGCGCTCCGAGCAGGACGCGCTCTACGCGGCCTGACGACGTCGCCGGGCGCTGTCGAGAACATTCAGGGCGCGGCTCCGAAGGGGCCGCGCCCTTCGGTTTTCCGGGGCCGGTAGGCCATGCCCGATTCGCCCACATTGTCCCGGGGGGATAACTCCGACCCTTCCGGGCGGTCAGGAATTATCCACAGGACAAGGCATCTATCCCAGGGGGTTAACTCCGGGAATTGGGGGGTTAACTCCGAAAAGCGGGCTTATCCCGGGGGGATAACTCCGGATTCAACTAATAAGAATCTACTAGTTAACTACATAGAGACCGGAGTTATCCCCCCATTGACGGCAGCCTTCCTCTCCCGGCAACTAGGGCCAAGCTTTGGCAGAGAGGGCCATGCAGGAAGATGCAGCGCATGGTGTACGCCACTTGGTCCTACTCCATGGCAGGGATCAGGCACGCGCCATGGTCCCTCCGGAGCGCAAGGCCCTGGTGGATATCGCTGCGGAGGTCCTGGCTGATGATGCCAGCCGCATTGGGATTACTTATACGGGCTTCTGCCTGACATCCCTGCCCCACAAGCGGCTCCCCGATGACAGCGCCTGGGAGAAGCGGGGGCACCGCGTCACACTGCTGGTGGAGCCCGGTCGTCTCAGGCTGGCCCGTGGCGCGCCGAAACTGCATGGCGTCCCGTATGGCGCCAGAGCCAGGATGATCCTGCTCTACCTGCAGACCCAGGCCGCCAGGACAAACAGCCGCGAGGTCGAGCTGGGCCGCTCTATGCGGGATTGGCTGGGTCGCATGGGTCTTTCCTGGGGCGGCGAGACGGGCAAGGCATTGCGCGAGCAGGCGGCGCGGATCGCCGCTTGCAGCCTGAAATTCTTCTGGGAGGGTGAGGGCACGGAAGGCTGGGCGGCAGGCCGCTTCGTGCGTTCCGGCCTGCGCTTCTCGGAGCAGGGCGAGGATCTCCGTCAGACCGAGATGTGGGATGACCGCGTGGTTCTTGATGAGGTTTTCTTCGATGCCATGCGCCAGCATCCGGTGCCGTTGCAGGAGACCGCATTGCGCGAACTCGGCAATCGCAGCGCCAGCCTCGATCTCTACATCTGGCTCGCCTACAGGCTGCACACGCTACGCGGTCCGACGCCAGTGCGCTGGACCGCCCTGAGGGATCAGTTTGGCTCCAGCTATTCAGAACTGCATACCTTCAAGAGAGATTTCAGGAAGTCCCTTGCTCCTGCTGTCGCGGCCTATCCGGAAGCGCGGGTGGAACTGACTGATGAAGGTGTCCTCCTGCATCCGTCGCGACCGCCCGTTTCGCAAAGACTGGTCAGCGTGGCCCGGAGTTAACCCCCCAGTCGCATGGCGCGCAAAGGCATTGAGCGGCCGTCGGCAAGGTGCGTGCAGAAAAGCAACGGTTGTATCGACACTCTCGCGGGACGTGCGGCAAAGGCTTGATCCGGTGGGTTTTCATGGGACAATCCCATGCCGCATGCATAGGGATGCGGGAGAGAACGAGATTGGGTAGGGCCCTCTGAATGCGTCTGCAGAAGAAGAACGTCGCCGGCAGGAAGGCAGACACTGCCGCCCCTTCTCTCCGGCCCTTCCCATCATGGCGTGCCTCCTGTCTGCACGGTCTGGTGGCTCTCGCCATTCCGGCCGCAATGGCTGGAATGGCCGCGCCTGCTCACGCCCAATCGGCCCCTGAGCCACCGCAGACCATGAGCCCGCAGGACACCCAGCGTGGCGTCACCGTCCGGTCCCGGCCGCGGCCCGATTACGATCCGGCTGGCGTGCGCCTCTCCGGCTTTCGCCTCGACGGCGCGGTGGAGGCCGGCGTGGGCTATGACGACAACGTGCAGCCCGGCACGGGCGAGGACGTGGAAGACGGCTTCTTCGCGCAGACCGTCAATGTCTCGGCCAACAGCTTCTGGACGCGGCATGCGCTGGGCCTGACCGCCTCGCAATCGAGCCGGCAGCACTTCAGCAACAGCAATCAGAACTGGAACGACTTCAGCGTCGGCATCGCCGGCCGCTACGATATCGGCCGGGCCTCATCTCTGCGAGCCAGCTACACGCACACCCGCTCGCATCTCGAGGTGGACAATTTCGACGTGCAGGCCGGCGGCCTGAACGAGCCCATCCCCTATGACAGCGACATCTTCCTGGTCGGTGGCACCGCGGCCTTCAATCGCCTGGCCCTGACCGGCACCGCGGAATATAGGACCATTCGCTATGAGAATTCGGACGTCAACGGCGTCCGCGTTTTCAACAATGTCAATGACTACGACACGATCCTAGGCGAGGTCCAGGCGGCTTACAGCATTGTCGAGGGCCGCGAGATCCTGACCCTGGTCCGCCTGCAGGACATCAACTACCAGCAGTCCGGCCAGAGCGGGCGGGATTCCTTCACCTGGGAGGTTCAGGCCGGTATCAATTACGACCTGACAGGCCTCTGGCAGGCCCGCCTGCTGGCCGGCTACCGTGAACGGACCTATGATTCCCCGACATTGAAGACGTTGAGCGGGCCAGCATTCGAAGGCCAGCTGACCTATCTGCCGACGCAGCTGACCACGGCGACCCTGGCGGTTTCGCGCACCATCGAGGAATCCATCCGCGCCAGCAACGTCAGCTATACGCGCACCCAGGGACGGCTCACCGTCGACCATGAGCTTCTGCGCAACGTCATCGTCACCGGTGAGCTGCGGGCCGAGCATCGCGACTATCCGCAGCAGGGCAATGTCACCGACGGCATTGTCCTGGTCGGCGCGCAATGGCTGCTGAACCGCAACATGTCGGTGCTCGCCAGCTATCAGCACACGGAGCGCCTTTCGGCGCCGGATGGCGCGCGCGAATACGGGATCAACCAGTTTCAAGTCAGGCTGCGCTTCGCCTTGTAGTCGCGGGGCCTCGAGCGTGGCCGCTTCAATGTGACGTGCGTTCACCGGCGTGACAGTCTTTGATACAGTGTCATGCTTTTCTCAAGAATTCTCTATTCCGGGAGTGCCCCATGTCTCGCCCTGCTTTCTTGACTGCCGCTGGCCCTCGTGCGCTGCGCGGAATGGTGCTGGGCCTGTCGCTGCTGGTGGCCGCCTGCGCCACGCCCGGCGCCAACCTGCCGCCGCTGCCGGAGACCACGGCGGGCGCCTATAGGCTCGGGGCGGGCGACCAGCTGCGCGTCACGGTCTTCAACGATCCACGCCTGACTGGCGAGTTTCGCATCACCGATACCGGCACCGTGGCGCTGCCGCTGGTCGGCGCCATTCCGGTGGCCGGGCTGACGACCACCCAGGCCGAAACGGCGATCGCGCGCAGCATGCGCAGCCGCAACCTGTTCAACGACCCCTCGGTCGCGGTCGAGGTCCAGGAATACCGTCCGATCTTCGTGCTGGGCATGGTCGAGCGTGGCGGCCAGACTCCCTACCAGCCCGGCATGACGGTCCTCTCCGCCGTGGCCGTGGTGGGCGGCTTCAACTATCGCGCCGTCACCGATTACGTCTCCATCACCCGCCTGGGCGAGGATGGCGTCGCGCGGGAGTTCCGCGGCGACCGCCAGTCGGTGCTGCAGCCGGGCGATGTGGTGACCGTCTTCGAGCGCCGCTTCTGACACCATGGATGCCGCCGGGTTTAAACCCGGCGGCCTTCACATCGGCCACGAAAAACCCCGGAACCTTTCGGTTCCGGGGTTTTCCATGCGCGAACGGCAGGCGTTCCGGGATCAGGCGCCGGGCGCCGGCAGCCGCTTCAGGTCGGGCGAGGCGCTCTTGGCATAGCCCTCGTAATAGCCCAGCGGGTCCAGACGGCCCGGCCGCACCCGGGTCAGCACGGTCGCCATGCGGGCCCGCATCGAGCGCGGCAGGCGGCGCATCGCCTCCATCACCACGGTGCGGGAGGTGCGCTCCCAGCCGACAGCGAAGAGCACGGCGTCGCTGTGCTGGGCCAACACCACGGCATCGGCCACACGCATGATCGGCGGGCTGTCCAGGATCACCAGATGGTATTCGCGGCGGGCCCGGTTGATCAGCTCGGCGAACTGGCGGGATTCGATCAGCGCCTGCGGATGCGGCGAGGAACGGTCCGAGAGCAGGGTGTGCAGGCCCGAGCGCTCATCCACCTGCACCGCATCCTCGAAGCGCGTCTCGCCCGAGAGGACAGCCTCGATGCTGCGGCCGGCCCAGGGGGCGCCGAAGGTCGAGGACATCTGCGGGCGGCGCATGTCGGTCTCCAGCAGCAGCACCCGCAGCCCGTCGGCGGCGGATAGCCGCGCCAGCGAGGCCGCGACGGTGCTCTTGCCGTCGCCGATGGCCGAGGAGGTGACCAGCACCGTATTGGCCGGCCCGCCGCCGGCGACCGACTGCATGGTCAGCCGCAGGGCACGCAGCGTCTCGGCGATGCCGGACTGGCTCTGATCGAGCACCAGGGCCGGCATGCGCCGGCGGCGGCCGCGGCCGAGCGCCGGCAGGCTGCCGGCGTTCTGCACGCCCGTCAGCGAGACCAGATCCTGCACCGTGCTGATCGTGCCATGGGCCATGCGGCGCAGGACCAGGATGCCGGCGAGCAGGAAGAAGCCGATGAAGGCGCTGAAGGCGGCGACCACGGAGGCTGGCGGGCCGTTCGGACGGAAGGGCTCCACCGCCGGCGAGATCACGCGCGCCGCGGGGAACTGCGCCGAGGCCAGGCGGGTCTGCTCGGTGCGGGTCAGGAAGGCCTGGTAGATCTGCCGCTTGGCATCGGCCTCGCGCGTCAGTTGCGCCAGAACGACCTCGTTCTCGGCGCCGCTGCGGGCCGTGGTCATCGAGCTGTTCAGTTGCTCCTGGGCATCGGACAGGCGGGCGCGGGCGGCGTCCACCTCGCGGCGGAGCGAGGAGACGATCTTGCCGGTCTCGTTGCCAATCTGCCGCTGGATGTCGCGCAGCTCGGCCTCCACGGCCAGGCGCTCGGGATGCCGCGCGCCCAGTCGCTGGGCCAGGATGGCGGCGCGCTGGCCGATCTCCGCCTCGCGGTCGCGCAGGCTCTGGATCACCAGAGAGCCCAGCACCTCGCTGGAGGCGCTGCCCCGCTGGCCGGAGCGCAGCGCGCTGTCGAGCGCGGCCTGGGCGCGGGAGAGTTCCTGACGCGCCATCGCGACGCGGGCCTGCTGCTCGTTCATCTGCAGGGTGCTGACCGAGCCCTGGGAGGTCTCCAGCAGGCCGGTCTCGCGGCGGAAGGCCTGAATCCTCTGATCCGCCTCCTCGACCTCGCGGCGCAGCGTCTCCAGCCTGGAGGTCAGCCACTCATTGGCCTGCAGGGTGGTGTCCCGTTTCGCCGCCACCTCGAGTTCGATGTAGCGGTTCATCAGCGTGTTCACGACCTTCGCGGCCTCGTCCGGGAAGGGCGAGGAGAAGCGGACGGCGACGACATTGCTGTTGGCGGCGGTGCCGATCGAGAGGTAGCGCTGCAGATTCTCGACCGCCAGGCTCATGCTGTCGACCGGGCGGTCGGCCAGAGCGGGGTCGGTGCTCTCGCCCAGCAGGGCGATGCGCCAGGCGTCGATATCGGCGGCGACACCCCGCAGCCAGGCGCCGACCGGGGCGAAGAGGGCGGCGAGGCCACGGCTGGGCGGCTCCGGCGCATTCTCGAGGCCGAGGTCGCGAACCACCTGCTCGGCCAGGCGGCGCGAGCGCAGGATATCCGCCTCCGTGGTGATGCGCTGCAGGCCGGGCGTATTGAGGGAAGCCGCCTGGTTGAGCTCGGGAATGCTCTGATCCCGGCTTTCGACCAGCAGCAGACCCTCGCTCGAATAGCGGATCGGCAGCGACTTGGTGATCACGAAGCCCAGCAGGCCAGTGATGACGGCGGCAGTGGCCAAGGCCAGCTTGCGTCGCCAGAGAAGGCTCAGAAGGTCTGTCAGGCGCATACGTTCTGCCTCATGAAGGCCACATCAGAAACTTAAGGGTGCCAGCCCTTGGGCATCGGCGAGGCGCCGGAAGAGGCGACGAGCTCTGGCCACCAGGTGCATCTTTCCATAACCACGAGCCTCGCGATTGTCCAAATAATCGTGCATTGCTCACATAAAAGTGGCTCGCGGTTGAGAAAATGCACCATTAAGAGGATCAGTAGACCATTTTCTGGTGTATTCACACCGACGGTGCTCGTCGCCACCCCGTCGGATACTTCTGACGCCTGCCTGGAGGTGGCATGCTCTCGCTCTGGGCGCCGTCCTCTGGGCTCCGTTCGCTTCGGGGGAAGTTCGCCATGGCCTCGTCTGCTCCTGCCCGCCTCGCCGGTTGTTCCCCCTCCGGCACGGCCCTGGGTCAGGCTTGGCTCCCGATACCGGCCTGCTGTAGGACACCGCCATGGGATTTGGGAGGTTTCGTAAACCTCTCTTCGCGGTGCAGCAAGCAGAGCGGAAGCCGCGCTCAGGCCTTTCCGTCGTTTTCTCTGGCTGTGTGAGCTGATCATGATGTCGCCCCTGCGGCTGGACGCTTCGGAGCCAGTCTTCCCAACCGGGCCTGCCCTGTCGTTCGGCGAGGAGCCGGAACAGGCGGCCTCGCGAGAGACGGCGGAGGCCGCCTTCGTCCGGCGCTGCCTGATGGTCGCGCTCTTCGCCTCGATCTTCCTGCAGCGCTTCGGGCTGCCGGCAGGCGACGACAGCATCGCCCTGAACCTGATCGTGACCCTGGTGGTCATGCTGCTTCTGGCCTTGCGCGGCGCCTTCGTGCTCGATCCGGTCCGGACGGCGATGTTCTTCGTCCTGGCCACGGTGGTTTCGCTCAGCCTGGCGATGAATGCGGGCGCCGCCTCGGTGCCCTCCATGGCCTTGATGCTCATTATCTATGCGCCCTTCATCTTCTCGCTGCGCTCCCCGGAGGGCGTGCTGGAGGGCTGCGTCCGGGCCTTTCAGAAGATGGTTCTGGTCTGCGCGGTCCTGGGTGTGGCGCAGTATGTGGCGCAGTTCTTCATGAATTCGGCGGATCTTTTCACCTTCAGCAACATTGTTCCGAAGGAATTCCTGCTGCCGAACTTCAACACGGCCAATCCCCTGACCTGGGATTCGCCCTACTTCAAAAGCAATGGCTTCTTCCTGCTCGAACCATCGACGTTCTCCCAGTATCTGGCGATTGCCATCATTCTGGAGCTGCTGTTCTTCGGTGCCACCTGGCGCCTGCTGCTCTATTTCATCGCCTTGCCCACCTCCTATTCCGGCACCGGCCTGATCCTGTTGCTGTTCCTGCTGCCCTGGGTGCTGCTGCATCGTCGGGCCTATGGCGCCATCGCGGCCATGGCGGCGGTGGGTGTCCTGGCCCTGGTCACGGGCGGCTTGTGGAACGCCGATGCCTTGCTCAACCGGATCAACGAGTTCGGCAGCGACAATTCCAGCGCCACGGCCCGCTTCATCGCCGGCGCCTGGCTGATCGGCCAGTTCCTGCTCTCCTCGGCGCAGGATGTTCTCTTCGGCCTGGGGCCGGGCTCCTATGCTCAGCATGCCAAGCTGGTGCCCTACGAGGCGCATGATCCGGCCTGGGCCAAGATCCTGTTCGAGTATGGCCTGCTGGGCTCGGCGGTCTTCTGGCCGTTCTTCCTGACCGCCCTGTTCCGGGCCAGCCCCTCGGGCTGGATCAGCACCGCGATGCTGATCGGCTACATGACCTTCGGCGGCATGCTGCTCGACCCCCGGCTGCAGATCCTGATCCTGATCTTCTGCGTCCTGCCCAAGCGGCCGGCGGCGGTTCAGGATTCCACGCCGCCCGGTTGGGCGCCCCTTAGCACCAGGCCTGCCCTATGACCTTGAGTCTGCCCGTGACCTCCCTGGGCGATCGTAGCGGCTTGTCCGCCTCTATCCTCGGCCTCGGTTGCAGCCGCCTCGGATCGACCCTGAGCGGTTGCGGCGGGGCAGCGGCCGAGGCCCTGCTTCGCCATGCGCTGGATGCCGGCGTGACGCTCTTCGACACCGCCAATATCTATGGCCAGGGCGAGAGCGAGCGGCTGATCGGCCGCGCCCTGGCGGGGCGGCGGGATGAGGTGACCATCGTCACCAAGGCCGGCCAGCGCTTCACCGCCACGCAGCGTGTCGTTGCCCTGGCCAAGTCGCCGCTGCGCCAACTGGTCCACCGCCTGCCTGGCCTGCGGGGCGCCATCGCCAGCCGGCGGGCCGCGCCGCTGCCGCGCGACTACTCCTCGGCGCATCTGCAAGGTGCGGTCGAGGCCAGCCTGCGGCGCCTGCGCATCGAGCGGATCGATCTCTTCCTGCTGCACAGCCCCTCGGCCGAGGCCATCCGCCAGGGCGCGCCCTTCGAGTTGCTCGACCGCCTGGTGCAGGCCGGCAAGCTGCGCGCCTGGGGCATCTCCTGCGATGACGGCGCGGCGGCCCGGGAGGCGCTGCGCCTGCCCTCGGTCGCGGCCCTGCAACTGCCCCTGGACGTGGCCCAGGCCATGCGCCCGGCCCTGACGCAGGCTGCGGGCCAGGGTATCGGCCTGATGCTGCGCGAAATCTTCGCGGGACAGGCGGGCGATGCCGCGGCCCGCGCAGCGGCCCTGCGGGCGGCCTTGCAGTTCGAACGGTCCGTGGCGCTGGTCGGCACCACCTCGGCCCGGCACCTGGATGAGGCCGTGGAGGCGGCCCGCTCCATCACCTCGCCGCCCTCGCGGCCCCTGGAGACCTCGGCATGATCCTCGACGCCTTATCCCTGACTCCCGGTGTGGAGTTGGAGGCGGATCTCTGCATCGTCGGAGGTGGCGCGGCCGGCCTCTCCCTGGCCAGCGCGCTGGAGGGGAGCGGCCTGTCCGTGCTGGTGCTGGAGGCCGGTGGCCGCAAGTTCGACGCCGCGGCACAGGAAGGGCTGAACGGCGAGGTCGCCGAAGGCTCGTCGCATTCCCCGCCGCACATGTACCGCCGCCGCGTGCTGGGCGGCGCCACGGCCATCTGGGGAGGGCGCTGCGTGCCCTATGACCCGATCGACCTGGAGCGGCGCCCCTGGGTGCCGATGAGCGGCTGGCCGATCGCTTGGAGGGATCTGGCCGCCTACTATCCCCGGGCGCAGGAGCTGTGCGAGGCCGGGGCCTATGCCTATGACGTGTCGGAGGCGCTTGGTCCCGCCGCGCCGCCGACCATCGAGGGCTTCAGCGATCCCGATATCGTCGCCTCGCGGCTGGAGCGCTTCAGCCGGCCCACCGACTTCGGCAAGTCCACCTTCGCCCGCCTCGCCGCCGCGCCCGCGGTCCGCATCCTGCTGAACGCCCAGGCGCTCCGTC
>NZ_JBMPSU010000006.1:0-61934 GCF_049340465.1 Pseudoroseomonas sp. WGS1072 | reverse complement strand
CATAGCCTCGCCCTCCCGCCCCAGGCCGAGGCCGACGCAGAATGCCGCTTCTCCCTTCCCTCCCCGCGCCCCTCCTGCCCGCCGCGACCGGCGCCGCGCGGCCGCTTGGCCCGTGCTGGTGGCTGGCCGCGGCGCTGCTGCTGCTGGCCGCGGGCCAGAGCCTGTCCGGCAGCCCGGCGGCGCGGGATGTCGCGCCGCTTCTGGCTCCCGCCCTGGTCTGGACGGCGGCGCTGCTGGCGCTGGCGGCCACCCCGCTGGCGTGGCGGCCGCCGCGGCAGGGCGAGCCCGCCGCCACACCGGAGGATCCGCCCAGGGCGCCGCGGGAGGATCTGCTGGAGGATCTGCGGCACCTGCTCAGCGAGGAACGGCGGCAGATGCGCGAGGCCACCGCCCTGCTGAGCCGGGCGGTGGCCGCGGGCGCGCAGCTTTCCGGCCTGACCCAGGCGGCGGGCAACCGGCTGCGGGTCATGCTCGAGGCCGAGGCAGCGCCGGCCGCGCGCCTGCCGGCGCTCTCCCCGCTTCCTTCCCCCTCTCCCGATCCCTCTGCCGATCCCTCTGAGAATCCCTCCCTGGCGCCACGGCTGGAGGCGGCGCTGCACCGCCTGGAGGCGGCCCTGCCCGCCGAGGCCCTGTCGCGCGTCGAGGCCTGCGCGGCGCAGCTCGGCACGGCGGCGCCCGCCCTGTCGCGCCTGCCGGAGGTCCTGGCCGCCCTGCTGGCGCAGCAGTCCGGCCTCGCCCGCGGCGAGGCGCGGCTGGGCGATGCCGCCCGCTACCTGACCGACACCACCGACCGCCTGGCCGGCGAGGCGGCGCTGCTGGAGAGCCAGGCGGTGCGGCTGCAGGCGATGATCAGCATCCTGGGCCGCGAGGGGCGGCTGTCCGGCTGAGGGTGGCCCGAGGGGCGGTTCCCGGGACGGTTCAGGGGACGGCCGCAGCCTCCGCCGCCGGCTCGGCCTCGTCCTCCTCGAGCAGCGGCATGGCCTCGACCGGCAGCAGCGCGGTGAGGTTGCCGGTCGGGTAGAAGGCGACCAGCCAGGACTTCAGCGGCGCCGTGCCGGAGGGGCGCGGAAAGCCCTTGTCGAGGGCGCGCCGGAGCCGCGGGTCGATCAGGGCGATGCCATAGCCCGGCAGGCTGCGCCGGTGCTGCGCATAGGCGGCCAGCTCCGCCTTGAAGCGGCGCAGGTCCTGCGTCGTGCCGACCCGGTTGCGCAGCTTCGCCAGGTTCATGCGGAAGCCCTCCGGCGGGCCGCTGCGGGCGATCTCGTAGAGCCGCTTGGCGACCGGCGGCAGTTCGAAATACTTCGGGCTGTAGGTCAGGAAGTGCTTGTCCTGCACGATGGCGCGGAACAGCCAGGCGCAGAGGGTCAGCTCCACCGCGCGCATCTGCTTGGCGCCCTCGCGGCCGCGGCGGTGATAGAGGATGCGGTACTCGTCGAGCCAGCCGAAGCCGCGATCCTCCCCCTCCCCGCCGGTCTCGATATTGGTGCGGATGAAGGTGGACTTCAGCCGCGCCAGGGATTCCTCCAGCCGCTCATAGGCCGAGCCGCCCGGCGTGCTGCCGGTGGTGACGAAGAAGTCGTGCGCGGTGAAGGTGATGCGCGGCGAGGGATTCTCGCCCCGGTTCAGCTTGTCGGCGATCAGCGAGGCCGAATAGACCAGCAGCTCCTTGTCCCAGATCGAGGCGACGCCGTGCTTGGTGCCGACCACCTCGATCCAGGTGGTGCCGTCATCGTAGCGCGGCAGCTCGGTCTCCTTCTCCCGCCGCAGCGAGAAGAAGTTGTAGACCATGGTGTTGCGGTCGCCCTTGACCTTCCCCACCAGCGGGCTGTCGGTGATCCCGGAGAAGTTGAAAGCCTGCTGCTCGTCCATCGGCCCCGCGTGTCCTGCGCCTCCCTTGTGCCTGTGGCGGCGGCCGGTTTCCAGCATCGCCATCCGGCCTGTCGGCGTGGCGACGAGTCTTTTTGACCCGGGGATTCGTCGTGACGCCGACATCCCTCCCGCCGGGCCCGGCTCGTACCAGGCTCGTGAGCGGGAGATTTTATCCACAGCCCCATTCGTCGTGACGCCGACAGGGCAAAAGCCACTCGTCGTGACGCCGACAAATCCTCGTCGTGACGCCGACGCAAGTTCGTCGTGACGCCGACGCAAGTTCGTCGTGACGCCGACGCAAGTTCGTCGTGACGCCGACGCAAAGGCCCCTCAACCCCATGATCCTGAAGGGGAATTCGGGGGGCATAACTGTATGACTCTAAGACTCTTATAACTTTGTAACACTTCTGGCGGGCCACGACGGCGCGAAGCCGGGATGGTCATGGAACGGGGTTGTCGGGAACAGCACAACGCAAGGCCCGGCCGCCGCAGGCAGTGTCGGCGTAAAGACGAAAGCAGGCAGTGAGCAAGGATTCGAGATATCAACCAAAGGTTGATTTACTGAATCTTCTTTTCAGTTATGAACCGGAGTTCTTGCGTGTTCTTGCGCCGCTTCACCCTCTCCGCCGCAGACAAAGCGCGCGAGGAGCGACAAAAAAATTGCGGGGATTGTGCGAAAAATGATAGGAGAGACGCCGAGCCCGAGGGAGAACCCGATGCCGATCCACAAGCGACCAGGCCCGTTTCTACTGCTGCTGCTCGGCAGCATCCTGCTGCTGGCCCCCGGCCATCACCTGGCTCCCTGGCTGCTGCCGGAGGAAGCCATGCTGGCCGGCTTGGCGATCCTCGCCCTGGGCATCGCCCTGCTTCAGGCCGACGGGTGGCTGTTTCATTCCAGAGGGGGATCGAGCCGCTCTGGCCCTGCCAAACGGATGAAAATCCGCATACGTTGCGCGCGTTAACCGGCGCGGCGGATTGGCCGCACACTCTCCGCCGGAACGGCCCGCCAGAATGGAAGGACCCAGCATGAACGATCCCCTGAGCAGCCACGAAATCTGGGTGGTCTGGGGCGGAATCTTCCGCGACACGAGCTTCACCGACCTCGAGGCCGGAACGGAGGAACTGCACGGTCCCTTCCACAGCCAGCAGGAGGCCGAGAAGGCCTGGCTGGAGCGCATGCGGCGGATGGTGGACATCGCCTCGCACCGCCTCTTCGTGCTGCGCGCCCTGCCGCCCTCCAGCGGCGGCTGAGGGCCTCCGGCCTGCCCGGACCCCGCCTGGGGCCCGACGGCCGCGGGCGTGGCCGACCCGGCGCGAGACCCGCTATTGCCGGAAGACGCGCGCCATGCAGTCGGCCCGCTGACCCGGCGACAGGCTGGCCGAGGCCTGGCCGCACAGGCTGGTCTCCGACGCGGCATTGCCGGACCGGCCGAACGTCAGCCCCGCCAGGGCGGCGGCCAGCGACAGCAGCAACAGGATGACGAGACAAACCGGCCGCATCCGCAGCTCCCTTCAGGAACCAGGGGATAAAGAACCTGGAAACCTTTTAGGGATTTGTACATAAAAAGAGATTTTTTCAAGCCGCGAGGCACCGTCCGGCCTCGCTCGGGCGCCCTTCCGCGATAATCTCCGCGTGATCCATGCGGGAGTCCCGGGCATGTCGTGGAAAGTTCTGTCAGCGGCCGGAGCCGGGCCATGAGTGGTCTGCGCTATCCGAGCTTCGTGGCGCCCCATTTCGTGGAGATCGAGGGGCGGGGCGATCTGCCCGGCCCGGTGTGGCGCGCCTGCGCCTTCACCACCGCCACGGCCGAGGCGCCGGGGCTGGCCCGGCACCACCACCACTGCCTGCTGCGTGGCACGCAGGACGACTGGCAGGAAGGCGCGATCGCCTGGACGACCGAGACCCGGCCGCTCCTGCCGCAGGCCGGGGCGCCGGAGCGGATGGTCACCCAGGGCGAGGCGCCCGGCCTGTTGGCGGCGATCACCGCGGCGCTCGGCGCGGCGCAACGCCCGGCGCCGGACAGCACGACCCTTTGCCTGGCGCCCGCCTTCGTTGCCATGGCGCGGGAGCCGGGCCTGCCGGGGATCTGGGTCTGCTCCCAGCTCAGCGCGACCGGCCCGGTGACGGCGGAGCAGCCCTGGAGCGAGGTGCAGACCGCCTATATCCGTGAGCATCCGGGGCAGCCGCGCCCCTATCACTGCACACTGGAAAGCCTGCCCTTCGCCGCGGTCATGGCCCCGTCGGAGGCCGCGCCGCCACAGCCCCGGCTGGTGGCGCGCTGGACCTGCCAAGGGCTCGAGGCGGCGGTCGCCGAGTGCCAGCGGCGGATGTTCGCGCCGCGCCCGGCCTTCTGACGTCAGAAGGCCACGTGGCCCCACTGATCTCATCAACGGTCAACCACTGCTGTTGACGTTGACGGTCGTGCCCGGCCCTGCCACCCTGCCGGGGATACCGGCAAGCCCGGTTCTGACGTCAGAACCGGCGGCGGCCGAGGGGGTCAGGGGGGCGGGATGCGGGGTGAGGATCTGCGCGGGCTGCGCCGGCAGCTGCGGCTCAGCCAGTCGGCGCTGAAGGACCGGCTGAACGCGTCGCTCGGGCGCAGCTACGACAAGCCCAAGGTCTCGCGCTGGGAGAACGGCCATGAGCCGGTCCCGCAGGAGGTGGCGGAGGCGCTGCGCGGCCTGGCGCACGGCCGGCCGCGCCATGCCCGCATCCTGGCCCTGGCCAATCAGAAGGGCGGGGTCGGCAAGACCACCTCGGCGCTGAACCTGGCCTGCGGGCTGGCGCGCGCGGGGGCGCGCGTCCTGCTCCTTGATCTCGACCCGCAGGCCACGGCCACCGTCGCCCTGCTCGCCGGCGACAGTGTCGAGGCCTATCGCCAGGGTCGCACCATGGCCCATGTCATCCTGCGCGACCTGCCGCTGGAACAGGCCATCCTGGGGCAGGAGGACGCGCTGCTGGCCGGCCGCGCCGGCTTCGATCTGGCGCCCAGCCATATTGATCTGGCGGAGACCGACGGGCGCCGCGAGCCGGGCTTCGACGTCGCCCTGCGCGAGAGCCTGGAGACGGTGCGCGACCGCTATGACGTCATCCTGCTCGACGCCCCGCCCAATCTCGGCATGCTGACGGTGATGGCGCTGGCGGCGGCCGAGGATGTCATCATCCCCGTCCGCACCGAGCCCTATGACAGCATGGGGGTCGGGCTGATCCTCACCACCATCGGCAAGGTGCAGCGGCGGCTCAATCCGGGCCTGCGCCTGGCCGGCATCCTGCCGACCCAGTACGGCGCGCGCAAATCGGTCGACCGCGAGGTGCTCGAGCAGCTGGTCGGCATCATGCGCGATCGCGCCCCGGTGCTGGAGCCGGTGCCGGCCAGCGCGGTCTTCGGCCATGCCGCGCGCAACGGCCGGATCGCGCTCGAGGCCTCGCCGGGCGCGGCGGCGCCCGCCGTCTATGGCCGGCTGGCGGCGGCGCTGCTGGCCGGCGGGCCGCTGCCGCAGATGGCCTCGGTCCCGCCGCAGGAGGCGCTGGCATGACGCGGCCCGCCCCGCCGCGCCGCAGGCCCGCCTCGCCGGTGCTGGGGGCGGCGATGTCGGCTATCGGCGAGGCCTCGGCGGCCCTGGTGCCGCGGGACAGCCGCTTCCGGCACAGTTTCGAGGCGCCGCTGGAGCGGATCCGCCCGGACCCGGCGCAGCCGCGCCGGCATTTCGACCCCGAGGCCCTCGCCGCCCTCGCCGCCACCATGGCGGCGCAGGGGCAGCTGCAGCCGGTCCTGCTGCGCCGGGACCCGGAGCGGCCGGGCGGCTGGGTCCTGGTGGCGGGCGAGCGCCGCTGGCGGGCGGCGCGGCAGAATGGCTGGAGCAGCCTGCTGGCCATCGAGCATGAGGGGGATGCCGAGCTGGCGGCGCTGCTGGAGAATCTGCAGCGCGCCGACCTCGCGCCGGTGGAGGCGGCGCGCGGCGTGCAGCGCCTGCTGGCGCGCGAGGGCATGAGCCAGGCGGAGGCGGCGCGGCTGCTCGGGCAGAGCCCGGCCGAGATCAGCGCCACCCTGCGCCTGCTGACCCTGCCCGAGGCGTTCCTGGCGCGCATGGCGCGGCTGCCCCGTAACGTGCTGGTCGAGCTCGCGCGGCTCGAGGAGGGGCCGGTGCGGCAGCGGCTGATGCAGCTGGCCGAGCGGGGGGAACTGACGGTCCGGGCGATCCGGCAGGCCGTGCGCGGCGGGCCCGACGCACCCCGGCCAGGAGCCGCCGGCGCGCCCCGCACGCTGCTGCCGGCGGCGGCGGTGGAGCGCCTCGCGGCCCGGCTCGCGGCCCGGCGCCAGAGCGGCCGGCCGCTCAGCCCGCCCGAGCGGGACGGGCTGGAGGCGTTGCGGCGGGAGATCGCCGCCCTGCTGGAAGCCTAGGGCGGCCTGACAGGGTCCTGGCGCCTAGCCCTGGAGCCTAGCCCTGGGGCCCGGCCTCGGCGCTGAGGTGCGCCGGTGCCCCTTCTGACGTCAGAACGCCGACCGAGCCGTCGCGACGGAAGAGCGCGCCCTGGCCGGCCAGCACCGCCTGCACCTTGCCCAGGGTGCGGCTGGTGACATTGCCCGCCCCCTCGATCCGGCTCAGCGTATTGACCGAGACGCCCGCCGCCGCGGCCAACTCGCGCAGGGAGAGGCCCAGCGCGGCGCGGGCCATGCGGCATTGCGCGGCCGAGATCAGCATGTCGCGTCCTTTCAGCGGCCCGGCGTCAGGTCGATGTCGATCTCGCGCAGCTCCAGCTTCGGCGAGGTGCCGATCTTGACCCGCACCTGGCCGCCGCGCGCCAGCTTACGGATCTCCCGCAGGCAGGCCTCCTGCAGGCGCTGGGTGATGTCCTCCCCCAGCACCGCGACGCGATCGGCGCCGACCTGCCGGCGCAGCCGCGCCGCAGCGAGATGCGCCGTGCTCCGGCGGCGCTGGATCAGGGCGATCAGGGGCATGGCTTTCCTTTCAGGAGATCAGGCGAAGCGGAACAGGCGGCGCAGGAAGCTCCGCTGCTCGGCGACGGCCAGGGTGGCGCTGATGACGGCGGCGCTCGGCACCCGCACCGGCTGGCGCACCTCGCCCAGGAAGCGGGACACCGCCTCGCGATAGGCCTGGCCGGCATCGGTCGCGGCGTCCATGCTGGCCGGCAGTCCGGAATTCGAGGCCTTCAGCACCGCCCGGCTCTCCGGGATGACACCGAGCAGATCGGCCGAGAGGATGTCCTGGATGTCGTGCAGCGGCAGCATCTCGCCCGCCCGCACACGCTCGGCGTCGAAGCGGGTGACCAGCAGATGTTCCCGCACCGGTTCCTGTCCCGTCTCGGCGCGCCGAGACTTGGCGGCGATGAAGCCGAGGATGCGGTCGGCGTCGCGGATCGAGCTGACCTCGGGATTGCAGACCACCAGCGCGTGGTCGGCGTGGTAGAGCGCCATCATGGCGCCGTGCTCGATCCCGGCCGGGCTGTCGCAGAGGATGTAGTCGAACTCGCGCTTGAGCTCCTCCATGACGCGGCTGACGCCGTCGGGGGTGAGGGCGTCCTTCTCCTGCGTCTGCGAGGTGGCGAGGACGAAGAGGTTGTCGATCCGCTTGTCCTTGATCAACGCCTGCTGCAGCTTGGCCTGGCCGCTCGCCACGTGCAGGAAGTCGTAGACCACCCGCTTCTCGATGCCGAGCACCAGGTCGAGGTTGCGCAGGCCGACGTCGAAATCGACCAGGCAGACACGCTTGCCGCGCAAGGCCAGGGCGGCGCCGAAGGCGGCGGTGGTGGTCGTCTTGCCGACGCCCCCCTTGCCGGAGGTCACGGTGATCACGGTCGCGGACATTCGGGTTCTCCCTGTTGTCGGTGCGAGGGGTCGGAGGTCAGGGCAGGGGCGAGAAACGCAGCCAGCCCTCGCTGATGCGGAGCTGGGCCGGACGCTTCAGCCATTCGGGCGGAATCTCCTCGGCGCCCAGCCAGAGGCCGGCGATGGCGAGGCGCTCGGGGTCCATGATTTTCGCAAAGATGCGGGCCTGCGTGTCATCGCCCAGGCCGGCGCTGGCCGAGCCGCGCAGCGCGCCATAGACGTGGATGCAGCCATCGGCCAGCAGCTGCGCCCCGGGCGAGACCGAGTGCAGCACGATCAGATCCGCCTCGGCGGCGTAGATCGTCTGGCCCGAGCGCACCGGCTCGCCAATGATCAGGGCCGAGCGGCGGGTGCAGGGGGCGGCGAGGTCCTGGCCGGGCTCCGCCTCGAGCATGCGGCCGAGGCCGGCGGCCAGGGCGGCGCGCTCGATCTCCGGCCAGCGGGCCTGGAAGGCGGCGGGGACCAGGCCGGTGCGGCGCACCGCCTCGATCATCCCGGGCAGGCGGGCGGCGGCGGCGGCGGGCAGGGCGGTCAGGTCGAGCAGGACCGGGGCATGGCGGAAGAAGCCCGCCGAGCGGGACAGCCGCTCCTGCAACGCCGTCTCCAGGGCCGTTTCCGGCAGATCCGCCAGCTCCAGCGTCAGCAGGGGCTGGGCGCGGCCACGCAGTGTCAGGGAGGGCTGCGTGGCCGCGGCCCGGGTGGTTTCATACCTCATCACGCCTGCCTTCTGCCGGCGCTTCACCCGGTAAGTTTCGCATTCTGCCGGGTAAGCTGAGCCCGCCTCTTGCGGGCCTGGTCTGCATAGACCGTTTTTCGCATAGAGCGCAAGAGATTTCGCGCCGTCGCCCCGCCCGTCCCCTTGCCCGCCGGCGGGATGGCAGGCTCTCCCCGTCAGGCCGTCAGGCCGTCAGGCCGTCAGGTCCGGCGTCGCCCGGCTCGGTACCGCCTGGGACGCGGCCAGCAGGCGCTCGGCCAGGACCGGCGATATGGCGGTGCAGCCGGCCGCGTCCTGCAGGGCATAGCCGCCTTCCGCGAGGATGGTGAGGCGCCGGCGCTGGTCCGGCAGGGCGATCTCCAGGTCATGCTCCAGCCAGTCGGCCGGGGCGGTCCTGTCCGCCGCCGGGCCCCACAGCCGGCGGGCGGCCTCCAGCACGGATTCGAGGCTGGCGGCCCGGGCCTGGGAGGGCACTCCGGCCCGGGCCGCCGTGTGCAGGCTCAGGCGCCAGGACAGGTCGGGCGCCCCGCCGCGCTCCAGTTCCAGCCGCCAGCCGTCCTGGCTGGCGGCCCAGCGGGCCGGCGTGACCCGGGCGAGGCGCAGCGTCGCCCGGCGCCGCAGGGTCAGCGCGTCGGGCGCCAGTTGCAGGCCGAGGGAGAGCAACCCCGCCCGGTGCCGGCGGCGGCGCCGGGACCGCAGCAGGGGAAGCGGCGCCAGGGCCAGGCTGGCGAGGAGCCAGTAGGCGGGGGGGGGAGGCGGGGCGAGCCAGGCTGGCGGGCCTGCCATCGGCAGGCAGGCGGCGCCGCCAAGGGCCGCGCAGGCCAGCAGCGCCGGCAGGAGCGGTCGGGGGAGGGATGGCATGGCCTTCTCCATGATCGGGGCCTCAGTATCTTCATCGCGCAGAAATTTTTCGCAAATTTCTCCGGAAGTCTCCCGCGACCCTGGCGCGGCGCCGGCAGGGCTCCCGTATGGCAGCACCGCTGCGGCCGGGTTGCGACGTTATGCGAAAAATACTTGATAGGCCACGCGAAATCCTACAGATTTGTCTCACCGACCCCTCCCAGAAGGACACCGCAGCATGCCGATCCAGCTTGTCGACCCCTCGCCCGAGCAGCTCGCCGAAACCATGCTGAGCCGGGCCGCGGCGCTGGGTCGCCGGGACGGGCTGTGCGGCCCGGCGCAGGACGCGGCCGCCATGGCGTTGGGCGAGGGGATCGGGCTGGATCTGCTGGCGCGCCGCGCGCCGCAGGACTGGCTGGTCGTGCCGGGGCAGCGGGCGCTGCTGATGGCGGCGCTGCGCCAGTGCTACAGGGCCGGCCGGGCGCATGGCGCCGAGGTCCGGCGGGAGAACGATGCCCGGCGCGCCACCCGGTCCTGAGCGGCCGGGGTCGCGCGAAAAAATACAGCTCGGCCGGGGAAGGCGCCGTCGGCGCCCTCTGGAGTGGACCGGCGCCCGTCAGCCCTGGCCGTAGGCGCGCCGCGCCGCGGCGGCGTCCTCGCGCAGCGCCTGGACGATCCCGGCGGGCAGGTCCCGGGCCTCCGCGCCGCGCAGCGCGCCGGCCTTGTTCATGCGGCTGAACACCTCGACCAGCGTGGACAGCATCGCCTGCTCCTGGTCGTGCGCCACCCGGGCCGGGCGGCCGCTGCCCCACCAGAAGGGATCCGCCTCGGCCGCCGCGGCGGCGGCGGTGGTCGCCTCCGGTTGCGCGACGGTCAGGCTCAGCGGCCCGTCCGGCGCGGCGAGGCCGAGCTGCGCATAGGTCTGGCTCACCCGCCCGCGCAGCGTCTCCATCACCTGCCGCACCGAGAGGGGGGCGCCGTCGGCGCCGCGGAAGATCGCCGGATTGGCCCGCGCCGCCTCCGGCAGCACCTGGCTCGCCGCCTTGTCGGGATCGCTCGACAGGGTCCGCAGGAACGCCGTGGCGCCGCGCGGGCCGAGGAAGTGGCCGAGATAGAGCTCGGTCGCGTCCGGCTTGCGGCCGCCCAGGGCCGGGGCCAGTGCATCGGCGGTGTCCTTCAGATGCTCGGCGCCGAGCCTGGCCGCGATCTGCGGATCGTCGCGCAGCGCCAGGATGCGGCTGCGCAGCGCCGGATCGGAGACGGTGAGGCGGCTGCCCTGGCGGGTGATCGCCGCCGCCTCCTGGGCCAGGCCATGCGCCGCGCCATGCTCCTGCACCACGCCGAGCCAGGTCTGCTCGATGAACTGGAACAGGCCGCGCGCCGAGGAGGTGCCGGCCTGGGCGTCGCTGCGGAAGCCGCTTTCCATCGCCGCCTTGGCGGCCAGCACCTCGAAGCCGACGCCCGTGGCGCTGGCGGCGCTGCGCAACGCGCCGGTGACCCGGGAATCGACATTGTAGCGACCGAGGCTTTCGCGCGTGGCGCGGCCGGCCGGGTCGGCCAGGGGTTGGAGGGAGACCGGCTGGGGCATGGGGCACTCCGCATTTTGCGAAAAATGTCCATAGCACGAAGGCATGCGAAATGATAAGAGGGATGCATCGGCCGCCTGCAGGCCGTCTGTCGCAACGAGGCGAGGCCGCTGCAACGCGATGATCCAGATTGCCGGAATCCTTGGAGTCTTCGTCGCCATCTTCGGCGGCTACCTGATCGCGGGCGGCAAGATGGGGGTCATCCTCCATGCCATCGGCCCGGAGATGATCATCATTGGCGGCAGCGGCGTGATGACCCTGCTGATCATGGGTGATGCCGCCAGCGTTGCGAAAACATTCAAGTCGCTGGGCATCGCCTTCAAGGGCCCCCGCTGGAAGAGCCAGGACTTCAACGACCTGCTCTGCCTGCTCTACCTGCTGTTGCGCACGCATCAGAAGGAGGGTGCGGCCAAGCTCGAGAAGCATATCGAGAAGCCGGAGACCTCGCCCATCTTCAGCCGCTACACCCGGCTGACCGCCGAGCCCGCGCTGCGCGGCCTGGTCTGCGACACGCTGCGCACCATCACCCTGAACAACAAGGACCCGCACCGCGTCGGCGAGATGATGGAGGCGGCCATCGACAAGCGCCACGCGGAGAACCTCAAGCCGGCCAAGGCGATCCAGACCGTGGCCGACGCCTTCCCCGCGCTCGGCATCGTCGCCGCCGTGCTCGGCGTCATCAAGGCGATGGGCGCGATCAGCGAGAGCCCGGAAATCCTGGGCGGCATGATCGGCTCGGCGCTCGTCGGCACCTTCCTCGGCGTCTTCCTCTCCTATGGCCTGGTCGGTCCGCTGGCCGCGCGGATCAAGGGCATCGTCGAGGAGGAGCGGCGCATGCTCGATGTCACCCGGGCGGTGATCACCAGCTATCTCGAGAACCTCTCGCCGCAGATCTGCGTCGAGGTCGGGCGCCAGTCGGTGCCCTCCAAGCTGCAGCCGAGCTTCGACCAGATGGAGGAGCAGCTGCGCGAGGCCGGCCGGGTCAAGACCGACGGCGAGGGGGCCTGAGCCCCATGCCGCCCGCCGCCGCCCTGCCAAGGGCCGTTCTGCTGGCCGGCCTTGCCCTGCCGATGGCCGGTCCCGCTCCGGCGCAATCCCCTTCGGCCCAATCTGCGCCCGCCCAACCCGTTCAGCCCCAACCCGTCCAGGCGCAACCGGCTCCGCCCCCCGCCGGGCGGGACGCCGCGGCCGCGGCGCCATCCCTGGCGGTGCGGCTGCGCGGCGGACAGCATGCCGATCGCGGCCGGGTCGTGCTGCATCTGGGCGAGATCCCCGCCTACAGCCTGCGCCGGCTGGGCCAGGACCATGAGCTGCGGCTGCGCGGCGCCTATCGCATCGACCAGTCCGGCCTGCGCCGCCCGCGCGAGCTGGCCGGCGTCTCGGTGCGCCAGGACGCGGGCGAGACCGTGCTGCGGCTGCACGGCAGCTGCGATTGCACCGCCGAGAGCGGCGCTTTCGACGGCATGCTCTATGTCGATCTGCGCCCCGCCGCCGGCGCCCCTTCCGGGGCGGAGCTGGCGCCGCAGGCCGAACGGATCGAGGCGGCGCGGCGCCGCCTGCTGGAGGATGCGGTGCGCCTCGGCCTGCTCGGCCGCGACCAGGCGGAGGCCTTGCTGCGCGGCGCCCCGCCGCCGGCCGCGCCCCTGGCCGCGCCCACGCCCGTGCCCCTGGCCGCCACGGCGCCGGCGCCCCCGCCGCCCGTTGCCCCGCCCGTCTCCGCTCCGGCGCCGGCCGCCGCCCCGCCGTTGAAGACGGATGATCTGGCCGCGCTGCGGGACGCCATGACCCGCCGCCTCGCCCTGCTGAACGGCGCGGCCCCCCCCGCCGCCGCGCCGCTCCCCACCCCGACCCTGGCCGCACCCCTGGCCGCGCCGCCAGCCCCCGAAGCGGCTCCCGAGGCAACTCCCGATCCGGTCCCCATGCCGCCCGTGGCGCGCCTCGCCTGCCCGGCCGCCTCCTTCTCGATGGCGGCGTGGAAGGGCGGCGGAAGCTTCACCGAGGGCCTGGCGCCGCGCCGCGCCGCCCTGGCGCGGACCGACCAGGGCCCGGCCGAGCTCGCCGCCCTGGCCGAATTCTACGTGGCGCATGAGCTGCCGCGCGAGGCGCTGTCGCTGCTGTCCGGGCCGCTTGCCGAGACGCCCGGCCCGCTCCTGCGGGCGCGGCTCGAGCGGGCGCGCGACATGGCCCGCCTGCTCGCCCGTCAGCCGATCGACCCGGCCTCGCCGCTGCTGGCCGAGGCGGCCGGCTGCGCCTGGCCCGACCTGCCGCTCTGGCAGGGCCTGGCCGCGGCGCTGGGCGGCGACGGGCCGGTCCTGTCGCGCCTGGCGCCGCGCATCCGGGGCGCGCTGCGCGACCTGCCGCCGGATCTGCGCCTCGCCTTCGTGGGCATCCTGGCCGATGCGGCCGAGGAGGACGCGGAGACGCTGCGCGGCCTGCTCGGCGCCATCCGCACCCTGGACGGGCTGCGTCCCGACCAGCGGATCCTGCGCCATGCCCTGCTGGCGCGGCTGGCCCGGCTGGAGGGCAACCGCGCGGACGAGGTGCAGCATCTGGAGCGCGCCGTGGCCGTGGAGGGCTTCGGCGCCCGCGGCCTGCCGGCGCAGCAGGCGCGGCTGCGGCTGGCGGCGCTGCGGCTCGGCCAGCCCGGTCCCGAGGCGCAGCAGGCCGAACTGCTGTTGCAGGATGCCAGCCGCACCTACCGCTTCGATTCCTTGGGCGAGGAGGCGGCCGTGCTCTATGCCGAGCGGCTGCTGGAGCGTGGCGATATCGGCGGCGCCCTGGCGGTGGCCGATGGCGCCGGCATGGCCGCGCTGCGCCCCGGCATGGACAGCCGCGGCGCCCGGCTGGCGGCGGGCGCCCTGCGCCGGCTGCTGCTCGCCCCGCGCGACGGCGGCCTGCCGCCGCCGGCCGACCGGCTGGCGCTCTACTGGCAGTACGAGGGCTATGCCACGCCGGGCGAGCGGGGCGACGACATCCGCCTCGGCGCGCTGCGGCTGATGCTGGAGCAGGGCCTGGCCGATGCGGCGCTCGACACCGGGCGGCAGCTCACCCCAGCCACGGCGCAGCGCCCGGAGGCGGCGCTGCTGCTGGCCCGCGCCGAGGCCGGCGCCGCCCAGGGCGACGCGCAGCGGGCCCTGGCCCTGCTCGCCCCGCTGCCACCCGGCACCGCGACCCGGCAGGCCGCCAGCGCCGCCCTGCTGCGCCTCGGCCGGCCGCTGGAGGCGGCGCGGGCGCTGGAAGGGCTGCCCGACCTGGCCGACCGCCAGCAGCGTGCCGCCCTGCTGTTCCAGGCCCAGGACTGGGCCGCGGCGGCCGAGGCCTATGCCGCGCTGCTGCGCGACCCGGCGCTCGAGGCATCGCCGCGGGCCGAGGCCGCGGCGCGGCTGGCCAGCGCCGCGGCGCTGGCGCGGCAGCGCCCCGGCATCGCGCCCGATCTGCTGGCCGGCGAGCCCGCCGCCGAGAACCTGCTGCGTCTCACCGCCGAGGCGCCGCCCGAGCGTGGCGTCGCCGGCGCCCGCGCCGCCATCGCCCGCAGCCGGCGGATCGAGCAGCTGCTGCCGGAGAGGAACTGACGCCATGGACAGCCCCAGCATCGTCGGCCTGTCCGGGCAGCTGGCGCTGCGCCAGCAGCTCGACGTCACCGCCAGCAACCTGGCCAATGCCAGCACCACCGGCTTCCGCGGCGACCGCACCCTGTTCCAGAGCCATGTCAGCCGCCTCGCCGTGCCGGGGCGCGAGGTGGCCTTCGTGCAGGACCGCGCGACCTATGTCGACACCCGCCAGGGCGGCATCGCCCAGACCGGCAATCCGCTCGACCTGGCGATCGACGGCGATGCCCATCTGGCGGTCGAGCGGCCGGGCGGCGCCCGCGGCTACACGCGGGACGGCCGGCTGAAGATCAGCGCCGACAACACCCTGACCGACAGCGCCGGCCGCCCGGTGCTGGGCGAGGATGGCGGCCGCATCACGCTGCCCGACGCCGCCTCCCGCCTCGAGATCCGCGCCGACGGCACCATCCTGGTCACGCTCGAGGGCGGCCGGGCCGAGCCGGCCGGCCGTATCGGCCTGTTCCGCGGCTCCGATCCGCGCGCCCTCCGCAAGGCCGGCGACGGCCTGCTCGAGATCGCCGATGCGGCGCCGGCGCCGCCGGGCGCGGCGCGGCTGGTGCAGGCCGCGCTCGAGGCCTCCACCGTCCAGCCGGTGCAGGAGCTGGCCAATCTCACCCTGCTGCAGCGCGCCTATGACAGCCTGCAGCAGGCGGTCAGCGAGGATGACAGCCGGCTGCGCCGGATGATCGAGACCATCGGGCGGCCGTGAGCATGGCCGCAATCCCCTCCCGCGACGAAGGAGTTCCCCCATGCGCGCCATGAGCATCGCGGCCACCGGCATGCAGGCCCAGCAGACCAATGTCGAGGTCATCGCCAACAACATCGCGAACGTCTCGACCACCGCCTTCACGCGCCGCAAGGCGGAGTTCCAGGACCTGATCTACCAGTCCACCGAGCGCGTCGGCTCCGCCTCCTCCGAGGCCGGAACGCTGCTGCCGGTGGGCACCCAGGTCGGCCTCGGCGTGCGCAACTCGGCGGTCAGCCGCATCACCCTGCAGGGCTCGCTGACCGAGACCGGCAACCGCTACGACCTGGCGCTGGAGGGGCGCGGCTATCTCGGCATCACCCTGCCGGACGGCACCATGGCCTATACCCGTGACGGCAGCCTCAAGCTCTCCAACGAGGGCCAGCTGGTGACCAGCGAGGGCTATCCGGTGGAGCCCGCGATCAATGTCGCGGCCGATGCCAAGGATGTCACGATCAACCAGGCCGGCGAGGTGATCGTCACCGAGGCCAATGGCCAGCAGCGCAATGCCGGCCGGCTGAACCTCTTCATGTTCGCCAACGACTCCGGCCTCGAGGCGATCGGCGGCAACAAGTTCCTGGAGACCGAGGCCTCCGGCCAGCCCAACCAGGGCCTGCCCTCCGATCCCGGCTACGCCAAGGTGCGGCAGGGCTATCTCGAGGCCTCGAACGTCAATGTGGTGCAGGAGATCACCCAGCTGATCGCCGCCCAGCGCGCCTACGAGATGAACTCGAAGGTGATCGAGGCGACCGACCAGATGCTGCAGACCGCCAACAACGTGCGCTGAGGCCGGGCCCGATGCGTCCCCTGCTCCTGGCGCTGCCGCTCCTGGCGCTGCCGCTCTCCGCCCCGTCCGCCGCGGCGCGCGAGGTCTGGCACGCGGCCCGCCCGCTGCTGCCGGGCGACATCCTGCAGCCGCAGGACATCGAGGCGCTGGCGCCGCGCCGCGACCGCGCCGATCTGGTCGAGGCGGAGCGCGAGGTCATCGGCCTCGAGGTCAAGCGCCGCGTCCGCGCCCAGGTGCCGCTGAGCGCCCGCGACATCGGCGAGCGCGCCCTGGTGCGCGCCGCGCAGCCGGTCCGCGTCTTCTGGAAGAGCGCCGGCGTCTCGCTGGAGCTGGAGGGCCGGGCCCTGGAGGCCGGGGCGCTGGGCGAGGCGGTGCGCGTCCACAATCCCGGCAGCAACCGCACCTTCCGCGCCCTGGTGGTGGCGGAAGGCACGCTGGAGGTGCGCGCCGCGCCATGAGCCAGTTCCCCCGCCCCCCGGTCTTTCGCCCCCCGGTCTTTCGTCCATCGGTCTTTCGTCCATCGGCCTTCCGCCCCTCGGCCCTGCGCCTCCCGGCCCTGTTGCCGCTCGCCCTGCTCGGCCTGGCCGGCTGCGACACGCTCGGCCATATCCAGCGGCCGCCGCCGATCTCGGCGCCGGGCGAGATCGGCGGGGCGCCTGCCACGGCGCCGGACAGCCCGCTCGAGGTGGCCAACCGTTCGCGCCCGGATGCGGGCGGCCCGGCCATGGCCGGATCGCTCTGGCGCCCCGGCAGCCGCACCTTCTTCCGCGACCAGCGCGCCCGCACGGTGGGCGACCTGCTGACCGTCGAGATCGAGATCGACGACAGCGCCCAGTTCGACAACAAGACCGAGCTCGAGCGCGAGAGCGCGCAGTCGATGCGGATGCCCTTCCTCTTCGGGCTGCAGGGCGTGCTCGGCCGCGCCTTCGGCGGCCAGCTCGATCCCGCCCTGGAGCTGGGCGGCGGCAGCACGGCCAACGGCAGCGGCAAGATCCGCCGCAACGAGAAGATCCGCCTGCAGGTGGCGGCCACCGTGGTGCGGGTGCTGCCGAGCGGCAATCTGGAGATCGCCGGCTCGCAGGAGATCCGCGTCAACAACGAGCTGCGCGAGCTGCAATTGCGCGGCCTGGTGCGGCCGGAGGACATCCGCCCGAACAACCGCATCGCCTCGGAGAAGATCGCCGAGGCGCGCATCGCCTATGGCGGGCGCGGCGTGTCGAGCGACCTGCAGCGGCCGCGCTGGGGCCAGCAGGTGATCGAGCGCGTGATCCCCTACTGATCTCCCCGCCTTAACCTCCTCTCGCCGGATCTCCTCACATCGGGCCGGGCAACCGGTCGCGATAGTCGAGGATGGCCTCGCGCAGCGCCTCGGCCACCGGCAGGCCGAGGCCGCCGGCGACCAGCGCCGGCTCGCTCGCATCCCGCCGGTCCAGCCAGAGCCGCGCCTCGGAGGCGCGCTGCTGCGCGGCGATGCCGGCGCCGAGGCCGTGCGGGCCGGGCAGGGTGGCGGCGGGCGGCGGCGCCTCGACCCGCAGGCCGCGCAGCGCCGTCCAGGCCAGGCGCCCCTCGGGCAGGAGGATGCCGGCGGCATCGAGCCGGATCTCGCGCCGCCCCCGTCCCCGCCGCGCCCGGCGCCAGGCCAGGGCCGCCAGGCCCAGCACCAGCAGGGCGCCGAGCGCGGCGCCGAGCGACAGCGCGTCGTGCCGCGCCGGATCGATCAGCACCGCCAGGGCGGGCAGGCCGAAGAGGCCGCCCAGCAGCGCCACGCTGGCCAGGAAGGCGAGCGGCGGGCGGGCCGGGCGCAGATGCAGCAGCAGGGCGCCGTCGCCCAGCGGGGTGCGGGTGAAGGCCCCCTGATCCTGTCCAGCCATCCGCCCCTCTCCGTTGCGCGGCGCAGGATAGGGCCAGGGGCGCCCGGGATGAATGGGCGCCGCCGCCGCGCGGACGGGTTCGGCCGCCGCCCGGCCGGGCCCCGAGCTGCGGCGGCCATCGGCGGACGCGGCGGTCAGATGAACTGCAGCTCCGCATGCAGCGCGCCGCTGGCCTTCAGCGCGGTCAGCACCGAGATCAGGTCGCGCGGCGCGAGGCCGAGCGCGTTCAGCCCGTCCACCAGATCCTTCAGCGTCGTGGCGCGCGGCAGGGTGGCCAGGCGCCGGCCGCGCTGGTCGTCCACCTCCACCTGGGTGCGCGGCACCACCGTGGTCTCGCCATTGGAGAAGGGCGCCGGCTGGCTGACCAGCGGGCTCTCGGTGACGCGGATCACCAGATTGCCATGGGTGATGGCCACCGGATCGACGCGCACCTGGGCGCCGACGACGATGGTGCCGGTGCGCTCGTCCACCACCACCCGCGCCGGCGTCTCGGGCCGCACCTGCAGCCCCTCCATCTGCGCCACCAGCAGCGGCAGCCGGTCGCGGAAGCCGGGCGGCACCCGCACCTCGACGGTGCCGAGGTCGAGCGCCGTCGCGGTCGTGGCGCCGAAGCGGGCGTTCACCGCCTCTTCGATGCGGATGGCGGTGGTGAAGTCGGGCGCGCGCAGCGCCAGGCGGATGCTCTCGAGGCCGCGCATCTCGACCGGCACCTCGCGCTCGACCAGCCCGCCGCCCGGCACGCGGCCCTGGGTGGTGACGCCGCTCGAGATGCTCTGCGCCTGGCCCTCGGCCTTGAAGCCGCCGACCACCACCGGGCCCTGCGCCACGGCATAGACCTCGCCATCGGCGCCCATCAGCGGGGTCACGATCAGCGTGCCGCCGTTCAGGCTCTTGGCGTCGCCGAGCGAGGAGACCTGCACGTCGATCGGCGTGCCCTGGCGGGCGAAGGCGGGCAGCGTCGCGGTGACGATGACGGCGGCGGTGTTCTTGGTCTGCACCCGGGCATCGGCGACGTTGATGCCCATGCGCTCCAGCATCGCCGCCAGGCTCTGCTGGGTGAAGGGCGTGTTGCGCAGCTGGTCGCCGCTGCCCTGCAGGCCGATCACCAGGCCGTAGCCGATCAGCTGGTTGCCGCGCACCCCTTCGATCGCGACGATGTCCTTGAGCCGCACCTGCGCCTGGGCCAGGCCCGGCAGCAGGCCGGACAGCAGGCCCGGCAGGGCGGCCGCGAGCAGCAGCAGGCGGAGCGGACGGCGCGGGCGGCGCGGCATGGCGCGGGCGTCCCGCGTCAGGCGCTGTAGCGCAGGCCGGCGGCGGCCAGCGCCGCGACCGGCATGCGGGCGGGGTCGAGGCCGAGCAGCGCCTTCATGGCGCCGAGCGCGCGGCCGTCCTGCAGCCGCCGTGCCGGGCCGCCGGCCGCCTCGTCCGGCCTCTCGCTCGGCCCCCCGCCCGGCCCCTGGATCAGGCCGCGCCAGAGGCGCACCGCCGTCTCGCGCGCCAGCGGCGTCGCCAGCATGAAGGCCTCGGCGCAGGTCTCGGTGTCGCAGCCGAGCCCCTCGGCCATGGCGGCGTAGGTGGCGATGTCCTCCTCCTCCAGGGCCAGGGGGATGAAGGGGGAGACGGGGGGGATGGCCATGGACGGTTTCTCCGGGGATGGGGTGATCAGAGGTAGTTGACCAGGCTCAGCTGATTGAGCCGGGCGGTGACCGAATAGGTGGCGTTGAGCTGCAGCTCGAGGGCGGAGACGCGGTCGGCGATGGTGTAGTAGTCGACCGTCTCGAGGTCGTTGATCTGCGCCGTCGCCGCGGCGATCGCCCTGTCCTGGATCTCGGCGACGCTCTCGAGCCGCGCCTGCTTGATGCCGAGCACGCCGGAGAGGGTGGTGAGCTGGCTCTGCGCGCCGCGCATCAGCGCGCCGGCCTGGTCGAGCAGGCCGCGCCGCGCCGCCTCGCTGAGCTGGCTGTCCGGCGCGTCCAGGGTGGAGAGCAGGGCGAGCGACTGGAAGGCGTCGCGGAAGGCCTGGTTGTCGGCGCGGACGTCATAGCTCAGCGTCTCGCCGGCGCCGATGCGGACCTGCGTCGGCCGGCCGTCGCCGGTCCGGCTGTCCGCGCCGTAGACCAGGCCGTAGAAGGCCGGCGGCTGGGTCGTGGCATCGCCGTCGCCATCGGCATCGGCATCCTCGAACAGCGCCCGGACATCGGCCATCAGCGCCCCGGCCTCGTCCGCGTCGAGCGGGCCGCCGCCGCCGACGGCGCCGCCGAGCAGGGACTGCACCTGGGCGAGCAGGCCGGCGGGCGCGGCCACCGGCGGCGCGGCGCTGTCGGTGCCGGCAAAGACGTTCTGCTGGTCGAAGCGGGTGTTCAGCAGGCCGACGAGGCTCTCGAGCGCGCCGCGCGCGGCCGCGGCCAGGGTGGCATAGCCATCGCCCTCCAGCGCCTCGGCCTGCAGGATCTGCGTCGAGATCTCCTGCATCACCGTGCCGGCATTGCCGAGCGCGGTCTGCATGGTGGCCAGCCGCAGCCCGGCCTGGCTGGCGACGCTCTTCAGCGAGGCGCCCTGCTGCACCTCGCCGTGCAGTTTGTAGAGCAGCGAGGCGCCGACGCCCATCTCGCGCGCCGGATCGGCCTTCCTGCCCGAGGACATCTCGGCGGTCAGCCGGGCCAGCTCGATCTTCATCTGGGTCAGGTCGGCCTGGCGGCCGATGGCCATGCCGCTGCCCGAAACACGGTTGTCCATGGTGTTCTCCCTCCGCTCCGGCTCACCGGATCTCGGACAGTTCCTTCAGCATGTCGGAGACGGCCTGGATGACCTGCACCGTGGCGGCATAGGTCTGCTGCACGACCAGCAGGCGCATCGTCTCGTCATCCACATTCACGGCGGTCTTGTTGGCCAGGCTCTCGCGCGCCTGCAGCGCCTGGCTGGCGCGGCTCTCGGCGCGGTCGGTCCAGACCGCGCGGGCGCTCTGCATCAGCCCCGCCACCTGGGCGGCGGCCGTCGGCAGGCTCATCGTGCCGGGCAGGCCGCCGCTGCTGTCGTAGCTGCGGTTCTCCTCGATCCCGGACAGGGCGCGGAGGACGAAGCTGTTGTCCGTGGCTTGGCCCGGGCTCGTCGCCTGCATGCCGTCGCGCAGGCGCCACAGCGCGCCGCCCTGCTCGGGATCGGCCTGCGTGTTGAGGCGGATGTCGCGGGCGAGGCCGCGGACGTCATCGCCGCCGGCGAGCGCCACGGGCGGGCTGCCGCCGGTGGTGAAGAGGCCGGCCGCGGTGCCGGAGAGGGTGGTGTCGGCCTCCTGGAAGGCCGTGACCAGCGCGCCGGCCGTCTGGTCCAGCATGGCGGCGAAGCCCGGCAGGGTCCTGTCGCGCAGCGTCAGCGAGGCGGCCAGCGAGCCGCTCTCCGAGACGCGCAGCGCCTGGCCGTTGACGGTGACGCCGGCCAGGCCGGTCGCCGTCGCGGAGATCACCGGCGTGTGGGTGAAGCGCAGGGGGTGCGCGGTGGTGCTGTCGAGCAGCGTGTTGCCGCCATCGGTCATCACGATCAGCCGGCCGGGGCCGTTGTCGTACACCTGGATCGGCACCACCTTGCCGATCCCGGCCAGCAGCACGTCGCGCCGGTCCTCGTACTCGGCCGTCGAGGCGCCGCGCGCGGCCGCCTGGGCCATCTGCCGGTCGTTCTCGGCCAGATTGGCCAGGGCGGTGTTCACCGTCTCGACATCGCGCGCCACGGCGAGGTCGGCCGCGGCCCGGCCATCGGCCAGGGCGGCGTCGAGCCCGTGCAGCGTGTCGAGCAGGTTCTGCGCCGTGGCCAGGACCTGGCTCTGCGCCACGGCGTCGTCCGGGCTGCCGGAGAGGAAGTCGAGCGCGTCCTGGAAGGCGCCGAGGCGGCTCGGCAGGGAGGTCTCGTCCGCCGGCTGGCCGACGGTCTTGTTGTAGACCTCCAGCGTGCCCTGCATGCGGTCGGCATAGGCCTCGGCCGCGTCGGCGGCGCGCGAGGCGGCGGCGAGGGCGGCATCGGCGGCGCGCTGCGCGACGCCGGTCTCGACGCCGGCGCCGCCGCCGGCCACCAGCTTCTCGCCGCGCGGCAGCTCGCGCCGCACATAGCCATCCGTGTTGGCGTTGGCGATGTTGTTGGCGATCAGCGCGGCGTTGCGCTGCTCGGCGGCCAGCGAGGAGAGGGCGGTGGAGAGGGCGCCTTGCAGGCTCATGATCCGGCTTCCGCGTCAGGGAGGGAGGGCGGCGGGGAGAGGCCCGCCGCCGCGGGCTCAGCGCTTGAGGTTGGTCGCCTCTTCCAGCATCTGGTCGGCGGTGCGCACCACCGAGGCGTTGGAGCTGTAGGCGCGCTGCGTCTCGATCAGGTTGGTCAGCTCGGTGCCGATATCGACGTTGGAGGATTCCAGCGCGCCGCCCGAGGTGGTGCCGGCGGCGCCCTCGCCGGCGGTCAGCAGCCGCACCGCGCCGGCCTCGCGCGACATCTCGTAGGCATCGCCGCGCACCGGGTTCAGCCCGTCCGCATTGGCGAAGACGGCGAGCTTGACCTGGTAGATCGCCCGGCTCTGGCCGTTCGAGAAGGTGGCGACGACCTTGCCGTCATCCTCGACCGAGACGCGCTCGAGCAGGCCGAAGGCGGAGCCGTCCTTCTCGATCGCCACGGGGGTGTAGCTGCCGGAGAGCTGGGTGACGCCGGAGACGCTGCCGGGGACGCCGATGTTGATCGGCAGGTCGGTGGTGGCGGTGCCGGACACCCCGGCGCCGACCTGCAGGGTCAGCCGGCCGGTGATCGGGTCGTAGCGGCCGAGGCCGGGGATGGTGTCGGCGGCGGCGTCCGCATCGCTGCCGTCGCGGCCGTAATTGGCCGGGCTCAGGATGGTGGTGCTGGCGCTCTGCGCGACGGTGCCGTCGGCGTTGCGGCTGTGGGTGGTGGTGGCGTCCTTCACCGACTTGATGGTGCCGGCCAGGTTGCTGCCGGCGCTCGCCGGGTAGAACTCGAACTCGACCGAGCCCACCAGATGGCTGGCATCGTAGGTGTCGGCGCCGCTGCCCGAGGCGCCGCTGCCCGTGGCGCTGTCGAAGACCTGCAGGATCCAGGCATTGGTGTTGTCGGTGCCGGCGGCGTCGGGCAGCACCGGCGTGAAGCGGTAGGTCAGGGTCTGGCTGCCGCCGAGCGCGTCGTAGTAGTCGATGCTGCTGACGAAGGCGTTCTCGTTCGGCGGCGGCGAGGCATAGGCGGTCTGGTCGGAGGGCAGGTTGAACCAGGCCTTCATCTGCGTCGTCGGCGAGGAGGCGACCGAGGTGTCGCTGACATTCACCGTGGTCAGGCTCTCCAGGTTGTTGTCCCCCAGATTGCCGGCCGGCAGGCCGTCGGCGCCGAGCCTGACGCCCTGCAGGTAGTAGCCGGCGGCATTGACCAGGTTGCCATTGGCGTCGGGGCGGAAGGAGCCGGCGCGGGTCGCCAGGTACTTGCCGGCGCTGTCGGCGCCCTCGTTGACCACCAGGAAGCCGTTGCCGTTCACCGCGATGTCGGTGTCGGTGCCGGTCGACTGCACCTGGCCCACCTTGCTGATCTCGACACGGTTCTGCGCCGCGGTGCCGGTCAGGGAGGCGGAGCCGTTGCTGCTGCCCTCGAGGACCAGGCTGGAGAACTGCGTGTCGACCCGCTTGTAGCCGACGGTCGAGCTGTTGGCGATGTTGTTGGAGATGCCGGCCAGCTTCTGCGCCTGGGCGTTCAGGCCGGAGGTGCTGGTGCGGAGTGCGTTGATGGCGGTCATCGGCGGTCCCTCTCAAGGCGGGCGTGACACGGGGAAGGCTGGCGGGCGCCAGCCGCTTCGGTTCGGGACCGGCGCCGGCCTTCTGCCGGCGGGCCGGAGGTCGCGCGGGGTTTCACCGCCGCGGCTCGGTGGAATGGCGCGCGGCGGCGCGCGCCGCCTCCACCGCATCGGCGCGCAGCACCGTCACGGCGATGCGGCGGTTGCGCGGATCGGCGGGCGCGCCGGGCAGCAGCGGCTCCATCGCCGCCTTGCCCTCGATGCGGAAGATGCGCGGCGCCGGCACGCCGGCGCGCTCCAGGGCGCGGCGGGCGCTGTTGGCGCGGTCGGTGGAGAGTTCCCAGTTGCCGTAGGCGCCGCGCTGGAAGCGGTCGGCATCGGTGTGGCCGGCCAGCACGACGGCGTTCGGCACGGTGGCCAGCACGCCGCCCACCACCTCCAGGATGCGGGCCAGGCGCGGCGTCGGCTCGGCGCCGCCAGGCTGGAACATGGCCGCGCCATCGCGGTCGAAGATCTGCAGCCGCAGGCCCTCCGGCGTCATCTCCAGCTGGATGTTCTGGGCCAGGTCGCGCAGCGCCTCGCCGGCCATCAGCCGCTCGATCTCGGCCTTCATCGCCTCGAAGCGCTGCCGCTCGATCGGGTCGCGGGCGCCGCCGGCGGCACTGGCGCCCTCCCGGGCGGCCTGCGCCATGGCCTGGGCGGCCGCGCCCTCGCCGGCGCTCTCGCCGCCCTCGCTGTCGCGGCGCAGTCCGCCATCCTCGACGCGGGTCAGCCCGTCCTGCCGCGAATCGCCCGCCGTCAGCACCGAGCGCCCGCCATCCAGCGCGCCATTGCCGGCCGGCAGGTCGAGGATGCTGGAGGCGGTGAAGAACTGCGCGATGCCCTCGCGCTGCGATTCGGTGGTGCTCGAGAGCAGCCACATCACCAGGAAGAAGGCCATCATCGCCGTGACGAAGTCGGCATAGGCGATCTTCCACTGGCCGCCATGCTCCTCCTCGTGCTCGCCATGATGGCGCTTCACGATGATCGGCCGTCTCAGGTGGTCGTCGGCGCTCATGCGGCGGTCCGGCCCGTCTGCTGGGGGAGGTCTCTCTCTACATCCATCGTTTTTCGCATTTCAAGTGCCGTGATCCCCCTCGCTGTGCCGCAGCGTCAGCTCGCCGCCGAGGCCCAGCCGCGCCAGCGCCGCGGCGAAGCCCTCCGACAGATCCGCCAGGAGCGGCCGGGGCAGGCGGGGCGCGGTCTCCATCACCGCGTCCAGCCGGCCCTGTTCCAGCCGCGCGCGCAGCTCGAGCCGCCCCGATGGCGGCAGGTCGAGTTGCAGGGCCAGGGCGACGCCGGCGCCCTTCAATGTTTTTTCGCCGCGTCGTGGCGGCCGGTCGGGCCGCCAGAACAGCCGCAGCCAGGCCAGCCTCTCGCCCAGCAGCAGGGGCAGCTGCCGCCCCTGCCAGGGCGCCGCCTCGCCCAGCGTCGGCGGCGGCGGCGGCGGCGCGTCCAGCTGCCAGGCCAGCAGCGCCGGCGCCAGGCCGAGCGCCGCGGCCAGCGCCTCGATCCGCTCCGGCCCGAGCCAGAGGCGGGCCTCGCCACGCATCAGCCCGAGCGCCAGCGGCAGGGCCAGGCCCGCCTCCGACCCGGGCAGCAGGCCGGCCAGCCCCGCCGCGCGCAGCGCCGCCGCGTCCAGGCCCGGCAGCTCGGCCGGCCCGGGCAGCGTGGCCGCGCCGCCCACCGGCGGCACCGCGCTCAGCGCGCGCGCCGCGGCGGCATAGCCCGCCCCCGCCTCGCGCGCGCCGGCGGCCACCGGCGCGACCGGGGTCAGCCGGCCGCCCATCAGCCGGCCTCGCCCACCTCATCCTCGTCCAGGATGAAGATGCGGCCCTCATCGGCCAGGCGCTTGGCGATGGTGATGATGTCGGCCTGCGCGTCCTCCACCGTCTTGCGCCGCTGCGAGGGCATGTTCTCGATCTCGTCGCGCATCATGGTGGCGGCGCGCTCGGACATGCTGCCGAGGAACAGCTCGCGCAGCTCCGGGCTGGCGGCGGTGAGCGCGATCTGCAGCTTGTCGGCCGGGCATTCGGCGACCAGGGTGGCGAAGGTCGTGCGGTCGACGCGGATCAGGTCGTCGAAGGTGAACATGATGCGCTTGATGCGCGCCGCCGCGTGCGGCTCGCGCGCCTCGATCTGGCGCATCAGGTTCTCGACCAGTCCCTTGTCGGCGCGGTTCATGATCTCGGCCACGATCTGCGAGCTGTCGCGCTCGTAGCTGCGGCTGAGATTGGTGATGAACTCGCGCTGCAGCGTCTGCTCGATGTCCTGCAGCACACCCTTCTGGATGCTGTCCATCCGCACCATGCGCAGGATGATCTCGTCCACCGAGGGCTTGGGCAGCAGCGCCAGCACCCGCGCCGCGTGCTGCGCCGGCAGCTTGGCGAGGATGACGGCGGCGGTCTGCGCCAGCTCGGTGCGCAGATAGGTGGCCAGCACCTCGGGCGAGATATTGGCCAGCTTCTCCCACATGGTCTTGCCCTCGGGGCCGCGGATCTCGTCCATGATCTCGCTGACCTTCTCGTTGGGCAGCAGCCGGCGCAGCAGCCGCTCGGTGGTCTCGGCGGTGCCGATCACCGTGCCGGTGCGGCCGACCTCGTTGCGGAAGCGCGTGATGACGCGCTCGACATGGTCGATATCGACCTTGCCGAGATTGGCCATGGCGCGGCTGACGCGGCGGATCTCGTTCTCCTCCAGCCGGTCGAACAGGCTCTGGATGCGGGTCTCGTCGAGCGCCATGAACAGCACCGCGACATCGGCCAGCGGATCGGCCTTGCTCTCGGCGACGCGCACCGCGCGGCGGGATTCGGGGGCTTTCATCGGGCGGGACTCCGCGGCGGGCTGGGCGGGGGCGGGGCGTACGGGGGCGGGGCGTACGGGGTCGCGGCGGGCAGGGGCAGGGGCAGGGCGAGCAGCGGCCGCAGCAGCGCCGCCAGCACCGGCAGGATCTCGGGCGGCGGCAGGCCGGCCGGCGGCGGGGCCGGCAGGGCGCGGACCAGCCGCTCGGCGGCATCGGCCTCGGGCGGCGGCACGGCGCCGCGCGCCGCGGCCAGCGCCGCCAGCCTGTCCAGCAGGGCGCCCGAGGGCGGCGGTCCGGCGGCCGCCTCGTGCCGCAGCGCGCGGGCCAGGGCGCGGCGCCGCCGGGGGCGGGGCCGGGGGTCGGAGGGGGGCGCGCTCACGCGGTGAAGCTCCGCGCCAGGGCGCCGGCCACCAGCGACCAGCCATCGACCAGCACGAAGAAGATCAGCTTGAAGGGCAGGCTGATCACCACCGGCGGCAGCATCATCATGCCCATGCCCATCAGCACCGCGCTGATGGCGATGTCGATGGCCAGGAAGGGCAGGAAGAGCAGGAAGCCGATCTGGAAGGCCTTGTTCAGCTCGGAGATGATGAAGGCGGCGGCCAGGATGTGCAGCGGCACGCCGTGGCGCGGCGCGGCGCCCGTGGTCCCGCCCTCGGCCGCGCCCGAGGCCCGGCCTTCGGGCGGCTGCCACTTGGCGATGTCGATGAACAGCGCCAGGTCGCGCTCCCGCACATTCGCCTCCATGAAGCCGCGGAAGGGCAGGATGGCGCGCTCGGCGGCCATCTCCTCGGTGATGCTGCCCTCGATCAGCGGCCGCGCCGCCTCGCTCCAGGCGCGCTCCAGCACCGGCGCCATGACGAAGGCGGAGAGGAACATCGCCAGGCTGACGATCACCGTGTTGGGCGGCGACTGCTGCAGGCCGAGGGCGGTGCGCAGCATCGACAGCACGACGACGATGCGGGTGAAGGAGGTGGCGACCACCAGCAGCCCCGGCGCCAGGGCCAGCAGGGTGGTGGCGACGATCAGCCCGACGATGTTGGTGGTCAGGCTCTGCCCGCCGCTGGCCACCGCCTGGCCGCTGAGGGTGCCCGCCGGGGCGCCGAGGCTGAGCGAGACGCTCTGCGCCAGGACGGGCGCGGCGAGCAGCAGCAGCGGCAGCGCCAGGAGGGCGGCGCGGCCGGCGCGGCGGCGGCCCGCCGCGGCCGGGGCGGGAAGGGGGAGCGGCATTCTGCGCGCCTCCGGGAAAAGGGGTTCAGCTCGCCGCGGAGACAATCTCGGTGATCGAGATCGACAGCCGGCCGTCATCGGTGATCTGGATCTCGCCGCGCGCGATCAGCCGCTCATTGGCCATCAGGTCGACCGGCTCGCCGACCTTGCGGTCGAACTCGATCACCGAGCCGCGGCTCAGGTTGAACAGGGCGGCCATCGGCAGCCGCTTGCTGCCCAGCACCACCTGCACGCTCACCGGGATGTCCATGATGCGCGGCTTGCGCTCGGTCAGGAAAGGGTTCTCGGAAGAGGCGCTGTCGCTCATCGCTTGGTCTCCTGTGGCGGATCGCCGGGCAGGGCGGGGGGGGTGGAGGGCGCGCCGAGCAGGGCGCCGATCCGGGCCAGCAGCTGCTCCGGCGCGAAGGTCAGCCCGCCCTGGTCCCAGGCGGCCTCGGCGGCGCCGGGGGGCAGGGTCTCGTCGGGCAGCAGGCGCAGCCGCCCGGCACCGGGCAGGCCCTCGGCCTGCGCCGCCGCCAGGGTGGCGGGATGCGCCCGCAGCGTGATCCCGGCCTCGGGCCGCAGGCGCAGCGCCTCGGCCGCCAGGGCGACGATCTCGCCGCCCATGGCGCGGGCCAGAAGGGTGGGGAAAAGGGTCTCCAGCGCCGCCGCCAGCGCGGCGCGCAGGGCGGCGTCGAGCCGGTGCCGCTCGGCCTCGCCCGCCGCCAGCAGCGCCTCGAAGGCCTGGGCGGCGGCGGCGGCGCCGGTCTGGCCGCGCCGGACGAGCTCGGCCTGCATCGCCCGCTCGGCCTCGGCCCGGCCGGCCAGCGCGCCCTCGGCGCGGCCGCGCGTCAGCCCCTCCTCCAGCCCGGCCAGGCGGCCGGCCTCGTGGGCGCGGGCGCGCAGCCGCTCCTCGGCGGCGATGCGCGCCGCCAGCGTGCCGTCCGCGCCGGCCTGCAGGGTGCTCAGCGAGGGCGGGTGGAAGGGCCGCGCCGCGCTCATGCCGGCGAGCCTTCCTCGATCCAGCTGCGCACCACGGCCAGCGCCTCCTCCGGCCGGTGGTCGATGATCTCCTGCAGCGCGTTCAGCGAGGAGAGGCGGATCTGGATGTCCTGGCCGACGGTCGCGATGGCGTCGTCCATGCTCTCGGCCGCCGCGGCGGCGGCGGCGGCGGCGGCCTCGGCGGCGAGCCGGGCGGCGGTGCGGCGGCGCTGGCCGCGGCGGCGCAGCAGCAGCCCGCCGCCCGCGGCGGCGAGGGCACCGGCGCCGAGCAGCGCCCAGTGCGCGGCGCCCAGCGGCGCGCCGCCCGTCTCGGCGCTGGCCAGCGTGCCGGCCGCCTCGCCGGGCAGGAAGCGCAGCGTGTCGACCGTCACCAGATCGCCGCGCGCCGGGTTGAAGCCGACCGCCGAGCGGACCAGCGCGGCGAGCCGCTCCAGCTCCTCCTTCGGACGCGGCTGCGGCTGGCCTTCCGCGTCCAGCGCGGTGTCGACCACCACGGCGACGCTGAGCCGCTTGACCGCGCCGGGCTCGCGCGTGGTCTCCTCGATCTTCGAGGAGATCTCGAAATTCACTGTCTCGCTGTTGCGCTGGTTGCTGGTGGCGCTGCGCGTGGCGGTGTTGTTGACCTGCTGGTTGGGCAGGTTCTGGCCGACCGTCACCGGCGCCTGGCCACGGCCGTCCTCGCTCGATTCCTGCTCGGTCTGGCTCTGCCGGCCGCGCTCCACCTGGCCGAGCGGGTCGAAGGTCTCGGCGCGGGCGACGACGCGGGCGCCGTCGATCTCGACGGCGGCGACGGCGCGCACCTTGCCGCGGCCGAGGATCGGCTCCAGCAGGTCGAGCACCGCCTTCTGCAGCGCCTGCTCCTGCGCCGCCCGCATCTCGCCGATGCGGCCGGCGGCGGCGCCGAGGCCGCCATCGGCGGCCAGCACCACGCCGGCGGGATCGACCACCGAGACATCCTCCTGCCGCAGCCGCGGCACGGCGCCCGAGACCAGCAGCCGGATCGCCGCCGCCTGGGCGGCGCCGAGGCGCTGGCCGGCCGAGGTGGTGACGGTGACGGAGGCGGTCGGCGCCGGCGCGTCGCGCGAGAAGCTCTCGCGCTCGGGCAGCACGACATGGACGCGGGCGCTGCGCACGCCCTGCATGGCGACGATGGTGCGCGCCAGCTCGCCCTCCAGCGCGCGTAGCCGCTGCACCCGCTGCATGAAGGAGGTCATCTGCATCGGGCTCGCCTGGTCGAGCAGCTCGTAGCCGGCGCCGCCCTGGCGGGGCAGGCCCTCGGCCGCGAGCTGCATGCGCAGCCGCGCGACCTGCTCGGCGGGGACGAGGATGCTGCCATCGCCGCGCGCCTCGACCGGGATCTTCAGCTCCTCGAGGCGGGCGGCGATGCGGCCGGCATCGGCCGCCTCCAGCCCGGCATAGAGCAGGCCGTGCGGCGCCTGGGCGGAGCGGGCCACCAGAAGCACGGCCAGCAGGGCGGCCAGGCCCACGGCGACCATGGCGCCGATTTTCGCGGGGCCCAGCCGGGCCAGGCCCTGGCCCAGCCCGCTCAGATCGAAACCGGATCCGAGGGTGCGGATTTGCTGCATCGACCTTCTCTCGTCCCTTCTCGACCGGCCCGGGGCCGGCGCCGTGGCGCCGGGACGCGGAGGGCCGCGGCATCCAGTTCCTGTCTCCCGCCGGCCAGACCTTCCGCCGCGTCCGCCCACGGGCCTGACGGGGGGCGGGCAAGTTCGGCTTCCGGTGTTTTTAGCATGGCATGCGAGAACGTGTCGGTTTATATCTGCGGTCGCTCCGCTTGTCGCGCGAAAAATCAATGCCGCCAGGAGATGCCTCGCCCATGTCCGCCTCTGCCGCCGAGAATGATGCGAAAAAATCCGATAAGCCGCCGCGCCCGGCCTCAGGAGGCAAGCGGCGCGGCCGGTTGTTGCTGGTGCCTCTGCTGCTGCTGCCGGTGCTGGGTGGCGGCCTGTCCGGCGCCTGGTTCCTGATGCCGGGCGCGGCGGAGACGATGCGAAATATGGTTGTGGGCTCGGCCGCCGCGCCGGCCGCGCCGCCCACGGCCCGCCCCGCCTTCCTCGAGTTCCCCGAGATGACGCTGACCCTGCCGAATGCCGGCCGGCCGCGCCAGCTGCGGCTCAAGCTCGCCGTCGAACTCGCCGGCGATCCGGCCGAGCTGCAGCCCGAGCTGCTCAGTCCGCGCGTCTATGACGGGCTGGTGCTCTATCTGCGCACGCTGCGCGACGGCGAGACCGAGGGCGCCCTGGCCATGGACCGGCTGCGCGGCGACCTGCACCGCCGGCTGGAGCTGATGCTGGGCGCGGGCCGGGTGCGCGACGTGCTGATCACCGGCTTCGTGGTCGCCTGAGCCGTGAGCGGGAGCGCGAACACGCCGGACGGCCAGGAGCCCGCCATTGATCCGATGGGCGATCCGATGGGCGATCCGATGGCCGATTGGGGCGCCGCCGGCATGGCCATGGGCCAGGGCGACATCGACAGCCTGTTCGGCGGCCCGGAGCCCGCGGCCGAGCCGGAGCCGCCGCGGCGCGGGCTGGAGGCGCTGGTCGGCGGCGCGGTGCGCTACGAGAAGCTGCCGATGCTGGAGATCGTCGTCGACCGGCTGGCCCGGCTGATGACCAGCTCCAGCCGCAAGTTCACCGCCGACAACGCCGATGTGGTGATCGACCGCATCCGCCCCGTGCGCGTCGGCGCCTTCCTCGACACCATCACCCTGCCGGCGCTGATCGGCGTCATCCGCATCGAGGAATGGGACGGCTACTGCCTGGCCGCGCTCGATTCGCGGCTGATCGGCTCGATCGTCGACATCCTGCTGGGCGGCCGGCGCAACGCGCTGCAGCCGATCGAGGGCCGGCCCTACACGCCGATCGAGCGCACCTTCGTCGAGAAGTTCGTCTCCATCGTGGCGCAGGACATGAGCCGCGCCTTCGAGGCCGTCTCGCCCGCCACCTTCGCGCTGGAGCGCTTCGAGATCACGCCGGGCTATGCGCTGATCACCAAGCCGACCGCGGCGGCGCTGACCTTCCGCGCCGAGATCACCATGGAGGGGCGCGGCGGCTACATCGATTTCCTGCTGCCCTATGCCGCGATCGACCCGGTGCGCGACCTGCTGAGCCAGGAGGTGCTGGGCAAGAAGCAGGGCGGCGACACCATCTGGCGCAGCCATCTGGCCGAGGAGCTGCCGCGCGCGCCGCTCGAGCTGACCGCGGTGATCGAGCGCCGCGTGCTGCCCTTCGCCGAGATTGCCGCCTGGCAGCCCGGCGCGGTGCTGGCGCTCGACCGCCGGCAGGACGAGGCCATCGAGGTGTTCTGCCAGGGACTGATGGTCTGCCGCGCCACCATGGCCGCGCGCGACGAGCGCGTGGTGCTGCATGTCGAGGATTGCGTGATCGAGAAGGGCTGGCCGGGCGACCTCGCCGCGGCGGCCCTGGACGGGCGAGGAGAATCCCCATCATGACGCTGACCGAAATCCTGGATGCCTCCGGCCTGGCGGTGCTGGCCGCGCAGGGCGGCTGGATCCTGCTGCTCTACCGCCGCATGGGCCGGCTACGCGCCGCGCTCGAGGGGGCGGGCGCGGTGGTGGCCCAGCTCGATGCCGCCTCGCGGCGGCTCGATGGCGCCTCCGGCGGCCTGGTGCAGACGGTGCGCGACGGCATCGCCGAGGTCGACAGCAAGATCACCGCCTGCCGCCGGCTGTCGCAGGAGCTGGGCTCGGCCTCGCGCCAGGCGGAGGAGGTGGCGGCGCGGCTCGACCAGGCGCTGCGGCAGAACCGCCGCCTGCAGACCGCCCGCGCCGCCGCGCCGCCGCGCGAACTGGTCGAGCCGCTGGGCCTGGCGGAACGGCTCTCCGCCCGCCCGCACCGCCCCGCCCCGCCGCTCGCCGCGCCCTTCGGCGCGCCGGCGCCGCGCCTGGTCGAGATGCTGACCGAGGCGCCCGCCGCCGGGGAGGGCCCCGCCGCGCCGGGCCGGCTGATCGAGGATTCCCTCGGCGCCCCGCGGGAGGACGCCGCGGGCTTTCCCCCGAATCTTCCCTTGGGCCTTCCCCTGGATCTCCCCCTGGATCTTCCCCTGGACCTCCCCTTGCCCCCTCTTCCGGTGGCCTGCCTGGAGGGCGCGGCGCCGGCCGGTCCCGCGCTGGCGGCGCTGCTGCGGGCCGGGCCGGGGCCGGACGCGTCCCCCGCCGAGCCGCCGCCGCGCACCATCCGCGTCAAGCTTGACTGAGCCTGAGGATCCCGCCGCCATGACGCCGCCCCTGCCGATCCCGCCCCGCCGCCGCGCGCCCCGTCTGTCTCGGATGGGTCTGTCTCGGATGGGTCTGCCCCGGATGGGCCTGCCGCTGATGTTGCTGGGGCTGGCCGCGCTGGTGCCGGGCCGCCTGGAGGGCCTGTCGCACTGGTCCGGGCTGGCCGGCCTGGGCTTCGCCGGGGCCTGGGCGCAGGGGCCGGAGCGGCCGCGCCCGGGCCCCGGCGCGCCGCCGCCCGTCATGGCCCCGGTCATGACCATGGGGGGCGGGCTGACCGCGCGGCCCACCGTGGCGCCGGTGCTGGCCGGCCCGATCCGCGCCAATCCGCTGGGCGACGATCGGCCCGGCGATGCCCGGCTGCTGGCCGAGGTGTCGCGCCGCCAGGCGGAGATCGAGCGGCGCGAGCGGGCGCTGGAGGCGCGCGAGGCGCGGTTGCAGGCGGCCGAGGCGCTGGCGCGCGGGCAGATCGCCGAACTGGCGCGGCTGCGCGAGGAGATGGAGCGGCTGGTGGTGCGCGAGAACACCGCCTCGGAGGCCGATCTCGACGCGCTGGTCGCGCTCTATGTCAACATGAAGCCGCAGCAGGCGGCCAAGGTGCTGGACCGGCTGGAGCCGCAGCGGGCCGCGGTGATCCTGCTGAAGATCCCCGAGCGGCAGGCCGGCCCGATCCTGGCCAGCATGGATGCGCCCGCCGCCCTGGCGGTGACCCAGGAGATCGCCGGGCGGCGCGAGGCCTTCCGCGCCGCGCCGTGAGCCGAGGCGCGCCGGCTCAGCAATGACCGCCCTGGCGGGCCCAGGCGCGATGCGCCAGCTCGCCCAGATGCCGCTCCAGCCCCGCCTCGCGCAGCGCCGCGACACTGGCCCAGCCACCGGGGCGGTCGATCCGCACCGGATGCAGCTCCAGCTCGTTCAGCCGCTCATCCTCCGGCCAGCCACCCTCCCAGATCTCGACATGCAGCCGCGCCAGGGCCTCGCTCGGGAAGGTGGCGGCGGCGTCGCGCCCGGCGGCGTTCAGCTTGGACCAGTAGGATTGACTCGGCGTGCGCCCGACGAACAGGCCCAGCGCCGTGTGCAGCAAGACGAAGCCCCGCCCGTAATGCGCTGCCATGCCCGGCGTCTTCCCTCCTGTGCCATGGGCTGATGATGCCGCAGGAGAACAATCCATAAAACAGGGATTGTGTCTCAAAAAACTTCAGTCTCGACGGGCGGCGAAGCCGTCCCGGCTCCAGCCTTCGCTCATCAACCGGCCCATCCTCTCCGCGGCGGGCGGCGTGGTCATCGTCGCCCAGGAGGGGGTCTCGGAAGACGCCATGCGCGACGCGATCGGCGGCGCCGGCGCCTGACCGGCGAGCGGGTCGAAGCCGCGCACATCGAAGCTCTGGGCGTTCAGCCGCGTCGTGTCGAGGGGCGGGATCTGCCGCGGGACCTCCTGCGCCATCGCCGGCCCTGCCAAGGCCAGCCCGGTTGCCAGCCCGGTCGTCAGCCCTGCCGCCAGGGCCATCGCCCGCCCGTTCCGCCCGTTCCGGATGATCCGCATCGCCATTCCTGCCATCGCGCCGCCGCCCTATCGCCGCCGGCCCCGCGGGGAGAAGTCCGCAGGCGGGCGCGGGATGATCTCTCACGGAGATTTGTCGCTTTCTTGATCAATTCCGCGAACAAAGCGGGATCACGCTTTGTTAACGCCTTCCCGGCATAGTCGCCACATTCGCCCGATCCCGCGGAGAGCAGCCAGAATGGCGACCGTCATCCCCCTTGCCTCGCGTCACGCCGCGCCGCGGGACCCCGATCTGAGCCTGCTGCTGCACAGCACGGAACAGGCCCTGGACCGCCTCTGGATGCACCGGATGACGCGGGATACGGGGGTGCTGATGCCGGAATTCCTCGATCCGGGCCTGTGCTTCCTGATGGAGGGCGCGGCGGATGCGGAGGGGGCTGCGCTGCGCACGACCCTGCTCGAGCTCGGCGCCCGGATGCGGCAATGCGGCCTGGCCGCCGTGGCGCGGGCGGTGCTGCGGATGGCGCGCTCGGCGCGCCGCCGGCGGGCCCTGCTGGCCCTGGCCGGAAGCGCGGCCTGGCGGCGGCTGCCCGGCGGGCCGGGCGAGGAGCACTGGCTGCGCCCGGCGGCGGAGGGCCGGTCCTACCAGCTGACCCTGCGGCTGGCTGGCGATTGCGCCCATGCGCCGCAGGCGCTCCGTGACCTGGCCCAGACCCTCCGGCTGCGGCCGGCGTCCCGAAGCGAGGTCCAGGAGAGCGAGGTCCAGGAGAGCGAAGTCCAGGGCGGGGCGGTGTTGCTGGCCGCGCAGGAGGGGGGCCTCGACTGCCTCTCGCTGCAGGCGGCGCTGCGCGATGTCACGCTGGCGCTGGGGCGGCAGGGCGAGACGGTCCTGGCCGCCGGGGTCGCCGCGCTGCGGGAGGACGGGCCGGACGGCCAGGAGGAGAGCGCCGGCCAGGCCTCTCCGGGCTCGCGCATCGCCGCGGCCTGAGCCCCCGGCGTCACCCTCGCCGCTCAGCAGGTCACCCGCCGGATCGCGTCCGCCACCCGCTCCTGCACCGCCCGCCAGTCGGGCGTCCCGCCGCCGGCGGGCGCCTGCAGCCGGGGCGCCACCCCGCTGCGGGCCAGGAAATCGCGCAGGTCGGTCAGCGGTACCGCGGAAGTGCCGCCGGCGCCGCCGGCATAGACCACCCCCACCACATTGCCCGCCGCATCCAGCACCGGCCCGCCGGAACTGCCGCCGCTGGCCGGCGCCGCGATCTCCAGCCGCCAGCGCAGCCGCTCGGCCTGGGCGGCGCCGAAATAGCGCAGCCCGTCCTCCCAGCCCGGTTCCACCTCCCGGCCCTGCCGGTCGGTCATGACGAAGCTGACGGCATGGCCGCCCTCCGGGTCGTGCACCGTCAGGGTGGCGTGCCGCAGCGTGCCGGCGCTGGCCTGCGGCCGGTGGCCCGGCTGGTTCGCGGGATAGCCCAGCACCAGCACCGGCAGGCCGCGCGGCAGGCGCGGCGCGGCGGAGAGCGCCAGCGCCGCCTCGCCCGCGGCCGGGCCGGCCAGCAGCGCCAGATCGGTGCCGGGGTCCTCCGCCAGCACCCGCCAGGGGCCGGGCAGGCCCTCCACCGCCACGCCCCGGCCCTCGAGGCGGCAGCGCAGCACGACATGGGTGTTGGTGACCATCCGGCCCGGCCCGATCAGGAAGGCGCTGCCGCCGAACCGTGTCGGGACCGACGGCGTGGCCTCGGGCGCGGCCGCCCGGCCGGAGGCGGCACAGGCCAGCCCGATCCCCAGCATCGCCAGGCCGCCGCCGGGAAGACACCACCGCAGCCAAGCACGCATCCGGGCCTCGACGTTCTTGCGAAAAACGAATAATGGATAGCATGGCGCGGCATGGCCGGCCAAGTCCCGTCATCCGGACGGGCGGGAGAGAAGCATGCAGGGACTGCCCTTGCTGATCCGGCTGGCCCGGCAGCGCGCCGATGAGCGCCGCATCGCCCTGGCCACGGCCGAGCAGGCCCGCCTGGCCGGCGAGGCGGCGCTGGCCCACCAGGCCGAGGAGGTGGCGGCGGAGCAGGCGCAGGTGCGGCAGCACCCGGCCAGCCTGGGGGACTGGGCCGCCTGGTCGCGCGCCGCGGCGCGGCGGCGCGGCCGGCTGCTGGAGGGGCTGGCCCTGTTGCGGGCCCAGGAGGCGGCGGCGCGCGAGGCGCTGCGGGCGGAGTTCGCCGAGGTGAAGCGGCTGGAGCTGGCGCTCCAGGCGCGGCGGCAGGCGGCGCTGCGGCAGGCGGCGCGCAAGGCGGAGCTGCGGGCGGAGGACAGCGCGCGCCTGGCGCGGCGGCCGGACTGATCTGGCCCCGCCGGCGCGGGGCGGAGGGTCCCGGGCCGGACGCCCGAGGCCGGCCGCGCGTCAGTCCAGCCGGTCGAGATCGGGCTTCTCGCGGAAGCGCGCCCAGGCGGCCAGGACCTCGCGCAGCTGCTCCTCCTGGCTGGTGCGTTCGCGGCGCAGGATCTGCATCCGCTTGCGCAGCTCCAGGATCAGGTGGCCGCGCGGCAGGTCGGCGCCGCTCTCGAAGCGCTCCAGGAAGATGCGGCCGAGCTCGGGATCCTCGCGCTCGATGCAATAGGCGGCATAGGTCAGCACCGAGCCGCGGCCGAACTCGATCATCTTGCGGCCGAAGGTGCGCAGCTCCAGCAGGCGCGGATGCTGCTCGACGATTCGCATCACCTCGGAGGGCGTCGGCTTGGCGTTGCGCGTCCCGGCGGGCTTCAGCTCGTGCTTCCAGAGCAGCACGGCGGCGGCGGCGACCAGCGGGCGGTCGCCGAAGCTGTCGAAGGCGATGCCGAGCTGCGGACCCTTCTTGGCGTGGATGTCGTAGGTGGCATAGGCCTCCTCCGGCAGGCCGCGCATCACCGGCACCTCGATCGGCTCGCCCGCCTGGATCACCGCCGAGAGCCGGTGCTGCCCGTTCAGCAGCCGCCCCGCGCGGCTGAAGCAGATCGGCTGCGCGTTCATCATCCAGTTGCCGGCCCGGATGTCGCGGGCGATGGCATCGACATGCGCGGCGACGATCTTGCGGTTGCGGCTGTTGTGCGCGAGGTAGGCCTCGGCCATCTCCGGCGTGATGGTCTCGATCGCCAGCGGGAAGACGCCCTCCTCCGCCGCCAGGCGCCGCACCGCCTCCTGCAGGCCGCGCGCCGTCTCCTCGCCATCCGCCGCATGGCCCGGATCGTCGAGCCCGGCATAGCCGGCGAGCGCCGGGAAGTCCTCGCCCCGGGTCGGGTTGGCGGTCGGGTCGATCCAGGTGTAGCTGCGCTGGTGCTCGCCGGAGATCGTCGCGTTCAGCGCCTTGATGCAGACGGCGAAGAGGGTGGTGGGCTTGAGCCGCGTCGTCGGATCGCCGCGGGTGATGTCGATCAGGTCGCGGATGCGGGCGCCCGGCTCCATCGGGGAGTGGTTCTCGGGATGCGCGATGGCGTCGAGGAAGCGGCGCGTCGCCGCCTTGTCGACCCGGAAGCCCATGAAGAGCAGCGGCGTGCGCACCGCCTCGGAGAGCATGGTGGCCGGGCTCTCGAGGGAGAGCTTCACCGCCGCCTCGAGATCGGGATTGGCGCGCAGCACGCGGTCCATGCGCGACCAGGCGGCGGTGCCGGCGCCGCGCAGCATCTTGCCGTCCTCGTAGCGGATCAGCTTGACCAGCGCCGATTGCAGCGCATGGGCATGCGGGATGCCGCGGCTTTCCAGCACGCCGGCGAAGGAGCGGCGGCGCTGCTGGTCGATGGTGTGCAGCACGTCATCGGGGATGTTCTGCGCCAGCACGGTGAGGAAGGGGACGCCGGCGCGGATGCAGGCGCGCAGGCGCTGCACGCCGTCGAGCAGGACCCCGTTGCGCGACAGGATCAGCGGCATGCCGTTGAGGATCCAGCGGCCTTCGCGCATCGCCTCGGCATAGGCCGCGATGGCGGCCGGGTTCTCACCGGCGGCGGGGCGCTTGCGGGCGAGCAGGCCGGCGGCGCTCTCCGGGGTCACCAGCTCGACCGAGAAGGCCGGCCCGTCCGGGCTCGCGCCCCGCAGCTGCACGATGCGGCCGCCCTGCGGCAGCGGCGCGCGGCCGGTCTTCCTGGCGGTGCTGCCGGTGCGTGCCATCCTCGCCTCTCCTCCTTCGTCTGCGAAACCTCTGCGTCGGTCTTAAACTTTTTTCGCGGCCGGGACCACCCGCAAAAATTCACAAGATGGAAAGGTCGGGCCGCGCCCTGGCCCCGGCCTTCCCCTCCCCTGCGCCCCCGCTGCGGCAGGACTTCCTTCACGATGTTCTCGAAGGCCGGAATGGCAGGGCGGGGCCGGCGATGCTAAAACATGCGGGATAGCCCGGGCCGCCTGCCATCCGGCGGCGGTCCGCGCCGGCCCGCCTCCCCAGGAAGGAGAATCCCTCCCATGAGCCTCGCCGCCCCCTTCTTCGTCCATCACACCATCCGCCTGACGCGGGCCGAAGTGCTCGAGGCGCTGCGCGGCGCCGCCCTGGCGCGGGCCCGCGAGACCCTGCGCCTGGTCGATCCCACGCCGCGCGGGGTCGAGATGGAAACCCGGCTGCTGTCCGGCGCCATGGTCGAGATCGACGGCGCCGCGGTGATGATCGAGGCGCAGCTGCCGGAGGATCTGATCGCCCTGCTGCGGGCCGGTGCCGGCCCCGCGGAGGCCGCCGGGCACGACGAACCGGCCCTGCCGGCGGCCGAGACCCTGCTTCCCGCCTGAGGACCGTCCAGGCGCGGGCTTTCCGGCGGCGGTGGGTCCGGGCAGGGCGGCGCGACAGTCGCCAGGGGCCAGGGCAAGGTCCGGGGCAGGGTTCATAGTCCTGCGAAATACCACAGAACGGATGGCCGGGCAGGGGGAGGGCGGGGCTCGCTCGCGTTTTTTCCCCGGCGCGGCCGTTCTCCGCTTGCGATTTCCCGGCCGGGAGGCTTTGTGCCTCACGGCAAGGTGAGATCAATGCATGGCTGTGCAACGGATATCCGCCGCGACCTCCGGTAGCGGCGAGGCCTGGCAGGTCTGCATCGGCCGCGGCGCCGCGGCCCTGCATCGCGCGCCCTTTCAGGACCGCGCCGCCGCCGAGGCCTGGGAGGGCATGGCCAGCGCCGCCCTGCGCCGCTGCACCATCCGGATCGGCAGCAAGCGCTTCCTCGGCACCGCCGCCGAGGCGCTGCGGCGCTGGGCGATCGACCAGGGCACCCTGCCCCGCGCCGAGGGCGGCACCCAGATCGCCCCCCTGCACCGCCTGGCCGGGCTGCTGGCCGAGCCGGAATGCGCCCTGCCGCTGGCGGCGCTGGGCCCCGCCGACCTGCAGGCGCTGCGCGCGCGGCGCCGCGTCGCGCTCGGCGGCGCCGCGCCGATGCTGGCCGAGCAGGCGGCGCTGGGCGCGGCCCTGGCGCAGTTCTGCGACTTCCACCTCCCCGGCCTCGACAGCCCGCTGCTCGGCCTGGCGCCGGACGGTCTCGGCCTGCTTTCGCCGGTCGATTGCGGCCGCGCCATCGCCTGGGCGCAGCGCGAGGGGCGCGATCTGGGCCTGCTGGTGGGGCTGGTGCTGACCACGGGCGCCGCCGCCGCCGACCTGCTGGCCTGCCGCCTGGGCGATCTCGATCCTCAGACCGGCCTGCTGCGTCTGCCGGGCGGGGGGCGGATCCTCCTGGCGGCGGCGGACCGGCCGGCGGAGGGCGCGGCCACGGCACCCCTGCTGTCGGGCCTGCCCGCGGAGCCGGCCCTGCTGCGGCCCGTGCTGGCCGAGCTGGCGCGCTGCCTGGAATGCCCCGGGCTGGAATATCGAGGACTGGAATATCGAGGACTGGAGTCCCGGGGACTGGATTGGCCGGCGATGCAGCTGACCGGCCTGGTCGAGGCGCTGCGCGGCGGGCTGCATCCGGATGAGATCCTGCCCCTGCTCGGCCAAGGCTCGGCGGATTTTGCGAAAAATCTTGCGTTCGTTGTGCGAAAATCATAAGGAGGAGGGAGACGCCCCGGCGTCATGCCGCCCTTCCTAGAACGGGAACCACAATGAGCATCTTCGGCAGGTCCAGCGGCGGCGAGCCGCGCATCACCTATGAGCGCTTCGATCTCTCCGCCGGCGAGGAGACCTTCGCCGGCGAGCCCGCCGCCCGCGGCACCGATCGGCTGGAGCCGCGGGTCGATCGCAGCCGCTTCCTCGCCCCGGCGCAGCTGCCTGGCACCGGCATGATGCTGATCGCCGCCGACAGCGAGCTCGAGGGCCGGCTGCGCAGCCGCGGCGTGATCCGCGTCGAGGGCGTGGTGCGCGGCGACCTCACCGCCCCCGTCGTGCTGCTCGAGGCCGGCGGCCTGGTCGAGGGCCGCATCGAGACGGAGCGGCTGCGCGTCAGCGGCACGTTGCGCGGCACGGTGGAGGCGCGCGAGATCGAGGTGGTGCGCACGGCCTTGCTGGAGGCCGAGCTGTCCTATGAGGAGATCGGCATCGAGCGAGGTGCCCGCGTGCGCGGCCTGCATCGCCAGCGCGATCCCGAGCCGGCCCCAGCCGAAACCGAAACCGATGCCAGAATCGAAGCCGAGGCCGTGGTGGCTGTGGCCGATCCGTCTGATCCGTCGCCGACGGCCGAGGCCGTGGACGGCCGGCCGGAGCCGGCCCTGAAGGGCGAGGCGGTGCCGCTGACCAGCGCCATCGAGACCGCGGCCCTGGTGGCCGAGGCCGAGGCGGCGCTGCAGGACCTGGCCGAGGCCTCGAAGGTCGCCGCCGCCGGCGCCGCCCTGCTGGCCGAGGAGGGTGTCGGCGGGCTGATGGCGCTGGAGGCCGATCTGCGCGCCGCGCCGGAGCGGCTGCTGCTCGACAAGCCGGCGCAGTGAGAGGGGGGCGGTGAGCGGCCGGAGGGTGGCGCGGCCGCCATGCGCCCGGCCCCGGAGCCCCGCCCGCCGGCCTCAGCGATAGAGCGGCGTCAGCCCCGGATAGGGGATCTCCGCCAGGCCGCGCTCGCGCAGCAGCCGGTTGGCCGCCCGCGCCACCTCGCGCGGGCCGGCCTGGAAGCCGTCCAGCACGTAGTAGCCGTTGCGCAGCGGCCGCACCCGGCCGCCCAGCACGCAGCATGCGTATTGCAGCGGGGTCATCTCCTCATCCATCTCCATCGGCGAGAGGAAGGGCGAGACCTCCTGGCCCCGGCTGACCCGGCCCAGCACCCGCTGCGCCCGGCGCTGCGCATACCAGGGCTCGATGCCGAAGGCACGGGACAGGCTGGCCACCTCCTCCCCGGCCAGCAGCCGGCGGTCGAACTCGCCGCGCCGCTCCACCGGCAGCGCGCGCCGGCGCTGCTGATTGCGCCGCTTGGGTCCGGCCGTCACCGGCTCTGGATCCACCGGCCCTGCTTCGTCCTCGTCCACGGCGCGCCATCCTTCCTGCTCCGCGCCGCGCGCGGAGGGGTCGCTCCTTCTGGAGATCGGGAGCCATCCGTTCTGGAGGGCGGGGTCTCGCGCCATGTTATGCGAAAATTTGCTGATGGTCGGCTAACGTGCCGTCCTTGCTCAGCGGAACCGTCATCCCCGGAGAAGACCGCATGGATGCCTCGATCAACGCCGCCCCGCCGGCCACCGCCCGGCGCCTGGCCCGGCAACTGGAAAGCGGCTTCGCGGCCGAGATGCTGCGCGCCGCCCGGCCGCCGCAGAAATCCGGCCTGTCCGGCCGCGGCACCGGCGCGCAGGCCTTCGACAGCTTCATGGACGAGGCGCTCGGCGGCGCGCTGGTCTCGCAGGGGGGCCTGGGGCTGACACCGGTGATCGAGCGCGCCATCGCCGCGCGCCAGGCGCCGCCGCAGCCGGGTGCGGCGCGATGACCCCGCTGCAGGAGGCGGCCGCGCAGCTCCGCGCCGTGCTGGAGCGCGAGGCGGCGGCGGCGCGGCAGGCGCAGCTGCCGGACCTGATGGCGCTGATCGGCGAGAAGCGTCGCGCCCTCACCCGCCTGGCCCAGGCCGGCGCGCCGCAGAGCCAGGCCGAGCGCGATTCGCTCGCCGCCATGATGCGCGCGGCGGAGGAGAACGCGCTGGTGCTGGGCGCCGTGGCGGGGGCGTTGGAGACGGTGCGCGAGCGGCTGCGGCAGGATGTCGCCGGGGCCGCCGATCCGGGCCTGTACGGGCCGCCCGCCGGGCCGCGCCGGCGCCGCCTGCGCCACACCCTGGCCGCCAGCCTGGACCGGCAGGCGTGACGCCGCCCCCCGCGCGCCGCGGCGGAGGACGATTGAGGCACCGCGGCGATTGCGAATTTTTCCCCGCCGGCGCTAGGAAGTCTCGTCGCGGTCGGCCCCTCGAGGTGCCGCGCGCAGCGATAGCCGCGTCAGAAGGCGCTTCCCCGAACCGGAACCCTTGAAGGGCGCTCAGATGGTCAGCTCGATCCTCACGAACAACGGCGCGATGACGGCGCTGCAGTCGCTGAAGGCCACCCAGAAGAACCTGCTGGACACGCAGAACCGCATCTCCACCGGCCTCAAGGTCTCGACCGCGAAGGACAACGCGGCGACCTGGGCGGTCGCCACCTCGATGCGCGCGGAGATCGCCAACTTCAAGCAGGTGAGCGAGAACCTCTCCGTCTCCAGCGGCGTGGTCTCCACCGCCGCCGCCGGCACCGAGCAGATCGCCGACCTGATCTCCAAGATCCGCGAGAGCGTCACCTCGGTGCAGGATGGCGTCAAGGATTCGGCCACCGTGCAGGCCGCGATCGACGAGTATGTCGCGCAGATCGACAGCATCATCGGCAGCTCCGCCTTCAAAGGCGTGAACCTGATCAACAACAGCCGCTCGGGCGACGAGAAGATCCTGGCCTCGGTCAACGCCGATGGCAGCAACCTGGTGCCGAGCTACATCACCGTCGCGCAGCAGAACCTGACCATGAGCGCCGGCGGCGCCCTGGAGGGTCTCGACCGCCTGACCGTCGAGCGCGCCAAGGACAGCTACTCCTATGCCGCGCCGACCGGCACCGTCGATGTGGGCGACAAGCTGAGCTTCACCTTCAAGCTCGACGGCAAGGAGAAGGTCGCGAGCTTCACCGCCACGACCACCTCGCTCTCCGACCTGATGACCGGCCTGAAGAACGCCATCAACAGCGCCGCCGGCGCGGGCAACGCCTTCGCCGAGATCGGCGCCAATGGCGAGCTCCTGGTCGATGCCGAGCTGGCGACCGACGTCGTGACCTTCGACGGCGAGACGGCGCTGGCCAAGGCGCTCGACACCGACAACGACATCGTCCTGGGCGCGGCCGTCGACAAGGCGCCGCAGGCGCCGAAGTTCTCCTACGGCCTGGCCGCCGGCGCGCCGGCGGTGGGTGCCGTCTACTCCTTCGAGTTCGAGGTCGAGGGCCAGCGGCAGATCGCCAGCTACACCGCGCTGACCGGCGACGACAACGCCGCCGTGCTGGCCGGGCTGAAGGAGCAGATCAACCTCGCCGCCGGCGGCGGCAACACCATCGCCTCGATCGACGAGCGCACCGGCAAGCTGGTGGTCGACGCCTCGCTGGCCAGCGGCGCGGTGACCTTCGAGGGCGAGGACGCGCTGAAGCTGAAGGGTGCGGCCGCGGCCGGCACGCTGACGGCGAGCGGCGCCACGACCCAGACGCGCGCCCTGGCCGGCATCGTTGCGGCGGCCGGCAACGTCTCCGCCCGCTTCACGATCAACGGCGTCGGTCATACGGTCACCCAGGCCGCCGCCGCCACCACCATGACCGCCGGCGAGGCGGCCACCTTTGTGACCAACATCAATGCGGCGGCCGGCTTCAACTTCGCCTATCTGAACGATGCCGGCACGGGCCTGGTGTTCGACCAGAGCCTGGCGCCGAGCGCCGTCACCGGCTTCCTGGTGACCGATGACGCGGTCTCCACCACGGTCGACACCTCCTCGGCCGGCGCCTCCGCGGGCTATACCTACGACGTCGCGGCCCTGGCCAATGTGGCGGCGGATGAGCGGGTCGAGACCCTCTCCTTCTCCTTCACCAATGCGGCCGGCGCCGCGCAGACCTCCACCGTCAGCCGCGCCAACGTGCAGGAGACCGACGCGGAGATGCTGGGCCGCCTGGTCACCGACATCAACAGCAAGAAGGGCTCGGGCGGCGACATCGCCTTCCTCACCGCCGATGGCCAGCTCTATGTCGATGCCGAGCGTTCGGGCGACACCGACACGGCCTTCACCGCCGCCTCGGCCCTGCAGGTGACGAAGTCCGATGCCACCGGCGTCGCGACCGAGCAGACCCCGGTCTCCAGCACCGACTATTCCGACCTGCTCGCCCGTCTGAAGACGATCGAGACGGCGGTGCTCTCGGCCGGCGCGGCCTTCGGTGCGGCGCAGACCCGCATCGACCTGCAGAAGGACTTCATGGACAAGCTGGTCGACACCCTGACCAGCGGCGTCGGCGCCCTGGTGGATGCCGACATGTCCGAGGAGGCCGCCCGCCTGCAGGCGCTGCAGGTGCAGGAGCAGCTCGGCACCCAGGCGCTGTCCATCGCCAACCAGGCGCCGCAGAGCATCCTGTCGCTGTTCCGCGGCTGATGACCCGAAGGGGGCGCGCCCGCCGCGCCCCCGGACCGGCGGGAGGGGGGATCCCTCCCTCCCGCGCCCCGACGACCCGCTGCCCGAGGCCACCGCGCCTTCCCGGCAAAGCCGGCCGGCGTGACCAAGGAAGAATCCGATGTTGAGCGTCGCTCAGGACACCCTCCGCCCCGCGCCCCTGCTGCGGCCGCGCGGCATCGCCGCCGCCTATGGCTCTGCCATCCGGCAGACCGAGGACCCGCGCGAGATCGAGTATCGCGTCCTGGCCCGCGCCACGGCGCTGCTGGAGGCCGCGGCCGATCCCGCCGCCGGCCCCGCCGCCCTGCCCAGCGCCCTGCACGAGAACCGCATGGTCTGGATCGCCTTCGCGGCCGATCTCGCCGCCGAGGGCAATGCCTTCGCCGACACGGTCAAGGCCCGCCTGATCTCGCTGGCCCGCTGGGTGCTGGCCGAAAGCGACCGCGTGGCGCGCGAGAGCAAGGCGCCCGCCGCGCTGATCGATGTCAACCGCGCCGTCATGGCCGGGCTCCGCCCCGCCGGCACGGCCCCCGCCGGAGCAGGCTGATGTCGCTGATCCTGAAGCTCGCCCCGGGCGAGCGGCTGTTCATCAACGGCGCCGTCGTCACCAATGGCGAGCGGCGCGCCTATCTGATGGTCGAGACCCAGGCGCAGATCGTCCGCGAGAAGGACGTGCTGCTGCCCGAGGACGCCACCACCCCGGTGCGCCGCGCCTATTTCGCCGCGCAGAACGTGCTGCTCGGCGCCCAGCCCGCGCTGGGCTCGATGGCGGCCTTCGACGAGCAGATGGCGCGCCTGCGCGGCGCCTTCGTCAAGCCCGAGCACCTGCGCCAGCTCGACGAGGCGGAGACGCAGATGCGCGCCGGCAACACCTACCGCGCGCTCTCCGCCCTGCGCGACCTGGTGCTCTACGAATCCGCGCTGCTCGACCTGCCGCCGCCGGAGCGCTTCCGCCGTGGCCCGGCCGCCGAGCCCATCCCGGCCCATGCCGGTCCCGCCCGTCCCGGCCCCGTCCATTCCGGCCCCGTCCATTCCGGCCCCGTCCCTTCCGGCCCCGTCCCTTCCGGCCTGGCAGGGCCGGCGCCGCAGCCCCACCGCCTCGCCACCCGGAACCGGGCGCCCGAGGCCCGCCCGGCCTGATCGCCGGTCCCGCCATCGCCCTGGGAGAAGCCCTTCCGCAGAACAGTCCGCAGAGAACAGGAAGACCGACATGATCGAACCCATCCCGCCCGCCGGCGCGCGCACCACCGAGACCGGCCCGGCCGGCACGGCCCGGCGCGAGGCCGAGACCCCGCCGCCCGCCACGGGCACCGCGCCGCAGACGGCCGAGCGCGAGCAGCGCGTCGTCCCCGCCGGGCCGACCTTCAACGTGCAACTGGATGGCAGGACCATGCGGCTCTATTCCGAGCTGCGCGACCCGGAGACCAACCGCGTGCTGATGCGCCTGCCCGCCGGCTACAATCCCGAGGCGGAGAAGCCGGCGCCGCCGCCGCTGTCCGACGAGGCATGAGCGGCGGCATCAGCCTGGTGGGCATCGGCCTTCCCACCGGCATGGCCGGCTGGAAGCTGCTGCAGACCAGGACCCCGGCCGATTTCAAGGCCTTCAGCAAGGACCCGCAACTGCAGCGCGACCTCGCCTATCTGCGCGAGCGGCTGCCGAGCAAGGCGACGGCGCAGGATCTGCTGTCCGACTACCGTCTGCAGTCGCTGGTGCTGAAGGCCTATGGGCTGGACGCGCAGATCGGCATGGAAGGGCTGATGCGGAAGGTGCTGAACAGCGACGTGACGGACAGCACCTCCGTCGCCGCGCGCATGACCGACAGCCGCTACCAGGCGATCGCCGGCGACCTGAACTATGGCGGCCTCGCCATCCCCGAGCTTCCCGCCATGCCCTCGACCGCCACGGTCGGGATCGAGGGGCTGCGGCTGACGCGCGGCTTCCTGAGCTTCTCGGGCGGCATCGGCGGCGTCACGGTGGAGGATGTCCCGCTCACCGAGGCCAGGACGCCGGGCGCGATCGCGGCGAAGCTGCAGGCGGCGCTGCGCCGCGCCGATGGCGGCGCGACGGCGATCCGCGTCGTCGCCCAGGGCGACACGCTGGTCTTCAGCGATGCCAGGGCCCGCGGCGTGGCGGAGATCGACTTCACGCCGGCGCAGGATTCGGTCGGCGCCACGCTGGTCAGCAATGTCGCCGGCGCGGCGGCGGTGCCGGCGCAGGGCGGGCCGAAGGTGGCCGACAGCGCCGTGGTCGAGAAGATCGCGCAGCTCTACACCCAGGCGGCCTTCGAGGACTCGCTCAGCGCCACCTCCGAGACGCTGCGCCAGGCGGTCTATGCCAAGCGGATGCTGCCGCAGGTCACCAGCTGGTACAGCGTCATGGCCGATACCAACCTCTCGGCCGTGGTGCGCGGCGTGCTGGGCCTGCCCGACAGCTTCGCCCGGCTCGACGTCGACCAGCAGAAGGCGGCGCTGGAGAAGCGGATGGATATCGCCGACTTCAAGGACGCCACCAAGCTCGCCAGGATGCTCGACCGCTACGTGGCGCAGTCGAGCGTCGCCGAGGCCAAGGCCCTGGCCAGCGCCAGTGGCGTCGCGACGCTGGTGCAGCCCCTCTCCTGGGGGCAGAACGGCTTCGCGGCGGAGAGCGCGGCGGCGATCTACTCGATCCTGAACGGCTGATGCGGGCGGTGGGCGAGGCCAGGCACGGCCGCCCGCGGTGATCCGCCACCTCCCCGCGTGGCGCGGCCTGCCCGGAGCCGGACGGGCCTCCGGCGGCCCGGGCCCGGGCCGCCCGCCTTACGCCTGCAGCACGCCATCCAGCTGCGCGAAAGCCTCGGCGCTGCCGGTGCGTTCCTCCAGCCCCTGGCCGAGGAAGGCATCGAGCGCCGGCTGCAGCCGGATGGCACGATCCACCAGCGGGTCGCTGCCGGTGCGATAGGCGCCGAGGCGGATCATCTCGGCCATGTCGGCATGGGCCGAGAGCAGGCGCCGCGCCTCGCCCAGCAGCCGGTTCTGCTCGGCGTCATGGCAGCGCGGCAGGGCGCGGCTGACCGAGCGCAGCACGTCGATCGCCGGCCAGCGGCCGCGCTCGCCGATCCGCCGGTCGAGCACCACATGCCCGTCCAGGATGCCGCGCACCGCGTCGGCGATCGGCTCGTCATGGTCGTCGCCATCGACCAGCACGGTGAAGATGGCGGTGATGTCGCCCTCCCCCTCGGGCCCCGGCCCGGCGCGCTCGAGCAGCGCCGGCAGCTCGGTGAAGACCGAGGGCGTGTAGGAGCGGGCGGTAGCCGGCTCGCCGGCGGCCAGGCCGATCTCGCGCTGCGCATGCGCCAGGCGGGTGATGGAATCGAGCAGCAGGAAGACCTGCCGGCCCTCGGCGCGGAAATGCTCGGCCACGGCCAGCGTCGCCTGCGCCGCCCGGCGGCGGGCCAGGGCCGGCTGGTCGGAGGTGGAGACGATGACGACGCTGCGCCGCCGCCCCGCCTCGCCCAGGATATGGTCGAGGAACTCCCGCGCCTCGCGGCCGCGCTCGCCGATCAGCCCGACGACGATGACATCGGCCTCGGCGCCGCGCGCCAGCATGCCCATCAGCGTCGACTTGCCGACGCCCGAGGCGGCGAAGATGCCGAGGCGCTGGCCGCGGCAGACCGGGGTGAAGACGTCGAGCACGCGCAGCCCGGTCTCGAGCTTGTCGCCCATCAGGCGGCGGCGCAGCGCGTCCGGCGCGGGGCGGCGCAGCGGCACGCCCGCGCCGCCCTGCGGCAGCGGGCCGCGGCCGTCGAGCGGTCGGCCCTGGCTGTCGATCACCCGGCCCATCCAGGCGTCGCAGGGACGCAGCCGGAGCGGATCGTCGAGCCAGACGCGGGCGCCGGGGGCGAGGCCCTCGGTGCCGCCCTCCGGCACGGCGAGCGCGGTCTCCGGGGTGAAGGCGACGAACTCGCCCTCGACCGGCGCCAGGCCGCCGCGCTCGATGCGCAGCCGGTCGCCGATGGCGACGCCCGGGCCCAGACCGGCGACGGAGAGGGCGGCACCCCGCACCCCGGCCAGCGTGCCGTAGCGGCCCCGCCGGGGCAGTCGCGCCAGCGGGCCGGCGAGGTCGGCGAGGCCGGATGAAAGGCCGGATGACGGGGCCGGCGGGGCGGCGAGCGGAGGGAGGGCCTCGGAATTCATGCGAAATATTCGTCCGCTAGGGAGGGGCAGCGCCGGAGACCGGTCTTCTCGGGCCATTATGGCCCGCATCGCCGCCGAAGCGCTATGCGAAAAACATCGACAAGACGGGCGGGACCGGGCTATTCCTGCGCCGGCAGCCAGAGAGGCACCCCCATCCATGCTCGACGGCATCGACGTCTTCCGCATCACCGGCGCGCGCATGCGGCACCTGTCGGAACGGCAGAACGTGCTGGCGCAGAACATCGCCAACGCCAACACCCCGCATTACCGCGCGCGGGACGTGAAGCCGTTCCGCTTCGACAGCGGCCTGCTGCGTGGCCCGGGGAGCGATCCGCAAACGGTGCAGCTGGCGGCGACCCGGCCCGGGCATCTCGGCGCCGGCCGCGGCGGCGCCGAGATCGCCGCCGACCGCGCCCAGTCCTATGGCGAGGACCCGGACGGCAACACGGTCAGCCTGGAGGAGCAGATGGTGAAGCAGGCCGATGTGGCGAAGGCCTATGACCTCGCCACGGTCGTCTACAAGCAGGGCGCCTCGCTGCTGCGCAGCGCCGCGGGCGGCCGCTGATGCTGCGCCTCGGACCTGTCTCCGGCGCCGGACCGCTGACCCGGGCGATGGCCACCGCCGCCTCCGGCATGAGCACCCAGGCCACCCGCATGCGCGTGGCGGCCGAGAACATCGCCAATGCCAGCTCCACGGCGGCGGTACCGGGCGGCGACCCCTATCGGCGCAAGCTGATCAGCTTCGGCCAGCGCCTCGACCGCGCGACCGGCGCGCAGCTGGTCAGCACGGCGGCGATCCAGCAGGACGGCCGCGGCTTCCGCACCCAGTTCGATCCCGCTCATCCGGCGGCCGACGAGCAGGGCTACGTCAAACTCCCGAACGTCGATCCGCTGATCGAGCAGGCCGATCTGCGCATGGCCGGACGCAGCTACGAGGCGTCCATGGCGGTGCTGCAGCAGGCGCGCACGCTCTACGGCAAGACGCTCGACATCCTGAGGTCGTGACCCGCATGTCCACGCCGCTCGCCGCCATCCCTCCCGTCTCCAGCGCGCTGCGCGCCTATGGCGCGGGTGCCGCCGCCGCGGGCCAGCCCGGGGCGACCGATTTCGGCGCCATGGTGGGGGACGCCGCCCGCGCCTCGCTCGCCACGCTGCGCCAGGCCGAGGTCACCGCGGCGCGCGGCGTCGCCGGCACCGCCGATGTGCAGGAGGTGGTGCAGGCCGCCGCCAGCGCCGAGCTGACCGTGCAGACCATGACGCAGCTGCGCGACAAGGTCGTCGGCGCGTACATGGACGTGCTGCGCATGGCGGTCTGAGCGCCGTGAACGAGGGCGATGTCATCGAGGTGCTGCGCGGCGGCTTCTACACCACGATGGTCGTGGCCGGCCCGCCGCTGCTCGCGGCACTCGTCACCGGCGTCGCCATCTCCGTGCTGCAGGCGCTGACGCAGATCCAGGAGATGACGCTGTCCTATGTGCCCAAGATCGTCGTGACCATGATCGCCACCATGCTCTCCCTGCCCTTCGGCTTCGCCGCGCTGCGCTCCTACACCGAGGAGATCGCGCAGCTCATCGTGGGTCTCTGACGCATGGATCTGCTCCGGCGCCTGCGCGGCGGCCTCGGCCACCAGGACCTGCTCTTCGCCGCGGCGCTGGTGCTGCTGCTGGCGGTGCTGGTGCTGCCGATGCCGAGCTGGCTGGTCGATCTCGGCCTCGCCACCTCGATCACCCTCTCGGTGCTGATCCTGATGGTGGCGATCTGGATCGAGCGGCCGCTCGACTTCTCCGTCTTCCCCACCGTGCTGCTGGTCTCGACCCTGCTGCGGCTGGCGCTCAACCTCGCCACCACGCGGCTGGTGCTGGCCGAGGGGCATCGCGGCCTGGACGCGGCGGGCGACGTCATCCACGGCTTCGCCGCCTTCGTCGTCGGCGGCGACTTCATCATCGGCGTCATCGTCTTCGCCATCCTGATCGTGGTGAACTTCATCGTCGTCACCAAGGGCGCCGGGCGCATCGCCGAGGTCGCCGCGCGCTTCAGCCTGGATGCCATGCCGGGCAAGCAGATGGCGATCGACGCCGATCTCGCCGCCGGCACCATCGACGACGCCGAGGCCAAGCGCCGCCGCCGCGATCTGGAGGACGAGAACACCTTCTTCGGCGCCATGGACGGCGCCTCGAAATTCGTCCGCGGCGATGCCGTCGCCGCCATCCTGGTCACCATCGTCAATGTGCTGGGCGGCATCACCGTCGGCACGCTGCGCCATGGCATGTCGCTCTCGGCGGCGGCCGAGAACTACGTCACGCTCGCGGTCGGCGACGGCATCGTCAGCCAGATCCCGGCGCTGATCGTCTCGGTCGGCGCCGGCATGCTGGTCTCCAAGGGCGGCGTGCGCGGCTCGACCGACAAGGCCTTCGTCAGCCAGCTCGGCGCCCAGCCGAAGCCGCTCTACCTGGCCGCCGGCCTCTCCGGCCTCTTCGCCGTGCTGCCCGGCCTGCCCTTCCTGCCCTTCTTCGCGCTCGGCGCCGTCGCCGCCGGCGGCGGCTGGCTGGCGCAGCGCGCCGCCGGGCGCGCCGCCGCGGCGCGCGAGGCCGGCCTGCCGGTGGCCGAGGCGGCGCCGCGCGAGGAGAGCATGGCCGAGCTGATCCGCGTCGACGACGTCCGCCTCGAGCTCGGCATGGGCCTGGTCTCGCTGACCGCCAGCCGCCAGGGCGGGCTGTCGGAGAAGATCCGGAAGCTGCGCCGCGCCTTCGGCCTGGAATTCGGCTTCGTGCTGCCCGCCGTCCGCATCAAGGACAACATGGATCTCGCCTCGGGCGAGTACTCGATCCAGGTGCAGGGCGTCGAGGTGGCGCGCGAGACGCTGGTGCTGGGGCGGCTGCTGGCCTTCGCCCCCGGCGGCCAGGAGATCGGCGTGCCGGGCATCGACACGCAGGAGCCCTCCTTCCACATCAGGGCGCGCTGGATCGAGCCGGCGCTGCGCGAGGCGGCGATGGCCCAGGGCCTCACCGTGGTCGATGTCGAGACCGTGCTGACCACGCACATGTCCGAGGTGCTGAAGGGCTACATGGCGCAGCTGCAGACCTATGCGGCGACGCAGCGGCTGCTCGACGGCCTGGAGAAGGAGCATCAGCGCCTGGTCGCCGACCTGATCCCCGCCGTGCTGCCGATGGCCACCGTGCAGAAGGTGCTGGCGACGCTGCTCGGCGAGCGCATCTCGATCCGCAACCTGCCGCTGATCCTGGAGGCGCTGCACGAGGCGGCGGGGATGACGCGCAACGTCTCGATGCTGGCCGAGCATGTGCGCCAGCGCCTCTCCCTGCAGATCTGCCGCGGCCTGACGCAGGAGGACGGCTACATCACCACCCTGCTGCTCTCGCCCGAATGGGAGCGCGAGGTGGGCGGCGCCATCATCGAGGAGGGCGACCAGCGCAACTTCGCCATGGCGCCGTCGCGGATCCAGGAGCTGATCGCCTCCACCCGCGCCCGCATCGCCGAGGCCGCCGCCAAGGGGGACTGGCCGGCGGTGCTGACCTCGGCCGCGGCGCGCCCCTTCGTGCGCCACCTGGTGGAGCGCATCAACCCGACCATCGCCGTGATCAGCCACGCGGAGGTGCATCAGCGCGCCAAGCTGCGCACCGTGGGCCAGATCTGAGGGTGCAGCTCGGCCTGGAAAGCTGGCTGACCGCCGAGCTCTATCGCCTCTTCCTGGTGTTCTGCCGGGTCTCGGCGGCGCTGCTGCTGCTGCCGGGGACGGGCGAGACGCAGCTGCCGGCGCGCATCCGCCTGCTGGCCGGACTGCTGATCGCGCTCTGCATCGCGCCGCTCGCCGGGCCGGCCAGCAGCCCGCCCGGCGCCCTCGCCATGGCCGGCGCGGTCGCGCTGGAGACCGCGACCGGCGCCTTCCTCGGCACGCTGTCGCGCCTGCTGCTCTCGGCGGTGCATGTGGCGGGTCAGGTGATCGGCCAGAGCATCGGCATCAGCAACGCCTTCGTCTTCGGCATCGGCATGGACAATTCGGCGGTGCTCGGCGGCGCGCTCTACGCCGCGAGCCTGGCGGCGCTCTTCGCCATCGACGGGCACCATCCGGGCCTGCGCGCCATCGCCGACAGCTACGCGCTGGTCCCGCTCGGCGCCGCGCCGGAGACGGCGCTCGCCGCGCGCAGCCTGGCCGAGGGGGTGGCGACGGCCTTCCGCCTCGCCATGCAGCTCGCCATGCCCTTCCTGATCCTGGCGCTGATCTTCAACCTGGCGCTGGCCGGCATCAACCGCGCCATGCCGGCCATGCCGGTCTTCATGATCGGCGCGCCGGCCCTGCTGCTGGCCGGCCTGACGCTGCTCGGCGCCGCGGCGCCGACCCTGGTCACCGAGATCCTCGGCGCCTATGGCGCCGTCTTCACCTTCGGGCGCTGAGCCGTGGCGGAGGAGAGCGGCCAGGAGAAGACGCTCGACGCCTCGCAGCGCAAGCTGCAGCAGGCGCGCGAGAAGGGCGACCTGCCGGTCTCGCGCGAGGGCTCGGTCTTCGGCCTCTATGCCGCCATGCTGCTCGCCCTCGGCCTGGCCGGCGGGCTGATCGGCGAGCGGGTCAGCCTGGTGCTGCTGCCGCTGATCGAGCAGCCGGAGGCCTTCCTCGACCTGACCGGGGAGGGCTATCGCCAGGCGGGCGCCGCCTTCATCGAGGCGCTGGCCGTGGCGCTGCTGCCGGTCTTCGGCCTGTTGCTGGCCGGCAGCCTGCTGCCGCACCTGGCGCAGAACACCGTGGTCATGGCCGGCGAGCGGCTGCGGCCGAAATGGTCGCACCTCTCGCCGCTGGCCGGGATGAAGCGGCTCTTCGGACTGAAGGCGCTGTTCGAGTTCGCCAAGAGCCTGACCAAGATGCTGGCCGTCGGCCTGACCTGCTGGATCGTCGGTCGGCCGCTCTACGAGCGGAGCGCGCAGCTGGCCGCGGTGGACCCGGCGGTGTTCCCGGCGCTGGCGATGCAGTCGGCCATCGCCGTGGTCTTCGCCGTGACCCTGGTCAGCGGCGTGGTGGCGGCGATCGACATCGCCTTCCAGCGCTTCGAGTACCATCGCCGGCAGCGCATGACGCTGCAGGAGATGAGGGAGGAACTGCGCGCGACCGATGGCGACCCGCACGTGAAGTCGGCGCTGAAGCGCAAGCGCCGGCAGATGTCGCAGCGGCGCATGATGGCCGATGTCCCGACCGCCACGGTGGTGATCACCAACCCGACGCATTTCGCCGTGGCGCTGCGCTACGAGCGGGGCGAGGACGCGGCGCCGGTCTGCGTCGCCAAGGGCGTCGACCACGTGGCGCTGCGGATCCGCGAACTGGCCGGCGCCGCCGGCGTGATGCTGATCGAGGACCGGCCCCTGGCGCGCGGCCTCTACGCCTCGGTCGAGGTCGGCCAGGCGATTCCGCCGGCGCATTTCGAGGCGGTGGCCCGGATCATCGGCATCGTCTGGGCGCAGCGGAAGCGGGGCGGCGCGGGCCCGCGCCATGTCGCGTCGCAAAAATAGGATAAGTTGATTGACGTGATAATCACCGGTTGCGTAACAGGGGTCATCCGCAATCGATCGAGAGCGCCATGCCGTCACCCTGTCTCCGCCGGGCCCTGCTCGGCGCCATTGCGACCTCCGCCCTGGCCCCGGCCCTGCTGACCCCTCCCGCCCGGGCGGCCGAGGCGGCGCCGAAGAAGGAATACGAGTTCCTGCCGCTCGGCGACTTCACGGTGAACCTGCCCAGCCTGGGCCGCCGCATGGGCTATGTCGTGGTCTCGGTGACGCTGGAGACCCGCGCGGCGGAGACCCAGCAGTTCCGCGACCTGTCGCCCCGGCTGAAGCAGGCGGTGCTGCAGCGGCTGATCGCCATGTCGGAGCGGCAGGAGCTGCGGCCGGGCCGGACCGACCCCTCCCTGCTGCGCGACCGGCTGTTCGACTGCCTGGCGCAGGTGCAGGAGGCCGGGCTCAAGGACGTGGTCATCACCCGGCTGATCCACAGCTGAGCCGCCCGCGCGGCCGGCGGCTCAGGACCTGATCTGCGTCACGTCGGCGGCGTTGATGACGCTGCCATTGCTCAGCACCAGGGTGAAGGCGCCGGTGCTGTCCTTGCGGAACTCGGTGATGGTGCCGCCGGCGCTGACGCTGCCGGCGCTCTGCCGCGCGCCGCCGGCATCGTCGCCGACGACACGGACATTGTAGCGGCCGGTCGCCAGCCGCGTACCGTCGGCGCTCTTGCCGTCGAAGACCACCGTGTTCTCGCCCTGGGCGAGGCCGATGCGGCGCACCACCGCGCCGCCGGCGTCCAGCACCTCGAGCCGGGTGTTGCCCAGCGTGCCGGCCGTCACCGTCGCCGTGACGGTGCTGGTGCCGCTGTCGGGCACGGTGATCTGGCTGAGCGTGCTCTGCACCGTCTTGCCGAGCAGCGCCGCGTTCTCCGCCAGGGTGCCGCCATTGCTGAGCGCACTGGCGATGCCGGTCAGCAGGGTGTTGGTCTTGGTCTGCTGCTCGACCTGGGAGAACTGCGCCAGCTGCGCCACGAACTGGGTCGGGTCGGTCGGCTGCATCGGGTCCTGGAACTTCATCTGCGCGGTCAGCAGGGTCAGGAAGCGGTCGAAATCGGCGCTGCTGCTGCTCAGGCTGGCGGTCGGCGCCGTGGCGGCGCCGCCCGCCGTGGCGGCGGTGATGGCGGATGTGCTGCTGGTGGCCATGCTGCTCTCCCTGCCCGGCTCCCGGGCCTCAGGCGATGATGTCGATCAGGCTGTCGGTGACGCGGCGCGGCGGCGCGGCGATGTCCTCCGCCTCCGCCTCGGCCATGCCGCGGAGGGGCGCGGCGGCGGCCGGCGATGGCGTGTCGCGCCGCTCGCCCGGGGTTCCCTGCTGCAGGTCGAGGCCGCCGGTGCCGAGCTGCACCCCGGCCTGCTCCATCTGCGTCAGCAGCGTCTGCCGGTCCTGGCGCAGCGCCTCGAAGGTCTCCGGCTGCTCGGCGCGCAGCAGGACATGGACGCCGCCCTCCTGGAAGGTCAGGCGCAGCTCGATGCGGCCGAGTTCCGGCGGCCGCAGATCGACCGCGATGCGGGACACGCCGGCCGTGCTGGCCTCGGCCAGGCGCAGCGCCAGCTGCGGCGCGGCCTGGGCGGCCAGGCGGGCGCGCCGCGCCGCCGTGCCGGGCGCCCCGGCCGCGTCGTCGGCGTCGGCCGGGGAGGCCGGGGTTGCGGCCAGGGTCGGCGCCAGGGTCGGGACCGGGGTTGGCGCCGGGGTCGTGGGCGCGGGGCCGGCCTCGGCGGGGCGCGCCGGATCCGCCAGGGCCGCCGCGACGATCGCGGCCCGGTCCCCGGCCGTCAGACCGTTCTCCGCTGCCTCGGGCACCACCTCGGGAAAGGCGGCCGGAAGGCCGGAGGAGACCGGGCTTCCCTCGGCCGGACGCTCCGGCCAGGGCGTGGCGAGCCTGGTCTCGCCGGCCGTCGGCAGCCCCGCCCCGGCCAGGCGGCGCGGCGGCGCGGCGGGCGGGGCCGAGGGCGGAGCGACCGGCGGGATGGCTGACACGATGGCGGCGGGGAGGGCCGGTTCGGCCCCGGCCCCGGCCCCGGTCCGGCCCGCCGCCGGCGGCGCTGCGGTCGCAGCCGGCGCCGGGAGGGAAGCGGCCACGGCGCCGGCGGCGAGCGCGGACGACACCAGGGGTGACGCCGCCTGCGGCGGACCGGTCAGGAGAGCGGACGGGAGGATGGCGGCCGATGCGGCCGTACCGGACGGTGCCAAGCCAGAGGGCATGGGACCAGAGGGCATCGGGCCAGGGGGCATCGGGCCGGAAGGCAGCGCGGCTTCCGCGGCCACCGTCTCCGGATCCTGCGGCGGCCCCTCCCGCGGCGCGGCGGGCCTTGGCGGCGAGGGCTCGGTGAGGGCCTCGCCGGCCCAGGCCAGGCCTGAGGAGGGGGCTGAGGGCGGCGGGATGGTCGCCTGCGGCGCCGACCCTTGCGGCGATGCCGCCTGGGGCATGGGCAGGGCCGGATCAGGCGCCTGCGGAGTGAACGCCCCCGGATTGAATGTCTGCGGATCGAACGTCTGCGGATCCGGTGCATCCAGATCGGGCGCCGCCGCCGCCGGGGTGAAGCTGGGCATCAGGAAGGATGCCGCCAGGCCGGCCGCCTCCTCGGCGGCGGCGGCGAGGCTGTCCCAGGGCAGGGCGCCCTCCGTCCCGGCCTCCGGGGCGGGGCCGGGCGGGGGCGCGGCCGCCTCCGGGGGGGCGGCCGCGCCCGTCATGCCGGCCAGCAGGGCGGCGAAGCCCTCGGCCGCCATGGGGACGGCGGTGCCGCGCCGCGCTGCGGCGCCGGCGGGCTGCAGGGCGCCTTCAGCGCCGACCGGGATCGCCATGTTCACATCCTGTCCTGTCCGCGCCGCCCGGCTCTCAGCCGAAGAGATCGTCCACGGCGCTTTGCGCGAGCCCACCCTGGGCGGCGCTGCTCGGCCCGTTCAGCAGATGGGCCTCCGGTCGCGGATCGGCCGGCAGGGGGGCTGCCTCCTCGGGGCGGATGCCCATCAGCGCCACCAGGGCGGCGATGCGCATCTCCACCTGCCGCAGGGTGGAGAGCACCTTGCGCACCCGCTGGCCGGTGATGTCCTGGAAGGCGCAGGCCAGCACGATGGCCGTCGCCGCCGCGTCCACCTCGGCCAGGTCGGCGGCGGTGTCGGCGGAGCGGCCGTCATGCAGCCGCCGCGCCGCGGCCTGGGCCCGCTCGGCCTGGCGCAGGATCTCGAAGGCGGCATGCTCGGTCTCGCCCACCACGGCGTCCAGCGTGTCGCCGAGATCGGTGGGCGGCGGCAGCCCGGTCACCTCGGCGCGCGTCTCGGCCAGCAGCCGGGCCATCGCGCGCATCTCCTCGAGCACCGGCGCCAGCCGGCCGGCCTCCTCCGGATCGGCGCGCAGGCCGAGCAGCCGGTCGATCTCGCCGGCGATCGCCGCGGCATGCCCGGCGATCCGCGCCAGGCCGGCGGCGGGGGCCGCAGAGGTCCCGCTCATGGCACCCCGCTCAGCCCACGACGGACGCGATTTTCGCCTTCAGGGTCTCGGCGGTGAAAGGCTTGACGATGTACTGCGAGGCGCCGGCCTGCTTGGCGGCGATGACGTTCTCGGTCTTGCTCTCGGCGGTGACCATGATGAAGGGGGTGCGCGCCAGGCTGGCATCGCCCCGGACCTCCTTGAGCAGCTCGAGCCCGGTCATCGGCTCCATGTTCCAGTCCGAGATCACCAGGTCATAGCGGGCGAGGCGGATCTTCTCCAGCGCCTCGGCGCCGTTGCCCGCCTCCTCGACCTCCTTGAAGCCGATCTGGTCCAGCAGGTTTCGCACAATGCGCCGCATCGTCGGGTAATCGTCCACAACCAGGATCTTCACGCGCCGGCTCCTTCAGCAGAGGCCAGGCATCCTGGCGCATCGCGTTATTTTTCGCAAGGCGTTTCGCGAGACGCTCCGTGGGCCGCCAGACCGCGCCCCGCTCAGCTCCGGGCGGCCTCGGCGCCGGGGAGGAAGCCGTACCAGGCCCCGTTGCCGCCCTGCGCCCGGCCGTCCGGATCGAAGAGGTGGCAGAGGCCCCAGCCGGGCATGGCGGCCAGCACCGGCGCGGCGCAGAGCTGCGCCAGGCGGTGCCCGAGGAAGAGCAGCGCCTGCGGCGTCTCCGGGGCCGGCGCCAGCAGGGCCGCGGCGCCGGCCCCGGCGCGCAGCCGCCGGTCCGCTTCCAGCCCTTCCATCGGCAGGGGCTCGGCGCCGCGCGCCTCGCCGAGCAGCACCGTCCCGGCCGGCAGCAGCCGCCGCGCCGCGGCGAGGAAGCCCAGCCGCGCCGGCCCCTGCCAGCGCGCCTGCCAGAGATCCGGCGCGATGCCGAACAGCGCCCACGCCGCGCCGGCGGCGCGCTGGCCGCGCGGCCAGGCCTGCAGCAGGGTCAAGCCGGCCGGCCGGCCGAAGGGGGTGGCGAAGCAGGCCGGCAGGGCGCCCAGACGGTCGGCCAGGCGGCTGGCCAGGCTGTCCTCGCCATCGGTCCAGAGGTCGATCAGGGCGTAGCGCAGGCGATCGCTCACCTCCTGGGCCAGCAGGTCGTCGAGATGCGCGGCCAGGCCGCTGGAGAGAAGCTGGTAGCGTTCATCGCCGCTGGGCGCGTCCCAGACGGCGGCGGGCACGGGGGGCAGCGCCGGGTCGAGCGCCTCGCCCACCACGCTGGCGGCCAGGGCCAGGGCGGGGGGCGCGGGCACCATCTCCCAGGCGACCGCCCCCGCCGCCGACCAGCGCAGCAGGGCCGGGCCCCGCCAGCCCGCGGCGGCGGCAGACCAGCGCGCCAGCCCGCCGGGCTGTGGCAGAAGGCTGACGGCCTGCGCCGCCGCGCCGTCCGCTTCCTCCATCGGCGTCCCCATCGGCGTCCCCATCGGCGTTCCCATCGGCGGTCCCATCGGCGGTCCCAGGGGGGGGCCGGCCCGGGCCTGCAGCCCCGCCGGGCCATGGTCGACGCTCACCACGCCGGGAAGCTCCTCCAGCGCCGCCCGCAGCGCGGCGGCCGGCTGTGGCCCGAGCACCAGGGCGGAGGCGGCATCGGGCAGCAGCAGCGCCTCCTGGCGCAGCGCCAGGGCGCCGCCCGGCAGCACCAGCAGGCCGGCCGCGCGTTCGGCCAGGGGCACCCGGCAGGTCAGCCGGGCCAGGCCCTCGCGCAGGGCGGCGGGGTCGGGCTGGCGATGCAGCCGGGCATCCAGGCGGCGCAGCAGGGCGAGGCCGGCGGTGGTGCCGAGATCCAGCGTTTCCAGGCGATCGAGGGGGGAGTCCGACATGGCGGGGAAGCGCATGGCATGATCGCATCGGTTGAATATCGATTCTTCATTCTTGCCTCCGAAAGGTCAATCCTGCGTAGGGGGGGGTGGCGGCCTCTTACCATCCGCGGCTTGTTTTGGTCTTTTTTCGCCGTGCGCGGTGATGTTTTGCGAAAAATTATGGACAGTCGACGTCGGATTGTGCCACCACGGGGCGCTGCATCATTCAGGAGAAGCCGGATGGAGATCAGCCGCCGCGGCCCCGCCGAGGCCAGTCTGGTCCAGGACGGGCGCGAGCTGCTCGACCTCGTCGCCGCCGAGGCCGATGAGGCCGAGTTCGCCGGCCTGCTCGCCCGCCTCGAAGCGGTGCTGGCGCCGCAGGAGGGCCCGCCCCGCATCGCCGTCACCTACCGCGAGGGGCTGTTCGAGGCGGTGCTGGCCGATCGTCCCGTGGAGGTGACGCTGATCGAGGAGGACCCGCAGGACCAGCCGCCGCTGCGCGTGCTGCGGCGGCGGACCGAGGCCGATCCCGCCGGGCTGGAGACGCGGCTCGCCGAACTGGCGCGCCGCGACGGAGGCGCGGCGTGACGGCCCGCCAGTCCCGCCTGGAGCTGGACGCGGCGCTGCGCCGCCCCCTGCCGCGCCCGGAGGCCGAGGCCCTGGTGCGCCTGCTCGCCGGCCGCCGGCCCGAGGCGCATCCGCATCCGCTGTTCCGCTTCCCCGCCGCCGCCGGCCTGCTAACCGGCGAGAGCCTGGACCACGACACCGGCACCTCCCGCCTGCTGCAGGAGGCGGAGGGCCCGCGCCTGGTGGCCTCCGCCAGCCTGCCGCCCCTGCCCGGTCTGCTGGAGGCGGGGCTGGGCTGGCTGTCCGGGCTGCTGGCGGCCAGTCCGGGCGAGGTGCTGGGCTATGTCGTGCCGCCCGGCAGCCATCGCCACGACCTGCGCCTGCTGGTCTGGGACGAAGCCGGGGGCGTCGGGCAGCTGCGCGGGCTGGGGCCCCTGCCGGAGCCGGCCAGCCTGGCCGGCGGCTGCAGCATGGCGGCCTTCCGGCGGGCCGCCGGCCTGCCGCCGCCGGATGCGCCGCCCGCGGTGCTGGCGCCCGCCATGCGGCGCGTCGCCCTGGCCCAGGCCCGGCGCCAGGCCCTGCCCGTGGCCCAGGGCCTGCTGGACGGCCCGTTCGACGGGCAGATCCTGTTCCGGGCCTGGCTGGCCGAGGCGGCGGCCCTGTCGCTCGGCTTCACCACGGCGCGCCCGGCCCTGCTGCTCGACGCCGCCTGAGGCGCGCCCCCTGAGGGGGCGCCAGGGGGCGCCAGGAAACGGCTGGGGGGCGCCGGCCGGCAACCCCCCGCCGGGCGCGGCGTTGCCCGGCTGCAGGAAGGAAGCCGCGCCATGGAGCAGAAGATCAGCATCGCCCGCCCCGCCGCCGAGGTGTTTGCCTATCTCGCCGATCCGCGGCACCTGCGGCACTGGCTGCCGCAGCTCCGCCGCGAGGAGGGACCGCTGCCGCAGGACGGGCTGCGGGCGGATGCCGCGACCGGCCGCCTGCAATGGTCCTTCCCGCCGGCGGGCAGCTGGCACGTCACCGGCAGCGGCCCGATCGCCACGCTGCATCTGCGCCTCGAGGTCGAGACCGCGCCGGCGGCCGACCCGACCGAGCGGGAAAGCCCCCGGGCCGCGGCCGAGCATGGTCTGGAGGCGGCGCTGCAAAGCGTGAAGTCGCATCTCGAACAGGCCGATGGCGGCGATCCCGACCTGCGCATGCCGCCCGCCCCGGCGCGGGTCTTCGGCCGCGGCCAGGACTAGGGGGGCCGCGCCGCCTGAAATGGGGCGACCGGCCGGCCTGGCCGGCAGCCTCGCGATAAGCGGACATTATCGGGGGTAATCGGACGCCGCGCCGCCTGACCAGGCCGGTTTCCTGCGTCATCCATGCCAGGACTCAGGCGGTCCTGCCGTGCCCGTCGGGAGTTCTTCCCCCCGGCTTTTTCTCTCCTTCACGAATTTCG
>NZ_JBMPSU010000005.1:0-73229 GCF_049340465.1 Pseudoroseomonas sp. WGS1072 | reverse complement strand
CTAGGGTCTGTTAGAGCTTGAATACTGCCCCCATGTTTTGGGCATGGCGAAGGACAGGAACGAGCAGCTTCTCACGGATGCGGTCTGGGCGGTGTGGGAGCCGCTGATCGAGGCGGTCAGGCCTCGCGGCAAGACGCCGCCGAAGGAGCTGCGCCGCACGATGTCGGCCATCCTTTGGCGGCACCAGAACGGCGCCAAGTGGCGCAGCATCCCTGCTGAACTCGGGCCCTGGTGGCTGGCGGCCCAACTCTTCATCCGCTGGGCCAAGGCAGGCGTCTGGGAGCGCCTGCTGGAGTTGGTCCAGCAGCGTGGCGTGGCGCTCGGCATGACCTTCCTCGACGGCACCACCATCCGCGCTCACCAGAAGGCGGCGGGTGCGGAAAAAAGGGGGCCAATGGCAAGGAGCGAGATCTACGCGAAGCACTTGGCCGATCTCGCGGCGGCTATGGCACCAAAGCTTGCGTGATTGCGGATGGGCGCGGACGGGCCATCGCCTTCGCTCTCGCGCCTGGACAGGCGCATGAACTGCCGCTCGCATCCGGTCTGCTCGACAGCCTGCCGGACGTGCCAGGCTGGATCATCGGTGACCGCGGCTATGCCTCCGATGCCTTCCGCGAGCGGATCTGGAACATGGGCGCACGTCCTGCCATTCCACCCAAGCGCACGGACGCGCCGGTCGCCTGTCCCACCTGGATCTACAACAACCGCTCTCGGGTGGAAAATCTCTGGGCACGCCTGAAAGAATGGCGCGCCGTCGCCACCCGCTACGAGAAGACTGCCAGATCCTTCCTCGGTATCCTCTGCCTCGCAGCCGCCGCTGACTGGATCAAGCTCTAACAGGCCTTAAAGGGGGCGTCGGTAAGACGACCGTGGCGGTCAATCTGGCGGTCCTGCGGGCCTCCCAGGGACGCGACGTGCTTTTGGTGGATGGGGATGAGCAGGGAACCGCCAGCCTCTTCAGCCAGCTCCGTGCGGAGAACATGGGCGAGCCCGGCTACACCGCTGTCAGCCTGCAAGGCGCGGCCGTCCGAACGCAGGTTCGCCAGCTCAAGGCGAAGTACGGGGACATCATCATCGACGTAGGCGGTCGCGATACCGGTAGCCTGCGCGCCGCGCTGACGGTGGCCGATGCTCTGCTGGTTCCGGTCCAGCCCCGTAGCTTCGACGTCTGGGCCCTCGACCAGGTGGCGGCTCTGGTTGCCGAGGCGCGGGAGATAAACCCCGAACTCCGGGCCATGGCTTTCCTGAACGCTGCGGACGCCCAGGGGCCTGACAATGCCGATGCCCAGAAGGCGCTGGCCGAGGTGCCGGGCATCGAGGCCCTGGCATCAGTCCTTGTCCGGCGGAAGGCATATCCGAATGCCGCGGCTCAAGGGCGGGCAGTGTCCGAGATGAAGCCCCGAGACCCCAAAGCCATTGAAGAATTGGGCGCCCTAGCGGATATTGCGTTCCGATAGATTCTAGATAGCGGAGCGCAATACATTGGCAATAGCACGTAAGCCGGGGAGCAGCACACCGCCCCCTGATGAGGCCGCGGCTGAGAAGTTCATCTCGGGGGCCGGCAAGGTGGCTGCGCCTGTCGATGAGAAGGGCATGCTGTCCACCATGATCCGTATGGATAAGGAGCTGCGCGACCGGATTGATGCCGCCGCGAAGTCCGATGGCATGGGCCGGTCTGCCTGGATCCGGAATGCCTGCATTCAGAAGCTGGAGGGGCAGGGTCGGTGAAGGGCAGGTGCATTGCCGCCGTAGCAGCAGGTGCAATGATGCTGTGTGGAGAAGCAAGTGCTCAACAACCACAGTCAGGCTTCTACACCGGCAATAGACTTTTAGAACTTTGCCGCGGAGGGCAGGGTATCTGCCATGGCTACATTGCTGGCGTCGCTAGTGTAATGGGTAGGAATACAGTCAGCGGCTGGGCTGCATGCATTCCATCTGGCTCAACCGTCGGACAAATACGAGATTTGGTCGTGAAGGCCTTGGAGAACAACCCTCAAGAGCGCCACCTCTCTGCGGAGAGCTTGGTCGCCTCGTACCTCGCTGAAGCCTTCCCCTGCCGCTGAATGATGCGGCTAAGCCCCCGATAATCTTGTTTCTTGCTTTGGAAGTAGGACGCTGATGACCACAGCCGAGGTGACGGGCACTGCCGGACTTGTCCTCGGCCTAATCAACCTTGGCATCCTACTGTTCTCGCGCCGACCTCTGATAACGCTGGTACGCGGGAAAGCGCGATATTCGAACGATGATGATCCAGTTGCTATACAGGCAACTGCAGGCGCGACGCCGCTGGTGATACGGCGCATCTGCGCCTTGCCAGGTTCGCAGAAGATCACTCTTCGGAAGAGAGCATCGCTGTCTATCGAGGAGGGCGTAGAGGCCATGCTGGCACACGAAGCAGGCCGCTTTCAGCCTATCGCAATCAACGCCGGCGAAACTCGAATTGTCGACCTGGAGGGCACCCAGAATAGAGCCCCCTTCCTCGTCCTCATCTGGTGGTACGACCGTGGCCGATCCTGGCTGCCCATCACTTGGTTCTTCGTATCAAGACGGCTGAGGGACGACATAATCCACTCTGGTCGAGGGTAGTCTGCATGAAGCGCGACATGGATCTGGTCAGAGATATCCTGCTGAAAGTCGAAGGGTCGGGGGCCTATTGTGACCTCATGCAGGAGATGCTCCCGCAAGATTCTAATGGTTCATACCCACAGGAATTGTTCGAGAAGCACCTCTACCACGCCATGCTCCTTGAACAGGCCGGCTTCATCAAAGGGAGTGCCGACAGCAGCGGCTACATGATCGAAGGCATCACTTGGCAGGGCCACGAGTTCCTAGACGCCATCCGAGACCCGGAGATGTGGCGGAAGACCAAGGCAGGAGCCAAGGAAATCGGCAGCGCCGGAGTTGGTATCCTGTGGGAAATCGCCAAGGGCTACGCCAAGCAGATGGCCAAGGATAAGCTAGGGCTGCCGATCTGATATCTGGGCAGTAATTCGGACTCTGCGGAATACTGCGCCCTTATAGAGAGAACCGGCCTCGCCTGACCCTCTGGGCTTTTTTGCCCCCGCCATTGCGGGACGGCTTAACCCCAGAGAGAAAATATGATCCCTATCGATCTACAGGTTACGCTTGACGTAACCCTATGCATTACGCTATACGTAACCCCCATGATCGTCAGTTTCCTTGATCGGACCACCGAGGCGGTCTTTCACCGGCAACGGGTCAAAGCCGTTCATCCGGAGCTGGCCCGGGCCGTACTCAGGAAGCTGCTGATCATTGCCGCTGCGACTGACCTGAATGACCTGCGTGTCCCGCCTGGTAACCGGCTGGAGGCCCTTTCCGGCAACCGTGCCGGGCAACACAGCATCCGGGTCAATGACCAGTGGCGGATCTGCTTCGAGTGGCGTGACGGCGCCGCTCACGACGTGGAGCTAACCGACTACCATTAAGGAGGGAGCCAGAGATGCCGACCAGTGCCGACCTGCTGCCGCCGATCACTCCCGGAGAGATCCTCCGGGAGGAGTTTCTGGAGCCGCTTGGCCTATCCGCCCGCGCCTTGTCCAAGGCCATGGGCGTGCCACTAAGCCGGCTGTCCATGATCCTGAGCGGCAAGCGTGCGATCACCGCGGAGACTGCGATCCTGCTCGGCCGGCATTTCGGGAACTCGGCCGAGTTCTGGATGAACCTGCAGACGCATCACGATCTGGAAGTGGCCAGGGATCGGATGGGAGTGGCCGCCGCGGCGTGAGTGGATTGAAATCACCGCCGCTTGAGCGTCGGCATCGTGCTCTGCTTTCACGAGCGTCAGCTTGATGCTGGCCAAATATCGTCTGCTCAGAGGTTGGAAATGACTCAGTGCGCCTTATGCGAAGAAGAACTTTCGACCGATCCTACTAATAAGCACTGCGACTCTGAAGAGCACATCTTTCCCAACTCAGTTGGCGGCCAGCGCACAGTGTCCGGATTCCTATGTAGGAGCTGCAACAGCACCACAGGCGAAACTTGGGATGCAGAGCTTGCCGAGCAGATGCAGGCCCTTTGTCTAATAATTGGTGTTCGACGGGATCGTGGCACAACGCCGCCCCTGAAAGTCACGACGACGGAGGGCGAGAACATCACTTTAGGGTCAGGACTCATTGATCACAGCCAGAAGATGACGGTGGCAGCGAGGGCGACGGCAGAGAAGAAGGCCGTCGGGCAGCGATCGTAGCGGGTGGCGACGCGTCGCCAGTCCTTGAGGCGGCCGAACATGATCTCGATGCGGCTGCGGCGCCTGTAGCGGCGCTTGTCGTACCTGACCGGCTCGTTGCGTGATCGCCGGCCCGGGATGCAGGGCTGGATGCCCTTGGCCTGGAGGGCGTCGCGGAACCAGTCGGCGTCGTAGCCGCGGTCGCCGAGCAGCCACTGCGCTTTTGGCAGGTCGTCCAGCAGGGCTGTGAACCGCCCCGGGTTCCCCGGAGGCTCCAACTCTTGAGAAGGTGGAGCCATGACGAAGAAGACTTCGAACCGATATTCGCCTGAGGTCCGGCAGCGGGCGGTACGGATGGTGCTGGAGCATGGAGGCGACCATGCCTCGCAATGGGCGGCGATTGGCTCGATCGCGCCCAAGATCGGCTGCACGGCGGAGACGCTGCGCGGCTGGGTGAGGCAGGCCGAGCGCGACCAGGGGCTGCGGCCTGGCCCAACCAGCGCGGAGGGGGAGCGGATCAAGGCTCTGGAACGCGAGGTCCGCGAGTTGCGGCAGGCCAATGAGATCCTGCGCAAGGCGTCGGCATATTTCGCGTTGGCGGAGCTCGACCGCCGCTCGAAGCCATGATCGCCTTCATCGACGATCATCGCGAGGTCTACGGTGTCGAGCCGATCTGCAGGGTGCTGCCGGTCGCCCCGTCGACTTACCACGCCCATGTCGCCCGGCGCACTGATCCGGCCAAGGCCTCGCCCCGCACCCGGCAGGATCGGGTGCTCATGGAGAGCATCCGACAGGTGCATGCGGCCAATTTCGGGGTCTATGGCGCCCGCAAGGTCTGGCGGCAGCTCGGCCGCGAGGGCATCGTGGTGGCCCGCTGCACGGTGGAGCGGCTGATGCGTGCCATGGGCCTACGGGGTGCGGTGCGCGGGAGGGAGATGAGGACCACCGTCTCTAACCCGGCCACGCCGTGTCCGCTGGATAAGGTGAACCGGCAGTTCCGGGCGTCGGCGCCGAACGTGCTGTGGCTGTCGGATTTCACCTACGTCGCGACGTGGCAAGGGTTCGTCTACGTCGCCTTCGTCATCGACGCCTTTGCCCGCCGCATCGTCGGCTGGCGGGTGTCACGGGCGGCCAGTGCAGGCTTCGTCCTCGACGCACTGGAGCAGGCCATCCACGACCGGCGTCCCGTGAAGGGCGGCCTGACCCACCACAGCGACCGCGGGTCGCAATATGTCAGCATTCGGTACACGGAACGGCTGCTCGACGCCGGGATCGAGCCGTCCGTCGGGAGCGTTGGTGATTCCTACGACAACGCACTGGCCGAGACGGTGATCGGACTGTTCAAGACCGAGGTCATCCGCCGCCGCGGCCCGTGGCGGTCGCTGGAAGCCGTCGAATACGCCACCCTCGAGTGGGTGGCCTGGTTCAACATCCACCGCCTCCTCGAGCCGATCGGAAACGTCCCTCCCGCCGAAGCCGAGGCGCGTTACTATGCTGCGGGGGATGCACCAGCCCTGGCCGCTTAACCCAAACCAACCAGCCTCCGGCAAACCCGGGGCGGTTCAGTAACGCCTCGGGGCTATGCACCGTTCGAACAGGCGCTGAGGGTAACCCACCACCCGGCGTCAGCCGGCTCCGAAGGGCCTATGCTCATGGCAGGAGGGGAGCGGCGTCGCTCCCCGATGCGCAGCCTCAGACAGCCTGCTTGTTCACGCGGCTCTCGGCGATGGTGGTCAGTTTCGCATCCGTCGCCTTCTCTTCCTCCAGGGTTTCCTGCAGGACGCTCGCGCAGTCCTGGCGGCCGAGCTGCTTGGCGAGCGCAATGAAGGCCCTCGCGGGCTGTCCGGAAAGGGGACACGAGCTTGCGGCCCTAGGATGGATCCTCGAGATTGACGAGGAAGCCGAAGCGGCCGGCGTCGCTGTCGGCCGGCGACAACCGCCTACGACCGCTAGGGGCGCATCGCCGGCGAAATTCCATGTTTCGCGAAGACGAGCCATCAGGTCATCGTCCGTGCTCGCGAAGGCGGCCGTAAGTAGGGAAGGAAAGTCAGGCAAACTTCTTGAAAAATCCAAACGGCTAAGTGCCCGTTTGAGAATGGTCCGGGTGAGGTGTTTAGGCGTCCTCGTGTGCCCAGATGGGCTGGATGTGGACCAAGGAACATCGCGCCCGGCAGTCAAGGTTTGAACGGCGCCGCTATCCGACCGATCTGACCGATCAGGAGTGGCGGGTCATTCGGCCTCTGCTTCCGCCCGCCAGTGCACGCGGCAGGCGGCCAGGTGTTGATCTGCGTGAGGTGTTGAACGCGATCCGCTACCTGGCAAGGGCAGGGTGCGGCTGGCGCATGCTGCCGGTCCATTTCGGGCCATGGCAGACGATCTATTGGTGGTTCCGACGGCTCGCAAGGCGGTTCCTGTTCGCCACTCTGCACAACATCGCGCTGATGCTGGATCGTGAGCGGGTGGGGCGCGAGGCCAGCCCTTCCGCTGGGGTGCTGGACAGCCAAACAATCAAGTCGCCTCACGCGCCGGGCGGTGGTGGCTACGACGCCGCCAAGCGCATCAAGGGCCGCAAGCGCCACATCACGGTGGATACCGATGGCCGCCTGCTGATGGTCAAGCTGACAGAGGCCGATGTGCAGGACGCAGCCGGGGCCGAGCAGATCGTCAGGGCGATCCGCAAGCGCTGGCCCTGGCTGAAGCACCTCTTTGCCGACGGCGCCTATGACCGCGGCAAGCTGATGAGTGCTGCGGCCTACCATGACTTCGTCATCGAGGTCGTGCGCAAGCTGGCGGATCAGAAAGGCTTCCACGTCCTGCCACGCCGTTGGGTGGTGGAGAGAACCTTTGGTTGGATGACCCGCTGGCGCCGCCTGGTCCGCGACTATGAGCGCCGTTGCGATGTCTCCGAAGCCATGATCCACGTCAGCATGGGCGCGCTCCTCATCCGACGCATCGCCCATCCATGACCATTCTCAAACATAGGGTAATCGGGCGGTGATCTCCCGGTCCAGGGTCGTAGGATTGACTTTGGGAACACTGGCATCGGGAGAGCCGCCATGGAGCAGTATGTCGCGCTGGATGTCTCGCTCAAGGAGATCAGCGTCTGCGTGATCAACGCCGCGGGAGCCGTGGTGTTCGAAGGCAAGTCCGCGGCTGAGCCCGCGGTTCTGGTCAAGCTCATCCAGGCCAAGGCACCGCAGTTGGTGAAGGTCGGCCTTGAGACGGGAGCCACCTCTCCATGGCTGTACCACACGCTGACCTCTGCGGGACTGCCGGTCGTGCTGATGGATGCCCGTCATGCCCATGCCGCATTGTCGATGCGACCGACCAAGTCGGACCGCACCGATGCCCGCGGACTGGCCGAGATCCTGCGGATGGGCTGGTACCGCGAGGTCGTGGCCAAGAGCTTCACCTCGCATGAACGCCTGGCGCTGCTTGCGGCCCGGCGCAGGTTGGTCAGCATCCGCACCGACCTGGATGCGCAACTGCGCGGCCTGCTCAAGACCTTCGGCCTGATCCTGGGCCCCGGCAACACTGACGCCCTGGTCCGCCGTGCGGAGGCCCTGGCCGAGGGGCATCCGGTGATCAGCGCCCTGGTGGCCAAACTCGCGGAGGTACAGCGGCACGTGGTGGCGCAGGTGGCGGCGCTCGACCGTGACATCCGCCGCTTGGTGCGCGGCGAGCCGACGCTGAAACGCTTCATGACCGTACCCGGTGTCGGGCCGATCACCGCAATCGCCTTTCTCTCCACCATCGACGAGCCGGAGCGGTTCAAGCATGCCCGCGATGTCGGACCCTACCTCGGACTGACACCGACCCGCTATCAGTCAGGCGAGACAGACCGGCACGGCCGCATCTCGAAGTGCGGTGACGCCTTCACCCGCACCTGCCTCTACGAGGCAGCCAACGTGCTGCTGACCAAGGTAGGGCGGTTCTCACCGCTCAAGGCCTGGGGCATGCGCTTGGTGCAACGCATCGGACCCAAGAAGGCGCGCATCGCAGTGGCTCGCAAGATCGCCGTGATCCTGCGCTGCATCTGGGTGGACGGCACCGAGTTCTGGTGGACGCGCGAGGAGGCCAAGATGGCCTGATCCGCGCTCCACCATCCAGGCTCCGCTCCGGCGGAGAGGCTGTTCCTGCCGGGACGGTGGGTGGAAGCGACCGCGCAGAGCCCGTTGGCTGGTCCGGCGCACACCGCTTGATCAGGCCGCCTCAAACACCGCGGCGTCCCATCCCTGACCCCATCATGGGGCGGATCACACCGACCCCGGAGAGAACCATGACCCCGGCAGGTTGCAGCCTCCATTCCGGCGCTTGACCTGGAAAGCCCGATTAGAGAACGGGCACTAAGTGGCGAGACAGGATTTGAGCAGCGCATTCGCTATCATCGCAAGTCGCTTGTAAAGAAGCTGGTCGTATCGGGGGCGTCTTGGAGCCAGGTGAAGCGGGAGCGTCGGACGGCCGGACCGGTCACGAGCAGGCCGTCGAGTGCCGGTTCCGCGCCAAGCCCCACACATCCCATGGGTGACCTTGGATCATGGCCTGTCAATCGGCACTGAATTGGGACCCCAGATCGGCACGCAAAAGGGACCCTCTTGTGAGGTGTGTTGAGGGGGCGTTCAGGCGCGGTTCTTGAATCGCCAACTATCGTTGCCGGTCTCGACGATGTCGCAGTGGTGAGTGAGGCGGTCGAGTAAGGCAGTGGTCATCTTGGCGTCCCCAAAGACGCTGGGCCATTCACCAAAAGCGAGGTTGGTGGTGACGATGACCGAGGTCTGCTCGTAGAGACGGCTGACAAGGTGGAACAGCAACTGGCCGCCGGACTGGGCGAATGGCAGATAGCCGAGCTCGTCGAGGACAACGAAATCCAGGCGGCAGAGATGATCGGCGATGCGCCCTTGTCGTCCGGCCCGGGTCTCGGCCTCGAGGCGGTTCACCAGGTCAACCACGTTGTAGAACCGTCCGCGCGCTCCATCGCGGATGCAGGCCCGGGCAATGGCGATAGCCAAATGGGTTTTGCCCGTGCCGGTGCCACCGACGAGCACCACGTTGCGCTGCTGGGCCAGGAACCCGCCACCCGCGAGATCACGGACCAGAGCCTCGTTAACCGGGGTACCGTCGAACCCGAACTCGTCCACGTCCTTGGCCAGCGGCAGCTTGGCGGTGGCGATCTGATACTTGATCGAGCGCGCCTGCTTCTCGGCGATCTCGGCCGAGACAAAGTCGCCGATAACCTGCTGTGGCTCATGCTGGCGTTTGACGGCGGTCGTGATGATGGCGTCAAACGCCGCGCGCATGCCGTAGAGCTTCAGCTCGCCCATGGTGGCGAGGATAGCGGTGCGTTCCATCAGGGTCCTCTCCTCAGGCTGTCGTAGCGGCTGCAGTCGGCCAGGGGCGCATGCCGCAGCCGGAGCGCCTCCGGGGTCAGGATGGTCACCGGTGGCGGTGGCTCGCGCTGGCGGGCGAGGATGTTGAGGATGACATCGGCCGAGTGGACGCCCTCACGCAGCGCCTCGCTGCAAGCGGCCTCAACCGCAGCCAGACCGTCGTCCAACACCCTGGTCAGGATCTCCACCATCTGCCGGTCGCCATCGGTGGCTGTGGCCAGCTTGCGGCGGACCCGTTCCAGTGCACTGGGGAGCAGCCAGTCCTTGAACGGTGCCCCGTTGCGCAGCGCTCCAGGTTTGCGCGCCAGCACGGGCACGTAGTGCCAGGGGTCGAACACCGTCTGGTCCCGGCCGAACACGCGCCGGTGCTCGCCCACCACCCGGCCGTCCTGGCGCAACTCGATCCGCTCGGCATAGGCCCGGATCTCGACCGGCCGCCCCACCGCGCTCGCCATCACCGAGTACTTGTTGTTGTCGAACCGCACCAGGCAGGTCTTGGATACCGCGGCAGGCACGGCATGGAACCCGTCGAACCGCCCAGCGTAAGGCACCAGGCTTGGCCGCTCTGCCTCGAACGCCTCCCAGACGGTCCGCTCCCTCTGCTCCGGATGCCGATTGGCCCGGGCATGGGACACGCACCGCTCCAGCAGGAGGGCGTTCAGCTCCTCGTAACTCCTCACCCGCAGCCGCGGCGTAAAGAACCGCTCCCGCACCAGCCCGACCTGGTTCTCGACCTGACCTTTCTCCCAGCCCGAGGCCGGAGTGCAGGCCACCGGCTCGACCAGGTAGTGGCTGCACATGCGCAGGAAACGCCGGTTGTAGGCGCGATCCCGTCCCACCAGGATCGCGTCCACCGCCGTGCGCATGTTGTCGTAGATGCCCCGCGTGCAGGTACCGCGAAAGAAGGCGAACGCCCGGTCATGAGCGTCAAACACCATCTCTTGCGTCTCGCGCGGATAAGCGCGGACGAACAGCATCCGGCTGTGGCACAGCCTCACATGCGCGACTTTGACGGTCACTGTCGTGCCGCCGATCAGCACGACCTCGTGGCTCCAATCGAACTGGTATGCCTCGCCCGGCGCGAAGCTCAGCGGCACGAAGGCTGCTGCCACCGCCGTCGCCCGTGACGCCTGCCACCCCCGCGCATGTCGCCGGACCGCGTCGTAGCCGCCCTCGTACCCCAGCTCACGCAGCGTCTCGTAGACCCGCACCAGCGTCAGCCGCTCGCGCCGCGGCCGCGCCTCGTTCGCCTCCAGCAGGCGCTCCAGCTCGGCCTGCCACGGCCCCAGCTTGGGCTGCGGCTGCCGCGCCCGGCTGTAGCGGAATTCCGTCTCCCCGGACCGCAGAACCTTCCGGACCACCTTTCGCGAAATCCCGAGCTCACGACAGATCGCCTTGATCGACTTGCCCTGCACCCGGTGCAGGCGCCGGATCTTTGCCACTGTCTCCACGACCAGCATCCCAGCACTGGCTCCCGATCATCCCGGAAACCACTGTGAACCCCGCCGTCAGTGGGGTCCCGTTTGGACGCCGATCACCCCTCCAACAGGGTTCCTATTCCATGCCGATCCACAGGCAGGGTCGGCGCGAGCGCGGTGATGACGTTGCCCAGCGTGAAGATGATGGCGAGGCCGATCAGCATCGTCTTGCGCGAGACCCTGGCGCCCAGGACCGTCAGGATGGGAGCGCCGACGAAGACGCCCAAGGCGTAGGTCGTGGCCATCAATCCGGCCGTGGGGATATCGACGCCGAACTCAAGGGCGACCTGCGGAAGAGTGCCAGCGATGACGAACTCGGTCAGCCCGATGCCGAATGCGCCGACCGCCAACGCGAAGAGTGCGGGAGGCATAAGAGAACTCCAGATGTGGTAGTGGCTTCCGAATGATATTCGGTGTTAAGCGGGATATCGGACATGGAGTTCGGGGGATAAAGCGCTGTGGCCATTCAGACGAAAGAAACAGATGCTGTTCGGCAAACAAGGCACCATCCGGCCGATCTCGACCCGATTGACCGAAAGCTGTTAGGCGCGCTCGCGGAGGACGCCTCGCGCAGCTACGCCGAACTCAGCAAGGTGGTGAACCTGTCGCCGCCAGCCGTGCATGACCGCGTGAAGCGCCTCAAGCGCGACGGCGTCATCAAGGGGACCGTCGCCGTCCTCGACGGCTGCAAGCTCGGCCGGACGCTGCTGACGTTCCTCGTCGTCGACACCAGCAGCTACAACGCCACGCGCGAGCTGCTGAAGTTCGCCAGCAGGCCGGAGGTCGAGGAACTCCACACGGTGGCCGGGGATGGCTGCGTCCTCGTGAAGGTGAGGGCCGCCGACACGGAGTCCCTGGAGAACTTCCTGATGGAGATCCAGAGCCTCGAAGGTGTCCGCTCCGTGCGGAGCTACATCGCACTGTCCACCTTCCTCGAGAGAGGGCCAGCGCCGGGCTAAGCGCCTCAGCGGCGCCTGTCGGCAAGATGCTCCCCGCGAGGCCCACCGCCCGGATGCGGTCGATGTCCGGGCGGCGACCGATAGGGGTTCCCCCGCGGGCAAGTGGACGCTCGGCGCATGCTCGCCTTCAGCCTTGGTGGGCGGAGTGATGCGGAGCATCCAGCTCACCTGTTTCCGGCGGTTCAGGCGTGCTTCGGCAGCGGGAACACGCAGTCGTAGGCCCAATTAAAGACGAACGCGTAGACCAGGTAGAAGATGACGAAGGACAGATCCAGGACGAAGGCCCGCCACAGGCTGACCTCGAGGTACCAAGTGAAGAACGGCAGGGTGACGACGAGCAGGCCCACCTCGAACAGGAACACGTGCAGGATCCTGATCGGGATGCTCTTGTGGACCGTTCCTTCAGCCGCCTTATGCCGAGGTCGAAGGCGATGTTGTACACGTAGTTTCAGAGTGTCGCGATGGATGCCGCGACAACGGGACACATCGAAAAACCTCGCGGTTGACGCGCTGATCTGATTCCCTGGCTCTGGTCAGTGGTGGCGGCGGCGATGGCGGGTCAGCCTGGCTTCTTCGATGTGGATGAGCGGTACGCGGCCTTGTCCGCGGCAGGTGATCCGCTGGAGCGGCTCGCGGCGGTGATCGATTTCGAGGTCTTCCGCCCGGTGTTGGGTGCAGCGCTAGCGCGCTCGGACCGCAGCCGCGGCGGATGCCCGCCCTGACGCTGTGCTCATGTTCCGCGTCCTGGTGCTGCAGGCGCTCTCCAGCCTTTTGGACGAGCAGGCAGAGTTCCAACTGCGGGACCAGCTATCCTTCATGCGCTTCGCGGGTTTCGGCCCGCACCAGGTGGTGCCGGATGCCAAGACGATCTGGCTCTATCGCGAGCAGCTGAAGCAGGTGAGTGCCATTGAGGGGTTGTTCCGCCGCTTTGATGAGGCCCGGGCGGCCAAGGGCTTTTTGGCCATGGGCGGGCAGATCATCGACGCCACGATCATTGCCGCACCGCGCCAGAAGCTCACCACTGAGGAGAAGGCCACAATCCGAGAGGGCGGCATTCCAACGGATTGGCTCAAGCCCAAGCAGGCACAGAAAGACCGGGATGTCCGCTAGACGCCCAAGCGCGGCAGAACCAAGCCCAGGCCCAAGCGTAGAAATTTCGATACAAACCTCGAATTTGAGTGATTTGTGTGTTTCTTTATCAACCTGTAGACGATTTGGGGGGCCGCGGTGACGCCCCTCCCTTCCCCGGAGACCATCATGTCCGCCCTCCGCCAGATCCTCATCATCGAGGACGATGCCGCGCTCCGTGCCACTCTGGCCGAGCAGATCCTGCTCGGTGGCGAATTCAGCGCCGATGAAGCGGAGAGCGCGGCCGAGGCCGAGGACAAGCTGTCCAGCGTAGGCGCTCGCTACGATGCGATCCTGCTCGATGTCGGGCTGCCGGATGCGGATGGACGGGAATTCTGTGCCAAGCTGCGCCGTGATGGGCGGCGTATGCCGGTGATCATGGTCACTGGTGCCGATGCCGAGCAGGACGTAATCCGCGGCCTCAATGCCGGCGCCAATGATTACCTGTCGAAGCCGTACCGCCTGCCGGAGCTGCTGGCCCGGGTGCGGGCGCAACTGCGGGTGTTCGACAACTCTGAGGATGCCACCTTCCTCGTCGGTCCCTTTGTCTTCCGTCCCAGCATGCGCTTGCTGCAGGAAACCGCACGCAATCGCAAGGTGCGGCTGACGGCCAAGGAAACCGACATCCTGAAGTATCTTTATCGTGCCGGCGGCAAGGTTGTGCCGCGGCAGACCCTGCTGAACGAGGTCTGGGGCTATAGCAGCGGCGTCTCCACGCATACGCTGGAGACCCATGTCTACCGGCTACGCCAGAAGGCCGAAGTCGATCCGGCCCGACCTCGGCTGCTGCTGACCGAGCATGGCGGCTATAAGCTGGACGCGACTGTATTCGAGGTCGCCGGCCGCTGATAGCGCCGCCGTCGGAGATGGCTGCGGCCCGTCACAGGTAACAGCGATAGCCGCAGCGCAGGATCTCGCCGGAGCGGCGGCGCAGCCCGTCTGCCGGACGGCATTGTGTTGATTGCCACTGGGGGTCGACCCGGTTTGGGGTGAAGTTGCCACTGAGAGTTGGGTTCTCCCGCATTTCCCGTGCTGCTGTTCGATGTCATGTGGCATGGAGGACGCGGGCGCGGAGGAGTTCAAAGCCTGCGTGGCCGTACATGGTGCGCTTGATCATCTTGAGCCGATTGATCTGCCCTTCGACAGGGCTGGTACTCCAGGGCAGATCAAGTGCGGCTTGCACAGCCGCGATGTCTTTGCGCAACTCGGCGACGAAGCTTGCGAGAGGGGTGGCGGCAGCGTCGTCCAGCGCCTCATCGAGCCTGTCGTCACTTTGCCGTCGCAGCAGGCGGATGATGCGCTTTGCGGCACCTATCGTTGCCTGCAGCGCCGGTGCTTTCTCCAGCAGGCGTGTGACGAATGTACGGTCTGGGTCGGCTAGCAACTCGCTGCCTGCCATGAGCAGGCGCGTCATGCGTCGAAATGGCGGTAGCTGCCAGCTCTGCCCTCCGGCTGTTCCGACCGGCGATGCTGCAGGCTCGTGCCGACGCCGCTCGGTAGCCCAGGCCCTGACAACGGAAGGACGACCTGCAAAGCCAGCGCGCACCAGTTCCCGCCACAGCCGGGCGGCGTTGCGGCAGCCCTCCGCCCAGCGCCGCTCAAGGGTGGCGTGGTATCGATCAAGGATGCTGCCGCGCCGCGGCATGCGCCAGCTTGGGGCAGCTCCGGCCCGCAGCCAGCGACGGAGCGTCTTGCGATCGGCGCCAAGCTGGCGGGCCACGTGGCTGATCGATGCGCCAGCGGCGTGCATCTGGGCGGCCTCCTCGTAGCGCGCCTGCCGCCAAGGATGTCTCGCCTCCTTGCATGGCTGAGTCGCTGGGGGCACGGCCGGGACGGCAACAGCGGCCGCCGCGCTGATGGCACCGGCGGCCCTCACGTCCCTGCCGATCCGCCGGATCACAGCATGATGGCGCTCCACCACCGCCTGGACGGCATCGCCGAGGTTGCGGAGCAGATGCCAGCGGTCGACGACCTGCACAGCGCCGGGCGCGCCCTGGCGAGCGCCATCGGCATAGGCGCAGGCCCGGTCGCGGGCGATGACCTCGATGCCAGGATGCCGGCGCAACCAGTCACTCAGGGTCTCCGCCTGCCGGTCGGGCAGAAGATCGAGCACCCGATTGCGCTCCAGGTCAACGAGGATGGTTCCGTAGCGGTGGCCGCGGCGCCAGGCCCAGTCATCGACCCCGAGCACGCGTGGAGGTGGACTGATTTCCGATGGCTGGTTCTGTCGGCAGGTCATGCGGATCAGCGTGTCGGCGCTGATAGGAACAGCCAGTCGGGCCGCGAGCCGCGCGCCGGCCTCGCCGCCCAAGGCAAGGCCGAGATGCTGTTTGAACCGCCCCGGGTTCCCCGGAGGCTCCAACTCTTGAGAAGGTGGAGCCATGACGAAGAAGACTTCGAACCGATATTCGCCTGAGGTCCGGCAGCGGGCGGTACGGATGGTGCTGGAGCATGGAGGCGACCATGCCTCGCAATGGGCGGCGATTGGCTCGATCGCGCCCAAGATCGGCTGCACGGCGGAGACGCTGCGCGGCTGGGTGAGGCAGGCCGAGCGCGACCAGGGGCTGCGGCCTGGCCCAACCAGCGCGGAGGGGGAGCGGATCAAGGCTCTGGAACGCGAGGTCCGCGAGTTGCGGCAGGCCAATGAGATCCTGCGCAAGGCGTCGGCATATTTCGCGTTGGCGGAGCTCGACCGCCGCTCGAAGCCATGATCGCCTTCATCGACGATCATCGCGAGGTCTACGGTGTCGAGCCGATCTGCAGGGTGCTGCCGGTCGCCCCGTCGACTTACCACGCCCATGTCGCCCGGCGCACTGATCCGGCCAAGGCCTCGCCCCGCACCCGGCAGGATCGGGTGCTCATGGAGAGCATCCGACAGGTGCATGCGGCCAATTTCGGGGTCTATGGCGCCCGCAAGGTCTGGCGGCAGCTCGGCCGCGAGGGCATCGTGGTGGCCCGCTGCACGGTGGAGCGGCTGATGCGTGCCATGGGCCTACGGGGTGCGGTGCGCGGGAGGGAGATGAGGACCACCGTCTCTAACCCGGCCACGCCGTGTCCGCTGGATAAGGTGAACCGGCAGTTCCGGGCGTCGGCGCCGAACGTGCTGTGGCTGTCGGATTTCACCTACGTCGCGACGTGGCAAGGGTTCGTCTACGTCGCCTTCGTCATCGACGCCTTTGCCCGCCGCATCGTCGGCTGGCGGGTGTCACGGGCGGCCAGTGCAGGCTTCGTCCTCGACGCACTGGAGCAGGCCATCCACGACCGGCGTCCCGTGAAGGGCGGCCTGACCCACCACAGCGACCGCGGGTCGCAATATGTCAGCATTCGGTACACGGAACGGCTGCTCGACGCCGGGATCGAGCCGTCCGTCGGGAGCGTTGGTGATTCCTACGACAACGCACTGGCCGAGACGGTGATCGGACTGTTCAAGACCGAGGTCATCCGCCGCCGCGGCCCGTGGCGGTCGCTGGAAGCCGTCGAATACGCCACCCTCGAGTGGGTGGCCTGGTTCAACATCCACCGCCTCCTCGAGCCGATCGGAAACGTCCCTCCCGCCGAAGCCGAGGCGCGTTACTATGCTGCGGGGGATGCACCAGCCCTGGCCGCTTAACCCAAACCAACCAGCCTCCGGCAAACCCGGGGCGGTTCAGTTGGAGATCGGCCAGCCGGCAGGTTCGACGTGCCGCACCGGCGGCACCTTCGACCAGGCGCTCGGCAAAGGTCTGACGACGGCAATCCGGATTGCGACACCGAAACCTGCGTGCCTGGATCCGCAAGATCACCCGGCGGCCTTGCCAGGGCAGATCCTGCAGGTGGCGTTCATAGCGGCTGTGGATCGCCGCCGACAGGATGCCACAATCCGGACAGGCCGCCGTACCAGCGCGGGAGGCGGCCACGATGATGAGGCCGTCAGGTGACGGCAGGATCTGTCGGACCAGCAAGCCCGCGGGGATCAGGGGCAGCAGATGCTTGAGCATGACAGGTCTCAAGAAGGGCGATCAGCGCCTCATCTGCGCCCGGGGCGCCCCACCCGCCATCCAGCAGCACGGGAAATGCGGGAGAACCAGAGCCGACCCGGGGTTGCCACGAGGATCTGACCCGGGTTGTGGATGCAGGGTTTCGGATCCCGTCAGGTGGGCTGTGGTTTCCTTTCACGATGGGCCTGGGTGGCGGAGCTGTTCCTGAAGCGGAAGCTGTCGTTGCGCGGCTTGCTGAGGAACTTCGGACTTCAGGTGGGGCAGATCTCGCGCGGACGCTTTGAGGTCCGGGTTCGTCAGCTGGTTGAAGGCAACGCCATGCTGGAGGCCGCCTCGGCTCCGATGCTCCGGGCGCGTGACGGCCTGCGCCACGAGTTGGCCGGGCTCGAGCGTGTGGTTCGCATGCTGGCGAAGGATGATCCTGTCTGTCGCCGCCTGATGACCATGCCTGGCATTGGCGTGTGGTCGCCTTGACCTACCGCTCGGCCGTCGATGATCCGTCCCGGTTCACCTCTTCCAAGAAGGTCTGTCCATGGGTTGGCCTGACGCCATCGCGCCCTCAATCGGGCGAACGCGACGTCACAGGCGGCATCACGCGGGCCGGGGATGCCAATCTCCGACGAGCCTTATGCCAAGCGGCCACCGTGTTGATGCACCGGGGTCCGGCATCCTGGCTCAGAAGCTGGGCTGTCCAGGTGCTCCGGCGGCGAGGCACCAAACGGGCCATGGTGGCCTTGGCGCGGCGGATAGGATCGGTCCTCCACCGGATGTGGATCGATGGCACAGATTTCTGCCTCGATGCTGCGCCAGGATGCGTTCCGGCATGATCGCCTCCGCGGAGGCCGCAAGCTGCCACTGATGTCTGCCTGAGCGCAGACCTTCGAGGTCCCCAACGGGGCGGGGTTCCGATGACGCCGTGGTCAGGATTGTCGCCGACCTATGGTCGAGCACCCTTACGAGATGGGCGCGCCGGGCTCTCTATTGGACCAGCAGCATGTTGGCAGCCACCGCGCTGACCACGGACCGAAGCATAAACCCGGCGCGACCTCAGACGAAGGACTGCGTGTCGCAGCAGCAGTGATCAGGAGCCCGAGCCATCAGAAAGCCGCGGCACAGCTTGCGCATGTGGACCCTCTCCCGAGCTATTATCGGCTTGACGGAGGACGCCCCGTTATCGAAGTCCGGACTGTGGGGGCCACTCCAGAAAAGGACGAAGCCGGCCGTGAGGAGGCACCGGGAGCGAGGTGCGTAGGAATAGCCGGCTCCCCCACGCTAACGGCGTCAGACGCCGTCGCCATTCTTGAGGCGCGTCGCGCCTTACAAGCTGAAGATCAGGCTGAAGGCAATGCTCTGAAAGTCGCGGTCAGGCCCCGGCAAGCCGAGGCTGCCATTCTGATACTGCGCTGTCAGCTTGAGCTGATCAGTCGGATACCAGTTCAGCGCAGTGCTCCAGATGGATTGCCTGCCGCCGTGGACCGGGCCATCGTTCAGGTCCACGGTGCTGTAGCCGCCCGCCAACTCCAGGGCACCCCAATTCTCCCCACGGAAGTCGAGGGAATGTGCGCGACCACGGCGCCAAGTTGCGTTGCTGTCCGCGCGGCGGCGCGGCTCACCGAGCAGGGGATAGGAAACGTTCACGTACCAGCCGCCGAAACTGCGATTGGTTCCATCCAGAGCGTCGACGCCAATCTGCTGATACTCGGCGGCGTAGTACATCTTGCCGACGAGACCCGACAGCTCGGGGCCAATGGCCCAGGACGCATCGGCCGGGATGCTGCGAGTATCGACGTAACGGAAGCTGTTCAGGCGCAACTCCGGGTAGTCGCGGAAGCGCTGTGTGGCGCTAGTATTGGAGCCCGGCTGGGCCTGATAGGCGCCATTAAAGCCGACCTGCATTTTCACGTCGCCGTTGAGGGCGAGCCATGCGAAACGTCCGACAACACCGCGTTGGTCGTTGTCATAGGGAGTGGAGGCGACGCCCTGGGTCGCGAAGGCCGAGCCATAGACACGCTTGTTGAAGAACTCCGCACCGGCGGCGAAACGCGTGTCGCCGGAGGCGACGCTCGTCGCCATGGCAGTGATGCTCGGCCGCTCGATGAACAGCATTTCCGAAGAACTGCTGGCATAGGCAAGCGTATGTGGCAGCGTCCAGGCGCCGATCTGAAAGTTCGCGCCCTCCAGCCCCTTATAGGCGAGCGACAATTCGAAGATCCGGCCGCCACGCGGCGGCTCCTGCGGGGTGGAGGGGCCGAACTCCCAGGTGAAGTTGTAAGCGTAATCCTTCAGCGCCGTACCCCGTAAGCCAACGCGGCCACGACGCATGTTGACGCCGCTGGCGAAGCGGTCGGGTAAACTGTCGGGCTGTCCGAAATATGAACCGCCATGCAGGTCCAAGCGCCCGACTGGAGACAGGGTGAAGTTCCCGTCAGCAAGGGAGAAGTGGGGGCGGATGCCGGACCAGGACAGGCTATCGGACGAAGCAGAAGTCTGCGCCGCGGTCTGACCGCAGACTAAAACAGTGAGAGCTCCGACCGCCAGAGAGCGAAGAATCAAGGGATTGCCTCCAACCTTTGGTGCGCTCCCTCTAGAGGCTGTTATGGACCTGCGGGTGGGTAACGATCAGGCTGCGGAGCATGACTGTCCGCAAGCCCTACCCCTCTGATGTTTCTGACGACGAATGGGCGCTGGTCGCGCCCTACCTGACGCTGCTGCCCGAGGCAGCCGGGCAGCGCGAGCACAGCCTGCGCGAGGTGTTCAACGGCCTGCGCTACGTGGTGAAGACCGGCGCGCCCTGGCGCTGGATGCCGAACGACCTGCCCCCCTGGGCGGCAGTCTATCAGCAGGCGCAGCGCTGGCTGGCGGCAGGCTGCTTCGAAGCCCTGGCCGAGGATCTGCGCACCGTGCTGCGTCTGGCCGCTGGGCGAAAGGCGCGGCCCAGTGCTGCCATCCTGGACAGTCGGACGCTACGCTCCTCTCCTGAGAGCGGCGAGCGGGCGGGGTATGACGGCGCCAAGCGCAAGAAGGGCTCCAAGTTGCACCTGGCGGTCGACACGCTGGGCCATCTGTTGGCTCTCCATGTCACGCCCGCCAGCGCGGATGACCGCGCTGAGGTCGGGCGGCTGGCCCGGGCGGTGCAGGCCTCCACCGGGCAGAGCGTCGATCTGGCCTATGTCGACCAGGGCTATACGGGAAGCAAAGCAGCCGATGCCGCGAAGGCGCATGGCATCGAGCTGGAGGTGGTCAGATTGCCAGAAGCCAAGCGCGGCTTCGTGCTGCTGCCGCGGCGCTGGGTGGTCGAGCGCTCATTCGCCTGGGCCACCCGCTTCCGGCGCCTGGTGAAGGATTATGAGCGTTACGCCAGCACTCTTGCCGATCTTCACCTCGTCGCCTTCACCTGCCTCATGCTCAAACAGGCCGCTCAACTCGCCGCAGGTCCATAACAGCCTCTAGACGAAGCTTAGTCTCGTAACAGTGACAGATCCATGACGTACCTCTTCTGAAAAGAGCCAAAATTATCGGCATCCTGTTTTTAAACGATATTTCATTGATTTCGTAATACTTTGATGTAAATCGACTAAATATTAAAGAGATTCAGAAAAAATTTATTCCTCTCGGTTGTTGCCGAGCACCTACTAACCCAGCCCCGCTGGGGAGGACTCGTCATAATTCGATGCAGTCCAGCGAGATGCGCGTGAACTTCGCAAGATACCGTTCCTGGGCGACAGAAATAATCCCTGCCGCAACCAGGGGAGATCCTCAGAATGTTGAAGTTTGCTTTTGTGGCAGGTGCCATGATGCTCGCCACCACAGGCGCGATGGCCCAGGAGAGTGGCCTTCGCTGCCCCTCACCGGGCACCAAGCTGGAGCGGACCAACCAACCGACCCTGACTTACCGGGGAACCGATCCCCTTTCGCCCTTGATCTGCATCGATGGCGCGAAGCAAGCTCGCTTTCTAGGCTATTGGAGCACGAACTCCGGTTTCTTCTCGGCAGGCGGCAAGCAGCTCCTCACGGCCTTCAGTGCCGCCCGGAGCGGACCAAGCCAGGTGGTCGAGATTGAATATTTCGGCCGGAACCGCAACGGAGACAGCACTCACGTTAAGGAACAATGGCAGATTCTCGGCACAGAGCGTGTCTCCGTACCAGCCGGCGATTTCAACGCAATCAAGGTAAGCCGATTCTACAATATTGTGGCAACGAACTACAAGTACACTGAAATCGTTTGGATTGATCAATCTAGTGGCGCGCCAGTTAAATCACAAGTAACACACCTCAATGGCATTATGAGTGCCGATGTGGTCGACTGGCAGGCAGCAGAAGTCGCCACACGCTCCCACAACTCCTGAGCTAGTCCTCTGCCTACGGTCCAGGGCCGCTTCAACGGTAACGGTACAAGCGTCCCTGAACCGATCGGACTATTAGAAAGTACGCGAATTCGCCCATCTTTCGGTGACAGTCATGAACTCTGCAATTGCAGAACGAGAGCTTGAGTCTAGAAGAGCAAGTATGGAAGACACGCCGTCCGAGCGGATCTCGAAGATCGATCAACCCCCGGTTCTTTCCGGTGAAGGCTTCACGATTCTTCTGGTTGAGGACAACAGCGACCTCCGTTCGCTGCTTTTGCAAATGCTACGACGGAGTGGATTCCGGGCTCGCGGCGCGCGGAATGCTGTTGAGATGCGGGAGATCATGAGCAACAGCCATGTCGATCTCCTTTTGCTTGACGTGATGCTGCCTGGCATATCTGGCTTCGACATCTGCCGTGAGGTTCGCGCCCGAAGTTCTCTGCCAATTATTCTTCTCACGGCTTTGGGCGAAGCCACAGACCGCGTGATCGGTCTGGAGCTCGGGGCGGATGACTATATGGTCAAGCCGCCTGATCCGCGCGAGTTGGTAGCACGGATTCGTGCCGTGCTTCGACGCCGAGAACGCCTCGTTCCAGAGGAGCATTACGCGAAGCGGGACGTTGCGGTATTTCGCGAGTGGACATTGGACACACGGCAGCGCGAGCTCACCTCTCCAGACGCGAGCCGGATTGAATTGACTGGTGGCGAGTATGAACTGCTGCTGGCTTTCGTTGAACGACCACAGCGTATTCTGTCGCGGGAGCAGCTGCTTGACCTTGCCAGGGGGCGCGCTATGGGAGGCACGGAGAGATCGATCGATGCACAGATCAGTAGACTTCGTTCAAAGCTTGGCGTTCGTACTATAGCTGGTGACGACATCATCAAGACGCTTCGAGGAGCTGGTTACATGCTAACGGCTCCAGTGAGTTGGCGATGAATGCGCGTCGAAGGCAGGCTTGGCTAGACTCGTTTATCCCCCGAATTCTTGCACCCGGCGCCCTCGCCCTACTTGTGATGCTGGGTGCCAGTGTCGCTCTCCACTCCTATATTCTTGAGAGAGGCGCAGAGCGGGGCGCTGCGGAGGTAGCAGCTCTCCGGATTTATCCGACTGTTGCGGCGATCGCTTCTCTGCCAGTCACGCAGCGCGGTGAAGCCGCGGAAGAGCGGTCTACGTCTGACATGATAATCCGTTGGAATGATCAGCCTGAGGTTACTACCGGCCGCGAGCTTGGCGAAGAGCTGAAGGCCGTCATTCCGGGAATGCCTCTCTGGTTGAGTATCCGCATCGCGCTGGCGTCATCTTCCGCATCGGAGGCTACTCAGGATGTCGCGGTCAGCATACAACTTCAAGATAGATCCTGGATCAATGCGAGGGTGCGGGCGGTTTCTCTTCTATCATCGGATGACTTCGCCTTCGTTATCATCAACATCGTGACGGCGGCAGCCCTGCTGGCACTAGCGGCCTTCGCCTCTCGCCTAATTGCAAGACCATTGGCCTTGCTGGCAGCGCGCGCACGCGACCTCTCCCCAGATGGCACGCTTCGCCTCGACGGTCTCAGATCGCCCAGAGAGATTCGTGAAGTTGCAGAAGCTCTCGAAGCCGCGACGGCGCGAACCCGCCAGCTCCTTCAGCAACGCTCGCTTGCTCTCGGCGCTCTGTCGCATGATCTGCTGTCGCCCTTGGCACGTATGCGTTTGCGCTCGGAAGAAATTGTGGACAGTGCGATTCGCAATCGGCTGCTGCACGACATCGATGAGATGGCAGAGATGGTAACCGATGTCCTTGCCTACATGCGCGGCAGCGATGGAGGGGGTGAAGCCAAGGTTAGGATATCGTTCGTGTCCCTAGTGCAGGTTGTTGTCGATGAATTCGCTGAAGTTGGACATTCAATTGAGGAACGCGGCTACCAGGAATGCACAATTGTGGCGCAGCCGACGGCGCTGAAGCGCGCTATCCGCAACATTATCGCCAATGCAATCAAATACGGCCGCGATCCTTGGATCGAAGTTGTCCTAACTGGATCCAAGGCTGTGCTTTCCGTCGGTGACAGCGGACCAGGTTTGGCGCATTCTGACCTTCAGCGTGTTTTTGAGCCTTTCTTTCGCGCAGACCAAGCTCGTGCGTCCGGTGAGGGAAGTGGTCTTGGCTTGCCGACAGCGCGCGCCATCGCTGAGGCACATGGCGGGCAACTAGACTTAGAGAGTCTGCAAAGCGTCGGGACGATTGCTCGCCTCTCGCTCCCGTCTTTGGACGGGTGATGCCCGCCACCTCTTAATAAAATCGTTGCTTGTCCTCGATGTACGCAGCAACGGTAGCGATCCTACACTGTTTGCAGGATCGACTCTTCCACTACACCTCCGACTGTTCTCTGCGATAGCATCGCGTTGTGGTTCCTGCCGGAACGGAAACCGTCAAGAATTGATGCAAACGCGTCAGATAGCAGCAGGACAGGCACCTTAGATACCTGCCGTCGGCGCAACTGCGCCAAGTCAGCAGGATCTTAAGATGCAAATGTCACGACTGGCTCTAGTTTTTACGATTCCCCTCCTCGCTACCGGTTGTGCCGGGGCCAGTGAGAACCTCATGTTCCCTCGCATCGTCGGCGGTGGTGAGAACGCCGTCATCGAATACGGGCCAGGGTCTTCGACGAATGTGGTTGGGGGCGGACGGACAATTTCCCGAAGCGGAGGCGAGAACGCTAGCATTGCCTACTTTGACAGCCAGTACATCCAAAGACCGCCGACAGGAATGCAGCCTGTGGTCGTTCAGCAAGGTGAAAACTTTGAGGTCCAATGGATTCCTCTTCCGGCACACACGTCGTCGTCCCGGTAATCAAGTGTGCTCAGCGGTCCGTGACCGAGTGGCGCGCCTAGAGCATTTTCCATCTACTCCGGCTCATATCCGGCGGCGGTGAAGTAGTTGGCGCATTCTGCTGGTGTGAAGGCATCGAGGAGTTGGCCGATGGTGGCCCAGAGCCCGTCCAGGGTGCGCTCCGCCGCCTTGCGCAGGAGCGCCTTCAGCTTGGAGAAGGCATTCTCGATTGGATTGAAGTCCGGCGAGTAGGGCGGAAGGAACAGCAGGGACGCACCCGTGGCCTCGATAGCCCGGCGGGCCTCGTGGCGCTTATGCGCAGCCAGGTTGTCCAGGATGACGGTGTCGCCGGCGCACAGGGTTGGACAGAGGACCTTCTCGACATAGGCCTGGAAGGCCTGCGCGGTCATGGGCCCATCGAGCAGCATAGGCGCGGTCAGGCCTGTGAGGCGGAGACCGGCGACGAAGGTGGTGGTCTTCCAATGTCCGTGCGGCACGCCTGCACGCAGGCGCTCGCCACGTGGGGCACGGCCCCGCAGTCGCGCCATCTTGGTGCTGGCACCGGTTTCATCGATGAACACCAGGCGATCAGGATGAAAGTCAGGCTGCCGATCGAACCAGGCTTCGCGGGCCGCGGCGATGTCCGGCCGGTCCTGCTCGGCGGCGTGCGCGGTTTTTTTTGAAGGTGATCGCCCGTGCCGCGAAGAAGCGCCAGAGCGTGCCAATCCCCGCCGAGAGGCCGCGCTCGTCATGCAGCCGCTGCTGCATCTCGCGGAGGGTAATGAGGGGCCTGACGGCGACCAGGTCGAGCAGGAAATCGGCCTGCCCATCAAGCTTGGAGCCTCTGGGCTGCCCCTGGCGGCGTGCCGCCGTCTCACCCTCATCCCGCGCTCGCCGTACCCACACAACGGCTGTTGCCACACCCACTCCGAAATGGGCTGCGGCCTGCCGTGCCGACATCCCGCGTGCCGTTGCGTCGAGCACACGCGTCCGGAGATCCTGGCTGTAGGCTCGGGCCATCCTGTCCTCCCTCGCAGGAGGAAAAGCGAATCACATCCCGCCGCAGAAGGGAATCCTCTTCTGAATCGGTGAACGCGGAAACTGCTCTAGCCTGATGAGCAGCGGGGTGTTTCCGGGAGACATCACCTGTACCGCCACCAGAAGGAAGGTGCAGTCTGTTGTCCCTGGTCGGAGAAAAGGAACTGCCGCATGGGCCGCTTCCAGCAGCATCCTGGAGCGGTCATCAGGAACCCGAGGAACGGGTGATGCCCTCTATGGCCTATCAGATGGTCGCGTGAGGCCAGATTGGCGCAATGATACGCGATTGTCGGCAGGTTGGTCCGCACGATCTTGCTGCCCGGTACCAGGCAGCGGAGGCTGGATTTCTAGGATGACAGGCCAGCCGAAGCCATCATCAACGCGCGCGCCACGAGTGCTAACTTCAGCATCATTAGGTTCTTTGCATATGGCGGCCAGGGGCGCTGCCCGTGCCGCTGTTGGAAGGCTGCCGGGGTTTTCCTGTCCTGCTGAAGGGCTCACATCGTTTTGTGACAGCGCTGGATGGCAGGTAACCTGATTGGCTGTACGCGGTAGAGGGCTTGGAGGTGTGGTCCTGCCTCCGGGGCAAGCATGCATGCCGCAAGGTGGGCTCTGCCCGTTTGCGTGACACATCGGGCAAAATCGACTAGGAGGTTTTGGCATGTGTGCTCTTGGCACATCGTCGGTCGTGTCGGTGCTGCGCGTGGGGATCTTCACGATCTTCTGCGCGCTGACGATACTGCTCGCAGTCCTTCCCGCCAACGCGGCGGATGACACCGGGGCTGGGGCTGCGGCCACCATCAAAGCTGTCTTCTCGGACGACGCGGATAACGATTTGGCAACGCGGCCGGACGCACTCCCAGGCCATGGCAGCGGTCCCTTTTGCGGACACCTCGCACCACTCCGCGGGTTCCAGATCGCCATCTGTCCCTCGGCCGGTGAAGTTGCCACGAGGTTCTCCCTCGCTCCTGCGCACGCCCTTGTACCAGGGCCTACGATACTCCCGACCGAACCACCACGCGCCTGACGCTGGCCTGCTCTTGTCGGCTACGCCGGCCTCCAGACGGAGGACCTGTGTGGACTGCTTACGGCTCGTTTTTTAGGTGCTTCAATGACAATCAAGGTCTTCTGCTTGGCGGTGGCCCTTGCCATCGCCCCGGCCGTAGCCCACGCGCAGGAAGCGCGTTCGGTCGCTGCTCCGCTCATCATCACGTCGCCACAGCAGGCGGTGGAGGCCGCCCTCAGCGTTTCTCCCGCCCTCCGAGGCGCCGGGGCCGCCCGCCGTGCCGTGCAGGCGGATGCCCTGCAGGCGCGGCTGCGCCCCAATCCGGAACTGAACACCTCCTTCGAGAACTTCGGCGGCTTCGGTGGCCGCAACGAGAACCGGGGCTTCACCACCCTGGAGACCACGGTCGGTCTGTCCCAGCGCATCGAGCTGGGCGGCAAGCGTGGTGCCCGGATGGACTACGCGGCCCGAAACACGGCCGTGGCCGAGCTTGATTTCAACGGGGTGCGCCTGGAGGTCGCGCGGGAGGTGATCACCGCCCTTGTCGCGGCTGAGGCCGCGAACCGGCTGGCTGAGGTCGAGCGGGCACGCGCGCGCCTTGCCGCCGAGACGCTCCGAGCCTCTCGCGGCAGGGTCGAGGCGGGTCGCGACCCGCTCCTGCAGGCTGAGCGGGCCGAGGTCGTGCGGGCCACCGCCGACATCGCCGCCGACCGGGCGCAGCGCGAGGTCGAGATCGCGCTGGCCGACTTGGCCGTCCTGATTGGCGTGCCGCGGGTCGAGCTGGCGCCGCGACAGCCTTGGTTCGAGGACATGGGGCCTGCGCCGGTCCGTTCCACTCCGGCCGATCCTTTGGCCCGCTTGGCGGCCAATCCGGAGCTGGCCCGGCTGGAAGCGGCCATTGCCCAGCAGCGATCCAATCTGAACCTCCAGCGCTCCAACGCGGTGCCCGACCTGACGGTGAACGCCGACGTGCGCCGGTACGGCGACACGGGCGAGACCGCGTTCATCGCGGGCGCCTCCATCCCGCTGCCCTTCTTCGACCGGAATCAGGGCGGCCTCGCCCGCGCACACGCCGAGCTGACCCGGGCCGAGGCCGAGGCCGAGCGGGGCCGCAGCGCCCTGGTGGCCCAACTGGTCACGGCGGAGGAACGCCTGGCGCTCGCCTGGCGCGCCGTGCAGAGCCTCCGCCGTACCGCTCTGCCGTCTGCCGAGCAGGCGGCCCGCTTCGCGTCCGCCGGATTCAGCGAAGGCCGCTTCGGCTTCCTCGACGTCCTGGACGCGCAGCGGTCGCTCTCGGACACCCGCGCCCAGTTGGTCGAGGCCTACCGCGACTTCCACACCCTCCGTGCGGCCGTGCAGCGCCTGCGCGGCGAGCTGCCCGCCGTTCCGCCCCGGCCCACGAACATCCAGACCAGGAGTGCCCGTTGATGCTCCGCATGACCCTGATGGCCGGGGCCGCCCTTGGCGGGCTCGCGGTCGCCACCGTCTTCCCCTCCATTCCGGAGACCACCCGCAGCCTGGTCGGCTTGCCCGTGCCGCCTGCCGTCGGCGCAGCCTCGGCGCGCGCCGCAGCCGAGAAAGGTGACGGCCACAACCACGCCGAAGGCGGAGAGCACGCGGAGGGCGAGGAAGGCCACATCGAGATGACGGCCGAGCAGATCGAGGCGGCCGGGATCCGTGTCGCCTCGGTCGGATCGGGCGTGCTGGTCAGCCGGGACGCCGTGCCCGGCGTCCTGGCCGCCAGCCAGGACCGGCAGGCACGTGTCACGGCTCGTTTGGGCGGCATCGTGGCTGAGGTCCGCAAGACCCTGGGCGACGAGGTCGCCCAGGGCGAGGTGCTGGCCGTGCTCGAGAGCCGGGAGGTTGCCGACGCGAAAGGCGAGTTCCTAGCGGCCATCCGGACCGCGGTGCTGGCCGAGACTACCCTGGCGCGGGAGACCCGTCTTTGGCGGCAGCGCATCTCAGCCGAACAAGAGTTTCTGCAGGCCCGCGCGGCGGCCGAGGACGCCCGCATCAAGGTGGACCTCGGCCGCGCCCGCCTCGCGGCCTTCGGCCTGTCGGAGACCGAGATCGCGGCGCTGGCCCGCCAGCCCGCCACCACGCTCCGGCGCCTGGAACTCCGTGCGCCCATCGCGGGACGGATCACGGCCCGCAACGCCGTCCTCGGTGCCGCGGTCGCCGCCGACGCCGAGGTCTTCTCGGTAGCCGACCTGTCTAACCTCTGGGTCGAGCTGACGATCCCGCCGCGGGACGTGCCGATGGCTCGGCAGGGCCAAGCCGTCCTCATCACCGGGGACGGGGAAGCACGCGTGGAAGGGAAGATTGTTTTCCTGAGCCCGGTCCTGGATCCCGAAACGCGTTCGGCGCGGGCCGTGGCCGAGATCCCCAACGCCGATGGCTCCTGGCGTGCCGGTGGCTTCGTCACGGCGCACCTCTCGACGGCCGAGCAGCCCGTGGACGTGCTGGTGCCCCGGGAGGCGGTGCAGGAGGTCGAGGGCAACAAGGTCGTCTTCGTTCGGAACGAAGAGGGCTTCGAGCTGCGCGAGGTGGCGCTCGGGCGCGAGGACGCGAACGGTTATGAGGTCGTCTTCGGGCTGGACGCCGGGACGGAGATCGCTGTGGGCAACGCCTTCTCGCTCCGCGCCGAGCTCAGCAAGTCCGAAGCCGGTCATGCGCACTGAGAAGCAGGACCTGACATGATCGGACCCATCCTCGACTTCTCCGTCCGCAACCGCTGGACGGTGGTGGTGCTGGCCGTCATCGCGGCCTGCATCGGCGCGTGGTCCATCGCGCGGCTGCCCATCGACGCCACGCCGGACATCACCAACAACCAGGCGCAGATCAACACCGTCGCGCCCTCGCTCTCACCCTACGAGATCGAGAAGCAGGTCACCTTCCCGATCGAGACGGCGCTGGCGGGCATCCCCGGACTGGAGAGCACGCGCTCCATCTCCCGCAACGGCTTCAGCCAGGTCACGGCGGTGTTCACCGAGGGCACCGACATCTACTTCGCCCGCCAGCAGGTGCTGGAGCGCCTGATCGAGGCGGGGGAGGCCATGCCCGAGGGCGTGGAACCCCGCCTCGGGCCGGTCTCCACCGGGCTCGGCGAGGTCACGATGTGGACGGTGCGCTTCGCCGACCGCACAGTAGGCGACGTCAAGCCGAACGGCACCCCGGGGTGGCAGGCCGACGGCAGCTACCTGACGCCGGAACGCGAACGCCTCGCCACCGAGACGGACCGGGCGACCTACCTGCGGACCGTGCAGGACTGGATCATCCGGCCCCAGGTCCGCAACGTGCCGGGCATCGCGGGCGTGGACGCCATCGGCGGCTACACCAAGCAGTATGTGGTCCAGCCCGATCCGAGCCGCCTCATCGCCCTGGGTCTGAGCTTCGGCGACCTCGCGACCGCGATCGAGCGCAACAATGTCTCGACCGGCGCAGGTTACGTGGAGCGGGGCGGTGAGGGCCTGGTCGTCCGCTCGGGCGGCCGAGTCACCACTGTGGCGGAACTGGAACAGGTGGTCGTCACCACCCGCGAGGGCACCCCGATCCTCCTCCGCGACGTCGCGCGGGTCAGCATCGGCCAGGCCCCGCGGACGGGCAGCGCCAGCGGCAACGGCCAGGAGATGGTGGTCGGCACCGCTCTCATGCTCATCGGCGAGAACAGCCGCACGGTGGCCGCCGCCGTCCACGCTAAGGTCGACGACCTCAAGCGGACTCTACCGGTCGGCATCGAGGCCACGGTCGTGCTGGACCGCGGCATCCTGGTTGATGCCACCATCAAGACCGTCGCCAAGAACCTCGGCGAAGGCGCGCTCCTCGTCGTGGTGATCCTGTTCCTGATGCTGGGGAACATCCGGGCCGCGATCATCACGGCGATGGTCATCCCTATCACCATGCTGCTCACCTCCTTCGGCATGGTTCGAGGCGGCATCTCGGCCAACCTGATGAGCCTCGGCGCCCTGGACTTCGGCCTGATCGTCGACGGCGCTGTCATCATCACCGAGAACAGCCTGCGCCACCTGTCCGAGCGGCAGCACGAAAAAGGGCGCCTCCTGACTCTCGGAGAGCGCCTGGAGACGGTCGCGGACAGCGCCAAGGAGATGATCCGGCCGTCGCTCTACGGCCAGGCTATCATCATCCTCGTCTACGCGCCGCTCCTGACGTTCACGGGCGTCGAGGGCAAGATGTTCATCCCGATGGCGCTGACCGTCATCATCGCCCTAGCATTCGCCTTCGTCCTGTCCCTGACTCTGGTCCCGGCGCTCATCGCCATCGCCATCACCGGGCGCGTCCAGGAGAAGGACGTGTGGATCGTGCGTGGCCTCAAGCGCGCCTACGCTCCGGCACTCGGACGCGCGTTGCGGGCACCACTGCCCGTCATCGCGGTGGGCGCGCTGCTGTTCATGGGCTCCCTGGGCCTGTTCTCACGTCTGGGGCAGGAGTTCATCCCGCAGCTGGACGAGGGCAATCTCGCCATGCAGGCGTTGCGCATCCCGAGCACGTCACTGCAGCAGTCCCAGGCTATGCAGTCCGTGTTGGAGCGCCGCATCTCGCGCCTGCCCGAGGTGCAGATCATCTACTCCAAGACCGGCACAGCCGAGGTGGCGTCCGACCCGATGCCGCCGAACGCGTCGGACACCTTCATCATCCTCAAGCCGCGCGACCAGTGGCCCGACCCCTCACTGCCCAAGGCAGAGCTGGTCCGCCGCATCGAGCAGTCGGTCGCGGGCATCCCGGGCAACGCGCTCGAGTTCACCCAGCCCATCCAGATGCGCTTCAACGAGTTGCTGGCGGGCGTGCGCGGCGACCTCGCCGTGAAGGTCTTCGGCGACGAGTACGGCCCCATGCTGCAGGTCGCCGCGCAGATCTCGCAGATCCTCAACGGCATCGAGGGCGCCGCGGACGTGAAGGTCGAGCAGGCGACGGGCCTGCCCTTCCTGGAGGTCACGGTGAACCGCACGGAAGTCGCCCGCAGGGGCCTGAGCGTCGCCGACGTCCAGGCTGTGCTGGCGGCAGCGGTCGGCGGCCAGGAGTCGGGCATGGTCTACGAGGGCGACCGGCGGTTCGCCATCGTCGTCCGCCTGCAGGAAAGCCTGCGCAACAACCTTGAGGCACTGCGGAACTTGCCGGTGCCGCTGCCACCGGTGGCGGGCAGGCCCGCCACCTCGGTGCCGCTGCAGCAGCTGGCCAGCCTCAACGTGGTCGAGGGTCCGAACCAGATCAGCCGAGAGCAAGGGCGGCGCCGCGTCGTCATCCAGGCCAATGCCCGCGGCCGCGACATCGGCTCCATCGTGGCCGAGGCGCAGGCGAAGGTGACCGAGCAGGTCCAGCTGCCGCCCGGCTATACCATCACTTGGGGCGGCCAGTTCGAGAACCTCGCCAAGGCCCGCGACCGGCTGAGCGTCGTGGTGCCCGCCTGCTTCCTGCTCATCATCGTCCTGCTCTTCGCGGCGCTGGGTTCGGTCCGGGACGCCCTGCTGGTCTTCAGCGGGGTGCCCCTGGCCCTGTCCGGCGGCCTCCTGGCGCTCTGGCTGCGGGACATGCCGTTCTCCGTCCCGGCGGCGGTGGGCTTCATCGCGCTCTCCGGCGTGGCGGTGCTGAACGGCTTGGTGATGGCGACCTCCATCAAAGGCCTGATGCAGCAGGGGCACCTGTCCCTGCGGGACGCGGTCTACCAGGGCGCCATGATCCGTCTGCGGCCCGTGGCCATGACGGCGCTGGTGGCGTCGCTGGGCTTCGTCCCCATGGCCCTGGCCACCGGAGCGGGCGCCGAGGTCCAGAAGCCGCTGGCCACCGTGGTCATCGGCGGCCTGATCAGCGCGACCTTGCTGACCCTGCTGGTGCTGCCCGCCCTCTACGTGCGCTTCGGGCGTGTCCAGAAGCCCGTGCCGGAGGACGTCGTTCCTGCCGGGGCGCGGCACGCCGCGGCCGAGTGAGTCCGCCGGGAGGGGCGTCCAGCCCCTCCCGGCGACACAGTCCACCCACCAACGAGGACATAAAACGTGCGGACAATCCTTCTCGCGGCCCTGGCGGCCGTCTCGCTCTCCACCGGCGCGCTGGCGCAGTCCCATGGCCACAGTGACCAGGGCGCCCATGGCGGCCGCATGCAGGACATCGTCGGCGTGCATGCCGAGCTTCTGGTGTCCGACCGGACCCTGACGGTCCACCTCTACGACGAGGCGGGGAAGCCGGTCCCGTCGGCGGGCTACACGGTGTCCGCGCTGGTCGGCTCCGGCCAGGCGCGCCAGGTCGTGCAACTGGCGCCGGGTACCGAGAACACCCTGGCCGGGACGGCCGCGAGCGCCCCTCCGGGCGGCGCCCCCGTGACCCTGCAGGTCAAGAACCCCGCCGGGCGCAGCGGCCAGGCGCGCTTCTGACACAGTTGGGAGCCGCGCCGTCCGTCTCGGGCAACGCGGCTCCGCACCGTCGCGGGGAAGTGCACGAGGTTAGAGGCTGGCGCCATTCTTCAGGGCTGGAACCTCCCATGGCTGGAGGTGCGAACCACCGCGCAGGTGGACTACGACAGGTCACCGATGGAGGTTCAGATGGGGCAGGTTCATGACCACGGTGCAGGAAATGCCAATTCCGCCGCGCTCGCCACGGCCTTGGGGCTGACGGGCACCTTTCTACTTGCCGAGATCATGGGCGCCTACGTCTTCAACAGTCTGGCTCTGCTGTCCGACGCGGCGCACATGCTGACCGACACGCTGGCCCTCGCGGTGGCCCTGGTTGCGATCCGAGTCGGCCGTCGCCCCGCCGATAGGCGGCGCACCTGGGGCTACCACCGCTTCGAGATCCTGGCGGCTGCGTTTAATGCCTCGCTGCTGTTCCTTGTCGCCCTGTACATCCTCTACGAGGCGTACCAGCGCTTCCGCGAGCCTGCCGAGGTGGGCAGCCTGGGCATGCTCGCGGTCGCCGTCCTTGGCTTGCTGGTGAACTGGATCGCCATGCGCCTTCTGGCCGGGGGCAGCGAAAGCAGCCTCAACGTCAAGGGCGCCTACCTGGAGGTCTGGAGCGACTTCCTCGGCTCCGTCGCGGTCATTGTCGGCGCCCTGGTCATCTGGGCCACCGGCTGGACCTGGGTGGACCCGGTGCTCGGCGTCGGCATCGCCTTCTGGGTGCTGCCGCGGACCTGGACCCTGCTGTCGGAGGCCGTCGACGTCCTGCTGGAGAGCGTGCCCCGCGGCATCGATCTGGATGCCGTCGAGGAGGCCGTGCGCGGGACGGCCGGGGTGCGCGACATCCACGACCTCCATGTCTGGGCGTTGACCAGCGGCAAGGTCGCGCTGTCGGCGCACGTCGTGGTCGACGCCTCGCTGTCCTGGGAGGACAGGCTGGAAGACGTGCTGGGTGCCATGCTCAGGGAAAGGTTCGGCATCACGCACGTGACCGTCCAGGCCGAGTTGGCGGGCGCGCACGGCGGGGTCACCGAGGACAGGTGGGGCGAGCCGGACCAGGGGCACGCCCACGGTTGAGAGGGCGTCCCTCCGTTCCGTCATTCATCGGCGAGTTTAACCAGCGGTAGGCTGGCACTCGCTTGCCCAATGCGCGTGCTTAAAGATACGCTGCCCCGGCACCGGTCTCGCGCAAGCGGGATAAAAGGGAACGCCGTGCGGCTCTCACCAGGCCAAGTCGGCGGCTACCCCCGTAACTGTGGACGGGTCGCCGATGCTTCGTCTGCCCCCAGGCAGGTCACTGGTGCCGGTTGGCACCGGGAAGGCAGGAATGTTGGCAAAGACCCGTGAGCCAGGAGACCTGCCGGTGCATGGTCAACCTTCTTGGTCGGCGCGGGGTGCGCCGACGGGGACAATGTCATGCACGTTCAATCCACCAGTTCGGCAGCGCCATCGGCAACAACGTCCAGCGCAGGTCGCGTCGTCGCCAGCATCGTCACCTTGGCTTTCGGGGCCTTCCTCGTCTGGGGCGTCGGCTTCGCCCACAACGACCTCCTGCACAACGCGGCACACGACACGCGCCACTCCAACGGCTTTCCTTGTCACTGAGGCGCGAGATGTTGTCCCACATCAGGCAGCTGTTCGCTGTCGCGCTCATCGCTGGCGCCTTGGCCGGGACCGTCGCGACGGTCGGCCACCAGTTGAGGACGGTACCCATAATCCTGGCCGCCGAGGCCTACGAGCAGGCGCCGGAAGCCAGTTCCACTCCATGGAAGGAACACTCGGTTCCTGAAAGCGGCGCGCAGCACCATAAGGCGGAAGCCTGGTCGCCAGAGGACGGCGTTGAACGCACCGTCTACACGCTTGCGGCCGATCTGCTGACGAGCATCGGATACGGGCTGATGTTGGTGGCGATCCTGTCTCTCGTGAAGACCGGCATCGACTGGAAGCAGGGACTGCTGTGGGGTCTAGCGGGCTTCGTCGTCTTCAGCGTGGCGCCGTCCATGGGATTGCCGCCGAAGCTGCCCGGCACGCCGGTTGCCGATCTGACGGACAGGCAGACCTGGTGGGTGGCAACGGCCGCGCTCACTGGCGTGGGTCTAGGTCTGATTCGGTTCGGGAAGAACCCGGTCCTGGCCGTGCTGGGGGTGTTCAGTCTGGTTCTGCCGCACCTCTACGGAGCGCCTGCTGCCCCTACGGAGATCTCTGCGGTACCGGAGGAGCTGACACGCCAATTCGTGGCGGCAGCCATGGTGGTGAGCCTGTTGTCCTGGGCCGCGCTAGGAGCGGCGGTCGGCTCGCTGCACAGCCGCCTCATCCAGCGGCGGGGATGAAGCCAAAGCTCGCCTGGGTCTGCTCAGGAGCTTGAACTCCGCAAGGGCTGGGGCAGACCTGTGCGGGCCACGGACAACACCATCGCCCGCATTATCCGCATGGTGGAGGAGGCCTCGGCCTCCCGCGCGCCCACCCAGCGCTTCATCGAGCGGTTCTCGACCTACTGGACCCCGGGCGCGATGGTGGTCTCCGCCCTGGTCATCCTGGTGCCGCCCTTCCTGCTGGGCTGGGACTGGTGGACGAGCATCTACCGCGGCCTTCGACAAAACCGGCACGCTGACGGCGGGCCGCCCGAAGATGACCGACGTGCTCCCGGCGCCGGGGACGCCGGCCTGGGATCTGCTGGCCTACGCCGCGGCCGTGGAGCAGGGATCCTCGCACCCGCTGGCCAAGGCTGTCATGGCTGAAGTCGGGGCGCGTGGCATCGCGACACCACCGGCCTCGGACCAGGCCGCCGTGCCGGGCAAGGCTGTCACCGCCACGGTAGGCGGCCGGAAGGTCAGCGTCGGCAGCCCGCGCCACGCGGCGAAGGCAGGCGCCCAGGTGGGCGGCCTCGCCGAGCAGTTCACCGAGCTGGAGAGCGAGGGGAAAGACGGCCGTCGTTGTGGTCGTGGACGGCAGGGTGGCAGGTGTCCTGGCACTGCGCGACGAGCCGCGGACGGAAGCCGCCGCGGGCGTGGCCACACTTTCGAAGCTGGGCGTCCGCTCAGTGATGCTGACCGGCGACAACGCCCGGACCGGTGCCGCCATCGCCAGTGGCCTGGGGCTCGACGTGAAGGCCGAACTCCTGCCCGAGGACAAGCTGCGCGAGATCGGCGCGCTGCGTTCGTCCGGCTCGGTGGTCATGGTGGGCGACGGCATCAACGACGCCCCGGCGCTCGCGGCCGCGTCCGTCGGTGTCGCCATGGGCGTCGGCACCGACGTCGCGCTGGAGACGGCCGATGCGGCCGTGCTCAAGGCCCGCGTCTTCGGTGTCGCGGAACTCGTCGGCCTATCGCGTTCCACCATGAACAACGTGAAGGCGAACGTGGCCATCGCCGTCGGCCTGAAGGCGGTGTTCCTGGTGACGACGCTGATCGGCCTCTGGCCCGCGATCATGGCGGACACCGGCGCGACGGTGCTGGTCACCTTGAACGCCCTGCGCCTGCTCGCCTGGAAGCCTACGGTGTAACCCCGGTGCCTGGAACCCGGGTGCTGGATGCGCGCAGGCGAGTGCCGCCTCGAGCAACCTGAGCCCGGGAGCCGTGCACGTCCCATCGTCACCATCATGGCGGCACTACGCAGCGGGCGACCTCATGACCCGAGCGCAGGTGGATACCTCCAGAAACCCTGCGGCTTCGGCGGATGATGTTGGTTTGAGGCTGCCGGTGCTTCAGGGATGCGGATGCGCGTGCCCATCTGGTGGACGGAGCCGCTCAGTCGATGGCGGCGGCTTGCCTACTTGCGTGCCGCTACGACGTCGCGGGCTTGCTGCTGAGCCAGACGAACCGCTTGAGGTTATAGGCGAGATTGGCGAGGCCGATCTTCACCCGTGCCCTGGCGATGCCGATGGTGCGCACGACCAGCGCCATCGGCCCCTTCTGCCGGGCAAAGACGTGTTCGACCGCGGAGCGCACGGCCGACTTGCGGGCATTGGCCCGTCGCGTCCTTGCCGCCATCGGCCGCCCCGGGGGCTTCTTGCGGTGGATGCGCGAGACCATGCCACGCTCAGCCAGCCAGGCCTCGTTCTTCGCTGAGCGATAGGCGGTATCGGCCCAGACATCGCTGGCGGTGTTGCCGGCATCGACCACCTCCGCCAGCCGCGCCCCGTCATGGGCGGCCGCATGGCTCGCGGTCCAGCCGCGGATCAGGCCGTGCCGGCGATCGATCGCGACGTGGTTCTTGTACCCGAAGGCCGGAACCGCGAGATCGACCTGCGGGGTGCCATCCTCGCGCGGCCTGGCCTTGGAGAACTTCACCGTCCAGCGCGCGTCGCGGTCCTTCTGGCGCAGCTTCGCAGGCATCTCCGCCCAGCCCTCAGGGATCTTGCCCGCCTTGATCGCCGCCCGCTCGGCCTCGGTGTTGCGCTGCTTCGGTGCGGCGACGATGGTCGCATCCACGATCTGCCCGCCCATCGCCAGGTAACCCGCGGCACGCAGCGTGGCGTCGAACCGCGCGAACAGCCGCTCCACCGCGCCGGCCCGCTTCAGCGCCTCGCGGAACGCCCAGATCGTGTTGGCGTCCGGCACCGGGTCGGCCAGCGCGAGGCCGAGGAAGCGCATGAAGGACAGGCGGTCCTTGATGAGGTACTCGCAGCGCTCGTCGGACAACCCGTGCATCGCCTGCAGCAGCAGGATCTTGAACATCAGCACGTGATCGAAGGCGGGGCGGCCACCCTTCGTGCCGTCCGCGCGCGGCACGGCCTGCTCCAGCTCGGCGCGGAACATCGTGAAATCAACCAGCGCGACGATCCGCTCGAGGTCATCGCCCTTGGCCGACAGCTCCCGCAAACGCTCCTCCACATCGAAGAACCCAGGCTGCCGAACCATCGCCTTCCCTCGCGCTGATCCGCGTCAGTGAATCAGCCGAACGGCATCAAGGCGAGGGGTTTCTGGAGGCGTCCAGGTGGGTCAGGCGCCGCTCCGGACCTTCAGGTGAACCATCCGCGACTGCGCCGACATCGCGATTATTACGCTTGCGATGCTTTTCCTAGAGATTGTAGCATCTGCTACAATCCGGACCGCTTGCTAGGCTCGGCGGCAGGTGAACACCCATCAGTCAGGCAGGGCCCATGACGGTTCCCTTAACCCCATCCAGACCTGAAAGCCTCCCTGAGGTCCACCGGACCGTTAGAGTGCCGAGCGCCGGAGGGTTCCTGCGCAAGCTGCTGGCGTTCGTGGGGCCGGGCTACCTGGTTGCCGTCGGCTACATGGATCCGGGCAACTGGGCGACCGCCTTGGCTGGCGGCTCGGCCTTCGGGTACACGCTGCTCTCGATCGCCCTGCTCTCGTCCCTTATGGCGATCCTCCTGCAGGCCCTCTGCGCACGGGTCGGGATCGCGACAGGGCGTGACCTGGCGCAGCTGTGCCGGGAGCGCTTTCCAAAGCCGGTGGCCTATCCGCTGTGGCTCCTGGCCGAGCTGGCGATCTGCGCCACGGACCTCGCGGAACTCATCGGCACGGCCATTGCCCTGCAGTTGCTGTTCGGCATCCCGCTGATCCTGGGTGTGGTGCTTACGGCCTTCGACGCCTTCCTGATCCTGTGGCTCCAGAACAAGGGAATTCGCTGGCTGGAAGCCCTAATCTTCGGCTTCATCGCTCTGATCTTCGGCTGCTTCGCCATCCAGATCGCGTTGGCGGACCCGGATTGGAGCAACGTGCTGCGCGGCTACATCCCGGCCGCTTCGATCGTCATGAACGAGACCCAGCTCTACATCGCCATGGGCATCCTTGGCGCCACTGTCATGCCGCACAACCTCTACCTGCACACGGCATTAGTGCAGTCGCGGGATTATGGCAGGGATCTGGACGGCAAGCGGGAGGCCATCCGCTTCTCCAGCATCGACAGCACACTGGCGCTCAGCCTGGCGCTGCTGGTCAACTCGGCCATCCTGATCACCGCCTCGGCGGTCTTCAATACGGCGGGACGGACGGAGGTGGCCGAGATCCAGGAAGCCTACCAGCTGCTCTCGCCGCTGGTGGGAACCGGCGCGGCGGCAACGCTGTTCGCGGTCGCGCTGCTGCTGTGCGGCATCAACGCCACCGTCACGGCGACCCTGTCCGGGCAGATCGTGATGGAGGGCTTCCTTCGCTTCCGACTTCCGCCGGTGCTGCGCCGCCTCATCACCCGCCTGGTGGCCATCATACCGGCCATCCTGGTCACCTGGTTCTACGGCACGAGCGGTACGGCGCAGCTTCTGATCCTGAGCCAAGTGATCCTGTCGCTCCAGCTGCCCTTCGCCGTCGTGCCGCTGATGCTGTTCGCCGGGGACAAGACCCGTCTCGGCTCCCTCACGGCGCCCCGTTGGCAACTGGCACTCGGATGGGCCAGCGCGGCGCTCATCATCGGACTAAACGTGAAGGTCATCATTGACCTCATCCTCCAGGGATGAGGGCGTGCCGCCTGAACACGGCTCTCATCGTGGAACGTGTCCGGGATGATTACTCTGCACAATGCTTGATCGATCGGCTTGGCCAGACCGTCCGGAGCATCCTCCGCCTGTGCATCGACCCCTTAATCCGTGAACGGAGCTTGTTGTGAAGCTAAATGCAAGAAGAGTACGTGCGGCTGGCGCATATAGGATGCGGCCGATTAACCTCCTGCCGACCCTCAAAAATCTCGTGTGACATCTTCATCCATAGCCTGGATATGCGTCGGTATGATGACGCCTTTGATCGCATATCCATTCAAGGGCCATAACCTCGCCTATCAGTGATGGACAGCAGGTGCTCCAGACATAATTTGTAAAACCGTAACAGCCGCTAGCCGGTCAATCTGGAGCGTGTGCTTAGTCACAGCCATTTGCCGGGAGCATCTCAGCGTGAACACCGACGGACCCTCTGCTGCCATACGCAGCTTCCCCGTCAGCCAAGCAGGACCTGCTGGCACTAAGCGGTGGGACTTCCTGGATCAGCTTCGGGCCATCCTGATGCTGGTTGGCATCCCCTACCATGTAGGCCTCGTCTATGCGACGCATGCAGTGTGGATCGTCGAGTCACCAGAGAAGTCGCAGCTGGTCACCTGGGCAATCCAGTTCAGCCATACTTTCCGCATGCCCGTGTTCTTTCTTATCGCGGGCTTCTTCGCTCTGCTCATGGTTCGCAGGCGCGGCGTGGAGCCATGGCTGGCCGGTCGAGCACGGCGCCTCGGCATTCCGTTGCTGACGTCACTGATCCTTGTCAGCCCGCTGATGGTGCTCGCAAGTGGGGTGGCCACTGGAGGGGTGAGCAATGCCATTCCCGCTCTGCTGGCGGAGATGAGCAGCCCCAGCGCCGCCTGGACCGTTCATCTTTGGTTCCTCCTCTATCTACTCATCTATTGTGTCCTCTTCGCCGCGCTTTGGCAGTTGGGCAGCCGTTGGCGTCTGGGCGCCTTTATCGGCCGAGCCCAGGACCGGCTGGAGCAGGATCCGAGGCTGGGTTGGCTCGGTCTGACGGCACTGGGCTTGGTGGTCCTTGCCAGTGCCGTGGTAACTGCGAAGCTGGAGGTTGCCTATCTGATGGGCGGCATCTTTGTGGCGGGCCAGTTCGTCGCCGATGGCCTGATGTTTTTGGTCGGCGCCCTGCTAGCTTCCCGCCCAACATGGTTTGAAGCCTTCACACGCCCACGCTTGCCGGTCTGGGCGCTTGCTTTTGTTACATCCATCATTATGGCCGTGTTCCAGGACGATGAGAGTAATTTGAGTCGCGTCATCACCTACTTCCTGATGCCAGTGGTAGGCGTGTTGTTCGCGCATCTGCTGCTATCGGCTGCTCGGTTGTGGCTCGATCGTCGGACATGGCTCTCTGCGGCCATGGTCGACGCGGCGATGACCATGTACCTGGTTCACGTCCCCTTTGTCCTCTGGCTCTGCATCGGCTTCCTGGCAGTGGAATGGCCTGCTGAAGCGGAGTTTTTGGTGATTACCGTCCTCTCGGCGGCCGCCTCCTATGGCTTCTACTGCCTGGTAATCCGTCACCCGACCCTGGAACTTCTCTTCAACGGCCACGCCGCTTCAGGACATTCCAAGATACCAAGGTCTATCAAGGCGGGGCCGAGTACCCCTCGCGCTTGAGAGCTCAGCCTTCGGAAGGAATTTTTGCTGCCGGCGGCTGGGCAGGTGGCATGCCGCCAGGGTTTGAATGCGCCTGCATCGGATTTTGTTGGAGCGGCTCAGGATGCCGGAGCCTAGGACTGACTCCGGGCGGCACTCGACAGCGCCAGCCTGTCCGCGAAAAAGGGGGTGCGGAGGTCGGCCTGAACTCGACGGCCGCGGCAGGCCAGGCACGAAGCGGCATTTTGTCACGGACGCCTGCGGCACACCGCTCAGCGTGGTGCTGAGCGCGCCAACTGCAACAACTGCCTGCTGCTGGCTACTACTCTTGATGCCGTGCCGAGCGTGCGCGCCCGCCACCGAGACCGCCCGCGTTGCCGACCCGCCAAGCTGCATGCCGTGTAAAGGCTATGATCACCGCCGCTGCCGTCAGGAGTGCCGGGCGTGCGGCTTCGAGAACAGCGCCCGCCTGGGCCACCATCGCTGGGTCATCGAAAGGTCCTTCGTCTAACTGAATCGCTTCCGGCGCCTGGCCGTCCGCTGCGAATGCTGCGCCGACCTGCACACCTCGTCCTGACGATACTCGCCTACGCCATCATCTGCCTGCGGCAGATCTGCCGGTTTTGTCCTTAGCTTTTAGCCGTGCTCGGAGGCGGCGCAGTGTCCATGCGTGAAGTCGGACAAGGTCTCGATGATGCGGCATTCCCCGACATGGCCCCCCTCGCAGCCGCGGGCCATGCGTGCCAGTTCGCTCCGGAGGGCTTGCAGGCGCCGCAGTCGCGCGTCGATCTCCGCGATCTGCGCCGTGGCGATTGCATGCGCCGCCGAGCAGTCGTCCCAGGGTCGGTCCGCGAGTTCGAGGAGAGAGCGGATGTGGGCCATCGAGAAGCCAAGCTCGCGGGAGTGGCGGATGAAGCCCAGCCGCCGAACATGGGCGTCCCCGTAGCTCCGGTGGCCACCTCCAGTCCGACCGGGAGGAGGCAGCCACCCCTCGGCCTCGTACCATCGGATTGTTGTCGGCTTGACCCCCGTAAGCCGGGATAGGTCGCCGATGCTCATGTGCCGCATAGCGCTTTCCATATCGGATCAGATGGTGCGCGGCAGCTCTGATCCATAGCCCTGGCTCCGCTGGCCCACAGTTGATCTCTGGAAAACCCAGCCTCCAGACAATTGCCCCTTGAACCTCCAGTGGCTGGAAGTCGTATCTAGAGGGCCGTCAGCAGGAGTCGGAGCGATGGACGGCAGCGGGAGCGAACGCGGAAAGAGGCAGGTGACCTGGCGCGTGAATGGCATGGACTGCGCCTCCTGTGTCGCCAAGGTCGAGAAGGCGGTCTCCTGCCTGCCAGGCGTCAGCGAGGTCAACGTGAACCTGATGGCCGAGCGGCTCGGAGCAACCCTGGCGCCCGGCGGCACCGCTCCCGAGGCGGTCGAAAAGCAGGTCGCGGCGCTGGGCTTCAAGGTCACCCGGCTGGACGTCATAGAGGAGGCCACACCCGCCGCGTGGCATGTGGAGGGCATGGACTGCGCCTCCTGCGTCGCGAAGGTGGAGACCGCGATGAAGCGCCTGCCCGGTGTCTCCGACGTCGCGGTGAACCTGATGGCCGAGCGGCTGACTCTTCGCCTGGAGCCCGGCCAGACGGACGCGGCCGCCATCCAACGGTCGCTCTCCGCCTTGGGTTACATGGCCCGACCCTTGCCAGTGAATGAGCGGCAGGCCGGTGCCGCCTCGTCCCCGCCGTCGCACCATCATGACCACGGTGCCTGCAGCGGACATAACCCTGCTGACCATGGCCATGACCAGCATCCTGCGGCCACCTCCCATGAGGGGCATAGTCACGGCGGCGCCTTCGGACATTCCCACGCCGACCATGAGGATCCGGCCGACGCCGCAAAGCCGTGGTACGCGACTGGCAAAGCGCGTCTCGTTTGGCTGCTCGGAGCGCTAGTCCTCGGCGCCTACGCCCTCTCCCTCGTCGTAGCGGATCGGTGGGCCTACCCGCTTTTCCTTGCCGCCACGGCCGTTGCAATCATTCCTTTCGGACGCCGAGCCTTTGCCCTAGCGCGTGCGGGCTCCCCTTTCTCCATCGAGACCCTGATGGTCACCGCCGCTCTCGGCGCCGCCGTCATCGGTGCGGCTGAGGAGGCGGCGGTGGTCGTGCTTCTTTTCGCTGTCGGGGAGTTGCTGGAGAACGTGGCGGCCGGGCGTGCCCGGGCAGGTATCAAGGCCCTGGCCAATCTGATGCCGCGTGCGGCGCTCCGCCTGCGAGCCGACGGCTCGACTGAGTCGGTGCCGTCTGCCTCGCTGACGGTCGGCGACCTTGTCCTTGTCCGCCCCGGCGACCGGGTGCCCTGCGACGGCACCATCGAGGAGGGCCAGTCTGCCCTGGACGAGAGCCCCGTCACCGGCGAGAGCGTACCGGTCTCCCGCGGCCCCGGCGAGGCCGTCGTCGCGGGCTCCATCAACGCTGACGGGGTGCTGCGGGTGCGGGTCTCCCGCGCCGCCTCCGACAACACCATCGCCCGCATTATCCGCATGGTGGAGGAGGCGACCGCCTCGCGTGCGCCGACCCAGCGCTTCATCGAGCGCTTCTCGACCTGGTGGACACCGGGCGCGATGGTCGTCTCCCTTCTGGTCATCCTCGTGCCGCCCTTCCTACTGGGTTGGGACTGGTGGACGAGCATCTATCGCGGCCTGGCGGTGTTGCTGATCGCCTGCCCCTGTGCACTGGTGATCTCGGTTCCCGCCGCCATGGCTTCGGGGCTTTCAGCGGGCGCCCGCCGCGGGCTGCTCATCAAGGGTGGCGCGGCGCTCGAGACGATCGGCGCCGCCAGGACGGTCGCCTTCGACAAGACCGGAACGCTCACCGAGGGCCAGCCCAAGGTCACCGACGTTCTGCCCGCGCCAGGCATTTCCGAGGACCAAGTCCTGGCCCTCGCTGCGGGCGCTGAGCAAGGCTCTTCCCACCCACTGGCCAAGGCCGTGATGGCCGGGGCTGCGGCGCGCAGCATCGCGACGCCCGAAGCCTTCGGCCAGAGCGCCGTTCCGGGGCGCGCGGTCACCGCGATGGTCGGTGGTCGCAAAATCAGCGTCGGCAGCCCGCGGTACGCGGCGGAGGCTGGGGCGACGCTCGGCGCACTGTCCGAGGCCATCACCCGACTTGAGGAAGAGGGCAAGACGGCTGTGGTGGTCCTCGCCGATGGCGCGCTCGCAGGCGTTTTGGCGCTCCGGGACGAGCCGCGCGCGGATGCCGCCTCCGGAGTGTCCGCCCTGTCGAGACTGGGTATCCGTTCGGTGATGCTCACCGGCGACAATGCCCGCACTGGCGCGGCGATCGCACGGCACCTTGGGCTCGACGTGAAGGCAGAACTCTTGCCGGACGACAAGCTACGTGAGATCGCGGCCCTCCGCGCCTCCGGCCCGGTAGTCATGGTGGGCGACGGCATCAACGACGCCCCGGCACTGGCGGCCGCCTCGGTCGGTGTAGCCATGGGCGGCGGGACGGATGTGGCCCTGGAGGCGGCCGATGCCGCCGTCCTCAAGGATCGGACGACGGGAGTCGCCGAGCTCGTCAGCCTGTCGCGCTCCACCATGACGAACGTGAAGACCAACGTCGCGATCGCGGTCGGCCTCAAAGGCGTGTTTCTTGTGACCACCCTGCTCGGCGTCACCGGTCTCTGGCCGGCCATCATGGCCGACACGGGAGCCACAGTGCTGGTGACGCTGAACGCGCTGCGGCTCCTGGCGTGGAAGCCTGCAGAATGAGTGGGCTCCCCGGTGCCTGCCGCCCCGCCCTGATTTTCGGATTGCCCGTCGCGGGGGTGGCCCTGCTTCTGGACCAAGTGTCCAAAGCCTGGGCGCTTGCTGCCCTCTGGCCGCCTCACCTGCCGTATCCGGTCACGCCATTTTTCAACCTGCGGCTTGGGTTCAACACTGGGGTCAGCTTCGGGATGTTCGCGGGCGGTTCCGCGGCATCGGCCTGGGTGCTGAGCGCGGTGTGCACAGCCGTCGCAGCAGGGCTGCTCGTCTGGATGTGGCGCAGCCGCTCGCGACGAGAGGCAGCCGGGCTCGGGCTAGTGACCGGCGGCGCCCTCGGCAACATCGTGGACCGGATCCGGCAGGGCGCTGTGACGGACTTCCTGGACTTCCACGTGGCGGGCTACCACTGGCCCACCTTCAACATCGCCGATACCGCCATCTTCGTTGGCGTCGCGTTGGTACTCCTGGTTGGCAGGAGGGGCGCACGGGCGCCCGCGCCCGCCTCAGCGACTCACTCTTGAGGCTTGGCCACCATGGACCCGCTCCTCCAGATGTCGGGCCTCCTGACCGCCTTCCTGGTGGGGAGGGTCTTCTTCCTTTTGCCCTGCGTGCTGCCGCGATTCGGAAGCATCGGATGAGGAATAAGAATGACGCTCCACCCTCTGACCCGGTCCCTTTCACCTCCGCCCCTTACGGGTTGCTATGGGCTGTGCTCAACCTGGCTGCGGCTCGGAAGGCCTATGAGCGCGCAAGCAACCCGAGCAGTGGCCGTTTAACTGTCGGCTCGCTGTTGCACTCCGAAATCACAGGCAAAAGGACACCGCTATGGATCGACGAACTCTGCTGCTAACCCTTGGCATCGGTATCCCGGCCAGTGCCGTTCTCGGTTGGGGAGTTTCAGAGTTGATGCTGCGGACGATGCAAGGCTCTGCACCAGAGCGCACCAGCACGATGCAACAGCCAATCGGCTCACCTTTCGCCTTGACCGATCATACCGGCCGCCGCGTCACGGACGCTTCGTTCGCGGGCACCGTGCGCTTGGTGTTCTTCGGTTTCACGCACTGCCCGGACATCTGCCCGACCGGTCTCGGCTACATGGCAGAGGTGATGGACGGGCTGGGCGACGAGGCAGTGAAGGTGCGCCCCCTGTTCATCAGCGTCGACTCAGGTCGCGACACGCCGGAGCTCTTGGCGAGTTACGTGACGAACTTCCACCCGGCGCTGATTGGCCTGACCGGTACGGAAGCGGAGGTCGCGCAGGTCGCTAAGGCATTCCGTACCCATTACAGCAAGGTTCCAACTGGGGGCGACGCCTACGTGATGGAGCACTCGGCCTCCATCTACTTGCTCGGACCCGAGGGAACGCTGCATGGATTCCTGGATACCCACGAGCCCGTCGCCACAGCGATTTCCAAGGTCCGGCTGGCATTGAAGGACACGGGCGGAAAGGTCAGTCAGTTGGAAAAATCCTCGTCATGAGGCGTCACTTTTTTCTGGGCGCCATGTCCTTGATCCTGGCACGCCGCAGCAAGGCGCAAGGCCGGCCTAGCTTGGCTGCGGAGCGGGCATGGTCCCGGCCCGCACTGGCACGGATTGGCACCGCTGTCGTTTACCTGACCTTGCGCAATGAGGGGGCCGCACCATTGCGTGTCGTGGGTGGCAGCACCCCCGTCGCCGAAAGTGTCGAGATCCATGAGAGCCTAGTCGAGAACAACGTGGCGCGAATGCACCCGCGGGCGGAGGGCATTGTCGTCCCACCTGACGGCACCGTCCGCTTCGAGCCAAACGGCCTGCATCTGATGCTGATGAAGCCCTATGCCGATCTCAAGGCTGGAGAGAGTTTCAGCCTGACGCTGCGATTCGACAACGGCGAGGCCCTCACAGTGCCAGTCACTGTCGGCGTACGAGAGCCTAAGGCTGAACATGGCGGCATGCACCACTAGGCAAAGGGACACGGAACATGCCGTCTTGTCTGGCCGTCAGTTTCTCAGCCCATGCTTTGACGGCTTTTACATGGAGGCAAAGACATGACGACCGATGGTATCACCCCGCAACGTGCCAGCGAGTCGGGCACGGCACCTTGGTCCGCGCTCTTCGTCGCTTGGGTGGTGGCGCTTGTCGCCAGCCTAGGTGCGCTGTTCATCGGTGAAGTCATGGGCCAAGTTCCCTGTTCGCTATGCTGGCATCAACGCGCCTTCATGTTCCCCCTCGCCGTCTTATTGGCCGTGGCATGCTACCGCTCCGACGCGTCCGTCTGGCGATACGCCGCGCCGCTGGCCGCCATCGGCTGGCTAATCTCGGGATGGCACACACTGCTCTTCTATGGCGTCGTGTCAGAGGCTATCCAACCTTGCAGCGCTTCCGGGCCGTCCTGCTCCGGTGAGGGCATGATGCTGGGGTTCGCACCCTTGCCATTGCTTTCTCTGGTGGCCTTCACCGTCATCCTCGGATTGTTGTTCAGCGTGGCCCAAGGAAGGCACAAGGTATGAATCGGCGCGCTTTGACCATTGGTACCGGCGCCCTGGCGGCTGCCCTCTTCGGTGCCGGTGCTTGGCTCTATCCGCAGGGCAAACTGGCCGGTCCGGCGGCCCGAGGGCAGGACGACATCTACGTCCGGCCGCACTCGCCAGTGATCGGTAAGGCCGATGCGCGCGTCACCATCGTCGAGTTCTTCGATCCATCCTGCGAGGCGTGCCGCGCCTTCCACCCGATCCTCGGGCAAATCCTGGCTCGCCACCCGGAGGACGTTCGGTTGGTGCTGCGTTACGCACTTTTCCACGAAGGTTCGGATGAGGCAGCCCGGATCCTAGAGGCGGCCCGGCTCCAGGGACGCTTCGAGGCCGTACTCCATGCCTTGTTCGAGAGGCAGCCCGAGTGGGCCATTCATGGCGCACCCAATCTGAAGAACGCCTGGAGGATCGCGGGCATCGCAGGCCTGGATCTCAACCGTGCCCAACAGGATGCGCAGCGGCCGCAGATCGACCGCGTGCTCCAGGCCGATACGGCCGACCTCCAGACCTTGCAGGTTCGCCAGACGCCAACGTTCTTTGTGAACACGCGCCCGCTGCTCTCCTTTGGACCGCGGCAGCTTTACGAACTCATCTTAACCGAAATGAACACGGCCAGATAAAGGATGAAGGGTCAGCCAAGGTATCCAGCAGAGAGGCTGAGTGATCTCGGCTGACCCTCCCACTCCACTGTGTTGGTGGCGCAAGTGACGCCGAGGCTGCCCATCAATCAACCGCTCTAGCCTCAACTCGATCTCGTCCTCCCTCAATGGGCACATGTCAGCAATGGCCGGTGACTTCCAGTCAGGTCTTGTGATGCCTCCCCGGCTGGCTGATACACGCCTTGTAGGCTGCAGACTGCCTCAGGATCGTTGATCTGCAGGGTAGCGGTGATCTGACATAGCATCGATCCGAGATGGCCCTCCCCCGTGTTGGTGGTTCTCCCGCACTTTGCGTGGATCAGGCAGCGATGAGGACGCGGCGACGGAGCAGCGCGAAGCTGACGCGGCCATACATGTTGCCTTTTCGGTCGACTGATCTGCCCTTCTGCTTGCGTGTTGCTCCAGGAGGGCGTCGGCGCCGCCCGAGCCACTGCCCTGCCCGCATGCGTCAAGTCGGCCGCGAAGGTCTCCAGGAGCCATCTGTCGAATTTGCCGGCAGCATTCGCAGGCCACTCACTATCGAAACCGCAGGCGCGGATCAGCATCGTGAACCCACGCCAAATCGGCGACCCGTGCTGCTTTGGGGAGCTTGGCGCTCGGCGCCCCGGCAGATTCAGTGCGCTTACGTCACGCTTGTAGGGCCCGACTGATGAGCCTGCTCGGTGGCCGGTCTCGCGGCCGTGGGTTGCTCACAGGGCTGCGTCCAACCTGCGATGGTCCGGGCAAAGCGTCGCGCCTGCGCGTTGCTGCCGAGGCCCGGAAAGCGGCGCCGCAGCTCAACCGCTGCTAGCCATTCACCGCCTGTCTCGAGGGCCAAACGGATAGCAGCAGCGTCGCTCTCGGTGACCAGGAACATGGCCGCAGCTTGCTACCAGCCCGCCGCGCGGGACAAGTCCTTCTTGTTGGTTGCGCCAGACCCGGACTGTGTCCCGACGTCCGGAGCGGCTAACGCGCCGGTGGTTCCTGGCCGGGCTGCCACAGCGGCATCTGGCACCAGGCCCGCCCCTGCTGCGGCGGCTGGTCGATGCAGGCCTGGTACGCCGCCTCGAGATCATTGGCCCTGAGCACCGCGACCGTGCTGCGCGACATCGGCCCCAGATCGGTCTCCACTGGCATGTTCCATCCGGCAGCAAAACCCACCAGCAGCGCCAGCAGCGGCACGGCGCCGTACAACACCTTGCGGGTCAGGCTAAGCTCGAGCGCCGCCCGACGCAGGCCGTCGCGCACTTCGCGCACCGCCGCGTTGGCTGCCTGCCGGGCGGCCTCCTGGCCGATGCGGTCCATCTCCTCCCGCAGCCGGTCCTGGGCCCGCGCCGAGCTGGTCAGCAGCAGCCGCAGCGGCTCCTCCGGCTCCATGCCCATCCGCGCGCAGGCCTGCTCGACCTCGGCCGCCAGGCTGCTGCGGTTCGGCTGCGGCTCCACGACCGGTGATCCTCGGCCCGTCCCGTCCGGCATTACGGCAACCAGCCGCCAACCTCCTTCACCTCGCTCTCCAGCGCCGCGTTCCAGCTCTTCACCTGCCAGGCGCGGGTGGGACCGAGCTTCTGATCTGCCTGGCCCGGCCGGTCGGCCATGGCCGCGCCGAAACTCAGTCCCAGCTCCCGCATGGCGTCCAGCGGTCCCAGTGAGCGCATATAGACCGGGATCGCCCCGGCCTCGACCCAGGCGACGAAGTCCGGATTGGCCTGAATGCCCTGAAAGGCGCCGGCCGGGTTCTGGCCGCGCTTCAGCACGCCCTCATTCAGCACCAGCAGGGTCTGCGGCGTGTTGAAATAGCCTTCGCGCCAGATCGCCCGCGCATGGGCGAAGTCGTCCGCCTCCGGCCCCAGGAAGTACACCGCGACCGGCAGCACGCCGACATCCTGGCAGAAGGCCAGCAGGTCGAGGTCGCGCACATACTCGGCCAAGGTGCTGTCCTGCCCGCCGCCCAGATCGAGCACCGCCGAGCGGCGCTCGGTCAGCATGCGGTCCAGCACCGAGGTCAGCCAGTCCTTGACCTCCACCACATCGGTGGAGGACGGCACCAAGGCCTCGCCCGGGTAGAGCCGCGACAAGGTCGGATTGCGCGCGGCATCGGCGATGATGGGATCGCGCCCCTCCCGACGCGCCCGCTGCACCATCCAGTCGAGCCCGGTGGTGCCACCGGTGCGGCCGCGGCCCAGACGCACGATGAGGCGGGGCTGCGCCTCGGCCACGCTGTCGGGGGCCGGGATCGCCATCGCCGCGGCGGTTTTGCGCGTCACCATCTCAAGCTTTCCTTCCACTGCGATCCAGGGTCTGCCGCTTGAGCCGGGCCAAACGATCCTGCGCCGGGCCCCCGGGGTCCACTGTCAGGGACACCGGCGGCTCAGCCAGTGGCGCCGGCCGGCTGGCCCTGCGCTCCGGGGCTGGCAGCGCCTCCGGGGCGGGCTGCTCGCGCTCGGTCCGCGCCCAGGCCTTGCGGGCGGTTTCCGCCACCCGGCGGCGGGCCTTGCGCCCCTCTGGTCCCGGCGCGTCGAAATGCTCGGGCCGCGGCAACAAGCCTTCCTCGACGAACACCACGCCGAAGCTTTCCCAATCGGCGCCGCCCTCGCGCAGAAGGCGGGCGAAGGCCTGGCGATGGCGGTGCATCCAGTTCGCCAGCGGCGAGCGGCGAGGACCCTTGGCCCGCAGGGCCTGGAGCCGCGCCAGGATCGGATCGGTCACGCTTCCCGGGCCCTGCGACATGCCCGCACTCCTACCGGCAGTTGCTCAGTCTGCCAAGAGCACAATCGGGACAGTCGCCACGTTGGGGTAAGCGGCATGGCGGCAGCACTGAGGTTGTTTCTTCGAGACAGTCCCGCTACCCAAGCGGGAGGCAGCCAGAGCGGCAGAATTTCTACAGACCATTGCACCGCCGCTGGCGGTGCTGGACAGAAGCGGGACACGAGCGGAGATGGACGCGACGAAACTGGCCCTTGAGCTGGAAGCGCTGCGGGACAGCGTGCGGTCAATGGCGGCCGGCCAGGACAACTTGGTGCGGGCCATCGGCGAGCTGGCCCCGCTGCTCGGCACGGTCATCGAGGAGCTGCGCCTGCTGTCCCAGGCGGCCTCGGCCGAGGGCCCGGCCAGCGATCTCGGACCCGAGCTGCGGCGTCTGGCGGAGGCGGTGGATGGCAACACCGTGGCGGTCACCGCGCTGCTGCGGCAGCTGCCGGTACCTCCGGCTGAGGAGGGCTCGGATCCGCCGGCATGATGACCTTCCGGGCCGGCGCGCCCGGCGGTGTGGCCCAGGCGGCGGCCTACACCGCGCATCTGCTGGAGCGGACCATCGAGCCGGCGCAGCAGGCGCTGGCGGATTACTACGGGCGGGAGAGCCCGCTGGATCCGGCGCGGGCCGAGGGGCTGGGCAGCACCCCCCGCCCCTCGCCGGTGATGGCGCCGGAGGTGGCCAGGGCGCTCGGCATCGATGCCAGCCGGCCGCTGACCGCCGCGGAGCTGGGCAACATCCTGGGTGGGCTGCGCGCCGACGGCCAGGCCATGCCGGGTCACCAGCGGGATCTGCGGACTTACCGGAACCGGACGGGTCAGGCGGAGGGTGGGGGCGAGCGCAGCCGCATCGCCTGGATCGACCTGACCTTCTCGGCGCCCAAGAGCGTCTCCGTGGCCTGGATGGCGGCGGCGACCGAGGCGGAGCGCCAATCGATCTACCAGGCGCACAAGGATGCGGTGCGCGAGGCGCTCGGCTATGTCGAGCAGGAGGTCGCCCGCGCCACCTTCGGGCATGGCCGCCGCGGCCAGGCCGAGGAGGCCGGGCAGTTGGGCTTCGTCTCGGTCGATCACTTCACCAGCCGGCCCACCATCGAGATCAGCCGCGCCGATCCGACCACGGGGGTGCAGGCCACCGAGATCTACAGCGTGCCAGTGGCCGGTGATCCGCAGCTGCACAGCCACACCATTGTGCCGAACCTGGTGCTGACCCGCAGCGGACGGGCGATGAGCATCGACACCACGCGCATCGCCGGGCGGGTGCATGAGTTCGGCGCGGTCTACCAGGCCCTGCTGGGGCGCAATTTGCGCCGCCTCGGCATGGCGGTGGAGCTGGAGGAGCGCACCCAGGCGCTGCGGCTCGCCGCCATCCCGGAGGAGATCTGCCGGGCGTTCAGCAAGCGCACGGTCAATGGCGAGCGCTCGGCCGAGGAATGGGCGCGGCGGCACGGCTACAGCGCCGAGGCCTGGGCCGGGATGCGCCCGGAGCAGCGGATCGCCATGCTCAAGGCCGCGATCAAGGAAGGCCGCTTTGGCAAGGGCGACGACCTGGCCGACCGCGCCGCCTGGCGGGCGCAGATCGCCGAGCTCGGCTGGCAGTATTCCGGCAGCGCCGTGCGGATGGGGCCGCCGGCGCCGGAGCGGAGTCCACAGCAGCGGGTCGACGATGCCCTCGGCGGGGCGGCGCCGGTGCTGGAGGGGATGCTGGCGCAGCGCGCGGTGGTCACCGGCAGCGACCTAAGGCTGGCAGCGGCACGCGGGCTGATCGCCGGTGGCATGGAGACGCTGGAGGATCTGTCGCGGGTGACGCGCGCCATGGCCGAGGGTGGCGTGCGGCAGGATGGCCAGCAGACGTCGCTGCTGTTCCGCCCCGGCGCCTCCAGCCGGCCGGAGCGGGTCCGCGTCACCACGGCGCTGCACCGCGACCAGGAGGCGGAGCTGATCGCCCTGGCCCGCACCGCGCGGGCGCAGCCAGACAAGGCCTTGTCCCCTGCCCGGCTGGCGTGCTCCGCCGCCGCGCGCGGCACGCCCCTGACCGAGGAGCAGCAACGCGCCGCCGAGGCGCTGGGAGCCGGAAACAAGTTCGGTGTGGTGATCGGCGGCGCCGGGGTCGGCAAGACCACCATCCTGGCGCCGCTGGTCGAGGGCTGGAACGGCCAGCGGCGCGAGGTCTGGGGCACCGCGCTGGCCTGGCGGCAGGCCAATGCGCTGCAGGAGGCCGGGATCAGCGGCGCGCGCACCCTGGCGCTGGAGCCGCTGCTGGACCGCATGGGGCGGCGCCCGCAGGATTTCGGCCCGCGCTCGGTGGTGGCGCTCGACGAGCTGGGCCAGATCGGCACCCGGCAGATGCTGCAGCTGCTGCGGCAGCAGGCCCAGCTCGGCTTCAAGCTGGTGGCGGTGGGCGATGACCGGCAATGCCAGGCGATCGAGGCCGGACCCACCATCGCGCTGCTGCGCCAAGCCCTCGGCCCCGAAGCCATTCCGGAGGTGCTGTCCACCGTGCGGCAGGCGACCGAGCGCGAGCGCGCGATCGTCGGCCTGTTCCGCGCTGGTCGGATCGGCGAGGCGCTGGCCGCCAAGCGGGCCGAGGGCCAGGCGGAGCTGGTCCAGGGTGGCTACGAGGCCGCGGTGCAGCGTGCCGCGGCGCTCTGGGGCGAGCGCGTGGCGGCCCATGCCGGGGATCCGCGCTACAGCGTCACCGTGTCGGCGCCGACCAACCAGGACGCGCTGGCGGTCAGCCGCGCCATCCGCGAGGTGCGCCGGGTCTCAGGCCAGCTCGGCCCGGACCGGGTGACGATCGAGGCCAGCGATGCCACCGGCGCCAGCTACCCTCTGCCGCTGGCCGAGGGCGACCGGGTGCGGCTGTTCCAGCGTACCAGCCGCGCCGGCGCCGGGCGCGACACCATGATGGGCGAGAACGGCTCCGTCCTCACCGTGCGGGAGGTGCGGCAGGACGGGCTCATTCTGGCCACAGGCGAGGGCAAGGAGGGCTTTGTGCCCTGGAAGGGCTTTCGCGACCGCCGCAGCGGGCAGATCCGGCTGGCCTATGGCGATGTGCTGACCATCAACACCGCCCAGGGGATCACCAGCGACGAGCACATCCTGGCCATGCCGGCGGGCAGCCGCGGCGTCACCCTCTACGCCGCGCATGTCGGCGCCAGCCGGCACCGCGTCGCCAGCCACATCGTCGGCAGCCTGGGCGCCGAGGCGCGGGAGGTCGAGGACCGCCGGCCGGTGAACGCGCCGAAGCTCGCGGGCCAGGCGGCGCTCGATGCGGCCTGGGCCAATGTGGAGCGGAACTTCGGGCGTGCGCCGGTAAAGGACAGCGCGCTGGCCCTGCTGCGCCGGTTCCAGGACCTCTCGCAGAAGGCGCGCCACACCTTTCAGGAGGGCATGCGGCGGCGGCAGACGCGGCAGAAGGCGGATCTGCCGGAAACGCGGCTTGTGCAGCGGGCACGGGAGAACCGGCAGGCCAAAACCCTGGCGCCGGCGTTGCGGCAGATGAGCCTGAACCTGGAGGTGCAGGGCCGGGCGGCGGAGCGTCTCGGGGCTGCGCCGCGATCGCAGCCCAGGATCAGCCTGGAAGCCCTGACCCTGCGCCTGGTGGCGCCGCAGGTGGCGGAAGGCCGCATGTCCTACAGCGCGGCGCTGGACGAAGTGATGCTCAGCGCGGTGGATGACCGTCGGGTCCGGGTGCTGCGCGACTATGCCTGGAACCCGGTGCACCAGATGCACCTGCCGAAACCCGGCGGGCCGGTGCATGCCGAACCCAGCCCGGACAGCGTCATGCAGAAGCTGGATCGGGCCATCGCCCGATACGATGCGGGCGGTCCAGCAGCGTTGTGGGCGCGGAGGGCAGAGCAGAGTACCCCTGGCTATCTCGCTCCAACGCATCAAGTCCGGCAAGATCGAGGTCAGCCGCAAGGATCCAAGGCTCCGTCCCCCTCGGCGCGTGCAGGCAAGCGGACCAAGGAAAGCACGGCCGCCCTTGCAACTGAGATACCTCGCTCACGCGGTCCGCAGCGGAGGCGGCGCTAAATAAAAGGCTACCCCACCGTCGGCCCCACAAGGTCTGCTGCTTTGCTCCTATTTCCGTCCGACAGCGGGCTGCGGGTTATGCCCGGAAGCTACCGCTCACGGATCAATAGGTGCCGATAGGCTCAATGGGCTGGGTCTGGGAGGTTCCCGCCAGTCTGGGCAAAAAACTTGAACGGCGGTTCCCGTTCAAAGCAAACGTCGCCTGGTAGATCGAGAAGCCGACCGCAGATGCTGACCAGCCCCCATCGACTGGTCCGAGCAAGATTTTAGTGGATCATGGGCAGGGGCGGTGCCGATGATCCATTGGAACTGGGATAGGACGCTGATCTGGCGCTTCCTGGCATGATCACCTCCGGGGCTGGTGGTCTGTAGCCGAGCGCGGAATGGGGACGGGCGGTGTTGTAGTGCACCCGCCACTGCTCAATCAGCACCTTGGCTTCGGCCAGCGAGTTGAACACCTCGCCATTCAGCAGCTCATCGCGCAGCTTGCCGTTGAAGCTCTCCACGTAGCCGTTCTCCCAGGGGCTGCCGGGCTCGATGAAGGCGGTCTTCGCGCCCACGCCGTGGATCCAGCCCCTCACCGCTCTGGCCACGAGCTCAGGACCGTTGTCCGACCGAACATGCGCGGGCGTGCCGCGGGCGATGAACAGGTCTGTCAGCACGTCGATGACGTCGAGGGAGTTCAGCTTGCGCGCCACCCGGATCGCCAGGCATTCGCGGGTGAACTCGTCCACCACGTTCAGCATGCGGAGCTTGCGCCCGTCGCGCGTCCGGTCCTCCACGAAGTCGTAGGCCCAGACATGGTTCGGCCGTTCAGGGCGCAGCCGCACGCAGGAACCGTCGTTCAGCCAGAGCCGTCCGCGTTTGGACTGTCGGGCAGGCACCTTCAGTCCCTCACGGCGCCAGATGCGCCCCACCCGCTTGTGATTGCAGCGCCAGCCCTCCGCCCGCAGCAGGGCCGTGATCCGGCGATAGCCGTACCGCCCATACTGCCGGGCCAAGCCAAGGATCGCCGCCGTCAGCGCCGCTTCGTCGTCCGGGGAAACCGGCGCCTGCCGCTGCGTCGAGCGATGCTGGCCCAGCACGCGGCAGGCGAAGCGTTCCGAGACGCCCAACGCCGCCCTGACATGCCCCACCGCCGCCCGACGACGCGCGGCGCTCAGAAGTTTCCCGACGCGGCTTCCTTCAGCACCAGCTTCTCCAGCGTCAGATCCGCCACGGCCTTGCGGAGGCGGCCATTTTCCTGCTCCAGCTGCTTCAGGCGCTTCACCTGGTCCAGCTTCAGGCCGCCATACTCCGACCGCCAGCGATAGTAGGTCGCCTCCGTCACCCCGATCACCCGGGCACCTTCGGCCACCGTCTTGCCCTGCGCCACCAGAACCTCGACCTGGCGCAGTTTGGCCACGATCTCTTCCGGCTTGTGCTGCTTCCTCGCCATCCCCGCCTCCTTTCCGCGTCCCGCCATTCTCACATCAGCGGCGGCCCACTTTTAAGGGGGCAGGCCATGCCAGTTGCTGCTCCTGGGTGGCGAGGGCGTGCTGTCTCTGCTCGAGATCACGGCGCCGGCGCTGATATTCCTCAAGCTCCATCACGCCGGCCAGGTAGACCTCGGTAAGCCGTTCAAGCTGCTGCGTGAGGCCGGCCTGTCCGCGCCGGAGGGTCTCGCGGCGGGCACGCAGTTCCTGCGGCAGCCAATGGCCCCCATGGGCCCGCTCCAGCGCGTGCCGGATTGCCTCCGGATAGGTCAGGAGTTGGCGGAGATCCTCCCAAACCAGGACCTCCACCTGCTCGGCCGGGATAAACCGGGAGGAGCATTTGGTGTCGCGGCAGGAGTTCACAGGCGAGAGCTTGCCGCGGCAGCAGTAGTAGCGGTGGCCCGCTGGAAGGCAGCGGCCAAGGCAGGCGAGGCCACAAACGCCACAGCTGACCAGCGCACGTAGCAGGTAGGGATGGGCGGTGTTGTTGCGACGGGCAAATTGCCGGTTCTGGGCAAGCTTGGCCTGGACTCGGTCAAACTTCTCCTGACTGACAATGGCCGGAATGGCGGCGACCGGGATCCAGTCCTCGCGCGCCCGCAGGCGGCGGGGTGCCTCCTGGATCCGCCCGGCAAAGACCTCACCGGTGTAGACGGGATTGATCAGGATCCCGCGCAGGGTGGCGACGTTCCAGCGGCTCTTCACACGTGGAGGAGGGATCCCATCCGCGCGGAGCTTCTGGGCCAACCCATGCAGGCTGCGCCCCTCCTCGGCGTACCAGGCGAACATCTCGGCGACCGCCGCCGCCTCGGCCTCGTCGCATCGTACCCCCGCCGGGTCGCGCGGCCGGTCTGGATCCACCCGGTAGCCGTAAGGTGGCCTCGTCCAGGGGAGTAGAAGCCCGGCCTGCAGCTTGCGCAGGCGCCCCCGGCGCATGCGCTCCGCGATCAGGCTCCGCTCATACTCGGCAACGGCGCCCCGGATCTGCAGCAGGAGCTGATCATGCGGATCCTGGCTCATGGGCCGATCGAGGAACTCGACCTGGCAGCCTGTGGCGGTGATCTCCTCCAGCAGCAGGACCTGATGCACATAGTGCCGGGCCAGTCGGTCAGGCGCGGTGATCAGCACCCGATCCAGATGACGCAGCGCGGCCCGATCGCGCAGGCGCTCAAGGCCCGGCCGCTTGAGACTGGCCCCGCTGTATCCATCATCGCGGAAAATGTTCTCCACCGCCACCATCCAACCCTGCCCGGCGGCGTGCGCCTGCAGCCGATCGAGCTGCTGGGCGATGCCGTCCGCCTGCGCCTGGCGCTGGGTTGACACTCGCGCGTAAAGAGCGACCCTCATGGCTGACCTCCTCCACGGGAGGCGCGGAGACGACCGGGGCATCGCATGCCTCTGCCTCGCTCCAGGACAGAAGCTGTTGATAGGCTCTGTCCCAGTGCCGCTGGCCCTCCGGACGAGGCTGAAACGTCCGGCACACCCGCCACTCCCGCATCATGACCTCCCGCCGCGGCGATATCCCGCGGCAGGGGACACATGGTTGGGTCCTCCGCACGGCGACGCAGCGGCAGGCGCCACCAGCTCAGCTTGAGCCGTCCGGAGCGGCTCAGGCAGAACTTGTCATTTGCGATCAGACCATCTCGATGTGCCAACGCTGGTGATAAAGAACGCGGAGAAAGTGCTTGTGCAGGGTCCACCTGTAGGGCGTCTTCGGCCAGCGCCGCCCTGCGTTTCGTCGGTTCAGGGCAATGATGCTGCGCTCGATGCCGAGTTCATCGTGACAGAGACGATGGTTGTGCTCAGCGTCGTAACCCGCATCGGCCAGAACCGTGCTCAGATCCAGGAGCGCGACGGCTTGGCGCATAGCTGGCGTGAAGTCAGGCGAGTCTTGGCTGGGGCCGATGCCGGTGATCGCGCCGATGATCAGGCGCGAATGGACATGGAGAATCGCGGCAAGTTTCGGCCAAACCCGTTGCCGATGACCAGAGCCCTTGCCTGCGCCGCGGCGTTTGCCGAAATGCTCGCTGACATGCTGCGTCTCCAGCCCGGTCGCGTCCACGGCGGCGACAAGTAAGGCGTCGATCAGGCCGACAGACTTGGCCTGCTCCACGATGACCAACTGGGCATGATGGAAGGCCCCCCTTTTTCTGCCTCCGGCAGGAAACGGCGTGCCGCATAGGCCAGGGTGGAATAGTGTGGGACCTTCTTGAGGCCCAAGGCCTTTCGTACCTCCTGCCACTCGGCCACCAGAGCTACCAGCCCGCGGTAGTCGGTCCGCAGGAACTGGCGCAGCACCAGGAGCGCGAAGAGTTGGGCTTGGGTGAAGTCGTGGCGGGAAGTCCGGCTGCCATACGCTGGAAAGCTCCGCCGCCCGACAGCCAGGGCCTCACGTGCGACCCGCACCGCCGATTTCGTCATCCCGCGCATCGATGACCTCGCACCGAAACCTCAGATGCCTTCCCAGCGCTGCACCAGCCCAGAAGGTTTCAACAGAGCAAAGCGAGCTTTCAAAGTGCCCAAGTAGTGCTAGATCCACCTCCTTTCCATTCTTTGGTTCTGATGCGCCCAGTCAGAGCATCGTTGCGCATCTTCGCATGTTGGCCATGGTGCATTTCGCGGTGGCAGTTGGGGCAGATAGCAGCGACCGCGTCCGGCTTGTCAGGACCGCCATCAGAGAGCCGTTGCAGGTGGTGCACTTCGAGGAACGGCGCACCAGAAGCGGAGGTGAACGGCGCAGGTTGGTTGCAAGCTTCACAAAGGCCGTTCGCCCGAGCGAGCGCATAATCACGGATGGCTGCAGAGCGTTGGTAGTAGGTAGCGAGGGCCTGACGAACACCTTGTTGCGGCGCGTCCGCCCCGGCTTGTGTCGCTGCCTGGCGCAAAGCGGACAGATCTGGGATAGATGCATCCATGTTCCGCGGCACCTGAGTTGCTGCAGGAACAAGATGAAAGACGATGCCGCGCCGCATCGTGCCGGTGCGATCCGGTGCCGGCCGGTATTCCCAACTCGCGGCAAAGAATGGCCCAACATACTCGACGTGAGAGCGCGGCACCGCCAGGATCTTGAACAGGTGGAGATCGCGTCCCTGATCAACATGGTCGCGGATGGCGGCATTGCCGCGCACCCACGGCATGTCACCGATTTGCCCCTCGCCGAAATAGCAGAAGACGTTATCCGACCAGCCATCCTCGTAGCCGTGCTGCACACCTGACGCGCCGGTAAAGAGCAGGATCACCGGATGCTGCGAGGGCGTTGAGATGCCACCCTGCTGCTGGCCTCCGAAATGCTCGTGCAATGTTGTGCGGCGGTAGATCTGGCCGGGAACGAGCTCCAATCCGCCTGCAGGCGCCGTGACTTTCTTGGCCATCCGTTTTTTGCTCTCGTTGGCTCGCTGAGGGTTACCGCCAAATCCGCTGGCAGTGGGTGGGGAAGGTGAGTGGGCAAGATTTCCCTGTCCGCAGGAAAATCTTGCTGTGGCACACTGTCAGCCGGAGCCGGTGGAGCCGCGTTCAAGGCGATCGCGTGGAAGGTCTGGCCAGGGTCACCCGGTTGGCCGTTCCAGGCGGAGCGCCTGAAACCCACGGATTTCGAATGTGACGGAGCTTGTTGATCCTTGGCTCGATCGCCAACCAAGGCAAGCCGGAGCTTTTCGAGGCTCCATCCTGCTGTCCGGCTCAGCACCCGCAGCGATGCGGGTGCTTCCTCGAACAGCTTCGTCGCCGGCAAAGCCGGCGGAAGGGGCGGCGCGGTCTGCTCGACCGGGACTGGATCGCATCCACCGGCGCCGAAACGGCCGCCGGCTCTCTACCAAGTCCATTCAGCCTGTTGGTCCGCTCTGCCGACGCAAGCGTTGGCAGAACAGCTGGAACATATAGGAAACTGAAGCGATGCTGTCGAGGAATGATTTCTCACTCTGCTCAGGGATTTTAGCCATGCCCGAAGCGCCTCCTGTTGCCTCGTCTTGGAACCGCCTGTCTGAGGCGACCGCCATGGCACTCACTCTGCATGCCGCGCAGCGGCGCAAGGGCACCGACATCCCCTATATCGCCCATTTGCTGTCGGTGGCCGCTCTGGTGCTGGAGCATGGGGGTGATGAGGATCTGGCGATCGCCGGTTTGCTGCACGATACGGTGGAGGATTGCGGGGCAGAGCAGGAGGCGGTCATCGCAGCGCGCTTTGGGCCGCGGGTCGCCGCGGTGGTGCGCGATTGCACCGATGCCGACACCTTTCCGAAGCCGCCCTGGCAGGCGCGCAAGCAGGCGTATCTGGATCACCTGGAAACCGCGAGCCCTGACGCGCTGCTGGTCTCGGCCTGCGACAAGCTGCACAACGCCCGCGCCATTGCCACAGATCTGCGGACGCATGGTCCGGCGGTGTTCACGCGGTTCAAGGCCGGGCAGGCGGGAACGCTGTGGTATTACCGGGCCCTGGCCGATGTGTTCGCCCGCCGGCTGCCCGGCCCCCTCGCCCGCGAGCTGAACGACGCCGTCGCCGATGTGGAACGGCAGGCTGCGACCTAACAGGAGGTGCCTCGGGTCGGCGGGGAGAGCTCAGCCGAGTGAGAGAAGGTTCATGACGAACCCTCTCGGCATCTGGCGCGCGCTTTGGCCCCTGCTGTCGCGGGATCAGCGCGCACGTGGCGCAGGTTTGCGTCTAGCTTGGTGCCACGAAGGGACCAGCTTTGTCGCAGGATCGGCGCACGAACGGCGCAGCGTCCATCCGGTTTGCGTCCACCAACAGGCTACTCTTGTCGCAGTTCTCGCGCGGTTGACCTGCCCCCGTAGAAGCGATCCGCCGGTAATGTGAGTCCGGCGGAACCGTGGAGGCGTGGAGATGGCGAGAAAGCACCATAAGCCGGAGGAGATCGTGGCCAAGCTGCGCCAGGTCGAGGTGCTGCTGGCGCAGGGGAAGTCGGCGGTCGAGGCGGTGCGCACGATCGGGGTGACGGAGCAGACCTACTATCGCTGGCGGAGCGAGTACGGCGGTCTGAAGCTGGATCAAGTGAAACGGCTGAAGGTTTTGGAGCAGGAGAACGGCAGGCTTCGCCGGGCAGTGGCGGACCTCACCCTGGAGAAGCTGGTGCTGAAGGAAGCCGCCTCGGGAAACTGGTGAGCGCCGCCCGTCGTCGGGCTTGCATTGAGCACGTCACGGCAGAGCTCGACGTCTCGGAGCGGTTCGCCTGCCGTGTGCTGGGGCAGCATCGCTCGGTGCAGCGCAGGGCACCGCGGGTGGCGGACGACGAAGCGGCGCTGAGGGAGAGCATCATCAGCTTGGCCCGGCAGTACGGGCGGTATGGCTATCGTCGGATCACGGCCTTGCTGCGGGCCGAGGGGTGGTCCTGCAACCACAAGCGGGTGGAGCGGATCTGGCGGGCGGAGGGGCTGAAGGTCCCGGCCCGGCAGCCCAAGCGCGGGCGGCTCTGGCTGAACGACGGGTCCTGCGTGCGGCTACGGCCGGAGCGACCGAACCACGTCTGGGCCTACGACTTCGTCGAGGATCGGACACGGGACGGTCGCAAGCTGAGGATGCTGAACGTCGTCGACGAGTACACCCGCGAGTGCCTGGCGATCCGGGTCTCCCGCAGGCTCGGGGCGGCGGATGTGATTGACGTGCTGTCGGACCTGTTCATCCTGCGCGGCACCCCGGGCCACGTGCGGTCCGACAACGGGCCGGAGTTCGCGGCCACCGCGGTGAAGGGCTGGATCAGCGGCGTGGGTGCGAGGACGGCGTTCATCGAGCCGGGCAGCCCCTGGGAAAACGGCTATGTCGAGAGCTTCAACGGCAAGCTGCGGGACGAGCTGCTCAACGCCGAGGTGTTCAACACGCTGGCCGAGGCGAAGGTGCTGATCGAGGGCTGGCGCAGGCACTACAACACCGTCCGGCCGCACTCCTCGCTCCGCTACCGACCACCTGCACCAGACGTGCTCCTGACGCCCAACCCGCCGTCCCCAAACGGCCCCGAGCCCTCCAGCTCAGCTCCAGCTCCCGCCAGGATCCACAAGATTTTGGCCGGATCTCCTCGTGGGGGCTGGTCAGTCGTGCAGCTTGCGATAACCATAGACCCTGCCGCTCTCTTTCCACGCCTTGCTGAGGAGTTCGGTCTGACGTGCGTCTTCCCGAGCCCGTTTGCTCAATGGGGCCTTCAGCCAGGCATAAAAACCGCTGGGTCGGATGCGCAGGCAGCGACACATCGCGCGCACAGCAAACTGCTGGCGATGTTCGGCAATAAACGCGTATCTCACTTTGCATCCTTGGCGAAATACGCGGTGGCTTTTTTTAGGATGTCGCGCTCCTCGGTGACGCGCGCCAGCTCCTTCTTCAGACGACGTATCTCTGCCGCCTGATCCCCATCGCCTCCGGATGGCTTCGAGAACTTCCTGCGCCACGCGTAGAGCGAGTGCTGGCTGACACCCAGCCGCTTCGACACCTCCGCGACAGGATAACCACGCTCGGTGGTCTGCGCGACCGCATCGCGCTTGAACTCATCAGTGAAATTGCCAGACCCCATCATGGCCTCCTTGCCTCAAAATTAGGGAAGAAGGCGTCCACAAATCTAGGGGCTATTCAATCTGGTCGGCGCGCTGGCAGGTCGGAAACGAGGCTGAAGGCGGCCGGCACCCCTCCAGACCAGCGGCGACGGCCTCCCCTCCCCCGCCGGCCTACTGCGCGGCCAGCCAATCTTCCGAGCGCAGGCCGTCCACGCGCCGGAATTCTCCCAGGTTGCCCGTAACCACCACCAGCCCCCGGCTCCGCGCATGTCCGGCGATCAGGATGTCATAGGGGCCGATCAAGAGACCCCGGCGGCCGAGATCGGCATAGATGTCGGCGGCATGCGCTGCCGCGTCCTCGTCGAAGGGCAGGACGGCGAGGCGGCGGGCGAAGGTCTCCACCTCTCGACGGTTCTCGGCCGGGCGCGCCGACCGGGCGGCGCCATGAAGCAGCTCGGTCAGGGTGATGGTGGTGATGCAGAGCGTGTCGGCCTCTGCGTTGAAGCGCGGCCGCAGCCCTTGCGGGCGGTCGCGCAACAGCCGGATGCAGAGGTTGGTATCCAGCATGTTGCGCAGCATCAGAATGCCTCCCGCTCCTGATGCGCCGGCTGCGCCCGCTCGCCGAGATCGACGCCCGGAGCGTTGAAGAAGTCGTCCCAGAGAGTGTCGGCCGGCGCGATGATCACCCGCGCCCCGTCGCGGATGATGGTCACCTCGCGAACGCCCGGTGGAAAGGCGACATCCTTCGGCAGCCGCACCGCCTGGGTTCTGTTGCTCAGGAAGAGCGAGGTCCTGGTCATCGCACCGTCCTTTCGTATATTCATCTTGAATATACCTACCGCGGCACGTCTTTCAAGTCTCGTCCCCCGCCGCAGCGCAAAGTTCGAGAGGCTCTTGACAGGGCGGATAGTATATAGGAATATATTGATAGAATTCTTCCCCATAGCGCCTCACGCCGTATGACCCCTTTCGTGCCAAGCCTCTTGCCGCCACAGCAGCTTTCCCCCGAGGACGCGGAATAACGGAGCCGAAACCCCGAATCCCCCGGTCGAGGACGCCTTCCCTCCCCTTCCCTGCCTCCCCTCCCGCCGCGGGGACCTGTCGCCGCGGCCGAAAGAAGCGGTGGCAGAGGCCGGTCGGGAAGAAAATCGCACCTAACGGCGCCCTTGGGTCGCGCCGCGCCGGGTTCGAGTCGGCCCACCGTCCGATTCGCGGGGATTTTCGGAGCCGTTAGCCCGAAAGCAGGCATATAGGCCGCCGGATGCAGATGCGCTTCCAAGCGCCCTCCGGCGCGGAATTCGCTGCCAGGAGAGACTTTCGGAGGCGAAACCCCGAACCTTCCCCCTCGCGATCCCGTCAGGGTTATGCATGCTGGCGGCAGCAACCGAAGACATCTCACCCAGCGAGCGATGGCACGCCGACCAATCCCGCGGCCGGAGGCACCCGAGCCTCCCGATCAAGCCCCTTCCCCGCCGAGGCAGGGCAAGGCCGCCGTGGCCCCGCGTGCGCGCCGCGGCCGCGCCGTGATGCCCGACCTGTTCGACAGCCCCCTGCGCGGCAAGGTGCGGGGGCAGCGCAGCGTCATGGCCTATCCCTTCTTCCGCCTGGGCAAGACAGCCCCGGCGCGGGAGATACTGCGCTACGACGACGGCCAGGTGCGGATCGAAGTGGCCCCCGGCCCCGCTGGCATCGCCACCATCTATGACAAGGACCTCATCCTCTACATCGCCTCGCTCATGGCGGAGAAGCTGCGGCGGGGCGAGCTGCGGCCGGACGACCCCAAGCCCGACCGCGAGTTCACCTTCACTGCGCATGACTTCTTCCGCGTGGCCGGGCGCGACACAGCGGGCAAGGCCTATGACCGGTTACTGCAGATGCTGCAGCGGCTGCAGGGCACCCAGGTGCGGACCAATATCGAGATGGCCGGCGAAGGCACCGACGGCGTCTTCTCCTGGCTCGATGCCGTCAACACGCGCTATCGCCGCAACGCCCGCAAGGAGAAGGAGCTGGTCAGCGTCTCGGTGACGCTCTGCAACTGGCTCTACCGCGGCATCCTGAACGACACGCGCCTGCTCACCTTCGCCGACGAGTATTTCGACCTCGCCCCACTGGAGCGCCGCCTCTACGAGATCGCCAAGTCGGAGGATGTGGATGAGGCCGGCTGGTCGATCGGCATCGAGGACCTGCACGCCCGCGTCGGCACGCGGGGCCTGCTGCGGCATTTCGGCCAGTTCCTGACCGAGCTGGAGCAGAGCCAGCGGCTGATCGAGTTCGACATCGGCTTGCACTGCCCGCCCATGGAGGCGCAGCGGCGCGGCCGGCCGGGCTATGAAGGCACCGTGGTGACCTTCACCGCCCGGGTCAGGCCCGTCCTTCTGCGGCGCTCCCTCGTCACGAGGGCTGGCCCGGCAAGGACAGAGACGGAGGACGGCCCGCCCGAAAGCGAACCCTGAAAACGCAAAGCCCCGCTCTGCAAAGCGGGGCTTGCTGAACATACCGAGTCGGCCGTGACGGCCTGAGGAATGCCCTCAACAGCCATTCCTTTAGGTTCACACCACGGTTCTGGTCAAGCGCGAAACACGGTTTCGGCGCCGACGGGAGCGTGCGGCCGCCTCGGTCCATCTCCAGGACAGGAATTGGACATCGTGGACACTCAGGCCTTTCCGCGCCGGGCGAGTTCGGGCCTGCGCAAGCTCACCACCAACCATCTCATCGCCGCCCGGCTGGCCGAGCAGGCGCGCGGGCTTCCCGCGGGCGTCCGGCATCCCAACCAGTTGCTGGCGGCGATGCGTCGTGCGGCCCCCTATCTCGGCCAGACCCGGCTCCTGCCCCTGATGGAAACGCTCTTCCGCTGGACCCAGCCGCAGGACTGGGAGCCCGGCGCGGAGCCCATCGTCTGGCCGAGCAATGAAGAACTGGCCGCGGCGCTGGACTGCAGCGAGCGGCATGTCAGCCGCCTGATTGCCGCCGCCGTCGAGGCGCGGCTGATCAGCCCGCGGGACGGCACCGACCGCAAGCGGCGCGGCTTCCGCCAGGAGGGGCGCATCGTCTGGGCCTGGGGCCTCAACCTGCGCCCGATGGCGGCGCGCCACCCCGATTTCCTCCAGGCCGCCGAGGAGGGCGAGCACGCCCGCCGCCTCTGCCGCGACCTGCGCCGGCAGGCGGGTGCGGCGCGGCAGTTCCTGGCGCAGTTGCTCGCCCTGGGACGGGAGCAGGGCCTGGCGACCGCGCCGCTGGAGGCGCACGCGGCGGAGGCGCAGCGTATCGCTGGCGTGCTGCGGCGAACGGAGGATCCAGCCCGCCTCACGACCCTGGTCGAGGCGCTGCAGGCCCTCGCGGCGGAGGTCCGGCAGGCGCTCGAGCAGGCGGTGGAAAGCACCGATATGTCAGGCTCGCCCGACCTTCAGGACAGGCCCATAATACCTACAAGCACATCCACGGAACCCGAAGGGTCTACGGTAGCGGCTCAGGAAGCGGCAAGCGGGGCTGAGGCGCGGCGCGCCAGGCCCGAGGCGGGGCCGGTTGAGGACAGGTTGCGGCTTTCGCCCGCCGAGCTGGTGCACCTCGCGCCGAAGCTGGAAAGCTACTTGCCCGCCAACCGGCCGGGCTGGAGCGACATCGCCGATGCGGCGGCGGCCCTGGCGCAGCATCTCGGCATTCCCCGCGCGCTCTATGGCGAGGCCTGCCGGACGCTCGGCCGGCATCCGGCCGCGCTTGCGGTCGCCATCATCTCCACCAAGCCGGCAGAGCACTTCCACAGCGCCGGCCCTGGCGGCTATCTGCGCGGGATGCTGCGGCGGGCCAGCCGGGGCGAGCTGTTCCTGGAGCGCAGCCTGCATGGACTGCGGGAAGCCGCCGGCTACCGGCGGCGGCCCCTGTTGACGGCCGTCAACTTGGAGAGCCGCCCGGCTCTGGCTTCCAAGACGCAGGGCGAGATGCGATATTACGGGGCAAATGCTCCTGCGGCCGCATCTGCGAGTGGAAACCATGGATAGCTGGACCGGAAGCCGCAAGGCGGTTGCCGATATCGACACCATCATCAGTGCCCAGGCGCAGGAGCTGTCGGAGAAGCTGCAGGCCCATCGCCTCGAGCTCTTTCCACCGGCGGCGCAGAAGCCGCTGCGCTCCTTCCAGGCGGCGGAGGTCGCCAAGCTGCTCGGCGTGAAGAGCGGCTATCTGCGCAACCTCTCACTGGAAGGGAAGGGGCCGGCGCCCAGCGTCACCAACACCGGCCGCCGCTCCTATACCGCCGGACAGATCCAGGAGCTGCGTGCCTATCTGGAGGAGAATGGTCGCGCCAGCCGACGTTACGTGCCGCATCGCCGGGGCAGGGAGCACATCCAGGTTGTCGCCGTCGTCAACTTCAAGGGCGGCAGCGGCAAGACCACCACCACGGCGCATCTCGCGCAGCACCTGGCGCTGACCGGCCATCGCGTACTGGCGGTGGATCTCGACCCGCAGGCCAGCCTCTCGGCGCTGCACGGCTTCCAGCCGGAGTTCGACCTCGGCCCCAACGAGACGCTCTATGCCGCCCTGCGCTACGACGACGAAACGCGGCCGCTGCGCGAGCTGATCCGCCACACCAACTTCCCCGGCCTCGACATCGTGCCTGCCAGCATCGAGCTGATGGAGTTCGAGTACGACACGCCCCGCGTGCTGGCGACGCATGAGGGCGGCGCCACGGGGCGGGATTTCTTCGCGCGCCTCGACGGCGCCCTGGCCACCGTGGTGGAGGATTACGACCTCGTCGTCATCGATTGCCCGCCGCAACTCGGCTACCTCACCATGGCCGCCCTCTGCGCGGCGACCGCCGTGCTCATCCCCGTCCATCCGCAGATGCTCGACGTGATGTCGATGTGCCAGTTCCTGCTGATGCTCGGCGACGTGCTCGGGCATCTGAAGGCCGCCGGTAGCAGCCTGCGCTATGACTGGCTGCGCTATCTCGTCACCCGCTACGAGCCGAGCGACGGGCCGCAGACGCAGATGGTGGCCTTCATGCGCTCGCTCTTCGGCCAGCATGTCCTGACGCACCCGATGCTGAAGAGCGTGGCCATCGCCGATGCCGGCATCACCAAGCAGACGCTCTACGAGGTCGAGCGGCGGCTCTTCACGCCGGCCACCTATGACCGCGCGATGGAGTGCCTGGACGCCGTGAACGGCGAGATAGAGCAACTGATCCATGCCGCCTGGGGGAGAAGCTGATGGCGCGGAAGAACCTGCTCGCCGGGCTGACGGAGCCGAAGTTGACGGCCGTCAACTCGGCGGCGACGCCCCCCGCGGCGCTGCCCTTCGCCGGCCGGGGGGCGGTCGGTGCCGTCACGCGCAGCATCGACGACCTAGCCAGCAAGGCGAATGCGGCGAAGGAGCTGGAAGCGCGCCTGACCTCGGGGCAGGTGATCGTCGAGCTTGACCCCAGCACCATCGAGGCCTCCTTCATCGCCGACCGCATGGCGCAGGACGACGAGGAGTACCACGCCCTGCGGGACAGCATCGCGCAGAGCGGGCAGGATTCGCCGATCCTGCTGCGGCCGCACCCCACCGCGCCGGGACGCTTCCAGGTGGCCTTCGGGCACCGCCGGCTGCGGGCTGCGGCGGAGCTGGCCCGGCCCGTGCGCGCCGTGGTCCGCCCGCTTTCGGACCGTGAGCTGATCCTGGCGCAGGGGCAGGAGAACAGTGCGCGGGCCAATCTCTCCTTCATCGAGCGGGCACGCTTCGCGCATCAGCTGGAGAGGAACGGCTATGACCGCGAGACCATCATGCTCGCGCTCAGCGCCGACAAGACCACCGTCTCCCGCCTGATCACCGTGGTGCAACGCATCCCGGCCGCGGTGATCGCGGCGATCGGCCCGGCGCCGCGCACCGGGCGCGACCGCTGGGTCGAGCTCGCGGCGGCCTTCCAGAGGCAACCGCTGCAGGACCTGGACGAACGGCTGGCCAGCGCGGCCTTCCGGGCGGGCGATTCGGATGACCGGTTCGAACAGGCCCTCGCATGGTTCAGCGCATCCGGGCCGGTCCGGGGCGCCGCCGGGGAAGGGGAGGGGGCGCCCCGCGAGAAGGAGCCCGCCCGGTCCTGGACGCATTCCAGCGGCGCCAGGGTGATGCGGATCGCCTCCACGGAACGGGCCACCACCTTCACCATCGACAGGCGTTCGGCGCCCGGCTTCGACAGCTTCCTGCTGGCGCAGATGGAAACCCTCTATTCCCGCTTTCTCGCCGAGGCGCGTTCCGGCGGGCGCAAGAAGAAGTCCTCCTGACGGCGCGCGGAAGCGGATCGACCGCGCTCTCGCTGCCGCCGGCCTGACCCGCAGCGCCGGGCACGGTCGGAGGTGACCGGCTCGCCGGTCAGGGCGGCGGCGCGGCCTGTGAGGCCGGCAGCAGGCCGGCCTTGCGGGCGCGGGCGAGGACATGCGCGACCGAGCCCGGGCGCCAAGTGGTGCCGCCCCGGGGCGTCCGCTCGCGGATCGCCTCCAGCCGCGCCCCGATCACGCGCAGCGTCGCCCCCGGATCGGAGCGCACAATGCCGGCCACCACGGCGAGCAGCCGGTCGGGCGCCGGGGCCGGCCGCGCCGGGGTGAGGAGGTCCGGCTCGGCCAGGCCCTCCGCCACCAGCCGGCGCACCGCCCGGACCAGCCGCTCGCCGGTCCAGCCCGGCAGGCCCGCGGCGCGGCGGGCGTTGAGGTAGCGGACGACATCCTCCCAGGACCGGCCATCCTGCCGCAGCCGCCGCACCGCCGGCAGCCAGGCATCGGCGCCGGTGATCAGCCGGGCGAGGTAGGACGCCTGGCGCGCCGCGGCAGCCTTCCGCCGCGCCGCCGGATCGCCCGCGCGCAGGCCGGGATTGCCCGGCCGCTTGCCCCGGGCGGCGGCGGCGCGCATGCCGCTGCGGGTGCGCTCGCGGATCAGCGCGCGTTCGAGCTGGGCGGCGGCGCCGAGCACCTGCAGCGTGAACAGCCCCTGCGGGCTGGCGGTGTCGACCGGATCGCGCAGGCTGCGGAAGTGCACGCCGCGGGCCTGCAGCTCTTCGACCACCGCCAGCAGGTGCGACAGCGAGCGGGCCAGCCGGTCGAGCGAGACCACCACCAGGGTGTCGCCGGGGCGGAGCTGGGCGAGGGTGCGGGCGAGCACCGGCCGGTCGCGGTCGCCGCCCGAGGCGTGCTCTTCGGCCACGCTGCGGCAGCCGGCGGCGCGCAGCTCGTCGCGCTGCCGCGCCGTCGCCTGCTCCTCGGTGCTCACCCGCGCATAGCCCACCCACGCCATCCAGCATCCCTTTCCGGCCTGCGGCTCGCAGCGGAGCGCCACGAAACGGCCGTGTCAAGTTACGCCAGATGCGACGAACCGGTCCTTTGCAGGCGCGTCAAGATCGACGAGACCCGCGCTGTAGCGGCCACTTCGCAGGTTTGGCGCTGGGTCTGGGGCCGACGAGCGCGTGATCGCGCATGCGGCGACGTGAAAAAGACCTTCTTTGAACCAAACCGTCGATTAAGGTAAATTCCCCACGTAATCAGGGGAGGGGGTGCCGATGGCCCTGTTGGCAAGAACGCGCCACGACAGCCCCCCGCCGCTGGGCGACCCCGCCCTGCTGGCGGCGCTCGCTACGGCCAGCGCCGTGCTCGCCCGCCTCGACGCGGTCGTCCCCTCGCACCCGCTGCGGGAGGCGCTGCTGCATCGCGCCCGTCTCGAGGCGGCGCGGCGCCAGGCCGCGGCGGACGGGGCCCTGATTGATCCCTGGCATCTCGCCGCCGTGCTGGAGGGCCTGCCGCTGCGGGCGATGCGGGACAGCGCGCGGGTGATCGACGCCGGCGCGCTGCACGACGCGGCGCGCCTCGCCCTCGACTATCACGGCTGGCTCGCCGCGCCCGGCCCCGAGGCCGAGGGCGCGGTGCAGGCGGCGCTGGCCGCGCTGGACGTGGCGCGGCCCACCGGCGTCCCGCTGCTCGACGCCGCCTGGGGCGCCTGGCGCTGGCTGGAACAGGGCGGGGCGCGCCCGCCGCTGCGCGCCGCGCTGGTGCGGCAATGGGCAGCGGCCGGCCTGCTGCGCGTGCCGCTGCCGCTCACCGGGGCGGCGGCGCTCGGGCCCGACCAGCCCTGGGCGCCCGCCCGCTGGATTCCGGCCTTCCTGCAGGCCGTGGCCGCCGAGGCCGGGGCGGTGCTGGACCTGCTCTTCGAGATGGAGCGGCGCTGGCGCGCGGCGCGGGCGGCGGTGGCCGCCGGGCGGCGCCGGACCTCGCGCACGCCCGCGGCGGTGGACCTGCTCGCCGCCGTGCCGCTCGTCTCGGCCACGACGCTGGCCGCCGCGCTGGGCCTGTCGGTGAAGGCGGCCTGTGCGATCCTCGACGACCTCGTCCGCCGCGGCGTCGCGGTGGAGGTGACGCACCGCCACAGCCGCCGCCTGTTCGGCCTCGCCGGCCTGGCGCCGCTGCGCAAGGCCGCCGCGCCGCCGCGCCGGCCGCTGCCCGGGCGGGGGCGGGGGCGACCGCGCACGCTGCCACCCGAGACGGAAGCGCCGCCCGCGGCGGAGACGGTGCCGCCGCTGGTGCCCATCGCGCCGCTCGCGCACGCAATTTTCGACTACGGCGACCTGGCGGCGGCGATGCAGGCCGTGGATACGGCGCTCCGGACGGCGCGGGCCGGGCTCGCGCGGGCGGCCGGGAGAGGCGGGACGGAGGACGACGCCGTGGGGTAGGGAGGCCGGGCTGCACCGGCTCCGCGCGATCGCCTGCTGGCACGGGTGCATCGGCCGTGCGGCGACTTGGCACCGCTTCCATCATGGCGACTATCATTGCGGTTCACGCCGCGCGCCCTGATGGCCGCGATCGACGACCCTGATCGAGCGGGCGGTCAAGCGCGCGTTCGAAGCCATGATGGGGATGAGAAAGGTCGGTATCGCTGCGATCAAAGCGGCCCGGCACGGCTGATGCTGCCGGCCCCGGTCACTGCGGCTGCGGGCTCACTTGGCTGGCCGGAAACGGTTGCTCCGGGTCAACCGCGGTCCTAAGCCACGGTGTGGCCCCTCGCTGCTGACCACCCATGCCGCACGTGATGCCAGGGATCACGTGCGAAGCGTTCAAATACGCGAAACGTGGGATCGGCAGCTTTGCGCCCATGTCGGATCGTGATGGGTATATCGCCGAGATTCAGGGGCGGACGCCGCTGGGCTAAAGGTCCGATCGGCAGATTTCGGTGATGGGTGAACAGCAGACCTCCCGGAGATCACCAGAAAGCAGACCACGACTGCTCTCCTTATGGTAATTTAGTTTCGGTTCTAATATATTCCGAAATCGAGCGGAGCTTCATGGCAGACGTACTGGTTGTTGGCGCGGGTCCCGTGGGCCTGACGTTCGCCGGTGAGCTTGCCCGGCATGGCGCGCGCTGCCGGATCATCGATCGGCTGCTGAGCCCCTCCCCCTATTGCCGCGCTATCGGTGTGACACCCCGCACGCTGGAGGTGTGGGACGACATGGGTGTCGCCCGCGAGATGATCGAGGTGGGGCTCTGGCTTACCGGACATCGCTCGATCATCCAGGGGCATCCGGCGATTGATGCCCACGGGGACTATTCTTTCCTCCCCTATGCCCATCTTGGCCTGCCGCAAGACGAGACAGAGCGCGTGCTGACACGCCATCTCGGCCGGGCCGGTCTCACCGTCGAGCGCGGCGTCACGCTCGTGGGGCTGTACCAAGAGGCGGGCGGCGTGGCGGTGCAGCTGGCCCGGGCGGACGGCACGGTCGAGGAGGCCGGCTTCCGCTACTTGGTGGGCTGCGACGGGGCGCACAGCACGGTTCGCCATGCTCTCGACGTCGGCTTCGAGGGCGAGGCCATACCGATGACCTTCATGCTCGGTGACGTGCGGATCGCCTGGGATCTGCCCTACGGGATGAGCTTGCGCGCGCTCCGTCTAAACGAGGCAGCACCACCCGACCTGTTCGTGGCGGTGCCCTTGCCGGAGCGCGGGCGCTACCGGGTTTCCACGGTAGCGCCGGACCGGCTCGTCCCCACGGGAGGCACGGGGCACGGGATCCAGGCTGAGATGCCGGGACCGTCGCTCGAGGATCTCCAAGCCGTTGCCGACGACCTGCTGCCGGATCGGCCGCACCTGTCCCGGCTGCGCTGGTCGGTTCCGTTGCAAAGATTGCCGGTAGCCGTGAATAGCCACGATGGCAGCCAGATCAGGCGGCGGGAAGGAACAGCTCGGCTATAAAGGTGGCCTGAGCCCGCATGTCCCTCCCGCCGATATCCCGAAGCTGCCCTTTCCTGATCATCGCCATCGCTTCGTAGCCCGCTATAGTGGGCCTGGCTGTCTGGAGGCTGCCGAAGCCGAGCCCAGGCCTGACCAGGCGTTTCACGCGTCGATGGTCCTGTTCGACGATGTTGTTGAGGTACTTGCACTGCCGCAGCCGCGAGAAGCGCCAGAGCTCGCCAGCTCGCTTCATGTCCACCACGGCACGCGGGTAAGCCGGGTTCTTGTCCGTCGTGATCGTACGCGGGTTCACGCTATGCGGCTGGGCCAGCGCCTTGCGGAAGAACCGCTTCGCCGCAGCGGTATTCCGCCGCGCCGACAGCAGGAAATCGATGGTCTGACCGAGGCTGTCGACCACTCGATACAGGTAGGTCCAGGCACCTTTGACCTTGATGTAGGTCTCGTCCACCCGCCAGGATCCGGTGCATGGCCGCAGGTGGTGCCGTACCCGCTGCTCCAGCTTGGCGGCATAGGCCTGCACCCAGCGGAACAGGGTGGTGTGGTCGACCGCGATGCCCCGGTCCGACAGCATGTCCGCGAGATCACGATAG
>NZ_JBMPSU010000004.1:0-92363 GCF_049340465.1 Pseudoroseomonas sp. WGS1072 | reverse complement strand
CTAGAGCATTTTCCATCTACTCCGGCTCATATCCGGCGGCGGTGAAGTAGTTGGCGCATTCTGCTGGTGTGAAGGCATCGAGGAGTTGGCCGATGGTGGCCCAGAGCCCGTCCAGGGTGCGCTCCGCCGCCTTGCGCAGGAGCGCCTTCAGCTTGGAGAAGGCATTCTCGATTGGATTGAAGTCCGGCGAGTAGGGCGGAAGGAACAGCAGGGACGCACCCGTGGCCTCGATAGCCCGGCGGGCCTCGTGGCGCTTATGCGCAGCCAGGTTGTCCAGGATGACGGTGTCGCCGGCGCACAGGGTTGGACAGAGGACCTTCTCGACATAGGCCTGGAAGGCCTGCGCGGTCATGGGCCCATCGAGCAGCATAGGCGCGGTCAGGCCTGTGAGGCGGAGACCGGCGACGAAGGTGGTGGTCTTCCAATGTCCGTGCGGCACGCCTGCACGCAGGCGCTCGCCACGTGGGGCACGGCCCCGCAGTCGCGCCATCTTGGTGCTGGCACCGGTTTCATCGATGAACACCAGGCGATCAGGATGAAAGTCAGGCTGCCGATCGAACCAGGCTTCGCGGGCCGCGGCGATGTCCGGCCGGTCCTGCTCGGCGGCGTGCGCGGTTTTTTTTGAAGGTGATCGCCCGTGCCGCGAAGAAGCGCCAGAGCGTGCCAATCCCCGCCGAGAGGCCGCGCTCGTCATGCAGCCGCTGCTGCATCTCGCGGAGGGTAATGAGGGGCCTGACGGCGACCAGGTCGAGCAGGAAATCGGCCTGCCCATCAAGCTTGGAGCCTCTGGGCTGCCCCTGGCGGCGTGCCGCCGTCTCACCCTCATCCCGCGCTCGCCGTACCCACACAACGGCTGTTGCCACACCCACTCCGAAATGGGCTGCGGCCTGCCGTGCCGACATCCCGCGTGCCGTTGCGTCGAGCACACGCGTCCGGAGATCCTGGCTGTAGGCTCGGGCCATCCTGTCCTCCCTCGCAGGAGGAAAAGCGAATCACATCCCGCCGCAGAAGGGAATCCTCTTCTGAATCGGTGAACGCGGAAACTGCTCTAGACCATGTCTCGCATCTTGCGCAAAGCCCGGGTGTGAAGGTCGAGTGGTGCATGCTGCGGTCGTGCCCCGGGTGGTGGTGTAGGAGGCAGCCGCCCAAGTTAGGGCGGCCATCGCGGTGATCCTCGGTAGGGTTGTGTTGCAACACGCAACTCTGACGCAAGGACGCCACGATGACCGACGAGAGGATTGCCCTTCGCGAGCTTCTGGAGAAGGGCTCTGACGCGACTTTTCTGCGGGAGATGATCGGCTTTGCCGCCCAGCGGCTGATGGAGCTGGAGACGGACGGCCGCTGCGGTGCGGGGCATGGCGAGCGCAGCGCCGAGCGGGTGAACCAGCGCAACGGTTATCGCGAGCGGGATTGGCAGACCCGAGCCGGCACGGTGGAGCTTCGCATCCCCAAGCTCCGCAAGGGCAGCTACTTCCCGGCTTTCCTGGAGCCTCGGCGGCTGGCGGAGAAGGCGCTGACGGCAGTCATCCAGGAGGCCTATGTCCAGGGCATTTCCACGCGCTCGGTGGACGACCTGGTCCGGGCCATGGGGATGGAGGGCATTTCCAAGAGCCAGGTCTCCCGGCTCTGCGCCGAGATCGACGGCCGGGTGCAGGACTTCCTGGGCCGCCCTATCGAGGGCGACTGGCCCTACCTGTGGCTCGACGCCACCTACGTGAAGGTGCGCGAGGCTGGCCGCATTGTCTCGGTCGCGGTCACCATCGCGGTAGGCGTCAACAGTGACGGACGCCGCGAGGTGCTCGGCATGGCGGTCGGCGCCTCCGAGGCGGAGACCTTCTGGACGGACTTCCTCCGCGGCCTGACCCGGCGCGGCCTGCGCGGCGTCAAGCTGGTCATCTCCGACGCCCATGAGGGCCTCAAGGCCGCAGTGGCCAAGGTGCTCCGGGCCACATGGCAAAGGTGCCGCGTGCATTTCGGCCGAAACGCCGCCGCCCATGCGGGCAAGACCCAGCGCCGCATCGTCTCGGCTTGGATCGGCACCGCCTATGCCGAGGCCGATGCCGCGGCCGCCCATGCCCAGTGGCGATCCGTGGCCGACCAGCTCCGCCCCAGGGTGCCGAAACTCGCCAGCCTGATGGATGCGGCCGAGGAGGACGTGCTGGCTTTCATGGATTTCCCGCGGGAGCACCGCGCCAAGCTCCACAGCACCAACCCCATCGAGCGCCTCAACGGCGAAATCAAGCGGCGCACCGACGTCGTCGGCATCTTCCCCAACGAAGCCGCCATCACCAGGCTCGTCGGCGCTCTGCTCCTCGAGCAGTCCGACGAATGGGCCACACAGCGGTCGCGCTACATGACGCTGGAGACCATCGGCGCTGTGAGCGATACTGCCCCCGTCAGCCTGCCCGCCGCGGCAGCCTGACACCGCGGCTCAGCCCGCTGAGGAGCGCCGCTCCTACACCACAGGGTGGGACACGATCCATGCTGCTGCTCTCCAAGACGCAAGGAACTGGCAAAGACAGTGTCCTGCTGCCGGTGCGGACGGGCGCGGTGGGGGCAGACAACTGGAGTGTGGTGCAGCTCCAGGATCTGCAGAGCGCCTATAATGGGCACTGGGCTGAAAGCCAGGTGGTGCTGGTCATTGAGCTGCCCGATGGTCAGCAGCGCAGCGTGGTCGAAATCATGAAAGGCCATATTGCCAGTGTGGCCGGCGACAGGACGGTCAATCCTAAGTATGTGACGCCGTACCGGGTTCCCGACCGCATCAGCTGGATCGCTACGACGAATCACGAAGATGCAGTGGATTTAAAAGATGACGACCGGCGCTTCGCCGTATTGCAGACGCGCGAAGAACGCATGTCCGAAGCCTTGGCCAATGAGTTGCATAGCTTCTATGACGCAGCAGCCAGCCAACGTGGTCTGCAGTTGGTGGGCGAGTGGCTGAGGCAGCGGACGATCTCAGCGGACTTCAACCCGAAGCGCTGCCCTCCGCCTAGCCTCGCCAAGCAGGCCATGCAACGTAACAGCATCAGTGGCGCACCGGCCGAGCAGTTGCTCGATCGGCTGACGCATCAGGATGCGCAAGGCAGCCTGGCGCACCGGACCTTGCTCTGGCACCGCGAGGTGCAAGAGATCATCCAAGCCGCGCAGCGGGACTCCCGCTGGAGGGGCAAGAATGGCCACGTAGAAAGGGCCATGAAGTCGGCCGGCTGGCAGCGGCACGGCAGCTCGGGGGCCGATGGACGACTGCAGATCAGGGCGTCACGCGCCGTGGATGGCAAGCGACCTGGCACCAGTCTGACGGTCTGGTCACGCGCGGATGATAAACAGCTGAATGCCTTGTCACCACGTTTAGTGGTCCACCGACTGCTCGCCGAGCTACGTGAAGCCGGCCGCGTGGTTCTGGCCCAGGACCTCGCGAAACTTCTGAAGTGAGTGGCGGCAGGCGCGGGGCCGGCGCATGCTGGCCTCAACGCGGAACGCGCGCCCGGAAGGGAAACGTCCATGACCGGCTGAGTGGCTGTGAGGCAGGGAGGGTATACGGTGTCAACAGCATGGACACCTCGAACTACCCGCTGCTGCATGGCCTTCGCGTGCAGGATGGTCGCCTCAGGCCGTGACGTGCCCCTGTTGACCCGGCTGGGTCACCGGCTTTGGGCGGCGGGTTCTGCCCTTCGTGGACGCTGTGGGGTTATGCGGGCGCAGCTCGGGCGCTGAGCCAGGCCAGGCGGGTGAAGTTGTAAGCCAAGTTGGCGATGCCGATCTTCACCTGGGCCCGGGCCAGGCCGATGGTGCGGACGAACAGCGCCATGCGGTGTTTCTGGGCGGCAAAGACATGCTCGATGCCGGAGCGGATCCGGGCGCGTGATGCATTGGCTTTCGCCTGCTGCTCAGGGAGTTCGCGCCGTGGCGGTCTGCGGAACAGGATGCGCTCGCTCAGCCCGCGCCGTTCCAGCGCTTCCAGATTGCGCTTCGTGCGGTAGGCCGTGTCCGCCCAGACGCGGCTGGCCGTGTTCTCGGGATCGAGCAGGGCAGGAAAGCTACGGCTGTCGTGCTGGGCGGCATCAGTGACCGTCCAGCGGCGGATCAGCCCGTACCGCCGGTCGATGCCGATATGGCTCTTGTAGCCAAAAACCGGCACCGCGATCTGAATGGCTTGGCGCTGCGCACCTTCTGGTTTGGGTTTGGTTCTGCCGCGCTTGAGCGTCCAACGCGCGTCGCGATCCTTCTGCGCCCGCTTGGCCTTTGACCAGTGCGTCGGCGTGTTGCCCTCACGAATAGTGGCTTTCTCATCGAGGGTGAGCTTCTGGCGTGGCGCGGCGATCAGGGTCGCGTCGATGATCTGCCCGCCCATGGCCAAATAGCCTTGCTCGACCAGCACCGCGTCGAAGCGGCGGAACAGCCCTTCGATGGCACCCGCCTGCTTGAGCTGCTCGCGATAGAGCCAGATCGTCTTGGCGTCGGGCACTGCCTGGTGCAGGCCGAGACCTGCGAAGCGCATGAAGGACAGCCGGTCCCGCAATTGGAACTCGGTCTGCTCGTCGGAGAGGCTGTAGAGCGCCTGCAGCACCAGGATGCGGAACATCAGCACCGCGTCATAGGGCGGGCGACCACCGCGGCTGCGATCCGACCGCGCCAGCGCCGCCTCCAGCACGGGCCGGAAGACCTCGAAGCCGACCGCGGCCGCAAGACGTTCCAGCGGATCGCCGGCGGCAGAGAGGGCCGCATACCGCTCATCGACATCGAAGAAGCCAGGCTGACCCGCCATCGCCACTGCCTCCGCTGACCGGAGCCAGTGAATCACCTCAGCGCACTAGCAGCGAGGTATTTCGAAGTGTCCAGCTGGCGGCCGGCATGAACATCGTCGACGCTGCGCGCAACGCGGGATTCGCGCCCAATACAGCCAGCCGGAAGGCTTACCTCTTCATTCGGCGGCCGCCCGTCGCAGCACGCCTTCGGGAACTCGGCACCAGCGTCGAGGAAGTCCGCGCCCGCACCTCTTCTGGTGCTCGCGCCTGCGGCCCGGAAGAAAGCTATTTCCCGGTCGCTAGAATTCACCGACGGGCCTCCGTGGCACTGGAAGCGGCTCTCACCGCGGCAGCAGTGCCGGAGGTGCTGCCGGCTGTCCAGACGGCCCTCGCTCCAGTCCTTCCCACAGACACCCCTCGCTTGTCGGAGATGGGCAGCGACGCCGTTCGGAACTGGCTGATCGATTTCCTGACTGGCGTTGCCGAGGATGCGCGGGCAAAGCACGACCGGCGCGCCGCGATCGCCGCCAGCGCGGAAATTGCCAGGCTGCACGCCCTGCACGCGCGGCAGACGGATCCCGGCCACGGCAGCGTGCTCGACAGGCTGACCGGCCAGCAACTGCTGCTCTTGCACCAGCTGCTGGAGCAGGATGGAGGTAGCCCAGTGATCGACGGCGACGCTGAAGAGGCCGAAGCCGGCGGTCAACGGGAGCTGGCGGTTGCGGCCGATCCGACGGCGGCAGAGCGGACCCGGTAGGCGAGGGGAAGTCATCCCTCCTACCTTGCCCTATGGGGCGTGACCGCAAGGCTCAGGCGGGTTTTGTCTGCTTGCTAAAGGAAGCAGACAGATCTATGTCTCGTCCATGCAAGCCGACAAGCAGACAACCTCGCGTCGCGCCAACCCTTCCACGAAGGTCGGACGGGTGGTCGGCTATTGCCGCGTCAGTACGGTGCAGCAGGCCGATGCGGGCGAGAGCCTGCTGGTGCAGCAGCGGCAGATCGAGGGCTGGTGCCACATGGCCGGTCAGACCCTCTCCGAGGTCTTCGTGGAGCGCGGCGTCAGCGGCAGCCTGCCCCTGGCCGAGCGGCCGGAAGGCAGCCGCCTCTGGACGAGCCTGCGCGCCGGCGACACCGTCGTGGTGGCCAAGCTGGACCGCCTGTTCCGCTCGGCGCTCGATGCGCTGCAGGCGGTGGAGGCGCTGAAGCAGCGCGGCGTGCACCTGGTGCTGCTGGACCTCGGCGGCGACATCAGCGGCAACGGGTTGAGCCGGCTCTTCCTGACCATCGCCGCCGCCTTTGCCGAGGCCGAGCGCGACCGCATCCGTGAGCGCATCACCCAGGTCAAGCGCGACCAGCGCGGCCGCGGCCGCTACCTGGGCGGCAAGGTCCCCTTCGGCTTCCGCCCGACCGCGGAGGGCGGTCTGGAGGCTGTGCCGGAGGAGCAGGCGGTCATCGCCACGGCGTGCCAGCTGCGGTCCAAGGGGGCGAGCCTGCGTGCCATCCGTGACGCGGTGGCCGAGCAGCACGGCAGCCGCCTCTCGCTGGATGCCCTGGCGCGGGTGACCCGGGATCCGCCGGGATGACGGGCCACAGGACAAACCCTGGCGAGCACTCAGACCCCCCCGCCGGGTAGGCCCCCCGGGGTACTCATCGCGCCCTGACTATCCCTCTCTCAGAACAGCGGCCTCTTCTCGGCCCTGTGGTCACGTCGCGGGCGTTTGTCACGGCACCTCGCCGTTCTGCCGACTCCGCCAACTGCGCAGCATGGAGGGCTGGATCCCCAACTCGCCGGCGACTTGCATCAGCGGGCAGCCGCTGGAGCGCAACAGCGCGACCGCCTTCTGCTTGAACTCCGGCGTGAACTCTCGCCGCGTCTTGTTCATCGGACACCTTGCTCCCAGGGAGCTTACTCAGGGGTGATCCACCAATTCGAAGGAGGATCAGCGGTCGTGCCCCGGGTGGTGGTGTAGGAGGCAGCCGCCCAAGTTAGGGCGGCCATCGCGGTGATCCTCGGTAGGGTTGTGTTGCAACACGCAACTCTGACGCAAGGACGCCACGATGACCGACGAGAGGATTGCCCTTCGCGAGCTTCTGGAGAAGGGCTCTGACGCGACTTTTCTGCGGGAGATGATCGGCTTTGCCGCCCAGCGGCTGATGGAGCTGGAGACGGACGGCCGCTGCGGTGCGGGGCATGGCGAGCGCAGCGCCGAGCGGGTGAACCAGCGCAACGGTTATCGCGAGCGGGATTGGCAGACCCGAGCCGGCACGGTGGAGCTTCGCATCCCCAAGCTCCGCAAGGGCAGCTACTTCCCGGCTTTCCTGGAGCCTCGGCGGCTGGCGGAGAAGGCGCTGACGGCAGTCATCCAGGAGGCCTATGTCCAGGGCATTTCCACGCGCTCGGTGGACGACCTGGTCCGGGCCATGGGGATGGAGGGCATTTCCAAGAGCCAGGTCTCCCGGCTCTGCGCCGAGATCGACGGCCGGGTGCAGGACTTCCTGGGCCGCCCTATCGAGGGCGACTGGCCCTACCTGTGGCTCGACGCCACCTACGTGAAGGTGCGCGAGGCTGGCCGCATTGTCTCGGTCGCGGTCACCATCGCGGTAGGCGTCAACAGTGACGGACGCCGCGAGGTGCTCGGCATGGCGGTCGGCGCCTCCGAGGCGGAGACCTTCTGGACGGACTTCCTCCGCGGCCTGACCCGGCGCGGCCTGCGCGGCGTCAAGCTGGTCATCTCCGACGCCCATGAGGGCCTCAAGGCCGCAGTGGCCAAGGTGCTCCGGGCCACATGGCAAAGGTGCCGCGTGCATTTCGGCCGAAACGCCGCCGCCCATGCGGGCAAGACCCAGCGCCGCATCGTCTCGGCTTGGATCGGCACCGCCTATGCCGAGGCCGATGCCGCGGCCGCCCATGCCCAGTGGCGATCCGTGGCCGACCAGCTCCGCCCCAGGGTGCCGAAACTCGCCAGCCTGATGGATGCGGCCGAGGAGGACGTGCTGGCTTTCATGGATTTCCCGCGGGAGCACCGTATCCATACGGACACTTCGAAATACCTCGCTGCTAGTGCGCTGAGGTGATTCACTGGCTCCGGTCAGCGGAGGCAGTGGCGATGGCGGGTCAGCCTGGCTTCTTCGATGTCGATGAGCGGTATGCGGCCCTCTCTGCCGCCGGCGATCCGCTGGAACGTCTTGCGGCCGCGGTCGGCTTCGAGGTCTTCCGGCCCGTGCTGGAGGCGGCGCTGGCGCGGTCGGATCGCAGCCGCGGTGGTCGCCCGCCCTATGACGCGGTGCTGATGTTCCGCATCCTGGTGCTGCAGGCGCTCTACAGCCTCTCCGACGAGCAGACCGAGTTCCAATTGCGGGACCGGCTGTCCTTCATGCGCTTCGCAGGTCTCGGCCTGCACCAGGCAGTGCCCGACGCCAAGACGATCTGGCTCTATCGCGAGCAGCTCAAGCAGGCGGGTGCCATCGAAGGGCTGTTCCGCCGCTTCGACGCGGTGCTGGTCGAGCAAGGCTATTTGGCCATGGGCGGGCAGATCATCGACGCGACCCTGATCGCCGCGCCACGCCAGAAGCTCACCCTCGATGAGAAAGCCACTATTCGTGAGGGCAACACGCCGACGCACTGGTCAAAGGCCAAGCGGGCGCAGAAGGATCGCGACGCGCGTTGGACGCTCAAGCGCGGCAGAACCAAACCCAAACCAGAAGGTGCGCAGCGCCAAGCCATTCAGATCGCGGTGCCGGTTTTTGGCTACAAGAGCCATATCGGCATCGACCGGCGGTACGGGCTGATCCGCCGCTGGACGGTCACTGATGCCGCCCAGCACGACAGCCGTAGCTTTCCTGCCCTGCTCGATCCCGAGAACACGGCCAGCCGCGTCTGGGCGGACACGGCCTACCGCACGAAGCGCAATCTGGAAGCGCTGGAACGGCGCGGGCTGAGCGAGCGCATCCTGTTCCGCAGACCGCCACGGCGCGAACTCCCTGAGCAGCAGGCGAAAGCCAATGCATCACGCGCCCGGATCCGCTCCGGCATCGAGCATGTCTTTGCCGCCCAGAAACACCGCATGGCGCTGTTCGTCCGCACCATCGGCCTGGCCCGGGCCCAGGTGAAGATCGGCATCGCCAACTTGGCTTACAACTTCACCCGCCTGGCCTGGCTCAGCGCCCGAGCTGCGCCCGCATAACCCCACAGCGTCCACGAAGGGCAGAACCCGCCGCCCAAAGCCGGTGACCCAGCCGGGTCAACAGGGGCACGTCACGGCCTGAGGCGACCATCCTGCACGCGAAGGCCATGCAGCAGCGGGTAGTTCGAGGTGTCCATACGGCCAAGGCCGCGGATGCCGAGGTCAGGTGGTGGGCGGCGTTCGCCGCTACCGGTCGGGGCTGAGCTCCTCGGGGGTGCCGATCCTGGGAGGGCCGTGATCAGCTTGCTGGCTTGCGCCTGACGGCTGGTTTGCGTGACCATGCCTTGGCGAGGTCCGCGACGGCCTTCGCATGCTCGTCGATGTCGATCTTGGCTGGGTCGAATGGCTCGCCCGCCCCCTCGCTCATCTCAGCATGGTTCTCGTGCTTTGGATCGGCGATGGCCTGGAGGAATTCAGCGTAGCCCCAGGGACCACCAACGTCCTCGGGCGGGCAGCGTCCGGTCGCGTCGATCAGGAGCGGGTATGTGAGGCCCGCGCGACCTCCGTGACGCGCTCGATCTTGACCGTGTGCTCCCAGCCATCACCGAAGTCGTAGAGGTACTTCAGCGTCTTCGCACCGGTGTCCTCGAGGACATCGACGAGGCGTGCCTTGCGCGCATCGAGAGGGCCTCCGCCCCAGTCCGGGTCGGGCATGCCCCAGCCCACATCGCGGGCCCGGATTTCGTAGAGATGGCTGTTGGTCCAGCCCATTGCGGCCTGGAGGACGAGGTGCAGGCGATCGAGGCGGATCGTCAGCGGCACCTCGACCCGGCGCAGGACCACGGGCTTGACCTCATCGAGGGTGATCTTGAGAGGGGCAATGCTGTTGCTGGTCATGCCGCCACCTTCCGTCGCTGCATCTCCCGCGCCCAGTTCCAGGGCATCAGCTCATCCAGTTTCGAGAGGGGATGGTCGGCGATCCTGGCCAGCATATCGGCAAGCCAGGCACGCGGGTCGACGTCGTTCAGCTTGGCCGTGGCGACGAGGGAGTACATGGCGGCAGCACGCTCGCCACCGCGGTCGCTTCCCGCAAAAAGCCATGCCTTTCGGCCCAGAGCCACACCGCGCAGCTCGCGTTCGGCTGCATTATTCGTCAAGCAGATCCGGCCATCGGTCAGGAACCGGGTGAACGCGTCCCAGCGCTTGAGCATGTAATCCATGGCCTTGGCGAGGTCGGCATGCCGCGACAGCCTGCCGCGTTGCTCACGCATCCAGACCTCGAGCTCGGCCGCCAGAGGCGCGATGTGCTCGCGACGCACGGCAAGGCGCTGTTCGGCCGGCAGCCCGTTGATGGCGCGCTCGGCATCAAAGATCGCGTCGATCCGCCGCACCGCCTCGGCCGCGAGTGGTGCGCGAGCAACCTCGGCGAGCTTGAACAGTTTGCGCCGGCCATGGGCCCAGCACGTTGCCTCGGTGATCGGGCCGGGCTTGCGTCCCGCTTCGTAGAGATTGTTGAACCCGGCATAAGCGTCCGCCTGCAGGATCCCCGTGTATCCGGCCAGGTGTCGGTTCGGGTGCTCGGCCGTGCGGTCCCGCGAATACCGGAACATCGCCGCCGGTGGTGCCGGCCCGGCAAAGGGCCGGTCGTCGCGCACATAGGTCCAGAGGCGGGCCGTGACGGTCTTGCCGCGGGCCATGAGCGGGACGGTGGTGTCGTCGCCATGCAGGCGTTCCGCCGCCAGGACATGGGCATCGATCCGCGCCACCAGAGGCGCCAGCATGGCCGTGCAGGTGCCGACCCAGTCGGCCATGGTGGAGACGCTCAGTTCAACCCCTTCGCGGGCAAAGGTCTCGCTCTGGCGGTTCAGCGGCAGGTGTTGGCCGAACTTGGCCTCCAGGATCATCGCCAGCAGGTTCGGCCCGGCCCGTCCGCGGGCGATGGGGTGGAATGGTGCCGGTGGCTGTGTGATGGTCTCGCAGGCGCGGCAGCTGAGCCGCTCCCGCACGGTCTGGATCACCTTCCAACTCCGGGGCACCACCTCGAGCGTCTCCGTGATGTCCTCGCCCAGCTTGGCGAGCTTGCCGCCGCAGCAGGGGCAGGCAGAGGGCGACGGGAGCACCACCCGCTCGCGCGGCAGATGGGCCGGCAGGGGCGCGCGAACGGGCTGGCGGCGCGGCGGGAGGCCGGCGCGATCGCCGCTCCCCTGCCTGCCGGTCTCGTTCCCGGTCTTGGCCGCGTCCTCGCTGGCGGCCGTGACCAGCTCGTCGAGCTCGAGTTCCAGCTGGTCGAGCAGCTTGCGGCCGCGCTCGGAGGAGGCGCCGAACCGGTCATGCTTGAGCTTGGCGATCAGCAGCTTGAGATGCGCCACCATCGCCTCGGCGCCCGAGGCACGCGCCTCGGCCTCGCGGCGCGCCAGTTGTTCGGCCGCAAGGGCGGCGCGCAGGGCGGCGACATCATCGGGCAAGGCGTCCGGCGTGGGTGTCACGCCGTGGATGGAATCACAGATCCGCGCCTGGCTGGTAGTCGAAATGCGTGCCGATCTGCCTTATCCCGCGACCTCCGGGCGCCATGTCCGTTGTGGGTTCCGCCAGTCGATCCCGTCGAGCATGTAGGCGAGTTGGGATCCCGAGATCACCACAGAGCCATCCGCCGGCGAGGGCCAGATGAACCGCCCGCGCTCCAGCCTTTTCGCGTAGAGCGACATACCGACCCCGTCGTGCCAGACGACCTTGAGCAGGTCACCTCGGCGCCCACGAAAGACGTAGAGATCACCGGCATAGGGATCACGCCCCAGCGACTGCTGCACCTGCAGCGCCAAGCCATTCATGCCGCGCCGCATGTCGGTGTGGCCCACGGCCAGCCAGACCCGCACACCCGTAGGAACCGGGATCATCCGCGCAACGCCGCCACCACGCGCCGCAGCACCGCCGAGCCGATCTCCTCGCCCACCCGGATCACCGTACCATTCGGCAGAGTAATCTCGATCCGCCCTCCACCAACCTCGCATCTCGCCCCGTCCGGGCCAGAGGGCGCTGAGGACGCGGCTGGCACACTCCCGCGCGGGGCGGGCACATCCGCCGTCACCTGCACCGGCACGAACATCGGCACCGGCTCGGGCGCCAGCGCCCCCTCCCGCACCTGCGTGCGCCAAGTCCACAGCACGCTCCGGCTCACCTCGTGCCGCCGCGCCACCTCAGCGAAGCGCGCCCCGGGCTCCCCGGCCTCCGCCACGATCCGCAGCTTGTCCTCAAGCCGCCAACGACGCCGCCGTTCAACCCCGGTGATGATCTCCATGCCTCGCTACCCCGATCTTAAAGACGCTCCTACGAACGTCGCTAAGATCAGAAGACAGGTTCAGCCGAGAGACGAAAGGCGGCCGTCGGCGGATGGGTACGGAGCACCGCGCCAAGCTCCACAGCACCAACCCCATCGAGCGCCTCAACGGCGAAATCAAGCGGCGCACCGACGTCGTCGGCATCTTCCCCAACGAAGCCGCCATCACCAGGCTCGTCGGCGCTCTGCTCCTCGAGCAGTCCGACGAATGGGCCACACAGCGGTCGCGCTACATGACGCTGGAGACCATCGGCGCTGTGAGCGATACTGCCCCCGTCAGCCTGCCCGCCGCGGCAGCCTGACACCGCGGCTCAGCCCGCTGAGGAGCGCCGCTCCTACACCACAGGGTGGGACACGATCGGATCAGCCTGCGCATGCCTCATTGCTGAGGACGCAAAGGAGGCCTCACAACCGGACAGCTAAACATGCCGTTCAACTGGATGCAGGGGCATGAGGATCCATGAATAAGGGCGGTGTAGCCACTTCTGTGAATTCGCCGCTGAACATCTTTTCTCTGACGGCATCACTTTCTTCGAAGGAGGAAAGGCTATTAAAATTTACATCGTTGAGCAACACGCCTACGATCCGGTGATGCAATTGCGGCGAGTTCGCTAATTTACGGGCAACTATGTGGCGGGAAGTCTGACCCCACCGCACCACTAAAAGAACATGTTCAAGGGCAGCCATGATAGCGCGTGCCTCGGCGCATGAGTCGACAGTGGGTATGTCGACAACCACTAGATCATACTCGCTGCACAGTTTCTCAAATGACGTAGCTATTTCGGCCGGCCGGAGGGCCGCAGTGCCCGAATGGGAATCTCCTGAATTCAGGCATAAGAAGTGAAGCTGCCCTGTCTGGAACCGCAGAAGCAATGAGACCGACATGTGGTGGCGCTGCAAGGCAGGATTTGCATCAGCTACGAACCGGGATGAGAGGTCGCTGCGTCGTAGATTGCCATCAACGAGTAGGACGGAGAGCCCCTCACTCGCTAGCAAGGTAGCAAGATTAGCTGCAACCGTTGTCTTGCCCTCTCGCGGAAGCACAGAGCCCACACCAACCACCGCGCCCTTCTCTGACCGCTCCGCAATGGCCACGTAAGCAGCACGCAAAGTATCGGCGAAGCGAGATTTCGGATGATCTATAGCGTATCGCATCTCCCGCGGGATGCTTTGTGCCACCGCCTTGCTAGGCGGCTTCCGGCGCAGGTGAGGCAAAAATCCGATGAATGGCAAGCCAAGAGTGCTACGCACTGACTGTGCCGTTCGGAAGCTGACGTCCAGGAGCTCTCGTATCCCGGCGATACCTGCCCCGAGCAGAAGGCCAGCCGCTACGCTGAGGAGAAGCACCATGCTCTTGCGGGGACGAGTAGGTTTGTCGGGCTCGGTTGCCGCAACGATCATCCGTCCCGCTGCAACGACACCAACCGGGTACCGAGCCATTGCTTGTAGCCGCAACGAGACCCCCTCCAGCTCGGTACGCAGTTGCTCGGCCCTGAAATCCAGCTCGCGCTTTGCAACAAGGGCCTGATCCGTGCTTCGGCCACCGCGAAATATGTGGGCGCTCTGCTGTTCAACAGCTGCGATTTCCTGCGCTAGATTCACGGAGCGGGCCTGTAGTTGAGCCAGTGCCTGACGGGTGCCTTCTTCCTGCACCTTCCGCTGGTTATCAATGAATGCAAAGCCGAAGGCATTAGCAACGTCTGCAGCGAGAGGTGCAGAGGCTGATCTGTAGCTGACCAAGAAGACATAGGTGCGCTCAAGGCGGCTGACACTAAGATTCCTTCTGAGTGTCTCAAGTTCCGACAGGTTTGTGTCGCCGCTAGCCGCTTGCCGCAGGCCAGCTAATTCAGCATCTTGGCGCAGCGCAGCCTTCTGGTCCGGCGATAGTGCTTGCAGCACGGCATCCAGGGTTATGTCAGCCGCGAGAAGCTCGACCTGTGTATCGACGCGAACTGCATCAACCGCAGCTTGCGATGCATCGGTCCCGCCGCCCACAAGCTGCGCCTCTCCCACAGCCAGCAGCCGCGCCGTCGCAGTATAGAGAGGCTGGGCAATCTGCAGGTAAGCCAAGCCAACAATCAGACTACCCGCAAGACTAGCGACGAGGAACCACTTCTGCCGCCTAGCCGCCGCGACGAGCCGCAGAACGTTTAGGGTCTCTTCCGGTTCGGGTCGAAGCCGGTATTGGCTATGAAGGCTCGCCGGCTCGATCCGTATGTCGCCTGAAGAGTATTCCGACCGCCCTGATGGTTCAGGCGAATGACGGAATCTAAGCATAACGAGGGTTGCCTCCAGTGCTCTGTCAATCTGGTCTGTTTGATGCCGGGTTCAGGTCGCGCACCGCTCCACCCGGGTGGGATGTAGCGACGGCTTCTAGCGGCGCAGCGCGGCCTGCTGGAGGAACCATTGATAGGTTGCCGCAACACCCTCTTCCAGCGGGATCTGGGGCCGCCAGCCGAGCTCCGTGAGCCTGGACACGTCCATACGCTTCAGCATGGTGCCATCGGGCTTGGATTGATCCCAGACAACCTTTCCTTCATAGCCTGTCACGGACGCGATTAACTCGGCAAGTTCAGCAATCGTAATATCGGTTCCGGTTCCAACATTGATAGTCTCGTCCTGCGAGTAGTTCTTCAAGAGGAACACGCAGGCATCAGCTAAATCGTCAACATGCAGGAACTCACGACGTGGACGGCCGGATCCCCAGCACACCACTTCCGAAAGATTGTCGAGCCGCGCGCGATGGAAGCGCTGCAGCAGGCCGGGCAGAACGTGGCTGCGTTCTGGGTGGAAATAGTCGTTAGGACCATACAGATTAGATGGCATCGCGCTAATGAAGTCGGCGCCATACTGCTTGCGGTAGGCCTCACATAGCTTCAGTCCGGCAATCTTGGCGACGGCATACCATTGGTTTGTGGGTTCGAGAGGGCCACTCAGCAATGCTGACTCGACAATTGGCTGTGGTGCCGCACCGGGATAAACGCAGGAGGATCCCAAAAATAGCAGTTTTCCGACTCGAGCCCTGAATGAAGCCTCGATGATATTCGACGCTATCATCAGGTTCTCGTACAGGAACTCTGCGGGATAGGTATCATTGGCCAGGATTCCGCCGACCTTCGCCGCCGCTACAATAACGACGTCGGGTCGGCTGTCCTGCAGGAACTTGCGAACATCCTGTTGCTCAATGAGATTGACATCGCGTCGATCGGCCGTGAGGACTGTGCACCCCTCATGTGACAAGCGCCGCATGCAGGCCGAACCCACCATCCCGCGATGGCCAGCAACAAAGACCCGGCGGCCGGCGATGGGGAAATGCATCAAGGCGCTCCATTCTCGGGGAGTTCGGCCGTAAGGGGTCGTAGCGCTCCCGGCTGCAGTGTCTTCATCGCCGCGACGTCGCTGTCAACCATCTCTGTGACGAGTTCCTGAAGGCTGATCCGCGGGAACCATGACAAGACCTCCTTCGCCTTCGATGGGTCGCCGACCAGCAGATCCACCTCGGTGGGACGGAAGTAAGCCTGGTCGATGCGCACAAGCACCTTTCCGGTATCCTCACACCGCCCCTCTTCCTCGACATGCGAGCCATGCCAGCCGATTTCGATGCCCACCCGGCGGAACGCAAGTTCAACGAAATGCCTAACGGTGTGACACTCTCCCGTTGCAAGAACGAAATCATCTGGAACAGGGTTCTGCACAATACGCCACATCCCTTCGACGTAATCGCGCGCGTGACCCCAATCTCTTTTGGCGTCAAGATTCCCGAGCCATAAGCAGTCCTGAAGACCCAGACTAATAGCCGCCGCAGCTCGAGTGATCTTGCGCGTCACAAAGGTCTCGCCGCGCCGAGGGCTCTCATGGTTGAATAGAATGCCGTTGGAAGCATGCATTCCGTAGGCCTCCCTATAGTTTACTGTCATCCAGTAGCCATACAGCTTGGCCACAGCATAGGGGCTACGCGGGTAGAAAGACGTTGTCTCGGACTGGGGTATGGCCTGCACCTTACCATAAAGTTCACTAGTTGAAGCCTGATAGAAGCGGGTCCGTTTTTCCATATTGAGGATGCGGATCGCTTCCAGCAGCCGCAGTGTGCCGAGCGCATCTGAGTTACCTGTGTATTCTGGTGCCTCGAAGCTAACTCGGACATGCGATTGTGCTCCGAGGTTGTAAATCTCGTCCGGCTGGGTTTCCTGAAGAATGCGGATCAGGTTTGTTGAATCGGTGAGATCACCGTAATGCAGCGAGAAGCGGAGCGGTCTTTCATGAGGATCCTGATATAGGTGGTCGACCCGTCCGGTATTGAAGGATGATGAGCGGCGCTTAATACCGTGGACCTGATATCCTTTCTGAAGCAAAAGCTCCGCAAGATAGGACCCATCCTGCCCCGTAACGCCCGTGATTAATGCAACCTTGGGTTTAGAAGCAGCGCCAGGCGCGTCCGCAGAATGCCCGCTCATATCGTCTCCTGATACCACATTTTGTCCTTTTTATATACTAATTGCTAAATCGATCACAGTTCTTTCCTTCACTCCTTTTTTTTGCAACTCATTTTTTGAGTCCGCAGCAACGGCATGCCTAGGCGGCGTGGACAAATTCCGATGAGCGCAGCAGCGCTCAGTCAGGGTTGTTCCGCCTAGCGGTTTTGACTGCCCAGCGGACGAGAAGGCCGACCCCGATGGCGATGACAGCGGAGGGTAGTAAGACTTGGGTCAGAAAGCCCTTCTTGCACGCGGTGTCCGGCACGCAGTCCACCAACGCATCGACAAGCAGCAGGAACATGAAGACAGGTACGCCCAGGACGGCGGAGGCTATACATCCCCAGCGGCCTTCGACCGTCGCCCCACCTTTATATCCACCATCGGTCATTGGCATTGGGTAGCCCAGTGCTCTCTATTCGCAAAGAGGCCCGTCCATCTTGATTCAAGAACCAGATTGACGCGAGCTGATGATATTGATTCAAGGCTGCTTTTTGGAGGCAGGCTTGAGCCGTGGCGATCTCACTGAAGCGGAATGGCGCGTCCTGAAGGATTTGCTGCCGATCGAGCCCGAGAACCGTGGTCGCGGCAGGCGTCCTGAACAGAACCGCTCTGTCATCAACGGCATCCTCTGGCGCCTCCGCTGCGGCGCTCCATGGCGTGACGTTCCACCAAAATACGGAAGCTGGAACACCATTTATCGACGGTTCCGGCGCTGGAGCGAGGCCGGTGTCTGGGAGACCGTGGCGGTAACACTCGCTGAGGTCATGGCAGACAGCGGCCATTACAGCATCGACAGCACCACCGTTCGCGCCCATGTCTCGGCAGCGGGCGGAAAAGGGGGACTCATCGACGCGCTCTTGGCCGCTCGCGGGGCGGGTTCACTAGTAAGCTTCACTGCCTGGCTGATGCCCTCGGACGACCGCTCGCCTTCCATCTGACGGTTGGCGAAGCGGCAGATTGCAAGGCATATGACGCTCTGATCGGCTTGCCCGAACACGCGCCCGATGCCCTGCTCGCCGACAAGGGGTACGATGCAGACGCCATCCGTGCTGATCTGGCGGAACGGAAGATCAAGGCTGTCATACCCGGTCGGTCAAATCGCCGTGTGAGGATCGAGCATGACCGGGTCCTCTACAAACAACGTAACCGCATCGAGCGCATGTTCGGCCACCTGAAGATCAACCGTGCCATCGCCACCCGCTACGATCAACTGGCCAACAGCTTCCTCGGCATGGTCCATCTCGCCACCGCCAGATACTGGCTCAAATTTGTCCACGCCGCCTAGGCGCCGCGGCAGGCTCTTCGTTCATTTAGCGAGCATGCGTGAAAGAGGCAGGCGGTAGTGACAAATAGTAGCGACATCCACCATGCAGGCACGGCCCGCCAGGCGCCGATCAAGCACATGCTTTTACGATTACGCGGCCCAGTTCTCGCCGTCCTCGATCAGGCCCTCTATGCCTTATCGAACCTGATGCTGCAGGTGCTGGTCGCGCGCTCTGTAACGGAGGATGCCTTCGGGGCCTTCACGGTGGCAACCAGCCTCTTCGTCATCCTCGCCATGGCTCATCAAACTATCCTTGTCGAACCGATGTTTGTACTCGGCCCGAGGCACTATTCCCGCGAACTGGGTCGTTACTACGACATATTGCGCGGGCGCTGGTCAGCCGGCGCGGGGTTGGGTGCTATGATGCTCTGCCTGTTGTCCGCTTGGGCATTCCGTCAATGGGAAAGTACAGAGATCGCATTATGCATGATCGCCTACGCGCTGGCAGCACCTCTTATCCTCTATTTTTGGCTGATGAGGCGGATGGCGTTCGCCTTGCTGCGGATCGATTTAGCCGTGATCGCCAACGGGATCTATTGTACTATCATGCTACTCAGCTTGGCCGGCTTCATGCTTGTCGGCTTGGCGAATGCCTATAGTGGCATTGCCCTTTCCGCCGCCGCATCACTGGTGGGGGCGCTGATCATCCGGATGCGGCTGCCGTGGCCGCAGCGAGGCCAAGATCAGCCGGGCGGCGTCTTCCGTGAACATCTTCAATATGGCAGGTGGGCCTTCGGAAGTGAGGTTCTCAGTTGGGGAATCGCGAATTGCGCCATGCTTATCCTTCCTATTTGGATGGGCCTCGCCACTTCCGCTTTGCTCCGGATCCTGATCCTGCTCTTTATGCCAATGCTACAGATTTGCTCTGTGATGGCACTGCTGCTGCTGCGGCGTTCCGCTAAAGCTTCCCCTGAGATATCCCAATCCCGCGGTGCCTTACGCCACTGCCTGATCTTCCTCGCCGCCGGCTCCGCCTACGGCATCGGCGTCGTGCTGCTGGCGCCGCCGCTCATCCCATTGGTGTTCGGATCGCAGTACGTGGTGGAGCCTGGTTGGATTCTCCTGGCGGCGGTTTCTGGCGCCTTCACGGTGGGTGCGCAGCCGCTGTTTACCGCATTGAGAGCTGCTGAAAGGCCCCGTGACGTGATGATCGCGCACATGGTGGCATTCATTCTGATCATAAGCCTCCTATATGGATTAGAAGATGCGGGCATTGCCGGGGCTTTGATAGCTCAAACCGTCGGGTGGCTCGCGGCGATGCTTTCAGCAATTTTCTTCCTCGCCCGATTGGATAGGCACTTGGCGTAGGAAGCCCTCAGAGATGGTGAGTTCGCCTAGAGGGCGGCATGCGCGCCTCTGGAAACGCCATGACCGCCTAGTGCAATGCGCTCCCCTACTCGTATCATGTTTCGATTTAGTAACTTATAGTTGCTGTTTTGCCGTTCGAGCTCTTCTAGAGCAGTTTCCGCGTTCACCGATTCAGAAGAGGATTCCCTTCTGCGGCGGGATGTGATTCGCTTTTCCTCCTGCGAGGGAGGACAGGATGGCCCGAGCCTACAGCCAGGATCTCCGGACGCGTGTGCTCGACGCAACGGCACGCGGGATGTCGGCACGGCAGGCCGCAGCCCATTTCGGAGTGGGTGTGGCAACAGCCGTTGTGTGGGTACGGCGAGCGCGGGATGAGGGTGAGACGGCGGCACGCCGCCAGGGGCAGCCCAGAGGCTCCAAGCTTGATGGGCAGGCCGATTTCCTGCTCGACCTGGTCGCCGTCAGGCCCCTCATTACCCTCCGCGAGATGCAGCAGCGGCTGCATGACGAGCGCGGCCTCTCGGCGGGGATTGGCACGCTCTGGCGCTTCTTCGCGGCACGGGCGATCACCTTCAAAAAAAACCGCGCACGCCGCCGAGCAGGACCGGCCGGACATCGCCGCGGCCCGCGAAGCCTGGTTCGATCGGCAGCCTGACTTTCATCCTGATCGCCTGGTGTTCATCGATGAAACCGGTGCCAGCACCAAGATGGCGCGACTGCGGGGCCGTGCCCCACGTGGCGAGCGCCTGCGTGCAGGCGTGCCGCACGGACATTGGAAGACCACCACCTTCGTCGCCGGTCTCCGCCTCACAGGCCTGACCGCGCCTATGCTGCTCGATGGGCCCATGACCGCGCAGGCCTTCCAGGCCTATGTCGAGAAGGTCCTCTGTCCAACCCTGTGCGCCGGCGACACCGTCATCCTGGACAACCTGGCTGCGCATAAGCGCCACGAGGCCCGCCGGGCTATCGAGGCCACGGGTGCGTCCCTGCTGTTCCTTCCGCCCTACTCGCCGGACTTCAATCCAATCGAGAATGCCTTCTCCAAGCTGAAGGCGCTCCTGCGCAAGGCGGCGGAGCGCACCCTGGACGGGCTCTGGGCCACCATCGGCCAACTCCTCGATGCCTTCACACCAGCAGAATGCGCCAACTACTTCACCGCCGCCGGATATGAGCCGGAGTAGATGGAAAATGCTCTAGAGCGGTTTTCGATCAGGCTGCATCGTACCCTGCGGCGGCGAAGTAGTTGGTGCATTCAGTGGGCGTGAAGGTGTCGATGATCCGGCCGATAGCGTTCCAGAGGTCCTCGACACTGCGCTCGGCGGCCTTGCGGAGGCTGGCCTTCAGCTTGGCGAAGGCGTTCTCGATGGGGTTGAACTCGGGGCTGTAGGGCGGGAGATAAAGCAGGCTTGCCCCGGCGGCTTCGATTGCAGCCCTGACGCCCGCGCCCTTGTGGCTGCCCAGGTTGTCCATGATGACGATGTCACCGGGCGCCAGTTCGGGTACCAGCACCTGGTCGACGTAGGCTTGGAAGGCGGCGCCGTTGATCGGCCCGTCGAGCACCATTGGCGCGACCATGCCGCTATTCCGCAGCCCAGCGATAAAGGTCGTGGTCTTCCAGTGCCCGTGCGGAATTGCGGCCCGCAGCCGTTGGCCACGACGTGCTCGACCATGGGTGCGCGCCATCTTCGTCGACGCCCAGGTTTCATCGATAAACACCAGGCGGTCCGGTTCGAGATCGGGCTGGCCCTCGAACCAGTCCCAGCGCCGTTTCAGGATGTCCGGACGGTCCTGTTCCGCGGCATACGCCGTCTTTTTTTGCGCGTGATCTGGCGCCGCTGAAAGAACCGCCAGATCGTCGTGATGCCTGCCGCCACACCGGCCCTGGCGAGCTCAGCCCGGATCTCCGTCAGCGCGATGTCAGACTTCCGCTCGACGAGCGCCAGGATCAGCGCTGCGTGGGCTTCGATGTGCGAGGACCGGCGGTCGCCGCCCAGCGGTCCGGGTGCGACTGACCCCGCTTCCCGCGACAGAGCGCGCCAGCGGATTGCGCTGGAGGCACTCACCCCGAAGCGGGCTGCCGCCGCCCGGCAGGATGCTCCTGCCGCCATTGCCGCCACCACTCGCTCGCGCAGATCCACCGACAGCGCTTTCGACATGCCCGTCGCCCCTCCAATACCAGGGCAACTGAATCACCTTCCGCCCGGCGCCGGGATCACAAGCGATTCAGTCAGGCCGAAAACCGCTCTAGGTTGTATTTTCTAGTTACACTCCCGCGTGGCGGATAATATTTCTTCGGCTTTCGCTAAATAGTTAAGTATTGAACCTATTTTAGGTAAATAAAATGTGAAACGAGGCCGAAATATTGCGGCGCACGCAACCTTTGTATTATCCCCGATACAGAAGTAGCCCCCCCTCGCCGGGCGACGTTCACTTCCATAGCGCGGACGATAAATTCAAAGGAGCGTGCGTTGCACGATTCGATGTCTGCTGGCTACGCCAGTACGCCTCCGGAGATTGCTTCCAAGCAGCCGCCCTGCGGGTTTCCCAGCGAAAGCGCGATTTCACCACCCCGCTTCGATGTCCTCGCAACGTCCATCAGCATCGTCAATCCGGCGCTCTTCTGCGACACCGTCGACGCGTTTTTCGCCATGAAAGAACGTCAGCCGGGTGCCTATGTCGTGTTTCGAGACGTACACGGTGTTGTCCGCGCTATCGACGAGCCACGGCTTCAAGAAGCGCATCGTAAGGCTCTCATAGTGGCGCCAGACGGGCTACCACTCGCATGGCTGGGTCATATTCGCGGCCATCGCGGCATCCAACGCGTTTGCGGTCCCGATACCCTGCCCCTGATGTGCGCTCATGGTCTTACCAAGGGCCGACGGCACGTTTTCGTCGGCGGAACGCCGGAGACGCTCGCCGCCCTCGCGAAAAACCTTGAAGCACGCTTCCCCGGCCTCATTATCGCGGCTCTCATCTCGCCACCGTTCCGGGCGTTGAGCGAGGACGAGACACTGGATCTCGTGCGGCGCATCAACGATGCGAAGCCTGACTTTATCTGGGTTGGCCTTGGTTCGCCAAAGCAGGACCTGTGGATGCTGGACCACGCGAGGCAGTTTCCTGGAGCGTTGTGCATGGGTGTCGGAGCGGCATTTGATATGCACGCTGGCCACGTCAAACGTTGCCCAGACTGGTTACAAAGCCTTGGACTTGAGTGGTCCTACAGGGCAGCTCAGGAGCCCGGCCGGTTGCTGAAACGCTATCTGTCAGTCGTTCCAAGATTCCTGTGGCTGCTGACAACTGAATCGCTTCGGCGCCGTGGGGCAACTGTAGAGATCGGCAGGTAGATATGCGCAGATCTTCGTCAGAAGCATGCCGTGGTGTGCGGTTCGATGAACATCAGGCGGCTTGCAAGCCCGCCAGTCAAAACCGAGACGTGCTCCCATGGTGTAGCTCCCCACTGTTCAAGAAATCAGCCGATCTATTGATATCGATCTTACTCCTCTTCTTCCTTTCGCCACTGATGCTGCTCATTGGCGTGGCCGTGCGCCTAAATAGCCCCGGCCCAATCTTCTTCGTGCAGGAGCGGTACGGCCTGAATGGCAAGGTCATCAAGGTCTTCAAGTTCCGCACCATGAAGAGTGATTGCGAGGACAGGCTAGGTACTAAGCAAGCATCCGCTAATGATCCGAGAATAACGGGCGTCGGTACGATCCTTCGAAAGACAAGCCTAGATGAGTTGCCACAGCTCTTCAATGTCATCCGCGGCGACATGGCCCTTGTCGGCCCACGACCGCATGCTTTGGGCATGCGGGTTGAAGGCCATCTCAATCACGAAGTGGTTCCAGCCTATTTCGATCGGTACCGGGTCAAACCAGGCATGACAGGTCTCGCTCAGATTAACGGCTTGCGTGGAACTGCGGATACGGCTGACCACCTTCTGAGTCGATTTAGGTATGATATTGAGTACATAGAGCGACAGTCGTTGTTGTTTGATATCCAGATCATGGCCAGGACGGCATGGATGCTGTTGAGCGTTGACAACCTGAAAAGTGAACGACCGGCTCGATCGATCGGCGAAGACAAACTGAATCCTCGCTTGATCTCCCACAGCCCGGTGGAACAGTGATGTCGGGGGACAACTGAGCGTGCTATCACTCGACATTGTGCGGGCTGCGGCCATTTTACTTGTTACTAATTCGCATCTTGAGGCTTTTCTGCCATGGCCTGCGCTAGCAACGGGCGGCATGCTCGGAAACGGTCTATTTTTCTTTGCTTCCGGCTTCGCAGTCACTCTCGCATTGCGGCGGGCGGGGCACGGTTTCGGCGCCTGGTATGCTAGGCGCATAAAAAGGATCTTTATCCCTTACCTGTTGATTGCGGTTCCTCTGCTGTTCCTAGGGTGGAAAGCGGTATCTGACGTCGAGGATTTGTTGTGGTTTCTGCTGGCGCCACGAGAGTTCTGGTTTCTTCCCGCGATAGCTATACTCTACATCCCTTCATATTGGTTGATCCGTCATGCTTCCCTGCGCAGCACACGGATCGTGTTGTTTTCGAACCTCGCTACATTTGTTGTTGTTGCTCCATTCTTTGCAGATCTTAGTCAATGGAGCATTGAGCAGAACGCCCCGCTGAAGACCTTCTTCTACTTCAGCCTGATGACGGCGGGCATCCTCAAGGCGAGACTTCCGGAGCCTAGCCACCATTCGCTACTACCAGCCTTAACGCGACTGGCGACGGCGACGGCCCTTTACTTTGGCTTCCTGGCATTCCTTGCCTACACTGACATGTTCGAGATTCAGGCACTCGCACATCTTCTATCCTTCATCTGGGTTCTATCTGCATTCGATGTCGCAGCGCATCCTGAAGTGGAGAAGATTTTTCGGCGCTACCTGAATAGTTCTATAATCTTCCTTAGCCGGACAACATTGCAGATCTACCTCGTGCAGGTTCCACTCGTCACCCTGAGCAGTCTCCGGGATTGGCCATTTCCGCTGAACATTCTATTTCTGCTCACGTCGATCATCGTGTTGGCAGCGGTACTCGCCTATCTGGCCAAGCATTTCCTGGACAGATTGGGGACGAGGTGGTTTAGAACTGCGTAGTAGAACAAGCATGCCCGATACGTCATCGAACCCGACCCCTGCCCTGGCCGCTACATGCGGAGCAGGAGCTGGAGCTGTGCCCGCGCCCATCCTGCTTTCCGCCTTTGCATGCGATCCCCGAACAGGGTCCGAACCTTATGTGGGTTGGCAATGGACCCTAATGCTCGAGCACGATTTTGATCTTCATGTCCTGACCCGATCGTACAGTCGGAAGCTTATTGAAACCGAACCACCACGGGAGAATGTGCGCTTTCATTATTTCGATCTGCCATTCTGTAGCGGCTTCAATCATCATTGGCGATTCATCAAGTTATACTACTGTTGTTGGCAGCTGGCGGTTCTGCCTTATGTCCTTACACTGCATCTGCGTACCCGCTTCGCCATTATGCAGCATCTCACCTACAACAATTTGGATGTGCCGGGTTTTCTCTGGCTGTGTCCCGGGACGCGCTTTGTGTGGGGTCCTGTCGGGGGCGGTCAAGTTCCGCCAGCTAGCTTGCGCGCGATCTACGGAAGAAACTGGTGGAAGGAGCGACTGAGGGCGCTTCTGAAAGCTTCAGCTCGCTATAATCCGCTGGTACGCTTGGCTTTGAGACGCGCTCGCCACGTGTTCTTTGCCAATGAGGAAACAGCCCAGCGCGTTGCTGATCTGCCCCGCGCATGGTCGATCATGCTGGAGACGGCGATTGACGAGGGCAAATCAGGATTGCCGCTTCCCGCTTCTCGGCCGGGCCGTCCGGTGCAGATCCTGTGGCTAAGCCACGTCTTCCCGCGAAAGGGTCTTGCGTTGGCCATCGATGCCTTCACCGAGGCTTGCCGAAAGGCGGGCGATAGTTATGACATGAAGCTGGTGGTTGTCGGCGATGGCCCGGCCCTACCCCAGGCTCGCCTGCAGGCGGAGCGGTCGGCAGCCAAGGACCACATCGCCCTGCTTGGCGCCGTTGACCACGATGTGGTTCAGGCTTTGATGCGTTCGGCAGATGTCTTTCTGTTCACTAGCGTTCAGGATACGTCAGGTAATGTTATCCTTGAGGCGATGATCAATGGCGTGCCGGTGGTCGCGCTAGATCACCAGGGCGCTAAATCGATCACTGCTCATCAAGGAAGCATCCTTGTTCCTGTCGGCTCCTATGCGGACACCGTGTCCGGTATTGCAGCAGCCATCAACGCACTAGCGGAGGATCCGCATCGGCGGCACGTTCTCGGCATGGCCGCAAAACAAAGGGCGGTTGAGCAGCATACCTGGCGCTCGAAGCGGAAGCAGGTTCAGACGTTGTATCAGGCGTTGCTGAAATAAATAGCGACGGCGGACCTGCGCTGTTCTGGTCTGTCTTCGTGCAACGGATAGGCTGCATGGGTTTGGAGTTCACTGGTGCCCTTTGCGGTGTAGGTCGGCGGCAGATCCCTATGCTCGCAATAGCTGCCACGCTGCAGAGGCAGGCAAAGGCGCAGTCTCGTGTCGGTCAACTTGCGGCGGGAGGGCGCTATCCGCAATTCCTGAGTGGATCTGTCCGAAGCCTACTCAGCCGGGTTCAGCATCATGCCCGTGATACAATGGCTGGGGCCTCCTTCCTTTACCTCAACCACTTCGGCAGCGCGGAAGCTTCGCCAGGCCAAACGGCCAGACTTTACGTTTGGGTGGAGTATCCGAGCGGCCATTTTTATCAACTGACTTTCGCCGGACAACTCTCGGCATATCTACAGGATGGCGCGGAGCGACTCTCCGATCCTCTGCCCGTTAGCATTCCGGCCGGTGCGCGCTTCTGGGAATGGACTTATTATGAAGGCACGACTGGCGTGCTGTTCTGCATGACGAATAATCAGGTGGACGCGGCTATTTTGGGCGAACCGGTACCGCCGCGATGGCCTGTTCCCGGCATGGCGCCATCATCCCGGGTCTACGGCGCTACAGCAATCATCGGCGTCACCGATCGCCCCGCTATTTTACTTCTTGGCGACAGCCGTGCTGCGGGGACAATGGGCGGATCAATCGGCAACGATGGCGGTAATGTCCTGCCTTCCATCAGCAGAGATTTCGCGTTTATCAATGCAGCAGTTCCAGGTGAGACACTCTGGCAGGCACTCACGGCAGCGAACCACCGGCGTTCACTGGCGAGGTTTTGCTCTCACGTCGTGATATCAGGCGGCGTCAATGATTTGATGGGCACAGATGCCCAACAGGTCATTGAAACTGTCACGCGCCTGGTTGCCACCTTTCCGCTGCCGGTGTTCCTCGTTACCGTCGAGCCTTTCTCCTCTGGGGGCTTCCAGGCGGCTGATGGAGGCGACCAGGTTATCAACCCAATTTTCGAAGCCCGGCGCCGGCTCTACAATCAGGCTGTCCGGGACGGCATTCCTGGGGCGGCCGGGTATTTCGACATTGCGAGCTTGGCTGAACTGCCTGGACATCCGGGAAAGTGGCGACCGGGCCTGACGGAGGACGGTTTGCATGGAAATGGCGAGTTCGCACGACATGTCGTATCCAGCCGAGTTATTTCGGCAGAGGTTTTCCGCCGGTAGGACAATGCGCACTGCTCGCGAGCCTTTGGCGTGCGAGTGACGTAGTCAGGGGATAGGGAATGAGTGTCTGGGTTGCAGCTAAGCGTCGTCTGTTTGTACGTGGGCCTGTCCGGATCGGGCGGGATTTTCACCTTGGTGCGCTATCGTGGATATCTGCATCGTTGTCTCTCGACATTGGTGATGACGTTTATGTGGGAAAGATGTGCACGATCCAATGCAATGGGCGGATCGGAAGCGGTGTTCTGATCGCGAACCAGGTCGGCATCGTCGGACGCATGGATCACGATTTCCGGCAGATCGGTACCAACATCCGGCGGGCGCGATGGATCGGCGCGGACCTTTCCCTGCAGACTGATTCACGCAATGCCGTCGATATCCGTGACGATGTCTGGGTTGGCTATGGTGCCATTATTCTCAGCGGGGTCGTGATCGGACGGGGGGCCATCATCAGTGCCGGTGCAGTCGTCCGCTCCGATGTGGCCGCTTACGACATCGTGGCAGGCAACCCCGCGGCCCCAGTTGGCCGGCGCTTCGCCCCGCAGCAAATTATCGAGCATGAGGCCATGCTACGGAAGCGTGGCCGAACTGCCCAGAACGCCTAGAAGCGTCTTCTGGACACTTCGAAATACCTCGCTGCTAGTGCGCTGAGGTGATTCACTGGCTCCGGTCAGCGGAGGCAGTGGCGATGGCGGGTCAGCCTGGCTTCTTCGATGTCGATGAGCGGTATGCGGCCCTCTCTGCCGCCGGCGATCCGCTGGAACGTCTTGCGGCCGCGGTCGGCTTCGAGGTCTTCCGGCCCGTGCTGGAGGCGGCGCTGGCGCGGTCGGATCGCAGCCGCGGTGGTCGCCCGCCCTATGACGCGGTGCTGATGTTCCGCATCCTGGTGCTGCAGGCGCTCTACAGCCTCTCCGACGAGCAGACCGAGTTCCAATTGCGGGACCGGCTGTCCTTCATGCGCTTCGCAGGTCTCGGCCTGCACCAGGCAGTGCCCGACGCCAAGACGATCTGGCTCTATCGCGAGCAGCTCAAGCAGGCGGGTGCCATCGAAGGGCTGTTCCGCCGCTTCGACGCGGTGCTGGTCGAGCAAGGCTATTTGGCCATGGGCGGGCAGATCATCGACGCGACCCTGATCGCCGCGCCACGCCAGAAGCTCACCCTCGATGAGAAAGCCACTATTCGTGAGGGCAACACGCCGACGCACTGGTCAAAGGCCAAGCGGGCGCAGAAGGATCGCGACGCGCGTTGGACGCTCAAGCGCGGCAGAACCAAACCCAAACCAGAAGGTGCGCAGCGCCAAGCCATTCAGATCGCGGTGCCGGTTTTTGGCTACAAGAGCCATATCGGCATCGACCGGCGGTACGGGCTGATCCGCCGCTGGACGGTCACTGATGCCGCCCAGCACGACAGCCGTAGCTTTCCTGCCCTGCTCGATCCCGAGAACACGGCCAGCCGCGTCTGGGCGGACACGGCCTACCGCACGAAGCGCAATCTGGAAGCGCTGGAACGGCGCGGGCTGAGCGAGCGCATCCTGTTCCGCAGACCGCCACGGCGCGAACTCCCTGAGCAGCAGGCGAAAGCCAATGCATCACGCGCCCGGATCCGCTCCGGCATCGAGCATGTCTTTGCCGCCCAGAAACACCGCATGGCGCTGTTCGTCCGCACCATCGGCCTGGCCCGGGCCCAGGTGAAGATCGGCATCGCCAACTTGGCTTACAACTTCACCCGCCTGGCCTGGCTCAGCGCCCGAGCTGCGCCCGCATAACCCCACAGCGTCCACGAAGGGCAGAACCCGCCGCCCAAAGCCGGTGACCCAGCCGGGTCAACAGGGGCACGTCACGGCCTGAGGCGACCATCCTGCACGCGAAGGCCATGCAGCAGCGGGTAGTTCGAGGTGTCCTTCTGCCTCTTTTTGCTGGCGCATAACTCTCAAAAAATGCACATAAGAGGTTCATGAACAGAAATGAGGCGAGGACTTCTAACTATGCGCGTCCGACTAGTGGTGGCGACTGTGCTGGTGGGGTTGGCCGTACATGGTATCCCAGGATCCTCGTCGCAGGCACAGACTCGTTCCGACATACCACTTACGGAGGGCGACATCATTGAGCTGACCGTGATTGGCGTGCCCGAGCTCAGCCAACGCGTGCAGGTGGATGCGAATGGCCAAATTGCGCTTCCCCTGGCTGGCGAACGGCGGGCAGCCGGGCTGACCGAGGCGGAACTGCGTCAGGGCGTGCAGGAGGATTATGAGAAGGTTGTCTTGCGGCGCACAGATTCTTCCGGGCGGGAGAGCCAACATGGCATTGCTGCGCAAGAGGTGTACCTTCGAGTTGTGGAACACGCACCGATTTATGTCAGCGGACTAGTTGGCCGACCTGGTACCGTCGCCTATCGGCCGGGCTTGACGGTGCGCCAAGCGCTGGCGATGGCAGGAGGCATTGGTAGCCCCAATACTGAGCGCCCCTCTCTTTCTAATCTACTGGAACTTCGCACGCAGGCCCGCCTGACACGGCTCGACCTGAGCGTGGAGCTTGCACGGGATTGGACGATTCGGAACGTTCTCGCGTTAGCGAATGGCGATCAGCAGGCATCCTCACGGATCGCAGGAGACGAGGCTATTTGGCAAGCGGAGCAGGAGAAGCTCCAGGTCATCACGTCAAGCCATGAAGCGAGGTTGCAACGGCTGAAGGAGGCCATCGCCTTCGCTGACCAACGTATCACTGCGCTTGTTAGTCAACAGGAAGGCGAAGAGGCCGGTGCGGCGTTGGATTCTGCCGAAGTTGAAAAGGCCAACGACCTCTACCGGCGCGGCCTAGTCAGTAGCACGCGTGTCACCGAAGTGCGTCGATCGGCTCTCCTTGCTGCCAGCCGAGCACTGCAAACCTCTGTTGCGGCAGCGGATGCACGTCGCCAGAAGCAGGATCTGGAAGCCCAGCTACAGAAATTGTCGGAAGATTTCCGGATCGACTTGCTGAAGGATTTGACAGCGGCAACGGCTCGGATTCTCACCTTGCGTGAGCAAGTGCAGGCTATTGAGGCGCGGCTGACGATGTTTGGCCACCCTATGCGAGGGAATGGGCAGCTTGAGGTAAATTACGATCTTGTCTTGTATCGGCGTAACGGCACAGAGACAGGGCAGCGGATCGACAGCAATGCAACCTTGCGGCCAGGCGATACGGTGGAAGTGAAGTCGGCCGAAGACGCTAGCTGATAATTTGGAGATCTCGCCCGTGGCTGCACTATCATTACGGTCTTAAATGCGAAGCTCGGCTTATATCGGCTTGATGGCCTTGGTGCTCGCGCTGGTTAGCGGGAACATCCTCTTCACCAGTGCGTTCATGCTGCTGCGTGTTCCCCCCGCCGGCGCCGGAGTGCCTATCAACGAAGCAGCTCTTGTCGCTACGCTTCTGGTTGTCCTTTTCTCGCGCCAGTCCATCGCAGGCTTCGTGCACACCCCTATTTTTTTTCCATTAATGGTCTTTTGGTCCATTGCATCAATCCAATTGACCCTGGGCGTTTTCGGAGGCGGCGGCATATGGGCCGTTCGTGATGCAGCGAATGCGATCGAAATTGGCTTCTTGTTCGTTGGATACTGCCTCGCTCTTGATCAGCGGTTCGATCGTCCGTTTGCATCCTGGTTCGTGACGATCTTTGTCGTCGCAGCTCTCTACTTATTGCTCTATCCGTTTCAGGGCAGCTTGGTGGGCTTCTCGCCTACCATCTCATCACTTTCCGGGTATGATGCGGCGTTCCTGTTCTCCTACGGAAATCCAGCCTCTACCGGGGTTGCCGCCGCCTGCCTTCTAATCGTTTTGCATAGCCACCGTCTGGTATGGCGATTGGTTCTCACCGGCGCCGTCGTGATGACGCTGATTGTTTTTGTTCAGGCCCGCATTGCCTATCTCCAGCTCGTCCTTCTATTTGGGTTGATCGTAGTTCTGCGACCGGGACGAGTTCTCAGCCTTCTGGCCATGGCTGTCGGGGCCCTGACAATGATGCTGTTGTTCCTGGCCAGCGGTATTGAACTGTCCGGCCGCCTTGGACAGACCTTCAGCTTTGACTTCCTCATGAATCACATCCAAGCGATCTGGGGTGGCGGAGACACCACGGTACGCGACGCTGCCGAAGGGGTAGATCTCCGCCTCGAATGGTGGCTTAGCATTCACGAGCGCTTACAAAATGACTTTGTTACCTTCATCTTCGGTCTCGGTTACGGCATTCCGCTGACGTCCTTCCGGGGCCTCAGCGACGATATCGTCCGGGAGCCCCACAACTCTTTCGTCTCAATTTATGGCCGCCTTGGCATGTTCGGACTTGCCGCCTTCCTCATTCTGCAAACAAGCATCGTCCAAGCGACGATACGCGTGATTCGGGCGGCGCACCGGCTGAGCAATCCTGCCTTACATGACATCGGGATGACGATCTTGTGCTTTTTGGGCGTCCATTTGATTTATTCAGTTGCGGAAGGAGGGTTCGAAGTAAGCTTCATTGCTGTACCCTATTACTTTTTCGCCGGTGTGATGCTGGCATTCGACCGTCGGATACGGGTTGGAAACCTGGCGCCTGACGCCGCCAGACTCACGGTCAAGCAAGAAGAGGAGGTGTCCCAGGCATACCTAACCCGGCTTGATTCGGCGCGATGAGCCTCGACATCCCCTTCGGACGCCGAGCTCTGTTGGCCGCAGCAGTGACGCGCCCGACGAGCCTGCCATGTTTTCTTGCTGACGAAGGCATTATCCGCGGGATCAGTACCATTCCGCCGCAAATGAATTGGGAGGCAGCCTCCTACGGCCTGACCAGCCGGCGCGTCGCGGCACTGCATTCAGCTGGCTTTAATACGCTTCGACTGTTCCTGCCGCTCCAGCCCTTTCTTGAAGCAGCGTCGGTTCGGACCGCGCTCACTTCTTTTGTAGAGCCCTGGCTAGATTATATCGCAAGAGGTACCTCCTTGGGCTTCAGAGTGCTGGTGAGTTGGGGAAGCACTTACGAGGAGCGTCTTGAGATCCTCCAGAAAGCCTTTGTGGCCCAGCGCTTCCACCATGTGCTTGCGGCGGTGTCGTCCGGCCTTGCCTCGCGCTTCAGCCCGCAGCAGGTGGCCCTAGAGATTATGAACGAACCGCCAGAAGATGCTGAGTTGAGGCGCCTGGGCTTCGCGCCATGGTCGGGTTCATTCGCGCCAGCCCTCGCTGATACAGTCCGGCTGCATGCGCCCGACCTGACCATTGTTGTCCAATCGGCTTCTGGTGGCTGGGCGGAGGCAATTCCGGATTTTGATCCGGAACGCTTTGATACCAACACCATGCTGTGCTTCCACTTCTACACGCCCGGTGAGTTCACCCATCAAGGTGCCCACTACCCCAACCTGTATGATATCCCGTTTCCGATCACGCGATATCCCGGAGGTAAGGCAAAGATGCACGTAGATGTGGATGCCCGTATCAGGGCAGATCCCCATTTATCGCTGGAGGAGCGAAGGGCCCAACTGGAACGCCATCGGATATTGCTGGATTACCTATGGTATGCGCCTGCTCCGCTTGGGCCGTCCTGGGTGACTTGGCCCAAGCTTGACGCCTGGATTGCCAAACATCGCATCAATCCACTTCGGCTCCTTTGCGGAGAGTTTGGCGTAGTCAGCCATTTCAATTTCAACGGCAGCCGCGGCTGCGACGTAAATTCCCGTGCTCGCTACCTGAAGGCAGTACGTCTGGCTGTGGAGAACCGGGGCTTCGGAGGGTGGGTCGCGCATCAAGCTATGGGCGATTTCAACCTCATGGAACAAACCAGCGTATCGCAACATGGCGAGGCGCTCATCCCCGAAATCACCGCGGCCTTGTTTGGGTAGCCGAAGCCTTTATGCCGCTTGTCTAATTGCGGCTTCCCTCGTCAACGCCTCTGCGCTCGCCGCATCCACCCTCGGATCTTGGTTGTCTCTGCGGTCGACCCTGCTGGCCTCCGCAACATGCGCCTCGAGACAGTGCCGCTCCATGTCGAATGCGCGGCCCGGACGAATCAGCCGCGAGACCCAACCCGGGGTGGCCCCATCCGCGTCCCGACGGGGACACCTGCGTCCGCCTGCTCAGCGGAGCTCTTGCATGCGCTGCGTCATGCGGTAGCGGCCGCGACGGCCATCTGACGATGGCCACGCCTGGAGCAGCCTGCCGGTTTTACACATGGCATGCAGCACCACGCCAATCTTCCGGGCCACTGCCACCGCGGCGCGCTTGACACCAAGACGCTCCACAAGGTCGATGCCCAAGACCTTCAAGGCCGAGATACGCCCCGATCGTGCGTGACCGCGGGAAATGTGCCGGCGCCTTGATGGCGGCCGCATAATACCAAGTCCCTGTGATCAGAACCCATGCCTGTAGCGCCTTCCGCAGCGGTGGGGATCTGCCCCAGCGCTCTATAGGTTCTGATCAAAGAGACTTGGTATAACTCGCAGCTACGGCGAGCTCAACGCCGGGACAGGTCAATAGCAGCCGGCAGGTCGCATCCTCCCTGGCAGCCTTGATGAGGCGCTTGGACACGTCGAAGTACCTGCTGCTGAGTGGCCTGTGTGAGCAGGGTCATCGCCTCAGGTTGTGCTTGCTGTGATCGTGTCCCACCCTGTGGTGTAGGAGCGGCGCTCCTCAGCGGGCTGAGCCGCGGTGTCAGGCTGCCGCGGCGGGCAGGCTGACGGGGGCAGTATCGCTCACAGCGCCGATGGTCTCCAGCGTCATGTAGCGCGACCGCTGTGTGGCCCATTCGTCGGACTGCTCGAGGAGCAGAGCGCCGACGAGCCTGGTGATGGCGGCTTCGTTGGGGAAGATGCCGACGACGTCGGTGCGCCGCTTGATTTCGCCGTTGAGGCGCTCGATGGGGTTGGTGCTGTGGAGCTTGGCGCGGTGCTCCCGCGGGAAATCCATGAAAGCCAGCACGTCCTCCTCGGCCGCATCCATCAGGCTGGCGAGTTTCGGCACCCTGGGGCGGAGCTGGTCGGCCACGGATCGCCACTGGGCATGGGCGGCCGCGGCATCGGCCTCGGCATAGGCGGTGCCGATCCAAGCCGAGACGATGCGGCGCTGGGTCTTGCCCGCATGGGCGGCGGCGTTTCGGCCGAAATGCACGCGGCACCTTTGCCATGTGGCCCGGAGCACCTTGGCCACTGCGGCCTTGAGGCCCTCATGGGCGTCGGAGATGACCAGCTTGACGCCGCGCAGGCCGCGCCGGGTCAGGCCGCGGAGGAAGTCCGTCCAGAAGGTCTCCGCCTCGGAGGCGCCGACCGCCATGCCGAGCACCTCGCGGCGTCCGTCACTGTTGACGCCTACCGCGATGGTGACCGCGACCGAGACAATGCGGCCAGCCTCGCGCACCTTCACGTAGGTGGCGTCGAGCCACAGGTAGGGCCAGTCGCCCTCGATAGGGCGGCCCAGGAAGTCCTGCACCCGGCCGTCGATCTCGGCGCAGAGCCGGGAGACCTGGCTCTTGGAAATGCCCTCCATCCCCATGGCCCGGACCAGGTCGTCCACCGAGCGCGTGGAAATGCCCTGGACATAGGCCTCCTGGATGACTGCCGTCAGCGCCTTCTCCGCCAGCCGCCGAGGCTCCAGGAAAGCCGGGAAGTAGCTGCCCTTGCGGAGCTTGGGGATGCGAAGCTCCACCGTGCCGGCTCGGGTCTGCCAATCCCGCTCGCGATAACCGTTGCGCTGGTTCACCCGCTCGGCGCTGCGCTCGCCATGCCCCGCACCGCAGCGGCCGTCCGTCTCCAGCTCCATCAGCCGCTGGGCGGCAAAGCCGATCATCTCCCGCAGAAAAGTCGCGTCAGAGCCCTTCTCCAGAAGCTCGCGAAGGGCAATCCTCTCGTCGGTCATCGTGGCGTCCTTGCGTCAGAGTTGCGTGTTGCAACACAACCCTACCGAGGATCACCGCGATGGCCGCCCTAACTTGGGCGGCTGCCTCCTACACCACCACCCGGGGCACGACCGGCCGCGCCATTCCAGCGCCTCCAGATTGCGCTTGGTGCGGTAGCCGGTGTCGGCCCAGACGCGGCTAGCGGTGTTCCCGGCATCCAGAAGACCCACGAAGCTGCGGCTGTCATGTTGGGCCGCATCGGTGACCGTCCAGCGGCGGATCAGGCCGTGCCGCCGGTCGACGCCGATATGGCCCTTGTAGCCGAAAACCGGCACCGCGATCTGGATGGCCTGGCGCGGCGCGCCTTCTGACTTGGGTCTGGCTCTGCCGCGCTTGAGCGTCCACTGCGCATCCCGGTCTTTTTTCGCCCGCTTGGCTCGCGACCAGTCCGCGGGTGTACCGCCCTCCCGGATAGTCGCCTTCTCCTCTAGGGTGAGCTTCTGGTGTGGCGCGGCGATGAGGGTGGCGTCGATGATCTGCCCGCCCATGGCCAGATAACCCTTGGCTGCCAGCACCTCGTCAAAGCGGCGGAACAGCCGGTTGATGGCGTCCGCCTGCTTCAGCTGCTCGCGGTAGAGCCAGATCGTCTTGGTGTCCGGCACCGCCTGGTGCAGCCCGAAGCCCGCGAAGCGCATGAAGGACAGCCGGTCCCGTAGCTGGAATTCGGCTTGCTCGTCGGACAAACTGTAGAGCGCCTGCAGCACCAGAATGCGGAACATCAGCACCGCATCATACAGCGGGCGTCCACCGCGGCTGCGACCTGACCGCGCTGGGGCTGCATCCAGCACGGGGCGGAAGATCTCGAAGTCGACCACGGCCGCGAGCCGTTCCAGTGGATCGCCCGCCGCCGACAAGGCCGCGTAGCGCTCATCCACATCGAAGAAGCCAGGCTGACCCGCCACCGCCACTACCTCCACTGACCAAAGCCAGTGAATCGCCTCATACCAAGTCTCTTTGACCAGAACCTATAGACGTTGAGGCAGATACCCTCTGCTGCGGGAGGCGCTACAGGCATAGGTTCTGATCACAGGGACTTGGTATCAGCGCCTCAGTCGCGAGGTTTTTCGAAGTGTCCGAGTGTCCGGTCAAAAGGTCGTGCCCCGGGTGGTGGTGTAGGAGGCAGCCGCCCAAGTTAGGGCGGCCATCGCGGTGATCCTCGGTAGGGTTGTGTTGCAACACGCAACTCTGACGCAAGGACGCCACGATGACCGACGAGAGGATTGCCCTTCGCGAGCTTCTGGAGAAGGGCTCTGACGCGACTTTTCTGCGGGAGATGATCGGCTTTGCCGCCCAGCGGCTGATGGAGCTGGAGACGGACGGCCGCTGCGGTGCGGGGCATGGCGAGCGCAGCGCCGAGCGGGTGAACCAGCGCAACGGTTATCGCGAGCGGGATTGGCAGACCCGAGCCGGCACGGTGGAGCTTCGCATCCCCAAGCTCCGCAAGGGCAGCTACTTCCCGGCTTTCCTGGAGCCTCGGCGGCTGGCGGAGAAGGCGCTGACGGCAGTCATCCAGGAGGCCTATGTCCAGGGCATTTCCACGCGCTCGGTGGACGACCTGGTCCGGGCCATGGGGATGGAGGGCATTTCCAAGAGCCAGGTCTCCCGGCTCTGCGCCGAGATCGACGGCCGGGTGCAGGACTTCCTGGGCCGCCCTATCGAGGGCGACTGGCCCTACCTGTGGCTCGACGCCACCTACGTGAAGGTGCGCGAGGCTGGCCGCATTGTCTCGGTCGCGGTCACCATCGCGGTAGGCGTCAACAGTGACGGACGCCGCGAGGTGCTCGGCATGGCGGTCGGCGCCTCCGAGGCGGAGACCTTCTGGACGGACTTCCTCCGCGGCCTGACCCGGCGCGGCCTGCGCGGCGTCAAGCTGGTCATCTCCGACGCCCATGAGGGCCTCAAGGCCGCAGTGGCCAAGGTGCTCCGGGCCACATGGCAAAGGTGCCGCGTGCATTTCGGCCGAAACGCCGCCGCCCATGCGGGCAAGACCCAGCGCCGCATCGTCTCGGCTTGGATCGGCACCGCCTATGCCGAGGCCGATGCCGCGGCCGCCCATGCCCAGTGGCGATCCGTGGCCGACCAGCTCCGCCCCAGGGTGCCGAAACTCGCCAGCCTGATGGATGCGGCCGAGGAGGACGTGCTGGCTTTCATGGATTTCCCGCGGGAGCACCGCGCCAAGCTCCACAGCACCAACCCCATCGAGCGCCTCAACGGCGAAATCAAGCGGCGCACCGACGTCGTCGGCATCTTCCCCAACGAAGCCGCCATCACCAGGCTCGTCGGCGCTCTGCTCCTCGAGCAGTCCGACGAATGGGCCACACAGCGGTCGCGCTACATGACGCTGGAGACCATCGGCGCTGTGAGCGATACTGCCCCCGTCAGCCTGCCCGCCGCGGCAGCCTGACACCGCGGCTCAGCCCGCTGAGGAGCGCCGCTCCTACACCACAGGGTGGGACACGATCCTCAAAAAAAGCATGGTCGCGGATGGGGACAACGACGAATGAGATATCCCGCATCCGAGAAGCTCGAGATCATCAGAACCGTCGAGCAGTCGCACCTGTCGGCCAAGCGCACGCTGGACCAACTCGGCATCCCTCGTCGGACATTCTACCGCTGGTATGATCGCTACCTCGAAGGCGGGCCGGAGGCGTTGGAAGATCGGCCATCGGCGCCGAGCCGGGTGTGGAACCGCATCCCGGCGGGCATCCACGACCAGATCATCGAGCTGGCGCTGGAACAGTCTGAGCTGAGCCCCCGGGAACTGGCCGTGCGCTTCACCGATGGGCAGCGCTACTTCGTGTCGGAATCCACGGTTTACCGCCTGTTGAAGGCCCACGACCTGATCACCAGCCCGGCCTATGTCGTGATCAAGGCTGCCGATCAGTTCCACACGAAAACCACGCGGCCGAACGAGATGTGGCAGACCGACTTCACCTACTTCAAGATCATCGGGTGGGGCTGGATGTATCTGTCGACCGTGCTCGACGACTTCTCGCGCTACATCATCGCCTGGAAGCTGTGCACCAACATGCGAGCCGAGGACGTCACCGACACGCTGAACCTCGCCCTGGCGGCTTCTGGTTGCGACAGCGCCACGGTGCTGCACAAACCCCGGCTACTCAGCGATAATGGCCCCAGCTACATCGCGGGTGAGCTGGCGGAATACATCGAGGCCCGGAAGATGAGCCATGTCCGCGGCGCCCCGTGTCATCCCCAAACCCAGGGCAAGATCGAGCGCTGGCACCAGACCCTGAAAAACCGCATCTTGCTGGAAAACTACTTCCTGCCCGGCGACCTCGAAGCCCACATCGAGGCCTTCGTCGAGCACTACAATCACCAGCGATACCACGAGAGCCTGGCCAACGTGACGCCTGCCGACGCCTACTTCGGCAGGGCTCCGGCAATCATCAAACTGCGCGAAAGGATCAAGCGACAGACCATCGAACATCGGCGCTTGCAGCACCGCAAGTTCGCCGCCTAACATCAACCCCCTGACGAGGTCCGCACTCCGCTAATCTACGCCGCGAGTTGTGCCGAATGTTCTGACGACGGACAAGATCCGACACCGCTCGCCGCAACCGGCTGTTCTCCTGCTCGAGCTGCTTGAGCCGACGCACCTGGTCCAGCTTCAGGCCGCCATACTCCGCACGCCAGCGATAGTACGGGGCCTGCGTGACCCCGATTGCCCGAGCACCCTCGGCCACCGTCTTGCCCTGGCCCACCAAGACCTCAACCTGCCGGAGCTTGGCCACGATCTCCTCCGGCTTGTGCTGCTTCCGAGCCATCCCAACCCTCCGAACTGCACCACCGATCTCACATGATCGGCGGCTCACTTCTACGGAGGCAGGTCACCGGCGTAGAGCCCGATAATTATAGTTTATCGGGCTTTCTAATAAGAAAGCGCTGGTTGCCCTATTTGACGCGGGGTGGCACAGTCTCGGCATGCGGCGACTGCGAAACGAAGCGGAGACCCTGTTACTTCGGCGCGGAGCTTCGGCCCGGCTGTCGCACGATGTCGCACGCCGGATTGGGGGACGATCGCACCCCAGTCTAGGGCGTCCGGGCCCAACAGATCGGGCGAGAGTTCTCGAAACCAATGTGCCCGGCTGTGCTATAGAGAGCGGATGTCCGCGTTGTCGCCCATCGAGTCCGAGTTCTCCTCGACCGAGGAAGGCGAGGCCTATGAGCACTGGCTCCGCACGAAGGTGGCGGCGAGCCTTGCGGACCCACGGCCGCACCTCCCGCATGACGCGGTTATGGCCGAGGTCGAGGCCATCCTCGCCGAGGCCGAACAGCCGTCGCAGCGCTAGGCCGCCGCGTACTGCCGATTGTCTGGCAAGCCAGCGCCAGGGACGACCTGCTCACTATCATTCTCTACATCACGAAGCGGAATCCGGCGGCGGCCCGACGCCTCAAAGGCGTGGTCGAGGAGGCGGTGTTGCCACTGGCCGAACACCCCTACCTGTTCCGGCCGGGGCGTGTTCCGGGGACCCGCGAACTGGTAGCGCACCCGAACTACATCATCATCTATCGCGTCGCATAACACGCGGTGGAGATCGTGAGTGTTGTCCACGCGCGGCAGCGCTACCCCTAGCAGAAGCGGCTGAGCGGCCCGGCCCGTTTGGCTCAGCGTCCACTTGCCTGGCCCTCCCATGACGTCCCCTCGTGCTTCTGCGGGGGCTGCCGTGCCCGAAGGGAAGGGCGAGATCTTGCCGCCCACTCGCCCTGTCCTGGCCACCCCCTTGCTTCGCGCCGCAGTGGGCCAGAGCCCGGCTGCCGTGCTGGCGCTGCTCTCCGGCCCGGTCGGCGAAGCCGTCGCCAAGGCGTCCGGTTATGCCGGCAAGGCGCTGTCCGAGAACACGCGTCGCGCCTACGCGACCGACTGGAGCCTGTTCTCGGCCTGGTGCGAGGCGGGTGGCGTGTCGCCGCTGCCGGCCGAGCCGTTGGTGATTGCCGGGTATCTGGCGAGCCTCGCCGGGCAGCTCGGCCGTTCGGGGCTGCGCCGCCGGCTCGCCGCCATCGCGGAGATGCACCGGCGCACCGGTCATCCGGTCGAGCCCGGGCATCCCGCCATCCGCATGACACTGCGCGGCATCTTCGCCAGCCACGGCAAGCCGGCCCGGCCCGCCGCCGCGCTGACCTCGGCTGAGGTGAAGCGGCTGCTCGCCAGCTGCGGCACCGACATGGCGGGCTTGCGGGACAAGGCGCTGCTGCTGACCGGCTTCGCAGGAGCGCTGCGACGCTCCGAGCTGGTCGCGCTCGACCGCGAGGCGCTGCGCTTCACCAGCGAGGGCATGACCTTGCAGATCTTGCGCTCCAAGCGCGACCAGGAAGGCGAGGGGGCCACGGTCGGCATCCCGCGGGGACTCAATCCCCTGACCTGCCCGGTGCGGGCGGTGGAGGAGTGGCTGCGGCGGGCGCGGATCGAGTACGGAGCGGTGTTCCGCGGCCTCAGCGGGCGCGGCGTGCTCGAGGGACGACTCGACACCAAGAGCGTGTGGCGGATCCTGCGCAAGCGGGCCGAGCTCGCCGGGCTCACCGTGGATGAGACCGAGCGTCTGTCCCCGCATGGGCTGCGGGCCGGCTTCATCACGGAGGCCTACCTCAAGGGCGCGCTGGACGAGCAGGTGATGCACCACACCCGCCAGAAGAGCATCGCCACCACCCAGGGCTATCGCCGCCGGGCCAAGATCACCCAGGACAGTCCGGCCCGACTGCTCGACCTGTAGGGCAGGGCAGTGGTCTCCCGTCTTTCTCCGGCCGCCCCGAATGCACCGGCCCCGACGGCACTCCCGGCGCCGGCACACACCGACTGGCTGCGCAATGTGCTGGTGGTGAGCGGGCCAACGGAAGGGACAGGTCGGTTCCGGGCGGCAGCCGCCGGGGCAGGGGTGATCCCCTGGGTGCTGGATCTCGACGGCATGGAGGAGGACTGGTTTCTGTCGCTCGCGGCGCCAGCCGAGGGCAAGCGGGCAATCAGTGTGCAGGGCGCGCGGATCCTGGCTCGGCGGCTGCGGGATGCCACTCATGCCAACCACCAGCGGGCGATCGCCCGCATCGGCACAGATCGAAGCCACCCCTTCGACCTGCACCGCCTGCTGCCGGTCCCATCCGGCATTCTGCGCCTCGGGCCCAACGACCCGCAGAGCCGCACTTGGCTGTGGACGCATTGGGGCACCACCCGTCCGCTGCGGCATGTGCGGGAGCTGGAGTCCACCCTCGACGGCCGGAAGCGGCGGATGGCGGAACTGCGGGTGGAATTCTGGTCGGCGGACTGGTCGCCGTGGCAGGCGCTGCGCCGGCTCCGAAGGTACTGGCCAGCTCTGAGCTTCACCCTCCAGCCGGACTACGCGGACGGTGAGGGCGATGAGCCCACGAGCGAACTTATCGCACCCATCCAGCACAAGCAGGGCAATCGGGACAGGAAAGACAACCGAGAAAAGTCGACCCGAGCGGCCAGGGCGCAGCGTGGCTGACGCCGCCGCCGCAGCCGAGGTTGAGGATGGTTGGCAGGAAAACGAAGGGCCCGGCGGGCGCCCCCGGCCGGCCGATATGCCTCACCTCAGTGTGCAAGGCTTCGAGGGCCCGCTCGATTTCCTGCTGGAGATGGTGCGCCGGCATCAACTCGACCTCGGCCGGCTGTCGATCGTCCCTCTGACCGACCAGCTGGTGGCCGCGCTGGAGAGTGGTGTCACCCGGCTGGAACGCCGGGCCGACTGGCTGGTGATGGCGAGCGAGCTCTTGCGGCTCCGGGCGCAGTTGCTCGCTCCTGCTAGTCCACAGGCCGCCGAAGAGGCTGCGGCGGAAGCCGATCAACGGCTCGGGCAGCTGGAAGAACTTGCGGCGATGAAGGCGGCCGCCGCCTGGCTCGCCGCTCGGCCGCAACTTGGACAGGACGTCTTCACGCGCGGCAATCAGGAGCGGCCGGCGCCGAAGCCGCAGGCGGAGCTCTACGTCGCCTTCCTTGAGGCGACCCTTGTCATGCTGGAAGGACGAGAACGACAGGGGGATAAGGCACCACTGGCCTACCGGCCCTCGATTCCGAACCTCTGGCGCGTCCCGGATGCCTTGGACCACATCCGCAGCATTCTGGGACAGCGGCCAGAGGGTGGCGATCTGGCTCTGTTCCTGCCGCCGCTCTCAGTGGGGGATACGCACCAGCTGCTGAACGCCCGTGCTGCGCTCGCCAGCACCTTTGTGGCGGCCCTGGAGCTGGCCAGGAATGGCGCTGCGGAAGTCTCTTCGTCGGACACCCGTAGTCGTGTTCATCTCCGCCAAAGTAGCGCATATCGGCATTGAAGGGGCCTGCGCGCTCGCCGACCTCATCACAGCGGGCAACACTGGATCCGCACCTTCACGCCGATGGGATGGCGAGGCTCGTTCGGTGGGATCGCGGCCCCTTTGCCTTCCTGCTTCGCCGGCCACGTCCTACGTGAGGTTCCGTTGCTCTGTCGAAATTATAAGCCATTGATTTGATGAAAAAGCATTGTCTGGATATGGACAATCAGCTCGCGCGCTTTGCGGAAATGGCAGCAGCCGTGGCGCGTCAGGTGGGCGGTGCATGGCATCAAGCGCCTGCTCGCGGCGGCGCTGGGCCCCCCCGTGCCGCCGAGGTCGTTCCCCTGCCGGTGGCGCGCGATGGAAAGCTCAGCCGCAAGCCGCGCTCTGTCGGGGCCATGGTGCGGGAGTTCCAGGAGGGCGCGGGCAAGCTCCTGGTGCAGGAGGGGTGGTGATGATCAGCCTGGGAGAGGCGCTTGCTTCCATCGCGTCGCGCGACCATGCCATGACCGTCCCGGATCGGTCGCGCGACCTTCCACGACCTTCCACGCGACCGCTCAAGCGCTGCCTGCCGTGCGCGATGTTCCTTGGTCCACATCCAGCCCATCTGGGCACGTGGGAACGCCCAAACACCTCACCACCAGCATTCTCAAACGGGCACTGAGGGATAACCTGTCCGTGCCTTGCCTTCATGCGATGCCGAGGAACACGGCAAGTGAGCGGGTCACTGACAACAGGGCGTCGTCCTCCAGTCGGCCGAACGGCGCGCTGAGCTTGTCGCGCTTCACGCTCATGGTCTTGTCCACCATGATCTGCGAAGGCTTGCGCAGGCCATTTTTTGCGCTCGGCTGCACTGTGGGCCGGATCAGCGGAGCATCCACCAGTGTCCCCGACACCAGCAGCACCGTCACCGTGCCGATCTGGTCGAACTGATCCGCCTGGACCACCAGTGCAGGGCGCGGCTTGCCGAAGTCACCGGTGAGGGCGACCGTCACCAGATCCCCTCGTCTCACCCTTCGTCGTCCATATCGGTCAGCGCTGCATCGAGAAACCTGTCGAGTTCGGAATCGGCCGCATCCGCCGCCGCAACGAGGCGCGACTGTCGGCGGCACTCCTCCGCAAAGCCTGGCTGGCGGGTGTCGGGCACCCAGATTTGCACTGGTCGCAGCCCGGCGGCCCGCAGGGCCTCCCGGTGCTTCTGGACACGCTTGCGAAGAGGGACAGGCATGGCAGCCTCCGGCATGGGTTACATGTAACCTATGCCGCTCCCTAACGGGGTTCAAGGCCGCTGCGTAGCCCGTCGCGTCCACCTTGTTGCACGGGTTAGCGGTGAGGAGGTGATGAGCCAGAGCGCCTCTGTGGTCAGCTGATGCGGACGTAATCCAGGCGACCCAGGTCCAACATGCGGTTCAGGGCCGCCGCCGTGATGGATACCTCGGTTGCCTGACGCCGATCAGTTCGGGAGCGCAGGCCGGGACCGATGACACGTTTCCAACGTGACACGTCGGGCTCGACGAGCGCGCGCCAGTTGTAGCCGGAGGCCTTCTGCCATCCCATGCGGCCGCGTTCGGCAATGCTTTGCAGATGCTGGTCCCGCCTCGTCGGCGCGGTCCCGGCTGTTGCACTCAGCACCGCGCTCGATCGTGGCGGGACAACGACATCCGCATGCGGATGTCGTGCCGCGACCGCAGCATAAACGTCGTCGCGGACGTAGGCGCCGTCGCCAGTGAGGGAGGCGACTTAGCCAGCGCCTTCGTAGCGGGCCGACTTGCGCACCGTCATCTGCATCAGGACCGGTCAGCTTCGTCGCGACGATCCGGCCGGTGTCGGCGTCCGTGGCAAGGTGTAGCTTCCTTCAGCGCCGTCGCGATCGCCAGATCCGAGTAGATGGGCTGGCCGCCTCGCGTGGTGCGGGGCTCAGCTTGCTGCCCTTCGATCGCCTCCTCCGAGAACCAGACCGTCAGGCTGCCGCGGGCACGCAGGCCCGCCTCGTACGCAGGCCAATTCCTGACCCGGTGCTGCTGTGGAATTCGATGCCGCCGGTCGGCGTTCGCCTTGAAGGGCAAGGGAGTGCTCTCCCACGCGGGGCTAGACCCCACCCTATCCCAAGGAAATCACCCGCTCGATCCATGCACCACGCCAATGTCGCGCGCCACGGTGCGGCCCGCTGTTGGACAGGCGGACCGGCGACGGAAAACTTGCCATGGGCGATGCGTTCTGCAGGCCTTGAGGGATAACAGGGCGTGATGAACTTTCGGAAGAAGCTCCGGTACGCCTGGCCAGCCAATCCGCAGGGCAAGAGCGTGGCGGAAGTGCCCTCGGGAAGTTTCTGCTCGGGCTGCCCGTACCACACGCTCAACCCGCTGAAAGCCACGGGCGAGGAGGGCTACTGCACCCTGCTAAATGTCGGCGACTGGATGCGGGGCGAGTTGCCGCTGCTGTGGGATGGCATCAAGATCTGCCACATCCGGCCGCTAGAGCAGTTTCCGCGTTCACCGATTCAGAAGAGGATTCCCTTCTGCGGCGGGATGTGATTCGCTTTTCCTCCTGCGAGGGAGGACAGGATGGCCCGAGCCTACAGCCAGGATCTCCGGACGCGTGTGCTCGACGCAACGGCACGCGGGATGTCGGCACGGCAGGCCGCAGCCCATTTCGGAGTGGGTGTGGCAACAGCCGTTGTGTGGGTACGGCGAGCGCGGGATGAGGGTGAGACGGCGGCACGCCGCCAGGGGCAGCCCAGAGGCTCCAAGCTTGATGGGCAGGCCGATTTCCTGCTCGACCTGGTCGCCGTCAGGCCCCTCATTACCCTCCGCGAGATGCAGCAGCGGCTGCATGACGAGCGCGGCCTCTCGGCGGGGATTGGCACGCTCTGGCGCTTCTTCGCGGCACGGGCGATCACCTTCAAAAAAAACCGCGCACGCCGCCGAGCAGGACCGGCCGGACATCGCCGCGGCCCGCGAAGCCTGGTTCGATCGGCAGCCTGACTTTCATCCTGATCGCCTGGTGTTCATCGATGAAACCGGTGCCAGCACCAAGATGGCGCGACTGCGGGGCCGTGCCCCACGTGGCGAGCGCCTGCGTGCAGGCGTGCCGCACGGACATTGGAAGACCACCACCTTCGTCGCCGGTCTCCGCCTCACAGGCCTGACCGCGCCTATGCTGCTCGATGGGCCCATGACCGCGCAGGCCTTCCAGGCCTATGTCGAGAAGGTCCTCTGTCCAACCCTGTGCGCCGGCGACACCGTCATCCTGGACAACCTGGCTGCGCATAAGCGCCACGAGGCCCGCCGGGCTATCGAGGCCACGGGTGCGTCCCTGCTGTTCCTTCCGCCCTACTCGCCGGACTTCAATCCAATCGAGAATGCCTTCTCCAAGCTGAAGGCGCTCCTGCGCAAGGCGGCGGAGCGCACCCTGGACGGGCTCTGGGCCACCATCGGCCAACTCCTCGATGCCTTCACACCAGCAGAATGCGCCAACTACTTCACCGCCGCCGGATATGAGCCGGAGTAGATGGAAAATGCTCTAGAAGTGGGGGCGACGCGTGCGGAGCGCCGCTATCGCGCAGCGTCTGGCGCCTCGCATCGCCGGGGCGGCGGCTGGGCCGTGTTGTTCGCCTGCAATGCTGCATGGCGGCCGCGACACGGCCGGCGCGCCGGCTGGAAGAACCGCTCTCCCTGGGAGTGGTAGACCTATACCGGCCTTGGTCCCGCCGATACGTGCAGGGCGCCGGGCGCTTCTGTCGCCGCGTTCGCCTGGAGATCGGCCAGCGCCCAGCCCTGCAGGAACGGCGCCGGCGGCAGGATGATCCAGCCATCCGCATCGCCCACGGCAACGAACTCCTGGGCCGCCACGCCCAGCGCGGTGAGAGCGCAGACCAGCGCGGCCCGTTCGTCGTGGTTGGTCACGGCGGCCAGAAATTGGGTGAGGGAGCGTCCGGGCAGGAGATGGTTCAGCAAGCGCTGCAAGCCGCCCGTGCGGGCCAGGTGCTGAAAGAACACGTCCGAGCGGTCCTGCCGCCGGGCCGGGACAGCCGCGGGATCTTCCAGCATCACGCCAAGGAAGCTGTTGGGGAAGGCCTCCACCACCGCCTTGGCATCGATCGGGACCGCATGACGGGTCGGCGCCAGATCACCATGCGCCAGGATGATCCGGGCGCAGCTGTTGGCCGCGGCGTTGAGGGCCTGCCCCACCGGCGCACTGGCCTGTCCGGGCTTGCCGATCCGTGGCTGCAGCCGGCGCGTCAGCATCCGCTCAGCCGTACGGTAACGTCCAATGACATCGAAGCCCGCCCGCAGGGGGCCATCCAGGGCCGCCGCCTCCAAGCGCCCAGGACGAGCGACGCTGCGCAGCACATGGAGCCGCTCTTCAGGCTGCGCCCGGAAGCGCTGCAGTGTCCAGCGGATCTCCTGGCGGTCCCAATCGAGCCGGCAGACAGCACTGCTGGCCTGGGTCAGCGAATAGCCAACGTCGACGCCCAACACGGAGCCTGCCTCCGGCAGGTTGCGGTGCGCCGGCCCCCGCCAGCTGGAGAACAGCTTAGCGAACAAGGATGATAAGTTCGGAATAGGGCGGCAGCAGCGGATCGGCGGTGTAGAAGCGCACCGGCTCCGCTATGGCCTGGGCCACCAGCAGGCGGTCGAAGGGATCCCGGTGGTGTGGCGGCAAGCGCGCGACCAGCACTGCCGCGGCGGAGCGCACGGGCAACTCGACGAAGCCGGTGTCCAGCGCCGCCTGGAGGATCTGCTGCGGCTCGAAGGCGAAGTCCACCCGACCGAGCCCGGCCTTGATGGCGATCTCCCAAAGACTGGCCGCGCTGAACAACACCTCGTTGTCAGGCTCCTCCAGCGCCGCGCGCGTGACGGCGTCCAGCCGCTCGGGCGTGGCCAGCGCCCAGAGCAGCAGGTGGGTGTCGAGCAGCAGGCGCATCAGCGCCCTTCGAAGGCGTCGAGCACGGCGTCCGGCAGCGGCGCGTCGAAGTCGACCGGCACGGTGAGCTGGCCGGCCAGCCGGCCCAGGCGGCGGCGCGGCCGGTCAGGGGCGTCCTGCAACGGCACCAAGCGGGCGACCGGGCGGCCGGCGCGGGCGATGAGGATTTCCTCGCCGGCGGCGGCGGCGTCCACCAAACGCGAAAGGTGGGTCTTGGCGGCGTGGATGTTGACGGTCTGCATGAGAGCCTCCGGCCACCAAGATAAGGAGTTGACTAAGCTTAGTCCAGGCAGGAATGCTTCTTGGTTCAGGGTGCCGCCCGACCAGGAAGGTCCTGCTTGGCTCGCAGCGCCTCCCAGAGCTGCCCCGGGCCGAGCAGGGTTGCCAGGATACGGCCGCGGATGTTGTCCGAGTTGAGCACCTGACGGCTCATGGTCTGATGTGCGGCCATGGCGTCCATGATAGCGTTCATCAGCTTGTCGCTAAGGTTCGGCGAGTTGCCGAACTGCTCCTTGGTGTTGACCGCCGCCTGGCTGCGGAGCAGTTCCGACTCCAGCATCTTTTCCTTGAGCACCGTGTCCACATAGGCCACGGCATCCCCCTCGGTGATCTCGCCCTCGAAAAGATCGTTCATCGCCAGGATGATCTCCTGCAGGCGCAGCTTGTGCTTGTCCTGCATCTGGCCGGAGCCCACCTGCGTGATCGGCGTCAGGGACGGGCCCGCCTCACCGCCCAAGAGGTTGAGCTTCTGCTGCCCGAGGTCGCGCATGCGGTGGTGCGTCAGCTTCAGGACCGAGAGGTCCAGCCCCTCGCGCTCACTGCCTGGTTCGCCACGGCGCGCATCCGGGTGGACGACGGCGCCGTGTGGGGCAACAACCGGCACCTACCGGGTGATGAGGCCTGGCTGGTGGGCAAATGGCGCGCGGGTGGCGAGCGAAAGTACTACCTAAGCAACCTGCCTGCGGGCACGCCGCTGCGAGTGCTGGCAACCGCCCTCAAGGCCCGTTGGGTCTGCGAGGGTGATCATCGCAGCTCCTGAACCTTCCCGGAGGCGACGGATCAGCTCGGGAGAGCGGGGGGCTGGAGCAGCATCAGGACCTGCCGGCGGAGGGCAGGGGGAGAGAGGCCCTGGATTCTCAAATCAATCTCAAAAACGGCCGGTTTCCAGGCGCGTCTCACCGTCTCATTGTCTCAGTGACAGTGAGATGGTGAGACAGTCTCAGATCGGGGTTTCAGGCCGGGAGGGAGGCGGAGGCGCGGGCGCGCGCGGCCTGCGCAATCGGGTTTCGTCCAGGCAATTCGGCACATGGATCGCGGCAGGAAGGGCCGGCGGATTGCGGACGGCATGGAGCACCCCGGCCATTTCATCCCGGCGCTCGCGCAGCGGCCGCGCATAGGGCGCCAGGCTGTCCATCAGGTCGGCCCCGCGCATCCACCAGCCGCCGGCATCGCGCAGGACCACGGCCGCCAGCTCGGCCTTGAAGCACATCACCGGCAGCACGCTGAGGTAGTCGATCGCCGCGCTGATCTCCTCCTCCAGCGTCTCGGGATCCGGGCGGTTCTTGGCCAGGAACGAGATGCGCAGGAGGAAGCCCCGGATCATCGCCCGATCCGCCGGCTGGAGCAGCTCGGTCAGCGCGGCGAGCCGCTCCTCGGCCTCCGCCACCGCCGCGTCGCCCAGCGGGATCGGCATGACCATGGGGGCCCGCCAGATCGCCACCGCCGCCTGCAATTCGCCGCTCATGGGCCGGTTCATGATGGCCAGGGCCATCCGGCGGGCCGTGAGCAGATCGCCACCACTGCGCGGCGGCGGCGTGGGATCCGCATCCCGCGACGGTCGCGTGGAAGGTCGTGGAAGGTCGCGCGACCGATCCGGGACGGTCATGGCATGGTCGCGCGACGCGATGGAAGCGAGCGTCTCTCCCAGGCTGATCATCACCACCCCTCCTGCACGAGGTGCTTGCCCTCGCCCTCCCGGAATTCCCGCATCATGGCGCCGACAGTGCGCTTGCGGGGAGGCCTCCCGTCACGCACCACCGGCAGGGGCACAACCTCGGCCGCACGGGGCGCCAGCGCCGCCGCGAGCAGGCGCTTGATGCCATGCACCGCCCAGGCGATCCCCGGACGGTCCCCAGGGTCGCGCTCCAGTTTCGCCGCCAGCACCTCCCTGGCGGTGCGCTGGACCCACCCCGGCATGTCCTCGCTGGCCACGCCGAGCGCCGCCATCGTCTCGCACAGGCTCACCGTGTGCGGCCAGGCCTTGGGGTCGGGCTTCGGGGCCTCCCCATAGACCTCCTCGAAGGCCGTGCGGAACGCGCTGTTCACCGCGCGGGACTCAGCGTCGCAGACATCGACGCGGCGTGGAGTACCCGAGAGGACAGCCAGCGCGGCCGACCGTGGCGGCTGGCCCACCGGCCGGGCATTGGCGTCCAGCACCAGCCCCCCGGCCTCCCCCTCGCGTGCGTGCGTGTGCGCATGTGCGTGTGCATACGCGCGCGCGTCCCGAGGAGAGGAGATAGATTCTATTCTATTCTCTTCAGTTCTCTTCTCTTCAGGAACCGGTCCGATAACCGGTGCGGTAATCAGACCGTTAATCGGACCGTTAACCGGTTCGATAATCGGTCCGTTATCCTCGATCTTAGAGATTTCAATATGTTGTTGGGGGGGTATCTGTTTCCTGGCGCGCTTCTTCGCGCTGTGGACCACCCCGGCAGCCACTCCAGCCTCCTTCGCCATGGTCTTCCGAGTGCCCGCTTTCAGCGCACGTTGGGACAGCGCAGCGTGATAGAGCCGGTCATCCGAGCACTCGATGAAGCCAGCCAGAGCGCCCTGGCTGCGGATCTTGCGCCAGAGGTTCAGGTCACGGCCATAGCCCAGCAGGTAGCAGAGCTGCCGGTCATCGTTCGGCAGAGAAGCGGCCGGCACCTGATGCCAGGCGCGGGCCTGCGCCATGACGTTGGCGATGCGCGCGGCATCGTCCAGCAGCGGCATCTCGCCCTCGGTCAGGCTGTTGATGTCGATCATCACCGCCGAGAGGTGCCGCAGGTCCAGGTCCGGCGGTGTCAGCGGCGCCGGCCGGTTGTCGTTGCGCCGCCTGCTCATGCCGCGACATCCAGGCCGAGGTTGAGCTGCCCGGCATTGCGCGGCGTCGCCACCGCCACCGCCTTCTCCTTCCTGGGCGTCCGCTTCGGACCACCGTTCAGGTAGGGCTGCTTCGCGACACGCGCGGCCACAGCGGCGCTCCGGGGCGGCAGCACCCCATTCCTGGCCTCGCTGCGGCGCGCCAGATACCGCTCCACGTCAGAGGCGAGATAGAACACGCCTTCCTTGGCATAGGTCCAGGGCAAGTCATCCGGGGCCTTGATGTTGTTCGGGCGGCGCCAGTTCTGGAGCGTCCAGGGAGACACCTCGATCATGGCCGCTACCTCATGCAGGGAGAGGTATCGGTCGCCCCGAACAAGATGAGCCAACACTTCAATGGAGGGATAGCCAGCTCGTGACATCATGTCGTCCACTCCCAGATGCTGACAACCGTGTGGGGTGTGATCTCGCGCGAGATGCGCTGTGACTTCGCCTCTAGCATGAGCCGGTCTGGCGAATCATCCCAGATAATCCTGGCCCGTGAGGATGCCTGACGATCATCTTGCGATTCTTTCCTCCTGTGGCGGATGCACCAAGCCTTCACCTACGAGATCCTTATCCCCAAGACGGTTCCGGCCGAGTACGTCATGGCCGTAGAGACGCCTGAATAGGTCTGGCAAAGCAGTTTCAGATAGCCTGAAGGTCAGTCCTCCTCGTCCTCCGCAGCAGGCTCCTCGGCAGCCTTCTTGAGCACGAAGCCAACCTGATATCCGAAGGGCTTACCGATCTTCGCGAGTGTCTCCGCGGTGGGATTTGCTCTCCCAGCCTCCAGGTCCACCACCAAGCGCCGTGTCAGCTTGAAGGCCTGCGCGAAGCGGGCCTGGGTCATGCCCAGGGCCTGCCGCATCCGCCTGACGGCCTGGCTCCACTCCAGACCACCGGCAGTGATGTCCTCGTTCAGCCCGACACGCAGGGCGATCCGCTCATCAGTCGATGGCCGTCTAACGCGGGGCATGGGTTCGCCTCCGGCTCAAGGCCTCCAGGGCGTCGGCGTGCTGACCGCAGAAGCCCATGGCGCCCGCGATGACCGCATCCGGCACGCCTATCCCGCGGGCGAGCTCCGGCATCCGGCGCAGGCAGTCCGCCTTGCCCGCCAGCGTGTCCATCAGGTCCTCGGCATCCAGCCCTGGCACACCGTCTGCCGCCACACGGCAGACTTTTTCCCAGTCGGGATTGAGGTCGCGGCTGGGCCCGTTGAACGGCCGCATGCACGTCCAGGTCGTGGAGCGGGCGATGCCGGAGGAGTCCAGGCGCATTGGGCAGAAATCGTAGAGCGGCGTCAGCCGCACTCCACCATCGGCAGTTTTCTGGAGGGCCGTGTTCCGCCCGTGGTTGTCCGGGTTGCCCAACCCCAGATTCAGGACATCCCGGAGTACGTACTCCGTCACTTCGGCGGCCGGGTCGTCGCAATACGCCTTGATGGCGTCGAGGTATTCCTCGTGGGATGCCTGGTAGCCGAAAGCTGCGACACCGGCGGCGGAGACAATGCTCTCCTGGCCGAGACGCACCACACGGCCACCCACGACTTCGCGATCGAAGCGCGGGATGAACAGTGTGCCGCCCCGGTGTTCGAGTGGCTGGGCGCATCGCACTCCGAAGGCGCGTGCGAGTTCCAGGTACGGCGCCTCGGCCGCCAGGATGAGCCTGGTCGCCTTGTCCTTATCGCCGACCCACTTGATGATTGCGTGGCCGGCGGCCTGGTCGTCAGGACACTTCGAAATACCTCGCTGCTAGTGCGCTGAGGTGATTCACTGGCTCCGGTCAGCGGAGGCAGTGGCGATGGCGGGTCAGCCTGGCTTCTTCGATGTCGATGAGCGGTATGCGGCCCTCTCTGCCGCCGGCGATCCGCTGGAACGTCTTGCGGCCGCGGTCGGCTTCGAGGTCTTCCGGCCCGTGCTGGAGGCGGCGCTGGCGCGGTCGGATCGCAGCCGCGGTGGTCGCCCGCCCTATGACGCGGTGCTGATGTTCCGCATCCTGGTGCTGCAGGCGCTCTACAGCCTCTCCGACGAGCAGACCGAGTTCCAATTGCGGGACCGGCTGTCCTTCATGCGCTTCGCAGGTCTCGGCCTGCACCAGGCAGTGCCCGACGCCAAGACGATCTGGCTCTATCGCGAGCAGCTCAAGCAGGCGGGTGCCATCGAAGGGCTGTTCCGCCGCTTCGACGCGGTGCTGGTCGAGCAAGGCTATTTGGCCATGGGCGGGCAGATCATCGACGCGACCCTGATCGCCGCGCCACGCCAGAAGCTCACCCTCGATGAGAAAGCCACTATTCGTGAGGGCAACACGCCGACGCACTGGTCAAAGGCCAAGCGGGCGCAGAAGGATCGCGACGCGCGTTGGACGCTCAAGCGCGGCAGAACCAAACCCAAACCAGAAGGTGCGCAGCGCCAAGCCATTCAGATCGCGGTGCCGGTTTTTGGCTACAAGAGCCATATCGGCATCGACCGGCGGTACGGGCTGATCCGCCGCTGGACGGTCACTGATGCCGCCCAGCACGACAGCCGTAGCTTTCCTGCCCTGCTCGATCCCGAGAACACGGCCAGCCGCGTCTGGGCGGACACGGCCTACCGCACGAAGCGCAATCTGGAAGCGCTGGAACGGCGCGGGCTGAGCGAGCGCATCCTGTTCCGCAGACCGCCACGGCGCGAACTCCCTGAGCAGCAGGCGAAAGCCAATGCATCACGCGCCCGGATCCGCTCCGGCATCGAGCATGTCTTTGCCGCCCAGAAACACCGCATGGCGCTGTTCGTCCGCACCATCGGCCTGGCCCGGGCCCAGGTGAAGATCGGCATCGCCAACTTGGCTTACAACTTCACCCGCCTGGCCTGGCTCAGCGCCCGAGCTGCGCCCGCATAACCCCACAGCGTCCACGAAGGGCAGAACCCGCCGCCCAAAGCCGGTGACCCAGCCGGGTCAACAGGGGCACGTCACGGCCTGAGGCGACCATCCTGCACGCGAAGGCCATGCAGCAGCGGGTAGTTCGAGGTGTCCAGCTGCCTCTGCTCTCATACGGCTATCTGAATGCAAGTCTCCTGCCGCCAGGTATGGAAGGTCTTTTTGCGGGTACGCCGGTATTGATCCGCGGTCATCAGCTACCGCCGCGGACGGAAATGGCCCGCGTTATCGGGGCATGTCCGCGACGGCCGCTGCAACAGCGTCGGGGGTGCGGGAGATCGCGTGGAGGTAGGCTCGGGCCGGCTGATCGGGCCGTGCCCTCCCCTGCTCCCAATCGCGCACGGTCCCTACCGGAATACGATACCGAGCCGCGAACTCAGGTTGAGTCAGCCCAAGACGGCGCCGCACGGCGCGGACCTGCGCACCGAGGACCTGAGTCTCCGACATGCCGGACGTGTCGGGCGCGACATCCGGATCATCCGCGATCTGCCGGGCGATGTCCTCGTCCGTCATCGCGTCGATGGCCTGCCAGTCGGTCGCGGAGAGCGCCTTCGCGACGCTCTCGGGGGTCGCCTTTACCCGAGCCATTGTGCCTGCTCCCGTGAGTTCGCCTTGCGGAGGCTGATCACCCAAACGACCGGCTCCCTGGCCTCCTCGCGCATTGTGTAAACGCCGACCATCAAACGGCCACCCACGAGGCCCACCGCGATCATCCGGGTTTCGCCGTAGTCGTGTCGGGTATCCTCCCACTCGGCGATGAGGTTTTCCAGCAACGCCACCATTAGCAGGAACGGCAGCTTGCGCTCCCGCAGGTTCCGCTCCTCTTTAGCTGCGTCGCCGTTGATCCACATACGGAGTATATACGGAATACCCGTATTACTGGCAAGCTGTCTAGCCGATCAAACGACCTGCAATGCCTGATAACCGTAACCGTCGTCTGGACCCCACGGCGATCGTGGCTTGACGGTGCGGCGAAGGCCGGTTCAGCGCGGTGTTTGGTGGCGGCGCCAGTAGTCGCGGATGCCGCAGACGGCTTCAGGGATGTGGTGGTAGGCGCGGCCCACGTGGTCGCGGACTTCCTGCGGCCGTCCGGCAATCAGCTTCTCCACCTCCTCGGCTTCCGAGCAGGTGATGATCGGCAGCACGAGGCCGACATGGTCGTTGCGCTCGAACATGGGGCGCCAGGCGACAGGCCAGCGCTTGACCGCGAACATGAAGCCCACGGCCCAGGGTTGGGCGAGGACGGTGCCGTCGTCGGTGCGCATGTAGATCGGGCGCCAGCGCTGGCCTTGGTCGATGTGGAGGTCGTGATGGACGGCGTTGCGGTGATCCAGCACGGCCTGGACGGCGGCGAGGCCCATCGGCGTGGTCGGCAGGCTTGGCCCGAAAATCACGCGGAGCCAGGCCTCGGTGGCGATGCGCTCAGGACCAACCACGAGGGCGGCGCAGAAGCCGTTGATGGCGGAAACGGTCCAGTTGCGCCGTGCGATGTCGGGCTGGCCGGCGAGCCAGGCTTTGAGGTCGTCGAGGGCCAGCGCCGGGAGGCGGGCGCGCCGGGGGCTCATGCCGCGGCGGCGGTGCCGGGCTGGCGCCGGTTCCAGGGCAGCAGGGTGGCGAGCTGGGTCGAGCGGACCTCGCCGCTGACCATCCGCTCCAGCACGTCCGTCAACCAGGCCTGCGGGTTGATGCCGTTCAGGATGGCGGTGCGGATGAGCGTGGTGGCGATCGCCCAGTTGTCTCCGCCGCCCTCGCTGCCCGCGAAGAGTGCGGCCTTCCTGGTCACGGCCACCGGGCGGATTTCGCGCTCCACGATGTTGGTATCCAGCTCGAGCCGGCCGTCGGTCAGGAAGCGCTCCAGCCCGGTCCAGTGGCGCAGGCCGTAGCGGATGGCCTTGGCGAGCGCGCTGTCGCTACTGACACGGTTCAGCTGCGCGCGAAGCCAGGTCTGCATGGCGGCGACGAGCGGCGCGGTGCTGGCCTGGCGGATGGCGACGCGTTGCTGCGGCGACTGGCCGCGGATTTCGCGCTCGATGGCGTAGATCTGCCCGATGCGCAGCAGGGCCTCGGCGGCGATCGGCGAGGCGGTGCCGGCATGGATCTCGAAGAAGCGCCGGCGCAGATGGGCCCAGCAGAAGGCGAGCACGACCGAGCCGTCGTTGCGCGATCTCTCCAGCGCCTTGAAGCCGGCATAGCCATCGACCTGCAGCACGCCCCGGAAGCCGGCGAGATGGGCGGCGGGCCGTATGCCCTTGCGGTCCGGGGCGTAGAGATAGGCGACCGCCGGCGGCCCGGTGCCGCCGCAGACGCGGTCGTCCACGGCGTAGGCCCAGAGCCGGCCGTCCATGGTCCGTCCCAGGCCTCGCTCGAGGGTCGGCAGCGGCGTGTCGTCCGCGAAGACCCGGGCGTTGCCAGTGATGTGGGCGAGGATCAGCCTGTGCAGCGGCCGTAGCCACCAACAGGACTTGGCGACCCAGTCGCACAGCGTCGAGCGGTCGAGGTTGATGCCCTGGCGCGCGAGGATCGCCGCTTGGCGGTAGAGCGGCAGGCCATCGCCGTACTTGGCCACCAGCACCTGGGCGAGCAGCGCCTCGGTCGGCAGGCCGCCGGGGATGGCGCGTGCTGGTGTAGGGGCCTGGTGCACGCCCTCCTCACACCGGCGGCAGGCATAGCGCGGGCGGATGGTGACGCGGACGCGCAGCTGCGCCGGCACCACGTCGAGCCGTTCCGACCGATCCTCACCGATCCGGCGCATGGCGATCCCGCAGCAGGGGCAGCCCTGGTCGGGGAGGTCGAGCACCTCCTCGATCCGCTCGAGATGGGAGGGCAGCGCGCCGCGGTTCCGCCGGCGCCGGCCAGCATCTTGGGGATCGCGGGGCTTGGCCGGCGTGTCGTTCGCTGGCTCGGGCAGTACCGGCGCGCGGCCGAGTTCCAGCGCGAGTTGGCCAGCCTCGACGCGTTCGCTGCTCTGCCCGAAGCGGGCCCGCTGGAAGCCCTTGATGATCTGCTCAAGGGCTGCGATCCGGACCTCCGCCGCGGCAAGCGCGGCGCGCAGCAAGGCGGTGTCGTCGGGCTCGGCAGGGCTTTGCGGAATGTCGTCCGGCACGAGGGAATCGTCACCGATGCGGCCGTGTCGCGGCAAGTCAAAATCGACATCCGCGCCGCAGTCACGTCGCGCTCGGCCGCCAGGTTCGCTGCGGATTTCGCCAGTCGATTCCTTCAAGCAGCATCGAGGCCTGTGCGGCCGACAGCGCGACGCTGCCGGTGCTGGTCACCGGCCAGGGGAAGTGCCCCTGCTCCAGCCGTTTCGCGAACAGGCACAGCCCCTGCCCATCGTGCCAAAGGCACTTCACCAGTCGGCCGCGACGGCCGCGGAAGAGCCACACCGCGCCGACGAAGGGATCCGCGCCGAAGGCCTGCTGCACCAATGCCGCCAGCCCATCCATGCCGCCCGCATATCGGTGTGGCCGCAGGCGAGGAAAATGCGCGTCCCCGGCGCCGGGCCGATCATGGCGACGCCAGCGCGGCGAGCACCCGGCGCAGCGCGGCCCCGTCCACATCGGCGCCGACCCGCACGACCGCGCCGCCCGGGAGTACGATCTCCATCTGGCCGGCCGCCGGCGCCGTGCCGGCTTGGACGGCAGGCGGATGTGGCGGCGCGGACTCAGGTTCTGCCAGCGGCGCCAGACTGACCTGGGCGAAGGCCGGCGCCGGCGGCTCGCCCAATTCGCCCGCGAAGAACTGCTGCCGCCACGTGTAGAGCAAGCCCGTGCCGATGCCCCAGCGGCGCGCCACCTCCGTCGGCGTCGCGCCCGGCTGCATCGCCTCGGCGACAATCAGGCGTTTCTGTTCCACCGACCAGGCCCGGCGCCGCTCACCGCGGGTCACCACCTCCACCACCTCACTACGCGCGCTCATACGACTTCTCGTATGAGCGCTCACAGCCTCGGCCTCGATCTCCATCCCGAACCCCATCACGACATCAGCCGCGACAGCGCACCATCAGAGACCCGCGCCGCAAGGTGGGTCCCAGACGACGGTTACTGATAACCAGCTTAATAGTGCTTGCTATCCGCCTCCGATCTCGGCGCAGAGAATTCAGGATCAAGATGCCGATCCGTCGTGAGTTACGTTCTCTTTATCCGCCGCACTGGCGCGCACTGAGCGCGGAGGTTCGCTTTGGCCGCGCCGGCGGCCGGTGTGAGCGCTGCGGCCGCCCTCACAAGACACTGCTGCGCTGTCTGCCGGATGGGCGCTGGTTCTGCGAGCGCAGTGGCACTTGGCGCGACGGTCGCAACCGCCCTGCCCGCTGGCCCAATCTGCTCGACGCGGTGCAGATCCGCACCACGAAGGCGGTCCTGGCTACCGCGCACCTGAACCACGATCCGCGCGACAACCGCCTGCGCAACCTTCATGCCCTTTGCCAGCGCTGCCACCTGCTGCACGACCGCGCCTACCACCGCGCGCAGCGGTGGAAGACCATGCGTCGGCGCTGGGCCATGGGTGACCTCTTCCTTGGCCTCTACGCGTGACGAACCCTGAGTTGGATCGGCCTGTAGCCTCCCACCTCTTCCTAAACGGAAGTGAAACCGCCGATGCGGCAAATGACAAGCGGGGCGATCCCGTGTCTGACAATGCTCTATCCTGCTGGAGCTGGCTCGGCGCGGAGCGGCGAAGAGGGCAGCCGGTGAGAGCATGCCCGGCGAGGGTCTTTGCCGGAGGCGGGCCACCTCCCTCCCCTCACCCTAGGCGAGACGCTCAGCTCCGGCACCTTGCTCAAGTGCGGGCAACGGACGAGGCCGCCGGGGTGGTACACCAGGGCATGGCCGGCGACGCGGTTTCCGGCGGGGACAGGCTCTCCTGCAGCGCCTTGTCGACGGCGTCGAGGTCGTGCGCCGGGTCCTCGGCGTGCCAGACCCGCTCCGCCAGCGGCACCTCCACGCCCATCCCGTCGAGCAGCCGGTGCAGGGCCAGCCAGGCCAGGAAGCGCTCGCCGCCGGCTGTGCTGGACCGACTCCTTTCCTTCCGCATGCGCGGTTCTCTGATGCACTTGAGAAGGCGCCGGATAAAGCTTGCAGCCCGAAGCGGACGATTAAGGAGATGGACCAGGGGGTTGATATACCCAAATGCCTCCATACCCCGTATCCCCCTATCCACGTAATCCCATAGCTCCCTTGCCCCCTAGGCGCTTCTATGCGCCTATCCACAAAGGGCGACTGTGGGGATAGCCGCCTAATGTGGGGATAGGGGGATATGGGGACTATTATAACGGTTGCCTCAGGCAAGGGCGGCTGCGCCAAAACGACCACGGTGATGATCCTAGCAGCCAACTTGGCGGCAAAGGGCTTCAAGGTCGCAGTGGTCGATGCTGACCGGAACCAGAGTTTCGCATCATGGCATGCTGCTGCCTATGAGGGACCTCCTCTCACCTGCCGCAGCGAGGTGGATCATATCAAAGTGGTAGACCTTGCAGCCGAGTTGGCTGAAGGCCATGACATCGTATTGGTTGACACCGCCGGTTTCGAAAACCTGACCGCTGCCTCTGCGATCGGCATGGCCGATCATGTTCTTATCCCCTGCATGCCCGACCGCGGCAGCGTGCTTGAAACAATGCGGACTGGCCAGCAGGTTGGTAGTCTCTCTAGGGCGGCTAGGCGGTCTATCCCATATAGCGTGGTGCTGACTCGCTGGAAGCCGCGTGGACTTTCAGAGCGGGCTGCTCTGGAAAGCCTCCAGGAAGAAAAGATCACTCCACTTCAGCAAAGTTTTGGAGATCTGGCCGATTTTGCAAAAATGTCCTTCAGCGGCATGGTTCCGACCTCTGGGAAGGTGGGCCAACAAGCATCTAGCCTGATAGAGGAACTAACCGGAAAGGGGGCTATTCCCCTTACACCAAGTACTTCCGCTAAAGAGGTGGCGGCATGAGCAGCTTCAAGCCTAAGCGGGTTAGCGGCGCGGATCTGGCTGCTCAGCTTTCCGATGCCACTCGGCACACCCCAGCAGCGGTGGTTACTCAAATCCGCCCTGAGGCGCAGCCTGTCCCGACAGCCGTGGAGGCCGCCAACACCCAGGTCAACTTCAAGGTCACGGCCGCCTTTGCCGACCTAATTGCGGAGGAAGCGGCGAAAGTCGGCAGTACCCGGCGGCTCTTCGCACGGCTGATGCGGGATGCTGGCTATCCAGTGCCTGAGGCGGACGTGAATCCACCTGAAGGACGTCGCAGGGGGCGTAGGGAAGATAGTCGGAAAGGGGGATAGGCCGTCTACCCGCATAGCCGGGTAGAGGAAACTAGTACCGGTATCTTATGCCCTGGCCATCCTTGTGGAGTCGCGCGCCCATCTACTGTGCCTTCTTGCGAGGGGAGGCCATTGACAACCCTCAGGGTTCCTGTGCTTTTTTGCGATGAAAATGTGCCTTCTTGCGAGGAGCGCTCTGAGCGAATCAAGGGCTTCTCGAGTTATCCCGTGCCTTCTTGCGAGCAAACTAATAGTTAATATTCCCCAAATAGCTTCCTCGCAAAAAGGCACGGGGACGCGCTGTACCAGCATATGGCAATAGGGGATTGAGCTGGCGAGCGGCTACAGGGGCGGCCTGAGCATGGGCACAGTGCATGAATTGCTGGAGGCCAAAGGGAAGACCGGCGCCATCCAGGCAGGGCTAGATCGTACCATCGTGGAGGCAGCCAGCCTCTACATGGCAGATGAAGATGGTAGCCTAGGCTTTGCCTTCAGCGGCTGGGCTCAATGCGCTCTTCCGCACCGTCGCTTGGCTCCGAGTGACCGTTGGGAGATCGCCGGAGAGAGGGTCCGGCTGGTTGTTGAGCCAGGCCTGCGGCCCTCTGACAACGATGGTCCTATGGAATACGTCGGAGTCCCATACGGCTCGATTGCCCGGCTCATTCTGCTGTTCCTACAGACCGAAGCACTCCGGACGGGCTCGCGCGAGATCGAATTGGGCGGCAGCCTGCGCCAATGGTTGTCTAGGCTCGGCGCTAGCATCGGTGGATCGAACGCACGCGCGGTGCGAGACCAAGCCGAGCGCATCAGCCGTTGCCGCCTGACTTTCCATATCCAAGGTTCTGGCAAAGTCGGACTGGTTAATCAGAGCATCGTTGACCGGGCATTGTTCATTGACGACGAGATGGCTGGCCGGCAAGGCCGCCTCTCACTTGAGACTGCCAAGCTAAGCGAGGGCTTCTTCGAGCAGCTCCAGAAGCATCCAGTACCGCTGGAGGAAGCCGCCATCCGGGCCATCAGCAACAATCCAGCTGCTCTCGACGCCTACCTTTGGCTGGCCTACCGCCTACATGTGCTTTCTGGCGATAAGCTTATCACTTGGAAGGCCCTCAAGGCGCAGTTCGGCGCCGGCTATAAGGAACTGTTCCACTTCAAGCCTCGCTTCACTCACGCATTGAGCTTGGCGGCCGCCGTTTATCCCAAGGCGAAAATCGACGTAGTGGAGCAGGGAGTGATCCTAAAGCCATCACCACCGCCTGTACCCTACAGACAGTTCGCTATCCGCTAAACCCCCCCCCTCGCAAAAAGGCACACACTGGACCTGCTGCGCGAGACAATCTGCGTCGGTGGATATGCGGCGCAACGGTTTACAAGGCCAAGGCTCGAGGTCTCGGTCGGAGATTGACGATCAGGCAAGGGATACCGGATCTCACCGCTCTGGTGGACGCGCGGCTGCGGGAGGTGGGCCCTCTGTTGCCTGACCTCGCGCCGTTGGGGATCGATGCCTTGGAGAGGCGTTTGAACGTCTGATGTCGGCACAACCCGGCACCTTCGCCGAAGCGGCCGAGTAGGGCAGCTGATACCGTGCGCGTCGCTGCAACTGCGTACCCATCCGGTGATGGCCGCGGTTGACGTTCAGGCGGCAGCGGTTGCGGGCGCTTGAGCACGCTGCCAGTTCCACGGCAGAAGTTCGTCGAGCCTGGAGACGGGGTGATCGGCGATACGGGCGAGCACATCAGCAAGCCAGGCACGGGGGTCAACGTCGTTGAGCTTGGCGGTGGTGATCAGGGCGTACATCATCGCAGCCCGCTCGCCGCCACGGTCGCTGCCCGCGAACAGCCATGCCTTTCTGCCGAGGGCCACCCCACGGAGCGCGCGTTCGGCCGCGTTATTTGTGAGGCAGATCCGGCCGTCGCTGAGGAACTGAGTGAACGCGGCCCAGCGCTTCAGCGCGTAATCCAGTGCCTTGGCCAGGTCATTGTGTCGTGACAGCCTGCCCCTGGTCTCCAGCATCCAGGCATAGAGATCGGCAACGACTGGGGCGACAACGCTCTGCCGGTGCGTGAGCCGATCGGCCGCCGGGCGCCGGTTCACCGCTCGCTCGGCCTCGAACACCCGGTCGATGCGCCGCACGGCCTCGGCAGCCAGCGGCGCGCGGGCGACCTCGGCCAGCTCGAACACCTTGCGCCTGAAATGCGCCCAGCACGCCGCCTCCGTGATCGGCCCGGGCTTGCGGCTGGCCAGGTAGAGATCACCGAACCCGGCATAGGCATCAGCCTGCAGGATCCCGCTGTAGGAGGCTAGGTGCCGCTTGGGGTGCTCGGCGGTACGATCGCGCGAGAAGTAGAACACCGCGGCCGGTGGCGCGGGTCCGGCAAAGGGCTGGTCGTCCCGCACATAGGCCCAGAGGCGCGCCGTGACCGTCTTGCCGCGGGCCAGCAGCGGCACGGTGGTATCATCCCCGTGCAGGCGCTCCGCCGCCAGAATATGCGCCTCGATGAGCGCGTGGAGCGGCGAGAGGGTGGCCGCCGCGGTGCCGACCCAGTCCGCCAGGGTGGAGACGCTCAGCTCCACGCCCTCGCGGGCGTAGCTCTCGCTCTGCCGGTTCAGCGGTAGGTGCTGGCTGAACTTGGCCTCCAGAACCATGGCGAGCAGGTTCGGTCCGGCCCTGCCGCGGGCGATCGGATGGAATGGAGCGGGCGGTTGGGTGATGTGCTCGCAGGCTCGGCAAGAGAACCGCTCCCGCACCGTTTGGATGACCTTCCACGAGCGCGGGATCACCTCCAGGGTCTCGGTGACGTCCTCGCCCAGCTTGGACAGCCTGCCCCCGCAGCAGGGACAGGCAGAGGGCGACGGGAGCACCACCCGTTCGCGCGGCAGGTGGGCAGGCAGAGAACCACGGGATGGCTTGCGCGGCGGCGGAGAGCCGGGCCGGGTTCCGGCCTGGCTCTCCGCCCGCGCCGCGTCCTCGGCCGCCGTGGCGACCAGTTCGCCGAGTTCCAGTTCCAGTTGATCCAGCAGCTTGCGGCCGCGCTCGGAGGAGGCGCCGAACTTGTCGTGCCGCAGCTTAGCGATCACCAGCTTGAGGTGGGTGATCATCGCCTCGGCGCCGGTAGCACGAGCCTCGGCCGCGAGGCGCGCCTCCCGCTCGGCCGCCAGTGCCGCGCGCAGGGTCTCGACGTCATCAGGATCAGCCGCGGCGGGCGTCATGCCGGAAGTGAATCAGGGACAGCCGCGCTTTGCCAGCACAATCCTCCGCTGAGGGTCAGCCCGCGGCCTGAGGTCTGTAAGTCAGTTGCGGGTTCCGCCAGTCAATGCCGTCAAGCATGTAGGCCAACTGTGCGGCGGAGATCGGCGCCGCATCACCCGCGGCCGTGGGCCAGAGGAAGCGTCCTCGTTCCAGCCGCTTGGCGTAGAGCGACATGCCCAACCCGTCGTGCCACAGGATCTTGAGCAGGTCGCCGCGGCGGCCGCGAAAGACGTACAGATCGCCCGCGTGCGGGTCACGCCCGAGCGCCTCCTGCACCTGCAAGGCCAGGCCGTTCATGCCGCGGCGCATATCCGTATGCCCGACTGCGAGCCAGACGCGGACACCAGAGGGAACCGGGATCACCCGCGCAGCACCAACAGCAGACGGCGCAGGGCAGCCGCCCCGATGCTCTCCGCCACGCGCAGGCGCGTGCCGTCCAGCAACACAATCTCGACGGAGCGCTCACCCTCCAGGGCATCGCCTGCACAGGATGCTCCTCCAACCCGTTCCATGGCCTCGGCCCCAGGAAGGGTTGATACGACATGAACCGGCACAAAGCTCGGCGCCTCGACCGCCAGCCGCCCCCGCCGCTGGGCGTCACGCCACTGCCAGATCAGGCCGCGGCTGACGTCATGCCGCCGCGCGACAACAGCAAGCCGGGCACCGGCATCAATCTCCGCCAGGATCCGGAGCTTGTCCTCGGTCCGCCAGCGTCGACGTCGCTCCACCCCATTGATGATCTCCATCCACGCCCGCCCTTACCAACACACTTAAGAACGTCCGTAAGATCAGCGATCACCCTAAGCTGAGAAGGCGTGACTCACCGGATGGGTACGCAACTGCCGACCAAAGCGGGCGATCACGGCGCCGTCGCTGGTCGAAGCAGGGCAGGGGGATCGTCCCTCGGTTAGCGCCCAGGACCGTCTGCGCTGCACAGCCTATGGCCATCGCGGTGCACCGTGGCAGCGGTGAGGTTGTTGATTGGGACCCAGCCTGCCAATCAGGCGGGGACGGTCGAGGCAAGGATGTGGCGAATGTTCCAGCCCGATGGGCCCGCCTGAAGCGTCCCCTTTGAGCGGGGGCTAGACGCGGCAATGGCCTTCTCCGCCTACCGCCCGAACAACTGGACACCTCGAACTACCCGCTGCTGCATGGCCTTCGCGTGCAGGATGGTCGCCTCAGGCCGTGACGTGCCCCTGTTGACCCGGCTGGGTCACCGGCTTTGGGCGGCGGGTTCTGCCCTTCGTGGACGCTGTGGGGTTATGCGGGCGCAGCTCGGGCGCTGAGCCAGGCCAGGCGGGTGAAGTTGTAAGCCAAGTTGGCGATGCCGATCTTCACCTGGGCCCGGGCCAGGCCGATGGTGCGGACGAACAGCGCCATGCGGTGTTTCTGGGCGGCAAAGACATGCTCGATGCCGGAGCGGATCCGGGCGCGTGATGCATTGGCTTTCGCCTGCTGCTCAGGGAGTTCGCGCCGTGGCGGTCTGCGGAACAGGATGCGCTCGCTCAGCCCGCGCCGTTCCAGCGCTTCCAGATTGCGCTTCGTGCGGTAGGCCGTGTCCGCCCAGACGCGGCTGGCCGTGTTCTCGGGATCGAGCAGGGCAGGAAAGCTACGGCTGTCGTGCTGGGCGGCATCAGTGACCGTCCAGCGGCGGATCAGCCCGTACCGCCGGTCGATGCCGATATGGCTCTTGTAGCCAAAAACCGGCACCGCGATCTGAATGGCTTGGCGCTGCGCACCTTCTGGTTTGGGTTTGGTTCTGCCGCGCTTGAGCGTCCAACGCGCGTCGCGATCCTTCTGCGCCCGCTTGGCCTTTGACCAGTGCGTCGGCGTGTTGCCCTCACGAATAGTGGCTTTCTCATCGAGGGTGAGCTTCTGGCGTGGCGCGGCGATCAGGGTCGCGTCGATGATCTGCCCGCCCATGGCCAAATAGCCTTGCTCGACCAGCACCGCGTCGAAGCGGCGGAACAGCCCTTCGATGGCACCCGCCTGCTTGAGCTGCTCGCGATAGAGCCAGATCGTCTTGGCGTCGGGCACTGCCTGGTGCAGGCCGAGACCTGCGAAGCGCATGAAGGACAGCCGGTCCCGCAATTGGAACTCGGTCTGCTCGTCGGAGAGGCTGTAGAGCGCCTGCAGCACCAGGATGCGGAACATCAGCACCGCGTCATAGGGCGGGCGACCACCGCGGCTGCGATCCGACCGCGCCAGCGCCGCCTCCAGCACGGGCCGGAAGACCTCGAAGCCGACCGCGGCCGCAAGACGTTCCAGCGGATCGCCGGCGGCAGAGAGGGCCGCATACCGCTCATCGACATCGAAGAAGCCAGGCTGACCCGCCATCGCCACTGCCTCCGCTGACCGGAGCCAGTGAATCACCTCAGCGCACTAGCAGCGAGGTATTTCGAAGTGTCCAGTTGTGTCGCACGCTGAGCGCGCGCTCCGGCCCGACAACTTGACGATGCCTCCCGCTAAGTTCCGGAAATGAGCCGCTGCGCTCCCTGCTTTTGCCGAATGGCCGCGAGGCGGTCGCCAAGTTTGGTTGGCGCCGGCAACCGGCCCGCCGCTGCATCCATGGCGGCGGCGATGTTAGGGTCGTCCTTTTCTGGCCGCGTCGGTGTCAGCAGCTTAGCCTTGGCGTTGGCCGCCTCGGCCTGGGCCAAGTCGCGCGCAGCGGCGTCCTGCATCGACTTCAGCGCCAGGCTCAGCCCATCGGTGGCCCCGCTCAGCCCTGCCGCCTGTCGGGCAGCTTCGGCCCGGCGCTCGGCAGCATCGCGCTGCGCATCGGCTCGCGTCATGTCCCGCTGCGCGCGGGTCAACTCAGAGCGGGCTTCCCTCAGCTTGGCGCCTGCCTGTTCGTAGGTCTGCTGCAAGGTGTTCAGGAAATCCAGCGCGTCGGCGGCATCCTGCTTCTCCCGCTCGATCTCCGGCGTCATCTCTTCCAGCATCGTCAGCAGCGTGGTCAGCGAGCGTTCCAGTTCCGCCTTCTGGGCCGGGTCCACCGCCGCCTCCGCCCGGCCCTGCAGCTGCTCGGCGGCCGCGAGGCGTTGCTGCGAGAGCGCCTGGATCGTATCGGCCTCCCGCTTCTCGCGTTCGTAGGACTGCCGCGCCTCGGCCACCTGCAGGCCTAGGCGGTCCAGGTGCTGCTCCATGGTCCGCAGCTCCGCTTCCGTGGCCGATTTCGGATCCCACCGGACGATGGCCTCGACGGCGTTATTCATGGCTTGGTCGGTCTTCACGCCGACAAGGTTGCGGATGAAGGCAAGCATGGCGTTCTCCTTCGGAAGTGTTCTGTCTAGCCAGCCATGGCGCCGGCGTTGAGCAGAGCCACGGCGAGTTGCAGCCCCACCAGGAGCCATGCGGCGGCGATGTTGCCAGCCTCGATCATGCCACGCAGGCCGCGGATCAGAAAGGTTGCGGCCACGAAGGCCAACAGTTGCAGCACCAGCGCCACGAGGCCCCAGATCAGGATGTCGAGGGTGAAGCGGCTGGTCGCCAACGTGGCAGCCAGCGGGATGGTCAGCGCCACGAGGCTGCCTGTCATCACAACGCCGGCGGCGGCGTTGCCCTCGCGGATCAGCCGCATCTCGTGGAACGGCGTGATGACCATGTAGGCCGCCATGCCCGTGGCCAGCAGCGCCAGCGTCAGGGCGAACTGCGTGACGAGAACGGGCAGGCCTTCCTGCAGGGTCTCGAAGATCACGTCCATGATTGTTGCTGCTTCCTTTGCGGCACGGGTTCAGGCGAGTGACAGGGAAGCCGGGTTGACGTCGAGCCCGGCACGAACCTCCACCCAGGCTTGCCCGCCATCCTCGACGGCGGCCACCAGAATGTATTCCGTCTGCGGCGCGGGCGCAGCGAGGCCGGTGGGGGCAGCGTAGAGCATGGCCTGGGAGTGGACGGTACGCCGGCCGGACGCCGCTTCCACCTCCTCTACCAGTCGCCGCGGCGGAATGCGGGACGACCCAGGCGACCAGACGCGAGCATAGAGCCGGCCGTCCTGCGTCTGGAACTCCGGCCAGCCGATCATGCCCTCCTGCGGGTCCAGCCAGACGCCCCACTCGGCCTCGTCGGCAGGCGTGATCTCATCAAGCAGGGCGAAGTAGCGGCATTCGTCAGGCTCGTTGTCCCCGCGAAGGTGCAGCTGCAACATGGCCCTGCCGTCTGGCAGGTAGAGCCGAACCAAGCCCTCTCCGGCTGGGTCACCGATGCGGCCGACCTCCTCGACGCTCACCATCTCGCCAGCGTGGCGCGGCTGGGCGAGGTGCGTGGCGCTTCCCGCCAACAGGAAGGGCGTCGGGTCCAGTGTCAGCGTCATGCCGACCCGGAAACGCGAAGGCGCGTAATCTGCACCGGATGCCTTGTGGCGCAGCATCCCGGCCACACTGGGCAGGGTTCCGCCGGTGCCCATGCCGCCTGCCCCTCCGGGAGACCCGCCACCCGATGACGCGGCCCGGCGGCGGCGCCAGGCCAGCAGCGCCAGCAGGCCGCCGCCGACCAACACCACCCCCCCCACCGAAACCGGGATACCGCCGCGGCCATCCTCCCCGGCGGGCGCCGCGCTTGGCGTGCGGCGGTCCGGCAGCCCGGCGTCCGCGCCGCCTGTGGCAACCTCGGGCGGAACGCCAGGAGGCAGGTAGTTCGGGTTGCGGGGCTGGTCGCGGCCCGCGGCGAGGTTGCGGTCGAGTTCGTCGAGGCGGGCACGCACCTCGGCATCGCTCTGCGCGCGGCGCTCGGCATCCTGCCGCCATTCCCGGTAGCCGGGGTCGTCCTGGTGGTTGCGGAAGAAGTCCGCGTGGCCTGGGCGGTTCAGCGTGCTGAACAGGAACCACATGAAGGCGGCATCCCAGATGCCGAAGGAGCGCGGCCCGCTCAGCACCGGGCCCGGCACGGACCAGCCCCGGTCGCGGTACCAGCCGCCATAGGCGGCGCCGGGGGCGGTCCGGTAGCCACCGCCGCCATAGCCGCCTCCGCCCGGAATGCCGAATTCACCAGGCTGCCGTGCCGGGGAGGGCATGGGAGCGGTACGCGCCGCACGCTCGGACGCCGCCTGACTCTCGCGCATCCGGCGCAAGGCGTCGGCGGATTGAGCGCGGCTGTAGCCACGGTCCCCCGCCGATGTCCCGCCGCCATAAGGCACCGCCAAGCCGCCGCCGCCAGGGCGCGAATAGCCGCCGGAGGAGGGCGTCCTCGGCCTGGAATAGCTTCCGGAGCCGCTGGTGGAAGGTGTGCGAGAAGCCCCGCCAGGGCGTGAATAGCCGCCGCTGGAGCGGGGCCGCGCCTCCGCCGGTGCGCTAAAGCCCGCTGTGGCCCCCGAGAGTACCAGGGCTGCTGGTAATGCGGGAACCCCGCCTGGCCCCTGCAGCATCAGCAGGCCCAGCAGACTTGCCGGCAGACATATACGCATCAGCGACAGGATCCCGTAGGTCGGAGACGTTGAGGCCGTCAGGTCAACGGCGAATGGAACAGGGAAGCCTTGCAACGAGTTGGGAAGGCATAGGGCATACGGTCCGCCCTGTTAATCTTCGGGCGAAACAGCTTCCATCACGTATTCATCACTGGGCGCCTACGCTGTTCGCCTTCCGTCGGCGAGCGGCCCGGCTGCGTAGCAAGCCAGGCTGTACCGCCCCTCTTGGTCGTGCCTCGGTGGTGTAGGAGGCGATTGCCTTCGATGAGGCAGTCACCGCAGTGATCTTCAGTTAGGGTCTGTGTTGTCGAGACCGATAGCTTTCGAGCCGCGCGTTGGACAGTTGAGCTCCAGGGCATAGCGCTCACACGTCCATCGCGATGGCCGTCAAGCCTATCAGCAGCTTCGCCACGGCATCCGGCTGCTCCTGCTGCACCCAGTGGCCTGCGCCCGGGATCAGGTGCAGGCCACGGAAATCAGCGCAAGCGTCCTCTTGCATACGGAGCAGGGCAAAAGGTGTCTGGTGAATGCCCCAGTCGCTAGCGCCAGCGATGAAGATGGTCGGCACCTCGATCCGCCGGCCACCGAACAGGGTGTCCGTCGTCAGAACATTCGGCACAACTCGCGGCGTAGATTAGCGGAGTGCGGACCTCGTCAGGGGGTTGATGTTAGGCGGCGAACTTGCGGTGCTGCAAGCGCCGATGTTCGATGGTCTGTCGCTTGATCCTTTCGCGCAGTTTGATGATTGCCGGAGCCCTGCCGAAGTAGGCGTCGGCAGGCGTCACGTTGGCCAGGCTCTCGTGGTTGTCCGCCGTCAGCGCCAATGGCACAGATTTGAGGTTGTGATTTAAGGAGGATCTGGGCTTCGTCGTAGTGACGAAGGAACGAAGATGAAGCCCAGATCCTCCAATGTAAAATCGCCCGCCAAGGCCCCAGCAGAGCGGGTAGTGAAGGACATCCGCCGACAGACCCGGCGCCACTTTTCGGCCGAGGACAAGATCCGCATCGTGCTGGATGGCCTGCGCGGGGAAGACAGCATCGCCGAGCTATGCCGCAAGGAAGGCATTGCCCAGAGCCTGTATTACACCTGGTCGAAGGAGTTCATGGAAGCTGGCAAGCGCCGCCTGGCCGGCGACACCGCCCGTGCCGCGACCACCGGAGAGGTCCAGGACCTGCGCCGCGAAGCCCGGGCCCTGAAGGAATGCGTGGCCGATCTGACACTGGAAAACCGTCTGCTCAAAAAAAGCATGGTCGCGGATGGGGACAACGACGAATGAGATATCCCGCATCCGAGAAGCTCGAGATCATCAGAACCGTCGAGCAGTCGCACCTGTCGGCCAAGCGCACGCTGGACCAACTCGGCATCCCTCGTCGGACATTCTACCGCTGGTATGATCGCTACCTCGAAGGCGGGCCGGAGGCGTTGGAAGATCGGCCATCGGCGCCGAGCCGGGTGTGGAACCGCATCCCGGCGGGCATCCACGACCAGATCATCGAGCTGGCGCTGGAACAGTCTGAGCTGAGCCCCCGGGAACTGGCCGTGCGCTTCACCGATGGGCAGCGCTACTTCGTGTCGGAATCCACGGTTTACCGCCTGTTGAAGGCCCACGACCTGATCACCAGCCCGGCCTATGTCGTGATCAAGGCTGCCGATCAGTTCCACACGAAAACCACGCGGCCGAACGAGATGTGGCAGACCGACTTCACCTACTTCAAGATCATCGGGTGGGGCTGGATGTATCTGTCGACCGTGCTCGACGACTTCTCGCGCTACATCATCGCCTGGAAGCTGTGCACCAACATGCGAGCCGAGGACGTCACCGACACGCTGAACCTCGCCCTGGCGGCTTCTGGTTGCGACAGCGCCACGGTGCTGCACAAACCCCGGCTACTCAGCGATAATGGCCCCAGCTACATCGCGGGTGAGCTGGCGGAATACATCGAGGCCCGGAAGATGAGCCATGTCCGCGGCGCCCCGTGTCATCCCCAAACCCAGGGCAAGATCGAGCGCTGGCACCAGACCCTGAAAAACCGCATCTTGCTGGAAAACTACTTCCTGCCCGGCGACCTCGAAGCCCACATCGAGGCCTTCGTCGAGCACTACAATCACCAGCGATACCACGAGAGCCTGGCCAACGTGACGCCTGCCGACGCCTACTTCGGCAGGGCTCCGGCAATCATCAAACTGCGCGAAAGGATCAAGCGACAGACCATCGAACATCGGCGCTTGCAGCACCGCAAGTTCGCCGCCTAACATCAACCCCCTGACGAGGTCCGCACTCCGCTAATCTACGCCGCGAGTTGTGCCGAATGTTCTGACGACGGACAAACTCCGCTGCAGAAGCTATTCACGAATGTAAGGGTATTTGAAATGCATCCATTCTGTACGATGCTAAGCGGTTCCTTTTCAAGAGAATCCCTATGATCCAGATCTGTATGGTGGCCGGAGCAAACGCAATCTCCTACGCAGAGCATGCGATCGAGAGCCTCTTCCGCAATTGTGCTCAAGATTTTTCGTTTGCACTAATAACTGATAAATTGGCAGACAAAGTAGCTTATGAGACAGTCCTCTCTCGTTTAGCGCCGCGTGGGCCAATCCAAGTGGTTGACGAGGATTACTGTGACCGTATGGCAAGTGAATTCTTCAAAAACCATCCGAATGTGCAACGTTTCAGAAAGGGTCACCCTTGCTGGCGCAAGATCACAGATCCTTCCCTCATCGCTCCTCCGGGCGCTGACATCATCGTTCTGGATCCTGATATTTACTTCCCGAATCGCTTTCTCTTCGAGGCAACACGGCCTGGTCAGCTACTGCTGATGCGCCAGCAACGACATTGCTTACTACCAGACCATGTTGTGCAAACAGCCTTCAGAATGAAGCTAAGCTTGGCGCATCACACCGACATCGGTGTTGCCCAGCATACGGCATTGCCCTGGGACTGGATTGATCAGGTGATCGTCCAATTAGGGGGAGAAGGCCTTCCAAGAGTACCCCACATTGAATCCATTTTGTGGGCCGCCATCGCAATGAAGATCGGGGGAGGCTATCTTGACAGCAAGAAGTGGAGTTGCTGGGAGCGCACGGCTGTGAAGCGCCTGCTGATGATAGCAGGAATCCAGGGCGCCCTCATGCTGAGGCTTGAGAAAATCAACGCCATGAAATGCTTCCATGCCAGTTCAGGCGCGAAAGATTGGCTGGTGGAGGGCTACCGGCGCGGTCTCCTGCAAGGCAATATGCAACAACTAGAACCATCGCCTGTCGAGCCGTACATCGAACTCACGCAGCAGGCCTATCAGAAAGGCGAGAGGCTGAAAGCTCGCTACCATGCAATCCTGCGAGCCGTTCGGCTGCGTGATCCCCTACGCGCGCAGGGATGATGGTGATGGCCGTGACAGCCTTCCGAAAGCCGCTGAGGCCGCTACAGCATGACACCAAGTTTTGCTCTGTTGAAAACTTTTGGGCGGGCGGGGCGCTGGAAAGCATCTGAGATTTCGGTGTGAGGTCATCGATGCGCAGGATGACGAAATCGGCGGTGCGGGTCGCACGTGAGGCCCTGGCCGTCGGGCGACGAAGCTTTCTGGCCTATGGCAGCCGGACTTCCCGCCACGACTTCACCCAAGCCCTGGACTTCCCCCTGAGGGCTGGAGGGTTGTGACCTTCCCCCGTGAACTCGGCCCAGGTGGAGTGAGAGAGTTGGCCTTCTGGGAAGGAGGCTACGGGCATGAAGAAGCGCTACACGGCAGAGCAGATCATTGGCCTGCTGCGCCAGGCGGAGGTTGAACTGGCTCAGGGCCGGTTGGTGGGGGAGATCTGCCGCGGGCTTGGGGTGTCTGAGGCCAGCTACTATCGCTGGCGGTCGGAATATGGCGGGCTGAAGCTGGATCAGGTGCGTCGGCTGAAGGAACTGGAGCGGGAGAACGCACGGCTGCGCAAAGCCGTGGCGGATCTGACGCTGGACAAGCAGATCCTCAAAGAAGCCGCGGAGGGAAACTTCTAAGCCCCGAGCGTCGCCGGGCCGGGGTGCGGCATGTGCGGTCAGTGCTCGGGGTCTCCGAGCGCCGGGCGTGCCGCACGCTGGGTCAGGCGCGCTCCACCCAGCGGCGAGTGCCGAAGCCCCGGCCTGACGAGGCGGTGCTGAGTGATGCGGTGGTCAGGCTGGCGCGCCAATACGGGCGCTATGGCTACCGCCGGATCACGGCGCTGCTGCGGGTCGAGGGCTGGCGGGTGAACGCCAAGCGGGTGGAGCGCATCTGGCGGCGCGAGGGGCTGAAGGTGCCGCGGCGGCAGCCGAAGCGGGCCCGGCTGTGGCTGAACGATGGCTCCTGCGTTCGGCTGCGGCCATGCTGGCCTGGGCATGTTTGGGCCTACGACTTTGTCCAGGACCGGACCCGGGATGGGCGGGCATTCCGGATGCTGACGGTGATCGATGAGTTCAGCCGGGAATGCCTGGCCCTTGTGGTGGCACGTCGGCTGCGGGCGGATGACGTGCTGCAGGTCCTGGCCGACTTGTTCATCGAGCGCGGACCGCCGAACCACATCCGCTCCGAGATCGTGTCCCACCCTGTGGTGTAGGAGCGGCGCTCCTCAGCGGGCTGAGCCGCGGTGTCAGGCTGCCGCGGCGGGCAGGCTGACGGGGGCAGTATCGCTCACAGCGCCGATGGTCTCCAGCGTCATGTAGCGCGACCGCTGTGTGGCCCATTCGTCGGACTGCTCGAGGAGCAGAGCGCCGACGAGCCTGGTGATGGCGGCTTCGTTGGGGAAGATGCCGACGACGTCGGTGCGCCGCTTGATTTCGCCGTTGAGGCGCTCGATGGGGTTGGTGCTGTGGAGCTTGGCGCGGTGCTCCCGCGGGAAATCCATGAAAGCCAGCACGTCCTCCTCGGCCGCATCCATCAGGCTGGCGAGTTTCGGCACCCTGGGGCGGAGCTGGTCGGCCACGGATCGCCACTGGGCATGGGCGGCCGCGGCATCGGCCTCGGCATAGGCGGTGCCGATCCAAGCCGAGACGATGCGGCGCTGGGTCTTGCCCGCATGGGCGGCGGCGTTTCGGCCGAAATGCACGCGGCACCTTTGCCATGTGGCCCGGAGCACCTTGGCCACTGCGGCCTTGAGGCCCTCATGGGCGTCGGAGATGACCAGCTTGACGCCGCGCAGGCCGCGCCGGGTCAGGCCGCGGAGGAAGTCCGTCCAGAAGGTCTCCGCCTCGGAGGCGCCGACCGCCATGCCGAGCACCTCGCGGCGTCCGTCACTGTTGACGCCTACCGCGATGGTGACCGCGACCGAGACAATGCGGCCAGCCTCGCGCACCTTCACGTAGGTGGCGTCGAGCCACAGGTAGGGCCAGTCGCCCTCGATAGGGCGGCCCAGGAAGTCCTGCACCCGGCCGTCGATCTCGGCGCAGAGCCGGGAGACCTGGCTCTTGGAAATGCCCTCCATCCCCATGGCCCGGACCAGGTCGTCCACCGAGCGCGTGGAAATGCCCTGGACATAGGCCTCCTGGATGACTGCCGTCAGCGCCTTCTCCGCCAGCCGCCGAGGCTCCAGGAAAGCCGGGAAGTAGCTGCCCTTGCGGAGCTTGGGGATGCGAAGCTCCACCGTGCCGGCTCGGGTCTGCCAATCCCGCTCGCGATAACCGTTGCGCTGGTTCACCCGCTCGGCGCTGCGCTCGCCATGCCCCGCACCGCAGCGGCCGTCCGTCTCCAGCTCCATCAGCCGCTGGGCGGCAAAGCCGATCATCTCCCGCAGAAAAGTCGCGTCAGAGCCCTTCTCCAGAAGCTCGCGAAGGGCAATCCTCTCGTCGGTCATCGTGGCGTCCTTGCGTCAGAGTTGCGTGTTGCAACACAACCCTACCGAGGATCACCGCGATGGCCGCCCTAACTTGGGCGGCTGCCTCCTACACCACCACCCGGGGCACGACCCGCTCCGACAACGTCCTAGATCGGGAAAGCGCGGAACGCGCTGGCCAGCAAGTCTCCATCGCCAGTTTGCACTGACGTCGAAACGCGCATCAACACAAAACCAGGTGGCCTCCACCGTGAAGGGGGAGCTCTCGACCATAGCAAACACAGGGTCCGTCGGCGGCACCCGTGCAGGCACCGCCGCGGCCCTCACCGTCCTCGAGACGAGATGCAGACCCAGGTGGAAGACCCGAACATTGTCTACAGGGTCGCGGATGCGCCCTCACGGCTCCGACAGAGAGGGGTTCTTTCACCTGGCACCGGCCCCTCGACGAAGGGCCGATAATCGACACCGCTCTTGATGATCGCGTGGACCACGCGGGCCATCTTCGCGGTGATGGCAGTGAACGCCTTGCGCCGGAGGTCCGGATCCTCCCGGTCCTTGGCGACGTAGCGCTCGAACTTGGCGCGGAAGCTGTTCTCCCGCTGACGGATGGCCACCTGGGCGGCCATCCAGAGCGTCCGGCGCAGGCGGGCATTGCCGCGCTTGGACAGCTTGGTCTTGCCGCGGAACTGGCCGGACTGGTGGGTGGCGAGGTCGAGGCCGCAGAACTTCAGGAATTGGCGGTGGTGGCCGAAGCGGCGCAGGTCACCCGCCTCGGCCAGGATGGCCAGCGCGTTGATCGGCCCGATGCCCGGGACCTGCTGCAGGCGGCGGAAGTCGGCGTGCTCACCCAGCAGTTCGCCCGCGAGCCGCTCAATGACGTCGCGCTGCGCGATCAGGTGCCGTGCCTCGGCGATGACGAGCCGGAACATGGTGACCGCAGGCGCCTCGGGCGGGATCGGCAAGGCGATGGAAGCCCGGGCGGTGTCGTAGATGTCGCCGAGCAGGCGCGCCTTGGCGACCTTGTGGCCGGCGAGATCCCAGGCCGCCGCGACGAAGGCTTCCTTGCTGAGGGCGGTGATGCTGCTCGGCACGGGGAAGCGCTCGAGGAGGGCGAAGAACCAGTCGCTGCGGGTGTTGTTCCGGAAGCGGTCAACCTCGGGGAAGTACAAAGGCAGGTAGTGGGTCTGGATGCGGTGGAGCGTCTCGGTCTTGGCCCTGGACACCACCTCGTGGGTCATCGACAGTTCCTGGATGTCGTTGATCCCGTGCTCCAGCGGGTCATGGTAGGGCTTGGCCGCGCCGATCCGCAGCATGTGCAGGATGACCTGGGCGTCCTTGGGATCGTTCTTGTCCCAGCCGTTGTGCAGGGCCTCCCTCGTGCGGGCCAAGGCTACGGAGGAGATCAGCCGGACGTCGAAGCCGGCCTGCACCAGCCGCCAGGCGAGCGGGCGGTGGTAGTGGCCGGTTGGACACCTCGAACTACCCGCTGCTGCATGGCCTTCGCGTGCAGGATGGTCGCCTCAGGCCGTGACGTGCCCCTGTTGACCCGGCTGGGTCACCGGCTTTGGGCGGCGGGTTCTGCCCTTCGTGGACGCTGTGGGGTTATGCGGGCGCAGCTCGGGCGCTGAGCCAGGCCAGGCGGGTGAAGTTGTAAGCCAAGTTGGCGATGCCGATCTTCACCTGGGCCCGGGCCAGGCCGATGGTGCGGACGAACAGCGCCATGCGGTGTTTCTGGGCGGCAAAGACATGCTCGATGCCGGAGCGGATCCGGGCGCGTGATGCATTGGCTTTCGCCTGCTGCTCAGGGAGTTCGCGCCGTGGCGGTCTGCGGAACAGGATGCGCTCGCTCAGCCCGCGCCGTTCCAGCGCTTCCAGATTGCGCTTCGTGCGGTAGGCCGTGTCCGCCCAGACGCGGCTGGCCGTGTTCTCGGGATCGAGCAGGGCAGGAAAGCTACGGCTGTCGTGCTGGGCGGCATCAGTGACCGTCCAGCGGCGGATCAGCCCGTACCGCCGGTCGATGCCGATATGGCTCTTGTAGCCAAAAACCGGCACCGCGATCTGAATGGCTTGGCGCTGCGCACCTTCTGGTTTGGGTTTGGTTCTGCCGCGCTTGAGCGTCCAACGCGCGTCGCGATCCTTCTGCGCCCGCTTGGCCTTTGACCAGTGCGTCGGCGTGTTGCCCTCACGAATAGTGGCTTTCTCATCGAGGGTGAGCTTCTGGCGTGGCGCGGCGATCAGGGTCGCGTCGATGATCTGCCCGCCCATGGCCAAATAGCCTTGCTCGACCAGCACCGCGTCGAAGCGGCGGAACAGCCCTTCGATGGCACCCGCCTGCTTGAGCTGCTCGCGATAGAGCCAGATCGTCTTGGCGTCGGGCACTGCCTGGTGCAGGCCGAGACCTGCGAAGCGCATGAAGGACAGCCGGTCCCGCAATTGGAACTCGGTCTGCTCGTCGGAGAGGCTGTAGAGCGCCTGCAGCACCAGGATGCGGAACATCAGCACCGCGTCATAGGGCGGGCGACCACCGCGGCTGCGATCCGACCGCGCCAGCGCCGCCTCCAGCACGGGCCGGAAGACCTCGAAGCCGACCGCGGCCGCAAGACGTTCCAGCGGATCGCCGGCGGCAGAGAGGGCCGCATACCGCTCATCGACATCGAAGAAGCCAGGCTGACCCGCCATCGCCACTGCCTCCGCTGACCGGAGCCAGTGAATCACCTCAGCGCACTAGCAGCGAGGTATTTCGAAGTGTCCAGGTGCTCTGTGCGCCACGCGCTCAACTGGCCAGTGCTGAGGCCCAGCTCGGTCGCCACTTCCGACAGCCCGCGCCCACCCTCCAGCAGCCGCTTGACCGCTTGCGCCTTGAACTCGTTCGTGAACCGCCGCCGGGTTCCGCCTCTCCGCCATATCGCCCTCCTGGGGTGCTCGGGTTCGTTAGCAAACCCTCCAGCCCTCAGGGGGAAGTCCATCCCCGCCTCCTCTATCATCAACGTTGGCACATCGAGAGCGGCCTCAGCCAGCACAAGCGCCGCCTCGGCTCAGCGTTGAGGGCACGCGGCCATCAGGCTCAGCGGCGCGAGCTTATCCTGCGCGTCCTCACCCATAACCTCATGATCCTCAGATCCCGACCAGGAAGGTGGATACCTCCAGAAACCCTGCGGCTTCGGCGGATGATGTTGGTTTGAGGCTGCCGGTGCTTCAGGGATGCGGATGCGCGTGCCCATCTGGTGGACGGAGCCGCTCAGTCGATGGCGGCGGCTTGCCTACTTGCGTGCCGCTACGACGTCGCGGGCTTGCTGCTGAGCCAGACGAACCGCTTGAGGTTATAGGCGAGATTGGCGAGGCCGATCTTCACCCGTGCCCTGGCGATGCCGATGGTGCGCACGACCAGCGCCATCGGCCCCTTCTGCCGGGCAAAGACGTGTTCGACCGCGGAGCGCACGGCCGACTTGCGGGCATTGGCCCGTCGCGTCCTTGCCGCCATCGGCCGCCCCGGGGGCTTCTTGCGGTGGATGCGCGAGACCATGCCACGCTCAGCCAGCCAGGCCTCGTTCTTCGCTGAGCGATAGGCGGTATCGGCCCAGACATCGCTGGCGGTGTTGCCGGCATCGACCACCTCCGCCAGCCGCGCCCCGTCATGGGCGGCCGCATGGCTCGCGGTCCAGCCGCGGATCAGGCCGTGCCGGCGATCGATCGCGACGTGGTTCTTGTACCCGAAGGCCGGAACCGCGAGATCGACCTGCGGGGTGCCATCCTCGCGCGGCCTGGCCTTGGAGAACTTCACCGTCCAGCGCGCGTCGCGGTCCTTCTGGCGCAGCTTCGCAGGCATCTCCGCCCAGCCCTCAGGGATCTTGCCCGCCTTGATCGCCGCCCGCTCGGCCTCGGTGTTGCGCTGCTTCGGTGCGGCGACGATGGTCGCATCCACGATCTGCCCGCCCATCGCCAGGTAACCCGCGGCACGCAGCGTGGCGTCGAACCGCGCGAACAGCCGCTCCACCGCGCCGGCCCGCTTCAGCGCCTCGCGGAACGCCCAGATCGTGTTGGCGTCCGGCACCGGGTCGGCCAGCGCGAGGCCGAGGAAGCGCATGAAGGACAGGCGGTCCTTGATGAGGTACTCGCAGCGCTCGTCGGACAACCCGTGCATCGCCTGCAGCAGCAGGATCTTGAACATCAGCACGTGATCGAAGGCGGGGCGGCCACCCTTCGTGCCGTCCGCGCGCGGCACGGCCTGCTCCAGCTCGGCGCGGAACATCGTGAAATCAACCAGCGCGACGATCCGCTCGAGGTCATCGCCCTTGGCCGACAGCTCCCGCAAACGCTCCTCCACATCGAAGAACCCAGGCTGCCGAACCATCGCCTTCCCTCGCGCTGATCCGCGTCAGTGAATCAGCCGAACGGCATCAAGGCGAGGGGTTTCTGGAGGCGTCCAGGTTTCAACAGAGCAAAGCGGGCTCTCAGAAGGTTTTCATAGGGCTAAGCGGGCTCTGAACGAATTCTTAACTATTCTGGAATTTGATGGTTATTTCACGAAGGAGTAACCTTATGAACAACTATGTTCAGAACATCTCGCATAAAACAGTATATATTCGTCCCAATGACGATATAAATTCCATCATGAAATCAAGTAAAGATGGAGATACATTCGTATTTAGTTCTGGAATTTACAAGAATGTAACTATTTACCCGAAAAATCATCAGAATTTTATTGGTGAAGAAGGTGTCGTATTTGATGGATCTATCCCGATTAAAAATTGGATTTTTCAAAATGGCTTTTGGTGTGCTGATGGTTTCCCTGAACCATCCTTCAACCATGGCGAAGGCCGTGACGGGATGGCGAAATTTACCGAGGATTTGGTCGTTGACGGAATCCCTTATCAACGGGTTTCAGCGCTGTCAGCTTTGGTGGCAGGGGCCTTCTATTATGAAAACGGAAAAGTATACATTATTGATAATCCGGAGAATAAAGTTACCGAAGCACTCAGCACGACGACAGCGTTTGTCGGCGGGACCTCTACTGGTGTCAGTCTCCACAATATAACGGTCCAAAAATACGCTAGCATGGCCCAGCGCGGCGCCATTGATGCCCATGATACACAGAACTGGACACTGACCGATATTGTCGCCACCCTTAACCACGGCGCAGGTGTGGCTGCCGGCGACGGGATGCAGATCATAGGTGGATCGTTTCATCGGAACGGCCAAATTGGGATCCATGCCTGGGACACGATCAATCTTTTTATTAAAAATGTTGAAGTGACAGACAATAATTATGCTGGCTTCTCTGACACATGGGACGCTGGCGGAATTAAGGTTCTAACATCCAGAAATGTAAATATTGTTGATAGTATTGTAAAAGAAAATGACGGATTTGGTATTTGGGTAGACTGGGATAATAAGGGAATTTCAATAAATAACAATATAGTTTCTGGAAATAGTAATGCAGGAATATTCATCGAGGCATCCTATGACACCAAAATTGTAGATAATGTTGTCTCGATGAACAACGTCGGAATGTATACCGTCGGATACTGGGGATCCGATATTTTAGTAAACAACTCCTCGAATGTGCTTGTTCTGAACAACCAAGTCATATCCGATGTTGGTCAAGGGATTGGAATGCAGCAGGCGGAGCGAGCGCCTGGAATTTTTGGCGAGCATTGGACGTGGAACAATGTCGTATCAGGCAATACAATTGTCATGCTATCGCCAGGTTTGAACGGGTTTGCTTCCGACAATAAGCCTGGCTCCTATGGAAACCTGACCTGGAACGGAAATTCATACCACTCTGAGAAAATAGAATACTTATCTTTTACATGGGATAATGAGATGTTTTCAGTAGAAAACATGTCTGATCACCATTTCGAACAGCATGGTTCCTTTACCAGCGAGGCCTCCGCATCTGGTGCCGCGGCGGTGGTTCCACCCGCTGTGAAATCATCTCTCATTTTGCGCATTTCTGGCGATGCCTACAATGGCAACCCCGAATTCAATGTGACTATCGATGGGAAGACCATCTCCGGCTTTTCAACCGATGCTTCCCATGCTGATGGCGAGTGGCAGGATATTGTGATTGCCGGAGATTTCGGGCCCGGCGGACCGCAATCAGTGCGAGTTGATTTCACCAACGACGCTTGGCATGGGCCCGGCATGGACCGCAACCTCTACATCCATAGCCTGCATGCCCGCGATCAGATCTATGACGCGAGCCTTGCCGACAGCTCTGCTGGATGGACCAATGCGGAGGGTGCCCTCCTGTCGACAAACGGGTATGTCGAGTTCAACACGACCCTGCCCCCATCGTCTCTCATTTTGCGCGTTTCTGGCGATGCCTACAATGGCAACCCCGAATTCAATGTGACTATCGATGGGAAGACCATCTCCGGCTTTTCAACCGATGCTTCCCATGCTGATGGCGAGTGGCAGGATATTGTGATTGCCGGAGATTTCGGGCCCGGCGGACCGCAATCAGTGCGAGTTGATTTCACCAACGACGCTTGGCATGGGCCCGGCATGGACCGCAACCTCTACATCCATAGCCTGCATGCCCGCGATCAGATCTATGACGCGAGCCTTGCCGACAGCTCTGCTGGATGGACCAATGCGGAGGGTGCCCTCCTGTCGACAAACGGGTATGTCGAGTTCAACACGACCCTGCCCCCATCGTCTCTCATTTTGCGCGTTTCTGGCGATGCCTACAATGGCAACCCCGAATTCAATGTGACTATCGATGGGAAGACCATCTCCGGCTTTTCAACCGATGCTTCCCATGCTGATGGCGAGTGGCAGGATATTGTGATTGCCGGAGATTTCGGGCCCGGCGGACCGCAATCAGTGCGAGTTGATTTCACCAACGACGCTTGGCATGGGCCCGGCATGGACCGCAACCTCTACATCCATAGCCTGCATGCCCGCGATCAGATCTATGACGCGAGCCTTGCCGACAGCTCTGCTGGATGGACCAATGCGGAGGGTGCCCTCCTGTCGACAAACGGGTATGTCGAGTTCAACACGACCCTGCCCCTATCGTCTCTCATTTTGCGCGTTTCTGGCGATGCCTACAATGGCAACCCCGAATTCAATGTGACTATCGATGGGAAGACCATCTCCGGCTTTTCAACCGATGCTTCCCATGCTGATGGCGAGTGGCAGGATATTGTGATTGCCGGAGATTTCGGGCCCGGCGGACCGCAATCAGTGCGAGTTGATTTCACCAACGACGCTTGGCATGGGCCCGGCATGGACCGCAACCTCTACATCCATGAGATCAACATCACTACCGATTTGACAGAGCGCCATTCCGTTATTGATGAGAATGGCTTGGCCCTTTCATCGAGCTTCCAATTCGAATTCATCCTATAAAGCTGACCGTAGCCCCGAAACTGGTCCGCCCGCAGGGAGAGCTTTCCGGCTTCATCAGCAGCCCTTCCGGGCTGCTTTGGCAGCAAATTCCTGGGGCGTCAGGTGCCCCAGAGCACTGTGAGGGCGGTACTCATTGTAGTCCCGTCTCCAGACCTCGATCTTGTCTCGGGCGTACTCCAGGGACAAGAACCAATGCGTGTCCAGGCGCTCGTCCCGGAGCTGCCCATTGAAGCTTTCCACGAAGGCGTTGTCGGTCGGCTTGCCGGGTCAGCGGGAGCGACTTCCGCTACGGCACCCCGGCTGCGGCCATGGAGGGCTGATCCACCCAGGAACTCAGCCCATAGAACGCAGAGTTCGTCTGCCTATGGACCGCGGTGGAAGCAGGCCACTGAACACTTGGTCGCACCTCCAAGGTGCCGCCCCTTTCGAGATCAGCCCTTCCCTCGCATCAGGCCGCCTCCTGTGGCTGCCGCCGCGCAGACCACGAACAGAAGCAAGATCCGCGACCGGACGACGCCTGCGTTGACCATCCGGACACCTCGAACTACCCGCTGCTGCATGGCCTTCGCGTGCAGGATGGTCGCCTCAGGCCGTGACGTGCCCCTGTTGACCCGGCTGGGTCACCGGCTTTGGGCGGCGGGTTCTGCCCTTCGTGGACGCTGTGGGGTTATGCGGGCGCAGCTCGGGCGCTGAGCCAGGCCAGGCGGGTGAAGTTGTAAGCCAAGTTGGCGATGCCGATCTTCACCTGGGCCCGGGCCAGGCCGATGGTGCGGACGAACAGCGCCATGCGGTGTTTCTGGGCGGCAAAGACATGCTCGATGCCGGAGCGGATCCGGGCGCGTGATGCATTGGCTTTCGCCTGCTGCTCAGGGAGTTCGCGCCGTGGCGGTCTGCGGAACAGGATGCGCTCGCTCAGCCCGCGCCGTTCCAGCGCTTCCAGATTGCGCTTCGTGCGGTAGGCCGTGTCCGCCCAGACGCGGCTGGCCGTGTTCTCGGGATCGAGCAGGGCAGGAAAGCTACGGCTGTCGTGCTGGGCGGCATCAGTGACCGTCCAGCGGCGGATCAGCCCGTACCGCCGGTCGATGCCGATATGGCTCTTGTAGCCAAAAACCGGCACCGCGATCTGAATGGCTTGGCGCTGCGCACCTTCTGGTTTGGGTTTGGTTCTGCCGCGCTTGAGCGTCCAACGCGCGTCGCGATCCTTCTGCGCCCGCTTGGCCTTTGACCAGTGCGTCGGCGTGTTGCCCTCACGAATAGTGGCTTTCTCATCGAGGGTGAGCTTCTGGCGTGGCGCGGCGATCAGGGTCGCGTCGATGATCTGCCCGCCCATGGCCAAATAGCCTTGCTCGACCAGCACCGCGTCGAAGCGGCGGAACAGCCCTTCGATGGCACCCGCCTGCTTGAGCTGCTCGCGATAGAGCCAGATCGTCTTGGCGTCGGGCACTGCCTGGTGCAGGCCGAGACCTGCGAAGCGCATGAAGGACAGCCGGTCCCGCAATTGGAACTCGGTCTGCTCGTCGGAGAGGCTGTAGAGCGCCTGCAGCACCAGGATGCGGAACATCAGCACCGCGTCATAGGGCGGGCGACCACCGCGGCTGCGATCCGACCGCGCCAGCGCCGCCTCCAGCACGGGCCGGAAGACCTCGAAGCCGACCGCGGCCGCAAGACGTTCCAGCGGATCGCCGGCGGCAGAGAGGGCCGCATACCGCTCATCGACATCGAAGAAGCCAGGCTGACCCGCCATCGCCACTGCCTCCGCTGACCGGAGCCAGTGAATCACCTCAGCGCACTAGCAGCGAGGTATTTCGAAGTGTCCATCCGCCGCCTAATGACAGAAGGCCTCCAGTTGGCGCTCCCCATTAGAGAGACTGGAAAGCCCCTGCCCTGCCCCCGCAGCGCACGTCATTCAATCCGATAATCCAAGCTTACCGCGTGCTACACGGCCTTGCCCGATTCCTGTGATAATCGCTTGGAGGATGGCGCGATCCTGGTAACCGAGTATCTCATCGACAATCAGCATGACGTGCTTACGCTACCTCAACTCCCTGAACCGCCGTGCGAGAACTTCGGTCTCCGACGCGACGGCTGATCGCTAGACAGTCAGAAGGGCGTCTCGGTAGCCGTAGACCGCCGGTCGCCTCTACCCTTTGACCTCTTGATCGTCTTGAGCACCTGTTCCCTCATGTGAGGCCCCATTTTGCAGCCAACCGTGCCATCATGGCTGCCGTCACAGCTGAAACCCATCGCCCCCGACCATCTCTTTGTTTTCCTTCTCTCATAGAGAGAGAGTCTCCTACGAGGTCAGTCTGAGCCTCCCTGATCTCCGGGATTCTGGTCGGGAACGTATAGGCGTTACTGGTCGTCATCTCGGCTCTGCGCAGGAAGATGCGCCCGGCCACCATGGAGGGCACCGCTCCGGCCAATGTCCGAGGGTGGATCAGTAGAAGGCGCCACTCAGCCAAGGCCGAAATTGCCCGCTTGACGGTTGCCAGTGAGACGCCGGCAGCGCGTGCAATAGTGGCCTTGCTGGGGATCAGAACGCCGAGGCCGCGGGGCGCCTTCCACAGGAGGTAGTCGAACACCTTGGCAAAAGCATGGGTGATTGGTCCCTGCCCTCTCGGAGAACGGTGAGCGTGATTAATCCTGAGCATCCGGCGCCAGAGTTCGCCGCGATGCTTGTGGGTAGCAGCGCACGAGGGCGCGCCCGGTGGTCGAGCCATGCTCGTACCTCCTCGGTTGGCCCGAGGACCCTCACTTCAGGCACACCTCTCTTGTTCACGCAAAATCGGGTTGCGCGAGCCGATAGGCGATGGCAGAGTCCAGGAAGCATCCAAGCTTCTCGGTCCTCTTATAAGGGTCCGACACACGCCTCAGACCCGGCAAGGTCTGGGGCGTTGTGCATTCTGGGGCTCGGTTATGACGTTGCTCGAATCATCCTCTGCTCCTGAGCATCAGTCAGCATATATATGGTGAACCAGCGGGCAAGACGAAAAAGTCTGCCGAGCAAGATACGTGGCGGGAGAGGCACGCTGCTACTTCCTTAGCTGCCGTTGAGCAAAGAATAGGTTTTCACCCGAGAAGGAAGTTCTCTACCCAATTCCGATGGTAATTGAACGAAATTGCTTCGATTACTCCCCGGATGCCTCGGCGATTTGCGCCTGAACACGCTCAAGATCGCGCACAAGACGAGCTTGCTGATCGGCCAAGCGGTCCAGCTCACGACGGATGCGGTCCCGCTCACGTTGCAATCCGCGCAGGGAGACGGTCCTTTCGACCGACTCGGCCATACCCTCGATGACGATTCGGCCTGCCTTCATGTCCCGCTTAAAGGCGAGCAACTCATTCCTCCCGACATCAGGCCGGACGAGATTTCGCGCTGCGGCAATAGCGAGTACCGAGCGGTCCAATGTGGACAGCTCGTATGCGGACGAAAACGCGCCAGGCAGTTGCCGCTCATCGATCCGCCGGTCCTCTACTGCAAGGGCAATTTGGCGGAACTTGCTGGCGTTAGCGTCGCTGAATGGCAGGATTTTTGCGCACTCGGAACGGAACCGTCGATACTCCTCTGGTGTGAGAAGGCCCTCGATCTGCAGAAGCGCACGTCCGATCGCCAGAAACGCTTTCCCGGCCCGGCCCCATTCTTCGCGAATAACAGATCGGGTGCTTAGAAATTGGTTGAGTCGGTCAGCATCCCGGGACAAAGCCGTTCCCGCGAACATGGCTTCAATGACAGGACGGCTCTCCTCGGCTTCTACGTGATCGGCGACAGCAACTTCGCGCCGAGGGTCGCCTACGGTGAGGTCGTCATTGCCGAGGTCGAGGTTCTTAGGTTTACCTCGCAACTTGCCGCTCACAGCGCCACCTCTTGCCGCACGTAAGTCCAGAGGTCTTGCATGGCTGACCCTGCTTTGTTGCGCTCGTAGTCTACTGCCGCCAGTCCGTTTACATGTGGTAGATGCATATCTTCTAACGCGGGTATTTCGAGCGGCGCGAGGGAGCCCACCTTAAGCAGCTTGCTTCGAGCCGATTCGAACGACTTGGTGCGGCGGTTCGCTCTGTTGAGAAGAAATACCGTCTTGGCGCCGCCTTGCTTTAGGGTCACTGACCATGGAGCCACTGATTCAAGGTCGTCGTGTGTCGGGCTGGTGGGGATTAACACCAAAGCCGCACGGGCACAGAGTGAAATCATTGCCCGCATGTGCTCTTCAACGGATGGGGCTGTATCGATAATTGCGAGCTGATGCCCCGTCGCGGCTGCTTCGATGGCGCCTAGGTTACTCACCTCGGCATGAATAATATTTGGCACCACTATCTGTGGCAACTTTAGTTTGGCCTTCTGTCGCCGTTCGCCCCACCGGGACAGAGTGCCCTGCGGGTCAAGGTCGATTCCAACCACATCTATCCCGTCAAGCGCCGCGGCAATCAACAGGTTGCGGGCACAGCTTGATCTACCACACCCTCCCTTAGATCCGCTGAGAATAAGAGACTTTGCGCCAGGCGCAGATTCGCGTCGGGGCGAGCGTGCCATAAGTGTCTTCCGCTGTTGCTGCAGCGATGATGAGCACGAGCAGGTAGAATGACAAGCCATACAGTATTTCACGCGTGAAAAATAGTCCGAATCGGACTATTTTTCACGCGTGTGGGGCCAAATGATTGGCCGACTCTATCTTACCTGCGCTGCGGATCACCGTCCTGCCAACTGGCTACTGGTCGGCGCATCGGCCGGTCTGACGCCGAAAGCGGTAGATGCAGGGGTTCAGGTTGGCTACCGGGATTATCAGTTAGGAATGGCCACGCTGCCGCGACATCGCCGCTGTTTCGGGCTACGGCAAACTGGCAGGCGTGTCTGACATCACCTGCCGCAAGGTGCAGTTCAACAAGCTGATGCCACAGATCCGGCGACGCTACGCGCCATGGTGAACGGCGACGTCAAGGCGGACCTGCTGAACAACGCCACCTTCACCCAGTTCAGAGCTGCTGCAATGAGAGTGTGGCGCCCAGATGTTCGGTCATATCGGCCAGCGCTACGGCTACAGCGTCTTTAGCAACCAGAACGTCCGGGCCCACAGGATCCGAGCTCTCCCGGCTTACCGTCATCGACGGCCTGCTGTCCGGCCTCGTACGGGTACGCGGTGATGCTGGCGCGGTCCTGACCGCTGAACCCCTGCTGGCCCTGCTAGGTCCGAGCCCAGAACCGGTCGCCGCAGGCCTTGCAGCGAACTGTGCCCTCTTTCCTCATGGGAAGCCTGAGGCCGGTCGAGCAACCTGGGCACCACCGGATCACCTTGCCAGGCCCTTCTTGGCTGCTCTCGCTCTCCATGAAGGAGGCATCCTTGTCAGAGGCTTGATCCGCCTTTCCGGCGTGCGGATCCAACATACCAGCCGGTCTGGGCATTGATGGCCTTACCGGCCAGTCCCGGGCTTGCTCACGACGAAGAGGAACCAGTAGAGGCCAGCACCCGCCGCCGCCGCCAAGAAGACCACGCCTAATCCGGGTCTAGGCGTCATGGGGATCATGATCGCGGCGGCCAGGATGACAGGCAGCAGGAAGTACGCCCAGCGCGCTTTATAGATCTCCCTCTTGCCTTCGAATACCCCTACCGCCTTGTCGTAGTCCTGCCAGTCGCTCCGCGCTTGCCGGGCACGCCACTCCTCCTCAGCGGCCGCGCGAGCCCTCGCTGCCGCTGCTTCCCTTTCTCTTGCTTCCCGGGCTTGCCGTGCCAGGCGTTCGCGGGCTTCAGCCTCCTCCCGGGCGCGGCGTTCCCTGGTTGCTGCCAGCTCCCGCTCCTTGCGAGCCTTCTCCCTGGCCTCGTGCTCCTGCCGAGCCCGAGCGGCCTCGACCGACCGGTCGAATTCACAGTGGCGCTTCAAGTCCGACAGGCGGACCAGCTTGACCCCGGTGCTCTCGGCCAATGTCTTGGCTGCGCGCGTGAAGCCGGAGCGGGCAACGACAATCGCCATATCAGCCTTGAAGTGCCTCTGGGCTGTAAAGGCTTGCTGCACGGCGGATAGGCCGACATGGTCCTTGTAGTATTTGCACTGGATGACGATGCTGGTCGTGCCGGAGTGGGCGATCACGTCGGCGCCGAAATCTCCGCTGGCCTGGGTCAGCTTGGTGGTCCAGCCGAGATTTTCGAAGGCGGCGGCGGTGGCACGCTCGAAGGCAAGGCCTGTCACCGGGCCATCCTCGGGGCGCAGTGCCTGCCTTCAGGCCGAGAGACGCGGAACCGAACAACCTTTTCGCACGCTGTGTCCCTGCGATTCCATGACATACCAGAATTGCCCGGCCGACCTTCACCGGGGTGAGGCAGCTAACATGCTGTTTCGATAAGAGGACATTCTATCCCAGGGTATTGAGGGATTGTACTCCCTCAGTGTCAGTAACGGCTAGGTCAGAGCTCAAAACATCGCTAGCCACCTGCACCAGAGTATCTGGCGCTTGGTGGCAAAAACCGGTTGGGCTTGCTTCGGTTGAGTGGAGAAGTGTTGGATCAGTTGGCGGCCATTCTCTCGAACTGGGCCGGGCTTGTGAAGTCGAGCGCGGAGTGGCGCCGGACGGGGTTGCAGAAGCCGTCGATGTAGCGGCCGATGGCCTGCCCGGCATCCTGGCGGGCGTCGCAGACGGTGCGCCAGACGAGTTCCGGCTTCAGCGTCTTGAAGAACGTCTCCACCATGGCGTTGTCGTAGCAGTTCCCCTTGCCCGACATCGAGATCAGGATGCCGTGCTGTCGGAGTTCGGTCTGGTCGTCCGTGGAGCAGTACTGGCTGCCACGGTCCGCATGATGGATCAGCCCTGGCACTGGGCGGCGCATGGTGATGGCCTTGCGCAGAGCCGCCAGCGCCAGCTCCCGATGCAGCCGGTCCGCCACGGCCCAGCCGACGACGCGACGCGCGAACAGGTCAATGACCACCGCCAGATACAGCCAGCCTTCGCGGGTTCAGATGTAGGAGATGTCGCTGCCCCATTTCTGGTTAGAACCCTCGGCCGAGAAGTCCTGGTCCAGCAGGTTGGGCGCGATCAGCCAGGCATGGTGGCTACACGGTGGTCCGCCTGAACCGCCGATTCTGCCAGGCGCGGAGGCCATTTTCCCGCATCAGGCGGGCCGTCCGGCGGCGTCCGACGCTCAGGCCGCTGTCCTGCAGCCGAGATCCTCGGGGATCTCGCGCTGGCTGCGCCCGCTTGTCCGGACCAGCCGGACTGCCTCGTCCTCAAAGTCCCTCGTGAACCGTCTCTGCTGCTTCATGGAGCTTCCTTTGCCTCATCAGGAACCCTCCACTTTTCCGAAGCAAGTCCAGCAATCAACATGCGGCTGTCGTGCTGGGCCACATCGGTCACCGTCCAGCGGCGGATCAGCCCGTGCCGCCGGTCGATGCCGATGTGGCTGGCCTCTCAGGACCCTACTGATAGGTTCAGTCGGAGGATCCTTCTGACTTCTTTGGCTTCTTGATTTTTGTAGCCGATTTTCCGCTCCTAGACTTAGATCTGGCCGCGACGTCCGCCGGCTTCCCGTCTTCGGGACCGCGAGAGGAGGCAGCTCCTGCTGAGCTCTCTGCCTCCGGGTTTGCCGGGTGGGCGAAATCCAAGCCGGGCTGGTCAGGCGCCAAGGAAGATCGCCGGCGGTCCGCCGAGTTGAACAGGGCTTCGTCCTCATGTGGTGATTCGGTGGCGGAATCGCCTTGGACGGAGGTCGGAGCTTCGGCCAAGACAACGCCCGCAGTCACGACGTCAGAACCAGCAGACTGTTCGCCCGTGCCCGCTGACAGCATCGGGCACTCCATGGGAGCCGCCGCTTCTATGGTCTGTGGCTGAGGAGACAGATTGGGGGTCGAAGCAACGTCCGCGCAATCGCCCTGATCCGGTACCCGGGCCGCGTCTTCGCCTCCCAAGGTGTGCACCCCAGTTGGCGCACTGGCGCAGGTCACGCCCCGAACCTTTAGCGTGCGGATCAGTTCGCCCGGCACTCGCTCGCCGAGGGCCTGGACGAGAAACCCCGCCGCTCCAACGTCGAGCCCCTCGAGAAGTCGGATGTCTTCGATTAGACTCGGGAGGTCGAGAGTGGCACCCTCCCGCTTAATGACATAGCGCTCATGCTGCTTTAGTGACGCCATCGCGAGGAGATCCGAAGGCCGGTCTTCCTCGTCAGCTAAGCTGACAACAAAGGCGCGCAAGCGTGGCGCGCGGGCGAGGAAGGGCTGATCAACAGCGAAATCTCGCCGCAGAGCGTCTGCCTCCTCCTTAACATCTGCCGGCAGAACCGGCGCCACGCCGGTACGCACCTTCTGCGCATTGAGTACGCAGGCCCAGCCGAAGAACATGCTGTCGCGAGCCCGGACGATGTCATCGGGCGCGATGCACCGTTCTTGGTCAGCGAGCCAATTCGTGGCCTGACCGAAGCGGTCGCACCGCGGCACGCGGAGCAGCGCCAGCATCGCCTCGCCCTGGGCCCGGCGGTCCGCCGCCTCTACGGCCGCTGCCCAATAGGCCCATCCCGCGGCAAGTGGAGTGAGGTCGATGAAGACGCCGGCCGCCTCGGCATCAGGGCGGTGGACGGCCAAGGCCGTGTCACTGAATGAATGGAACGAGCGCACCGTCTCAAGATTTAGGCGCTGTCCGAGGTCGATCCCGCCCTCACGCATTCGATCGAGCACCTCCGGCTCGAGCATCGCTAGGACAAAGCTTGTGGCAGAGGTTCCTAGGTCTGGCGCGCCCAACATGAGGTTGGCAACCACCTCGGCCGGATCAGCCCGATCCGGCCGCCATCGGACGATCCGCGCCTCGGCGAGGCGAATGGCGCCAGTTCCTATTAGCCGGACCCATTCAAGATAGCTGAGCGCGACGGCTTCCTGGCGCATCAAAACAGCGCATCCTCTTCTTCGGCCGACGTCTCCCGGTGCTCGCTGAAGGCCACGGCGTCCCGCGGTAGCCCCTCGACAAAGGGATCCGCTCGGCTTCCGGAGTAAGTCATGATCAGTCGTTCGCGTGAGCGGGTCATGGCGACGAAGAAAAGCGTCCGGGCAAGGTCAGGTGCTTCCAGCAAGGCGCGAGGAGAAACGATCTGCATAGCGGAGACGAGCCCGGGCATATGAACGACGTCGAAGTCGAGCCCCTTCGAGCTGTGGTAGGTCATGACAAAGACGAGCGGACGTCCATCGGCGTCCGACAGCTCGCCTATCCCGTTGCCGAAATATCGTATCGGCATACGATGGGCCTCAAAATGGGCGTTTAACTCCCGGTAGTCTACGATCCTGCCATCCCTCACCTTGATCGCGGGGCCCGTCGCGGCGATTCCCAGATCTTCGGCCAAGGTGCGGCAGAAATCGAATATCGCGCGATGGTTAGGCAGGAGGACGGCCGAAGGGTATTTCGGTCGCGCCAGCGCCAGGGCCTCGTCATAGGTCCAACGTACCTCACGCTTTGGACTGTCAAACCGCTTCACCGCCGCGGTGACGTCGCGCAGCTTGCGGACGTCGTTCTCCACGAGCCGGGTGCTGGGAAGAACTGTCCTGACCGCCCGAACGATGAACCTGGTGATCCGGAAGAGCTCGAGCAGGTGACCCTTCTCGAACCGGATTACCTCGTCGATGGCGGCCTCGGTGTTCACGACCTCGTAGATGCGCTGCTCACAATCTCCAGCGACTACAAGATGGGTGCAGCGCCGCCGCACCGCTTCGAGGTCTACGCGCTTAACGTCTTGGATTTCGTCAAGCAGTATGACGTCAGCGCGTCCCTGCTGGGAATGAAGGAAGTAGAGGTGGGTCGAAACCTCCGCGTGGACGCCGGACTGCTTAACCGCCTGCTGGATCATCCCTGCCAGGGCATGAGTGTAGGTCAGGAACACAACACGCAAGCCTGGTTGCTCGGCCTTCAGACGTCGAGCGATATGCGTGAGCACGATAGTCTTGCCCGAGCCTGCGCCACCTTGGATCCAGAAGGCGGCGCCGTCCGGCGTCGCACGGATCCGGTCCACGGTCTTCTCGACCAGTCTGAGCTGCAACTGGCTCAGGTCGCTTGCCACCTTGAACCAGGACATGTCAGCGCTCCTGCCCGAGAAGACGACCGCCGCTCCGGCCCTGCGCCAAGTTCTCCTCATAGAAGACTGCGTCGCGTGTCGCCACCTCCCGCTCGCGACGCTCGATCTCGGCTGTCGCTTGGTCGGCAACCGCCGCTTGACCCGCGCTGCGGGCTGCGTCGCGCAGCCGCCGCAACTCGCTCAGATCCGCGTCCGGCGAGCGGATCTTGGGCTCGAGTGCGGCGACGATGCCTTCACGTAGCTGTCTCGCCTCGTCCGGACTGCGGCCCTCAATCATTTTTGCGAGGATCGCAGCGGATGCAGTGTAACCGGGGTCACGGTCGAGCGCCTCCCGTAGAAGCTGTTCCTTTGCTACTGCGTCCAATTCTCCACAGGCAAGGTTGTGCGCGGTCAACGCTGTCGGCCTGCGCCGGTGAGCGATGGCCGCCCATTCGTGGCTCGCCCGATCGCGGCCGGCCATCGAGTAATGATAGCAGATGTCGGTCGCGTGGTCGCTGCGCGGAGTGATTCGCTCCAGCGCCAACAAGAGATCGGCAGCCAACTCATGCTCCCCTGCCTTAGCGGCTGCCCGGCTGTAGGCCTGAACCACGCTCGCTTCGGGTCGACCGTGGTTGCGAAGCATGGACTCATTGAATCGCTGCCGCTCGCGCAGCATGGCCAACTCGGCCGGTGAGGTTGCCGAGTTTGAGAGGGGGTTCATGATCTCTGCCCGCGCCGTTCTCCCCGCCACAGTCACTGTCACATCAAGCAGCTTCTCTTTGCTCAGCCGCCCGGTGACAATGACAGCATCCCCGCGTGCGAAGCCGCTGGAACCGGCCGGCTTGACCGACACGATCCCAACCAGTTTTTCGCGACTACCCGAACAGATCGGCACGTCGAGCTGCCGCTGGCCATCGTCGGGGATTGACAGTTCGATCACAAAGGGAGCTTCGGTTGGCACCGGCGTCGAGGCTGGGATCAGGGTTTCAACTGAACCGCCGCGTGCCACCACCGAGATGGCCTCGGAGGTGATCGGGGCGATGAAGTCGAAATTGAAGCCATGCAGGCCCAGGCTATGGATAGCCGCCCCTTGCGACACGAGGGCGCGAAGGTTTCGAGGCACCACCTCGCGCACCTCAGGCGGGAATAGGTCCATCACCGCCGCACGAACCAGCGGGTTCTGGGCGCTTCCACCGATGAACAGCACCGCATCCACTTCACTCGGATCGAGTGAGGCTTTGTCAAGCACGTCGTGAACCGGACCTA
>NZ_JBMPSU010000003.1:0-199446 GCF_049340465.1 Pseudoroseomonas sp. WGS1072 | reverse complement strand
GGACGCCTCCAGAAACCCCTCGCCTTGATGCCGTTCGGCTGATTCACTGACGCGGATCAGCGCGAGGGAAGGCGATGGTTCGGCAGCCTGGGTTCTTCGATGTGGAGGAGCGTTTGCGGGAGCTGTCGGCCAAGGGCGATGACCTCGAGCGGATCGTCGCGCTGGTTGATTTCACGATGTTCCGCGCCGAGCTGGAGCAGGCCGTGCCGCGCGCGGACGGCACGAAGGGTGGCCGCCCCGCCTTCGATCACGTGCTGATGTTCAAGATCCTGCTGCTGCAGGCGATGCACGGGTTGTCCGACGAGCGCTGCGAGTACCTCATCAAGGACCGCCTGTCCTTCATGCGCTTCCTCGGCCTCGCGCTGGCCGACCCGGTGCCGGACGCCAACACGATCTGGGCGTTCCGCGAGGCGCTGAAGCGGGCCGGCGCGGTGGAGCGGCTGTTCGCGCGGTTCGACGCCACGCTGCGTGCCGCGGGTTACCTGGCGATGGGCGGGCAGATCGTGGATGCGACCATCGTCGCCGCACCGAAGCAGCGCAACACCGAGGCCGAGCGGGCGGCGATCAAGGCGGGCAAGATCCCTGAGGGCTGGGCGGAGATGCCTGCGAAGCTGCGCCAGAAGGACCGCGACGCGCGCTGGACGGTGAAGTTCTCCAAGGCCAGGCCGCGCGAGGATGGCACCCCGCAGGTCGATCTCGCGGTTCCGGCCTTCGGGTACAAGAACCACGTCGCGATCGATCGCCGGCACGGCCTGATCCGCGGCTGGACCGCGAGCCATGCGGCCGCCCATGACGGGGCGCGGCTGGCGGAGGTGGTCGATGCCGGCAACACCGCCAGCGATGTCTGGGCCGATACCGCCTATCGCTCAGCGAAGAACGAGGCCTGGCTGGCTGAGCGTGGCATGGTCTCGCGCATCCACCGCAAGAAGCCCCCGGGGCGGCCGATGGCGGCAAGGACGCGACGGGCCAATGCCCGCAAGTCGGCCGTGCGCTCCGCGGTCGAACACGTCTTTGCCCGGCAGAAGGGGCCGATGGCGCTGGTCGTGCGCACCATCGGCATCGCCAGGGCACGGGTGAAGATCGGCCTCGCCAATCTCGCCTATAACCTCAAGCGGTTCGTCTGGCTCAGCAGCAAGCCCGCGACGTCGTAGCGGCACGCAAGTAGGCAAGCCGCCGCCATCGACTGAGCGGCTCCGTCCACCAGATGGGCACGCGCATCCGCATCCCTGAAGCACCGGCAGCCTCAAACCAACATCATCCGCCGAAGCCGCAGGGTTTCTGGAGGTATCCGGATGTGAAGCTGAACAAGGCGCTCTGGCTGCTGGGTGAGCGCATGGCGCAACTCAAGGGGGCGGCATGAACACCCCGGCGCAGAGCGCGGGAGCGCTGACCTTCGCCCGGGCCCGGGCGTGCTGCCGGTCCTATGGCTGCACGCTGACGCGCCGTCCTGGCGGCGACTACCGGGTTAACTTCCAGGGCTGCGGAAAGGAGACCGCCTACTACACACCCGACCTGGATGATGCCTGCGGCACGGCGCGGGCGATGTTCAAGCAGGGCCGGCCGGCGTCTGAGACACCGGAGCGGCGAGCGCTCCGGCGGGCCGCGGCCTTTATCGCCGGCTTCGAGGATGACCCCCTGCAGGAGGGGATCGTCGAGCTTCTGGCGGAGATCCGCAGCGTGCTCGCGGAGGCGGGAGATGCGATATGATCCGGCGACATACATGTCCTATGACGCGATGTCGACGCAGCGCTCATGACGCGACGCGCACCAGGCAATGGCCCGGCGGTATCGCCCGGCAGCCGAACACCAAGCCGTCCATAGCCTGACTCCCCTGCTACCGGCGCCGGTTCGTCGCGGCTTGGCGCCATTCCGTCCATCACGACAAGCTCGCCCACCGCACCGAATGGCGGGCAATGCGGGCCGAAAGGAGCACTCCATGAGCGTGTCAGATCGATGCACCGCCGCCCTGACAGAGATCCTGCAGGGTTCCGTCGCTAAAGGGCGCTGGCTGGCAGTCCAGCCACCCGGGAAGGCCTGCGGCTCCCATCGGGACGCGCCAGACGAAGGCTTCTACGATCAGGGATATCCGCCGGCCGGCTACGGCGAAGAGGGCTGGGAGGGGCCGGGTGCGCCGCCAGCGGAGCCATTGCAGGCCGCCTTCTGGCTGCCCTACGACCAGGACGAGCAACTGGCCTGGCTCGATACCGTGGTCCGGCTGGCCGAATGGGGGCTGGATGGCGCAGGCAAGAAGCCAGCGGCTCGAGATCATCAGCCGCCGCGTGAGCAGGGTCCAGGCGCTGCCCATGATCTGGCGGTGCGGGTTCGCGCCGTCCTGCAGGCGGCCAAGCGGCATGACGACATGCTTTGCGACGTGGTGCATGACGGTGCCCATGCGAGGCCGCCCCATGGCGACGACTACAACCAGCTCTTCGGGCTGCTTCTCAGCCTGGAGACAGCGCTCGGCTTCAGCACCTCGTCCCAGGCGCCGGCGGATTGATGCGATCACCTCGACCGAGGCCGCGCTTCAGTACCAGAAGACCTCAGTAGGCTGAGCCAGTATGGCAACATGTCATACCCAGGCTGTGGCTATCGCATCATCGATGATTTCGCCAATGTCTCCGTCAGGCCAATGATGAGCGTGTTGCAGATCTGACGGGAGAACACCGCCTACGAAGTAGCTTCGGCCTGCCAGCTGCAGCATGGGTATGTCGCCATAGGAATCGTGCACGGCCACGAGAGAGGCCGGTTCGATCCTGAGTTGTGCAAGCAGGGCTTGCAGCCACGTAGCCTTATCCTCTGGCCAGAAGTGCGCGATGTCTCCGCCCTCGGACCATCCCGTGCCGATCGCATAATCGGCCCCGAGATCGGCAGCCAGCCACTCCACGGCGAACTGCCATGTAATGGACACCAGGGCGATCTTGATGCAGTGCGCCTTCAGGCGTGCGAAACCCCGCAGGACACCGGGCGCAAGGCAAAGATCCTGGAGATAGCTGATCAGGTCCGTTCTGCTGAATGGAGCATACCACTCCAGCATGGCGTGCCGTCCCGCCCTGATGTCTTCTCGAGACCGGAAAAGTTCGAATGCATCCATGTCAGCAGTCCGCCCGATATTCCGGGCGATGCAGCCGCAGATATTCTCCCCACGCAACAGGGTCCCATCGACGTCGAATGCCATCAGCTTGGGGATAGGAATCGCTTCTTCTCCTGTCAGTACTCAATGATCCAGCTCTCATCGAATGCTGCCACCCGGCGCCTGCTGCATGATCAGGCAGCGTTGCTCCCGCTGGACCTGGGTACCGGTCTCGCCGGCACACTCGTACCGGGCCGACTGGATGAGGGCGGGGAGCCGGCAGTGCCGCCACTCCGGCTGCCATGGAATCACAGCATCATCAAATCGCGGGGTCGAATTAAATAGCCCCTGAGCCTCAACAGAAGCTACCCCGGGCAGAATGGCACCCAAGCCAACGACGTCGCAACCTGATAGCAAAACACTTATGATCAGTTTGCCGAGGACAGTGAGGGGATCGTGATGAGTCTCGGGGGCATCGAGAACCTGGATTACACCGTGATCCTGTGCACCAAGCTTGCCGAGACACGGGCCTTCTACCGCGATGTCATGCGGTTCCCGATCGAGGTGGACTTGGAGAACTGGGTCAGCTTCCGCGTTGGTTCCACCCTCCTGACACTGCGACCTCGGGGGCCGTGGAGCGTGTGCGACGACGGCTTGCTGCCATCAGGCACGGCAGCGATGCAACTGGCTTTTCGGGTGCCTCTGGCTGCCGTCGACCAATGTCACGAAGAGTTGGTTACCCAGGGCGTGGCTATCCTGAAGGGGCCTACGAATTTGCCGAAATGGCGGCACCGCGCGCTGTTCTTCCGCGATCCCGAGGGCAACATCATCGAGATATACGCCCAATTCTGACTCTGAAAGAGACGTAGCACCATTCCGGTAGGCCGACATGGCGTGCGAACGCCACGGCTGGCCGCGCGGCACCAGATCCTCCGCCACTGGCGATCAGGAGGGCCTCGTCGCCTCTCGCATCAGGCCCAGGATCAGGTCAATGACCGGCGGGCGAGGGCGGGGTCGCGCCGTCAGGGCCAGAGGCCATTGCGGCAGGTCCTGGCTGCCCTTGACCGCAGCGAAACGCACCCCTTGAAAGCTCAACACTGTGGTGGAGCGGGGCAGCAGTGCCACCCCGCAGCCGGATGAGACCATGGAGAGCATGGTCAGCGCGCGGCTCGCCTCCTGCGGTCCGCTGATGGACGCGCCCGCTGCGCCGAAGGCATCCAGGATGCGCGCATGCAGGCTGGGCCCCTGGGCCGCCGGGAACAGGATCAACCCGCGCCGTGCAATCTCCGCCAGCGTCACCGCGTCGCTCGTGCCATCCTCAGGGACGGCGGCCACGAGCGGCTCGCTGCCCAGGTCCAGCACCGGCAGCGTGGTCGCCCCTAGCGGCGGATGCACGAAGCCGACATCGAGCCTGCCCTGTTCCAGCGCCGCGAGCTGCTCGTTGGTCGAGCCCTCCAGCAACTGCGGTCGCAGGGCCGGATGGGTCTCGCGCAGGCGCCGCAGCAGCGCTGGAAGATGCTGATAGGTAGCCGCCGAGACAAAGCCGATGCGCACCTGCCCCGCCGCCCCCGCGGCCGCCGCTATGGCCTGCTCCCGCGCCTGGCCGGCATATCGCAGCGTGGCACGCGCATCCTCCAGCATAGCCAGGCCGGCCGGCGTCAGCGCCAGTCGGCGGTTGGCCCGATGGAACAGCGCGACGCCCAGTGATTTCTCCAGCCGCGCGATGGATTGGCTGAGTGGAGGCTGGGCCATGCCCAGGCGCAGCGCCGCCCGGCCCATGTGCTCTTCCTCCGCGACGGCGATGAAATGGCGCAGGTGCCGGAGTTCCATATCGTCCTGATATCATCTTCCTGCATCCACCGCATGGATCGGCGCGCTGTCCGGCGGCATCTCTGCCTCCGACGCATCCGGAGATGACCCATGATGTCGCGCCGTTCCGCCCTGACGCTCTCCGGCGGCCTGCTGCCGATGGCTGCCACCGCCCGCTCTTCCGGGATCACACGTCATGACCATCGCCTGGGCCTTCCCAACGGCGAGAGCCTCTTCCTGCGCGAGGTGAGACCTGCCTCGCCCGATGCCGGCGTCGTCCTGCTCCTCCACGGGGCACGTGTCCCAGGACTGGCCTCCTTCGATCTGCCGATGCCCGGTGGCTCCCTGGCCGCGGACCTCGCGCTGGTTGGGCATCGCGTCTACGTGCTCGATCTGCGTGGATACGGCCGATCCAGCCGGCCGGCCGCGATGGAGACCCCAGCCGATGCCGCCCCGCCCCTGATGCGCACGGACGATGCCGTGGCCGATCTTCGTGCCGCCGTCGCGGCGATTGCCGCCTGGAACGGCGGGCGATCCGTACATCTGCTGGGTTGGGCAACCGGCGGTCACTGGATGGGTGCCTATGCAACCCGGCATCCGGAGCAAGTGGGACGCCTCGTGATCCTCAACAGCCTCTACGGCGGCTCCGCCGATCATCCGACCCTCGGCCGTGGCTCGGCCGCCGAGGACCCGAGGCGGCCTGGCCAGTTCAACACCGCGGCCTTTGGCGCCTACCGGCTGAACAGCGGTCCCAGCCTCCTGCCGGCCTGGGACCGTAGCATTCCCGGCGAGGATAAGGCCGCCTGGCGTGATCCGGCCGTGGCCGAGGCCTATGTCGCCGCTGCGCTGGCCTCCGATCCCAGCAGCAGCAGCCGGACGCCGCCGTCCTTCCGTGCGCCGAGCGGCGCCATGGCCGACAGTTTCGAGCTGGCCCTGGATCGCCGGCAGTGGAGCGCGGCCGTACTACCTATGCCGGTGCTCGTGATCCGAGGCGGCCGTGACTTCTGGAGCCGTCCCGAGGACGCCGCCACCCTGGCATCGGAGGCACCACGGGCCCGGTTGCTGACGATCCCGCAGGCCACGCATTTCGTGCACCTCGACCGGGACACGGCCGGGCGCGCTGTCTTCCTGCAAGCCGTGGTGGACTTCCTGCGCGATGGCTGAAAGCGCTTGAAGGTCAGCCCGCCTTGGCGGCTCTGGCGGTCTTGCGCTTGGCCTTCTTGGCGCCAGCGAAGGCCGCTTCCTTCAGCGAGGGGCTCGCCTTGAACCTTACGGTTGCCCCAGCCTTCACCGCCACCTTCTCGCCTGTTCGCGGGTTCAGCGCCGTGCGCTTAGGCGTCTCGCGCACCGTGAAGGAGCCAAAATCAGGCAACGAGAAGCGGCCGGTCCCGATGATCTCAGCCTTGATGGCCTCGATGAGATCGGCGGCCAGGCGGCTTGCCGCCACGCCTGTCATATCGGTGGATTGCTGGATCACGTCTGTGAGGAAGCGCTTGGACATGGCACGATTCTAACCAGAACCGCCCTGCCTGCCTACTCTCATCGAGCGGTTCTGGCTGGCCCATCATACTGCGGCATTCCGCCACCTCCGGCGCTTCCGTGGGCTTCACAGCGATCAAGATGTTGCGAAATATTGTCATCGCGATCCGCTCATTGCTGCTAACCGGGACGCTGCCTCGTCAGCGGCATGGACTTGTGCTGACCACGGATAGAAGAGAGGCACGTCGCGATGCGACGTCCGTTCGGCCGTTGAGCGGCCCGATTACAGAAGGCTTGTGAATGGACCACCTATGATCCGCTGAATCTGGTCAGCTTACCGCAACCGGTTCGCCACAAAAGTCTATAATCAGCCCTCTAGCCTCAGGTTCTTAATGGCTTCCAGGCGTTGTCTCCCTGCTGACCAGGAATGACGTAGGCACGTCAGTACGTCCGTCGTGCTCCTGGTCTCGCGGCTTCGGCTGAGTGACGCCCAGGCCCCGCATAAAAAGCTGAGCGCCGCTGCGGTGAGTCCAACTACCAACCAGCCACAGGATCGGCATGAGGTAGAGCAGCCCAGCGGGCACTAGCATTGTGATGCCCTCCAGTCGCTGATTTCCTCGCAGGTTGAGGCCCCTGTGGCTGCGTTGCATGAAATGCAGCGTGTAGAGCGGTCGCGGCGCCGAGGCGATGCGCGGCTACCGTTTCCTCCAAGCAAGCTCCAGGCAAGGCCTATGCACCTCATGGATGCCGTGGTGCAGCGAGTCCTTCACGACACGACCTCAAGGTCTCGGCCACCTGTGGTGAAGGTCGTCGATGACGTAAGTGTGCCGGTGCCGCTGGCCCGCCGCATGCGCCATGTGGGGGTGAGCTGCAGGCAGATCCTGGTGCATGTGCTCGAGGTCCTCGTCATCGCGGCGGGGCCAGACCATCGCGGCTGCCAGGATGCCAAGAGCGACGAGGAGCGCCATGACCTCGAACGTTGCGTCCGTACCGAACGCGGCGCCCAGCCATCCAGCCAGCGGATAGGTCAGCAGCCAGCAGGCGTGCGACAGCGCGAACTGCGCGGCGAACACAGCGGGCCGGTCCCCGGGGTGGGCGGACCGACGCAGTAGGCGGCCTGAGGGCGTCAGCACCATGCCGTTGCCGAGGCCCAGCATGAGCCAGATCGGCAGCAGGGTGCCCCAGCCGTTGGCGATCGGGGCCAGGATCATGCCGAGGCACAGCAGCGCAGCGCCGCCCAACATGGCCGTACGATCCGACAGGTTCTCCAGCAGCTTCGGCAGCAGCAACGCGCTGAGCATGGAACCGAAGCCATAGGCCGCCAGTGTCCAGGCTACCTCGCGGTCACCCAGCCCAAAGTTCCCCTTCACCAACACCACGGTGTTGACGATCACCATGGCGCCCGCCGCCGCCACGGCCAGGTTAAAGGCCAGCAGCCCTCGCAGCCGCGGCGTGGCCAGGTAGATGCGCGTGCCCCGTGTCGTGCGCTCGTAGATGCCGCCCTGTTGCTCGGGCGGCGTCGGCGAAGGCAACGCCAGCGTCACCACCAGCGCCGCGGACGCCAGGAATCCCAGTGCCGTCCCGCTGAAGAGCCAGTTGAAGCTGATGACCGTCAGCAGCGCCGCCGCCAGCATCGGGCTCAGCAGGCTCTCCAGGTCATAGGCCAAGCGCAAGAGGGACAGCGCCCGCGTATATTCCCCCTCGTCCGGCAGCACGTCAGGGATGGTGGCCTGGAAGGTTGGGGTGAAGGCGGCCGAGCAGGCCTGGAGCACGAAGATCAGCAGGTAGACCTGCCAGATCTGGGTCACGAAGGGCAGCAGCAGGGCGATCACCGCCCGCACCACGTCCAGCGTCACCAGCAGGATGCGCCGGGGCAGCAGGTGGGTGAAGGCGGAGGCCACCGGCGCCACCCCGACATAGGCCACCATCTTGATGGCCAGGGCAGTGCCGAGCACCGCGCCCGCCTGGTTCCCGGCTAGCTGGAAGGCCAGCAAGCCAAGGGCCACGGTGGCCAGCCCGGTGCCGATCAGGGACAGCACCTGGGCCAGGAACAGACGCCGGTAGACCGGATGGGCAAGGGGGGCGAGCATCGTCGGCAACTCCTGCCACAGGGTCCCGCCCGGTCAGCCGGGCGGGACGGAAGCCGTCAGGGACGGGTGATGGCCTCGTAGGGGCCGCTGGTCCGCAGCGTCACGGTCACGTCCTGCGCCGAGCGGTTGCGCCAGAACCAACCGTGGGTGCCGTCGAAAGCCGCCACCACGTCACCGTTGTCGGCGGAGGTTGAGCGGCCGCTCTTGTAGCTGTGCGAGAAGTTGCGCGGCGGGTTCGGCGGCTCGCCGTGCAGGTCGAAGTTCACTGGACCCGTGGACGTCCAAGAGTAGGTCGCCCGCGCGTCCTTGCGCATACGGAGCTTCACCTCGAGCCCCTGGTTGGGGCGGAGGACCACTGCGGTCTCATCGGAGCGCGCGGCCACCGGCGGTGTCTGCGCGGCGGCCGAGCCGATCAGGAACTGCGCCATGACGGTGCCCATCAGGCTCGAGCGCGGCCCGGTGGAACCAGGCGTGGCGGGTACCAAGGCTTCGCTGGCCCGACGGTCGGCCTCCGCCTCGGCGGCAAGCTGCGCCTTGATCTCGCCCATCTCGGTCAGGCCCAGCACCTTTCCCACACCGGTCGGATCGATGGCGTATTCGGAAGGCAGGACGACGGTCACCAGAATGCCCGCCGCCGCGACCACAGCGATGGCGGTGGAGCGCAGCAACTGCCTGGAGGTCGGCAATTCGGCGCGGGTCGGGAGGTCGGTGTTGTACATTGTCGGATTCCTCAGGACACGAACCAGCCGGTGATCTGATATCCGATCAACACGAACCCGGCGGTCATCATGACGACGTTTGCGGAGTAGGCGTGGCGCAGGAAGCTCGGGCTGCGGCGCCAGAAGCCCATGGCGATGAGAATGGCGCCGAGAGCCAGGAGCTGGCCGATCTCGACACCCACGTTGAAGGCCAGCAGGTTCGGTACCAGGCCGTCAGGCGAGATGTTGTATTCGAGGATCTTCGTGGAGAGCCCGAAGCCGTGGAACAGCCCGAACACCAGGGTCGCCGCCTTGGTATTCGGCTGGAAGCCAAACCAGCGCTGGAAGGCGCCCATATTGTCCAAAGCCTTGTAGACGACGGACAGGCCGATGATGGCATCTATGATGTAGCTGTTGATGCCGAGGCCGAAGTAGACGCCCGCCAGCATCGTCGTGGAATGGCCGAGCGCGAAAAGGCTGACGTAGATGGCGATGTGCTTCATCCGGTACAGGAAGAAGATCACGCCGAGCAGGAACAGGATGTGGTCGTAGCCGGTGACCATGTGCTTGGCGCCCAGATAGACGAAGGGCAGCAGCTTGATGCCGGTGACTTCCTGGATATAGCCCTTGTCGCCCTCGGCGACGGCATGCGCGAGCGCGTCCGAGGCCGTACCGAACAGTGCCAGGCACAGCAGGCTGGCGAACAGCCAAGGCGCACGGAACAGGAGACCGGCTCCTCGTGCAGTCAGTTTCATGAGATTGGACCGGCAGAAAAGTGTTGGAAGAAGCGTTGAGGCTGGCAGCCAGCTAGGCTGACGCCATGGTCCTTGGCGGCCTCTCCAGGCTCATGAGCAGGCCGCGCGGGAGTGCCTCTCGCGGCAGGCTCAGCCGCAGCCTGTGCGACGTCTGACGCCCGGCGGCGCGGCCAGTCTCGGGCACCACCGCTTCGTGGAAGTGGTCAGGCACGGCCTGGTCGTGCGAGTGCCGGTAGTCTCCGGCGTCCTGGACCGTCCGGTGGTCCGAGAAGGATGACCCGGCATGGCCAGCATCGGCTTCTATCCAGGTTTGAGGCGCTGGCGGCATGGTGGCGCCCAGGAGCGTCGCGCCGCCGACTACCATCAGGACGATGACGAGCAGGCGAAAGACCGCTGCAACCCCTCTCGTGCCCCGCATGCGCTCCCCTAGAATCTCGTGCGTGACATGCATTCCGCAGGCCCTATAGCAAGTTGACTAGATCCCTACCAGGGGGATAGGTCTAGAGCATGACCGTCCCCCATGTCCATGCCTCGCACCCGGAGATCGTGAAGCGCCTGAAGCGCGCCGACGGCCATCTCCGCAGCGTGGTCGAGATGATCGAGCAGGGCCGCTCCTGCCTCGACATCGTGCAGCAACTCCACGCGGTGGAGGCGGCCATCGCCAATGCCAAGCGCACCCTGATCCACGACCATCTCGACCACTGCCTTGATGACGTCGTAGGGGCGGTGCCGCGTGCTGAGCGGGGTCCGATCGACGAGTTCAAGGCCATCACGAAGTACCTCTGAAGGCGCGCCCCATGACCCCCTTCTCCGAACTGCTCGCCCAGGGATCCGCCCACGCCTGGCTCTTCATTCCCAGCGCTATCCTGCTGGGTGCCCTGCATGGGCTGGAGCCGGGGCATTCCAAGACCATGATGGCGGCCTTCATCGTCGCCGTCCGGGGCAGCGTGACGCAGGCGGTGCTGCTGGGCCTCGCGGCGACCTTCTCGCACACGCTGGTGGTCTGGGGCATCGGCCTAGGGGGCCTGTATCTCTGGAAGGGCTTCGACGCTGAGACCGCGGAGCCATATTTCCAGCTTGCCTCCGCCGTGGCGATTATCGCCATGGCCATCTGGATGCTGTGGCGGACCTGGCGGGACCAGCAGGCCAACGGTGCCCCCGGATACTCGCACGACCATGGACACGACCACGAGCACCACCATGGGCACAGCCATGGCGAGGAGGTGCGGCGCATCGACACCGGCCATGGCGTGGTCGCCCTGGAGGTGTTCGAGGACGGCGTCCCGCCGCGCTGGCGGCTGCGGTCGGAACGCGGTCCGCACTGGGCGGCCGAGGATGTGACGGTGGAGACCCTTCGCCCGGGCGGGCAGCGCCAGAGCTTCGGCTTCGTCGACCGCGGCGGCTACCTCGAGTCCGCCACCGACATCCCGGAGCCTCACGAGTTCACCGCCCGCCTGAGCCTGTCCCATGGCAACCATGCCCACGATTACGAGGTGGTCTTCGCGGAACACAGCGACGGTCACGAGCGCGAGCCTCTGGCACCCGGTGCCTTTGCGACCACGGATGGCTACCAGGACGCCCACGAGCGTGCACATGCCAGCGACATCCAGCGCCGGTTCGCCGGACGCCAGGTGACGACCTGGCAGATCGTGCTGTTCGGGCTGACGGGCGGGCTGGTGCCGTGCCCGGCAGCCATCACGGTGCTGCTGATCTGCCTCCAGCTTCAGGAGTTCACCCTCGGCGCCGCGCTGGTGCTGTGCTTCAGCATCGGCCTTGCCATCACGCTGGTAACGGTCGGCGTCATTGCCGCGACCGGCATGCGCCATGCGACCCGCCGGTGGTCGGGCTTCGACACCTTCATGCGCCGGGCGCCCTATGCCTCGGGCGTGCTCATCATCCTTGTGGGCCTCTACGTCGGCGCCGTCGCTCTGACGCATCTCGCGGCGGCCTGAGGCAGGCGTCGGTCCGGGCTGGACAGCGATGGGCGGGTTCGCAGTCTATGCCGGGTTGTTCGTGGCGGCTTTCGCGGCCGCCACCATCCTGCCGATGCAGTCCGAGGCGGTGCTGGTCGGCCTCCTGCTGACCGACACCTACTCCCCCACACTTTTGCTCGTCGTGGCCAGCGTGGCGAATACCACCGGATCGGCCCTGAACTGGCTGCTGGGCAGATCCGTGGAGCACTACCGGCATCGCCGGTGGTTCCCCGTCAGCGACGCCATGCTGACGCGTGCCCAAGGCTGGTACCAGCGTTACGGCCGATGGTCCCTGCTGTTCAGCTGGCTGCCTATCGTGGGAGATCCGCTGACGGTTGTCGCAGGTGTTATGCGCGAGCCATTCCCGATCTTCCTCCTCTTGGTCGCTATCGCCAAAACCGGCCGCTATGTTGTGCTGGCGGCACTGACCCTGGGCTTTCTCTGAGAGCCAAGGTCAGGCTGTCCCACATCGCGGGCCGCACCCTGGAGTGTCGTCCCGACATGCCGCTGCGGCTCTTTGGAGGACGTTTTGCTCGATATCGCCGTGGTTCTGGTCCTTGTCGTCGTCAACGGCATCTTCTCCCTCTCCGAACTTGCGGTGATCTCCGCACGGCGACCGAGGCTGCGAGTAATGGCTGCGGAAGGCAGGTCCGGAGCTCAGGCAGCCCTGGATCTCGCCGAGGAACCGGGGCGCTTCCTATCCACTGTCCAGATTGGCATCACGCTCGTTGGCGTACTGGCGGGCGCATTCTCGGGCGCTGCTCTGGGCGGCCAGCTGACAGACATCCTGCTGGGTCTCGGCGTCTCGTCCGCTCTTGCCAACCCCTTGGGATTTGGCGCCGTTGTGGCGCTGGTGACCTACCTCTCGATCGTCGTCGGCGAGCTGGTGCCCAAGCGCCTGGCACTCCGCAACCCTGAAGGCTTCGCTTGCCGGGTCGCCCCCCTGATGCGGATCGTCTCGAAGGTGGCGGCACCGGTGGTCTGGCTGCTCGACGCTTCCAGCAACCTGATCTTTGGCTTGCTCGGTCTGGGTGCCGAGGAAGAGGAGAAGGTGACGGATGACGACCTGCGCTCGCTGGTTGCCGAGGCCGAGCGGCACGGCACCATCGAGACGGCGGAGCGCCGGATGATCTCGGGCGTGCTGCGGCTTGGGGACCGTGCGGTGCGTGGCGTCATGACGCCTCGTGGCGACGTGGACTGGATTGATGCCGCGGCAGGTGATGCAGTGACCCACGCCGTCCTGATGCGCACCTCCCATTCGCGCCTGCCCGTGGGCGACGGGTCCCCGGATCAGATGATCGGCGTGGTGCAGTCGCGTGAACTCCTGGCCGCCATGTTGCGTGGTGAGCCTATGGACATCCGCGCCCTGGCACGGACCGCTCCCATCGTGCCGGATACGGCCGACGCCCTGGACCTCCTGGCCACCTTGCGCGCAGCAGAGGTTCCAATGGCCCTGGTGCATGACGAGTATGGCCACTTTGAGGGTATCGTCACCCCGACCGACCTGACCGGCGCCATCGTAGGCGACTTCAAGTCGGACATCGAGGCGGGTGAGGAGCCAGCCGCCGTCAAACGCGAGGACGGCTCCTGGCTGCTGGCAGGATGGATGCCTGCGGACGAAATGGCGGACCGCCTGAAGATCAACCTAAGTGCTGAACGTGGCTATGAGACGGTCGCGGGATTGGTCCTGCAAGCAATGGGAAGGCTGCCCCAGGTCGGCGAGACGGTGCAGGCGCATGGCTGGAAGTTCGAAGTCGTCGACCTGGACGGCCGCAGGATCGACAAGGTTCTCGCCTCGGAAGTGACGGTGAATGCGAGCTTGGCGCAGCGTCGGCCCGGGGCAGGGCCAGCCCCCTTGCTGGTCAGCCCCCGGTAGCCTGAGCCGACGAGCCGGATTGGGCGCTCCGGTCGGTCAACCGGGGCGCCTCCTGCAATCACGGAGGCTGAGGAAGGGTCCAACTCCACCTTCGTGGTCATAGAGCACCTTAACCGTTTCGAGGTTGATGGCCTGGCTCTGGCCACGCCCGATGCGCAGGGTCTCCCCTGCATAGGGAGCAAGAAAGCCTCCCATGGGGTTCTCGAGTGGCGGACTGGCGCCTTGGGGAAACGCGCCGACCGACATGGTCCAGCTAAGGGTTTCACCGGTCAGGTTGCGGAGGAAGGCGCGGTACTCGTAGGTGCCCCGCCTGAGCATCACCGTATAGACGAAGTCGACCCGCAGCCTGCCCGAACACGCGGCGTCTCCGGATCGAGCATAACCCTCTGGCACCACGCCCATGCTGGTACCGGCCAGGAGGAATAAGCCCAGCCGTCGGCACCACGGCATCGAGCGGCGCCGTTCGGCCGGTTCAAGCTCCCGCCGCCCCCATGTCACAGCCTGTCGATGACTTTGGCCGCACTTAGCAACGCGACCAGCAATGCCGAAACGGTGGCAGCCAGGGCAGCCCGCCGATTGAGAATCTGGGCGCGGTTCATGGCAATGACGAGACGGTTCAGGTCACCGCCGTCGATGAGGTCGCGCGTATGGACGCGGCGTACGCGTCCGCCGCTGGCCTGAAACCAAAGCCAGGCGGCGCCGAGGGCGGTGAAGGTGGCGAGAAGTTCGGCACCGAAGGTCAAAGAGGCCATGAGCGGTGATCTGGCCGATCCACACCTGTGCCACAAGTGCCCGAATCGCTCCGGAGTCGGCGGCGAAGGCTTCGCCGTTCACATGCCATCTGGCTAACGGGAGATGGCCTTCAAGGCGAGGGACGGACGATGCCACCACACATCTGACCCTGGCCTGGAGACCCCACCAGCGATTCTTGACAAACCAGGACACCAGTCATCATCCTGATCGCAAGGGGACACTCGCGATCGCCCCGTGAGGCTTCGGCCGAAGCATCGCGTCCGACACTCCACAACGATGGAGGGGACGCCCATGCCCGCACCCGACACCATCACCACTACACAGCTTGCCCGGCTCATCGGCCTGCCCGATGCCCCGATGCTGCTCGATATCCGAACAGAGGAAGATTACGCGGCGGACCTGCGCCTGCTCCCGGCTTCCTTGCGGCGCGACCATCGCGACGTGCCCACCTGGATGGCGAACCAAGCCGACCGGCACGTGGTGGTGATCTGCCAGCGCGGCCTCAAGCTCAGTCACGGCGTCGCCGCTTGGCTACGCCACGGCGGTGCGCGGGCTGAGGTGCTTGAGGGTGGCTTCGAGGCATGGGCGGCCGAAGGCCATTTGCTGGTACGTCCGGACCGACTTCCTACGCGCGATGCGCAGGGGCGGACGGTCTGGGTCACGCGTTCCCGGCCGAAGGTCGACCGGATCGCCTGCCCATGGCTGATCCGGCGCTTCGTGGATCCGTCTGCCGTCTTCCTATTCGTGGCGCCGTCCGAGGTTGGTGCTGTGGCAGAACGCTTCAGCGCAGCGCCATTCGACATCGAGGGGGTGTTCTGGAGCCACCGTGGTGAGACCTGCACCTTCGACACCATGGTCCAGGAGTTCGGGCTGACTTCCGAGCCGCTGCTCCGGCTGGCTGAGATCGTGCGTGGCGCCGACACCGCCCGACCCGACCTTGCGCCACAGGCGGAGGGGCTGCTGGCGGCCTCCCTTGGGCTGTCCCGAATGCACCGGGATGACCTGGCGCAACTCGACGCCGCGATGGGTCTGTATGACGCCTTCTACCGCTGGAGCCGCGACGCCGTCGCCGAGAACCACAACTGGCCAGCGGCGCCGGGTGCAGCCAGGAGGTCCGGGCAGTGACCGACAACACAGTGCGCGAGGTCAGGCAGCCTACCCTGTCCATTCCGGAGGAAGAGCCTGCGCTACCATCCTTCGCCGAAGCCGTGCGCGTCTGGCTGAAGATCGGCCTGCTGTCCTTCGGCGGCCCGGCGGGGCAGATCGCACTGCTGCACCGGGAGGTGGTGGACGAGCGCCGTTGGGTGTCGGATGCCCGGTTCCTGCACGCCCTGAACTTCTGCACCCTGCTGCCGGGGCCCGAGGCCCAGCAGCTCGCCACCTATCTCGGCTGGCTGCTGCACGGGGTGCGCGGCGGGTTGGCGGCAGGCGTCCTGTTCGTGCTGCCGGGTGCGGCCGTGATGCTGGGCCTGTCCATCCTCTACGCCACGCTGGGGCAGGTGCCAGTGGTCTCGGCGCTGTTCTTCGGTCTGAAATGCGCGGTGCTGGTGCTGGTAGTCGAGGCCCTGCTGCGGGTCGCCCGCCGCGCGCTGAAGACTAGCGCCGCCTGGGCGCTCGCCGCGGCCGCCTTCCTCGCGCTCTACGTCTTCGGCGTGCCGTTTCCCGCTGTGGTGCTGGCGGCGGCGCTCATCGGCTACTTCGCCCCGGGAGCGTTCAAGGGAAGTGGCCACGGCACGGCCAAGAACGGTCCACCCGCGCTGCTGGACGCGGTGCTCGCGGCCGACCCGGGGCGCCCGGCCCGCATGGCATCCAAGGCCTGGCGTGCGGGCTGGATTGCCATCGCGCTCTGGGTGGCACCGGTTGCCCTGCTCATGGTGGCCGGAGCCGGGGTCTTCGCCGACGCCGCCTGGTTCTTCTCCAAGATGGCGGTGGTCACGGTCGGCGGCGCCTACGCCGTGCTGGCCTATGTCGCGCAGGAAGCAGTGCAGGGCTACGGCTGGTTGTCCGCCGACCAGATGCTAGTCGGCCTCGGCCTGGCCGAGACGACGCCGGGGCCGCTGATCCTGGTGCTTCAGTTCGTGGGCTTTCTGGCGGGCTTCGGCCAGGGCGGGCTGATCTGGGGCGTGCTGGCCTCGGTGCTGACGGTATGGGTCACCTTCGCGCCCTGCTTCGCCTTCATCTTCCTGGGCGCTCCCTTCGTCGAGCGGCTGCATGCTAACCGCAAGCTGACCAGCGCCCTGGCCGCGGTCACGGCCGCAGTTGTGGGCGTCATCGCCAACCTCGCGCTCTGGTTTGGTCTGCGGGTGCTCTTCGCCGAGGTACGGCGGGTGGAGGTCGGCCCGGCGGCACTGGACATCCCGGTCCCGGGCAGCCTGGACATCCTTGCCCTGGCGCTTGCCGCAGTCGCTGTGGCGTGCCTGTTCGGCTTCAAACTCGGCCTGCTGAGAACACTCGGCACCACCGCGGCTCTCGGCTTGGCGGCGAAGCTCGCACTTGGCTAAAGTCGCTCCACGCGAGGTCCGCTTTCCCGCCCGCCCATCCCGAAGCGGACGCATTCGGCCAAGACCTACCATGGTTACCATTTCATTAGGGGCTGGCATAGGTAAGCGTGTTACGGACTGCGCTTAATGGTCAGCTTAGCCCATTTTCCCAAGGTCCGAAGCAGGCTCTTGGGCGAGCCGTGATTGAAGCGCCACTCGCATTCGGCCAGGAACAGATGGAAGTTCTGGCGCGGGATGCCATTGTATCGACGCAGATGCCGCTTGGCCTGGTTCCAGAAATTCTCAATGCCGTTGATATGGTTGCGGCCCTGGCCAAACCGCTGGCTGTGGTCGATGCGCTGATGGTGGAATTCGGAGACGTCCAGCACGTTGTAGCTGCCGAGCGAATCTGAATAGACCACTGAATCCGGGCGGATTCTCTGGCGGATGATCGGCAGCAGGGTCTTGCCGCGGGCGTCAGGAATCATCACCGCATGCACTCGTCCCTGGCGCTTCAACAGGCCGAAGACGACCACTTTTCCGGCGGCACCGCGCCCGCGCTTACCTTTGCGCTTGCCGCCGAAATAGCTCTCGTCGACTTCCACCTCACCATCGAGCGGGGCTTCCTGGGCGATCTCGTCCTGGATCGTCTCACGCAGTTTTCTGTAGAAGAGCGTGGCGGTATTGCGATTGACGCCGATCAATTCCGCCGCGCTGCGGGCTGGAGTACCCGCCACGAAGTGCTCCAGAAGCCGCTTCTGCGTGGCCAGCGGCAGCCGACTGCGACGACGCTTTTCCATACGACATATCAAGCCTCTATCGGCTTACCTATGCCAGCCCCTTTCATTAAGCATGCCGTCGTTTACGCACCGGGCCCATTCTAGAACATCAGTGCAGCACGCTGGGGAACCTTCGGATGGCTTATGTCGAGATCCAGTATCACAACCGCTACGCGCTCGAAGTGCGAGAGTTTGGTGATCAAGGCTGGGCGATCCATGTTTATGCCCCGCGTTCAGAGCAGCGTCCCAGTAAGATTGCGATCGTCACGACGACCGGCGCAGGGGGGCTCGAGCAACTGATCACCGAGGCCAAGGCGAGGGTAGATCTCGACCTCTCTGAGAGGAAATAGCCTTCCGATCCGCGAAATGGGGCATCTGGATCAGCGCTCAAGCCAGAGACGGCAAGGGCCGAGGCCTCCCTGCTCTCCGCCAAGCCGAGGCAGTCATGCCGCACTTCGTGCTCCGGGGGAAGGCCTGAGGGAAACCCTGGATAGACCGGCAGGCTCAGCACTATCCTGGCCTCCACGACCAGCCGCTCGCATTGCCGGATGATTGCTGCCTGTTGATCGGGGTTGCTACGCCGGATCCTACACGCGCACCCTCACATCGCCATACATTTCCACACGGCCTTGAAGTGCCCCGTCACGACCCGGCCAGGGCTGAGCGCCTGGGGGCGGGATGCCAACAACCGGCGCCGGCATGTCACCTCTCAGGCGGCTAACCGGCATGGCGAGGGCGCCGCGATAGCCTCGTCTGGGGATGCAGCCACTTTTCCGCAAGTCACAGCTATGGACCTCTCAGCTTCCGTCGGATTGCGCCGGGCGGGCGACGGTAGACCTCCGCAAAGACAGCATTGAAGCGGCGCAGGCTTCCAAAGCCTGCCTGCAGGGCGATTTCGGTCATCGTGAGATCCGTGTCGCTCAGCAGGCGCTTGGCCCTCTGAACCCGAGCGGTCCTCGCGACGGCATTCGGGGTGGCCCCCAGGTGCCGCACGAACAGTCGCCGCAGATGCCGTGCCGTCATACCCATGCGGGCCGACAGACTCTCTACGGAGGCCCCTTCACCATCCAGCGCGCCTTCCTCGACGATCAGGCGGAATGCCCGCTCCACTGTGGTCAGGGTGCCTTTCCAGGCGGGAGAGAACGGAACCGTTTCAGGCCGGCACCGCAGGCAGGGCCGGAAGCCTGCCGCTTCGGCCGCGGCAGCGCTCGGCAGGAATTCGATATTGCGACGGTAAGGCAGGCGCACCGGGCAGACCCACCGGCAATAGACGCCCGTGGTCCTGACACACACGAAGAAGCCCCCATCGAAGGCGGGGTCGCGTTGAGCCCAGGCCCTTTCCCAGATCGCTGCTTCGGCCGTCATGCCAGCTATCCTACAGCAGGATGAGGGGTCAGAGAGGACGAGGTCCGATTCCGGCGAGGCAGGGCGGTTCCGATACGCAATCCATGGACGCATCGTTCACCATGAGGTTCCGCCGAGTGTCTGACACCCGCGCCATGCGCTGCTCCGAGTGGGGGCTCCTCGGCCTCCTCTCGCTCCTCTGGGGCGGGTCGTTCTTCTTTTCCAAGGTCGCCCTGTCTGTCAATCGGCACTGAATTGGGACCCCAGATCGGCACGCAAAAGGGACCCTCTTGTGAGGTGTGTTGAGGGGGCGTTCAGGCGCGGTTCTTGAATCGCCAACTATCGTTGCCGGTCTCGACGATGTCGCAGTGGTGAGTGAGGCGGTCGAGTAAGGCAGTGGTCATCTTGGCGTCCCCAAAGACGCTGGGCCATTCACCAAAAGCGAGGTTGGTGGTGACGATGACCGAGGTCTGCTCGTAGAGACGGCTGACAAGGTGGAACAGCAACTGGCCGCCGGACTGGGCGAATGGCAGATAGCCGAGCTCGTCGAGGACAACGAAATCCAGGCGGCAGAGATGATCGGCGATGCGCCCTTGTCGTCCGGCCCGGGTCTCGGCCTCGAGGCGGTTCACCAGGTCAACCACGTTGTAGAACCGTCCGCGCGCTCCATCGCGGATGCAGGCCCGGGCAATGGCGATAGCCAAATGGGTTTTGCCCGTGCCGGTGCCACCGACGAGCACCACGTTGCGCTGCTGGGCCAGGAACCCGCCACCCGCGAGATCACGGACCAGAGCCTCGTTAACCGGGGTACCGTCGAACCCGAACTCGTCCACGTCCTTGGCCAGCGGCAGCTTGGCGGTGGCGATCTGATACTTGATCGAGCGCGCCTGCTTCTCGGCGATCTCGGCCGAGACAAAGTCGCCGATAACCTGCTGTGGCTCATGCTGGCGTTTGACGGCGGTCGTGATGATGGCGTCAAACGCCGCGCGCATGCCGTAGAGCTTCAGCTCGCCCATGGTGGCGAGGATAGCGGTGCGTTCCATCAGGGTCCTCTCCTCAGGCTGTCGTAGCGGCTGCAGTCGGCCAGGGGCGCATGCCGCAGCCGGAGCGCCTCCGGGGTCAGGATGGTCACCGGTGGCGGTGGCTCGCGCTGGCGGGCGAGGATGTTGAGGATGACATCGGCCGAGTGGACGCCCTCACGCAGCGCCTCGCTGCAAGCGGCCTCAACCGCAGCCAGACCGTCGTCCAACACCCTGGTCAGGATCTCCACCATCTGCCGGTCGCCATCGGTGGCTGTGGCCAGCTTGCGGCGGACCCGTTCCAGTGCACTGGGGAGCAGCCAGTCCTTGAACGGTGCCCCGTTGCGCAGCGCTCCAGGTTTGCGCGCCAGCACGGGCACGTAGTGCCAGGGGTCGAACACCGTCTGGTCCCGGCCGAACACGCGCCGGTGCTCGCCCACCACCCGGCCGTCCTGGCGCAACTCGATCCGCTCGGCATAGGCCCGGATCTCGACCGGCCGCCCCACCGCGCTCGCCATCACCGAGTACTTGTTGTTGTCGAACCGCACCAGGCAGGTCTTGGATACCGCGGCAGGCACGGCATGGAACCCGTCGAACCGCCCAGCGTAAGGCACCAGGCTTGGCCGCTCTGCCTCGAACGCCTCCCAGACGGTCCGCTCCCTCTGCTCCGGATGCCGATTGGCCCGGGCATGGGACACGCACCGCTCCAGCAGGAGGGCGTTCAGCTCCTCGTAACTCCTCACCCGCAGCCGCGGCGTAAAGAACCGCTCCCGCACCAGCCCGACCTGGTTCTCGACCTGACCTTTCTCCCAGCCCGAGGCCGGAGTGCAGGCCACCGGCTCGACCAGGTAGTGGCTGCACATGCGCAGGAAACGCCGGTTGTAGGCGCGATCCCGTCCCACCAGGATCGCGTCCACCGCCGTGCGCATGTTGTCGTAGATGCCCCGCGTGCAGGTACCGCGAAAGAAGGCGAACGCCCGGTCATGAGCGTCAAACACCATCTCTTGCGTCTCGCGCGGATAAGCGCGGACGAACAGCATCCGGCTGTGGCACAGCCTCACATGCGCGACTTTGACGGTCACTGTCGTGCCGCCGATCAGCACGACCTCGTGGCTCCAATCGAACTGGTATGCCTCGCCCGGCGCGAAGCTCAGCGGCACGAAGGCTGCTGCCACCGCCGTCGCCCGTGACGCCTGCCACCCCCGCGCATGTCGCCGGACCGCGTCGTAGCCGCCCTCGTACCCCAGCTCACGCAGCGTCTCGTAGACCCGCACCAGCGTCAGCCGCTCGCGCCGCGGCCGCGCCTCGTTCGCCTCCAGCAGGCGCTCCAGCTCGGCCTGCCACGGCCCCAGCTTGGGCTGCGGCTGCCGCGCCCGGCTGTAGCGGAATTCCGTCTCCCCGGACCGCAGAACCTTCCGGACCACCTTTCGCGAAATCCCGAGCTCACGACAGATCGCCTTGATCGACTTGCCCTGCACCCGGTGCAGGCGCCGGATCTTTGCCACTGTCTCCACGACCAGCATCCCAGCACTGGCTCCCGATCATCCCGGAAACCACTGTGAACCCCGCCGTCAGTGGGGTCCCGTTTGGACGCCGATCACCCCTCCAACAGGGTTCCTATTCCATGCCGATCCACATGCATGAGCCGAGCGGCAGCCGGACATCCGTTCACGACCCGCTCGGCCTCGAACACCCGGTCGATGCGCTGTACCGCCTCAGCGGCCAGCGGCGCACGGGCGAGCTCGGCCAGTCCGAACACCTTGCGCCGGAAGTGTGCCCAACACGCGGCCTGGGTGATCGGCCCCGGCTTGCGGCCAATTTGGTAGAGCTCGCCATACCCGGCATAGGCATCGGCCTGCAGGATCCCCGCGTAGGAGGCCAGATGTCGTTTGGGATGCTCAGCGGTGCGGTCGCGCGAGAAGTAGAACACTGCGGCAGGCGGCGCCGGTCCAGCAAACGGCCGGTCGTCTCGCACATAGGTCCACAGGCGGGCGGTAACAGTTTTGCCGCGGGCGAGCAGGGGCACGGTGGTGTCATCCCCGTGCAGGCGCTCAGCCGCCAGGACATGGGCCTGGATCAGCGCATGCAGCGGTGAGAGCACAGCCGCCGCGGTACCGACCCAGTCGGCCAGGGTCGAGACGTGTTGATTGCCACTGAGAGCTGACCCGGGGTTGCCACGGAGATCTGACCCGGGTTGTGGATGCGGGGTTTTCAGATCTCGTCAGGTCGGCTGTGGTTTCCTTTCAGGCTGGGCCTGGGTGGCGGAGCTGTTCCTGAAGCGGAAGCTGTCGTTGCCGGTCTCCAGGATGTGGCAGTGGTGGGTGAGCCGGTCGAGGAGTGCGGTGGTCATTTTGGCATCTCCGAAGATCGCCGCCCACTCACTGAAACTGAGGTTGGTGGTGATGATGACGCTGGTCTGCTCGTAGAGCTTGCTGAGCAGATGAAACAGCAGGGCACCGCCTGAGGCGCTGAACGGCAGGTAGCCCAGCTCGTCGAGGATCAGCAGGTCGGCATGGAGCAGGCGGGCCGCGATCTGTCCGGCCCTTCCGGCGGCTTTCTCCTGCTCCAGCATGTTGACCAGCTCCACCGTGGAGAAGAACCGCACCCGCTTGCGGTGGTGCTCGACCGCCTGGACGCCGAGCGCGGTGGCCACGTGGGTCTTGCCGGTGCCCGGTCCGCCGACCAGCACGATATTGTCGGCGCTGTCCATGAAGGCACCGGCGTGGAGCTGGCGCACCAGGGCCTCGTCGAGGTGGCTGCTGGCGAAGTCGAAGCCTGTCAGGTCCTTGTAGGTAGGGAACCGGGCAGCCTTGAGCTGGTAGGCGATGGAGCGGACCTCGCGCTCGGCGATCTCGGCCTTGAGCAGCTGCGACAGGATGGGGATCGCGCTCTGGAAGGCAGGCGCGCCCTGCTCGGTCAGTTCGGCCGCGGCCTGGGCCATGCCGTGCATCTTGAGGCTGCGCAGCATGATGGCGATGGCGGCGGCCGCCGGGTCATGACGCATGGCGGCCTCCCTGCCTCGGGCGCAGGCTGTCGTAGCGGGCCACATTGGCCTTGGGCTCCTGTTCCAGCACCAGGGCCTGGGGCGCCTCGATCGGCGGCGCCTGGGACGCGGTGCCATCGGTCAGCCGGTGCAGCAGGTTCAGGATATGGGTCTTGCTGGCGACCCCGGCCTGCAGCGCCATCTCCACGGCGACCAGAACGGCCTGCTCGTCGTGCTGCAGCACCAGGGAGAGGATCTCGACCATCTCCCGGTCGCCGCCGGACCTGCCGTGCAGCTGACGCTGGAGCTGCCGGAACGCCTCCGGCAGTTCGGCGAAGGGGGCGCCGTTCCGCAAAGCACCGGGTTTGCGCTGGACCACCGCCAGGTAGTGGCGCCAGTCGTAGACGGTTCGGCCTTGCCCGTGGTGCGACCGCTCGATGATCCGCTGGTGCTCGCAGACGACGGCCCCCTCGGCCACCACCAGGATGCGGTCGGGGTAGATCCGCAGGCTGACCGGCCGGTTGGCGAAGGAGGCGGGCACGCTGTAGCGGTTGCGATCAAAGTGCACGAGGCAGGTGGGCGAAACCCGCTTGGTCTCATCGACGAAGCCGTCGAACACCCGCCGGACCGGCATCAGGCAGTCCACCTCCTGCCGCCAAGCTGCAGCGACGCTGCCGGGCTCCACCCCGTGCGGCATCTCCTGCCAGAGGGTAAGGCATCGCTGCTCCAGCCAGGCATTCAGCGCCGCCAGGCTGGCGACCTGCGGCATCGGCTGCCACAGCCGGTGCCGGGTGTCCTGAACGTTTTTCTCGACCTGACCTTTCTCCCAGCCCGAAGCTGGATTGCAGAACTCGGGCTCGAACAGATAGTGGCTGGCCATCGCCAGGAAGCGGGCGTTGATCTGCCGTTCCCGGCTCTGGCCGATCCGGTCCACGGCGGTGCGCATGTTGTCGTAGATGCCGCGCTGCGGCACGCCGCCCAGCACGCGGAAGCCGTGGTTGTGGGCGTCGAACAGCATCTCGTGCGTCTGCAGCAGGTAGGCTCGTACCAGGAAGGCCCGGCTGTGGCAGAGCTTGAGGTGGGCGACCTGCAGCTTGGTGCGCTCGCCGCCGATGACGGCATGCTCCTCGCTCCAGTCGAACTGAAACGCCTCGCCTGGGCCAAAGGCCAGCGGCACGAAGACACCGCGGCCGGAAGTCTGCTGCTGGCGAAGCCAGTCGTCGCGCCAGGCCCGCACGAAGGCGGCGACCCGCCGGTACGAGCCGTCGTAGCCGAGCCCGGCCAGCTCGGTGTGGAACTGCCGCGCGGTGCGTTTCTGTTTACGTGGCCTCCGGCCATCCGTCCGCAGCCAGGCGGCCAGCCGCTCGGCAAAAGGATCCAGCTTGCTGGGCCGATCGGGGGTCCTGAACACAGGCTCCACCGCCTCGGACCGCAGGTACTTGCGGATGGTGTTCCGCGACAGGCCGGTCCGGCGGGCGATCGCGCGGATCGACAGGTGCTCCCGGAAATGCCAGCGCCGGATCACGCTCAACAACGCCATGTCCAACACTCCCGCTGCCCCCGCCCAAAAGGCTGAGGCTAGCGTCCGAACATGGGTCAACTCTCAGTGGCAATTTCACCCCAAACCGGGTCAGCTCTCAGTGGCAATCAACAGCACCGACCTCGCACCTCAGTTCGCAACCTCTATCGGACGCGACCAGCATCGCGCCACGTTGCTGATGACATCGCCTGTCGACACGGTGACCGAGGACACCGAGCTTGCCGAGCTCGCGGAAATCATGTCGCAGAAGGACATCAAGCGGTTACCTGTCCTTCGCGAGGGCCGTCTCGTGGGGATTGTGAGCCGCGCAGATCTGGTTCGGGCCATCGCCAGGTCGAACCTGGACTAAGGAGCGCTCCTGGGCGCGGCGCCACAGGAACGAACGGGGGTTGAAACTCTATGCAGCCAGGCCCTCACTTATCCCGCTTTTCGATGGCCGGGGCACTATCCGCCGTCAATGGCGCAGTCAGCGATGGGACAGGGTATTTTCATCGTCTGGATGCACCTAAGCTGCGTGTCCATAAGAAGCCACCGCCCGTGCCGCGTAACAGTGGCCGCAATGGGAGCTGATGTTTATGTATCGTGACCGCCTGCGCATGCCTGCCCTCTGGAGCAAGGTAATGAGTCCGGAACAGGCGGCGACGCTGTTCCGCGACGGCATGGTCGTGGGCATGAGCGGCTTCACCCGCGCCGGCGACGCCAAGGAGGTGCCGGTGGCCCTGGCCGAGCGGGCGGCGACGGATCCCCTCAAGATCACCCTGCTGACGGGCGCCTCGCTGGGCAACGACATCGACCGCATCCTGTCCGATGCCGGGGTGATCGCGCGGCGGATGCCCTTCCAGGTCGATCCCGGCCTGCGCCGGCGGATTAACAACGGCGAAGTGATGTTCATCGACCAACACCTCTCGGAAACCGTGGAAATGCTGCGGTCGCGCCAGCTGGGTCCTATCGATCTCGCGGTGATCGAGGCAACGGCCATTACCGAGGAGGGGCATATTGTGCCCACCACCTCGGTGGGCAATTCAGCCAGCTTCGCCATCCTGGCCGAGAGGATTATCATCGAGATCAACCTCAACCATCCGGCCGCGTTGGAGGGGCTGCACGACATCTATATTCCGACCTATCGACCGCATCGTGATCCCATTCCCGTGGTCTCCGCGCGCAGCCGCATCGGTATGACGGCGATTCCCATAGACCCGGCGAAAATCGCGGCCATCGTCATCACCCAGAAGAACGACAGCACCGCACGGATCGATCCGCCGGATGACGACACTCGCGCGATTGCCGGGCACCTGTCCGATCTGTTCCTGCACGAGGTCAAGAAAGGACGAATGGGCCTGACCCTGCAGCCGATGCAGTCCGGCATCGGTGCCATCGCCAACGCCGTGCTGACGGGTTTCGTCGATAGCCCCTTTCACGGCCTGACCATGTATTCGGAGGTCCTGCAGGACAGCACTTTTGAGCTCTTCGATGCCGGCAAGCTGGATTTCGCCTCGGGCTGCTCCATCACCGTCTCCGGCGCCTGGTATGACCGCGCCATTCTGGGCATCGAATCCTATAAGCCGCGGCTCATCCTGCGACCGCAGGAGATCAGCAACCACCCCGAGGTCATCAGGCGGCTCGGTGTGATCGCGATCAACACGGCCCTGGAATGCGACATCTATGGCAACGTCAATTCTACCCATGTGAATGGCACGCATATGATGAATGGCATTGGCGGCTCGGGCGACTTCGCGCGGAACGCCCACATGGCCATCTTCGTGACCAAATCCCTCGCCAAGGGGGGCGCCATCTCCTCCATCGTGCCGATGGTGCCGCATGTTGACCATAACGAGCATGACGTGGATGTTATCGTCACCGAATGCGGGCTGGCCGACCTGCGTGGCCTGGCGCCGCGTGAACGGGCGGAATGCGTGATCGGCAACTGTGCCCATCCCAGCTATCGCGAAGCCCTGCTGGACTATTACCGGGCGGCCGTCAGGCGCGGCGGGCAAACCCCCCACCTGCTCGAAGAGGCTTTCGCCTGGCACGTTCGGGCCCGCGAAACCGGGTCGATGCGGCTTCCCATAGGCGGTTTGGTCTCCACTACACCGTGACTTGAAGATAGACGTGGTTGCCGGTTGTGGGGTGGCAGCGATGCAGAAAGCCGTAGGTATGCTGGCCCTGACGTTCGTTACTGTCGACAAGTTTCCAGATTTCGCCGTCGCTGTTTTGCTCCAGGTCAGCGCCGTCACCTAGTGTCCTGATTCTGTAGTTCCTCCGATCTGCTGGGTGCGCTGGCAGAAGCGCTGGATGGCGGCAAGGATGTCATCGGCGGACTTGGTCCAGCGGAACGGCCTTGGATCGGCGTTATGGGCGTCGATGAAGGCGCGGATGTCGCGCTCCAGCGCCTGGGTGGAACGATGGATGCCGCGCCGGATCTGCTTGTCGGTGATCAGGGCGAAGAAGCGTTCGACCTGGTTGATCCAGGAGGCGCCGGTGGGCGTGAAGTGGACATGCCAGCGCGGGCGCTTGAGCAGCCAGTCGCGGACCGGCTTGGTCTTGTGGGTCGCGTAGTTGTCCATGACGAGATGGACGTCGAGATCCGGCGGCACGGCTTTCTCCACCTGATCCAGGAACTTCCGGAACTCGGTGGAGCGATGCTTCGGATAGCAGCGGCCGATCACCGCCCCGGTCGCGATGTCCAGCGCCGCGAACAGCGAAGTGGTGCCATGGCGGGTATAGTCGTGCGTGCGCCGCTCCGCCTGGCCGGGACTCATCGGCAACAGGGGCTGGGTGCGGTCGAGTGCCTGGATCTGCGACTTCTCATCCACGCACAGCACCAGTGCGCGGTCCGGCGGTGCCAGGTAGAGCCCGACGATGTCGCGCACCTTCTCGACAAAGAGCGGGTCATTGGAGAGCTTGAAGGTCTCGCTCCGGTGCGGCTGCAGCCCGAAGGCCCGCCAGAGGCGGTGGATGGTCGATGGCGCATACCCGACGGCCCGGGCCATGGAGCGCAAAGACCAATGTGTCGCACCTGGCGGCGTTGTTTCCAGTGTCAGCCGGATGGTATCGGCGATCGCGTCATCGCCAATCGTGCGCGGCGTGCCTGGTCTGGGCTCATCGAGCAGCCCGTCCAGGCGATGCGCGGCGAAGCGTCGGCGCCACTTCGAGACCGTGTTGGCGTCTGCACCGACCTCAGCGCCGATCGCCTTGTTCTCCAGACCCACGGCGGCGGCCAATACGATGCGGGCCCGGCGTGCCATGGCCTGCCCGGTCTTGCGCGCCCGGGCCAGGGATTCCAACTCCCGACGCTCAGCCTCATTCAGCGTAATCGTCACCGCTGGCTTGCCCATCACCGCTCCCCTACGACCACCACATGATCGTAGGAATTTCACGATCAGGACACTAGCCCCCTGGCCATAAGTTCTTTTCCCAGCGCCTGCCATGCAAGTTCCAGGAATTCGGTAGACCGGGCCGGACTGGGCAGGAAACGGCGATTGTCGTTCGCTGGGCCTCCAATTGTGCCCAAACCTTCCTCATGCATTGGCTACCTCACTACCTCTGTCGTGCCCCCGCCGTCGTCGAATATGGCTCAGCCTGCCGCCTGCAGCAGCCGCGCCTCCCCTCTGGGCCAGCGCCCACCACCAGACAGAAGCATGTTCACCCTTCCCGTTCGGGCCAGCAGGATCGCAGACGCAGTGCATACAGGAACAGCGCGGAGCTGGCCGCAATCATCAAAAGAGCGATGACAAATGCCACGATCCAAAAGCTGATGTCGCCCTCGGCGACGAGCTATCCCGCAATGATCGATGGCACAGAGAGCAATAATCTGGCGATCCAGGGTATGTCGATATCTCCGATGAACTGTGCCGTCAGCGCAAGAACTTCCGAAACCTCTGCAGCGAGAAGGCAAACAGCACCGACCCGATCAACACCATCGTCAAAAGCTGTGGCCAGACCACGGCCAACCCCGCGCCGCGGAACAGCACCGCCTGGGCCAGCATGACGAAATGGGTGTTGGGTGCTGCGAACATGATCATCTGAATGATCTCCGGCATGCTCTCTCGCGGCGTCACGCCGCCCGACAGAACCTGCAAAGGCAGCAGAACCAGCATCAGCAGAAGGCCGAATTGCGGCATCGAGCCCGCGACCGTGGCCAGAAAGATGCCCAGTGAGGTCGTCGCGAAGAGCTGTAGCGCCGCGCCTGCCAGAAACAGCGCGATCGATCCCTGGATGGGGACCGCCAGGAGTCCCTGCACGACAAATATGAGGGAAAATCCCGTGGCAGCCAGCACCACCAGCCCCATCGACCAGATCTTGCTGACCATGATCTCGGTTGCCGTCACAGGCATCACCAGCAGATGCTCGATGGTGCCATGCTCGCGCTCCCGGATAAGCGCGGCGCCGGTGAGAATGATCGAGAGCATGGTTACCGAAGAGATGACGTTGGTGATAGCGCCAAACCAGCCTTTGTTGAGCTCCTGGTTGAACCGCGAGCGAAGGTTCAGGTCGATCGGGACCGTGGCGCCGCCGCGATAGCCATTGAGGAACTCACTGACCTCACTCGAGGTGATGGACTGGACATAGCCGCCTCCAGAGAAAGCCTGGGTCATCCGGGTGGCGTCGACGTTGAGTTGGATGGTCGGTGCGCGGCCAGCCAGAAGATCGCGCTGGAAATTCGGCGGGATATCGAGGGCGAAGGTATCGAGGCCCGCATCCATGCGGCGATCCATCTCCGGCTGGGAGATGATCCTGGGTACGGAGAAATAGGGGGGAGTGAAGGCTGTGATGATGCGGGAGGAGACTGGCGACTGGTCCTCGTCGACGATCGCGATGGCGGCTTGATTGAGGGTCTCCGGCATTGATTTCGAAGCGGTGTAGATCGACAAGGTAAAGGCATAGACGATCAGCACCAGCAGCATGGGATCGCGCACCAGCCCGCGCAGCTCCTTGATGCCCAGCTGGAGGATATTTTTGACCTGCATGGTCAGCGCGCCTGCTTGTTGAGCAGCATCGTCCCCAACAGGAGAAGTACGGGAATAGCGATGAGCAGGGGCAGGAAATCGGCCCAAAGGTCGGCGAAACCCAATGCCTTGGAGAACGTCCCGCGTGAGATCGTCACGAAATAAGTGGTGGGGTAGAGCCGTCCTATCACCGCCCCAGCGCCCTGCAGTGACGAGACAGGGTCCGTCATACCAGAATACTGCACCGCGGGAATAATAGTCATCAGCGCGGTGCCAAAAATCGCGGCGATCTGGCTGTTCATGAAGGTCGAGATTACCAGCCCCATTGCGGTCGTGATGATCACATAGAGCAGGGCCGCAGCGGTAAAGGTGAGTAGGCTCCCAGTGAAAGGAACACGAAAGATGAAGATGGCCACGGCCGTCAGCATGACGAAGTTCGACATTGCCAGGGCGATATAGGGAAGCTGCTTGCCCAGCAGGAATTCGAGGCGCGTGACCGGGGTCACGTAGAAGTTGATGATCGAACCGAGTTCCTTCTCTCGCACAACGCTGAGCACTGCCAGCATCGCCGGAATCATCATGAGAAGAAGCGGAATGACCGCCGGCACCATCGCCACCAAGCTCTGGATATCCGGGTTGTAGCGGTACCGGATAGCGAGCTGGAAACTCCCGACCGTAGCAGCATCGCCATGGAGCTGCCGGGCCTTCTGCGTCAGCCAGCTCTGATGCATGCCCTGCACGTAGCCGCTGACGGTCTCGGCTCTGGATGGCATGGCGCCATCGATCCAGGCGCCAATCTCGACAGCCCGACCGCGCGCCACATCACGACCGAAGCCGGAGGGGATCTCGATGGCCAAGCTCAACTCGCCGTTGCGCATGCGTCGATCGAGATCGGCATAGTCGGCGATGGGGGCCTTTTCAGTAAAATAGCGGGAGCCGGCGATCTGCAGGGTGTAATCGCGACTGACGGTCGTATCGTCCCGGTCGAGTACGGCGAATGACAGGTTCTCGACATCCATGTTGATGCCGTATCCTACCACGAACATCAGGATCACGGTGCCCAGAATGGCCAGCGTGGCCCGGATAGGATCGCGCCGAAGTTCGAGAGATTCACGCTGCGTATAGGCGAACATGCGGCGGACATCGAAGATCCGCTTCCGATATGTCTGCCTGGCTGACACTGCCGGCTTTTGATCACCGGTCTGAGCGGGAGAGGCTTGCGATTCGGATCCTGCTGTGCCCTTCGCTGCGCGAATGGCATCCTCAAGATGGGCGATGAAGGCCTCTTCAAGGGTCGCGGCACGACGTTTCTCGACAATGGCGGATGGCTTATCGCTGACCAGGACCTTGCCGGCATGCATCAGCGAGATGCGGTCGCAAAGCTCCGCCTCGTTCATGAAATGCGTCGAGACGAAGATCGTCACCTTGTCCTTGCGGGACAGGTCGGAAAGGATCTGCCAGAAACTGTCGCGGGCGATCGGATCGACGCCGGAGGTCGGCTCGTCCAGGATGAGGATGTCCGGCGAGTGGATCATGGCTACGGCCAGCGACAAGCGTTGACGGATGCCCAGCGGCAGAGAGTCCGGTAGTGCCTCCATGATCCCGGCAAGATCGAAGCGCGAGACCATCTCATCGATACGCGCCGGAATGACCGCAGGCTCCAATCCGAAAAGACGGGCGTGCAGATCAAGATTCTGCCGTACGGTCAGCTCGGTGTAGAGCGAGAAGGCCTGCGACATGTAGCCGATGCGGCGACGCACTGCCATGTCCCTGGCATTGACCTCCTTGCCAAAGAGGTGCGCCTTCCCCTCAGTGGCGGAGAGAAGACCGGTCAGCATTTTCATGGTCGTGGATTTGCCGCAGCCATTCGAGCCGAGAAATCCGAAGATCTCGCCCTTGCCGATGCGGAAGCTCACATCGTTGACGGCCGTGAAGTCGCCGAAGCGCATGGTGAGATGCTCGGCCTCGATCGCGATCTCGCCTTCCGCCTCGGCCTGCGGTGGAATCACCACCTCCTGGTGACCGCTGCGCCGTTCTTCCGGCAGCAAAGCGATGAAGGCCGCATCCAATGTCGTGGCACCGGTCTTCTGGCGTAGATCATCCGGGGTTCCCGTCGCCAGCACCTTGCCCGCATCCATGGCCACCAGCCAATCGAAGCGATCGGCCTCCTCCATATAGGCCGTTGCGACGATGATGCTCATGCCTGGGCGGTCCTTGCGGATCTCGTCGATGAGTGCCCAGAACTGGCGACGCGACAGCGGATCGACACCGGTCGTGGGTTCGTCGAGAATCAACAGATCAGGGTCATGGATCAGCGCGCAGCACAGCCCGAGCTTCTGCTTCATACCGCCGGAGAGCTTGCCGGCCGGACGGCTCGCGAAGGGTGACAGCCCGGTGCTGCGCAGCAATTCGGCGATGCGGCGCTCGCGCTCCTGCTTGTCATGACCGAAGAGGCGCCCGAAAAAGTCGACATTCTCGAAGACAGACAGCGTCGGGTAAAGATTCTTTCCCAGGCCCTGCGGCATATAAGCGATCCGGGCGTAGATGCTGCCGCGATGGCTTGTATTGGCGATATCACCGCCGAGAACCTCCACTGTCCCATCCTGGACCGCGTGGGCTCCCGACACCAGCGACAGAAGGCTGGACTTGCCGACGCCGTCCGGCCCGATCAGCCCAACCATGACACCCGATGGCAGGTCGAGATTGATCGCCTCCAGGGCTATTGTCTTGCCGTAACGCAGCGTCACGGCCGTGATCCGGACGACGGGCGGGTGCTCGGCTGCCCGCGGCGCGATGGGGGCCATTCTGGTCATTGTGCCAGCTGACCGGTCAGGTGTGGCGGCCATGCCGCCTGCGGATCCAGCCGGACATAGGCCATGCCCGGCAGGCCGGTCTTTACTTGCCGGATGTAGCGCTGCAGAAGTTCAGGCGAGATCTGAGCGCGGATCCGGAACATCAGCTTCTGGCGCTCTTCTGCGGTTTCCACCGTCTTGGGGGTGAACTGCGCCACGTCGGCCACGAAGCTCGCCGTTGCGGGGATGACGTATTGCGGGGCGGCATCGAGGATGATGCGGATCTCAGTGCCCATGGCGACGCGCCCGGCCTGCTCCGTCGGCAGGAAGAACGTCATATAGACATCCCCGAGGTCGACAAGATTGAGCACCCGTCCCCCGGCCGAGAGAACCTCGCCGGGCTCTGCCACACGATACTGCACGCGCCCGGCGCGTGGCGCGACCAGCGTGCTGTCGTCGATGTCAGCCATGATGCTTTCGATGGCCGCTTTCGCGGCATCCACCGACGCTTCCGCATCGACGACTTGCGCCTTGGCCGCATTGATGGCGGCCTCGGAGGCGGCCAGTTGCGCCTGTGCGGCGCCCACCGCGGCACGCGCACCCTGCATGGTCGCGCGGTTGTCGTCGAGCGTCTGGACAGAGACGGTATTGCTGGCCGCGAGTTGCTCCGATCGCGCCAGGCGCCTGGTCGCGGCATCGAGTTCAGCCTGCCGTTGGGCGACGACGGCGACTGCCGCGGTGCGCTCGGCCTCGCGTTGGGTCACCAGGCTTTGCGCCGTACCGATGCCGATGGTCGCCCGCTGCAACTGCGCCTCGGCCTGGCGCCTCTGCGCCTCCAACTGCATGGTGTCCATCCGCGCGAGCACCTGGCCCGGTTCCACGAAGTCCCCTTCCCGGACCAGAATTTCCCTGATACGGCCTGCCGCTTTTGTCGAAACGTCGATCTCAACCGCTTCGATGCGGCCGTTTCCACCGGCAATCCCCTCCGGAAGATCGCTGCCGCCCAGCTTCTTCCAGGCAAAATAGCCTCCGCCGGCGACCAGCACGGCGAGTGCCACCAGCAGCAAGCGCTTACGAGTTGCTGTCATTGCCATTTAAGCTTGGCCCCATCATTACCTCGTCCGGCATAAGATCATGCCCGACATGCCTCAGTGCTCCGGCGCCAGGTCCAGAGGACTGGGATCCTATCCTGGCTGCAGGTTCGCTCTCCCTTGCCCACCCGGGGTCGACCGGACCCGCGCTGCAATGTTCTCTTTTAGTTTTCCTCTGCAGTCAACTACTGTTGACCCTCGGTGACAAGGGGGTAATGTGGGCGCATGGCAAAGGAAATCCCCTCGGTTTCGAGATTCGGCGACGCGTCTGCAGCGCAGAAGGCCACGACGCGGGATCGCATCCTGAGCGCTGCAATCGTCCAGTTCTCGCGCCGGTCCTATGAGGAGGTCGGACTGAGGGATATCGCCGCCGTCGCCGGGGTCGACGTCGCTTACGTCCATCGGAGCTTCGGATCCAAGGAGCAGCTCTTTGCCGAGGCGGTTCGACGAGCGACCGCTGTCGATCGTGTGGTGTCGACGGCCGGAAGCGACCTCCCGAGATCACTGGCTCGCCAGATCCTTCTGCCCGCCGGAGGATGCACGACTGCTGAGATCGGCAGCTGGAGATCGTGATCCGCTCGCTCTCCGGTGTCACAGCAGGACCATTGCTGAGAGATTTCATTCTGAACGGTTTGATCGAACCCCTGAGTGACCGGATCAGGGATCCAGAAGCGCGGCGGGCCTCACTGGTCGTGGCCCTGTTGGCAGGGGTGAGTATTCTGAGGAATGTTCTCCAGGTTCAGCCTTTGAGTGGCGCGGATAAGGGCGTGTTTGAGGCCCTGATCACCGACACCATTGACCATATCGTCAGGGCCGATCCCGACGAGCTTCGGGCGAACAGAATCACAAAAGGGGCTTAGTGGCTGATGAACATCATGCAGGTCATCCCCCATCCCGCCCCGCTTGCTCAGGATCATGAGGCGCCGGAGGGTGAAGCCTTCAAAGTCATTGATCGGATGCGCGAGGCTTTGGGCGCGCAGCTGACAGGCGGGCTCTCACCGGCGGCTCTGGCGCTGGCTCTCTTCGACTGGTCGCTGCATCTGGCCATGGCGCCCGGCAAGCAGATGGAACTCGCCGAGAAGGCGTCACGAAAGCTGGGCAGGCTGATGACCTACGCGGCCACCGCCGGCCTCGATCCCGAAGCGCCAGTTTGTATCTCGCCACAGCCGGGCGACGACCGTTTTCGCGCCCAAGGCTGGCGGCAGGCGCCTTTCAACATCTCGACGCAGGCTTTCCTGCTCAATCAGCAATGGTGGCACGATGCCACCCATGGCGTAGCCGGCGTCACCCCACATCACCGCGACGTGGTCTCCTTTGCCGCCCGCCAATGGCTGGACATCTTTTCACCGTCGAACAATCCGCTGCTGAATCCCGAGGTCCTGACCAAAACCATGGAAGCAGGTGGCGGCAATCTACTGCAGGGCTTCCAGAACTGGGCCGAGGATGTAAGCCGCCTCGCTGCCGGCCAGCCGGCGCTCGGTACCGACGCCTTCCTGCCGGGACGCAACGTCGCGGTTACACCGGGCAAGGTGATCTATCGCAATCATCTCATCGAGCTGATCCAGTATGCGTCGACGACGGAGGTGGTGCTAGCCGAACCCGTGCTGATCGTTCCGGCGTGGATTATGAAATACTATATCCTTGATCTGTCATCACAGAACTCCCTGATCCGCTATTTGGTCGATCAAGGTCACACGGTGTTCTGCATTTCTTGGCGCAATCCCGATGCCAAGGATCAAGACCTGACCCTAGATGACTACCGGCGCCTGGGGATCATGGCGGCGCTCGACGCTGTGGCGGCCATTCTGCCGTGCCGCAAAGTGCATGCCACCGGCTATTGCCTGGGCGGGACCCTGCTCGCCATCGCAGCGGCGGCCATGACACGCGCCGGTGACGACCGGCTGGCGTCCATGACGCTGCTCGCGGCCCAGACCGACTTCACCGAGCCAGGAGAGCTGGCGCTCTTCATCGACCACAGCCAGTTGCATCTCCTGGAGAGCATGATGTGGAAGCGCGGCTACCTCTCCTCCGACCAGATGGCCGGCGCCTTCCAGCTGCTGCGCAGCAATGACCTCATCTGGTCGCGCGTCGTGCACGACTATCTGATGGGCCAGCGCACCCCCATGATCGACCTGATGGCCTGGAACGCGGATTCCACCCGCATGCCCTACAGGATGCATGCGGAGTATCTGCAGCGCCTCTACCTGGACAATGAGCTCGCCGCAGGCAGCTTCATGGTGGAAGGGAGGCCAGCGACGCTGCAGAACATCCGCGTCCCGATGTTCGTCGTCGGCACGGAGCGCGATCATGTCGCCCCATGGCGCTCGGTCTTCAAGATCCATCTCCTGAGCGACACGGAGATTACCTTCGTGCTCACCAGCGGCGGCCACAATGCCGGCATCGTCAGCGAGCCAGGCCATCCCCGCCGCCGCTTCCGCATGGCCACGAAGCAGGCGGCCGATCCTTGCGTCGGTCCCGATGAATGGATGGACATGGCCCGCCTCAGTGAAGGCTCGTGGTGGGCTGAATGGGCCTCCTGGCTCGCTGCCCGCTCCGCGCCGGATCGCCTACCGCCTCCCGCCATGGGCGCAGCCGGGAAGGGTTATCCTCCTCTCGAAGACGCCCCGGGCAGCTACGTGCTCCAACGATGAGGCCCGGCATGAGCATGACCTCTATTGTTGATCTGAGTGGCAAGCGCGGCCTGGTGGTTGGCATCGCCAATAAGCACAGCATCGCGGCCGGGTGCGCCGCGGCCTTTCGGCAGGCCGGGGCCGAGCTTGCAGTCACCTACCTGAACGAGAAGGCGAAGCCCTTCGTGCAGCCTGTCGCAGAGGCCTTGGGGGCCTCCCTCCTGCTGCCCTGCGATGTCCGCGTGCCCGGCCAGCTCGAAAGCGTCTTCGATGCTGTGCAGCGGGAATGGCCGAGGCTGGACTTCCTGCTGCATTCCATCGCCTTCGCGCCCCGCGAGGATCTGCAGACCGGTGTGGTCCATTGTTCCGCTGAGGGCTTTGCCCTGGCCATGGACGTGTCCTGCCATTCCTTCATCCGCATGGCGCGGCTCGCCGCGCCGCTGATGAGCGAGGGCGGCTCCCTGATGACGGTGAGCTTTTACGGCGCAGACCGCGTCGTCGAAAACTACAACCTCATGGGGCCGGTCAAGGCAGCGCTGGAGGCAAGCGTCCGCTACATCGCCGCGGACCTCGCCAGCCAGGGCATTCACGCGCATGCCATCTCTGCCGGCGCGGTCAAAACGCGGGCGGCTTCAGGCATCGATCGCTTCGACGCCCTTTTGGACAAAGTCCGTGACCGCACTCCTGCCGGTCAGCTTGTCAGCATCGATGAAATCGGCCGGATCGCGGCCTTCCTGGCGAGTAGCGCCGGCGCGCCGCTCTCCGGCTCCGTCATCTTCGCCGACAATGGTTTCCACACCACGGCCTGACCAAAGATGCTCATCACCGATCGACAATGGAAGGACACCGGCATGGCCCGGGATATCGACTTGAACAGCCTCGAAGGCGCCATGGGGCGGATCCAGTCGAACTGGATTTGGTTTCTGGCCTTCGGTCTCGGGCTGGTACTGCTCGGCCTGGTGGCCTTTGCCAATCTCTTTGTGACGACCCTGGCCACGATCTTCGTGCTCGGCATGCTCATGCTGGCGGCGGGAATTGCGCATATCGTACTGGCAATTCGTAGCAGGAACTCCAGCCGCTTCTGGGTCTGGCTGGTCTCCGGGCTGCTCTATGCCGCCGCCGGTCTCCTGGTCATCGTGAACCCGCTCCTGGCCTCCACGGTCATTACCCTGTTCGTCGCCCTCGCCCTTCTCGTGGCGGGCGTGGGCCGCCTCTGGGCTGGCCTTGGCAGCAGCGCCGACCGTGAGAAGATCTGGTTCATTGTCAGCGGCGTCCTGACGATGCTGACGGGCGTGCTCATTGCGACCGGCTGGCCCGTGAACAGCCTTTGGGTCGTCGGCTTGTTCCTGGCCGTCGATCTTCTCATCCAAGGCTTCGCCTATGCCAGTTTTGGCCTCGCTCTCAGGACGGCAAAGTAAGGCCTCTATGGACGATCACCTCCGCGGCACGACGGGCACATGGGGAAGGCTCCCGGCCGTTCTCCTGCTCCTTCTTCTGATAGGCTGCGCAGCCCGGCCAGGAATGGAGGTCCTGGCCCCCTCTGCAACTACGCCGACCTCAGTAGACGCCATTACGGTCTATGTCGCCACCACCCGGGAGCGACAGGCTCCCGATCAGAACAGCTTCACCAATCGTCGGGCGCGCGAGCTGAACTTCGCCGATTACACTGTCTCGGTTCCGCCGACGCACAAGCCCGGACGCATCGAGTGGCCGCGCACGCCCGCCGATCCGGCGACGAGTTTCACGCCGATCCGCGACACTGTGCTGACGCGCCCCTCCTTTGAGGCCGCGCTCGCGGGTCGCCGATGCGGCGAGACCGGGGCGAGCACCGCCGTCTTTGTTCATGGCTACAATACTAACTTTCCTGAGGCCTTGTTCCGGGTTGTGCAGATGACCGCGGATACGGATCCCAGGACGATCTCCGTTCTCTTTGCCTGGCCATCAGACGCATCGACCCTTGGCTATGTCGCGGACCGCGATTCAGCGATGTATTCCCGTGACTATCTTGCTGATTTCCTGTTCAGGCTGACCCAGCTCTGCGGCGGCGGCCAGATTACCCTGGTCGGTCACAGCATGGGGGGTTGGCTGACAGTTGAGGCACTCCGCCAGTTGCGCCTGACGGGCCGTGACGACGTCCTTAAGCGATTGCAGGTCGCGCTGGCCTCGCCCGATATCGATATTGAAGTGTTCCGCACCCAGATGAGCATTATCGGGCCCCTCTCCCCGCCGATGACCGTGCTGGTGTCCCGTGACGACCGGGCCCTGTCCGTCTCCAGCCGCCTTGCTGGCGCGCGCCAAAGGCTGGGTCGGCTCAACGTCGACGAACCCGAGGTGCAGGAGGCGGCCCGCACCGCTAACCTCAACATTATCGATATTTCTGGCCTGGAAGCGTCGGACAGCTTCAACCACGACCGGTATGTCAGCTTTGCCGGGGCTTACGCCAAGATGGCGGCGACCGGAACTGTCTCACCCGGAACCGGGCTGCGGCAGGCCGGGGCGTTCGTGTTTAGGGCTGTCGGAACAGCCCTTTCCAGCCCCTTCGTGCTGGCCGGCCAGGCACTGTCGCCTGAATGATCGCCAGCGGCGACAGATCCACTTGGTAGCGTGGGCTTCAATCGGAGCCACGCCATCTTCGGAGAAGGTTCGTGAGATTGCCACTTCCTTATCGCACCTTGCGAAGCAGTTGGAGGTGTGGACTGCTCCTGCTGTGCTTGGTGAAGTCGGCCAGCGGCGTCGTCGCGCTGAGGACCCACGTGAGGCTGCAGCCGCCGAACGATTGTCCTGAAGAGGTTATACTGCGCCTCGTGCTTGAGCGGCTGCCCCGCCTCGCTTGCTGAGCAGCAGGATGGGGCCTGATTGAGATGCCCGGGCCATCGTGGCGCTGGTCCCTACTGTGGAACCCTTAAAGGTGGACCTGCTTCATGCAGCGGCCCTACTCCCGAGGTAGGAAGCCGTCGAGAGACTGTAACCGGGGCCTCTTCCGGCCGTCTGTAAATTGATAGGGAACCGCGATGTACGAGCGTATAAGGGCGATACTGCATTATTTCGACCAGGTCGTACCGTTCCGGCTTAAACCGGCTATTATCACGACGCTCGTCCTCGTCGCGCTGCTGTTGCTACCGGTGCCAGACGGCCTGACACCCAAGGCCTGGGGCCTGGTAGCCATCTTCCTCACCACGATCGTCGCCATCATCCTCAAGGTGATGCCAATCGGCGTCATGGCGATGATGGCGATCGTGATCGTCTCACTGTCGCAGGTGACCTCCACTTCCTCGAAGGGGGCAGTGGCCGATGCACTGGCCAGCTTCTCCAGCCCGCTGATCTGGCTGATCGTGGTGGCCATCCTGATCTCGCGCGGCCTCAAGAAGACCGGGCTCGGCAACCGGATCGGCCTCATCTTCATCTCGCTGCTCGGCCGCCGCACGATCGGGATCGGCTATGGTCTCGCGGTCTGCGAACTGGTGCTCGCGCCGTTCACTCCCAGCAACACGGCGCGCGGTGGTGGCATCGTGCATCCGATCATGAAGTCGATCGCTACCGCCTTCGATTCGGATCCTGCCAAGGGGACAGAGCGCAAGATCGGAAGCTACCTCGCGCTGGTGAACATGCATGCCAATACGATCACATCTGGCATGTTCGTGACTGCCACCGCGCCCAACCCACTGGTGGTAGATTATGTGGCGAGGGTGACCAACGGGAGTTTCCACCTGTCCTGGACGACCTGGGCTCTGTGCATGGTCCTCCCTGGTCTTGTTTGCCTTCTGCTCATGCCGTTGGCGATCGCCGTCTTGTCGCCGCCCGAGGTGAGGGCTACCCCGCATGCGGTGCAGTATGCGCGCGACGAACTGCGGCAGATGGGACCGCTGAGCGGCAAGGAGAAGGTAATGATCGGCACCTTTGCGCTGCTGCTGATGCTGTGGGCCAATATCCCGGCGATGCTGTTCGGACCCGCCTTTATTTTAGACCCGACCGCCGTGGCCTTCGTCGGCCTCTTCGCGCTCATTATCACCGGCACCATCAACTGGGACGACGTGCTTTCGGAGAAGAGCGCCTGGGATACGCTGGTCTGGTTCGGTGCGCTGGTGATGATGGCGGAGCAATTAAATAAGATCGGCGTGATCGCCTGGTTTTCCGATGCCCTCAAGAGCGGCATTCTTGCCGCGGGGATGGGCTGGCAGGCGGCGGCCGCGCTGCTCGTCGCCCTGTTCGTGTTTTCACACTACCTCTTCGCTAGCACCACAGCGCATATCAGTGCGATGATGCTCGCCTTCCTCACGGTGGGCGTGCAACTGGTGCCGCCAGAATACCATGTGCCCTTTCTTCTGATGATGGTGGCCGGTTCGACCATCATGATGACCCTGACCCATTATGCCACCGGCACTTCGCCTATCATCTTTGGCAGCGGCTATGTGACGCTCGGCAATTGGTGGCGGGTCGGTTTCGTGATGTGCGTCGGTGAGTTGCTGATTTTCGCAGTGCTGGGCAGCTTGTGGTGGAAGCTGCTGGGCTTCTGGTAAGCCGATCCGGCATCGGCGATCAAGCGGCCCGCACAGTCGAAGCCTAGCCGGGCCGGCAACAAGGTGATTTTGGAGGGGGGCCGCTGTGAAAGAGAATGGCACCGGCAGCGCGGCGGAGGTGAGCTTCATCTTCGATGGTCATGCTATCGCAGCCACGGCCGGGCTTTCCCTGCTGCAGGCTTGGAGCGCTGCCGGCTTGCCCTTGACCGAGAATGTAGGCTGCATGGGCCAGGGCGTCTGCGGCGCCTGCCGCGTGTTGGTGCGCCGTACCGGCGAGAGGCTGGCCGGCACGGCACTGGCCTGCGAGACGCAGGTGGAGGAGGGGATGCAGGTCGCCTTCGTCGACCACTTCCCGGCCGACCGCCCCCATGCTTACGACCTGCGCACGCTGACCGATAGCTGGACCGCACTGGACCAGATCGACGCCGTCTTCCCAGAGGCCAAGCACTGCCGCCACTGCGGCGGCTGCGATCGCGCCTGCCCCAAGGGCATCGAGGTGCAACGCATGGTCAACCTGGCCGCCGGGGGCCACGCCTTCGCAGCGGCCGAACTGTTCGATCACTGCGTACTCTGCAACCTCTGCGTCGCCGCCTGCCCGGAGCACATCGATCCGGCGCATCTCGGCCAGTTCGTGCGCCGCATGAACGCCGCGCTGACCTTGCGCCCCGTCGACCTGATTATGCGCCTGCGCGAGATCGAGGAAGGGCGTCAGCCGGTCGATCCCGACGCCCCCGGCGCCAACCCACCGGTGCGGCTATGACTGCCGGCATTCCCTACCCCGAGGCGCTGGCCGCCTGGCGCGCCCGGATGCCCGCCCTGCCGCAGGCGCTGGACCTGCCAGTGCCCGATTTGCTGCGCGGATTCCACCCGGACCAGCAGCCCGATGCCACGGTGCCGCTGCGCGTGGGCGCCAGCGCCGGGCAGCCCTGCCGGGCCGAGTTGGCCGCGCTGTTGCACGCGGATGCACTGGTCGAAGATGTTGACATCGCCGGCGCGCCGACCCTGGACACCGATGTGCTGGTGATTGGCGGCGGCGGCGCCGGCTGCGTAGCGGCGCTGACGGCGGCGCGCGCCGGGGCGCGGGTGGCATTGGCCACCAAGCTGCGGCTGGGCGACAGTAACACGGTGATGGCGGAGGGCGGGATCCAGGCCGCGGTGGGCCCGGACGACAGCCTGCAGCGGCATTTCGAGGACACTCTGCGCGCCGGCCAGTTCGCGGCCGACAAGGCGCTGGTGGCGGCGCTGATCTCGGACGGGCCGGCGGTGATCCGCTGGCTGATCCAGGAAGGCATGGGCTTCGATCTGGCCGAGGGCAGCGACCGCATGGGCGGTACGCTGCTACGCAAGAAGCCCGGCGGCGCCACAGCGGCGCGGCTGCTGTCCTACCGCGACTTCACGGGCCTCGAGATGATGCGGGCGCTGCGCGAGGCAACGCTGCTGGCCCCCGGCATCACGCTGCTAGACCGCCATCCGGCGCTGGAGCTGCTGACCGACGATCGCGGCCGCTGCGCCGGCGCCGCGCTGCACGATTTGGCGCGGGGCCGCACAGTGCTGGCGCGCGCCGGCGCCACGGTGTTGGCCACGGGCGGTGCCGGCCGGCTGCACATCGCCGGCTTCCCGACATCCAACCATTATGGCGCCACGGCGGACGGGCTGGTGCTAGCCTACCGGCTCGGCGCCACGCTGCGCGAGATAGACAGCTTCCAGTATCACCCGACCGGCATCGCCTGGCCGCCCTATCTGGAGGGGCAACTGGTCAGCGAATCTGCCCGCTCCTCTGGCGCCGCGCTTGTGAATGGCCTGGGCGCGCGCTTCGTGGACGAGCTGAACACGCGCGACGTGGTGGCCGCCGCCATCCTGCGCGAGATCGTCGAGGGGCGCGGCATCGTGCGCGACGGCTATGCCGGGGTGTTTCTCGATACGCCCGGGCTGGAGCAAACGAAGCCCGGCATCCTGGGCAAAAGCCTGGTCACGCTGACCCATCTCGCGCGCCGCGCCGGGCTCGACGCGGCGGCCGAACCCTTCCTGATCCGCCCGACCCTGCACTACCAGAATGGCGGCGTGCTGATTGACCCGGAGGGGCGCAGCGGCATCCCCGGCCTGCTCTGCGCCGGGGAGGTGACGGGCGGGCTGCATGGTCGCAATCGCATGATGGGTAATGCGCTACTGGAGCTGGTGGCGTTTGGCCGCCGCGCCGGCCGTAACGCCGCCGCCGATGCGCGGGGGGAGCGGCCGCGCAATGTCGGCCTGACTCACCTGGCTGCTTGGCGCCGCTCCCTGATCGCGCAGGACCTGCCGCTGTCGCGCAAGGCGCCGCTGTTATTCCCCCCCTATGGCAATTTTAACGCGGTCACGGACCGGGGGAGAGCTGCATGAAAGTGCTGACCGAAGACCGCAACTGCGTGGGCGCCGACCTGGCCGCCTGGACGGCGGTGGGCGGCGGCGGCGGCCTGGAGCGCGCCCTGGCCGATCCCCCCAGCATCATACCGGCTATCGAGGCATCGGGCCTGCGCGGTCTGGGCGGCGCCGGGTTCCCGACGCACCGAAAATGGACGGCCGTGGCGGCGCAGCCGCCCGGCCTCGGCAAATGGGTAGTGTGCAACGGCAATGAGGATGAGCCAGGCACTTTCAAGGATCGCTTCCTGCTCTCCCGCACACCGCACCAGGTGATCGAGGGCGCTCTGGTGGCGGCCCTGGCGGTAGGCGCCGCCAATATTGTCCTCTACGTCAACCCGCGCGAGGGCGCCACAGTGGCGGTGCTGCGGAAGGCGGTAGCGCAGTGGGAGGCCCACCCGCTGCTCGCACGGCTGGGGGCCACCATCGGGGAGGCGCTCCACCTTGTCGTCGTCACCGGGTCGGGCCTGTATATCGGCGGAGAGGAAACAGCTGCCATCGCCAGCATCATGGGCGGCTTCCCCTTCCCCTCGCTCAAGCCGCCATTTCCGGCGGAGCAGGGAGTGCATGGCGCACCGACCCTGCTGAACAATGTCGAGACCTTGACGTATGCTGGGCAGATCCTGCGCCATGGGCCGGCATGGTACCGCGCGCTCGGCCTGGGGGGCGCGCCGGGCGCCAAGCTGTTCTCGCTGTCGGGCGACGTGCTGCGTCCTGGGCTGCACGAACTGCCCATGGGCACCTCTCTCCGCACCCTGGTCTTCGAGCATGGCGGCGGCATGCTGGGGGACAAGGCCTTCAAGGCGGTGTTCACCGGCGGCCCCTCCAATACGCTGTTGACGGCTGCGGACCTTGACGTGCCAATGGATTTCGACAGCCTGCGGGCACGCGGCTCCCGCCTCGGCACCGGCGCGATGATCGTGGTGGGGGAAGGCACCAGCATCCTGCGCAAGACGGCGGAATATGTCGCTTTCTTCGCCAATAATTCCTGCGGCCAATGCCCACCCTGCAAGATCGGCACGCATCAGGTGTCGCGCATCCTGGAGCGGATCGAGGCCGGCGCCGGCCGGCCTGGAGACCTCAAGGCGCTGGAAAATCTGACCCAATTGTTGCCTGGTAGCGGACGCTGCGGGCTTGTGGATGGAGCGGCCACGGTACTGGCATCCTCACTGAAGACCTTCCGTGCCGAATATGAACGGGCATTGGTCGGCTGAGCCCAGCCGGTCAGCAAGCCCGCTATCATCAAGACCACGAGGTCGCGGGGCGCGGAGAAAGGTGACTGATACGCCCGGTTTCATCGAGTGACCTGTGCCCAAGCGCGAGTTCCGATGCTTGTGATGCGTTGAGGCTGTTGTGTAAGCCAGTTCCAGGCATCGGAGCAGGCCTCGACGATGGCGTCGTAGCTGTCGAAGACACGATTGCTGAGCTTGTTGCTGCGCAGATAGGCCCAGACGGTCTCGACGGGGTTGAGTTCCGGACTGTAGGGCGGCAGGTGCAGGAGGATGATGTTGTCCGGCACGCGCAGCCTGCCGCCCGGGCGATGCCATCCCGCACCATCGATGGTCAGCACGGCATGCGCCCCGGGGGCGACATTGGCGCTGATCTCGGCCAGATGCAGGTTCATCATGGCGGTATTGGCCAAGGGCAGTACCAGGCCCGCGCCGATGCCGCGGGCCGGACAGATGGCGCCGAACAGATAGGCCCAGGAATAGCGCTGGTCTCGCGGGGCCACGGGCCTGGAACCGCGTGGGGCCCAGAGCCGGGTCAGCGTGCCTTGCTGGCCGATGCGGGCCTCGTCCTGCCACCAGAGTTCCAGCGGCTTGCCGCGGGCCCGCTCTGGCAGCCGGGCCTCTATGAGGGCGGGGAACGCCTGCTGAAAGACGCCTGCGCCGCGGCGTCACGGCCAGGATGGCGGGGGCGCGCGACCAGGCGGCGAAAGCCCAGCCGATGCAGCAGGGTGCTGATGGTCCGCTCGGCCAGCACCACGCCGAAGCGGGCCTGGATCTCGTGTGCCAGATCCGCCCTGCGCCAGCGCACCACGCCGTGCTGCGCCAGATCCGGCCCCCGGGCGCACCCATTCGGCAACCGCGCTTTCCTGCTCGGGCGACAGCCGCCGCCTGGGGCCGACATCGCCTGGCCGATCCGATAGCCCGGCGAGGCCTTCGTCATTGTAGCGGTGCACCCAGTCCCGCAGCGTCTGCCGCTCCATCCCCGCAGCTCTGCCGCCTCCGTGCGCGAGGCACCCTCCAGCACCAACGCAAGCGCCAGTATCCGCCGCGAGGCCGCAGCATCCTTCGTGCGCCGGGCTGCCTGGCGCAGCCCGGTCGCATCCAGCTCCATACGGGTTATCTCGATCGCTATCGCCATGCCGGACACTCCGTCTGTCAGATGCAGAGCCCAGCGAATCACCTCCAGCCCGAGCCCGATAGCCCTCACGAGTCAACCAAATCAGCTGGCCGTATGAGTACGACGCTTCGAATAGCTCATAGTGATCAAGATATTATTCGATCACGGAGCATTTACTATAAACGCAATATTTTGCGACCATCTATGAACACCCAATCCTTCCTCGGTATCCTCCGCCTTGAAGCCGCCGCCGAATGGACCAGTCCTGACAGAGCCTCAACTTGCGTGGCTACCCCCTATACTATCTCCTGTGATGCGATCCGCTAACGCATTCCGACGCGGGCCTCGACAAGATCAATCTCACGGACAAGCCTACGGACAAGATCATCGTGGATCTGGCGGGAACGACCGAGACGATAGAGTTCCTCACGCTCGGCCCGCATGGCCTCCAACCGAAGCCGGTGATCGATCTCCTCCAGCCTTCTGACCTGGGCCGCGGCTTCACCGGTCATGGCGCGGCCGTCAATGCGTTGCCGGTAAAGCTCCATCAGCCGGGCGGCGGCGTCTGTGATGAGATCCGCATCGCTACGGCCCTGTGACAAGTCATGCTGCATCCCTTCGATGGCCTTGATCGCAGCATGGGCCGCGGCGATGCGGGCACTATCTTCCTCTTGCTGATGGGAAGGCTCAGGCGGCAATTCGAGGCCTGTGAGAAGAATAGGCAGGCCGATGCTGGCGGTGGCCAGCGAGACGATGATCACCCCGGCGGCCAGAAAGATCGCCAGGTCGCGCGCCGGGAAGGGAGAGCCATCGTTCATGAGAAGAGGAAGCGTCAATACACCTGCCAAGGTAATGGCGCCTCGGACGCCTGCCAGTGAGGTGGCGACGACCAGGCGCCAGCTGGGCTTCGGCACTTGTGTCCCTTTCCTGGACGCACGAAACAACGTGAAGCGCAGCGACAGCCAGACCCAAAGGAAACGCAGCGCCGCCAGAGCCGCGTTGATCGCAATGACATAGACAATCAGCCAGACAGGATCGTGGTGGCCGGTCGTACGCACGACTTCCGCCGCGCCGACCACAATGCTTGGTAGCTGCTCGCCGAGCAGGACAAAGATGATGCCATTCAGGGTGAACTGCACCGTGTCCCAGACTGCGCTGCGGCGCACGCGTGTGACAGCGAGTGCCTGACCGCTCTGTTCCGCATAACTCATGGTGATACCCGCTGCCACGGCGGCAAGAATGCCGGAGCAGTGGAGGTGCTCGGCCAGGAGGTAAGCGCCGAAGGGGATCAGCAGACTGATAAGGATCTGGGAACCGGTCTCCTCGCCTAGACGGCGGGAGACAAAGTCCTTCGCCTTCATCACGACCCAGGTCACGGCGGCGCCGAGAGCGATGCCGCCGAGAGCGACCCACAGGAAGGTGCCGAAGGCCTCTGTCATCGAGAAGATGCCCGTGAGCGCAGCCGCTACGGCAAACTGCATGCAGACCAGCCCCGAGGCATCGTTGAGCAACGATTCCCCCTCGAGGATATGCATCAGCCGCTTCGGGATCGGCACGCGGGCAGCGATGGCGGATACCGCGATCGGATCCGTTGGCGAGACGATGGCCGCCAGTGCGAAGGCCACCGCCAGCGGCATCGACGGGATCATCCAGTTGATGAACAGGCCGAGGCCGACGACCGTGAAGACAACCAGGCCGAGGGCCAGCTCGAGGATCGTTGCCTTGTCGCGGAACAGCCCTTCCTTGGGAATGCGCCAGCCATCGAGAAAGAGGAGCGGCGGCAGGAACAGCAGGAAGAAAATGTGGGGTTCCAGCTGCACACCGAGATCGGCGACGGATGCGATAACGGCGCCCAGCGCAATTTGGACCAGTGGCAAAGGAAGGGCTATGGGCGACAGCCTCGCGAGAGTTCCGCTCAAGACGACGGCGACCAGAAGAATCAACGAGACGCTGATACTTTCCATGCTGACGTTTTCTCCATGGATTGAGGTCCCAGCATTTTGAAGTCCGACCAAAGCAGGACGGCATGACGAAGGGCTGCAATATCAAGGCCCCGGTAGGTGGGGCTGGGTAAGGGCGCGCAGTACGTCGGGCTGGAGCACACCAGGCTGCACCACCACCTGAGACGAGGGCGGCAGTGGGGGCGGCGGCACGACTGCTGGCTCGGGAGAGCGCAGACAGCCCCGCACGATGGGCGCACAAACGCCATCCCGCCCAGCCAGATCATCATTATCACCCGTATAGTTCAGGCCAATGACCCGGCCTTGGGCGATGCGGAAGATGGCGTGACAATAGGAACCGCTGCCGGCGACCTTGAACCCACCAACCAGGGGAAGCGTCATGTCGAAGCCGCCGACATTGGCGTTGGCCTGCTCGTAGGACAGTAATTCCGATCCGTCCTCGAGCTTCAGGGTCCGCTTGGGGATGCCGGCACAGGCCTGCAGGTCCACCGCTTTCATGCCGACCAAACTTTGCCGCGCCTCGCGCGCGACCTGAGCGCCTTGAGAGGAACAGCCGGCCAGCATCAGGGCCAGGAGCAGGACATGGCAACAGTAGGCATCGATCCCCCCTGGGTGTGGTGCTGCAAGGCGGGTGTGGCTACAGGCGCGGGCGATGCCCGAGAAGTTTACCAATCCTGGTGCGCGTCGATCCCGACGAGCAAGATTGCTCCGTCCGTCAAGATGACCGCCCACGACTGGATCCCCGCACCTTACTGGAGGACCCAGGCTTACTGGCCTTCGGAGAGGGCGGCGGAGGAACGGCAGGTGAGTTGCCTATACTCACATCAATGATGTTCGCGATCAGCATCTCGAGATCATCATCGACCTCACCTTGGAGGGGCTCGGTCCGCAGCACATGGCGGAAAATGCTGATGCCGACAAGGCAGGCTGCCAGCAGCGCAGCACGCTGGGGTGCCAGGTCATCAAGCTTCGGAACGAGCGGCGTGATGACATCTCTGACAAGGGCTTCGCGGAGAAGTGGTATCGCCTCGGGACTGAGCAGATTTCGAACGAAAATATCCAGGGGATCGATGACCCGGAGGGCCTGGTCCAGGCTGGGCTCCATAATTCTGGCGGTTAGACGCGCTGTCAGCTCATTGCGTTCGCCCGCGAACAGGCGTTGCGGCTGGACAGCGATATTCACCACCTCTGCGAAGAGCTTCTCCTTCGAGCCAAAGCTGCGGTGGACCAGTGCGACATCGACGCCAACATCGGCCGCTATGTCACGGAGCTTGGTCTCCTCATAAGTGTGCTGAGCGAAGCGGAGCATCGCAGCTTCCAGGATGCGGCGGCGTGTATCCTGCCCGCGGTTCTCGATATCCAGTTTCAGGGGCATTTCACCCCTCGGACCCATTGCTCATGCTTAACCTTCAGTATAGCGTTGCTTAGTGTCAACCGTGGTTGATATAGATCAGGGCCAGCTTGGCTGGCGAGCTGATAATGCTCATGCCTGACCATGCAAGGGATTATTTTGTCATGTCGACGGATCCACGCGAAGCCCGGCTGCTACTTGCACCGCCGGAAGCGACGGCGTTCCCGGCCTGCCCGGATTGGGCGAAGCCGCTGACCGATGCGTCCAGCAGGTTTTCGGGCGAGTTCCTGAAATTCCTCGCGTCGGGCTTGCGAACCCAGGCTGAGTTTCTGGATGGACTCGCGAACTGCAAGGATCTCGCGGATGTCTTCCAGCTTCAGAGCACTTTCATGCAAAACTCGTGGGAGCTTTGCCTCACCGGAGCGGCACACTTGTCGAAGATCACGCCGGACAACTCGGTCTTTGCCCGGAGCCCCTTGTAGCGCCATCGCCCAGGCAGAGGCGGCGCGAGTCAGGAGAAGCGACATCCTGCGCCGGACGGGCGGCCTCTTAGGCTGACCGGGACGCACAGCGGCACTGTTCCGTTTCGGCCAAGCTCTGGTATCGCGATTTCGGCTGTCGTGGCGGCCATCCGGCCGGAAGACGACGCCGAATCATCTGAATGTCCGCGAAACAACGGTTGTTGACATAGATCAAGGCGGCGGACCAAAAAGGCATTAACTCTTAGAAATGTGGTCCGGAGTTCTGCGGATCTCCTTGGTCAGCGATGGGGGCTGGGCGAACTGATGAAGAATGACATCGTGATTGTCGCCGCCACCCGCACGGCGGTTGGCTCCTTCAACGGCGCCTTTGGCGCGACCCCAGCCCATCAGCTGGGTGCAGCCGTGATCAAGGCTGCCCTCCAGCAGGCGAAGGTCGAGCCGCGGGAGGTCGATGAAGTCATCCTGGGGCAGGTGCTGACGGCGGCTCAGGGCCAGAACCCGGCGCGTCAGGCGGCGATCGGCGCTGGCCTGCCACAGGAGACCACCGCCTGGGGCCTGAATCAGGTCTGCGGCTCGGGCCTGCGCGCCGTCGCCGTGGCGGCGCAGCAGATCGCCAGCGAAGACGCCGCTGTCATGGTGGCCGGCGGTCAGGAATCCATGTCCCTGTCCCCTCACGCGGCCCATCTCCGGGCCGGCGCTAAAATGGGTGACGTCCCCTTCGTCGATACCATGATCAAGGACGGTCTCTGGGAAGCGTTCCTTGGCTATCACATGGGAACCACCGCCGAGAACGTCGCCCGGAAGTATCAGATCTCCCGCGAAGACCAGGATGCCTTCGCCGTTGCCTCGCAGAACAAGGCGGAGGCGGCGCAGCGGGAGGGACGGTTCAAAGGGGAGATTATCCCCTTCACGGTATCGACACGGAAGGGTGATACCATTGTCGATCGTGACGAATACATCCGTGCTGGTACGACGCTGGACGCCGTAACCAAGCTTCGCCCGGCCTTCGCCAAGGACGGTAGCGTCACCGCCGGCAATGCCTCGGGCATCAATGACGGCGCCGCGGCCCTGGTGCTCATGAGCGCCGCGGAAGCCAACAGGCGGGGCTTGACCCCCCTCGCCCGCATCGCCTCCTGGGCGACCGCCGGTGTTAATCCCGCCCTGATGGGCACAGGGCCCATTCCCGCGTCACGCCGGGCGTTGCAGAAAGCTGGCTGGAGCATCGGCGATCTCGATCTGATCGAGGCCAACGAGGCCTTTGCGGCGCAGGCCTGCGCGGTGAGCAAGGAACTCGGCTGGGATCCGGCCAAGGTCAATGTCAACGGCGGCGCCATCGCAATCGGTCATCCGATCGGTGCCTCCGGGGCGCGCATCCTGGTAACCCTGCTTCACGAGCTGATCCGACGCGATGGCAAGAAAGGCCTGGCGACGCTGTGCATCGGCGGAGGGATGGGCATCGCGCTTACCGTAGAGCGTTGAGAGCGCCGGGTCGTTGCGGGCGTCGCAGAGTTCCCCAATACAGTGAAGACGCCTGAGCCTTTTCAAGCCTGACGGGAGAAGAGAAGATCATGTCGAAAGTGGCGGTCGTCACGGGGGGAACACGCGGTATCGGTGCCGCGATCTCGAAGGCCCTTCATGCAGACGACTATCGGGTGGCGGCTGTCTATGCTGGCAATGATGATGCGGCGTCGGCTTTCCAGCAAGCGACCGGAATTGCCGTTTACAAGTGGGATGTCTCGAATTTTGAGGCCTGCGCCGCTGGCCTGATTCGTGTAACCGAGGAGCTCGGCCCTGTCGACATCCTGGTGAACAATGCGGGCATCACGCGTGACAGCATGCTGCACAGGATGACGCTCGAACAGTGGCAGGCCGTCATCAATACCAACCTGAACTCGCTTTTTAACATGACCCGGCCAGTGCTCGAGGGAATGCGGAGCCGCGGCTTCGGTCGCATCATCAATATCTCCTCGATCAACGGGCAGAAGGGTCAGATCGGGCAGGCCAACTACTCCGCCGCCAAAGCCGGGGACATCGGATTCACCAAGGCATTGGCACAGGAGAGTGCCAAGAAAGGCATCACGGTCAATGCCATCTGTCCCGGCTACACAGCCACAGACATGGTGCGGGCTATGCCAAAGGATGTTCTCGAGAAGTCGATCCTCTCGCAGATCCCCGTGGGTCGCCTTGGCGAGCCGGAGGAAATCGCTCGTTGCGTGCAATTCCTGGCTTCCGAGCAGGCAGGCTTCATCACCGGCTCAACGCTCACGGTCAATGGAGGGCAGTATCTCAGTTGACCAGCCATCCGTGGCTCGCCATCGGGCGGTAGGGAGAACAGAAAGCATGGCATTGCAGCTTAATGGCGAGAGAAGAGTAGCAGTCCATCACCACAACGAATCGCGTGATGTTGCTGTTCACAGCAGCATTTTTCCTGATTCTAATGTTAGACTTACTGCTCAAACTCGAAAGGCTTTACAAACCGGTTAGGCGGACTAAGAGATCGTGAGTGTCAGGCCGCACGCTCCTCATGGTGCCCGCGAACTGCGAGCCACCTCTTCAACCAGAGCTGCCGCTGACCCGCTGGCCTTCCATTTCCCCCAAATCACTCCATCATCGAAGGATCACTCCATGTCTGCTTCCTTTCCGCCCAAAATTGACGGCATGCCAAACCTGTCCTGGGATGCCATTGCGCCGCGCCTGCAGCCGCTATGGCATGCCACCCAACAGTCGCAGTCCATCGTCGCTGACGCCGCCAAGCGCGAGATAGAGATCCTCGCCGAAGTGCAGGGCCGGTTCGGCACGGCCGTGCAGAAGCTGGCCAGCGCCAGGGAGCCCGGTCAGTTCCTTGCGGCTCAAACGGAGGTCATGGGCGCCTTTCTCCAGGGCGCGACGCTGAATGCCCGCAATCTCCTCCAACTCTCTGAGAAGCTGCAGGAAGCGAATGCGTCTTTGCTGGCAGAAGTGGCCAACAAGGCATCGACAACGACCGGCAAGTAAGTTCCCGGCATAGGGCGCGACCTCCGGTCGCGCCCGCCATGCTGCTCGCTTGCGGCATGGATCCCGCACATGCGAGGCATCTCATGAAAAGTTCTGCCAATCTCCACGCCATTCACTGGGACGCCCCCTGGACGCTGTGGCAGTTGGCTGCCGAATACGCGATGGATGCCTGGCAGCGGCAGATCCTATTTCTCGACGTGTTGCGTCAGCGTGGCAATCAGTACCACGAGCACATGGCTGAGAAGGCACCCAATGTGCTGCACTTCTCGGCGCAGGTGGTGCTGGATGGCAATAGCTTGCCACGGCCGGTCAATTATATGCTCTCCCGCATTGTGCCGGCCGAGGGCATCAAGATCGACAGGCGCAAGCGACCTTTCATCATCATCGATCCTCGCGCCGGGCATGGGCCCGGCATCGGCGGCTTCAAGGCTGATAGCGAGATTGGTGTCGCGCTGAAGGCGGGTCATCCCTGCTACTTCGTCGGCTTCCTGCCACGCCCGGAGCCTGGGCAAACGGTCGAAGACGTCATGCGGGCGGAAATAGCCTTCGTATCGCATGTTGTCGGCCTTCATCCTGAAGCCGAAGGGCTACCAGTCGTGATTGGCAACTGCCAGGCGGGATGGCAGCTGTTGATGGCGGCCGCGACGCATGCCGAAAACTTTGGTCCGCTTCTGGTCGCAGGGACGCCCGTATCCTTCTGGGCAGGCGAGCGGGGCCGCAACGTGATGCGCTATTCGGGCGGCATGCTGGGTGGAACCTGGCTGACCGCGTGGGCGAGCGACATCGGCAACGGCCTGTTCGATGGCGCCTGGCTGGTGCAGAATTTCGAGAACCTGAATCCCGCTAACACGCTATGGACCAAGCAGTACAATGTCTACAGCAAGGTAGACACCGAACCGCCTCGGTTCCTTGAATTCGAAAAATACTGGGGCGGCTACGTTCTGCTGAACGAGCCTGAAATCCAGTACATCACCGATAATCTCTTTGTCGGCAACCGGCTGGCCACAGCGGAGCTGGTGACGCAGGACGGCTTGCGGATAGACCTGCGCAACATCCGTTCCCCCATCATCGTCTTCTGCTCCAAGGGTGATAATATCAGCCCGCCGCCGCAGGCGCTCGGCTGGATTCTGGATCTCTACGAGAGCGTTGATGATATTCGTGCCCATGGGCAGACGATCGTCTATGCGCAGCATGACAGCATTGGCCATCTCGGAATTTTCGTCTCCGGCAAGGTCGCGCGGAAGGAGCACGAGGAATTCGCCTCCAATATCGATTTCATCGACGTGCTGCCGCCCGGCCTCTATGAAGCGGAAATCGTCGACCATCCTGAGTCCAAGCCGCAAAGCAGCCCTTATCTTCTTCGCTTCGCGGCGCGAGACATGGAGGACCTCATTGCGATCGTCCAACCCAGCCAGCGCGACGATCGCAGCTTCGCCGCGGTCTCCAGGCTTTCCGAGATCAACCTCACCCTGTATCGCAACCTGATGCAGCCCTGGCTACGGGCGGTGATGACAGAAGAAGCGGCCGAGACGATCCGCTTGATGCACCCGCTTCGACTGAAGCATCAGCTTCTCTCTGACGCCAATCCACTGTTCGCCGGTCTGCCGGAGATTGCAGCCCATGTACGGGACGGCCGGCGACCAGCATCGCCTGACAATCCCTTCCTTGCTTTGGAACAAAAGGTTTCAGATCAAATCGAGACGCTACTGGATCAGTGGCGGGATGCCCGCGACAACATCGTTGAGCTGACTTTCCTCAGCGTCTTCGGCAATTCCGTATTGCAGGCGCTCCTCGGCCTCGGCACTCCTGAAGCGCCGGTGCGTCGGCGCCCTAGCCAGGATCCGGAAAGACGCGCTTTCGTTGCCCGTCAGGTGACCGAGCTACGGAATGCTGTCGCCGAAGGGGGGCTCTTTGAAGCCTTACTGCGCGCCTTGGTCTTTGTCGGATTCAGGGAAAACCTGGCCGATGAACGGACCTTCAATATGCTGCGTCGCCTGCATGATGTGCACGGCAAGAACCTGGCGCTGCAGCCCTTCAAGGAGGCTCTACGCCGGCAATTGTTCCTGGTCATGCTGGACGAAGGCGCTGCGCTGAAGGCTCTGCCTGGTTTGTTGCATGAGGCCAGCGTCTCGGAGATTGAGGCCGGGCTATCCGGCTTGGCGGCGATCGCGGAGGCAAGCGGAGGCCTGAGCTCAGGAGGGAAAGCGCGGTTGCGCCAGATTGAGGATCTGTTTCGCAAGGCCTCGAGCGCGGCCGCTCTGCCCGAACTGACCGGAGCTGCTGTATCCGACACGGCTGCAGCGCCGTCCGTCCCTGCCGCAACCGCCACACCAGGTGCTCCATCTGGTTCTTCCATGCCTTCTGGTCCCGCCCCATCCGCCGAGCCTTCGGTGCCGGTGGCATTTAGCCCGCCTGCCATGCCGCCCGCCCCTGCGCCGCCGGCGAAAGTCGCACCATCCCGCCCGTCGGGTCGGAAAGGCAGCGGGGGTACCGCATGACCACAGACGTCGTCCCCAACCGGACCTTCGCCGAGATAGAAGTCGGTGACAGTTCCAGCCTGACCCGTGTCATCGCTCAGCAGGATATTCAGCTTTTCGCCGCGCTGACCGGTGACGCCAATTCAACGCACCTAGCGGCGCCGCACCGGGCCGAGGGAGGGCCCTTGCCGACGGCGCACAGCATGCTGGGGGCTTCTCTGATCTCCACCCTGTTGGGAACGCATCTGCCCGGTGCCGGGACGATCTATGCCGGGCAGGCGTTGCGCTTTGAAAGGCCTGTTCAGACGGGGGACGGCTTGACTGTCTCGGTGACCGTCAAGGAGAAGCGGGAGGCCGATAGCCGCATCTGGCTGGATTGCCGCGGCACCAATCAGCGGGACGAATTGGTATTTGACGGCGTGGCCGAGGTCATCGCACCCGCCGAGAAGCTCTGGATCTCGCCCGGCGATCTGCCCGAGGCGGTGCTGCATCGTCATTCTAATTACGACCGCCTGATCGCCCGCTGCGCCGGCCAGCGCAGGGTCCCCTGCGCCGTCGCCCATCCTTGCGACGCAGCCGCCCTCAGCGGCGCCCTCGAGGCCTGGAAGCAAGGCCTGATCCTGCCGATCCTGGTCGGGCCCACGGCACGCATGCGGGCCGTGGCGGCAGAGGCCGGGCTGGACCTGGGCGAACTGGAGATCGTGGACACGCCCCATAGCCATGCCTCGGCCGCGCGCGCCGTCGAAGTGGTTAGAGATGGTCAGGCTGAGTTGCTGATGAAGGGCAGCCTGCACACGGACGAGCTTATGTCAGCTGTCGTCGCACGGGAGGGTGGATTACGCACCGAACGGCGCATCAGCCACGTCTTCATCATGGACGTCCCGACCTATCCGGAGCCGCTCTTCATCACCGATGCCGCCATCAATATCCTCCCTGACCTGGCAACCAAGGCGGACATCATCCGCAATGCGATCGACCTGCACCGAGGGCTGGGCCTGGGGGCCCCGCGCGTCGCCCTGCTCTCGGCCGTGGAGACCATAAACCCCAAGATCCCCAGCACGTTGGACGCGGCAGCGCTGTGCAAGATGGCCGACCGCGGGCAGATCGTCGGCGGCATCCTCGACGGACCGCTGGCGCTAGACAATGCCATCAGCCCGGCCGCAGCCCGCATCAAGGGCATTGTCTCGGACGTCGCCGGCCGGGCCCAGGTGCTGGTGGTGCCAGATCTCGAGGCGGGCAATATGCTGGCCAAGAATCTCAGCTTTCTTTCCCGCGCCGATGCGGCGGGCATCGTCCTCGGGGCGCGCGTTCCAATCATTCTGACCAGTCGCGCCGACAACGAACGGGCCCGCCTTGCTTCCTGCGCCGTTGCCGCGCTCTATGCCGAGCATCTGCTTCTTCAGGCCGAGCCACTGGCATGACCCGCACCATCCTGGTGGTGAATGCCGGCAGTTCGAGCATCAAGTTCCAGCTTTTCGAGGTGGGGCCAGCCGCCGCCTTGCTCCGCCGCCTCAAGGGGCGGCTGGAGGGCATTGGAACGGAGCACCCACGCTTGCTCGCCTGGGACGAGAAGGATGCGTCATTGGCCGACCTGACGTTGCAGCCGGATCAGGCAGCGACGGGCGAGGCAGCTCAGGCCGTTCTGGGTCGTTGGCTTGCCACCCATCTCGGCGGGCCGCCATCCGCTGTGGGCCACAGGATCGTGCATGGTGGCAGCGAATTCACCAAGCCGGTGCTGATCGATGAGGCGGTGCTCACACGCCTCGAGGCCCTCGTTCAACTAGCTCCGCTACATCAACCGCATAACCTGGCGCCCATCCGCTCGATCCGCTCTCGTGTCCCGCAGTTGCCGCAGGTGGCCTGCTTTGACACCGCATTCCATGCCTCCATGCCTGAGCTGGCTCGACGTTTCGCCATTCCGGAATCGTTGTACCAGAAAGGTGTCCGACGCTACGGCTTCCATGGACTGTCCTATGAGTTCATCGCGTCCCGCCTGCCGGCAGTCGCGCCAGAGATTGCAAAAGGGCGCGTCATCGTGGCGCATCTTGGTTCGGGAGCATCGGCCTGCGCCATGGTTGGCGGTCGTAGCGTCGACAGCACCATGGGGTTCAGCACGCTGGATGGGCTGCCGATGGGGACCCGTCCGGGCCAGCTCGATCCCGGGGTGGTCCTCTACCTTGCGCGGCAGGGCATGGCCGAATGGGAAGTCGAGCACCTGCTCTACCACGATAGCGGGCTTCGAGGCCTGTCGGGCCTTAGCGGTGACGTGCGCGATCTGTTGGCCAGCCCCCTGCCCGCCGCCGTCATGGCACTCGAATACTTCGCCTATCATACGGCGCAAGCCTTCGCGGCGCTGGCGTCATCCATGGGGCGGCTGGACGGCATCGTCTTCACCGCTGGCGTTGGGGAAAACGCGGCCATGATCCGCGCGATGATCTGCCAGCGTTGCTTCTGGATGGGCGTTAAGTTGGATGCCGGTCGCAACGTGATCCACGGCCCGCGCATCAGTGCGCCAGCGAGCACTGTGCCGGTCTATGTGATCCCGACCGATGAGGAGCAGATGGTGGCGTGCCATACCCTCGCTCTTCTCGATGCCGCGGGTGCACCGTGAGTCGGCCTGTACGCCTCCTCGACCATGTCATGGTTGTCGTGCAGGCGGTTACGATCCGAGGCTGATCGACATCACCGGAGACATCATAAGCCCATGTGTAAAATCGTTTTCCCGGCTGCGCTTGCAGCCCTGCTTGGCATCAGCGCTCCTGCCCTGGCCGAGCCCGCCCCCGCCCTGCCGACCTCCGCCAGGACCGCCGCGGATCTCGCTGCAATCTGTCTCCCAGACGCACAGGCGTCACAGCGCCTCCAGGCCATTGCCTATTGCCAGGGTTTCGTCACCGCTGCCGGGCAGTATCATGCGCTATTGCATCGACCCGGCGGGCCCTGGCGGCCGCTCTATTGTCTGCCCGACCCCACACCCAGCGTGGCGCAGACGGCGATTGCCTTCGCCACCTGGGTTCAGCAGAACTCGCAATACGGCAATGAGCCTGCCCTGGATGGGCTCATCCGCTGGGCGCAGCTGGCTTATCCATGCCCGCCCGAACCGCCCGCTCCCGCCCGAGCGCGGCCGGCCCGCTAAGAAGAGAAGGATCACTGCCATGACGACCTCTCATTCTTCCCGCCTCACCCTTGCAACCTTGACACTGCTCGCGCTTGGCGCCTGCGCCAATATGACCCGGTCTGAACGCAATGTTGGAACCGGTGCCCTGAGCGGTGCAGCCCTGGGCGGCATCCTTGGTTCCTTCACCGGCGATCTCGGGTGGGGAGCGTTGATCGGCACCGGCGTCGGTGCCGGGGCGGGTTATCTCTATGAGCAGTCCGAACGCTCCCAGGATCGGTCCTACCGTCGGGGTGTACAGGACGGTTCGCAGCACCGCTCAGGCCGCTGAGACATTGGTGCGGTGCCGAGGGCGGAGCCGATGCTCATCCGACAGCGACGGTTCCGCCTCAATGCCGGTCCTGTAACTGAGCGAGCGGCCACCGTCAGGCGAAGCCTGGAGATCGGCGTAGTCTATGCTTTTCCGACGGCGTCAACCAACGTTTCCGCCCTACAGGTGACGAGCCCTCACACAAGAACCCATCGGCGCAGACGCGCCCCGGTGAGGGGGAAAGGGGCGCTGCCCCATTTCCCCCAGGGCATTCGGCCTATGGCAAGGCAGGGCCGCCCCGGCCGCAGGGCGCAAGCACGCCCCGCCTCCGGCGCAGCCCGGCCTCGCCCGCCCAAATGCCACCCCCCTATCCCCGGTCTCGCCGACGGGCAGCAAAGCTGCAGTTGCTGCTTGGAATATTTAAGTAAAGAATATATCTAGTAAATAGGAGGCAGTTGCAGCATCCGAAGTGACAATAACGAAAATGCGAGTAGCCTCTTTTCTGTTGTTATTTGTACTGTATTTGCTATCTTTCTCTTGCGGACAACAACGCCGCAAACAAATCGCCCCCGGACGGTGCGTCAACACCGAACGAGGGCTAACCCGAACCGGATGGATTGAACATCATGGCCCAGGCTCAGAAGAAGATCGCTGCTTCCCCCGCCCAGGACAAGGGCGCCATGGCGCAGGCAATGACCGATGCCGCCTCGCGCAAGACCAGCACCCAGGCCGGCGCCGCTGTCCAAGCCCGCGAACAGGCCGCCCGCTTCCTCAAGCCCTCCAACCTCAAGGCCCTGGTGGCGCATGCCCCGGCCGCCGACGAGATCGCCAGCATTGCCACTGATTGCAGCGTCCCTGCCCCCGACCTGGACGCCATCGACGCCACGGCCCGCAACAACCTTGTGAACCTTGCCAGCCTGTGCAGCGGCGATGAGCCGTCCCGTTCCATGCGTATCCTGATGGACCGCACCGTAGGCGCCGCCTTTGCCCATGCCTGCGCCCAGGTGGAGCGCGCCGGCGCCGCGGAGCGGCAGGCACGGGAATTCTTTACCCGCAGCCTCAATGGCGACCGTGACGATGACCGCGCCCCGATCTGGGGCATCGACCATGCGCCCGATGGTGAGGACAACCCCGGTTACGGGATGGACGATCGCGGCGAGAAGCTCGCCTTCATCGCCGATATCCGCCGCCTGGAGGTGGCCGTCTATGTCCGCCTCGTCGCCACCATGGCCGAGACCTACGAGGACCTCACCGGCGAAGCCTGGAAGCCCTATGTCGGCAACAACCAGGGTGGCACCGTGGTCCAGCGCAGCACCGAGGCCCGCATCAACCGCGCCCGCCGCTACGGTGCCGCCCCCTGACCGCCTGGGCGGGGCTGCAAGGCCCCGCTCACTTTTCGGATGGGATCACCGATGCCCCACTCCATCCAGCTTCCGAGGCCCGAGGCGGTGAATGACAATCGCCCGGGCTCTCTGGCACCCAGCCATGGCTCTGCCCTCTGGCGCCTCGCCTGGCAGGCCCTGGCGGCCGCCCTGATGGCCCGTGGCCTGGGCGATGGCACTGATCTGGTCCAACCCTGCGATGGCGAGGTCTGGCAGCTCATGGACAGCCGGCCCGAGGCCGATGGACGCATCTCCTGCGGCTTCCGCCATCGGTTCCATCCCGCCATCCGCGATCGTGTCTTTCTCCGCGTCACGATCCGGCCGCCCCCCGCCCTCGCATGACCGCCCGCACGGGAGAGACCCCCCATGCCTCGCGATCCCGAAATCGACCAGCTCCGCGCCCAGGTCGATTGCCGCACTGTCCTTGAACGGGCCGGCTGGCTGCTCGACAAAGCCGGAAGCAGCCGCCGCACCCAGAAATTCCGCCAGGGCAGCGGTCTCATCATCATCGTCACCCATGATGGGCGCGGCTGGTTCGATCCCCTTGATGGCACCAGACAGGGCCGCGGTGACGTCCTGGCCCTGGCGCAGCGGGTCTGGCGCATCAACTTCAGCGAGGCCCGCGCCGCCCTGCGGCCGCTCGCCGGCATCGCCCCCACCCTGATCCTGGCCCCCGGCGAGGCCGACAAGCCGCCCCTCGCCCGGACCGCTCTCCTGCGGATCTGGCGTCGCACACCGCGCCCCCGCCCAGGATCGCCTGCCTGGAACTATCTCAACAGCGTCCGCGCCATCCCGTCCGCCAGCCTCGCCCACCCCGGCCTTGCCCGCCTGCTGCGCGAAGGGCGCCATGGCGAGGCCTGGTTCGCACATCGCGACATCGCCCAGGGCGGCGAACTGGTCGGCTGGGAGATGCGCGGCCCGGAATACAAGGGATACCGCGCCCGGGCGCAGAAGGGCCTCTTCGCTGTCGGCGTAAAGACGAGTGAGGCGCGCCGCATCGTCGTCTGCGAAGCGGCCATCGATGCCGTCAGCCTCGCTGCCCTGGAAAGCTGGCAAGCCGGCAGCCTCTATTGCTCGACCGCCGGCGGATGGCGCGCCGGGGGACTGGCCCATGCCGGACTGCTCGCCCTGCTGGCCGCGCGTCCCACCCCGCACCTCGTCGCCGCGACCGACAACGGCACTGGCGGCGAGCTGCTCGCCCGGCGCCTTCGCGATCTCGCTGCTGACAAGGATGCTCCCTTTGCTAGACTGTCACCGCCCCCGCCCTATGGCGACTGGAACGACCAGTTGCTGGCGCAGGCTGGTAGCGCCACGGCATGACCAGGCACAGCGGCCCGGTCATGCCGCAGCCCGTTGGCTTCGCGCGGTGCCTCCGGCGCCGCGCTTTCGCTTCTCCGGAGACTGACCATGCGTATCGTCACCACCTTCACCAACCCGTATATCCGCGTCCGCTACGACCAACCGGCCGCCTTCGTCAGCAGCACCGGGGGTAGCGGTAAGGCCATGCCGGCCGATGTCTTCTGGCGCGAGATGGCGACCCAGCGCCGCCAGCACCGGCGCCTTGGCATCCCCTATCGTATCACCCAGGTCATCGACCATGACGGCGCCCAGGTCGCCCCGCCGAAGGCTTCGGAAGGGTCGCCCGAAGCAGCCTGACGGGAAAGCCTCGGCGCCCCGAGGCTAAACAGGTCCCATTTTGCTGCATTACGGGGGGTGCGGAATCCCGCCGTCTGAACCAGCCTTGTGCGAGCGCGGCACCGCCGCGCGACCGTCTGACCACGCGCAAGGAGCACCGTCATGGCTATCCTTCGGCCCATCGAGGTTGTCGAAATCAGCACCGTCCCCATCAAGGTCGGCAAGACCCTTGAGGCCCGCCTGAAGGCCGTTCGCGACGCCGCCAGGGCCCGTGGTCTCGAATTCCCTCTCAACGAGCACCTCGCCGCCGCTCTGGAGAAGGCCGTCACCGCGGCTGAGAAGGAACTTGGCATCATCCCGCCGCAAGCCGCCGAGTCCAGCGCCACGGCGCGTCGCCGCGGACGCCCGCCCGCGCCCCCTGCCGCCGCTGCGGAATAGCCTTCCCCTCGCCCCCCCCCGCGCCTCTCGGCCGGCCGGGCTGAGGGTGCCCAACCGGGAGAGCCCTCCCATGGCAGCCTATCAGGCCAACGGCCGCGACTTCGACGCGGCCTCCCCTGACCTACAGCAGGTCCTCGCCCGCCTGCATGGCCAGAAGATACGGCCCCTCTGCCTTTGCCGGCAGCCGCCCCTCGAAGCCTATATCGCCCGCCTCGGCGATCGCTTCGTCATCAAGCGCATGCCCGACACCGGGCCGCTGCACGCGACCGACTGCGACCACTATGAGCCGCCGGCCGAGCTCTCCGGCCTCGGCGAGGTTTTCGGCTCTGCCATCCAGGAGAGCGCCGATGAAGGCAAGACCAGCCTCCGGCTGGCCTTCAGCCTCAACAAGGGCGCCTCTCGCAAGCCGCCCACCGGCGACGGCGCCGAGCCCGATAGCGTGACAAGCGACGGGCGAAAGCTGACCCTCCGCGGCACGCTCCACTACCTCTGGGATCAGGCCGGCCTGGCACGCTGGACGCCAGGTATGGAAGGCAAGCGCCACTGGGCCGTGGTGCGCAGGCACCTGCTCCTCACCGCCGCCGGCGCCGCGGTCAAGGGTGCCGCCCTGGACAGCCTGCTCTATGTCCCCGAGACCTTCAGCGCCGGGCACCGCGAGGAGATCGACGCCCGCCGTTCGGCGCGGCTGGCGCCGCTCACCGCTCAGGGCGCGCGTGGGGCCCGACCACTCATGATGGTCATCGCCGAGGTGAAGGACATCGCCCCTGCCCGCTATGGGCATCGCATCATCGCGCGCCATCTCGGCAATTTCCCCTTCATGCTGCCGGACGACCTGCAGAAGCGCATGGCCAAGCGCTTTGCGCGTGAGCTCGAACTCTGGGGCGCCGTGGACGGCGCCCGCCTCGTCATGATCGGAACCTTCGGCATCACGCCCGCCGGCATCGCCAGCATGGAGGAACTGGCGCTGATGACCGTCACCGATCACTGGGTTCCCTTCGAGGATCTCCAGGAAAGGCAGCTGCTGGATGAGCTCGACCGGCACCGGCGCTCCTTCCGCAAAGGGCTGCGCTATAACCTCGCCAGCTCCAGGCCGCTCTCCCAGGTATTGCTGTCCGACACGCAGCCGGCACCGGTCGCCCTTTACATCCTGCCGGCCGCTCCCGCACCGGCATACCTCGCTGCGCTCCGGGAACTGGTGACCGGCAGCAAGCTGCCGGCATGGTTCTGGGAGCATGCAACGGGCCCCATGCCCGCTCTGCCCCCTCGCTCCGGATATCAGGCAATGCCCTTTCCCGAGACCACCTCGGGCGCCGCATCAGCCGATGCTGGCCCCCTCCTCCAATCCGCTGGCTGAAGGACCCGCAGCATGCCACGCCGGAAAGCGAAAGAAGCGATGATCGCTTCATTCCATCTCACCTATAACAACCTCGAGCCGATGGATTATCCACCCGATGTCGATCAGCTGCTGACCTTAATCGGCTGGTCCACGGCCGAGGCAGCGCGACGCCTGAAGCGTGCGCCGGTGACCGTCAGGCAATGGCGCACTAAGGCGCGCGCGGCGCCACCTGAAGTCGTCGCGTGGTGTCAGACCATGGCATGGGCGGTCGAGAGAGCAGGCAAGCCGACCGTGCTCTGGGACAGCGAGCGGCGCGGCCGCCGCCCGAGAGATGCCCACCGAGGGTAGCAAGGCGTTTTATGTTTCTTCCGGCTTCGGTGAGAGATGTAAGCTGGCCATCCACAGAAGGAAGTTCAGCGATGTCCGGCGAGCCTGTTTTGCGCGGCTTGTTCGACCGCTGGGAGCGCGTATGGCACGAGGGCCGCTACGACCTGGTCCCCGATTGTGTCGCCCCGCACTACATCCGGCATGACGAAGCCGGGGATCGGACTGTCACGCGGGAAGCCTACGCCGCCGAACTCGCCAGGTTGAAGCAAGATCGGCCGGATGTGCGCATCGTCGTATACGACCACACATTGCAAGAGAACCGTGCCTGGTACCGCTTCACGATGAAGTGGACCGACCAGGGCAGTGGCGAGGTGCGCACCCGCGCAGGCATGCAGGCCTACCGCATTGAAGGGGGCAAGCTCGCGGAGACATGGGTTACCCTTCAGCCGCTGGGTTCGTCGTGGGGCGGCGCTGTGGCACAGGAGAGCTGGACGAGCCCGCCGCCCATGAACTGACGCATTGCCGTTGTGGGACAAAGGCAGGATCCAGCGAGAAGCGCCATAGAGCGCAGCTCGGGTCAGCATGTGGCGCCGCATCGGGCTGCCGCGTCTCCGGCCTCTGGGCGGCGATCCCCACGGGTTCGCTCCTTCCACCACGCGTCGCCCGGGCGGCACGCGCGGCGAGAGGGGCTCAAGCGCCGCCCCCCTCGCGCTCCCCCGCTTCCAATCCAGACAGAAAGATGAGCCGCCAGGAACCCGGTTCTGAGGACCGCCGGAGCCATCAGCAGATTCCGAAAGCCAGAGGCCAGACCCTGACCTCGCCGGGGCCACGGATGAGCGCCTTTCCCACTACCAGAGAGCCGCAAGTGCGGCGCACACCCCACGCACGGGGATGCTGGTTGGAACTGTGCCACAGTACGGCATTTTACCACGGTATTTTAGTCGTTTAATTGTGCCACAATGCGAGGATCCATGTGGCACGATTGTGCCACATGGCCGTTGGTGCTCTGTCTAGAGCAGTTTCCGCGTTCACCGATTCAGAAGAGGATTCCCTTCTGCGGCGGGATGTGATTCGCTTTTCCTCCTGCGAGGGAGGACAGGATGGCCCGAGCCTACAGCCAGGATCTCCGGACGCGTGTGCTCGACGCAACGGCACGCGGGATGTCGGCACGGCAGGCCGCAGCCCATTTCGGAGTGGGTGTGGCAACAGCCGTTGTGTGGGTACGGCGAGCGCGGGATGAGGGTGAGACGGCGGCACGCCGCCAGGGGCAGCCCAGAGGCTCCAAGCTTGATGGGCAGGCCGATTTCCTGCTCGACCTGGTCGCCGTCAGGCCCCTCATTACCCTCCGCGAGATGCAGCAGCGGCTGCATGACGAGCGCGGCCTCTCGGCGGGGATTGGCACGCTCTGGCGCTTCTTCGCGGCACGGGCGATCACCTTCAAAAAAAACCGCGCACGCCGCCGAGCAGGACCGGCCGGACATCGCCGCGGCCCGCGAAGCCTGGTTCGATCGGCAGCCTGACTTTCATCCTGATCGCCTGGTGTTCATCGATGAAACCGGTGCCAGCACCAAGATGGCGCGACTGCGGGGCCGTGCCCCACGTGGCGAGCGCCTGCGTGCAGGCGTGCCGCACGGACATTGGAAGACCACCACCTTCGTCGCCGGTCTCCGCCTCACAGGCCTGACCGCGCCTATGCTGCTCGATGGGCCCATGACCGCGCAGGCCTTCCAGGCCTATGTCGAGAAGGTCCTCTGTCCAACCCTGTGCGCCGGCGACACCGTCATCCTGGACAACCTGGCTGCGCATAAGCGCCACGAGGCCCGCCGGGCTATCGAGGCCACGGGTGCGTCCCTGCTGTTCCTTCCGCCCTACTCGCCGGACTTCAATCCAATCGAGAATGCCTTCTCCAAGCTGAAGGCGCTCCTGCGCAAGGCGGCGGAGCGCACCCTGGACGGGCTCTGGGCCACCATCGGCCAACTCCTCGATGCCTTCACACCAGCAGAATGCGCCAACTACTTCACCGCCGCCGGATATGAGCCGGAGTAGATGGAAAATGCTCTAGCCGTCAACTTTACCACGTCACATCAATACATTAGAAATGTAGCACGTTGTGGCACAAGCTTGGACACCCCTTCGGCGAAGTTGAGCGGGTGTGGCTTGAGAAATCGTTAACTGGTGCGCACTTTACCCCAGTTACGGGGGGTCCCAGTTGAGTGGGTGCCTGCCAGACTTGACCTCCTATCCACACCGGAGGTCAGGAAGATGGACCCTAAACCGCAAGATGCCCCTGAGCGCTTTGAGGACGGTTCGGTCCTCACCGAGAGCCTTCATATCCGCCTCGCGAGCCAGATGAAGGAGCTTTTGGAGGTCAGGGCGCGATCAAGAGGCGTGAAAGTTTCGGACATGGCGCGCGACATCCTCGAGCGGGCCCTCTTCGATGATCAAGGGCCCTCGGCATCCGATCGCATTCTCACACAGCTTCAGGAGCTGTTGTCGCGGAGCCAGGATGGTGCTCGCGATAGCGACATGAAGCTCCTCCTCAAGGACACGTTGGAGATGCGTCACTTGCTCGTGGCGAGCATAGAAAGGGCGTCGCTCGCGTCGATCGTATCCCGCCGGGTTCTGACGAACGTGCTGCCCCAGAACGCCAACAAGCCGGCGATGATTGCAGAGGTGCAGTCCGAGCTGGATGATGATCTCGAGGCCTGTCAGATCACAGCCCGACACCATGCCGGCAAGCAGCAGCCGGCCGCCAACACCAACCAGAAGGTGGCAGGGCAATGATCCGCCGGCGCCCCAAACTCGCTTCCAATGCGCCTCTTTCGCCCCGGATTACTGACGATCTCAGCCGGGGCGTGGGCCTCACGCTGCTGCGCTTTCGTGCCAAGATGCAGGCCTTCCTCTGGGTCTGCCTGGTCGGAGCCGCCGCCGTTGTCGGCTGCGTCGTAGCCTGGGCGATGATCCGTGCCGAGGACGGGCAATGGGGCGCCGCCGGCCTCTGGGCCACCAGCTGGTTCATCAATGATGTGCTGCAGAGCCCATGGGGCGTCTGGCGCATCGATACCGGCGGCGAGCCCGAGAAGTGGAGCACCTACATGGTGCGCACCAGCCAATGGCACATCGACGCCTTCGGCAATATCAGCGATGCCCTGGTGGAGGGTTTGATCGGCGGCGCCATCGCCCTGCCCTTCGCCATTGGCGGCGCCGCCTGGATGGCCCGCCACGCCGGCCAGGGAGCCCGCGATCCGCATCATCTTCGCGGTCGGAAGATCCTCAGTGAGGCCGCCCTGGCCCGCCTCGTCAAGCGCAGCAAGCGGGGTGGTGACAAGACCCTCGCCATCGGCCGTGTGCCCATCCTGAAGGACAGTGAGCGCCAGCATTTCCTTTTCCTGGGCACCACGGGCGTCGGCAAATCGGTGTCGATCATGCGCATGGCCGATGCCGCGCGCGAGCGCCGGGATTCCGCCGTGATCTACGATGTGACGGGCGATTACGTGCGCAACTTCTACCGCCCGGAGTATGGCGACGTGATCCTCAACCCCCTTGATCAGCGCTCGCCTCACTGGTCGCCCTGGGCGGAGATGCAGCACGATGCCGATGCGGATCGCCTTTCCCATGCCCTCGTGCCGCGCGGCGAAGGGTCCAACCAGTTCTTCTCCGATGCCGCCCGCGCGCTATTGGCGGCCAGTCTGCTGCACTTCAGGAGCCGTCCGGATCGTTCCGTCGAAGGCCTCCTGCGCTTCATGTTAACGGCCACCAAGGAGGCCAAGCTGGCAGCGTTCCAGGGCACCGAGGCGGCCAAATACTATGCCGAAGGTGCGGACCGTGCCGGCGCATCGGTCGATATGAATCTCGCCACCTACCTGCGCTCCATGCGCTTTCTGCCCGCAGCCGCGGGCAGCACCGACGACGAGTTCTCGATCACCAGGTTCATGACCGCCGCCGACCAGCCGCTCGACGGTCGTCTCAGGAAATACAAGCGGCGGCCGTGGCTGTTCCTCACCTCTCGCGAGCGCGACCATGCCGCCATCCGGCCGCTGCTGACCTGCTTCGTCGACAGTGCGATCTCCGCCCTGATGGGGCTTGGCCCGCGTGAGGAGCGCCGGGTCTGGTTCATTCTCGACGAGCTTTTCTCGCTGCATGAGGTGCCGAACCTGCCGCGGGCGCTGGCCGAGGGCCGGAAATTCGGCCTGTGCACGATCGTCGGCCTGCAGAATACCGGCCAGCTCAATGACATCTACGGCCGCGACCAGGCACGTTCCATGCTCTCCCTGCTCAATACCCGCGCGGCCTTCCGCGTCGGCGACGCCGACAGCGCGAAATGGGTCAGCGAGCTGCTGGGGCAGGCCGAGCGCGAACGCACCGAGGAGGCCGCGCGCTATGGCTCGGCCGATGCCCTGGAGGGCATGAACATCAGCACCCGGCGCGGCCTGGAGAACATCGTCCTGCCCTCTGAGGTGATGGACCTGGAGGATCTTGAATGCTTCCTCACCTTACCGGGGAAGTGGCCGGTCGGACGGGTGAAGCTCAGGCGCCCGAATGGGTGGGAGCGCAACCAGATCCATATCGACTTCGCCCCGGCCGATCCGGCATTGACGGCTGCCGCCCGGCTGCGTGGCACCCCGCTGGGCGCCACCTCCCCAGAGGTGAATACCGATGGATGTGCGGAGATTGCCGACCCGCCGCCCGACTCAGTGTCTGGTGATGCTGCCCCGAGCGGCACGGATCATCCCGTTCGGCAACCTGCCGCGGCGGAAGAGAAGGTGCCTGTAGATCCTGTAGATGAGGAGCCTCCGCAGAGCGTGCCGGCGGCAGGGCCGATCGCAACGGCGCCGCCTGTAGCAGGTGCAACGCCATCCGGAGAGCCGCCCCAGGCCCCCTCCCCCGACGCAGCGGAGTTACCGGAGGTTCCCTCCAGCAGGCGCCGCGCAAACTCTGCGTTTTGATGGAGTGACGGGGTCATGATGTCGATCGGGGCGATCAAGAGCGCGGCCGCTGCTTCGGTCTATTTCGAGAAGGACGACTATTACATCGAGGATGGATCCAGCCCTTCCGCCTGGATCGGATCAGCCACCGAGAGCCTGGGATTCACCGGCGGGAGCAACCATAGCGGCGAGCATGCCTTGCCCGTGGAGCGGGACACCTTTCGGGCCGCGCTGGGCGGGGAGATGCCCGATGGCACCCGCCTCGGCACCCATCGCAACGGCGAATTCGTCCATCGCCCAGGCTGGGACCTGACCTTCTCCGCGCCGAAATCCGTCTCGATCCTGGCTGAAGTGGCACGCGATCAGCGGGTGATAGCGGCGCATGACCGCGCCGTGCGCGCCACCATGACAATGGTCGAGGCGCGCTTTGCCACCACGCGTGTCCGTGATGAAAAGGGCGAGATCCAGCACGTCAGGACGGGGGCCCTGGCCGCTGCCTCTTTCCGCCACGATACCAGCCGGAGTCAGGAGCCGCAGCTCCATACCCATGTGGTCGTCATGAACGCCACGATCACCCCGGATGGCAAAGCGCGGAGCCTGGAACCACAGCCGATCTACGCCGCCCAAAAGGATATCGGCGCCTATTATCGCGCCCACCTGGCAGCGGAGCTCGGCCGTCTCGGCTACGAGGTGGAATGGGGCCAGAAGGACCGCACGACCTTCGAGGTCAGGGGCGTGCCGAAGGAGCTGATGCAGGTCTATTCCACCCGCTCGGCCGAGATCGAGGCTGCCCTGGCGGCCAAGGGTCTCACCCGCGAGACAGCCACGCCACGAGAGGCGGAATATGCGGCCAAGGACACCCGCCGGCGGAAGGAGACCATCGACCGGCCACGCCTGCTCGAGCATTGGCAGGGCACCGCGGCCGAGCATGGCGTGCGGCTGGACAGGCTGGTGGCGCAGGCCGGGCAGCGCGCGCCGGAACCCAGCCGGCGCGAGATCGCCGAGCGTCAGGCCGCCCTGCAATCCGTCCAGCTCGCCATTGCCGTGCTGGCGGATCGGGATGCCGTGTTTTCCCGCGATCGCCTGCGACGCGAGGCCCAGGGCCTGGCAACGGGTGCAGCCACGCCGGCGCAGGTGGAAGCCGCCATCCGGCGCTCGGCCGAGCAAGGTCTTCTGTTGCCGAGAACCGCCATCGAGGTCGACCTGACGACACGCCGGGACGCGCAGGTGCCAGGCTGGACCACCCCGCAGGCCATCGAAACCGAGCGCGTCTTGTTGCAGTCCGCGCGCGACGGCCAGGGCATTCTTCGCCCTATTCTTTCCGCCCAGGATTCCGCCGCCTACGTCGCCCGCGCCGAGGCCGTGGCGCAGCGCGCGGGCTTTTCCTGGACCGCTGACCAGTCTGCCGCCGCGCGGGGTATCCTGGCCTCCCAGGACCGCGTCACCGCCGTCCAGGGCTTTGCTGGCACCGCCAAGACGACCACGGTCCTGGCGACCTATGCCGAAGCCGCGAAGGCCCGTGGCTACGAGGTGATCGCCATGGCGCCGACCGCCAATGCGGCCAATGTGCTGGGCGAGGCGCTCGGCATCGAGGGCCGCACCGTGCATCGCCATTTCGAGGAGATGCGTCGCGACCCGCAGAACTGGAGCCAGTGGACCAGCACCCTGATCTGGGAAGGACGGGCCGCCAGAATGCCCAGCCAGCGGCAGGTCTGGCTGATCGATGAAGCCTCCCTGATCGGTTCCCGCAACATGCAGACCCTGCTGACGGCCGCCGAGGAGCGACGCGCGCGCGTGGTGCTGGTCGGCGACGACAAGCAGCTCGCCAGCGTCGAGGCCGGCCGGGCCTTCGGGCAGCTCCAGGCCTCCGGAGCGGTCACCACCCATCGCCTGGAGACGATCGTCCGGCAGACCGATCCGCAGGCCAGGGAGGCCGTCTATGCCTCCCTGCAGCGCGACGCCGGGACCGCACTGAGAGCCATTGAGCAGGGCAAGGGCAGGCTTCTCGTCGGGAAAGATGGGGCAGAGCGGATCGCCGTCATGGTGGACCGATGGCAGGCTCTCACGGTCGCCGAACGGAGCCGGACGCTGCTCATTGACCCGAGCCGCGAAGGGCGGGACGCGGCCAATCTCGAGATCCGCGACAGGTTGATCCGGGAGGGCAGCATCGAAGGCAAGGAAGCCCAGGTGGTCGCGTTGCGGCCGAAGGATCTGACCCCGACCGAGGCGCGCCTGGTGCGCAGCTACACCGCCGGCGACGTGGTACGGTTCAACCAGGACCAGGGTGCCGGCTCGGGCTTTGATTGGCGAAGCTATCACACCGTTATCTCCCGCGATGTCGGCAGCGGATCGGTGCTCCTGCGAGGCGAGGACAACCGCCTGCGCCAGTTCCAGCCAGAGGCTGCCAGGGCCGATAAGGGCCAGTTCGAGGTGCTCGAGACCGTCGTTCGAGGACTGCGCGCCGGCGACGAGATCCGCTGGACCAGGAACGACCGCAGCCGGGGCATCGCCAATGGCAGCCAGGCGCAAGTGCTGTCCGTGGATCCCCGGCGGGACACCGCGACGGTGCGCCTGGCCAATGGCCACCACACCGAACTGAATCTGAAAAGCCCCGGCGACAACCACTGGGATTATGCCTGGGTCAGGACCGGATACAGCGCCCAGGGCGCGACCGCGGATCGCGTCATCGCACATGCCGAGAGTTGGCGGCTCAACCTGGTCAATGCCCGCAGCTTCTACGTCTCGATCAGTCGCGCCAAGGAGGAGATCACCCTCGTCACCGATAATCCCGAGGCTTTGGTCGCGGCCATCCGGGAGCGTGCAGGCGGGAAGCAGACGGCCATGAGCCTGCCGGAAGTGCGTGCGATGGCACCAGGGCTGCAGTTCGAGGCCCAGGCCGTCATGGCGCCCAAGGGCGTGCCGCTACAGGAGAAGGGATCTGCGCTTGCCCAGACCCAGAATAGCAGCGGGGCCACCGCATCTCCGCGGCAATCCGAGAAAAGCAAGGATCTCAGAATGGATTTTGGATTAGAGTAGTCCTCTGGCGATTTCTAGAATCCAAATCGGCCTTGGGAATCCCGCCGCCTTAGTACAGTCCTGTCAGGTAATACGCCGCGATCGCTATGAACCGCCCCGGGTGTGTCGGAGGCCCCAACTGTTGAGAGGATGGGGCTATGACGAAGAAGACATCGAACCGGTTTTCGCCTGAGATCCGACAGCGGACGGTGCGAATGGTGCTTGAGCATGGGGGCAACCATGCCTCGCAGTGGGCCGCGATCGGCTCGATCGCGGCCAAGATCGGATGCACGGCCGAGACGCTCCGGAAGTTGGTGCGGCAGGCGCAGCGCGATACGGGCCATCGTCTCGGCACGACGACGGAGGAGCGCGGGCGTTTCAAGGTACTGGAGGGCGAGGTCCGCGAGTTGCGGCAGGCCAATGAGATCCTGCACAAGACTTCGGCCCATTTTGCGATGGCGGAGCAAACCCGGGTGTGGATCTTAGCAGTGTCCCCTTCCGTAAGAAGATAGGCCTCAAATCGGCGGCGATGTTCCTCGGAATCGTTTTGTGCCCGCTACCGCACAGCCTCTTGTTCCGCCAAGCTCGCCTCCCGGCGGGCAGCGCGCTCCGCGAGCAGGCTCTCTAAGGTCAGCATGATTTTTGTCCTTTCCTTCTCTGCGCGGTTCGAGCCCGCTTCTGTTCTTCCTGACCGAATGCACTGCCGCCGGCCCCTGGGCATCCCCTTGGCTGCAGAAGAAGATCAAAGAAATGCTCCCGGTCTTCCGGCGTGAAAGGGCACAGGCCGAGCAAGGCCGAGAAAGCCAATCCCTTGGCCGCCAGCCATCGGATGGTCGCGGCATCGGGGGCGGGCGAGTCATTCCTGATCTTGGCTATTTTCTCCGCCGCATTAGCTCGCTCAATATCAAGCAGGCCATGATCCTCGGCGACGGCGCCCAAAAGCGCAAAAGCAACGGAACGCTGCATGGTGATGGCTTCGCGCGCCGTCGCGATCTCCGCGTTCAGGAGCGCATCCGGGGCGTTCTCTCCGATCTCGAGGAGGTAATCGCGGGAGAAGGTGGAGAAATACTCTCGCTGAAGGTCGAGGAGAGCTCGCAGTACGGCATCCTTTGTGCGGAACTGATGCATCAGCCCGCCTTTGCTGATTCCACTTTGACGCGCCATGGCATCCAGCGTGAGTCGGCCGGGCCCGTCTCGCTCGATGATGATCAATGCCGCTTCAAGAGCGGCCGAACGAGACCGGCGCGAACGCGTAGGATTGTCCATAACCTACCCCTGAGTGAGGTGACTGCCTCTGACCTGCGCGGAGCGTCGGCCCCGGCTAGAGGCCAACGCTCTAGATCTGCGCATAATAAAGCGATACGGTTGGTTTGTAAAATGCCTCGACCTGCTGTAGACACGTTGCGGTACCTCCGGCGGGCTGCCGGTAGCCATTGTCGTGGGTCGATAAAGTCAGCCCGGGAGGCGTCTTGCTCACGATAGGTCGAAGTCATCGCTGTGAAGGCGCATCCGCCTATCGGCGAAAGCAATCCCCGCTCCCGAGCATATCCGCCGTGGAATGGTATGAAGCCGGAAGAAAAAATTCCCGCTGCAACAGGATGCAGATCGTGCAGGCCATTTTTTTTGGCAGAGAGAATGAAGAACCGGCATGAGCTCTGAAGTCTTGAATGTCGTTCCATCACCAACACCGGCATCGGACAGCCGTAAGCCAGCTCTGATCACTGGTATCGGCGTCGCGGTGCTGCTTCTGGGTCTGGCGGGCTGGTATGCGGCGGCTGATCGCTGGACCCCTTACTCCGGCACCGGCGCTGTTGCCGGCTACGTCGCACAGGTGGCGTCCCAGGTTTCCGGGCCGGTGACCGAAGTGCTGGTGGAGGATAACAGCCACGTCCCGGCTGGCACGCCGCTGTTCCGCATCGACCCTACTTTGTACGAACTGGCGGTCCGCCAGATGGAGGCCGAGCTCGCTCAGACCTTGCAGGCCACCAGCGCAGGCGTCGCCGGCATTGCCGCCGCCGAGGCGCAGGTGGCCCAAGCCAATGCCGCCCTCCAGAATACCCGCGCCGTCTCCTCGCGCACCCTGCAGCTGGTCGAGCGCGGCGTCTATCCCCAGGCCCGTGCCGATGATGCCCGTGGTGATCTGCGGACGGCCGAGGCTGCTCTTCGGGCCGCCGAGGCGCAGCGTGACCAGGCAACGCGCCAATTGGGCTCCGCCAGTTCGGACAATCCACAGGTCGTGGCCTCAACCGCGCGGCTGCAGAAGGCTCGCACTGACCTGCTGAACACCACTGTTATCGCAGCCACGGATGGTGTGGTCACCAACCTCTCTCTGACGGTCGGCCAGTACGCCGCTGCCGGCCAGCCTCTTCTGACGGTCATTGATTCGCGAGGCGGCTGGTTGGTGGCCGATTTCCGTGAGAACCAGTTGCTCAACATTGACCCGGGCGACCCCGTGGAGATCGCTTTCGACGTGGCGCCAGGGCGGATTTTCTGGGGCCGGGTGCAGAGCATCGCCTGGGGTATCGACACGGGCCGGCTAAGCTCCGGCGGCCTGGCTCAGCCGCAGGCCAGCACCCGCTGGTTCGAGCCGGCGCGGCGCATCCCGGTGCGCATCGAAGTGTCGCAGGATGACGTGCCGCCAAAGGTGCGCATCGGCGCCAAGGTTTCCTTGGTGGTCAATGCCGCCGGCGAAGAGTCCGGTCCGCTCTGGTGGATTGCTCAGGGATTGATGCGCGGCGCGACTCTTCTCTCCTACCTGTATTGAGGCGCGCGCATGTCCGCCGCTCCCCGCCCCTCGCGCCGAGATGACCCGCTCTTCAGTCTACGCTGCGCGCTGGGCATCGCCATCGGCTTCCTGCTGATCGAGCCCCTGAAGGTCGATCCAGGTATGGTCCTGCCGTCACTCCTGGTCAGCCTGCTCTGCGGGCAGCGCGGCCCCTATACGCCGGTGAAGACCCTGGTCGGCATGGCCTTCGTGACCCTGCTGATCTGGCTGGTCTTCGCTCTCTGCGTGCTGACCCAGGGAATGCTCGCCGTGCAGTTCCTCACGCTGCTGGGCATCTGCTATCTGGCCTTCTACCTGCTGGTGCGTAGCGGAAATCCGCTCGGCGTCATGCTGCTCGTCTTCACCGTGATGATCGGCGCGATGTTCGGCCAATCTCGTCTGGCAGCCGAGGCCATGCGTGACGCCTTCACCGCGACCGCTGCCGTCTCCGCTTTGCTGATCCCGTGCCTCAACCTGCTCCTGCCGCCGCGCACTGATGCCACCACGCCCACTGCGCTGTCTCCGCCAGCGGTGGAGCGACCGGCCTTGCAGGCTCTGCTCCGCCTGGCCATCCTGGCACCCGTTTTGCTCGCCTTCCAGACCATCGCCTCGCCCTCTGACCTGATCTTCGTCATCATGCTGGCCCTGGTGCTGGCCTATCCGACGCGGCAGGCGCAGCGTACGGAGGCGCGGGAGCGGATCAGCTCCACCCTGCTTGGCGGGGCGGCGGGATTGCTGATCCTCGTGATCTTCACCTTCCAGACGCATTTCCCAATCCTGCTGGGCTTGGTCTTCCTGGCCGCCCTGATCTTCGCCGAGCGGATGATTGCTGGCCGCGCGTCGGCCAATACCTACCAGCTTGGCCTTTCCGTCGTAGCTGTGATCGTGGCGGGGGCCACGGTCGATGTCCATCCGCTGGAGACGGCCGCGACCCGGCTCAGTCTCACCATGGCCGGGGTCATCTTCGGCCTGTCGCTGCTCTCGCTGTTGGAATGGGTTTTCGCAGCCGTCCTGGCACCCCGCTCTGGTGATCCCGGGGCCTCCGCCCGGTCAGCCCTATGAGCAGGCTCATCTCCCCCAGTTCCGCTATCCCGGGCCTCTGGAGCGCTGCCCCATGACCGCGTCCTGCACGCCGCCCCAGTGGCAGCTGGACCGATATGGGCCGGAGGCGGCGCTACGTCTGACCGGTGACTGGATTGCCAGCGAGAGTGGGCTGCGCGACGCCGCAGCGGCGCAGCGGGTACTAACCGAGAGCAATGGCGCGACGCGACTACGCTTCGAAGTGGACGAGCTAGGCCGCTGGGACAGTGCCCTTGTGGTCTTCCTGCAGGCACTACGTGAGGCTGCGGCGACCCCGCAGGCCGGCGGAGCCTTGCCGCCGGTCGCCCTGGATGAAAATGGGCTGCCCGAGGCAATTCGCCGTCTCCTGGCTCTGGCAGCAGAAACGGCATCCGACCCGGCCCCGGCGCCGCCGCGCCCGGCCCCCCTGCTCACCCGGATTGGCCAAAGCGGCATTGCCGGCTGGGCGGACGCGGTCGCCGTCGCCGCCCTGATTGGCGACACCGTGCTGCGCGCCGGCGCCGCTCTGCGGGGACGCGTACGCACGCGCTGGGTGGATGTGTTGCAGCTGATGCGGGAGGCGGGCGCCGGAGCGCTGGGCATCGTGGCGATCGTCAATGGCCTGGTGGGCGGCATCCTGGCCTTCGTCGGCGCCGTCCAGTTGCGCCGCTTTGGGGCCGAGATTTATGTCGCCGACCTGGTCGGTATCGCAATGGTGCGCGAGATGGCGGCCGTGATGACCGCCATCGTCATGGCCGGCCGGACAGGGGGTGCCTACGCTGCACATATTGCCACGATGCAAGGTAACGAGGAAATCGATGCACTGAAGGCGCTCGGTATCCCAGTCTACGATTATCTCGTGCTGCCGCGCATCGCTGCGCTCGTCGCCATGATGCCGCTCCTCTACATCTATGCCTGTGCGGTCAGCCTGCTCGGCGGCCTGGTTGTCGGCGTGGCAACCCTCGATCTGACACCAGCGGCCTATCTCCAAGAAACCCGACAGGCGATCTCCGGCACGCAGTTCCTGTTCGGACTGGTCAAGAGCATCGCCTTCGGCGCGCTGGTCGCCTTGGCCGGCTGCCACATTGGGCTAAAGGCCGGGCGCAGCGCCGCCGATGTCGGTCGCGCCGCGACCGGTGCTGTCGTCGCCGGGATCATCGGCGTCATCGCGCTGGATGCCGTTTTCGCCGTCTGCGCCGACGTCCTGGGGATCTGAGTCATGGCTAAAGACATCGCCGAAGGAGACCGGCTGCGTGCCCAGGGCCTGAAGCTGGCCTTTGGGGAGAAGGTCATCCAAAGGAATCTGGATTTCTCCATCCGCCGCGGCTCGATTTTCGCGCTGATGGGAGGCAGCGGCTGCGGCAAGAGCACTGTGCTGAAGGCGATGATCGGGCTGCTGCGGCCCGCAGCTGGCACCATCCTGGTGGATGATGAGGATTACTGGGCAGCAACCGAAGCGCGCCGGACCGAGATCGGCCGGCGCTTCGGCGTGCTGTTCCAGAGCGGAGCACTGTGGAGCTCGATGACTGTGGCCGAGAACGTGGCTCTGCCTCTGCAAATGCTGACCCGCCTCGATCAACCTTCGATAGACGCTTTGGTGCGGCTGAAGCTGTCCCTTGTCGGCATGGGGACCGCCGGTGGCAAGATGCCATCGGACCTCTCCGGCGGCATGCGCAAGCGCGCCGGCCTGGCCCGGGCGCTCGCCCTCGATCCCAGCATCCTGTTCTTCGACGAGCCATCGGCCGGTCTGGATCCCGTCACCTCAAAGCGCCTGGATGATCTTATCCTGGAGTTGCGGGACGGCCTCGGTGCCACGGTTGTCATGGTCAGTCATGAACTGCCCAGCCTCTTCGCCATCTGTGACGATGGCCTCTTCCTGGACGCCGAGACACGCACCGCAATCGCTCACGGCTCTCCCAAGGCACTGCGCGATAGTTGTGATCACCCCACAGTGCGCGCCTTTATGGAGCGTGCCCGGCCGGACCAGCCAAACTTCAAGGACGACCAGCATGGCCGCCGCTAGACCTGCCGTCGTTGGCGGCTTTCTCCTCGGTGCACTCGCGCTCGGCGTCGCCGGCATATTGTTCTTCGGCGGCACCCGGTTGTTTGCCCAGGCTACACGTGCCGTCGTCTTTTTCGAGGGGTCTGTTGCCGGCCTTGATGTCGGCGCACCGGTCACATTCCGCGGCGTCCGGCTAGGCTCGGTTCAAAGCGTCGCGCTGCGGTTGTCCACGAGCGGGGCTGCGCGGATACCCGTGGTCATCGAGCTGCTGCCGGGCCAGGTGTTCCGAGAGGGCGAAAAATCCGCGCGCGGCGAGCCGGGGCTCGAGCAGATGGTGGCGGCCGGGCTTCGAGCGCAGCTCAATTCCCAAAGCTTTGTGACCGGACAACTTCGCGTGGATCTCGACTTCCGGCCCGACACGCCGGCAGAGCTGCTCCCTACGGAGACCGGCGGCATAGTGCAGATACCTGCTATACCTTCCGACTTCGACCGGCTGCGCAGTACGCTGGCCGAGGTTCCTGTGCAGGAGGTCATGCAGACCGCGCAGCGAACTCTGATAGCGGTCGAGCGCATGGCGGTGCGCCTCGACACAGCACTGCAACCCCTATTGGACAGCGCGCAGCGAAGTGTCGAAACGGCAACGCGTGCCCTGGGCACAGCCGAGCAGGCAGTGGTCAAGTTACATGCCGATACGACGCACACGTTGCAGGAGGTCGATGAGCTTGCCGCTGGCGCGAGGCGTCAGATCGATGCCCGAGGTGCCGAGCTGGCGCGCGTGTTGGGATCAGCCGACCGGGCCACCCGACAGGCGGAGACGCTGCTCGCCTCACTGAATAGCCTGACAGCCCCTCGCTCTCAGGTCCGCGGTGACCTCGAAGCGGCCATCCGAGACCTTGCCGCCAGCGCCGGCTCGTTGCGTGGCTTCGCGCGGACGATCGAACGTGATCCAAGCGCCGTATTGCGTGGGAGGGATGCGCGATGAAACCTAGGCCAAATGTCCCGTTGCAGCGTTCCCGTCGGGCAACTCTCGCCCTGATGGCGATGCCGGTGCTGGCGCTCGAAGGCTGTGGCTCGTCAGGGCCGCCGCCGACCGTGTACGTACTGGGTGGCTCCGATCCCGAGGTTCCGGGTGTCGAACCACTCACGGGACGTGCGGTCGTGGAGGTAAAGCCAGTCCTTGTTCCGGATTATCTCGACGTGACTGATCTTCTGGTCCGCCGGGCCGGGAATGTGGTGGCACCTAGTCAAACTGGCCGATGGGGAGAGCGCCTATCGGTGGGAGCCACGCGGGCTCTGGCGGGCACCCTTGCGCAGCGCCTGCCGGGCGTGGTCATCGTCACCGCCCCGCCAGCAGAGCGGCCAGCGCGGCAAGTCCTTGTGGACTTGGAGGTCTTCGAGGCCCAGGAGGAAACTGACGTTATCCTCATCGGGCGCTGGCGCCTCCTGGATGGCGCCGGACGCGAGACCCTTGCCGGCGAGCGTGTTTCGCTGAAAGAGCCTGTGGCCGGGGCCAGCGATACCAAAATCGTAGCAGCAATGTCTCGCGCCCTTGCCCTGTTTGCCCAGAGGGTTGCGATCGGTGTCAAGTCCAGGCTGTCAGTCTCTGGATGAACCGAGCTGCAGAAGGAAGCCTAGGCTGTCATGGCCGAGAAGAGTGTGCCGTTCCAGGAAAAGGAGCCGGCCATTGGGCCGCCCCAGAAGAGCAAGGATCTCGAGATGGATTTTCGGGCTGGAGTAGGCAACCGACGCGAGCATCTCCAAGTCTGCCCCATGAACCCTATCGGATCGGCCGACGGTCTCGCTTAGTCCTGTATCATGCTCTCCCATTCCCTTTGCTGATCCATAGCCATGTCCCATTCCCTACTTGCAGCCATGCGCTCCCATTCTCTATCCATCGCCTCGTCCATGAGGCGTTGAGGATGGTTAATGGGCAGCAGCGCCGAAGGCATCCAATAAATGTTCGACGGCGCACCGCCACTTTTCAGGCGCCTTAACAAGCATATGACGACCGCGCAGAAGAAGAGAAGCTCCATTGCCAAACCCTCCATTCCCGATGGGCATTTGAGACTCTCGTCATCATACTCGTTCTAAGCATTATCGGCTTGCAACAGCCGGCCCCTCGGGGAGCCGCCGGAAAAGCGCTGCTTCACGCATTCGGCGCTCCGGGTTGGAATGCTCCAGGAACGCCTGGGCAGCCCCGTCCCGGTCACCAGCGTTCAGCCGCTCGACAACCGGGCTTCTCTGGAAGCCGGCCGGCCCCAAATTATACGCCAGGCTCACGAGTGCAGCACGTTCATTTCCATTCACGGGAACGCCGACCGCGTTATCTACGGTCCGCTCATAGACCGGCCGGACGCGGTCAAAGAGCATGCTCTCCTGATCCCGCGACAGGCGTGTGACGAAGCGGTTCTGCTCGACAAAGGCCTGAGCCGCAGGGCCCTGCAGTCCAGCCGCAGCGGATATTTGCTGGGCAACGGCCGGAGATACGCCAACAGATCGCAGATCCTCCCGGATCTCGCTGGCCGACCGGCTGCCCATGTCATACCCGGGCCCGATAGTCACGCCGCTGTTACCCTCCGGCCAATGCAGCCGCCCGCTACCGGGACCCATCTCCTCGTGCAGGAGAAATCCCCGGCCGACGTCAGGCGCTGCGGGCCGGGGTGAGGTACTGCCCGTCAAAGCGTCCCGCAGCGGACCAGGCGCGCCGCTCTCGCTCCTGCGCGCGTTCATGCCGGCGACCGACTGCAGATCGCCGACCGCGCCAGCCCTGGTTGATTGGGCCGCATGGCGCAGTACCCCCACCACAGCGTCCGGGTCCATGCCCATACTCCGGGCCTCCTCGCGCACCGCGACCTCAGATGCATCGAGCCTGCGGAAATAAGCGTCATTGTAACCCGGCAGGCGCTGCGCCAACCATCTCTCGGCAGCTTCCCCGGTCTCCGACATCGCGGGCGCGCCTCGCAGGCCATAAAACTGCGCCTGCGCCTCTGTCAGGCCGTGCTGCTTACCCCATTCCCGATGCTCATTAACCTGGGGTTCGAACGAGGCTCCGTCGGCAGCGGCCCTGAGCGTTGCCCAAATGCCGCCAAAAGTCTCGGCGCCCCATTGGCGCAGGACATCGGCCCTGAGTCCGGGATCAGCTATAGCCCGCGCCGCTGTGGATTCTCTCTGCCTGATCTGTTCAGCCGTGGGAGCGGCCATCGCTGCGCCCAGGCTTCGCGTCAGCGCTATATTCTCTTGGTGCTGATCCGGAATATCAGGCCCGCGACCACGGCCTTCACCGAAATTGTCATTGACGCCGGCGCGCAGCCGAGCTCCGCGATCGGTCACACCGGCAGCGCCGTGGGGAAGGGGCAAATCCGGGCTGCCAACGGAGTTACCAAAGCGACCCTGATTCCGCCCGGCCCCGATCGGGGACTCCCATGAACTGCCAACCGCTTGGCCCAGGATCTCTCCGAAGGCGCGATCGCGCATCTGCCGTTGCAGGGTCGTAGGCGGATTCTGCTCCAGATTGGTGTCGCCTTGCAGGGCACGAAGCTGCGCATACACCATCGCCCCCTGGCTTCCGCCAAAGTGCTCTGCCATCCCCGGCAGATTGGCAAAGCGCTGCGCGACCGCTCCAAGGCCAGCCTGAGTCGTGGCTTCGCTGAGACGCTGCCGAACGGCCGGGCTGCGCATGACCGCCTGGACCGCGGCTTGGGCAGGAACGTTCATCGCCGTTGCGGTACTGAGGCTCATGCGCTGTGCCTCGCCGAACCTGTCTGTCGCCTGCACAGCGCGCTCGGCAGCGCGGGAGACGGACTGCTGTTCGCTAAACATCTCCTGGTTTAGCCAGGATTCGCCTGTGCTGCTGGTGAGGTCCCGGGCCGCCGCCCTGGTGAGATCGGCGGAGAGCTGGCGGTCCTCGCCGATCCGGCTGCTCAGGTCCGAGGAAAGTTTTTGCACTTGCGATTCGGATAGCTGAGCAGTGCTGGTACCATTGAAGCCGACATTAACGCCGCGTAGCCCTCTCTCACCGCCGCCAAATGAGTAGCCGGCGGCCAACTGCAGGGCTTGGCCGTATGAGACCCCGTACTCCTGCGAGATTGAGCGCGCGACGCTCCCAAGCCGATTCTCGGCAACACGGTAGGCTTCACTTTGCGAGGCTCTCTCACTGGTATTGAAGAGCTGCCCCTCGCGCCCTTCTCGTCCCTCCTGCGCCGATGACGTGAAGACCTGCCCCAGCGCTGAGCGAAAGGCCGACATGGCCAGCTGCTGCTCGCCACGCGTGGATTCAACCGAGGCCGTGTTCTCCCGCCTGTAGCTGAAGCTCGGGAGCACCGCCTCCGACCCTGTCCTGTGCATGCCCGAGGTCGGGTTGAGTGTGGTCTGGGGCGCGATATCCATGCGACCAAAGGGCCGGGCGATCGTCCGTGGCGCCACCACTTCGGGGGTCAGGTTCTCGGACGCCGCCATTCTGCTGGAAAGCTGCGTCAGTGCGTGGATGCTGCCGCCGACCAGGAACAGCGCCAGAGCTGGCGCTGAGGCGGCCAGGAAGCCGCCGACCGAAAGCCAGTGTATGAGGACGGAGTCTGCATCCACGAAGCCCGCCATGCTGGATAGCGGGTTGCCTGCCGCGCTGATCGCCGAGAACCGGCCTGTCACGACATGGTGCAGGAACAGGTTGATGATGGCGAGGACCGGCGTCCAGAGCTGGATCCAGAACAGCATGCCCAGGTAGCGCCCGGCGACATTGAACCCGAATGAGCCAAGGGCGATGATGCCCGCCAGGATAGGCGACACCGCGAAGACGAAGGCCTCCAGGAAGGTCACCATCGGCCGGACATAGGTGTCGAACATCGACTGCTGCCCCATCCACTGGGCGTTCCGGGCTCGCACCGCGTCCTGGACCATCGTGGCGTAAGCCGCCCTGAAGGTCTCCGTGTACTCCTGGGTCATCGCCTCGTCGTAGATCGGCAGGAGGACGGAGGAGATGACGAATTGCTGGGCTGTGACGTTGGTGACGCCAAGGGCCGAGAGGGCATTGCCGATCGCTGGAAGCGCCGTTGTACTCGCCGGCAGATTGAGGATGCTGGTCAGGATGGTCTCGTAGGCCGGTAGAAACGATGCCAGGGTAAAGGCCGCCAGCAGCTCATGACCCTGCGCGCATGTGACGTTCTGCGGGGCTCCGCCGACAAGGACCTGCGTTCCCTTCACGATGTTGTCGAACTTCAGCGCCTGCATGAAGTCGGCCGAGCGGCGCAGCGTTTCGGTGCTGATGTTCTTCGTCTGCACGCCGGCGACGGTGCATTCCTTGATGTAATTCACCCATGATTGCATCATGTCGGAGCCGGCGACCGGCGAATTGGCCGCGCCCAGACCGAACTGCGTCAGGCCATGGATGCGCACCCGCTTCAGGGTCTCCAGCGATGAGCCATAGCCGTGCTCGGTCATGGCCGGGCTGGAGAAAGCCGTCTCCATCAGCTCGGTCGTCGAGAAGCCGATCCTGCTGATGGCAGAACCGAAGGCGGCAATGCCGACAGGGACGCTGTTCACGGTCCTCACGGTCCCGTCGTAGACATTGGTGATGCTCACCATGGTCGTGGAGCCGAAGGCCAGGGCATAGACGAGCCAGCTCAGGAAGATCCGGCCGACCGGGATCGTCATGCCGCCGGCCGCCAGGCCCTGCATGACCGTCAGCAGCGCGCCCAGCCCCAGGCACATCTTCACCATGCTGGAGAAGTCGGCCGAGCCGGTGACCATGGCCACGGCGGTCAGGACGCTGGTAAGAAATTCGGCATCTCCAATCGAATAGATGTGCCACATCGCTGCCCCCTGTCAGTTAGAGGCCGGGGTGGCGGACGGCCGGTTTAGCTGGGCCGACCCCACCACGTTCATCAGGTCCTGATAGGCGCGAACGGTCTCAATTAGGCTGCCATACCGCGTCTGCAGCTGCAGAGCCTCCTGCGCCACCTGGAAGCGGGCCTGGCCGAGCTGATCTTGTACCTGGCGGATGTGGGGGTGCTCCGTGGCAGCCACAGCAGCGGCTGTGCCATCCACCAGACTCACCATGACGACACGCGCCATCTCCAGCGCGAGTTGTGGCGCCGAGCGCTCAACCAGGATGCGGCCGGCATCCTGGCTATAGGAGGAAAGGCGGACAATCAGGCCCCCCAAGCCCGAGGGCAGCATCGCCAGGGTCTGCTGCTCCAGTGTCGACGGCGCCTCATTGGTCGCAATCTTGGCCACGATGCCACGGGAGGTCGGGGAGCCCAGCAGGGCGGTGATGATGCGTTGCTCGAAGCCGGTGACGTCGATGGTCTTGGTCACGAGGTTGCGGCACTGATTCTCTCCGTAGTCCGAGCAGCCCTCGATCGTCGCCGTGCCGCCGCTGACCAGGGTCGCCAGAAGATGGGTCTTGGGGGCCAGCACGCGGATCGCCAGATTCTCGCCTCCGCCCCCTTCATAAGGGGCGACGTCCCCGACGATGACGGTGCCGGTGACATTCATCATGATCTCCAGCAGCTCCATGTCGCCCGTGACGAACCAGTTCTGGGCCCCCTGGCGACGAAGCGCCCGCCAGACGAGATTGCCCTGGATGCGCTGCTCGACCCTCTCCGGCACGGCATTGGTGGCCTGGCGGATCGGCGCCGTCCCGGTCGTGGTGGTCCAGCTCTCGAAGACGTCGCCGACGCCGGCGATCGTGTTGATGAGCGAGGCCTCGGTCTCGACCTGGCGGCCCAGGGCCCGGGCGCCGTCGGCGACAATCCCCTGCGCCATCTGGCAACTGTTGGAGAAGAACTGGTTCATCTCCTGGATCTTCCGCTGCAGCGTCTCGATGGTGCTCATGCAGTCGGGACACATGGAGCGCAGCGCAATATTGAAGGCATAGCCCGCCGCGTTCATGGCCACGGCGCGCATCAGCTGGGTGAATTGCTCGGCGTTGATGAAGGAGAAGCTGCCGGCGAAGAAGTCGATGCCGCCGCAGCCGGCCTCGATCGAGGGCGGCACAAAGGAAGCGATGCTCTCATTGACGATGCGGTTGCGCATGCTCACGCCGCCGCCACTCAGCACGCCGCGTCGGCCGGTATCGAAGGCGGCCGGGGGTGTCGCGACCGCCATGGCGTTGAACATCTGCTCCATCTCGGAGGCGAGATTCGCCGAGGCGGGCGTGGGGGCCGCGGAGGTGAGGCCAGTGGCGGCGACGAGCGCCGGCACGACCAGGCGCCGGCGCAGATGGTCAAGGACGGTCATGGCGCGTCTCCAACATGCTGCCGGATCGCAGCGACCAGGGCGGCCGGATCGGTCAGGGTTGCGGGATCGAGGACATCGGCGAGGTTGGCGAGGGACCGGCTCTGGACTTGCCGGGTGGCCTGCCAGGCCTCCTCAGAGATCCAGCCCGCTATGCGGGCCTGGCCGAGAATGCGTTCCTTGAGTGCCTGCAGGGCCAGCACGCCCTGGCTGACCGGCACGACATCGCCGGGCGGCCGAAGGAGGAAGAGGCTGGGTGTGCGCTGCACGCCCAGAACGGCCGCCTGCCCCGCATCGCGGGTGAAGTTGGGGAAGGCGCCATTCGGCATGGGCTTCCCGTCGAGCGCGACGGCCAGGATCTTCAGGCCGTGGGTGCGCTCCAGCATCTGCAGGATCGGCGCCTGCTGCTCGCAGTAGACGCAATCCGAGCGGTAGACGAAGAGGATACCGGTATCCTGGGCGATGTGCTGCAGCAGGGCATCCTGGGCCTGAGCGGCCATACGATCGACCTGGCTGGCGGCAAAGGGCGCCAGGGGCCGCTCGGCATTGGCATCGAGGTCTGGATTGGTGGCGACGACCTGCTGGTAGGATTCCGTGAAGCGGCTGGTCTTATCCAGCATGATCCGCTGCAGATAGAGGTAGGCTTGGACGTTCTCTGGCGATGGATCGTCGATGGCCTGGTCCCGATAGCCTTCCAGCCTCTCGCGAAACCAGGCCGCGCTCAGAGGCGCAGGACCGGATACCGCCGGCGCCGGCTCTGGCTGAGGGCCCGGCGGGGGGGGCTGCGGCGAGGGCGGCGGGATGATGGCCTGGGGGGCTGGCTCCGGCCGGCGCTCCTCTTCCTCCGGATCAGGTTCGACAATCTCCCGGTAGAAGAACCAGCCTTCACGGCCGCCCTGCGTCCATTCCCGGCCAGCGGTTGGAGGCGGCATTCCCTGCCCCGCTGACCGGAGCTGCTCCGAGCGCGTGGCTGGCGCCAGGAAGAGAGGCAGGCACGCCAGGGCACAGCATTGCAGGACCTTTGAGGGCCTCATGACGGGTCACTCCCCCGCAAACGGGCCCAGGCGACGAACATCAGCGTTCCGATCGTCGCCCAGATGCCCGCGGTCAGGGCGCCGGCGAGAAGGGAAACCGCGATGACCCGCTCGGCGAAGTCTCGATCCAGGGTGGCGGGATCGATCGTGGCGGCCGTGATCGCCACGAAGCCGTAGGCGCCGAGCGCGAGACCGCCAAGGGCACAGCCAAAGCGGAGGGCGTTCACCAGAAGGTTTCGGCCTGCACCGGCGGGAAGCCAGCCGAGTTTCGTCTTGGTGTCAGGTAGGCTGGGGTGCAAATCCGCGTTCTGCATCGGACCCTCCGCTGGAGAGCGGAGAAGATTAAGGAGGTCCGAAGCGCACAGGACCCCCCGTAATACGACTAATTATGTTCTATTCGGCCAGGTCCCGCCCCACATTCGGGTGCGCTAGTCTGCCGGCATCCTTCTCAACGCCGGAGGCCTTCTCATGAGAATGCACATTCGGTCGCTTGCCACTGCGGCGGTAGGCGCGCTGCTAAGCGCTTGCGGCAGCCCCGGAGCGCCTCAACCGCCGAGACCTGGTGACAGTTTTGCACTCACGGTCATGAGGGCAGCGGGAGCGCAGGGTTCGCTCCGCGATGCCAGCCCCAGCCAAAACAGCCCGCCTGGCGCATCGCAGGGATCGGAACTTCTTCCAGCCGCGATCGATGCAGGCGGTCTGGCGGCCAGCGTTGCCTCTCCTGCTCCTGGATTCACCAGCCTCGGAAGCGGGTTGATGACAGGCGCCTCAATTCTCCTGACGCGCGATGCGCCTCCAAAGGAATCCTTCAACCAGATCATCGCCTGGGTTCCCCCATCTGAGGCGATGGACGGTGAGGCCGCGCGCGTACGCATTGTGGCTCTCGTAGGGGATGCTCTTGATCGCGGGTTCAAAGCGGTTGGCTTGGCCAACGCCTTGACCTACCGGCGTCGCACCGCCGTAGCGAAGACTGTCTTCGGGGACCAAGCCCTCCATAGAGCCGAGTTCACCTTCACGGCGCCGCCCTGCGACGAGCGAGGTGTCCACTGCACGATCCGGATCGCTGTGGCATCGGAAGTTCCCTCGATCAGCGCTCCGCCCGAAGCACTAGGAATTGGCGCCGGCTACGCATTTGGATCGAGTGCCAATGCAGGAATTGCCCTCGAAGTGCTGGATACGCGCGAACTCGTCCACAAGAAGCTGGCACGCTTCCCTTTTGTTGAGGCCCTGCAAGAGGCCAGTCGCGAGCTCCCCGACTGGGTTTACCTCTACGCTGCCCCGCAGAATGCCTCAGTGTTTGACCCCAGGCAGGGTAAGCCTGTCTTTCTTCGGGCGCCCGTTATCCTTCATCGAGGCCAAGTTTATCCATTTATCCGCGGGCACGCCGCGCCCGTTCCAGCTCAGAGCTGAGGAGGCGCAACATGGAACCTTCGAATACAAGGCCGCCTGGAATGGTTCGCCGAATGGCCCGTCTGGCGGGGCGCACCTTGAGAGGGCTCCTTCTCCTGTTAGGCGCGGTCACGTTGATTGGCGCCGGCGGCGGCGCCTACGCCCTGCTGAAGTTGCGTTCACCGCCCAGCCTTCCGCAATCGACGGCGGGCTTGGTCCTCCGTCTTGATTTAACACGGGCGCCCACGGACGCAGGGCCGATGCACCCGGTAGCTCAAGCGCTGAATCCGGGACAGGCGCAGCCTCGCCTTCGCGACGTCATCGAGGCCATCGACCGGGCCGCGCGTGATTCGCGCATTCAGCGCCTGGAGGCGCGGGTCATTGCTGGGTGCTGCGGCAGCCTTCCACATGTGCAGGAGATCAGGGCCGCAGTGCTGCGCTTCCGCGCATCGGGAAAGCCGACCTTGGTGCATGCGGAGAGTTTCGGCGAGAGCCAGCCCGGCACGGCTGCCTACTACCTGGCCTCCGCTTTCCGAACGATCAGCATGCCAGCCATTGGAAGCCTTCAGATCACCGGGCTGCGTCTTGAAGCGCCCTTCGCCGCCGAAGCCTTGGCAATGCTCGGGGTCGAGGCGCAGTTTGGCCATCGAGGCGACTACAAGTCTGGTCCCGAGACCTGGACGAACAGCGCCCCCTCCCCTGCCAACCTGGCAATGTTGAACAGTCTGGCCGACGACCTGTTCGGTCAGGTGGTCGACGGTATCGCAAGCGCCCGGAACCTCGATGCCGAGGCTGTGCAGCTGGCGATCGATCACGCGCCACTGACTGCGCCGGAGGCCCTGCAAGCCAAGCTGATCGACAGCCTGGCCTTCGAGCGTGATGCATTCCAAGCCGGCAGTGACAATCTCATTCGCGTTAGCGTCCGCAGCTACCTCGCTGCGGGCCGACCATCACCGGTCGCGGGCACGCGGATCGCCATGATCTATGCCTCCGGCGGGATCGAGGATCCGGATTCCTCTGGCCCGGCGCGGCCCGGGTCAATCGCCCCTCGGCCGCTCGCCGCGGCTTTGGCCCGAGCCATCGACGACACCGAGGTCAGGGGCATTCTGCTGCGGTTGGACACACAGGGCGGATCACCGACAGGCTCGGCTCTCGTCGGCGCCGAGATCGAACGGGCGCGGCGGCTCGGCAAGCCCGTGGTGGTCAGCATGATGGGATATGCGGCATCCGGCGGATACTGGATCGCCAGCCATGCGGCGGGCATCGTCGCGCATCCCGCCTCCCTCACCGGTTCGATCGGCGTCTACGCCGGCAAGATCAACTTCGTCCGCCTCATGGATACCCTCCAGGTGCACTGGGCGGCCGTCGAGCGCGGAGCCAACGCATCGATCAACTCGCCCTTTGTCCGATATGGCGAGCGTGAAATGGAACGGCTGAATGCCTCCCTCGACAACACCTACCGACAGTTCCTGCGGGTTGTCGGCGCTGGACGCGGCCTCAGTGAAGACGAGGTTCTCGCTGTCGCCGGCGGCCGGGTCTGGACCGGGCGGCAGGCACTGGAACGCAAGCTGGTCGATCGGCTCGGCGGTCTGGAGGAGGCCGAAGCCCTGCTTCGGGAGAAGCTGGGACTTCCTGCCGATGCGCCCTTGGATCTTCAGGCGTCCGAGCCTGCTGAGGGCGCTCTGTCGACAATCGTCAAGGCCCTGATGCCGCAGCAGAGCCTGCCATTCCTGGGTGGGAGTGCCGCCTCTTCTATCGGGGTGCCCTCGCAACTCAGCTCCGCACTCTCTGCGATGGAGGAACTGGGCGGCCGCGGTGCTCTTTCGATGATGCCGCTTGCGATCCGGTGACCTGGAAGGGGGCCGAAAGCCCCCTTCTGTTCTGGTGCTCTATTCCGCCGGGTCGGGCTACCGCCGCGCCCCGACCCTAAGCAGTCCTAGGAGGGGAGCACAGCTATAAGCTCCCGTTGACAGATGTTCAGGCGGATCATTACCGTCCGTCCCATGGGTGACCTTCGCCTCCGCACCGCGAATCGACGCCGTCGCTGCTTCTCGGCGGCGGCTTCCGTGGCTGCGTGCAGACAGGCCCCTCCCCGGTGAGGTCCGCTCCCTAGCGGTCCACCCCCGAGGCGGCATCAGCCCGCATCTCCGAACCCCCGCAGCCCTAGGCTCCGGGGGTTTTTCTTTGCCCTTACTCCAGCAGCAGGACACCACCATGAGCATTCGCGTCGGCATTGTCGGCATCAGCGGTTTTGGCGGCGGCGAGGCGATGCGCCTGATCGCAAGCCACCCCTCCTTCGAACTCGTCTACGCCGCGGGCGAAGGCAGTGCCGGCAGCCGTCTGGTGGACCGCTTCCCTGGGGTGCCGGCGAAGCTGGCCGAGCTGGTGATCGAGAAGTGGGACCCAGCGACCCTGCCGAAGCTCGACATACTGTTCGCGTCGCTGCCCACGGGCAGCTCGGCCGAGGCGCTGGCGCGCGTCCCCAAGGACGTGAAGATCGTCGATATCGGCGGCGACCACCGCTACGTCGATGGTTGGGCGTATGGCTTGGCCGATGTCTGGCCAGCCCAGATCGAGGGTCACGGCCGCATTGCCAACCCCGGCTGCTTCCCCGCCGCGACGCTGACCGCGCTGGCGCCCCTGCTGGCCAACAAGCTGATCGAGCCGGAAAACATCATCATCGACGCCAAGACCGGCATCTCCGGCGCCGGCCGGGGCGGCGCCGACAGCCGGTTTGGCTATGCCGAGAGCAACGAGAACCTGGTGTCCTATGGTCTGCTCAAGCACACCCACATGCCTGAGATGGCCAGGACGATCGAGCGGCTGAGCGGCGGCAGCGCGGCCGGGCTGGTGTTCACGCCACATCTGGTGCCGATGACCCGTGGCGTACTCGTCACCATCTACTGCCGTGGCCGCGCCACCACGGAGCAATGCCTGGACGCGGCCCGGAGCTTCTACGCCGGCCGGGCGTTCGTCCGCGTGACCGACAAGCCGCCGCAGACCAAATGGGCGACCGGCTCCAACCTCGCCTTCGTCAGCTACGCGGCCGATCCAGAGCGCAACCTGGTGATCGCGATGGGCGTGGTGGACAATCTCGGCAAGGGTGCAGCCGGTCAGGCGGTGCAGAATGCGAACCTGATCTGCGGCCTGCCAGAAACCGCGGGGCTGGCAGGGGTGCCTGTTTGGCCATGAGATGCGCTAGGTCTGCAAACCACAAAACTCGGATATTGCAGATATCAGGATTTCTGCACCACTTGTCCGGCCTTGATCCGGTTGACCTCGTGCGGCGCAGAAGTCAGGTGCCGAAGCATCTGCACGCGACCCGTGACTCCCTCTACTTAGGTAAAAGCCCAATCAGCCACCGCCGCCCTCACCTCATGTCAAGCTCCAGAGCCACGGCTGGAGTCCAAAGCGCCAGATGAGCCAGATGCCTATGATGAAGCCTGCCATGACCTCGAACTCCCGCAGCCAGGGCCGGCGAACCCCGAGCTGACGCAGATGGCGATCGCGCAGATCCTCTTTGGATCCGAGGGCATCGGCGATTGCGAGCAGACGAAACCAGGCTGTCGATGTCTCGATTGATGTCGCCTCTTCGCCCCAGGCGGCAATCTGCGCCTGCAGGCCGCGAAGGTCGACGGCCGCGGCGCCTGGCTCACAGGCGAGCTTGAGCCGGGCGCGCGGGAGCACGATCAGCGGAATGAAAGCTCCAGGGCCGAGCCCCGTAGCTCCCATGGCGGCCTCGAGATGCAGCTGGTTCTGTCCCAGGGGATTGGGGAAGCTGAACCACAATCCGGAGAAGCGATGCCGCCACTCGCTGGCCTGGGCCGTCCCGGCGACGCGGCCACCATGATTCTTGGTCTCCAGCACCGCGATGCGGTCGCCGGCGAGCACCAAGTGATCGACCTGCGTCAGGTGCCCGTCCACACCGACCGGAAGGTAGACATCGTGGGCCGTCTTGAGCTTCCCCTCCTGGAGAAGCCGGCGGACGAGGCGCTCGCCCCGCCATCCTGACAGCCGCCGGCGTGTCAGGCGGTCGGCACCATTCAGCGCCAGGAGCACAAAGCCGAGGCCAGCGGCAGTCAGGAGAGGATCGAATGCCATGGCTATGGTGCCGCCGCCGCGCCGCGAAGCTGATCGAGCGACTGGCTCTGCAGATCCTGGATATCCATGCCCTGCAACCGCTCCTGGGTCCGGGTGAGCGCATCGGGCCGGGTGCCGGTCGGGCTGGCGGCGTTCAGCACCTCGCGGCCGGAACCGGTCAGGCTTTGCAGCGTGACGGTCGTGGGGTCGGGGATGAGCCCTTCGGCGTTAAGGATCGCCACCCATTCCGAAAGGTCGACGCGGGTCCAGTCGGCGCTGCCGAACTGGGTGATGGTCAGCCCGCCGCATTGCGGATTCCTCGCCGTACCCCAGTCCATGCCCAGCTGCGGCCGGATCTGCTCCTGCAGGATGCGGGAGAGCGGCGAGTTGAAGCAGCAGTAGCTTTCCCGCCGCTCGATGCAGGTGCCGAAGCTCGTGTTGCAATAGGAGCCGACCAGATGACAGCTCTTGAGCTGGCGCTCGACACCCAGCTGGAACTCGGATTCCTCGCAGGCCCAGATGATGTTCACGAGGATCGTGAAGACCTGATAGACCATATAGGCCCACATGATCCAGCCGAGTGCTGTGCCAATGATGGCCTGGCCGCCGCCCAGCTGCAGAGCACCGCCTGCAATGCTGCCGTCAACGGCGGCTGCGCCCGCCACGCCACTTGCATCTACGGCGACGGTTGAGAATAGCATATTGGTCGCTTCGGTCCCGAATAGCTCCACGGTCCATTCAGCGGTTTGCCGGAGCATGGCCTGCTTGGCCGTGGTCAATAGCCCCTGCGAGGCCGCCTCCGTCGCGGCTGAGGTTGTACTGCCTGTGACAGAGTTGACCGTGCTCGTCCAAGCTTCCTGCGCCGCCGCCCAGGTATCGGTCAGCGGGCTGCGCAGCACTTCCCAGGCCCCGCGAAGCTGGCTCGTCCCCTCCATCGACATGATGGCGGAGTCCACCTTGCCGATGGCCATGACCAGCTTGAGGTAGTCGCCAAGCGACACGCCGCCCGGCTGTTCGCAGCAATTCACCATGCCACCCACGGCCCGCTTGCAGGTGCGCGCCTCGCCGGGAAAAAGCTCGCAGCTTCCGGCTGCGGCATCGGCCGCGGTGCAGGTGCCGTCCTGGCCGATCATCTGCAGAGCCTGGAGGGACGCCGCCGCCTGGGCGAAGTTGTTGTTCGATTCAAAAACGGGGTTGGTGCATTCGGTCCCCATGCAGCGGATGGGACCAGGGCAGGAAATCTCCGTCGCCGGCGTGACACTTGGAATCTCGGTCGAGTAGCCGCAGTCATACACGTCCTGGTAGACGTAGCAGGTGCCGGAGGGCCCCTGGGCACCTTCGACGCACTCCGTCCGCACAAAGCCGCAGCTCGCATTCTGCCGCAACGGCGCGCAGGTATCCTGGCGTGGGCCGTTGGCGACCGGGCATTGCCGGTTGCCATTGGCGTCGGTCCAGCACTCCATCGGCCCCGAGGTGAAGCCGCAGGAGAGATTGACCGTTGCCTGCCGGCAGATCGGGTTGACGAAGCCCGCCATGAAGCGGCTCTCGTCCGAGGTAAAGTTCTCCGGGCAGACCCGAATGCCGTCGATGGTGGCGCAGTTGCCCGCATCCAGAGGCGGCATGATGTCGCAGCTCACATTGGCCGTGCAAAAGCCGTCGCTGGCGGAGACGAGACGTGCGATATCCTCGTTGGTCCCCCAATCATCGCCCTGGATGATCTCGCCAGGATTGAAGACGATGCGCACCAGGGCATAGCCCTCGCCGCGTCCCGTGACACTGGTCCTGATACGGAAGCGCCCCTCGCCCTCCTGCTTGAGCCGCGATGTGACATCGACGGACAGGGCCTGGTCGCGGCTTCGCCCCAGTTCGCAGCGGCCGCCCGTCTCGGGTGGAAAGGCATCGCCGTTGGGGCCGGACCAGACCTTGGTGCCGCCCAGCCAGATCTGCATGTAATCATCGTAAACGACCCTGACGACATGGGCGGATTGAATAGCGTTCGGGTTCGTGCTCCGGAAGACAACCTCTTCCTCGAAGACAGAGCAGTTCCCCGAATAATAGTCGTTGCCAACACGCCCGACCCACATTTCCAGGCAGTCGGCGCCGCAGCTGGCGAAGTTGCTGGGGCCGCTCACCGGCTGAACCATGTTGGCGACATAGGCGTGGTGCAGCGTGAAGGTGGCGCCGGGATCATAGACACGATCGCAGGTGCGCAGGTCCGGCACGTGGGCGGTCATGGAGCCCGGCGCGAAGGCCCGCGTCGTGGTGCAATAGGCGAAGTTCTCGCGGATGCTCTCCAGGTTGCTGACCGTGCTTCCAGTCTGGCCCCAGACCGGATCGCCGCGCAGATCGGGCGCCATGTTGTCGCGGCTACCTGTGACGGTGCGATAGGCCTCGCCGGTCTGATCGTTCTGCTCCGCCAGCCCGGTCTGGCTGTCCCGGCCCATGGCCTCGATCCCGGCCGGATTGTTGAAGCTGTTGCGCAGCTGTTCCACGGTGAGGGTGGAGCCCGCTCCCGGAAAGAGCTCGGCGGCGCCGATGTTCAACTCACGCGCTTGGCCAGGAAACAACGTGACATTGCCATTGGCGTCGGCCGTTCCCAGCCGGCTGGCATCGGGGAAAATATCGGCGCCGAGCAGCTGGCCGGCCTGCGAACCCCGGTTGATGGGATCATCCGGCGCCTGAGCCCAGAGCTGGTTGGACTGCACGACCAGCACGGCGGCGGCGATTAAGGCAGTCAGCGGCTGACTCACCAGGGGATGGCGCAGAAGCTTCATGGCTTTCGCCTCCTCACCAGGTCATGCAGCAGTCGGTCCACCTCCAGACGAGGTAGACCGGATCGGGGCCGCGGCCGGGGATGTTGCGATGCTCACCCCAGGCGAAGGTGCTGCGGCCGATCGGGTGGTTGCCGTTCGCCTCGGGCAGCGGGAACATCATGGAGAGCCGGTACTGGCTCTTGGGGATCATGGGATCGAGGACGCCGCGGCACAGGGCGTCATTGCCCATGGTCCGCCAGGCCAGGCCGCGGCGGTGCTGCGCGGCCAGCGCGCGCGTGGCCAGCAGGCTGGTGGCACGAACCGGGGAACTGGGACCGAGGGCCGTGCCGACGAAGGGGTAGAGCCCACCCCAGGATCCGGCACACCAGAAGAGCTCATCGATCGGCTCATCGGTGAGCGCGGCTGCGGCATCGGCGGTACAGGCCGCCTGCACAGCGGGATCGGCGACGACGGCCGCCTCGGGATTGGCGAAGAAGGCCAGCTCGGCGTGGCTCCAGGTCGGATCGAGCTCACTGATGTAGAGCAGGTCGAAGTCTTGCATCCCGCCTGCCAGGCAGTCGGCTTCGACAAAGAGCTCCAGCATCGCCATCACGGGGAAGGCAAAGGTGTGGTAGTGCCAGTAGGCGCCGTCACCGTCGTTGTAGGTGTTGTCCCCCGTACCGCCGCGAAACAGCGGATCGAAGCCCGGCAGGTTGATCCCGCCGAGCGAGGGCGAGCAGCCGGGCGCACGGACCAGCTCCAGCAGCAGGGAGGGCATCCACATGCCGACGGTGATGCCGGGATGCGGGACGCCGAGACCATCCGAGCATAGGCAGGCGATCTGATCGGTCGCCTTGCGCGGCACCGAGCCGCCGGCGGCCATGGTGGCGCCGGCGACGCGGATCGGGAAAATGCATTCCCAGCAGATGTCGGTGATCATGGCGGTGCCGAGGATCTGTGAGTCGGGGCAGTCCGCGGCGGCCTCGCTCTGACGGGGCAGGAGGAAGCAGGCGGTTGCCACGACGAGAGCCATGGCGGCCAGCCAGGGGGCGCGGCGTTCACCGGACATTGCGAACCTCCTCGGCCCGGGGGAGCTCCGCGGCCATGACTTCCTCGATGCGCAGGCGGGAGCCCTCGGCCTCGACCCGGCTGGGGGTGAACTCCAGGCCCATGCGGCCGCGGAGGACGGGCGGTAGCAGGAAGACGCGCTGCCCGACGGTCTCGACCAGTCGGGCATGCTCGTCCCAGCCGGCGCCGCGTTCCATGGCCGTTGCCATCAGGATGACCGGCTTGCCGGCCTCGCGCTGCCGGCGGGCCCAGGCGACCTGCCGGGCATCACGGGGATCAAAGACCACCACGACCGAGCGGAAGGGCACACGCTCGAGGGGGTTCAGGCGCATACCGGCTGGCGCCAGGACGCTGCCGCCCGGCCCGGGCATGTCACTCTGCAGGTAGATGGTCGGGTCGAAGTGCCGGATCCGGCTGCGCGGCGCCGGTGGCAGTTCGGTGAAGATCTGCCGGCGCCACCACTGGTCGGCCGAGCGGCGCATCTCTTCGCGGAGATCGAGGCCGGCGAGCTGGGTCTTGATCTCCTCGACCAGATCGGTCTCGGCGACCTCGGCGGTCGGGCCGAGCGCATCATCCAGCGGCCGTGGCGCCGGCCTGGCCTCCTCCTGGGCAAGGCGCAGGCGCATGGCGGCCGCATTGGTGGTGCCGCGGAGCTGACTGCCGGTCTGCGGATCGACCAGCGTGGGCACCGCCACGACCCTGTGGCGGCCGAAGGCCGGCGGATCGACGGTCTGGGTCGGGACCGGCTGCAGGCCGCGCATCAGGCCCGCCATGCGCGTAACGGCATCGCGGAGCTTTTCCCCAGGCTGGAAGCCGCGCCAGACCACGGTGACGGCGCCATCTTCGGAGGCGGCGGCCAGGGCATCACGGATGCCGGCCTCACCCATGCTGGTGGAGACGAAGAGCAGCAGGGGACGGGTCTCGGCTGGCTGCGGAGCGGCAGCCGCTATTCCTGGAGGCGCCTGCCGGGCCGCCTGCTCGCCGCCGCGCAAGATGCCCTGGAGCGCGGCATCACCCTGCGCTGCGTCACGCAGGGTCCGGCTGTGGCCCGCGATGGCGTCCAGGTCCTGCTGGCTCCATCCGCCTGACTGGCCGAACGCGCTGCCGAACAGGCTTATGGCCAGGCCGATCCCGGCGAGCGCCATCATGGCCCGCAGGCGATGGCGCTGCCGGCGCCGCTTCCGCAGCTCCTGCTGGGTCGGCATGGCCGCCAGGGCCGCGCGAAGCAGCTCTCCGGCCAGCAGCGAGGGGCTGACGTCTTCCTCCCTGGCCCGCTGTCTCAGCTCCCAGCGGACTGCCGCCGGCAGGGTGAGCGTCACCTTCTCCCGCAGTTCCGACGCCGGCCTGGGCCTCCGGTTGCGCAGAAGCTCGCCAAGCGAGACAGCCGGCCCCGAGTTGCCGAGGGCCAGAAGGTGCTGAAGGCGGCGCCAGGATGGATGCTCGATCTTCTCAGAAGAGAGCATGGCCGGTCCCCAGGATGGAGGTTGCTGGCAGCGGGCCCCAGTAGCGGCTGTCATAGCTGTCGGCCGTGGCGCCCATGACCCAGAGATGCCCTTCCGGCACGACCAGCTCGCGGACAAAGTCCTCATCCTCCTGCCCCAGGCTGCGGGCGACGAGCAGGCCGAGCCCGACCAGGCGACCATTTACCGTCGTCTGGTCCGGGCCGACCGTGATGCGATCGCCGGGCAGGCCCACGACAACTTTCCCCACCAGGCTGCCGGGCCTGAACATGCGTTGCCGCCCGGCCTCGGCCGTGAAGACGGCGATCTGGCCGCGGCCCGGCCTGGTGGCTTCCCGGTCGATCAGGACGGCCCGGACATCCGGCAGACAGCGGCTGACCTGGGGATCGATGGCAACCGACCATCGCTGCGCCGCATAGGCGGCGGGCGGTCCCACGAGCAGCCCGGCGAGCGCCGCCCGGAGGGCAAAGCACCGCCACGGCATCTTCCGGTGGATGACGCCAGCGGCACGGCCGGCGATCCGGCCTGCTATGGTGGTGCTCATCGGGCGCCTACCCCCAGAAGGCCGCGAAGCAGTGCCGTCGCCTCCTCACGGCTCATGGTCTCGGCCTGGCCGACCGCGGTTGGCGGCGCCGGCCGGAGTTGATCCGGTGCTGGCAGGCTTGGGGAAGGCCCCGCAGGGATCACGTAGGGCATGATCAGCGACCGGGCCGGTGAGCCTGGCGTCGGCCCCGAAAGCGGCGCCGGGCGCGGGAGAGGCCCACCCGCCGCCGCCGGCAGCACCTCCGGCGGCGGGATGAGCATGCCCTCCGGCATAGCCTCCACGGCGACCCTGGTGAGAACCAGGAAGCCAGCCTCCTGGAAACGGGCGGCCCGGGCTTTGTAAGCGGCGAAGCCGGCCTGGAGGATCTCCGGTGCCGTGCCCTGACCCAGCGCCGCGGCCAGCGGAGCATAGTCCATGACGATCAACGGCGGACGCATGGTGAGCTCAGCCTGCAGCCGGCTTTCCGACCACCAGGCGCCGCCGGCGCCGCCCACGAGCGCCGTGCCGAGGCAGAGCGCGGCAGCCATAACGCCGGAAAGGCGTGTCGGCCCGGGAGAAGGCGCTGCCGCGGGGGCGGCCGGTACGGCATCCTCCCTCATGCCGCCCTCCCGCTGCCGGCAGGCCGGTTGCGCCGCCGATCACGCTCGGCCAGCACGCCGCGGATGGCGTCAACCGTGCTGAGCCCGCTCTCCCGGTGTCGGGAGATGGCCGCCAGATCATCGGGGCGGGTGCTGTAGAGAAGCCGGGAGAAGGGCGGGACGATCAGCCGGCCGACCCCCTGCCCCATCTCCGACTTGATGAAGATCTCGGAATACTGGCCCGGCAGGGTATGGACCGACTTCAGCACCTCGATCGAGAAGGGCGACAGCGCCAGCTTGTTCTCCGCGACCAGGGTGTCCACCACCTCGCTCTTCTGGCCGAGCAGGAAGCTCCAGGCACTGTTGGCGGCGATGGCCTTGCCGGTGTCCGATTTGTGGAAATCGGCAATGCTCTGCGTCACCGTAATGGCGCTGCCGCCGTATTTGCGGATGCGCCGGTAGGAGAACTCGATGAACTTGCCGAGCGCCCCGTCCGAGAGCAGCTCCCAGGCCTCGTCGATCAGCAGGATCTTGCGCACGTCCTTGGGCATGCGGAACATCTGCTGCTGGATGGCATAGATCAGCATCAGCAGCACCACCTGCTGCAGATGCTTGCGCGAGCGCAGATGGTCCAGCTCCAGGACGGTGAAGCGGTTGCGGAAGCTCACCGTGTTCGGACCGTGGAAGTAGCGGCCATAGGCACCAGCCGTGGTGAACTGGTAGAGTTGCACCCCGACATCCTTGACCCGGGGATCGTCATGCCTCTTGAGGCGCTCCGCGATCAGGTCGATGGTCATCTCCTGACGGTGTTCCGACCAGAGGTCCCGCATGCATTGCCGCAGCTCGGCGGTCTGCAGGTCGGTCAGGCCCTCATTCGGTGCCGCCATGGCGATGACGCAGGCTTCCAGGACATCGCCCTCATCGTCGTAGTCCTGGACCAGCGGAAAGGGGTTGAGGCTCATCTCCTTGTCCGGGTGGAAGTCGATGAAGTCGCCGCCGAACTCCTCGGTCAGCTTCTGGTAGGAATAGCCGGCATCGACGGTCCAGACCGAGGCGCCCATCCCGAGATAGCTCTCGATGATGTTGTTCGCGAGGAAGGATTTGCCCGAGCCGGACTCCGCGGCGATCGTGCCGTTGTAATTGGTCGAGCTGTCGAAGAGGCAGAGGTTCATCAGCTGCCCCTGGCGGGAGACCAGGTTCAGCACCGGCCTGCCGCTGCCGCGCCAGTCGGCAAAGACCGGCATCAGCCGTGTGGCATGCTCGGTCGTGCAGGTGCGGTAGCGCCCGAGATCCCGCACGGCCTTGCGATCGGCGCAGAAGGGCAGTGCATTGATGAAGAGGGGCAGGCAGACAAAGCGGTCGCGCATCAACCCGAACTGGCTCTCCGACCAATAGGTCGTGGCATTCGACTGATCGGCCAGCGAGCGCTGATGGGCGGAGCGGATGCGCTCCTCGAACGGGGCGGTCGGATCCTCTGGGCTGGAGAAGAGGCAAAGTGTCAGGGCAAAGCGAACCGGGCGGTGCCCATTGTCGATGCTGGCGTTCAATGCATCGAGATCGCGGTGCTTGATGGCCAGGTTCGGCATCCACTTGGCCATCGGGCCAAGCGCCGAGTTGGCGACCCATTGCCGCTTGGTCGAGAGCTTCATCTTCTCGCTCTGCTGGCCCGGATAGTAGAGCGAGAGGGTCATGAAGAACGGTGATCGCAGGCCGCGCGAACCGTGCAGCATGTCGCCCACCAGATAGGCACCCAGGCCGAAGCTCAGGCTCTCCGGTAATGTCTTGGCGGAAAGCAGCGAGACCCGGACGTCATCCAGCCAAACTCCGCTGCGATCGACGCGCAGATCCGTCGCGTGGTCGAAGACCTGCTGGGAGAGCGGAAGATCGTCCCTGGCCTTGTCGCCGCCGAAGATGCGCCAGGACGCCGCCTCGCTGCGATTGAGATAGGTGCTCAGCAGGCCGACAAAGAGATCATTGGTGATGATCTCCGGTGCGAGCCCGGCATGCTCCAGCGTGGAGTGGACCCGGCTCTGCAGCTGCGAGACCGCTTCCATCTCAGCCTCGGTCGGCTGGCTGCCGGCAATCGGCACCTTGGCGCTGATGATGACCTGAAAGTCACGGAGATAGAGACTGCCTCCCTCCGCAAAGCCATGGTCAGCGGCCTCCCTGAAGAAGGCGATGCGGGATTCCAGCGCCCCGGCCAGGATGCCATCAGCATCCGGCGCGCGCATGCCGCGGATCTTGTCGAACTGGCGGACCAGGTTGGGCGAGGCCAGGAGGGAGACCTGCAGCATGGTCTCATCCGGCCAATCCTCCTCCAGCAGCGTACGCAGGCGGCCCTCGGTCTTGTCGTCGCCGCCCGGCAGGGCACGGCAGAGCAGGCCGAAAGCGAGTGTTCCGTCCTCGCCATAGAAGAGCTTGCGTTCGGATTCATAGGCGAGGATGGGAATCAGGCCGGCCACATCCCCGGCAGCGCCACGGTCGATCTTCACGGGGAGGATCCTTCTTCCGCAGGGTCATCGGTGTTGTCGTGCACCGTCGTAGGCAGCGCTGCTGGCCGGGCGACACAGCCGCACGCCAGCACGGCCTGGGCCAGGTGCAGGCGCCACGCGAAGCTGGACGACGCCACTTCCCCTTCCTCCTGCTGCCGACCCACGCGGCTCACCGCACCGGGTTCGACGAATTGGCGGGAGCCTGCGCCTGCGAGCGGTTCACCGGCGCCGGTGTCGGCCCGGCCTGGGAAAGCCAGAGTGCCAGATTCGGCGGCAGGCCGGCCTGCGGCCGGCCATCGGAGCGGATCAGATAGGGCACACCCTCCAGGCCGATCAGTCGCGCCAGCACGAAGCGCTTCTGCATGGGGCCGAGATCGCAGTTGGGTACTTCGGCGAGCTCGGGCTCATAGCGATGGCTGATCATGGCGGCCCGGGCCGCACCCTGGTCGCTGGCGCAGCCCAGATTGCGCACGGTACGGGCCGAGCGGTCCCCCAGCAGCGGCACGGCGAGGATGACGAATTTGTAGGCCCTGGGATCGGCTTCGACGAGCGCGTTGATCTGGCTCATCAGCTGCTGGCAGTAAGGGCAGTGCGGGTCGATGAAGACCACGGTCTCGCGCTCACCCTCACCCATCACAGTCGGCCTGAGATCATTCCAGACCACCCCGAGGCCCGAGAGGCTGACGGTCTGCGCCGCCGAACGCAGGTCGGCGAGGTTGTCCAGCTCACGACCCTGCCAGAGATCGTAGATATTCCCCCGCAGCACCCAGCGGCCGTTGGAGGAGAGAAAGTAAAGGCCCTCACGATTGTTGAGCTTCACGGCGGAGAACTGCCCGCCGGGCATCCGCTCGATGCTCTCGATCTGACCATTCAGCCCGGCCGGACCGGTGCCCGGGGAAAAGCCGAAGCTCGGGCTGTTGGGTGGCTGCTGCGCCTGGGCGCTGGCGATGGAAAGGAGGGCCGCCGCGAGGGCGGCGGCCAGGGCGAAGCGCGGCGGAACCGCCCCTCGCATCGACTGCACGGGCGCCGCGGGCAGCGACGCGGAGGGACGGTTCCTTGCCATGGTGGATCGCTCTCCTCAGAGGCCGGAGACGGCCGTGAGCAGATTGACGGCGGGCAGCGCCTTGGCCGTCGCCTCGGGCAGCAGCGGCACCGTGCCGGTGACGATGTTGTCCAGGATGGTCGGCGCGTTGTAGAGGCCGATGGCGCCGCCGACACCGATGGCGAAGGCCATGATGGACTGGCGCGCCACACCGGCGACCAGGCCGACGATGACGAAGGCACCGGCGACGATCTTGCCGAGGGTGCCCTGCATCCAGCCTGTCAGGGTCGTCCAGACGTCGGCGAACTCGGCGCCGTCGGTGCCGGCATGGGCGGGATCGGCCAGCATGACGGCGGCGGCGGCGAGCGCGAGGACCGACAGCGCCTTCTTCGCCTGCAGGGAGCCCGCACGGCGTGCGACCAGGCCGGCGCGCCGCGAGAGGAAGTTCGACAGCTTGCGGGACATACTGTGCTTCTCTTCATGGTCAGGGGCGACCGGAACAGCCCGGCCGAGAGAAGCTTCGAATGGTCGCTCAAGAAAAACACTCCCCGAAATCCGGGTAGAATGCGCACCGATTTACGAATCTTCCGGCTCAAAACGCTGTCGCGACGCACGATAGCGAGTCCCAATGCGCTGCAGCCCGCCTGACCATGTGGTCAGACGGGCACTTCATCTCGGGAATGGCGCGTGCGTCTATTGGTTACGCGGCTGTGCGGCGGGCCGGCGTCCTGATGTGGACGCGGCCTGGACCGGCGGGCGCGGTCCAAAGAAGCCGCCATCACCGCCCGATGAAGTCCGTGCTTCGCGCATGTCGGGGTCCATGCCCCGGGGCCCGGGCAGCGGCGTCAGTGCCGGCGGCGTGGCTTGCATGGGCGCGCCAAAGCTGTCGCCGCCACGCGGCGGTTCGAGCGGACGCAGCACGGTCGAGGTGGGCACGGCGGTGTGCCCGACCATCCAACGCCGCTCGGCCAACTCGGTATAGACGTAGCCTGGCATCACCAGGTCGCCCTTGTCGGTCTCCCAGGGCGCCACCCAGACGCGCATCACGAGCGACGGTGTGCGAAGCGGCACCGCCCCGTCCTGCGAGAAGGAGACCGGCAGCGCCGGGGAGGCAGCAGCCGGCGATACAGGTCCTGGCGCTGACGCCCCGACTGCTCGCGGGGCGGGAAGCGGCTGCGCCGATATGCCACCCGGCGCCGGATTGTCCGGCGCGGCGTGATCGGTCTGCAGCATGGGTCCATTGCGATTGTCCGTCATCCGATAGACATCGCGGGCGCTGGCGCAGACCCCGGCGGGCACTTCGCCGCAGATGTAGTCGGAGGCGCCCGGCATCGCGACCCCACAGGCGGTCAGGAGGGGAAGACCCAGAAGAGCGGACAGGCGGCCAATGGATGCGACACTCATCAGGCTCTCTCCTTTCAGCCGGGCAGGCGCAATGTCGCGCCCGCCGTCAGGATGACGTCCACCCGGCGACCTGCCGAGATTTCGATGACGGGAAACACGTCACCCGCCTGGTCAAGATAGAATTGCGCGATGCGGTCGAGCGCCCGACCGCTGCCCCGGGCGAGGCCGCTGCCAAGATTGTCTTGGGCGCCTTCGAAGGAGAAGCCGCCGCCGCCCGAGACGCCGATCTGGACGCCTCGCGTGTTGGAGAAGGCTTCGGCGACGCCCTGCATCAGGCCGACCACCAGGGCACGCGCGACGAACTGACCCTGCTTGGTCACCAAGCGGCCGCGGATGCCGGCCTTGCCATCCTCGCCGCTCGCATAGGCCTGGATCTTTTCCTGCACGACGGTTCCGTCATTCAGCACGCAGGAGAAGGTCTCGCCGCGCATGTAGGAGCGCTCGGAGGAGAGATCCCCGAAGCCGCTGACCAGCAGGAAGCATTCCCGCACATCCGCCTTGAAGCGGTTTGGCAGGATGGCGAGGTCATTCAGGCGGATCAGCGCCGGCAGGGGATCGCGGCGGGCCTGGCGCGAGGTTGGCGCATCGAAGCCGGCCAGCACGACACCGCTCAGGATGGCGCCGGCCGGCAGAAAGGCCTGCTCGCCTGTCCGACGCTGCGGCATGTCCTGGTTCTGCCGCTCGACCGGCGGCGGCGCGATGTAGCGCATGGCGCCGCCGCCGGCCGCCGCCGGCGTCGCGCCTCCCCTCCTGCCGCCCTGGGGCTGGGGCTGGGGCTGGACGGCGACAGCGGGTTCAAAGCGCGGGCGCTGAGAAAAGACGCCTTCCGGGCTCAGGTCGCCGAGGGGGTTTGTCGGCGGATCGGGCGGCAGCCCTGCATTCAGGTCGATCCTCGGCGGCCGGCCCCCGAAGGCGATCGGATCCGCGGCGGGCTGTGGCGGGTCCGGGGCCGGCGCGCGCATCGACGCCGCATCTGGCGCCGGCTGTGCCGGCGGATCCGCGGCATTCTGCTGTGCCGCTGGCGGCTGGGTCGCCGCAGGCGCAGGCGTCGGAGCCGCCGCAGCCACTGGCTGCTCCGGCGTGCTGCCACCCAACTCGGCGATCCGCGCCTCAAGCTCCCGCAGACGCACGCGGTCCTCGGCATTACCCCGGCCGCGTGCCCCTTCGATTTCGCGCCGGAGCTGGCGGGCCTGGGATTCCAGCAAGGCGACGTTGCGTCGGTTTTCATCGGCAAACCGCTGTTCGAGACGGTGGTAGCGGTCGAGCGTCATGCTGAGCTGGGCCGCCAGCCCGTCCACGGTCACAGCACGGGTATTGTTGCTGATCATGACCTCGCTCACCACGTTCTGCCGGCGGTTGCCCTGCCGCTGGATGCTTTCGTCCGCGGGGATCACCAGCCAGAGGAAAGCGACCAGGGCCGTGCCGCCGCCGCCGAAGACCAGGATGCGCTTGCCGCGGGCCGGCAGGCGGTTCCAAATCCCGCTCGTGGTGCCGCTCATCGGCCTGCTTCCGCCTGCAGCAGCGACGGCCGCGGCGTGGATCGCTCCTGCACCGGCGTATTGCGCTGGACGATGAAGATCTCCGCGCTGCCCCCGGGCGCCAGCATCGGCGATGGGGAAAGAGCGACGGCCGCTGTGCTGGCACTCCCGCACCAGCTCTCGACGAATTCGCGGGCCTCGCCCGAGGTGTTCCGGACCACACCGACATAGGCCTCGAGCTGCGCGCCCACGACCAGCTGGCCACGCCGGAAATCCACCGTGATGCCGGCATCGGTGCGGCAGGCCGGCGGGCTGACCGAACCCGCCATCTGGCGCATCTCATAGCCGGGCGGCACCTCACCGACCGCCAGCCGCCGCATCACGTCGCGGATGGTGTCAACATAGGGCTGGCCCCGCTCCCAGCGATCGGCGGTGTCGACGCGCTCGCGCACCGTGCGGGAGGAGACCCGCGTGGCGCTCTCCCCCGGAAGCCGCAGATCCAGCTCGACCGGCGGGATCAGCCGCGGCACAAGGGTCAGGGAGATGGCTACGCTATCATCGCCATCTTCGTGGATGAACATGGTCAGCGGCTGCTCGCTGCGGGGCGAGACGTAGATGACATTGCCCCGGCTCTGGATCTCCTCCGGCGAATTGGTCTGCACCCCGGCCCGCTGGAAGGGGGTGACGATGCGGTTCATGTGCCCCTGGGCGATGGGAAAGATATTGTTCGCCCCCGTGCGGACCTGCACGATGCCACTCACCGTGGCGGCACTGGCCGCGGCACGCGGGGAGACCGCCGCGGGCACGGTCGGGATGGTGGCCTCCTGTCTCTGCCCCGTCCGGGCGGCCGGCACCGCCGCGAGCCTCGCAGAGGGCTGCGGGGCTGCCTGGGACGCCCCGGGCGCTGTGGACCCTGCGGCGCCCGTCAGCCGGCCAGGAGGCACCTCCACATGCCGTACGGCGCCCTCCACCCCTGACGCTCCGGCAGGCGCCGCGGGTGCTTCCTGGGCCAGCACGGGCCGGAACAGCAGGGAGATGGCGATCAAGGCCAGGGCGGCCTGGCCGAAGAGAGCATTCATCATGGCTCAGCTCCTGCTGGCGCGCTCGCCTGAGGCGGGGCGCTGATTGTTCTCGCGATCCAGCACATCCTGCGTCCGGGGGAGACCGGCATAGCTCGACAGGCCACAGAGCTCCGGCTTGAAGTCCCGGATCTGGATGCGGAACTCGAAGGTCCGGTCATTCCGGGCCTGGCTGCCGGTGACGCTCTCCACGACCTGCTGGCCCTGGACGAAGGTGCGGCCGGTCGAACGCTCATGCAGGACCCGCCTCGCCTCAAAGCGCGTGCTCACCCGGTCCTGACGCATCTGCAGGCTCTCCCGCTCGATGGCAGTGACCACCTCGTGGTAGATGTCGGGACAGAGCAGCCCCTCGACGCTGCGGCGGACGAAGTCGGTATTGCCGGGCGTCACATTGCCCAGGACGCTGGCGAAGTAGGCGGCCCAGGATTCCAGGAAGGCCGGATCCGCCGTGCCGCGCCGCACGCTGACCTCCTGCTTGAAATCGGGCGGCACCATGGTGACGGTGCGGTCCTGCCGAAGCACCAGAAGCCCCAGCCCGGCGATGGCAAGCGATTGTGCCGCCAGGGCGACCGCCATCATGTTGTTGAGGCGGCGGGTACCCTCCCAGGAGCGGAAGAAGGTCGCGAACTTCATGGCCACCAGATCCGCGCGAAGGGGTTCGGAAAGGAGTAGCCGCGCCCGGGCCACAGCCCCGACCAGTAGATGGCGTGAAGCACGTAATTCTCGGGGCGCCCGTCACGAAAGCGGCGATAGACCAGGCTCAACACCAGACCGAGCGCCAGGCCGCCCATCATCCGCTCGAACATCAGGCCGACGACCATCAGCAGACAGGGCGCGAAGAGGTCGTCGATCCGCCACAACAGGAAATAGGGCGGCTCATCGACGGTGCGGGGCAGCGGGATACTCTGCATCGGGGACCCTCCTGAGCGGAAAGTCTGCCTTGCACGATCCTATCTGGAACCCCCCGTAAATAGCGTAAAGTGAGCACCAGTTCCGATCCTTCGGGCCGGCGGTCCGTCAACGGGCGATGGGCTGCACAGCACCTCAGCAGGATGCTCGCCATCACGACGTCTGAATTCCGCCAGGAATCTGCTGCGCAAACTCCCGCCGCCTCGCTCCTGTCAGCCCGCTCAGAGCGGGACGTTATCCTGCTCCACGAGCGTTCCCGGCCGCAGTCTAACCCCCACGACGGGACCTTGCGGGACCGTGCCGCCAGCCCGGCGCCACGTGTTTCCAGCTCGGCCAGAGCGCCGATGATGGTCAACATCACCTGATCCTGGACCCTGACGAAGCCCTCGCCAGAGATGGTCGAGCTCCTCGAACCGCCGAACAGGGGGCGCGCGTGCCGCGCGCGAAGCGATCAAAGCCGGGATCCCGGCGGCTTTCCAGGGCCGGATGCTGTGCATCCGGGTCCTGTGGCCCATCTCGCCACACAACTCGGGCACGCCATGCTGGTGACCAGATGTTCGGCGGCGTCGACCGCAATCGACCTGCCCGAGCCCAGCGCGTTGGACCGGCTGGCAAAGTGGTTTGATGCCGAGGTTCATGGGCAGATCCGCGGTCGCGTCGCGGGGGGCATTGCGTCTGATCGTGCGGCAGCGCTGGTCGCCCTGCCGCTCATGCCGCCCGGCGGCAGGGCGAGGGGCTGAAGCTTGGAACAGGCGCCTGGGCCGTCGACGTCGCAGACGATCAGGCTCTGGACCTATGGCCTTGGATGGCTGGACAGCCTGATCGACCCTGAGCCGCTTTTGGAGGGTATCACCCCCACCAGACTGCGGCAGTTCGCCGTCGAGGTTGCGGCCGCCCTCGCCGAGCAGCATCAGGCCATCGGGAATACCCTGATCGGCATCATCGGACAGGTGCTGGAATCCGTGCTGACGCAGGACGCCGGCGCTGCCTTCGGACATGCAGTCAGGCAGTTCCTGTCCATGCCAGTCGGCGTCGCACCCATGACGTGGCGTTGCGACGCCGTTCCCCCCTGGCGCCGCAGCAAGGACCGTCCCCTGCCCCGGCGGATCCACGCCAGGTGCCGCGTCCTGCCGATCCGGTTGCTCAATCGGATGGCAATCCAACCGGCGATCCAGTACCGCGACCGACAGGCGTTCGTTGCCAGATGCGGCTGTGCCGTGCTCGGTTGTGCCCACAATCTCCACATAGGGCAGACCTTCCGGCACGCCGCCGAGGTCATGAAGATCGGCGTCATCGACCAGTACGTCCGCTTCCTCTTGCCCAGGCACCGCGGCGGCAGCCGTCCCGCCATAACCCACGGCGGCCGCGGTAGGCCGCGCGAAAGCACTCTCCTCGTCTCTCAGCACATCCGCCATGGCGCCCGCGACGGCATTGCCCATCACCACACCCTCGACAGCGATATGGTCCTGTTCACGGACACCATCCAGCAGCTCGCCTTGCCGGCCCGCCTCTTTGGTGCGCGCCAACGCCGCCTGAAACTGCCGGCGGGCACAGCAGCAGGGGCAGCCGCGCGGCGTGTCAATGCAGTGCCATCGCCAGGCTGGATTTCCGCAGTCACCGCACACCTCGCGGATCATCTCGTCACGATCGCGCAGGATCGTGCAGGCCTCGTTGACCGTCAGGCGGTCCTTGAGGAAGAGCGGTGTCGTGCCCGGTAGCAGCCTCTCCGTGCAGTGGTAATCCAGAACCTCAAGGCAGTAGCGATAGTAGGCGAACGCGCAGTCAGACAGGATCGCGGGCCTGAGTTCCGGCGCGTCCGGCCCCTTGCAGCGGACCTCGAACTCTCGGACGCACTCCATATACAGAGTGGCGTGATAGATCTTGCCGAGCCGGGTCAGGAAGCGCCCCGCTTTGGGAGGCCGACCCCTTGGACTCGCTCTTCCGGCCATACGATCTGGGATCAGTGCCCTGACCCGGCGCAGTGAGAGGCCTGTGACATCATGTGCCAAGCGCGGAAGCAGTCCCTGATCCAGCAGCGACATGGTGGCCAGGCAAATGCGAACTTCCCGACGGCTCTGCATGGTCAGTTCTCCTTGTGCTTCGAGACAGAGGGGGTGGCTGGCTCGAGGCCAACGGCTTCGAAGACGACGCTGACGGCCGCGGGTTGCTCGGCGTCCTTCCCGGCGCAGACCAGATCCTCACGAACGTGCAGCCACGAAACAGGGGAGCATTCCAGTTCCGCGCGGAGCCCCGGATGCGACTGCAGCTCCGCTGCGAAATCCGGCTTAATGCCATACAGAAGAAAGGCGGCGGCATCGCGCGAACGCCAACTGGGCAAGGCCAGGTCAAGGTAGCGCGCATGCAGAAGGCGCAGGCCATTGATCGCCCGCGGCCGATTGGCATTGAGCCCTGGCTCTACCCGCGCACGGAAGACGATCTCTTGCAATGCAAAGGCCGGCCTGACGATGCAGCGGAGGTCAGCGACGCAGGGGTTAGCGCCCTGCTGCCATAAGGCCCCGAGACAGGCCGCGTCGGCATCCGCGATCCCGAAGGCCTCTGCCATGGCCGCGGGACCGCACTCGTCCATCATGATAAACATGGTCCGCAATGCCAGATGATTAAGTTCCTGAAGCGGGAGAAGCGAGGGCATCACTCGCCCCCTCGCCGCGCCAGGTGCCGCAACCCGGCCAGCCCATAATAGGTGGCCCAGACCAGCGTGCCGTATTCGCGCGCACGCCATTCGGTCCAGGAATGGTAGCGCCCGACACCAAGCACCGGATCCAGCGGGATGCTGTCCATCGCCCTGCGCAGAATCGAGGCGGCGATGCGAAGGTTCGAGGCCGGGTCGAGCAGATCCTCCACGGACGCCGCCAGGTGACCATTGTGCCTCAGGTTCACCTGCATCAGCCCGATATCGCTGTTGCTGTCGCGCGGCAGGGTGCGGAGCAGCAGCTCGGCTGCCTCCCGGCTCTCGGCAAAGACCGGACCATTGGGCGTGCGCACGGTCCACGGCCACGGCGCGATCCGGCCGCTGCCCGCCGATCGGCCCGCCTCCACGAGAGAGATGGCGTAGAGCAGCAAGGGATCGGCAACGCCCGCCCGGTTCGCCGCCTCTTCCCAGATGGTGCCGTGTAACTCCAGGCAGCGGGCCTCACGCCCTCCCGCAAATAGAGCGGAGACCAGAAGCACCACCAGGAACACGAGTCTCAATTTTGATCGAGACGCCAAATGTATAGTTCGGCGCGACCCTGTTCCAAACTGTGAACAAAGCTCGATCATGGCGCCATCTTTCCTTAGTGCTATCTTAATGGTCAACGAATTTCTAAAAATTCCGCAATCGAATGGTGAAAGAATATCCAGGATGCCGCGGGGTAATTTGCGGGCGAGGAAGAGGCACCGGTGCGCCGCCGCAAGTAGTTGTGGCGCCCCTTTTGTTACACGCGGTAGTTGCAAGCGCCTTTCATTTGCTGTGAAATACGGCGCCGGCATCCATTCCGACCCTCCAAAACGTCTGCCACTTGTGCGGGATCTTTGCTCTGACTCCGCAAAGATTCCGGCGACATCCCGCATGGAGCGTGATTGTTCAGTCAGGCTCTCTGTCTCATTCCGCAACTGCGAAGGCTTCGCGAGTATGTGATCAGAGAGCATGGAGCCTGAGCCTCCTCTCGATGTCGCGCGGCAGCACGACTTCGCTGAAGCGATCAAGACTCATCCCTGTCGGCTGCGGATGATCGACGCAGAGGCCCGGGCCTTCATCGCGGTGTCGCCACCACCAGTCCGACAATGGCGTGGCATCTTCGAGCTGCCACGTCGCACCGCCTGCTGACCGCAGGCTGATCCTTCGCAGGCGTTCCCAGGCCGCCCGCAGCATCCCCTGAACAAAGCAGCGGATCCTGCTCATGACGTCGAACTGCGTGCAGGCCCGATAGCTCCGAAGGCCTTGCGACAGCGAAGAGGCTTCTGGCTTCAGCGCCGTGCAGCACCAGCCCGTCACCCAGCCAGTAATAGACGTCGAAGGCGATGGCACAGGCGAGCGGCGCTTCATTGCGGAGCAATCGAAGGCCGGTTCGCGTCTCTTTTTCCTGGAGCAGGCGTTTGGTGGCTGCGAAAGCTGACCGGCTCGGGCTAGCCAGCATTGCGCTCTCGTGTGCGTGATCGCGCTGTAAGGGTGTCTGAGCGCTCATGCCCGGAGGATAAGTGACCGGAATTCCCCTGGAACCCCCCGTAATGGGAGGAATTTTTGCCGAATTCCGGAGGGTTCCGTAGGGGCCCGGCTTGGCTAGCCTTCCCGGCATGACCGGAAAATCCGCAGCCCTCCCCTTCTACCTCCTTCTGGCCTTGTTCGTGGTCGCTTCCGGCTGTGCCGGGCCGGAACCCCCACTCCCCGAGCCGCTGCCGGTGAGCATTAATCCTCCCCCGGCACAGCCCATCACCACGGCCTCCATGCAATGGTTCGCGCCGCGCGCGAACGGCGCCGGCTTCGAGGTTGGCGCCTGGCAGCATGCGCTGCGGCCGCCTGCTCTGCCTGCCCTATATAATGAGCGGCCTACCTTTGGCGCCGACGCGGCACAGGCACCTCCGGACAGTGAGAGAGCACGCGCAGCGGTCGCCGCGCTGCGGCGCCTGTGCGCCGGCGGCCAGCGATCCGCAACAGCAGAGGAACTGACGCTCATCGCCTGGCTCAGTTACACGCCGCCAGGCTCTCCGGTCACAGCTGACTGCGCCCTGCTGGCCGCCGCCGATGCATTGCAGGGGGCCATGGCGCCATGGCGGTAGTTCTCTCTCGCGACCATCGCACCACACTGCTCAGCGATCCCGCCGAACAGATGCCAGCGCTGCTCCGACATTGCGCCGAACTGCGGCATGAGCTGCCCGGCGCCGATCTCCCTGGCCTTGATCTGGAAGGCCTCTCCCTCGACAGTCTGGCGATCCCGGGAGGAAGTCTGTTCCGCGGGCGGCTGCGGCGGACTAGCATCACGCGTGCGAAGCTCGAGGGCCTCGACGCGCCCGAGCTGGACGCGAAGAATGTCGACTTCATCGACTGCGACCTGACAGCGGCGTCCCTGTCGCGCGCGCGCCTCTCCCGTGTTCGCTTTGTCCGCTGCAACATGCGGCGGGCCCGCCTCGATGAGAGCGTCCTCAGTCACTGCAGCTTTATCGAGACCGATTTGGGAGAAGCCAGCCTCCAGGAGGTGGAGGGACGCTCGTGTCTGTTCGAGCGCTGCGTTCTTGACGACGCCATTCTCTGCGCGGCCGAGATGCCGCTCGCGACCTTCTGGTGCTCGAGCATGCAGAGCGTCTTTGCCGAGGCCGCCATCTTTGCCAGATCGACATTCCGCCGGACCGACGCCAACCGCGGCTACTTCAGGGACGCTGATTTCCACCGCGCGCAGATCATTCGCACCACAGGCATCTGGGCCGATTTCAAGGCCGCACGGTTTCTGGCGGCGCAGTTGCGCCGCTTTGATGCTCGCTTCGCCGACTTCCGCTGCACCGAGGGCCTTGATCCGATGACCGCGGAGCTCTGCGCCGCGGGCGGCCTGGCCGTTCAACCGGAGAGTGCCTGATGCTGTTCCAGCCTGTAGCGGAAGTAAATGCCCGTCGCGAGGACCGCCCCGGCGCCAAGCCCGAAGAGGAGGATCGCCGTGGGCGCACGCTCCTCGCCATGCAACGCCAGGAGGGTCGCCGCGCCGACCGAGCAGGTGAGCGCAGCTCCGCCAAGCAGATAGGAGACCAACAAGCAGTCGACCCTGCGCCAGCTCAGCAGGCGCGCAGCTGGCTGCCCGGCCGAGAGGCGCGCCGAGCGCCACAGCGCCGGCATCATGGCGGCGGGGGCACAGAGCAGAGCCGCAAGCCGCTCTTCCGCCGATGGCGTCGGCGCATAGATGGCCCGAAGCACGGCGATCGTCGCGCAGACATAGACAACGGCCGCCCCGATGGAGAACAGCCAGCGGCGGGTATCCTCGCGCCGCAGCCAGGCGGGCTGAATGGCTCTGAGGAACTGCATCGATCGCCGGCTCCGTCATTCCCCGTGATGCGGAGGATGATGAATCGGCCCCGGCCCGGTGCCAAGCCAGGATGCAATGCCGCCGCGTCAGTGGAGGAGATCTTCTTTGGCGATGACGACATCACCCATGGAGCCTCATCGTCCGCGGATCATGACGAGCACCACCCTCTCCCCTCCCCGCGCCCGCACCAGGCGAACTTCGGCATGGCCGCCGCCGCATTCCTGCTCCTTATGGGGCCATGGCCGCCTGGGCCGGGGGCCCAGGCGGTAGCGCAGGATCTTCGGATCGAGGACGGAGTGCGTTGGACTATCGATGGCCGGCGGATGCGCATCTGGGGCGTCGAAACCGTCCAGGACGACGCTGACACGATCGCCCGCACCAACCAGGCGGTGATGGTCTATCTGCGCGACGTCGGTCCCTTGAACTGCATTCCGGTCCTGACCGAGAAGCCCGGCCTGGTCCATAGCCCGGCATGCCCGGCCCGTCCCACGGACGAGGCCGGGATCAGCTGGGTCATCTGCAGGACAAGCGGCCGGCAGAAAAGAGATGTCGCCAAGGATCTCGTTCGCCGGGGATGGTTGGCTGACTCCCCGCCATCCTCATGCCGGGCCTACGCGCTTGAGACGACTTCGGCACGGCGGTCTCGACTCGGCCTTTGGGCCTACGTACCGCACGGAAGTCAAGAATCGGGCGCTGATATACAGTAAAGCCAAACGCACAACCCGCTGAATAGAACTAAATGGATCGCATTTAGCTGGTAACTTTCAGTCCTGACATTTCGATTTGCAAAGCGCGCAACGTCTTGGAATATCAAGAGATGCGGACTTGGCAGACGGCGTCAGGTTGCACCAAACGCGCGGACCGCGGCGAGTTTGCGGCACGCGCAGTCTTTAACCACCGGCAAAGGATCAGAATGGCGCGCTGAAAAACAAAAGAGGCCAGCGCCTGCAAGCACTGGTCGTGCCCCGGGTGGTGGTGTAGGAGGCAGCCGCCCAAGTTAGGGCGGCCATCGCGGTGATCCTCGGTAGGGTTGTGTTGCAACACGCAACTCTGACGCAAGGACGCCACGATGACCGACGAGAGGATTGCCCTTCGCGAGCTTCTGGAGAAGGGCTCTGACGCGACTTTTCTGCGGGAGATGATCGGCTTTGCCGCCCAGCGGCTGATGGAGCTGGAGACGGACGGCCGCTGCGGTGCGGGGCATGGCGAGCGCAGCGCCGAGCGGGTGAACCAGCGCAACGGTTATCGCGAGCGGGATTGGCAGACCCGAGCCGGCACGGTGGAGCTTCGCATCCCCAAGCTCCGCAAGGGCAGCTACTTCCCGGCTTTCCTGGAGCCTCGGCGGCTGGCGGAGAAGGCGCTGACGGCAGTCATCCAGGAGGCCTATGTCCAGGGCATTTCCACGCGCTCGGTGGACGACCTGGTCCGGGCCATGGGGATGGAGGGCATTTCCAAGAGCCAGGTCTCCCGGCTCTGCGCCGAGATCGACGGCCGGGTGCAGGACTTCCTGGGCCGCCCTATCGAGGGCGACTGGCCCTACCTGTGGCTCGACGCCACCTACGTGAAGGTGCGCGAGGCTGGCCGCATTGTCTCGGTCGCGGTCACCATCGCGGTAGGCGTCAACAGTGACGGACGCCGCGAGGTGCTCGGCATGGCGGTCGGCGCCTCCGAGGCGGAGACCTTCTGGACGGACTTCCTCCGCGGCCTGACCCGGCGCGGCCTGCGCGGCGTCAAGCTGGTCATCTCCGACGCCCATGAGGGCCTCAAGGCCGCAGTGGCCAAGGTGCTCCGGGCCACATGGCAAAGGTGCCGCGTGCATTTCGGCCGAAACGCCGCCGCCCATGCGGGCAAGACCCAGCGCCGCATCGTCTCGGCTTGGATCGGCACCGCCTATGCCGAGGCCGATGCCGCGGCCGCCCATGCCCAGTGGCGATCCGTGGCCGACCAGCTCCGCCCCAGGGTGCCGAAACTCGCCAGCCTGATGGATGCGGCCGAGGAGGACGTGCTGGCTTTCATGGATTTCCCGCGGGAGCACCGCGCCAAGCTCCACAGCACCAACCCCATCGAGCGCCTCAACGGCGAAATCAAGCGGCGCACCGACGTCGTCGGCATCTTCCCCAACGAAGCCGCCATCACCAGGCTCGTCGGCGCTCTGCTCCTCGAGCAGTCCGACGAATGGGCCACACAGCGGTCGCGCTACATGACGCTGGAGACCATCGGCGCTGTGAGCGATACTGCCCCCGTCAGCCTGCCCGCCGCGGCAGCCTGACACCGCGGCTCAGCCCGCTGAGGAGCGCCGCTCCTACACCACAGGGTGGGACACGATCCAAGCACTGACCTCTTCTGATCCGAAAGACCCTGATCCTGAGAGAGACCACGGCCAAACGGCCACCAGAATATGGTCATCAGGATAGGAATGAGCCCGCCCTTCGTCAAGCGACCCTTCGCGTGACAACGGGAAAGCTTTGTCTCGCGGTTCGTCAGCGCTCCTGAGAGGAGCGAGACATGAATGTGCCCCGGGGCAATCCCGGCCGACCTACGGGACGGCGTAAGATCGACCCCGCCGAATTGGCAAATGCGAAGCTCAAGCTGCCGGAGGGTGTGCAGCCTCGCAGAGGTGAGATGCTCTGGGCGCTGAAGACAGCCGCCCCCGCCTATGGCTGGCCGATGAGGCTGGTCCATTTCATGGACCATCTCATGGGCTACACCCACGAAGGCGACTGGCAGCACCCGGCCTGGCCAATCGTCTGGCCCGCTTCACGCGAGCTTCAGGAGCAGCTCGGCATTGGACGCACCCAGCTAAAGGCCATGGTGTCCATTGCCATCGAGGCCGGGCTGATGATCCTCCGCGAGAGCCCCAATGGCCATCGCTACGGGCGCCGGGATTCCCGTACCGGGCGCATCCTGTTCGCCTACGGCTTCGACCTGGCTCCCCTCGCGGCACGCAGGGAGGAGTTTCTGGCGGCCGGCCGGGCGCACCGGGAACGTCTGGCCGAGGGCAAGCTGTTACGTCGGGAGATCGCCCGCCTGAAGAACCGGTTACTGTCGGTGCTCGAGATACCCGCTCCTGCTCTCGACAGCCGGCGGCCCGATCTTCTGCGGGAAGCGCAGGTCCTCTTTCTCAGCCGGCGCGAAAGCTGCGATCCGACATACCTGTTGCCGATCGCCAAGCAACTTCGGCAGCTTGACCGCGAAATCGTCGGGCAAATTGAAGCAGCTTCCGCGGAAAAGCCTGTGAATTCTGACCCCTTGGGGTCGGAAAACCGACCCCACATACAATCTACCTATGATCTGGATATCGCTAAAGCGAATACAAACCCGGCGAAACCGCCTGCAGCGCCTCCGGCTGGTCAGGAAAAGCTGCAACGAGGAAAAGAGCGTCAAAAACGAGATACCTGCCGGGGATCATCCGCCGTCAGTCTACAGCCGACCCCTCACATGGTTGTCCGCCTCTCGCCGTCGTTCCGATCCTGGATCCGCAATCCCAGACCTGGATGGAGCGATATTCTGGAGGCGGCCGGCCTTGTGCGCGCCGAACTCGGCATCAGTCAGGATGCCTGGGGAGACGCTTGCCTCGGTCTGGGACGGATCAAGGCAGCCCTAGCCCTGGCTGCTATCTCCGCCCGCCATGCCTTTGGAGAAGTCCAGGCCCCAGGAGGCCTCCTTCGGGCCATGACGAAAGCCCAGGCAAGAGGCGAACTGCGCCTGGACCGCACAATCGCGAGCCTTCTGCGTCGCGGGCTGCCGCCGGGGCGGGAAAACATGCATTCGTCCTACCGCAGATCTTCAGGCCTTGATCAGGCGGTAATCAGACACGGTAGGTGAGAGCATCGGCATGGATGTGTCATCGGCGTACACTCGCGCGCCTCCCATGGCATGACAGCCAGTGAACGCGGCCACCGGTTCCGCCAGCTTGGCTGACTTGCCGACCCACCCCGCTAGCAGCCCTCGCGGCAGATCGATCCCATCCGGCGCGTAGAGACCTTGTGATTGGGAGTGAGGGATGGTTTAGCTGCCTACAGCCAAACCGCGACTGTGATTGATTCATGTTGGAAGCGCCATATGGCACCTGGCTTGGCGGCCATTGAAGCTCCGAGACTCGTCACCCGATGGGCACTTCGATACCGATCTTGTTGGCAATGGACGTGTAAAGATCGATTTCGGCTTCGGGCGCCCGGATGGAGACAATCAGCGCGTAGCGCGCCGAACGGTCCCAGCGCTGCAGGCCAGGATTCTCCTTCCACCAGCCGCCGATCGGGAAGACACCAATGGACTCCCGCTCAGCCAGCGCCGCCGCACTACCCCGCCAGATATCGGAATGAAGGGAACCGCGGTCGCGCAGTTGCGGTCCCAGGATCCAATCATCGCCCGCGCCGGCGATCGATTGGCCGGCTTCCTCGGCTTCAGCAGCGCGGTTGATCCTCTGGCGAAACTGGTCGAGCGTTTCGAGCGACCTCTTCACCGCGAACCGGAGACCGTGAGAGGCATAGCGATGCCGGCGCGTCCATCCACGCTCTCCAGGATTGGGCTCCACGAAATAGGATAGCGTGATCCGGAGTTCGACATCCTGTTGGCCGAGGGACTGAAGCTCACTCCTAGGCCAGGGAAGGCTATGGAGATTCATGTCCCGGGTCTTGATGGCCGAGCCGTCGCGCCGAAACGGCAACAGCGCATCCTCGACCATCAAAGTGGCGTCGTTGGTGGCGCTGTAGAGCGCGCGGCGCCAGGTCGGCACGCCCCAGCCATAGCGACGCAGCATTGCCATCTTCTGCGCCTGAGAGCCTGCCCGCTCGACGTGCTGGCGCATCACCGGGGTCCATTCGGCCGCGTGGACAACCAAGCCGCGCACCGTCTCCGGCCAGAGCTCCGGTCGCGCAGCCAAGATCCGCGCCGACAGCCGCGAGGCAAGGGCCGTGGCGGCGCTTGTCTCGCCGAAGGGGCGGAGCAGGCCCTCGGCAGGTCGGGAATGCGCCGTCAAAAGCTGCAGGTCGTCGATCGGCTCAGCGCTATTGATCCCATCATGCGCCTGATTGCCGCCCTCGAAGACCACGTCGGGCCGGATCGGCCACTGGCGGTCCCAGGTGCCCGAGGTTCGGCTCGTCGGGCAAAGTCCGCCGGCTGGCGCCACCGGTTCCCACCCCCCGAAGTCGGGATGCGTGATGGTGATCCGATTGGTGCAGGCGCCGGCGATCAGCGCGTTCCAGGCCTGGGCGGGGTTCTCCGCCTCGGCCAAGTCATTGCGGTCCGGGTAGACCGCTACGTCGATGTCGTCGCGCAAATTGCCCGTAGCGAGGACAAAGAGGCGACGCGTGTTGCCGCCGCCATACGCGAGTTGGTCGATGGCGGCGGACCAGGAAGAAGGGCGCCCACGCCCCAGCCCTACATCACTAGTCACGGCCATGCAGTAAACCCGGGACCGCCGCGGGGCCTGCCCCTCGACCATGGCAACACCGGCCGCTGTGATGGCGCCGTAGAGTTCCGGTGGGCTCTGCCCACGCCGCGGGAGGATGCGAACGGTCTCGAGGCGATGCCGAGGAGAGACATCAGTCGTCCTGGTCAAGGCGGCCTCGAGGTCCCCGTACAAGGCGACCCCGGCCATCCCGGTCCCGTGCCCCTGCCACTGACCCGAACTGTCATCGAGGCCCCATGACATGTCGTAGGCATGCTGATCGGCAGCCAGGAGGGCGGGCGCGATCAGCGGATGGGCACGAACGGCGCCGCTGTCGAACACACAAACGGCTGGCGCATCGCGCCCTGGCGGCGTCACCCGTCGTACGAGATCCTCAACCCAATCCGCCTGCTCGAGCGGCTGCATCTCCAGGAAAAGGCTTGGCGTGTCCTTAGCCCGCCGCAATTCAGCGATGGCATCCGTGTTGGTCACCAATCGAGTCATCGCCGTTTCATTGGCAAGAGCGAGGGCGACGTCTCGCTCGGGGAAACTGATGGTGTGGTCCTTGAGCTCCAGGTTGATGCGGGAGGCAGCCTGCCGGAAGTCATCGAGGCGTCCTTCCCGCAGCCAGACCTCCCACCAGACCTGCTGCCCCCCCGCCGGATAGGTCTCTGCCGCGTCCGTGAAGAGCGAACGCACTGCTCCCAGGCGCACGGTCTCGATGCGCGCAATCAGGGCTTCGTGCTTCGGTTTACCCCAACGCGTCTCCTCGTCCCGATAAGCTTCGATCTTCTCGAGGAAAAACTCGGCGGCGCTGTTCGGGACGAATACGGTCGCCGATACCATCGCGTCGCCCTCAGCGGGCGGTTTAACGGCGACGAGCTCGATGGCGTTACGCTTGCTCTCGAGTGCCTCGACCGCCGCGCCTTGCGCAATGGAAATATCGAACTGCAGGTAGAAGCCCGGCTCGCCCGTCGCGATGCCCTCCTCTCGCGCCGCCAGTTGCTGGCGCGCCTCGGCGAGTGCCCGTCCCATGGCGCGCTCGAGTTGGCGCGCGTGCGCCGCACGGACCCGCGCCGGGGGAAGCCCGGAGCTGCCACGGTGCGGAGATGTGTATGGTTCGCTCTCTCCACCGCCTTCGAGGTGCAGATGGGGACGGTTGCGTGGGGCACGGGCCATGGAGGTGGGAATCAGATCACAAGGCGGCAGCCTTGCGCTCCCTGAGGGCAGCGACCAGCATCTCGGTGCTGATCGCCTCCGAGTCGGCGAGCACGGCTACCTTGGCCGCCTCATCAGCGGCGCGGGCGATCTCGGCTTGGCTGAGGCCTGATGCCATCTCGAGAATTGGTGACCAATCCAAGTTCCCCAGCTTGAACGTCGCCAAATGTGCTTCGGCAATGCCCCGCGTCACCTCCGGGCTCGGCATCCCATAGGTGATCACATCATCGAATCGCCGAAAGAGCGCCTTGTCGAGCAGCTCAGGGTGGTTGGTCGCGGCGACGATTACGCTCGCGCTGTCGTCGTTCTCCAGAAACTGAAGGAACGAGCTCAGGACACGGCGGATCTCGCCCACATCATTGGTCCCAGCCCGCTGGGCACCGATCGCATCGAACTCATCGAAGAAGTAGACGCCACGCTGCGCGGCGATCGCCTCGAAGATCAAGCGCAGCCGCGACGCCGTCTCACCCATCAGCTTCCCGATGAGGCCATCATAGACGACCGTGAAAAGTGGCAGTTTGAGCTCACCGGCAAGCGCCGCGGCAGTCATCGTCTTGCCCGAACCAGGTGGCCCGACCAGCAAGAGCTTTCGGCGCGGCGCCAGACCACGGGCGCGCAGACGGAGCTGCTGCCGCTGTTCGGTGAGCACCCGCGCCAGTCGCCCATGAAGTTCTGTGGGCAGCACCATGCTGCTGAGTCGAAGGTCCGAGTAGCGCGCGGCTAGCAGGCTGGAGAGCTCGCCTTTTGGTCGGGCGAGCGGAACAGCGCCGGAGCTACGGCGTTCGGCCGCCTCGGGCTTTTCCCGAGCGGTGTCGATCAGCCCCTGCAGCTGCTGCGCGAGCTTCCCATGGCCCTGGCGTGCCTCATGCGCTGCCAGCTGCGTCGCGACCGAGAGGAAGCGGTCCTCGTCGCCGGCGACGTGGCTTTGCAGCAGAGCAACTATGTGGCGCGCCGTTGTCATCGACCTATGGTACTGTCAGAGATGAAAGATCAAAACCATAAGCGAGGTCGTTCCCCCCTGTATCGTGAAAAAGATGGCACTCCAAACTCTTCCTTAGTTGCGCTGAAGGACGGACTTACCTGAAGAGCCCTTCCCCGCCCCACGCGGTAGGTGCGACTGCGCGCTGAGGCTGTATCTGGCAGGAGGCCTCCCCGGGGCTGGTCTCTGCTCTGCATACGATGGGGGTGGTTTGCCTCAGCCCCGGCCACCGCACATTCAGGCAGCCGCCGCGCGCAGCTCCCCCGGCTTGGGTTGAGCTTACAGCGAGTTCACCGAACGCGCGATCTCCTAGCGCAACGTCACCTCCTTCTACCGTGCGAGCTCCAGGCGCCGCCGTCTCCATGAGCAGCCGCGCCTTCATCTCCAGCGAGTAATTTCGGCGCCGTTCGCCACGCGTGACGATCTCCACCCGCTCCATCGCCACAGTGCCCGCACCAGTGCTAGCACCTGCGCCATTCAGCATCCCCGCCATCACCATACCTCCGCGATGGCCTACCTCTCAGTCATGCCATCCTCACGCAAGAAGGGTGCTGGAACGGCGCTTACATTCGATCAGGTGGCGCTGTGCGTAGAGATGCTTGTCGAGAGGATGTTTGCGGGCGCGGGACGGGTTGTTCGGGATGACAGCCAAGGCGCCCTTGCTGGCGATGGCCTGGCGCAGGCGATCGGCATCGTAGGCAGCGTCGGCCATGACCATCTGGGCGGGCAGGCCTTCTATGAGGGCGTAGGCCTGCGGGCAATCGCCGCGCTGGCCACCCGTCAGGACGAAGCGCACCGGCGCGCCCAGGCCTCTCACGGCCATGTGGATCTTGGTGCTCAGCCCGCCGCGGGAGCGGCCAAGGGCCTGATCTTCAGACCCCCCTTTTTGGCGCCGGCGGCGTGCTGGTGGGCCCGGATGATGGTGCTGTCGACGATCAGATACTCGAAGTCGGGATCGTCCGACATCGCCTCGAAGATGCGCCGCCAGACGCCTTTCTGGCTCCAGCGGCTGAAGCGGCGGAAGACGCTGTTCCAGTCGCCGAAGACGTCCGGCAGGTCGCGCCAGGGAGAGCCTGTGCGCACGATCCACAACACACCTTCGACGAACATCCGGTTGCCCGACCGGTCGAACCCTTCTGGTCAGGCCGCCCGATGATCAGCGGCGCCATCCGCTCCCACGCCGCGTCGCTCAACACCAATCGGTCCAACACGCCCAAGAAAACCTCCTGAAAGGTCCCTTTGAATCACGCCTTACACCCTTCGGGAATCCCTAGAGTCCACACAACCTAGATGCCGTAATGGGCCGGCCGCCTGGGCTTGGGCGGTAGGGCGGCTGTCCCTCAGAGTGATGGTGTGTGGAACGGGGTCCGAACGGGTCGGCCCCAGGCATCATCGAGGGACAGCCATGGAGTACTATGCCGGGATCGACGTATCGCTGAAAGACAGCAGCGTGTGCGTGGTGGATGGCGGCGGCAAGATCGTGCGCGAGGCCAAGGTTGCGAGCGAGCCGGAGGCGCTGATCGCCTGGTTTGGCGGCCTCGGCCTGGAGGTGGCGCGGATCGGGCTGGAGGCCGGTCCCTTGTCGCAATGGCTCCATGCCGGGCTGAGCGAGGCGGGGTTTGAGGCGGTGCTGCTCGAAACCCGCCACGTGAAGGCGGCGCTTTCGGCCATGACGGTGAAGACCGATCGGAAGGATGCACGCGGCATCGCCCAGCTGCTTCGGATGGGCTGGTACCGCCCGGTGCATCGGAAGTCGCCCGGGGCCCAGGAGGTGCGCGCGCTGCTGGTCGGACGCAAGCTGCTGCAGAGCAAGCTGCGGGATGTTGAGCTCAGCATCCGCGGCATTCTGCGGGGCTTCGGCTTCAAGGTAGGCGAGGTCAGCAAGGCAAAGTTCGCAGCCCGGATCCGGGAGCTCGCAGCCGGCCATGAGATGCTGGAGACGGTCACCGGCGCGATGCTGACGGCGCGAGAGGGTCTGCTGGCGGAGTTCATGCGGCTGCACCGGCGCATGCTGGCGATCGTGCGCGCTGATGAGGTCTGTCGGCGGCTGATGACGGTGCCAGGCGTGGGGGCGCTGGTGTCGATCACCTTCAGGACGGCGGTGGACGATCCGCGCCGGTTCAGTTCATCCAAGGCGGTAGGCGCGCATTTCGGGCTCACGCCGAAGCGCTACCAGTCGGGCGAGACGGACGTGACCGGTGGGATCAGCAAGGTGGGCGACGCCATGGTGCGCACCGCACTCTATGAGGCCGCCAATGCGGTGCTGAGCCGCCCGACGCGCTTCTCCGCGCTCAAGCGCTGGGCGATGGAGGTTGCCAGGCGCCGGGGCCTGAAGCGGGCCAAGGTGGCGCTGGCCCGTAAGCTCGGGAGCGTCCTCCATCGCATGTGGGCCGATGGCACGGAGTTCCGCTGGGGCAAGGAGGCGCAGGCAGCCTGATACAGCGCGGAGAGGATGGAGCTTCGGGCAGGACGGGTCAGTCCGATCCTGCTCGTCTGAGGTCCCGTCGCCGGGACGCGGGAGGCAGTGAGGCCGGGAGTAGTGCTGTGGAAACCCCCTGGGGCGAACCACGCGTCTTAGATTGGCCCGCTGGCTCCTTTCTGACCGCATGATGTGGCGGCCTCGTGCCGACCACGGACGGAAGCATGACACCGGCGACGTGGTACTCACTCGAGGGGCTTGACGCCCGAAGGCCCATTACGGAAGCACTACTTTGGCAGGCTGCTGCGAACCGATAGGCTTGCTGCTGGTTCTGTTCGGCGTGTTGGCCGAGGTAGTGCCATGGCAAGATCGCTGGACTGGCGGACAACGCTGGAGCGCTGGCTGGTGCCGTTTCTGACGGTTCTGGAGCATCCAGCACGACAGGCCATGTGTCCGCTCTACGTGGCCGGGCTGATTGGCCCGGGCGATCGCAAGAGCACGCAACCCATGGCGGAGCGGCTGGGGCAGCCGAGCCATGATGCCCTGCACCACTTCATCTCGGCAGGTGTCTGGGACGCGGCACCGCTCGAGGCGACGCTGCTCCGTGAGGTCGACCGCCTCGTTGGTGGCCCGGCCTGGCTGGTAGTGGATGACACGGCGTTGCCGAAGAAGGGCCGGCACTCGGCTGGCGTCGCCCCACAATACGCATCGGCTCTCGGCAAGAACGCCAACTGCCAGACGCTGGTCTCGCTGACCCTCGCGGCTGGCGAGGTGCCAGTGCCGGTCGCGCTGCGCCTGTTTCTGCCCGACAGCTGGACGAACGACACGGCCCGCATCGAGAAGGCTGGCGTACCCGACGTGTGGCGCACCCCACGGACCAAGCCGGAGATCGCGCTGGCTGAGATCGACCGGGTGTTGGCTGCCGGCGTGCGGTTTCGGGCTGTGTTGGCTGATGCCGGGTATGGCCTGAGTGCGCCGTTCCGGCAGGGCTTGAGCGACGTGGCCTGTTCTGGGCGGTTGGCATTCCACGTCAGCAGAAAGTCTATCCCGCCGACGTGCAACTGATCTTTCCCATCGCGGGCCACGGCCGGCCACGACAGCGGCACATCCCTGATACCTTGTCAGCCGCTGCTGAAACGCTGCTCAGCGGTGCAGATTGGCGGCAGGTCAGCTGGCGTCGCGGCAGCAAGGGCAAGCTGAGCGCGCGCTTTGCCGCTCAGCGCATCCGGGTGGCCGACGGGCCACCGCAGCGGATCCGGGATGGCGGCGGTCAGCACATGCCCGGCGAAGAGGCTTGGGTGATCGGCGAGCACCGTGCATCGGGCGAACGGAAGTACTACCTGTCCAACCTGCCTGCCAGCGTGAGCCTGCGTAGCCTTGCGGCGGCCATCAAGGCGCGCTGGGTGTGCGAACAGGCGCATCAGCAGATGAAGGAAGAACTTGGCCTCGATCACTTCGAGGGACGCTCCTGGACAGGCCTGCATCGACACGCGCTCATGACGATGCTTGCCTATGCCTTCCTGCAGCACCAGCGCCTGACCGCCGCGGCGAAGCGGGGGGAAAAGGCACGTCGGCCCACCACCAGATCCGAGCCTGCCCGCCGTGCGTCACGCCATCATCGCTCACCTGCTGCAGATGAACCAGGCGCCGCCGCCAAGACGATGTCCGCATTGCCGACGCTTGCTCTCGCTGCCGCCTAAACGCCGCCTGCCAAAGTAGTGGTAGGCGGCGATGGCCTTGAGCCAGAACTCAAGACCCTGCCCTCAGAGTGACCTGCCTGCTTACACAAGTGATAGGCCCGGGCGGTCCGCTCGGGGTCGCTGACCTCCTTGCGATATCCGGCCTCATGCGCTCAGGGATTCGTGGCACCGCACCCGCGATTTAGGTCCTGCCACCATCCGTGATAGCTTCCAAGTCTTTGACAGGCAAAAGCAGAGGAGCGCCATTTAAAATGCACGCTAACCTTTCGGTCTCAGTACATCTAATTGGGCATTTAGGTCCGCGATCTCCTGATCAAGCTTAGCCAGCCGCGCAGCGACGCCTTCACGCTCCGTCAGAAGGGCATTCCGGCGCGTTTCGATTCCAACTAGATTGACCTTGGCTGACGGCTCGGATGCGTGCTCGATCAAGATGCGCGGGATTTTGTGCTTCCGAAGCTCAGCCTTGACCGCGACGATTTCAGCCCGCGTTACATCTGCCCGTAGAAGGCCACGCTTTTTGACGAGGTCCTGCCCTTCTGAAGGCATAGTGCTGATTTCATACAGCAGCGTATAGGACGGTGATCTCTCCAGTGGGATGCGCAGGTCTTCTGCGAGTTCGGCCGCCCGTCGCAATTTGGTAGCCACGCTATCAGAGAACGGGAACAGCCGCTCGCTACCTTTCCGGAGCGCGAGGTATTCGTCTGGAGACAAAGTCCGAGACAGGTCCAGCAGCGTCCGGCCGATCAGAAGAGCAGCAATCTGTGCTTTACCCCACTGGTCAAGGATGCGTGTACGGGCTTCGACCACCTTCCGGAGAGTGTCTTCGGAAACCCGCAGGCCGGAAAAAATATCCGCCACGATATCTCGGCCAACGTCCGAGACAGCCGCCAGCGCTTTGCCCTGATTGCGACGGTCATCGCCGGCCAACAGATTCATCTCCTCAGCACCAGCACGCTTCTTAAGAGACGGCAGCTTGCTCACAAACCTAGCTCCCGGCGGACATGCCTCCATACGTCCTGCATGACCTCGCCCCCTCTAGATCTGTCGTAGTCCACCACAGCCAGCCCAGACGCGAATGGACTAGCGATATCCTCTAAAAGCGGCACCTCAACGGGAGCTACCCGACCATGGCGGTTCAGAGCCGAGCGGGCCGAGGCAAACGATCTCGTGCGCCGATTGGCCTTATTCAGCACGAACTCGCCACGCGCCCCGCTTTCAGAAAGGGTTGTCCAATAAGGGACCACGCTCTCTAAATCGTCTGTGGACGCGCTAGTGGGCAGCAGGACGTAATCAGCCTGTCGGCACAGGCTGATCATATCCGCGAGCCCATGCTCAATACCGGGCGCCGTATCGACGATGGCGAGATCGCGCCCTGTCAGGTCCAGGCTCGCCCACTCCTCCACCGAAGAAGCGATCACCTCACACCTGACAAGCTGGGGGAATTTCTCGCGGGCGGCTTCACGGCGGTCCGCCCATTTTTTGAATGTGCGCTGCGCGTCCTGATCAACACCGACCACGTCCAGGCCCGCTTGGCGAGCGGCAACGATTAAGTTGCGACTAAGGGTACTGCGTCCACAGCCGCCCTTTGACCCGCCAAGAACCAGCACCTTGCACCGCTTCGGCGGCACTTTCTTCGCAGCCATCGCACACTCCCATGCACATTGACGCACCATCGCAGAGCCGCAGCTTAGTGACAATTCGGATCCCGAGTTTTCCCTCGGGAAAATAGGTCCGAAACGATACCAAAATTCTGGGCAATAGGGCGGTCGGTCGGCGTATGGCGCGACAATCTGGGCGCGAACAGTGCGGCGATTGGCGTAATCGGCTGAGGCTGCAGCGGATAGATGATTGTCCTGGAGCGTCCACTGCGGCAAGGAGTTTCCGCAGCTGCGCGGCGGTCAGAATGAGGTGTTGTCGTGCGGGAGGGGAGGGATAGACGGCCCGGCCCGCGCTTCCGTTCAATGGCGGCGCGACTTCGAAGCTTCCGGCGTATCTTCAAGATTGTAGCGTGGTGTATAAAGCCGCCACTGCGGAGAGGGTCATGGCCTGTCCCAGTAAGATCGGGCGCCATCCCCCGAAAGGCTGAATTATGGCGATGGGCGACGTTTGGCGCTCATGGCGGGTGGCAACGAGTTCAAAGATGACGCTGGTCTCTGACTGATCCTGGGAGACGTAGGCGGTCTCGTCGAAGATCCATAGGCGGTACTGGTCCAGCTTGGGCATGGCAGCGTCAAGTTGTAGATCGCGACGTGTAGCCTAAAGCCTCTGCAGCAGGTCGGTGGTGAGCGTGAACAGCACGAGGCTGAGTACAGCCGCAAGGTGGACTAGCCAGTGCTGGTGGGTCGAACGCCAGTATGTTGACCGTGCCACCAGCTGTAGCCTGCGGCGGAGCCGTAACCTACGACTCGCTAGGATCAGGACCCATTAAATTACTTGTCGTGAGGGGCATGGGCTGATTCACTGCGCCACTCATTGATGGCGGCGCGCGTGACTGAACTGTTCTGGCTGACGGATGCCCAAATGGAGCGGCTCAAGCCGTTCTTCCCGCTCTCCCATGGCAGACCAAGGGTTGATGATCGGCGCGTGCTGAGCGGGATCATCTTCGTCAATCGCAACGGCCTGCGCTGGCGTGATGCGCCACCAGCCTATGGGCCGCCCAAGACGCTCTATAATCGCTGGGTTCGGTGGAGCAGGATGGGCATCTTTGCCCGAATGCTGAAGGTCCTTGCCGAACAGGCCTGTGATCCCTCGACGGTGATGATCGATGCAACCCATCTCAAGGCCCACCGCACAGCTGCCAGTCTGCGCGGTAAAAAGGGGGCGGCAGACGGCTCATTGGACGCACCAAGGGCGGCCTGAACTCAAAGCTGCATGCCCTGGCCGACGCCAAGGGCCGGCCCCTCAACCTGTATCTGAGTGCCGGTCCAACGAGCGACTATATCGGCGCCCGGGCGCTGCTGCCTTCGATGCCCAAGGCCCAAGTGCTGCTGGCTGATCGAGGATACGACGCGGACTGGTTCCGCGACGCCCTGGCGCAGCGAGATATTGTCGCCTGCATCCCCGGCCGACAAACACGCAAGATCCTCATCACCCATAATGCAGCGCTGTATCGGCAGCGCCACAAGATCGAAAACGCATTCGCCCGCCTCAAAGACTGGCGCCGCGTCGCCACCCGCTATGACCGCTGCGACGATATCTTCCTCTCTGCATGCGCTCTCGCCGCTATGGTTATCTTCTGGCTATGAGCCCTGACCCTAAGCATCGAGACGGCCTCGAGGTCGAAGTTTTCGAGTCTCATGCCCGCCGGCAGACGCGTATCTGAAGGTGGCGCTGGACGCGCCGGTTGGCGCGATCGGCCAGTTCATGCTCTGTCAAGGCGGCGAGGCAGTGGGCAGTGGGCCATCCCCCCTTGCCGGCGCCCGCGGCGAAGTCGGGCAAGATATGCTTCATGGCCAGCGCCGATCGGTCCGGAGGCGGTCATGCGACATCTCCCTGTGGATGGTGAGGACGTCGTTGTAAACTCTAACGGTTGGATGGCGGCGACCACGCCGGGTAGGAGGGATACCGGGCATATTTAGGAGGCGCCCTGCTTCTGGGAGGACCTCGAGCACACCGTCCAGGTCCTGAACTACTATGAGGGACGCTGCCTTTTAGCCTTATGGAGCTCGAATGGGCGGCCCATGTAGGCTAAACATGAGCTTGCTCCTTTAATGCCCCGACAGGGTCTCGCGCTTCCGTAAGGGGCAGGCTAGTGACTGTGTCTGTGACTGATGCTTCGTCCAAGGTGGCGGTCATCCCTTCCGTCCAGCGCCGCCGGAGATGGTCACCGGCCGAGAAGGTCCGCATGGTCGAGAAGGCCTACGCGCCGGGCGCCTCGGTAAGCTTGCTGGCCCGGCGGCATGGAGTTAAATCCGAACCAGTTCTTCTCCTGGCACCGCTTGACGGCTGAGGGGGCCTGCACCGCGGCCGCTGCAGCACCAGTCCGCGAACTGCATAGGCTGCTTGGCAAGAAGTCGCTGGAGGCGGAGATCCCAGATGCCCAGACCATCCTGCAGTTACTCTCAGCCGGGTTCGCCCATTACAACGGGGTTCATCCTCATCGCGCGCTGGGATACCGTTCCCTACGCCCGTTCATTCGTGCCACGCTAACAGCCTGACCCTGTCCGAGCATTCAGGAACAAAAACAAAACCCTACGTCCACCATCGGCAGCAGATCATAGGACCTAGACGCCAGAGCTCATCAGCCACATCTTGTGCTAACATCAGACGGGTACGCCGCCGTTCTAGCTTCGCATCGAAGCTCTCAAGGGAACCGCAGGACGGCTTAAGTTCTACCCCGTGGAAGGCCTGTTCCAGCCGGATGTCGCCCGACACCTCGAGTTGCGCCACATTCTTGCGCTAGCGGACAAGGACTTCGAACGGAGAACCAACGTTCTTGCCTGGTAATAGGGGAACACGACCGCGCCCATTTTGCAGCCAGCCGAGTCCGTTGAGGTGGGCTGGATACCTCCAGAAACCCTGCGGCTTCGGCGGATGATGTTGGTTTGAGGCTGCCGGTGCTTCAGGGATGCGGATGCGCGTGCCCATCTGGTGGACGGAGCCGCTCAGTCGATGGCGGCGGCTTGCCTACTTGCGTGCCGCTACGACGTCGCGGGCTTGCTGCTGAGCCAGACGAACCGCTTGAGGTTATAGGCGAGATTGGCGAGGCCGATCTTCACCCGTGCCCTGGCGATGCCGATGGTGCGCACGACCAGCGCCATCGGCCCCTTCTGCCGGGCAAAGACGTGTTCGACCGCGGAGCGCACGGCCGACTTGCGGGCATTGGCCCGTCGCGTCCTTGCCGCCATCGGCCGCCCCGGGGGCTTCTTGCGGTGGATGCGCGAGACCATGCCACGCTCAGCCAGCCAGGCCTCGTTCTTCGCTGAGCGATAGGCGGTATCGGCCCAGACATCGCTGGCGGTGTTGCCGGCATCGACCACCTCCGCCAGCCGCGCCCCGTCATGGGCGGCCGCATGGCTCGCGGTCCAGCCGCGGATCAGGCCGTGCCGGCGATCGATCGCGACGTGGTTCTTGTACCCGAAGGCCGGAACCGCGAGATCGACCTGCGGGGTGCCATCCTCGCGCGGCCTGGCCTTGGAGAACTTCACCGTCCAGCGCGCGTCGCGGTCCTTCTGGCGCAGCTTCGCAGGCATCTCCGCCCAGCCCTCAGGGATCTTGCCCGCCTTGATCGCCGCCCGCTCGGCCTCGGTGTTGCGCTGCTTCGGTGCGGCGACGATGGTCGCATCCACGATCTGCCCGCCCATCGCCAGGTAACCCGCGGCACGCAGCGTGGCGTCGAACCGCGCGAACAGCCGCTCCACCGCGCCGGCCCGCTTCAGCGCCTCGCGGAACGCCCAGATCGTGTTGGCGTCCGGCACCGGGTCGGCCAGCGCGAGGCCGAGGAAGCGCATGAAGGACAGGCGGTCCTTGATGAGGTACTCGCAGCGCTCGTCGGACAACCCGTGCATCGCCTGCAGCAGCAGGATCTTGAACATCAGCACGTGATCGAAGGCGGGGCGGCCACCCTTCGTGCCGTCCGCGCGCGGCACGGCCTGCTCCAGCTCGGCGCGGAACATCGTGAAATCAACCAGCGCGACGATCCGCTCGAGGTCATCGCCCTTGGCCGACAGCTCCCGCAAACGCTCCTCCACATCGAAGAACCCAGGCTGCCGAACCATCGCCTTCCCTCGCGCTGATCCGCGTCAGTGAATCAGCCGAACGGCATCAAGGCGAGGGGTTTCTGGAGGCGTCCGGCTTGGTCCGGATCGTCTGTAAGAAGGGAGCCCGAGGCGGCTAGAGCACCTTATGGTCTAATAAGGGCCGTCCGGGGACTCTTCCAGGCAAGAGGCATCCTCCAAGCCGGGGACTTTTCCAGGAAGGGAGCAACCTGAGCACCGCCTCGAATCACCTGACAAGATAACTGGGGACGAATCTGGTCAGATTAGGAGGCGAGCAGATTAGGACGGACCAAAGTATGAGGCGGTAAAGTTCCTCAAGCCGGCGATTGAAGCGGGATCCGTACCTCTTCAGGAAAGGTGAAAATCTGGCCTTTGGTACGCTGTCAAACTTGGCCAGTCGGCGCTTTGAGAAGCTCTAGAAGCTTTCGATTCCATTGATGTGGACGCCGCCCTCAGCGAACTAGTCGTCCCGGTGCCGGGTCCTGTTGTGCTTAGCGAAGCCTGCTTCCACCAAGCCGTCGTAGCCCTTCCAGCCATCGAAATGGATGCTGGCGGGGAGAGCGACCTTACCCGGATGATGGCGTACAGCGCTGATTTGGAACAGTTTCTGACGATGTTGGCATGCACCCGCCGCGCTCAAGGGTGCCGAAGACAGGCGTCATGCGCCCGGCGCCGGATCGTGTCCCACCCTGTGGTGTAGGAGCGGCGCTCCTCAGCGGGCTGAGCCGCGGTGTCAGGCTGCCGCGGCGGGCAGGCTGACGGGGGCAGTATCGCTCACAGCGCCGATGGTCTCCAGCGTCATGTAGCGCGACCGCTGTGTGGCCCATTCGTCGGACTGCTCGAGGAGCAGAGCGCCGACGAGCCTGGTGATGGCGGCTTCGTTGGGGAAGATGCCGACGACGTCGGTGCGCCGCTTGATTTCGCCGTTGAGGCGCTCGATGGGGTTGGTGCTGTGGAGCTTGGCGCGGTGCTCCCGCGGGAAATCCATGAAAGCCAGCACGTCCTCCTCGGCCGCATCCATCAGGCTGGCGAGTTTCGGCACCCTGGGGCGGAGCTGGTCGGCCACGGATCGCCACTGGGCATGGGCGGCCGCGGCATCGGCCTCGGCATAGGCGGTGCCGATCCAAGCCGAGACGATGCGGCGCTGGGTCTTGCCCGCATGGGCGGCGGCGTTTCGGCCGAAATGCACGCGGCACCTTTGCCATGTGGCCCGGAGCACCTTGGCCACTGCGGCCTTGAGGCCCTCATGGGCGTCGGAGATGACCAGCTTGACGCCGCGCAGGCCGCGCCGGGTCAGGCCGCGGAGGAAGTCCGTCCAGAAGGTCTCCGCCTCGGAGGCGCCGACCGCCATGCCGAGCACCTCGCGGCGTCCGTCACTGTTGACGCCTACCGCGATGGTGACCGCGACCGAGACAATGCGGCCAGCCTCGCGCACCTTCACGTAGGTGGCGTCGAGCCACAGGTAGGGCCAGTCGCCCTCGATAGGGCGGCCCAGGAAGTCCTGCACCCGGCCGTCGATCTCGGCGCAGAGCCGGGAGACCTGGCTCTTGGAAATGCCCTCCATCCCCATGGCCCGGACCAGGTCGTCCACCGAGCGCGTGGAAATGCCCTGGACATAGGCCTCCTGGATGACTGCCGTCAGCGCCTTCTCCGCCAGCCGCCGAGGCTCCAGGAAAGCCGGGAAGTAGCTGCCCTTGCGGAGCTTGGGGATGCGAAGCTCCACCGTGCCGGCTCGGGTCTGCCAATCCCGCTCGCGATAACCGTTGCGCTGGTTCACCCGCTCGGCGCTGCGCTCGCCATGCCCCGCACCGCAGCGGCCGTCCGTCTCCAGCTCCATCAGCCGCTGGGCGGCAAAGCCGATCATCTCCCGCAGAAAAGTCGCGTCAGAGCCCTTCTCCAGAAGCTCGCGAAGGGCAATCCTCTCGTCGGTCATCGTGGCGTCCTTGCGTCAGAGTTGCGTGTTGCAACACAACCCTACCGAGGATCACCGCGATGGCCGCCCTAACTTGGGCGGCTGCCTCCTACACCACCACCCGGGGCACGACCCGGCGCCGCGGACACGGCTAGGGCCGAAGAAGCTTTCATCGAATTCCACCTTCGCCAGCGAAGGGACAGTCGCGGGTGGCGATCCCCCATGCGTTCGCAGAAAGGGTAAGAGGCGCAGGGTCGTCTTGCGTTCCAAGCCGGAGAGTTCGATGCCTGAGAGGCGGTCAGATCGGCGCGGAAGAAGCGCAGGATCGGAAGGAATTTGGCCTCTCAGAGCCTGTTTGAGCGTATCCATACGGCCAAGGCCGCGGATGCCGAGGTCAGGTGGTGGGCGGCGTTCGCCGCTACCGGTCGGGGCTGAGCTCCTCGGGGGTGCCGATCCTGGGAGGGCCGTGATCAGCTTGCTGGCTTGCGCCTGACGGCTGGTTTGCGTGACCATGCCTTGGCGAGGTCCGCGACGGCCTTCGCATGCTCGTCGATGTCGATCTTGGCTGGGTCGAATGGCTCGCCCGCCCCCTCGCTCATCTCAGCATGGTTCTCGTGCTTTGGATCGGCGATGGCCTGGAGGAATTCAGCGTAGCCCCAGGGACCACCAACGTCCTCGGGCGGGCAGCGTCCGGTCGCGTCGATCAGGAGCGGGTATGTGAGGCCCGGCGCGACCTCCGTGACGCGCTCGATCTTGACCGTGTGCTCCCAGCCATCACCGAAGTCGTAGAGGTACTTCAGCGTCTTCGCACCGGTGTCCTCGAGGACATCGACGAGGCGTGCCTTGCGCGCATCGAGAGGGCCTCCGCCCCAGTCCGGGTCGGGCATGCCCCAGCCCACATCGCGGGCCCGGATTTCGTAGAGATGGCTGTTGGTCCAGCCCATTGCGGCCTGGAGGACGAGGTGCAGGCGATCGAGGCGGATCGTCAGCGGCACCTCGACCCGGCGCAGGACCACGGGCTTGACCTCATCGAGGGTGATCTTGAGAGGGGCAATGCTGTTGCTGGTCATGCCGCCACCTTCCGTCGCTGCATCTCCCGCGCCCAGTTCCAGGGCATCAGCTCATCCAGTTTCGAGAGGGGATGGTCGGCGATCCTGGCCAGCATATCGGCAAGCCAGGCACGCGGGTCGACGTCGTTCAGCTTGGCCGTGGCGACGAGGGAGTACATGGCGGCAGCACGCTCGCCACCGCGGTCGCTTCCCGCAAAAAGCCATGCCTTTCGGCCCAGAGCCACACCGCGCAGCTCGCGTTCGGCTGCATTATTCGTCAAGCAGATCCGGCCATCGGTCAGGAACCGGGTGAACGCGTCCCAGCGCTTGAGCATGTAATCCATGGCCTTGGCGAGGTCGGCATGCCGCGACAGCCTGCCGCGTTGCTCACGCATCCAGACCTCGAGCTCGGCCGCCAGAGGCGCGATGTGCTCGCGACGCACGGCAAGGCGCTGTTCGGCCGGCAGCCCGTTGATGGCGCGCTCGGCATCAAAGATCGCGTCGATCCGCCGCACCGCCTCGGCCGCGAGTGGTGCGCGAGCAACCTCGGCGAGCTTGAACAGTTTGCGCCGGCCATGGGCCCAGCACGTTGCCTCGGTGATCGGGCCGGGCTTGCGTCCCGCTTCGTAGAGATTGTTGAACCCGGCATAAGCGTCCGCCTGCAGGATCCCCGTGTATCCGGCCAGGTGTCGGTTCGGGTGCTCGGCCGTGCGGTCCCGCGAATACCGGAACATCGCCGCCGGTGGTGCCGGCCCGGCAAAGGGCCGGTCGTCGCGCACATAGGTCCAGAGGCGGGCCGTGACGGTCTTGCCGCGGGCCATGAGCGGGACGGTGGTGTCGTCGCCATGCAGGCGTTCCGCCGCCAGGACATGGGCATCGATCCGCGCCACCAGAGGCGCCAGCATGGCCGTGCAGGTGCCGACCCAGTCGGCCATGGTGGAGACGCTCAGTTCAACCCCTTCGCGGGCAAAGGTCTCGCTCTGGCGGTTCAGCGGCAGGTGTTGGCCGAACTTGGCCTCCAGGATCATCGCCAGCAGGTTCGGCCCGGCCCGTCCGCGGGCGATGGGGTGGAATGGTGCCGGTGGCTGTGTGATGGTCTCGCAGGCGCGGCAGCTGAGCCGCTCCCGCACGGTCTGGATCACCTTCCAACTCCGGGGCACCACCTCGAGCGTCTCCGTGATGTCCTCGCCCAGCTTGGCGAGCTTGCCGCCGCAGCAGGGGCAGGCAGAGGGCGACGGGAGCACCACCCGCTCGCGCGGCAGATGGGCCGGCAGGGGCGCGCGAACGGGCTGGCGGCGCGGCGGGAGGCCGGCGCGATCGCCGCTCCCCTGCCTGCCGGTCTCGTTCCCGGTCTTGGCCGCGTCCTCGCTGGCGGCCGTGACCAGCTCGTCGAGCTCGAGTTCCAGCTGGTCGAGCAGCTTGCGGCCGCGCTCGGAGGAGGCGCCGAACCGGTCATGCTTGAGCTTGGCGATCAGCAGCTTGAGATGCGCCACCATCGCCTCGGCGCCCGAGGCACGCGCCTCGGCCTCGCGGCGCGCCAGTTGTTCGGCCGCAAGGGCGGCGCGCAGGGCGGCGACATCATCGGGCAAGGCGTCCGGCGTGGGTGTCACGCCGTGGATGGAATCACAGATCCGCGCCTGGCTGGTAGTCGAAATGCGTGCCGATCTGCCTTATCCCGCGACCTCCGGGCGCCATGTCCGTTGTGGGTTCCGCCAGTCGATCCCGTCGAGCATGTAGGCGAGTTGGGATCCCGAGATCACCACAGAGCCATCCGCCGGCGAGGGCCAGATGAACCGCCCGCGCTCCAGCCTTTTCGCGTAGAGCGACATACCGACCCCGTCGTGCCAGACGACCTTGAGCAGGTCACCTCGGCGCCCACGAAAGACGTAGAGATCACCGGCATAGGGATCACGCCCCAGCGACTGCTGCACCTGCAGCGCCAAGCCATTCATGCCGCGCCGCATGTCGGTGTGGCCCACGGCCAGCCAGACCCGCACACCCGTAGGAACCGGGATCATCCGCGCAACGCCGCCACCACGCGCCGCAGCACCGCCGAGCCGATCTCCTCGCCCACCCGGATCACCGTACCATTCGGCAGAGTAATCTCGATCCGCCCTCCACCAACCTCGCATCTCGCCCCGTCCGGGCCAGAGGGCGCTGAGGACGCGGCTGGCACACTCCCGCGCGGGGCGGGCACATCCGCCGTCACCTGCACCGGCACGAACATCGGCACCGGCTCGGGCGCCAGCGCCCCCTCCCGCACCTGCGTGCGCCAAGTCCACAGCACGCTCCGGCTCACCTCGTGCCGCCGCGCCACCTCAGCGAAGCGCGCCCCGGGCTCCCCGGCCTCCGCCACGATCCGCAGCTTGTCCTCAAGCCGCCAACGACGCCGCCGTTCAACCCCGGTGATGATCTCCATGCCTCGCTACCCCGATCTTAAAGACGCTCCTACGAACGTCGCTAAGATCAGAAGACAGGTTCAGCCGAGAGACGAAAGGCGGCCGTCGGCGGATGGGTACGTTTGAGCGGCCCTCTGTCGTCCGTCCCCATCTACTCCTGAGGTGAACACCATGAACCGCCTGGCGGGGCGGAAAGGTGGGAGAGATGTGGACGGAGCGGCATCGGGCACGCCATGCGGCGCGCCTGAAGCACATGGTATCGAGCTACGCAGTGCGCGAGGTGGCAGACTGGCTGGAGCGGGCCGATCCACCGAACAGCGATGGCGCGACACCAACCCTTGCCGTGGTGCAGGCCATTGCGTGGCACCTGCGGGTAGGCGGCGGATGGCGGGCGCTGCCACCGGGCATGCCGCCGTGGCGCACGGTGTACGGCTGGTTCCGACGTTGGCAGGCCTTGGGCCTGTTTGGGCGCATGATGCGCGATCTGGCCCGGCTGCGCCGTCGCGCGGCAGGCCGCAAAGCCGATCCGAGACTGGCGATCATCGATACGCAAACGGTGAAGTGCATCCCGGTGCGTGGACCACGCGGCTTCGATGCCGCCAAGCGGACGTTGGGGCGCAAGCGGGTGGCCATGGTGGATGCTGACGGCAACTGGCTGGCCATCGCGGTCGTCCCGTCGAAGGCAGTGCCTCCGACCGGTCCAGGAGCGTGACACCTTGCCTGCGCTCGACGAGGGCAAGGCAGCCTGGCCAAGCCTGCGCGTGGCGATCCTCGACGGTGCCTTCACCGCCGAGCGCTGCCGCCTCTGGTCCAACCTGCACGGCATGCGCCACGAGGTCGTCACTCGCGCGCCCGATCAAAAAGGCTTTGCTGTGCTACCCAGGCGCTGGGTGGTCGAGCGATCCTTCGGCTGGCTAATCCACTGGGGCGGTCTGCTGCGTGACCGCGCCGGTCGCCTCGACGTCGCAGCCGCCCGCATCGCCTGCGCCGCCGTTTTCGCCGCCACCGAGGCCCTCATCAACCCACTCTGATCCCGCTCAAACAGGCTCTGAGATGCGCGCGTGGCACAAATAGCGATTTCTCTGAACCATCACAGCACCTTAGCAGATGCTCAGACTATCTAATCTGGACTAGAGCATTTTCCATCTACTCCGGCTCATATCCGGCGGCGGTGAAGTAGTTGGCGCATTCTGCTGGTGTGAAGGCATCGAGGAGTTGGCCGATGGTGGCCCAGAGCCCGTCCAGGGTGCGCTCCGCCGCCTTGCGCAGGAGCGCCTTCAGCTTGGAGAAGGCATTCTCGATTGGATTGAAGTCCGGCGAGTAGGGCGGAAGGAACAGCAGGGACGCACCCGTGGCCTCGATAGCCCGGCGGGCCTCGTGGCGCTTATGCGCAGCCAGGTTGTCCAGGATGACGGTGTCGCCGGCGCACAGGGTTGGACAGAGGACCTTCTCGACATAGGCCTGGAAGGCCTGCGCGGTCATGGGCCCATCGAGCAGCATAGGCGCGGTCAGGCCTGTGAGGCGGAGACCGGCGACGAAGGTGGTGGTCTTCCAATGTCCGTGCGGCACGCCTGCACGCAGGCGCTCGCCACGTGGGGCACGGCCCCGCAGTCGCGCCATCTTGGTGCTGGCACCGGTTTCATCGATGAACACCAGGCGATCAGGATGAAAGTCAGGCTGCCGATCGAACCAGGCTTCGCGGGCCGCGGCGATGTCCGGCCGGTCCTGCTCGGCGGCGTGCGCGGTTTTTTTTGAAGGTGATCGCCCGTGCCGCGAAGAAGCGCCAGAGCGTGCCAATCCCCGCCGAGAGGCCGCGCTCGTCATGCAGCCGCTGCTGCATCTCGCGGAGGGTAATGAGGGGCCTGACGGCGACCAGGTCGAGCAGGAAATCGGCCTGCCCATCAAGCTTGGAGCCTCTGGGCTGCCCCTGGCGGCGTGCCGCCGTCTCACCCTCATCCCGCGCTCGCCGTACCCACACAACGGCTGTTGCCACACCCACTCCGAAATGGGCTGCGGCCTGCCGTGCCGACATCCCGCGTGCCGTTGCGTCGAGCACACGCGTCCGGAGATCCTGGCTGTAGGCTCGGGCCATCCTGTCCTCCCTCGCAGGAGGAAAAGCGAATCACATCCCGCCGCAGAAGGGAATCCTCTTCTGAATCGGTGAACGCGGAAACTGCTCTAGACCCTCGGGGACTTTTCCAGGTGCACTCCTATCGGAGTGCCCGCTCCGGCACCGGCGGATGGGAAGGATGGAGCACCAAGCCGCGCTCCTCTAGGTCCACCTTGGCATCCGGATAGACGGCCAGTGAGAGCTTGAGATTGTCTAGGAATGTTACTCGGAAATTGTCCATGCGGGTCACGCCGTTACCAAACTGAGCCTTGAGGGCTGTCCAAGAAACAGGGGTGGGCTTGTTCAGGACGTGGAGACGGTAGGCGAGCCAAGCGTAGATATCTAATGCTACGGAGTTGTTGTTGATGGCTCTGATGGCGGCCTCCTGGACTGGAACGGGATGCCGTTGCAAGAGATCGAAGAAGACTTCGCTCAGCCGGGCAGTTTCGACGAACAGACTCCCTTGCTTTTCGTTGGCGTCGCTGCTCGGCACGAAGAGGGCGGTATCAACCACGTTCTGATTGACCAATCCGACCTTGCCTTGGCCCTGCTGTATATGGAAGGTGAACCGGCATCTTGAGATTCGTTCCGCTTGGTCGCGCACATCACGCTGGGATTTCCCACCTTGGGGAATGCCCATCCGTTGAAGCCACTCTCTCAGACTCCCTCCGAGCTCGATTTCTCGGCTCTTCGTGCGGATAGCCGTGGACTGGAGATATAAGAAAATCAGCCGGGCACGTGACCCGTAAGCAACGCCGGAAGGGACGAAGCTACGTCCGTCTGGGCCGAGCTTGGAGCCAGGCTCTACGATCAAGGAGATCCGTTCGCTATGGATCTGCCAGCTCTGGCCGTCGGGAAGTCGCCGGTGGGGCAGGGCGGCTTGACACCATCCGGAGTAGAGGAAGCCGATGCCCGCCTCCTCGTCGCTCATAAACTGGCTCGCGGCCTCGACGACCTTGCGATCGACGTCAGCCTGAAGCGCCGCCTTCTTGCCTCCATGCTCGATGAGCTGATGCACCGTTCCCATAGACACGCTTCATGCCCCAGGCAGGGGGGCTTCGTCACCGGGGACTTTTCCAGGGAGTGTTAGTAGCTAGAGATATTTGATAAAACTCTATTAGTAAGGCCTGTTAGAGTCCCCGGGACAACTCCTGTTAAGACTTTGATTCTCCGTTCCGACGGCGGCGGCCCCTCCTGGAAAAGTCCACACGTGACCCTGGAAAAGTCCCCACTCGGCCTGTGGGCGGCTGAACGGTTTCGCCTGGAAAAGTCCCCACTAGAGAGGCCGCGAATCGGGGAGCGATAATCGCCCGCTCACCAGGATCCAGGGTCTGATGACCCATTGCCCGTGCTCAACTTCTTTGATCCATCATCCTCGCCAATCGGATCGTCAGATCCTTCGGGAGGAGGCCCAATTACGCAGGCGACCTACCCAGGCTTAGAATTCCATGAATCTCTGCCCGGCTCGACAGCGCAGTGGACGTGCTGGTTGTCTTCCAGACCGCCGACGCACGGACATCGAGCGCCACCTGATACGATTGACAGGATGGCACTATCATTGCCTAGACCCGTCAGTATGGACGTCGTTGTTACGCCGACAAGGCAGCTTCCGGCAGACATCTTCGATGCCATCGGCGGGGCCGGCGACCGGACGTGACAACTGGGTCGAGCTCGCGAAGCTGATCTCACCGGCGGTAGAAGGCGAAAGGGACGCCTGGCATACTGGAGGCGCGTCCCTCCAGGAAATGGATGCAGACGCTCGCTTTCAGCACTGTAGGAGGCTGCTGAGCCGCTTCGAGACGGAGGCCGCCAGCGGCACGACAGGTGGCCCGCGCGACGCGTCTGCCGGTGGGGAAGGGGTCTCGACGCGCCAACGGTCCCATTCCAGTGAGCTGGGTCATGAAGATCGTGGCAGGCGAGCAGGCCACAACGTTGACGCAAGGTACCAAGCTCCGATGCCTTCCTCCTGGAGCGGATGGAGGATCTGTTTGCGTTGATCGCCGCTCGCTCCGCGTCCTGCTCCCGTACGGGGTGGTCACTGGCGAGGTTCGATGAGGCCGCAGCCGTCCCGGGCGGCTGCGCGGGCGGGCCAGTTTGCGGTCGCATTGGCGACCCGAGGGAACAGTGGCCTGCGCTGAAGCAACCACTCCTGCAGGCTGTACCTCGGTGAACCGGCCAAACATCCGAGACGAGGTGCTGAAAATCAATGGTTTAGCGGGTGTCCGCGGGCCTCTCACTCGCGATAACGCCTCTTATCGCGAGTAAGCCCGTTAATACCGCTTGCCCAGCCTCCAGACGGCCGGCACATTGGCGCATCGAGGCCGGGGAGCAGCATGGGCGGCGAGATCGCGATCGGCAGCGGGCAGGCGGCGCAATGGGTGGCGGAGCCGACGGAGCAAGGCCTGGCCGCGCTGCTAGCGACCGAGGAGTACCGCCAGCTTTCCTTCGCGCCCGCGACGCAGCGCGCCTACAGCGCCGACTGGAAAGACTTTTTGGCGTTTTGCACTGCGATGGGTTTCGTCGCTCTGCCGGCGACGCCAAAGACCGTCGCCGCTTATCTGGTCACCAGCGCCAAGACGAAATCGCCAGCCACGGTGCGGCGGCGCCTGGCGGCCATCCGGCTGGCGCACCGCCTGGCACACCAGCCGACGCCAACCGACGCGGCCGAGGTGCAGATGGCGCTGAAGGGCACGCGGCGCCGGCATGGCCGCCCGGTGCAACCGGCCGCGGCCATCCGCCTGACGGAATTGCGCCGGCTGCTGTCGACCTGCAGGGAGGATGCGACCGGACGGCGGGACCGGGCGCTGTTGCTGCTGGGCTTCGCCGGGGCGCTGCGACGTTCGGAGTTGGTGGCGCTGGACGTGACGGATTTGACGCACACGACGGACGGCCTGCGGCTGCGCATCCGGCGCAGCAAAACCGACACGGCGGCGGAGGGGGTGGAGCTGGGCATCCCACGCGGGCGGAACCCGCTGACCTGCCCGGTGCGGGCGGTGGAAGCCTGGCTGTCCACGTTGAAGCACCGCACCGGGCCGCTGTTCCGTGCCGTGCACCAGACCGGCGCCATCGGGCGGGAACGGCTGCACGCGGATTCGGTGCGCTTCATCCTCCAAGCCCATGCCAGGAAGGCCGGGCTGCCGGTGACCGGCCCCAAGCGCATCACCGCGCATGGCCTGCGCGCCGGCTTCATCACCGAGGCGTATGACCGTGGCCTGCGCGACCGCGACATCATGCAGCACAGCCGGCACCGGGACCTCAAGACGATGCACGGCTATGTCCGCCTGGCCCGGCTGCTGACCGACAGCCCAGCGGGCGAAGTCGGGTTGTGAGCAGCTTCCGGTTCCCGTGGGAGGACAAGGCTGCCCCGCCCGCGCCGGCGCCAAACCCTCCGGCTCCTGGCCCGAAGCCCCGCCCGGGGCGGCCGAAGGGACTGGGCCGCGCCGGGGCGATGCTGGCCCGGCAACCACCGGTGGAGCCGGCGGCGGACACGGCGGCACGCCATACGGAATGGTTGGCCTGCCGCCTGGATGTCTCGGGGTCGGAGGACGCATTGCGCGCCTTCGCTATGGCGGCAGCCGGAGCCGGGGTGACGCCCTGGGCGCGCGATTTCGCCGCCGAGGAAGAGGATGTGTTCCACCTGCTGGCGGCACGCGCGCCCCAGGACGGGCGGCTGTCGCTGGAGGCCTGCCGCATCTTCGCCGCGCAGTTCCGGGAGCGCTTGCAGGACCACCACGATCGCGCCCTGGCCGGCCTCGGCCACAGCTGCGCCTGCCCGTTCGACCTGCAGGCGCTGCTACCGGTGCCGGCGCCGATCCTTGGCCTGGGCGCGCGGCATCCGGACGCGGCACGCTGGCTGGCGGCGCATTGGGGCACAACGGAACTCCGCAAATCCATGCTGCATCCCGGCAAGGCGCGGCAGCGCCCGCCGGCCACGCTGCGCTACAGCTTCTTCGCCGCCGATACGCTGCCGCGGGCGGCGGTGCGGCGCCTGGCGAGGGCCTGGCCGCGACTGGCGCTGGACCTGGGCGGCGCCGGGTGACACCAGCGGCGGAGGTGCAAGGCGCCACGCTGGTCGTCCACCTGGAGGGCTATGACGGGCCGATCGACCTGCTGCTGGAGCTGGCGCGGGCGCAGAAGGTGGACCTGGCCCGGCTGTCGCTGCGCGATTTGATCGACCAGTACCTGGCGGCGGTGGACGCGCATCGCGGCGTGGCATCGCTGGCCGAACGCAGCGAGTGGCTGATCGCCGCCAGCCGGCTGGTGTTGCTGAAATCCCGGCTGCTGGTGCAGGCGGAGGACGCGCCCGCGCCGGCCGACGCGGACCGCCTGCTGGAGGAGCTGGCCCGCGCCGCGCAGCGGCAGCACGCGCGGGCGCTGGCGGCATGGCTGGAGGCGCGGCCGCAACTCGGCCACGACATCTTCGCCCGCGGCCGGCCGGACGCGCCGCGGCAGGCGGGCTACCAGGGCGATATCCTCGACCTGCTGCTGGCGTGTTTCGACCTGCTGGAACCGCCCCGCCCGGCCGCCCCGCCGCCGCGCTACACGCCGCCGAGCCTGGATGTCTGGACCCTGGCCGAGGCGCTGCAGCACTTGCAGGCGCAGTTGTCTCAGCACCCGGCCGGCGGCGCGCTGCAGCACTTCGTCCCGACGCGGGAGAGCGGCGAAGCCGGCGGCCTGCGCCGCCGTTCGGGCGTGGCCAGCACCTTCCTGGCGGGGTTGGAACTCGCCAGGCAGGGCAGGGTGGTGTTGCAGCAGCAGGAGAATTTCGGCGCCCTGCTGGTGCGGCTCAGCGCGGACGCGGGCGTCCCGGCGGCGATGTAGGCGGCGGGGGTGCGTCCGATAATCCTTCTTTGCGGACGGAATGGAGGGGCGCGGTGTTAGAAGTGACGGCGTGACCGGTCTCACCCGTGGACAGCCCTGCACACTTGCCCCAAAAGGAGCCGACCCCACTTTGTTGGCGATGCCGTGACGAGTGGATCTGATTCCCCGGCCAGCGACAAGCCGCTTGAGGTCCAAATGGACATGCCAGTTGAGGCGGTCCTGCCGGCCGCCCAACCAAATGCGACGGGATGCGCGTTTCCAGCCCTTGTGCTGATGACCTACCTCATCTTGCCTGTGGCAGGCGGCCTGCTTGGCGTGATCACTGGAATCAGGACGTCGATTATCTTCCTGCTTGTGCCGGGAGGTTTGGCCGCGTGGGCAGGGTGGGTCATGGCCGACAAGCCCGCCTGGCCTACGCCGCTGCTCAGACCGAGGTGGATCTATGTGGGTATCCTGGGCTGTTGGACAATTCTGCTGGTCAGCATCGCCGCCCTCCTCATCGATTACCTGGCGTCACCTGGCGGACTAGGGGCCGTGTTCATACTCTTCGCGTTGACGCCGGTGATGCAGTTCCCACTCTTCCGGTGCGGCATCCGTACCAAGATTGCGTGGGCATCGTCCTGTCATCGGCCGATCCGGTGACATCTGTCCTCACGACATGCTGCTCCACGGTTCGGCTGGGCCGATGTCGCTAAGGTGAGACACACCAGGAGCACCACACCGACAGTACAGGGGGGATAGGAGCACCTCATCCTTGCACCTTCGCGCGGCGCTCCGTCCGTCCGGCGGTCCTTATTTTCGGACGGAATGTGAGGTTAGGGAGTGCCTCGAGACCCCGAGCAACCCTGGCAGGGCACAGCTACGGACCCTCGTTGACAGATGTTCAGATTGACAACTACCGTGATGTCCCATGAGTGGCCTTCACCTCCGCCCCGCAAACCGACGCCGTCGCTGCTTCTCAGCGGCGGCTTCCGTGGCTGCGTGCAGACAGGCCCCTCCCCGGTGAGGTCCGCTCCCTAGCGGTCCACCCCCGAGGCGGCATCAGCCCGCATCTCCGAACCCCCGCAGCCCTAGGCTTCGGGGGCTTTTCTTTGCCCTTACTCCAGCAGCAGGACATCACCATGAGCATTCGCGTCGGTATTGTCGGCATCAGCGGTTTCGGCGGCGGCGAGGCGATGCGCCTGATCGCAAGCCACCCGTCTTTCGAACTCGTCTACGCTGCGGGCGAAGGCAGTGCCGGCAGCCGTTTGGTGGACCGCTTCCCCGGGGTGCCGGCGAAGCTGGCCGAGCTGGTGATCGAGAAGTGGGACCCCGCGACCCTGCCGAAGCTTGACGTCCTGTTCGCGTCGCTGCCCACGGGCACCTCGGCTGAGGCGCTGGCGCGCGTCCCCAAGGACGTGAAGATCGTCGATATCGGCGGCGACCACCGCTACGTCGATGGTTGGGCGTATGGCTTGGCCGATGTCTGGCCAGCCCAGATCGAGGGTCACAGCCGCGTTGCCAACCCCGGCTGCTTCCCCGCCGCGACGCTGACCGCGCTAGCGCCCCTGCTGGCCAACAAGCTGATCGAGCCGGAAAACATCATCATCGACGCCAAGACCGGCATCTCCGGCGCCGGCCGGGGCGGCGCCGACAGCCGGTTTAGCTATGCCGAGAGCAACGAGAACCTGGTGCCCTACGGTCTGCTCAAGCACACCCACATGCCCGAGATGGCCAGGACGATCGAGCGGCTGAGCGGCGGCAGCGCGTCCGGGCTGGTGTTCACGCCACACTTGGTGCCGATGACCCGTGGCGTACTCGTCACCATCTACTGCCGTGGCCGCGCCACCACGGAGCAATGCCTGGACGCGGCCCGGACCTTCTACGCCGGCCGGGCGTTCGTCCGCGTGACCGACAAGCCGCCGCAGACCAAATGGGCAACCGGTTCCAACCTCGCCTTCGTCAGCTACGCGGCCGATCCAGAGCGCAACCTGGTGATCGCGATGGGCGTGGTCGACAATCTCGGCAAGGGAGCGGCCGGCCATGCAGTACAGAATGCGAACCTGATCTTTGGCCTTCCAGAAACTGCGGGGCTGGACGGCGTGCCTGTTTGGCCATGAGATGCGTCAGGTCTGCAAACCACCCATAGTGGCGTTCGCTATCGGCGGGCACCTACTCCGTCCGAAGGCAGGCATTTTCGGACGGAATACGTTCGTGCTGCACTGATCTAATCCTCTAAGCTGGTCGGCAAATGGAGGAGGATTCAGTGAAGAGGGCGGGCAGAGACGGTGTTCAGGTTGAAATTCCTCCTGAGCACATCGGAAGGGAAGGCCGAGATGGTCGCATGGTAGCCATTCCTCCTGGTCACCTAGGACGCGAAGGCAGCGATGGCCGCATAGTAGCCATCCCGCCTGGTCGTCTCGGCCATGAGGGACCAAACGGCCGGATTAAGCTGGTCTGAGGCACACTACCGAATGACTGGCTGCGTCCTCTCCACCTCCCTGCTGGGCGACCTGAACCTGCCGGCGGATACGGGCCCAGCGGCGGTGCTGCATGCCCTCTCCGTATGCCACCCGGGCACGGGGGGAGGGGAGTCGGCGGGCCTATCGCAGCGCCTGGCGCGGCTATGCGGCCTGGTGCACCAGTCTCGGCCGCGAACCGCTCGGCGCCGATCCCGACACCGTTGCGATGTACGCCGTGCGCTTGGCCGATGACGGCCGCTCCGTCGCCACCCTCCGCGTGCATCTGGCCGCCATCCAGGCAGCCCACCGGCTGGCTGGCCTGGCGTTGGATCTCGGCGATGCCCGCCTGCGCATGGTGCTGGAAGGCATCACCCGCAGCACCGGCACATGGCCACGCCGCCAGGCCCCGCCGCCACGCCGGATCTGCTGCGCAAGATGCTGGCAACCCGGCCGGCGGCCGACACGCCGCTCGGTGCCCGCGACCGCGCGCTGCTGCTGATCGGCTTCGGGGCGGCGCTACGCCGCGCCGAGCTGGTTGGCCTGGCGCTGGGCGACGTGGTGGCCGTGGCGGGGAAGGGGCTCCAGGTGACCATCCGTCGCTCCAAGACCGACCCGCATGGCGCCGGCCAGCTGGTCGCCATCTGGGCCAACCCGGCCGAGCCGTCCTGCTGCCCGCTGGCGGCGTGGCAGGCCTGGATGGGCTTCCGGCGGGAAGCTGCGGACTTTTGCGGCGGCGCCTCGGATGCGGAGCTGCCGCTGTTCGTTGGGCTGAGCAAGGCAGGCCGCGCCAGCGGCCTCCAGCTGTCCGACAAGGCGGTCTGGCGCCTGGTGCGCGTGGCGGCCCAGGACGCCGGGCTGGAAGGCTGGGAGCGCTTCTCCGGCCATTCCCTGCGGGCCGGGCTGGCGACGGCCGCCGGCGAGGCGGGGGCGGATCTGGCGCAGGTCATGCGGCAGACCCGGCACCGCTCGGCCGAGGTGGCCATGGGCTACCTGCGGCCAGCGGAGATCTGGCGCCAGAATCCGACCAAGCGGATCTGGGATCGGCAGCCATCCGTTCCAACGGATTGAACTCTATGGGAGTCGGCGCCTATGACCAGAACTGGGTGCTAAAGTTATTGAGACCGCGTGTATGCGGGTCGGTCTTGGCCTGAAACACTTTCGGAATCTTGTTTCTATCACGACCTGATTTGAGATATTCCCGGACAGCATAAAGCGATAATCGCGTTAGTTGTTCCCAGCTCAGAGAGAGCTGATACTGCAACTCTGGCTCCTGCTTGGCGGCGCTCGGCTTCCGCTTCGGAACTGGTGCGGTATAATCAGGACGTGCCTCGACATCATGGACAAACGTGATGCAGCCCCTTTTCCATTCTTCGTCGACGGTTGAGCGCCATTGGTAGCTCACCATCACGCGTAGGTGCTTCGCAAAATAAGAAGGTCGACCGATGTCATCGTCGACGAAGAAGAGTTGCCCTTCCTTCTCCTGATCTTCCACCCGCTGCTTCATGGTGCCGACTGCAAAATAAAGCTCACTACCTGCCTGTAGAGCGCGGCCTCTCGCCTCATCCCGCTTACGGGGTGACTTGGATCGATTGAATTCTGCTATCGCTTCATAGAAGCTCCTGAGACAGGCAGAAACAAATGGACCGCAGTCTGCGAGGACATGATGCGGAATACAGGATTTTTCTTCACGTATCGATTGATCGATAAACCGATCCAGTTCCCGGTTGTTGACCGCCTTCAGGGCAACCTGGTGGTTCCGAGGGATGTTGATCTCACCCATGCCGCGTCTCCCAGATTCCCGAAGGTGTGCCGACCTTTTCCTAGCCCAACTTCGCAGCCTCATAAATGGACAGGTCGGTCAGGATCACCGGCATGCCTCCCAGCCGTACTTCGACGTAGGGCCCGACAATGCGCGCCGTAGCGCCGGCAAGGAGCCGCTTCTCGACTTGGCGCACCAGCGGTGCCCATGGGCCAAGGGGAGGGGAGGGCTCGGGCTCCCAGACCCCCGGATGATGCCCATCAAGCATCAGCCTTGCCCCCCGGCCAGAAGCGCGCGCAGCCAGGACGCCACGGCGCGCAGATCCGCCTGCAGCTGCCGGTGCTCCTGCAGGCGATCCCGGAACCCTAGGTAGTCGGCCTTTTCGTCCAGGGTCTGGGCGGCCTGGGTCAGCTGCTCGGGCGAAGGGTGCATCAGCTGCACCCTAACCGGCCGGCCGCCGCCGGCTGACCCACACCCCAGCCGATATGGGTGTTCTCGCCGGCGCGAACGCCGGCCCGGGCCGCATCAGCGAAATGCTGCGTGCGACGCGGCCCCCGGTTTGGCACATCCGTCACGCCCATGCGGGCAACGGCCTTGCTCGCCAGGGCCAGGTCGCGCCGCTGTTCTTCGGCCTCATTGCGGCGGTCCTTGCCATGGACCAGATCCCTTATGGCGGTGATGCGGGGGCTAATCGCCTCACACAGTTGCTCCTCTGCATCCCGCTCCTCCTGGCGACCGCCATGGTGATGGGCATTTCACCAGACCATGAGCGCCAGGCACAGATCCTCCGGAATCACTGCTACCTGCTCGATGGTGTGCTCGGCAGGCGGGGTCGTTTGCTGGTCAGCCATCGATCGGCTCCTCCTCGGCCCGGCGCAACGGCGTGTGACACCGCACCATCTGCCGGAAGTTGTCCCTCCGTCCTAGATCGCTGAAGCCCAAACTCAGGTACCAGCTAACGAGTTCATCTGGCGTTCGTGCGCCTTCCCCCTCGTCCGCCACGTCCAGATCTTCATCCACTTCCAGCGTGAGATCCAAAGCGTGTCGTTCGGCAATCTCGATCAGCTGCCTCATCGTGCTCGAGGCAACACCTGCGCCTCTGTCGGCCGGCTGGGAGGTCGTGTCCCGGGTGGTGGTGTAGGAGGTGACCGCTTTTGAGGAGGCGGCCACCGCAATGGTTCTCGGTAGGGTGTGGGTTGTCGAGACCTGTAACCCGAACCTCGGACCACCACGATGACCGATGACAAGATTGCCCTTCGCGAGCTGTTGGAGAAGGGCTCGGACGCCAGCTTCCTGCGGGAGATGATCGGCTTTGCCGCGGAGCGGCTGATGGAACTGGAGGTCGGCGAGGTGACGGGAGCCGCTCATGGCGAGCGCTCCCCGGACCGGCTGGTGCAGCGCAACGGCTATCGCGAGCGGGACTGGCAGACCCGGGCCGGGACGGTGGAGCTGCGGATCCCCCGTCTCCGGCGCGGCTCCTACTTCCCGGCCTTCCTGGAGCCACGCAGGACCGCCGAGAAGGCGCTGACGGCGGTGATCCAGGAGGCCTATGTCCAGGGCATCTCCACGAGATCGGTCGACGACCTGGTTCGCGCCATGGGCCTGGAGGGGGTCTCCAAGAGCCAGGTCAGCCGCCTCTGCGCCGAGATCGACGAGCGGGTGGGCGACTTTCTGGCCCGCCCCATCGAGGGCGACTGGCCCTATCTCTGGCTGGACGCGACCTACGTGAAGGTGCGCGAGGCAGGGCGCATCGTCTCCGTCGCCGTCACCATCGCGGTGGGCGTGAACGCCGACGGACGGCGCGAGGTGCTCGGCATGGCGGTGGGCAGCTCGGAGGCGGAGCCGTTCTGGCTCGACTTCCTGCGCGGCCTCGCCCGCCGCGGCCTCAGGGGCGTGAAGCTCGTCGTCTCCGATGCCCACGAGGGCCTCAAGGCCGCCGTGACGAAGGTGCTCAGGGCCACCTGGCAAAGGTGCCGCGTTCATTTTGCCCGCACTGCGCTGGCGCATGCCGGAAAGGCGCAGCGCCGCATCGTCTCGGCCTGGATCGGCACCGCCTACGCGGAGCCCGATGCGGAGGGTGCCAGGCGGCAGTGGAGAGCGGTGGCCGACCAGTTGCGGCCGAAGGTCCCGAAGCTCGCTGTCCTCATGGATGGCGCCGAGGAGGACGTGCTCGCCTACATGACATTCCCGGCCGCGCACCGGGCGAAGCTGCACTCCACAAACCCCATCGAGCGCCTCAACGGCGAGATCAAGCGCAGGACCGATGTGGTCGGCATATTCCCGAACGAGGCCGCCGTCGTGCGGCTCGTCGGCGCCATTCTGCTGGAACAGTCCGACGAGTGGGCCACCCAGCGGTCGCGCTACATGACGCTGGAGACCGTCGCCGCAGTCAGCGATACTGGTCCCATCAGGCTCTCCGCCGTGCCAGCCTGATCCCGGCTACCCAACCCGCCGGAACCATCGCTCCTACACCACGCGATGGGACACGACCGGTCTGGGATTTTGATTCCGCCAAGATGGACTGATCTCTGTTCAAGATGGCCGCAAGCTAGCTCGACATGAATCGTCATTTCCCAGCCGCGCTGGCGGAGGAAGCCGAATAGAAATAGTGAAAGAGGGCACCTGCTGAGGGTCCCCAAATTAAGATGACTGTAGCAGCACCTGGCTCAGCCAGACGTCGAAGGGATGCACCTTCGTCATGCTGCCCTCCGCTCGCGGGTGGACCGCCAGAGGTGCGTGATCCGCTCGAAGCCCATGGCAGCAGCGACCGCCGGCGACATGTGGCGGGTGCAGCTCTCGACGTCGCCGACCTGTCCATAGGACAGGTCGTTCGCGCCCGGGCCCAGCTGCGCAGGCCACCGATGGTGCGTATCCGCTGGCGCAGGTTGTGCAGCAGGTCGTCCGAGGTGGGCACGCGCACCAGCCGCATCGTCTGCGAGCTGCCGATGCCCGGCAGGCCGTCGCCGCCGACTTCCAGTCGGAAGGTGCTGCCTTGCAGGCTGCGCACCAGAACATCAGGCACCGCGGCGGCATCGGCGCCTATGGTCCAGCCGATGCCGTGGCATTTCACCAGCGCTTCGCCAGCAAGCAGGCGCTCCAGCAGATCTCCGACGCGGGTGACCGGCCTAGACATGAGGCTCTTTCCGCGCGATCGCCGCCTGCCGGTGGTTGAACAGCGTGCGCTCCGGGCAGCTGATCCAGGCCGAGCTGCACTAGAGCATTTTCCATCTACTCCGGCTCATATCCGGCGGCGGTGAAGTAGTTGGCGCATTCTGCTGGTGTGAAGGCATCGAGGAGTTGGCCGATGGTGGCCCAGAGCCCGTCCAGGGTGCGCTCCGCCGCCTTGCGCAGGAGCGCCTTCAGCTTGGAGAAGGCATTCTCGATTGGATTGAAGTCCGGCGAGTAGGGCGGAAGGAACAGCAGGGACGCACCCGTGGCCTCGATAGCCCGGCGGGCCTCGTGGCGCTTATGCGCAGCCAGGTTGTCCAGGATGACGGTGTCGCCGGCGCACAGGGTTGGACAGAGGACCTTCTCGACATAGGCCTGGAAGGCCTGCGCGGTCATGGGCCCATCGAGCAGCATAGGCGCGGTCAGGCCTGTGAGGCGGAGACCGGCGACGAAGGTGGTGGTCTTCCAATGTCCGTGCGGCACGCCTGCACGCAGGCGCTCGCCACGTGGGGCACGGCCCCGCAGTCGCGCCATCTTGGTGCTGGCACCGGTTTCATCGATGAACACCAGGCGATCAGGATGAAAGTCAGGCTGCCGATCGAACCAGGCTTCGCGGGCCGCGGCGATGTCCGGCCGGTCCTGCTCGGCGGCGTGCGCGGTTTTTTTTGAAGGTGATCGCCCGTGCCGCGAAGAAGCGCCAGAGCGTGCCAATCCCCGCCGAGAGGCCGCGCTCGTCATGCAGCCGCTGCTGCATCTCGCGGAGGGTAATGAGGGGCCTGACGGCGACCAGGTCGAGCAGGAAATCGGCCTGCCCATCAAGCTTGGAGCCTCTGGGCTGCCCCTGGCGGCGTGCCGCCGTCTCACCCTCATCCCGCGCTCGCCGTACCCACACAACGGCTGTTGCCACACCCACTCCGAAATGGGCTGCGGCCTGCCGTGCCGACATCCCGCGTGCCGTTGCGTCGAGCACACGCGTCCGGAGATCCTGGCTGTAGGCTCGGGCCATCCTGTCCTCCCTCGCAGGAGGAAAAGCGAATCACATCCCGCCGCAGAAGGGAATCCTCTTCTGAATCGGTGAACGCGGAAACTGCTCTAGGGTGATAGTTTTATCAGCAACGAGCGCTCCTGGCCCAAAGCGGACGGGCTTAACCCGTCCGGATGCAGAGTATCAGGCCACAGGTTCGTGCAATCGCGGCTCTCCCATTTTGAACCAAGCCTTAGAAATCTTCCCTTCTTCGACTTCATAGATACAGACCACGTCGACCTCACCTCGACCTTCGGGAAAGTTCCTCTGCACAGTCTCGTGGTCCACAACCAGGTTGCCGATCACGATGCGGCTTAGCAACATGCCGAACAGGTCCGGCTCCCTGAAGCGCACGATATGCCGCTCTCGGATTGCCGCCGCGTTGCTAGCTAGGAGGATGGAGGGAAAAGCGTAGTACTCGCAGTTGTCAGCCCACCACGGCATGAAGGCGTCAATATCATGCGCGTTGTATGCTTCTAGCTGCATATGAACGGGGTAGGCCAGATCGGTCGGCTGCATGCGGGTCATTGGTTCACCTCAAAACAAAAACCCCGCGACGGGTGTCGCGGGGCGTTTCATGCTCACGGAGAGGCGGCTTTAGGGGGCTGCTTTATCCACCTGCCGCTTTGAACTCTGCGCGTGCAATACCACCGCCGCGGGTCGCGTGGCGTCGGCTTCGCTCACAGAGGGTTCGGCTCTGGATCATGCGGTACCAAGGCTGTCGATCATTGTCGGCATCGTCAAGCGGAATGTCCTCTGACTACCCACCTCAGCCATACCTGATTGGGCTTTCACCCCAGGCGGAGGACGCACCATGCGCGCCGACTTCCGAGCCGACTTTAGCCTGCCGCCGGCGTCATGGTCCCACCTCCGCGGACGGGGACAGCACTAGCAGCAGCGCCGCCGCAAGCATGACCACCCCACCCGCCCGGTTGATCCACAGAGCCGTCGCCGGGCGGCGCAGCATCGGCGCGAGGGCGTGGGCGGCGAGTGCCACGGCCCCGGTCGCTAATAGCTCCAGCCCTGCAAAGGTCGCAGCCAGCCCGGCAAACTGCGGCAGCGTCGGTCTCGCCGGGTCCACGAACTGCGGCAGCACCGCCCCGAAGAATAGGATCGCCTTGGGGTTGGACAGCGCAATCAGCACGCCCCGGCCGAGCCCCATCCCCGTCGCCGGAGTGCCATCCCTGGCCGCAGCAACATCAGCGGGCGCCCACAGTGCCTTGAGGCCGAGCCAAGCTAGGTAGCCCGCCCCGATCCAGCGCAGGGCGGTGAGCCCGTGCGGCACCGCCGCCGGCAGCGCGGCGAGGCCGAGCACGGAAGCGGCCATCAGCGCCACCACGCCGAGCGCGTTGCCCGCTACCACGGGCACGGTCGCGAGGCCGCCACGTTGCAGGGCCTGGCCGAGGATCGCCAGCATCGCCGGTCCCGGCGACAGGACCGCTGCCGCCGCGACGGCGAGGAACAGCGTCCACGTCTCGGCCGTCACGCGGGCCGCACCGCGTCGATCGCCTCGGGCTCTGCCCATCCTGCGTGCCTGGGCGGCGCTGGTCGGCCTGTTCGAGAAGGATGCGACGGCAGCCAGCGGCTGGGTCGCCTTCGCCGGCACCCTGCTCCGGGAGCTGCCCATCACCGTCTCGCTCGGGATGATTTCCTGGGCGCTGACCGACTGGCTCAGCCTGCAGGGCGGCGCCGCCTTCGTGCTGGCGGCGATGCTCGGGCGCTTCGGTCCTGACCGACTGGAGCCGTTCTTTGACAGCTTCCTGGCCCAGCTGGTGCGCAAGCCCTGAGCCCCGGCTTGCGCAATTCCGCAAGTTGACCCGTTCGCATTCATGCGAACGGCAGGCGGGCCATCCAGGCTGTGGAAGCGTGAACCCACCGCCCTGGATGGCCCTGCCGCACCCTCGCCTGGGACACTTCAAGGGCGCGGCGCTCTTAGCGGCAGCGTAGCTTGCCGCGCAAACCCCTGGCGAAGATGCGCAGCGGCGAGGTGCGCAGCAGGACGAAATTGCCGGTGGCTTCCGCCATGTCGGCCGAGGCCTGCGCGAACAGGGTCCGCAGTGTCGGGCGCTGATACCGGTCGATATAGCCGGTGACCACCACGTCGCCGCCGATCAGCACTTGGCAGAGCGTACCGGCGCGGAGGATCGCGGCGTCCATCTCGTCCGGGTAGCGTTCGGTCAGGCTGATGTCGAAATCGGAGAGGATGCGCTCGATGCCGCGGCTGACGCGGATCTCCTGCCAGCCGGACAGGCGCTGCCCATCGACCAGCAGCACCAGCTGCCGTCATCGTGCATGGATGGCTCCAGTGGGAAGGACGCGATTGCGTGTTCCCAAAACGGGAATTACCTCTTGTTCCCGAATTGGGAACGGGCTATATGCTGCTCATGCAGATCATCGCGAAGCGGACGCTGAAGCAGTTTTGGGAACGCCATCCACAGGCCGAGACCCCGCTTCGCGTTTGGTTCGCGCTGGTCAGCAAAGCTGAGTGGAAGACGCCGGCCGAGGTGAAGGCCATGTTCAACTCTGCTGATTTCGTGGCTGACAACCGGGTCATTTTCGACATCGGCGGCAACAAGTTCCGCCTGATCTGCCGGGTGTCCTATGGCTATCAGCGTGTCCTGATCAAATTCGTCGGCACCCACAAGGAATACGACGCCATCAACCCGGAGACTGTGTGATGAACATCCGTCCCATCACCACCGAGGCCGACTACGATTGGGCTCTGGCCGAGGTGGAGCAGTATTTCGACAACGAGCCGGCGCCGGGTACCCCGGAGGCCGATCGGTTCAATGTGCTGTCCGCGCTGATCGAGAACTATGAAGGCCGGCACTGGGCTATTGAGGCCCCCGATCCTATTGAGGCCCTGCGCTTCCGCATGGAGCAGGCTGGCTATACCCAGGCCGATCTGGCCCGACTGCTGGGATCGCGCTCCCGTGCATCAGAAGTCCTGGCCCGGAAGCGCGGCCTCACCATGGAACAGGCGTATAAGCTGTTCAGCGAGTGGAAGATCCCGGCCGAGGTGCTGATCCGACCGTATCACCTGACGTGACAGGGGAGCACTAGGGTGGCAATCCAGTCAGGAAGGGCTGCGAACGGGTGGATTGCGGACTCTCACCAAGTACTGTCCACTTATCCTGATTGCTAAGTTGGGAGCAGCGATGAGAGAACAGCCAGTCCTCTACGGAGCATCCTACAGCGTCTATGTGCGTGCGGTCCGCCTGACCCTTGCCGAGAAGGGCGTGCCCTATACCTTGGTGCCCGTTGATGTATTCGCGCCCGGAGGTCCACCTGCCGAGTATCTGGCGCGCCAGCCGTTCGGCCGGCATTGTCAGCTTGGCGGCCCCTGGCCGGAACGAGGTGCCTGGGACAAGCTGGCAGCATGTCGCCCGACCTCGCCACCTATCCCGGCTACCGCTTCCCAGCCGAGATCATCAGCCACGCCGTCTGGCTCTATCATGTCTTCAGCCTGAGCCTACGGGACGTCGAGCTGATCCTGGCCGAGCGAGGCATCACGGTCACCCACGAGAGCATTCGTCAGTGGTGCCTGAGGTTCGGGGCCGACTTCGCCCGCAAGCTGCGCCGGCGACGGCCGCCGCCGGGCGACACTTGGCACCTGGATGAGGTCTTCCTGCGTATCAATGGCGCGTCGCACTATCTCTGGCGGGCGGTGGACCAGCACGGCGTCGTGCTCGACATCCTGGTGCAAGGTCGGCGGAACGCGACCGCGGCCAAGCGCTTCTTCAAGCGCCTGCGGGCCGGACTGAAGTACAAGCCCAAGCGCCTCGTCACGGATGGCCTGCGAAGCTACGGCGTGGCGCAGCGTGAGGTCCTGCCGGATGTGCGGCACCGGACCAGCCGCTACCTCAACAACCGTGCCGAGAACTCCCATCGGCCAACCCGGCGACGAGAGCGGCAGATGCAACGGTTCAAGTCGCCCGAGCAGGCCCAGCGGTTCCTGTCAGCGCACAGCATGATCTACGGCCACTTCCGCCCACGGCGGCACCTGCTAACTGCGGCCCAGCACCGGCGTGTCCGCGCTGAGGCCTTCCGAGTCTGGCAGCAGGAGACGTGCGCCCAAACGGCAGTGTGAACGTGCAAGCCTCCACGCCCCTCGATCTAGCGCGACCATCGCCACAACAACTTGGCAATGCCCATGAGCGCCCCTCCCGGCATTAATATACCATTGCCGGAAGATATCGCCCGGCGTGTGCGATGATCGGCGGCAGTATCGGGCCTTTGGCGGGTATGTCGCTCAGCTAGTCCGAGATTGCCCACGCAAACACTCGATCGCAGCGGTGATCGCTGCATCATTCGGTTTGGCTGATCCCCATTCCTTCCAAAAATCTCGCGTAGCACTATCGGGCGGGATCTTAGGTATATCCAGTTTGATCCGTGTCGGCAGCAGAACGGCATCACCCAATAACAGTGCCTCACCTGTATCGAGCAACGGCAAGATACTTGTCAGCCCGGCCAAAGAATCCGTAATCAGGCGCTTGATAACACCTTGGTCGGCCTCATTCGTCAGGCGCAACGCCAAGAAATTATTGCACTGGCTGAGGATGGTCCGGCTGATATCCGAAGGGCGCTGGCTCACCACCAGCAGAGAGAAGCCGTATTTCCGGCTTCCTTGGCGATCCGCTCGAATGATCCGAGGGCCTGACGCTGGACGGCATCGGCGTCATCGCAAACCGGAAGATAGAGATGCGCTTTGTCGCACAAAAGCGTAACCGGCGTTCGGGTTTTCCCACCCACCCAAAACTGAACGTCGTAGAGCAGCCGGGAGAGTGTCCCCGTTACGGCAGGAAGAACATCGGCAGCAACTTCAGAAAAGTCGATAACCTTGATGCCCGTGTTGTCGCCAGATTGGATCAGTTTGAGCACCTGGAACGCGAGCCAATCATATTTCATCGCGGCGGGCGGTGGTGCGAACATGAATCCGTAGCGACGATCATCCAGCTTCGCTTCGAGGCGCGATAGGAATCGTGTCAACTTATCTTCCCATTCGTCCTTCACAGGGCCGGTCATTCCAATCCCTTTTGTAGTGTTGTCCGTGTTCAGGAGCTCCACTAACTGCTTTACGTCGTAAGGTATCGGTGAATCGACCGTATATGTTTTCTTGATGTCTGCCTTACCCTCGGCATCGAGCGTCTGTCCTTTTAGAGAACGGACATGCAGCGTGAATCGCGACGCCTGATTGGGCGCGTTCTGGTCGCTGCGATCGAGGATCATCGAAAGCATTTCATCGCGTTTGAGCAACCAGTATGGGAGGAACAACGTGTCGTCGCCCGGATTTTCCAGATCGCCAGGGCCAGCGACACGGAAGCGCGCGGCAAATCCTCCGGCCGCCTTATCGGCCAAGGGTGCGTATTCCCCGTGCATGTCGAACACAATGATGTTCGGAAATTTCAGCTTGGCGGCTCGTTCGAGAATCGACGCGACCGCCCAGCTTTTACACGAGACGCATGATCGCGGCCGGACCGCCGCGAAGGATCAGTTGGCTGGAATGCAGAGCCAGGATCTCGTCGCAGAAGCTCGCCGCTATAATGAAGTCGTCAATCATGAGCACGACGCTGATGCCACGCTGCTGGTTGAGACGCTGGATGGAAACGCCTGTTGAGTCCAGTGCAGGAGCAGTGGCCTGCCCCCTTAAAAGTGGGCCGCCGCTGATGTGAGAATGGCGGGACGCGGAAAGGAGGCGGGGATGGCGAGGAAGCAGCACAAGCCGGAAGAGATCGTGGCCAAACTGCGCCAGGTCGAGGTTCTGGTGGCGCAGGGCAAGACGGTGGCCGAAGGTGCCCGGGTGATCGGGGTGACGGAGGCGACCTACTATCGCTGGCGGTCGGAGTATGGCGGCCTGAAGCTGGACCAGGTGAAGCGCCTGAAGCAGCTGGAGCAGGAAAATGGCCGCCTCCGCAAGGCCGTGGCGGATCTGACGCTGGAGAAGCTGGTGCTGAAGGAAGCCGCGTCGGGAAACTTCTGAGCGCCGCGCGTCGTCGGGCGGCGGTGGGGCATGTCAGGGCGGCGTTGGGCGTCTCGGAACGCTTCGCCTGCCGCGTGCTGGGCCAGCATCGCTCGACGCAGCGGCAGGCGCCGGTTTCCCCGGACGACGAAGCGGCGCTGACGGCGGCGATCCTTGGCTTGGCCCGGCAGTATGGGCGGTACGGCTATCGCCGGATCACGGCCCTGCTGCGGGCGGAGGGCTGGCGCTGCAATCACAAGCGGGTGGGGCGCATCTGGCGCCGTGAGGGACTGAAGGTGCCTGCCCGACAGTCCAAACGCGGACGGCTCTGGCTGAACGACGGTTCCTGCGTGCGGCTGCGCCCTGAACGGCCGAACCATGTCTGGGCCTACGACTTCGTGGAGGACCGGACGCGCGACGGGCGCAAGCTCCGCATGCTGAACGTGGTGGACGAGTTCACCCGCGAATGCCTGGCGATCCGGGTGGCGCGCAAGCTGAACTCCCTCGACGTCATCGACGTGCTGACAGACCTGTTCATCGCCCGCGGCACGCCCGCGCATGTTCGGTCGGACAACGGTCCTGAGCTCGTGGCCAGAGCGGTGAGGGGCTGGATCCACGGCGTGGGCGCGAAGACCGCCTTCATCGAGCCCGGCAGCCCCTGGGAGAACGGCTACGTGGAGAGCTTCAACGGCAAGCTGCGCGATGAGCTGCTGAATGGCGAGGTGTTCAACTCGCTGGCCGAAGCCAAGGTGCTGATTGAGCAGTGGCGGGTGCACTACAACACCGCCCGTCCCCATTCCGCGCTCGGCTACAGACCACCAGCCCCGGAGGTGATCATGCCAGGAAGCGCCAGATCAGCGTCCTATCCCAGTTCCAATGGATCATCGGCACCGCCCCTGCCCATGATCCACTAAAATCTTGCTCGGACCAGTCGATGGGGGCTGGTCAGCAGAGCGTACGGCTGGGCCTGGTCGTCCTCGATGGCAGCAACATCCGTGCGCATCAGAAGGCCGCCGGTGCCGCCAAGATGGGGATCTGGAGCCCGACGTGACGCGCGTGAGGTTTTTGGCCGATCAGGTGGCGGCTAACCGCCTCGTTTCGGTCGGATGCTTGATGTGCTGCGTGTGGCCTGCCCTTGGCGCGATTCAAATGAACGCTACGCCATTGGAATTCGGCTCGACGTCGGGCGAGACGCTCAACCGCCGGCGCACGCGGACGGCTCAGCTCTACCAACGCCCCACGATAGGCGTCCCTGTAAGATGGTCAGCGTATGCAGGCCGTTCGAATAGGTCGTTCCGTCTGGTCCCATGGCGGGCAGGGGCATTGTCACGTCGTTGAGCGCTAGCCGGAATGAGGGGGCTGAGCCAGGCTGGCGGGATGTCAACCGAGCCCGCCACCTATCCCGGCTACCGCTTCCCGGCCGAGGTCATCCACCATGCCGTCTGGCTCTACCACCTGTTCAGCCTGAGCCTGCGTGACATCGAGCTTATTCTGGTCGAGCGGGGCGTGGTGGTCAGCTACGAGAGCATCAGGCGCTGGTGCCTCCGCTTCGGCACGGAGTTCGCGGCAAGGCTGCGCAAGCGGCGGCCGAGGCCGGGCGACACCTGGCACATGGATGAGGTGTACCTGAGGATCAATGGCGAGCTGTTCTACCTCTGGCGCGCGGTGGACCAGCACGGTGTCGTGCTCGACATCCTCGTCCAGGAGCGGCGGAACGCCACGGCCGCCAAGCGTTTCTTCAAGCACCTGCTGGTCGGCCTCAAATACAAGCCGCGCAAGATCATCACGGATGGGCTCCGCAGCTACGGCGTCGCGCAGCGTGAGGTCCTGCCCGGCGTGCGGCATCGGACCAGCCGCTACCTCAACAATCGTGCCGAGAACTCCCACAGGCCGACACGACGGCGAGAACGCCAGATGCAGCGCTTCAAGTCACCTGGGCAAGCCCAGCGGTTCCTCTCGGCACACGCGATGATCTATGGCCATTTCCGTCCACGGCGACACCTGATGACCGCCGAACAGTACCACCGTTCGCGCGACAAGGCCTTCCGGATCTGGCGGCAGGAAACGTGTGTCCAGATGGCGGCGTGACGTCGCGCAAGCTCCGTCCTGAGATCAAACTCGTCTGGCCATCAAACAACGTGACAATGCCCTCTAGGCGCTATGATGGTGATGAAGACGAAGGCGGCGGACGCGATCCCGCATCAGCCAGCCCCGGCGGAGATTATTCCTACGGCGGGGCAAACCTCTGCCTTCACCGGGACCAAAGCCCTGACCGTGAAACTGGACGGCGCCCTATATGCCCGGCTGGTGCAGTTCGCCCATGGTCGGCGCCTTGCTACCGGCAAGCGGACGACCCATCAGGACATCATGGTGGAAGGCCTTCTCACTGTGTTGGAGAAGGCTAGTAAGTAGCTACGTACGCATCTACGTATTTTGAGACCGAGAACACCCCCCCAACCGGCATAGAGGCCAATCATGTACGCGGTAAGTTGGAAGAGGCTGTCAGATGGGGCGGTGGTCCGCACCGAGACCTACGCCCCCCGAGAAGAAGCTCTGACGGAAGCCCAGAAGCCAATCTCAATCTTTCCGGCTCCCGTCGCGGTTGTCGTGACCGATCCTCAAGGGAAGGTGGTTGTCAGAACGGCGGACGATTCCGCGCTGAAGTAGCGTCCGATAATACCCAGCACTTCGCTCTCGATGCGCCCGTTGAAACGCTCCACCATCCCGTTCGTCTGTGGCCTGTAGAGCCGGGTATGGCGGTACTGGGCGCCCAGTTCGGCGCAAGCCTTCTCAAAGGTGGGCGAGAAGCAGCTGCCGTTGTCGGTCAGCATGTGGGTGATCCGAAACGGGAAGGCCTGAGCGGCTTCGCGCAGGAAGGCCACGACACTCTTCGTCGTCATATCGTCCTTGACCGCCAGGTGTACGGAGCGCGAACAGCGGTTGATGGCCACGAAAAGGTAGCGTTTGCGTCGCTCGCCATTGGCCATGCGCAGCATGGGCAGTTGTTTGATGTCGAGGTGAATGAAGCCGAGATCGTAGTCTTGGAACTTTCCGGCGCCCCTGGACCGGCGTTCCGAGGTCGTAGAACGCCGCTGGTTGAGCCCTTCAGCCTTGAGGATGCGCCAGATGCTGTCGCGGTTCAGATGCGGCAGGAAGTGCGTGACGACGAAGGTCAGGTCGCCGAGGGCGAAGTTGGTGCTCTGGCGTAGCGCGCAGGCCACCGCGCGCTCTTCGGCGGTGGCCTTCCACGGCAGGCGGTGAGGCTTGGCGGAGCGATCCAGGCAGTCAGCAACGCCTCGCTTGCGCCACTTGCGGATGGTCTCGGTGCTGATCCCGTAGCGCCGGGCCAGTAGGCCGGAAGGCTCGGAGGAGCGGGCGATCTCGGCGCGGACGGCTGGGGTGGCGCGGGCATTCGGATGGATCTGGTGCATGGCTCATCTCGGTCCCAGGACAGCGCGCGGCAGGCGCTCAAACCGAGGCCGGTATTCTATGATGGCCAGCCCCACCAGCCGGTACCTGAACAATCGTGCCGAGAATTCCCATAGGCCGAACCAACGTCGGGAAAGCGCGATGCAGCGCTTCAAGTCACCCGGGCAAGCCCAGCGGTTCCTGTCGGTGCACGCTATGATCCATGGCCACTTCCGTCCGCGGCGGCATCTGATGGCCGCCGATCAGTACCGGCGTGAGGGCGCCAAAGCCTTTCGGATCTGGCGGCAGGAGACGCGTGCCCAGATGGCGGCGTAAGGTCATGCAAGCTCCGCCGTGCAGTCAAACTCGCCTGGTCACCAAACAACGTGACAATGCCACGACCAAGCATGCCGGTAGCCTGCACCACCAGCAAGCAACGTCGCATCACCGGTTAAGGAATGGATGTTAAGGCCAATCCATTAGGTGTACATTGTCTGACGTGACCGGAAGGCTATCGCCGTATGCGGATTTGTTTCTATTTTAATGGCCAGAAGCACCAAATTTTACATGGAGTTGCAACGGCCTGCGCCTTGTCCTATTACCCGAATACAGAAGTCACTATCGCATCGCCGAACCGGAGCGCTATCATTTATGCGCGTGCGGCTGCGGAGCGGCTTTCCGCAAGCGGGATCCGGTTCAAGGAACTTGATTCGACCCTGCTGTCCTTCGCGCGCCGGCTGACTGGCAAGGAAGTACCCCTCAAGCGCCTGACCCTGGTAGCCTGGTCCTATTGGCTGCAACAATTCCATGCAGTGGCCGTCACCGAACGCACATCAACAGTGTTACGGCACCTGGGACGGCACTGCCCGAAACTGATCCACCTTGACCACGGCGCCGGCGATCGCGCAGCAGGCTTTGATGCTCGCATCCGGCATTTCGACTTCGCCCTCCTAGCTGGCGAGAAGCAAAGGTCTCAGCTTTTACAGCGGGGGCTCATCACCTCCGAGCGATCGGCTGTGGTGGGCTACACAAAGTTCGAAGCGGCCGACGCGCTGCGGCGTCAAGCTTCCAGGCTGTTCACAGAAAACGTGCGGCCGGTCGTTCTTTATAATCCGCACTTCTCAGAACTAGGATCATGGAACGCAATGGGGCAGGAAATCCTGCGGCAGTTTGCTGGGCAGGATGCCTACAATCTGATCGTCGCGCCTCATGTCAGGGCCCTTGATAGCCGTCGCTCGGCCCAGGCATGGCATTCACTTGCCGACGTCTATGCACGGCATCCGGCAATTCACGTTGATCTTGCGAGCGATTACTGCCTCGACATGACCTACACGAATCAGGCTGATGTGTATCTCGGAGATGTCAGCAGCCAGGTTTATGAGTTTCTCCGCAAGACACGACCATGCCTGTTTTTAAACCCGCACCGATTGAGCTGGCGGTCCGATCCGCATTACGCCCATTGGCAGCTTGGCCCAGTCATACAAGAGGCGGATCAGATCATACCAGCGATAGACCATGCTGTCCGTGAGCATTGGCACTACGCGGAGAAGCAAGAACGAGCTTTCCAGGACACGTTCTCTTCCACCCACACCGCGCCCTCGAAGAGAGCTGCGGCAGCCATCATGGCGCACCTTTCCTCGGCAGATTTTCCATAAACTAATCTGACATCAAGACGATACTTGACGATCTGTCTAGACCAGATGTCCGTCTGAGGCGGGGTAGCCCGCCTCGAACTGTGCAGGAATGACGAGGGTTGCGCCGGGTGGGCCGGCGCCTTGCCTCAGCACAGGAGACGGGCCATGGGAGAGCATATCAGTTTTGTTGGGCTGGACGTGCACAAGGCGACGATTGCCGTTTGTGTTGCGGAGGCCGGCCGTGATGGCGAGGTCCGGTTCGTGGGCGAGATCCCGAACGAGCCAGCAGCACTCGACAGGCTGGCGGCTCGGCTCGGCCGGGGCGGCCGGGCATTGCGCTTCGTCTATGAGGCCGGTCCCTGCGGGTACGGAGTGTACCGGCACCTCCGGAGCCGCGACCATGAATGCGTGGTGGTCGCGCCGAACCTGATCCCGCGCAAACCTGGCGATCGGATCAAGACTGACGGGCGGGACGCAACGACGCTCGCCCGGCTGTATCGGGCCGGCGAGCTGACGCCGGTCTGGGTGCCTGAGCCGGAGCATGAGGCCATGCGCGATCTGGTCTGGGCACGTGCCGACATGGTGGAGGCGCTACGCAAGGCACGGCAGCGGCTGATGGGCTTCCTGCTCCGGCACGGGCGGAGCTATGACGGCAAGCGCTGGACCTGGCCGCATCACAAGTGGCCGAGGGGGCAGACTTTCCCGCACCCCGCCCAACAGGTCGCCTGCCAGGAATACCTCGATGCAATGAACGAACTCGAGGCGCGTGTTGAGCGGCTCACCGGCCGCATCCGTGACCTGGTGCCGGCCTGGAGCATGGCGCCGATGGTCGAGGCGCTGCAGGCCATGCGTGGCGTCTCGCTGATCGTCGCCTCGGCCCTGGTGGCTGAAGTCGGCGACATGCGGCGGTTCGACAATCCGCGCCAGCTGATGGCCTATCTCGGCCTTGTGCCATCGGAGCATTCCAGCGGAGCCAAGCGCCGCCAGGGCGCGATCACCAAAGCCGGCAGCCCGCTCGCACGCCGCATGCTGGTCGAGGGTGCCTGGGCCTACCGCCTGCCAGCACGGGTATCCACACAGATGAAGCCCCGCCTGGCCGGATTGCCGCGCGAGGTTCGCAACACAGGCTGGAAGGCACAAGTGCGACTCTGCGCCCGGTATCGGCGCCTCCAAACCACGGGTAAACGGCCCCAGGTCGTCGTGACGGCCATAGCGCGCGAGATGGTGGGATTCGCCTGGGCCATCGGCCGCATGGCCGCACCGCCAACCGTGGCGGCTTGAGGCATCTGTCAAAGAGACAGCAGAGGAGAAGTCGCCAAACAGACGAGACGCTTGGGCGAGGAGGTGGAACGGTCAGGGGAACCCTCGGCAGACACTACGGGGAGGCTTCGTACCGATCCCCGCCACTAGACAGCGGCAGCCCCGCGACGATCAAGGTCATGCGGTACCCAACCCGCGCATCAGAGTTGGATCAACCGTCGCTCGTCATCCGCCTCCTCACCCGAACGCCTTTGCATTGAGAGCAATGCCTGCACGGCGACTGGTAACGCGCGCCTACACCTTGAAGCGGCGGACATCAGAGATGTTTAGTCCCAGAGTTTCATGGTGCAATCTTGTCCCGCGAGTGGAAGGAGGCACTATGGGCCCGGTTCCGGGCGCCGCGGCCGAACATGCTGTGGGTGTCAGACTTCACCTACGTGGCGACCTGACAGGGCTTCGTCTACGTCGCCTTCGTCATCGACGTTTTCGCCCGCTACATCTTCGGCTGGCGGGTGTCGCGCACAGCCCACGCCGCTTTCGTCCTCGATGCCCTGGAGCAGGCGGTGCACGACCGCCGTCCGGTGAAGGGCGGCCTCACCCATCATAGCGACAGGGGGGCGCAATACGTGTCCATTCGGTACACCGAACGTCTGCTTGAGGCCGGGATCGAGCCATCCGTCGGCAGCGTCGGCGATTCCTACGACAACGCACTCGCCGAGACCGTCATCGGCCTGTTCAAGACCGAGGTGATCCGGTGCCGCGGCCCATGGCGCTCGCTGGAGACGATCGAATATGCCACCCTGGAGTGGGTGGACTGGTTCAACAACCGCCGCCTCCTCGAGCCGATCGGCAACATGCCGCCCGCCGAGGCTGAGGCCTGCTACTATGCTCAGCTCGATCCAGCCGCCATGGCGGCCTCCGTGCTACGCTTTGCTGCTGCTTGCCAGCTGCGCTACATCTGCTCAGATAAAGTCCCGCGAAGCGCAGCCATTCTCCTCGATGCGCCGTCTAAACTCGTTGCTGCGCTGGACGGCTGGTACGAAGGACGGCAGTTGTCCGTCGAGCAGTCTGCAGGAGGCAGGAGAAGAAAGTCTGGTTCAGGGTGAACGGGCAGGCAATCGAGATGTACGCATCCCGGCACCGTCGCCCGGCAGTATGCCGTATCCTGGCCGCCGACGGCAGGCTGGTGCTGCGGCCACAGGCGCTTGATCGCTCGGCCTCCGGATTGATCCGTGGCGACGTGATGATGGCTTCAGATCTGCCGGCCGAGATGGATGTGGCGGTGCACCGCCATTCCTGCACCTACCGGTACTAGGCCACGTGCAAACGGGCAGAATGACGTTCCCTTCGCTCAATCCGCAGGCGCCGAGACACACGATCGAATGCTGAGACCCTTGCAGACCACCACGAACCCAGCCTCCCCCAAAATCACCACCGCACCCACCGTCTTCAGCCGCATGCTGCGCAATGCTGGTACGCTGCTGGGTGGTAAAGTCGCAATGGGCTTGCTGAACCTCGCCGCAACAGGCATCGCTATCCGGTCGCTCGGCGCCGAGGTCTTCGGCACGCTGATCCTGATCCATACCTTTGCTCAGGCGACGGCGGCCTTCACCAAGTTCCAGTCTTGGCAGACGGTGCTACGCTTCGGGGCGGCCAGCCTCAAGCAGGAACGAAGGGCGGATTTCCGTGCACTGGTGCGCTTCACCGCCTGGCTGGACGCAGGTGCCGGGGCCGTCGGGATCCTGCTGTGTGGCGCATTGGCCTTCCTGTTCGGCCGCTTCTTCGATATCCCGCCAGGTTTGGCGCTGATAGCCACCGCCTACGCCACGTCCACTGCCTTCATGGTGATGGCGACGCCGACGGGGTTGCTACGGCTGTTCGACCGGTTTGACGTGCTGGCCACTCGGGACACGCTCGGTGCCCTGTTCCGGTTGGCGGGTGCGTCGCTCGCTGCCCTATTAGGCTGGGGAATCGGTGGCTTCCTGGCAGTCTGGTACTTGGCCACGGCACTGGGCGGCCTGTCACTGGCCTATGCAGCGTATCGTGAGCTGGGTCGCCGTGGCTTGCTGGGGGATGATGGCAGCGGAACGCCGCTGCCTTCCGTCTCTTCCGCGCATCCCGGACTGTGGTCCTTTGTCTGGTCTACCAACCTGACCACCACGCTGTCGTTGGTGTCGGGACATCTTGGCACGCTCAGCGTCGGGCTGATGCTAGGCCCGGCCGAGGCCGCGCTGTTCGCTATCGCGCTGCAGATCGGCAATGCCGCCCTGAAGCCCAGCCGCTTCCTGAGTCCGGCGATCTATCCCGAACTCGCGCGGCTCGCAGCTATTCGTGACAAGGCGGCGATCGCAGCGCTGTTGCGACGGGTGCTGCTGGTGTCAACGGGGGGCTCGGTGCTCATGCTTGGGGCGCTGGCACTGCTGGGCTCACCGCTGCTGCGGCTGGTCGGCGGCGCACAGGCAGTTCCGGCCTTTCCAGTGATGCTGATGCTTGCCACCGCTTCGGCCATCGGCTTCGCGTCCTTCGCGTTCGAACCGCTGCTGATCTCCACCGGTCGCCACAGGGCGGCGCTGCGCGCGCGGCTGCTGGCCGCCGTACTTTACATACCCGTCGCGCTGGGCGCGATCACCGCCTACGGGCTCCCAGGCGCCGGCCTGGCAGCCATCTTCACCGCGATCGTGATCTCCGCGGCGCAGGCCCATTCGGCATCCAACACCTCCGCTTGAGGTATGACGGAGCCCCGATAGTAAACCGCAACGATGCTACCATTTGATTAAAACTTAGCTATGACTTAGCGTCCAACCTTAGCAGCTTTCCTGGAGACCTCGTTTGCAACAGGACGAAATCCACCAGCAGGTGGTTACGGCCATTCAATCCGTCATAGGCACCGAACACCTGATTACTGCCGAAACCAACATCCTATGTGACCTCAGCCTCGATTCCGTAGCTGTGATGGACGTCATCATGCACATCGAGACGCAGTTCGACACCATGATCCCGATGAACCAGTTCGCCGAGATCCAGACGGTGGGCGACCTGACCCAGGTGATCATCGCATCCAAGAAGACCGCCTGACATGCTTGCCAAGTACCGTGAGCTGCGCAATGCCCGCGCCGGCGTGATGCAGCTGGGGCAGGATCCCTTCGGCGTGGTGTTCGACCGCATCCTGTCCGCGACCGAGGCGACGCTGGGCGGCAGCCGTGTCATGCTGTTCGGCACCAACAACTACCTAGGCCTGACCTTCGACCCGAGTTGCATGGACGCCGCCGCCCGCGCGATCCGCGAGGAAGGCACCGGCACCACCGGCTCGCGCATTGCCAACGGCTCCTATGGCGGCCACGCGGCGCTGGAGGCGCGGCTGGCCGGCTTCCTGAAGCGCCGCCACGCCATGGTCTTCTCCACCGGCTACCAAGCCAACCTCGGTGCGTTGTCCGGGCTGGCCGGGCCGAAGGACCACCTGCTGCTGGATGCCGACTCCCACGCCAGCATCTATGACGGCGCGCGCATGGCCGGCGCCCAGGTCACCCGCTTCCGGCACAACGACCCCGAGGACCTGCGCCGCCGCCTGCGCCACCTGGCCGACCAGCCGGGCGAGAAACTGGTGGTGACCGAGGGCATCTACAGCATGCTGGGCGACGTCGCGCCGCTGCGCGACATCGTCGCCGTCAAGCGCGAGGCCGGAGCCAGGCTGATGGTGGACGAGGCGCATTCATTGGGCGTGCTGGGCAAGGCCGGGCGTGGACTAGCGGAGGCCGATGGCGTTGAGCCGGAGGTCGACTACGTGGTCGGCACCTTCAGCAAGAGTCTCGGCGCGGTCGGCGGCTTCCTGGCCTCGGATGCGGAGGACTTCGACCTGCTGCGGCTTGCGTCGCGGCCCTACATGTTCACCGCGTCGCTGCCGCCCTCGGTCATCGCCTCGGTCACACAGGCGATCAAGGTCCTGGAGACCGAGCCGTCTCTGCGCGCTAGGCTGCGCCGCAACGTGGCGCATTTTCACGACGGGCTGGTGGCAGCCGGCCTCAGTATCGGGCCGTCCGTCAGCCCGATCGCCTCGATCCGCTGCCCCGACCAAGCCACGGCGATCGTCTTCTGGAACCGACTGCTGGCGGCGGGGGTCTACGTCAACTTGGCCATCGGCTCCGCCACGCCGGGCGGCAAGCCGCTCCTGCGCACCAGCATCTGCGCCGAGCACACGCCAGAGCAGATCGACCGCGCGATCATGATAATCCGCGACATCGCCGCCTCGCTGGGCTTCTTCCAGCCGATGGAAGCGGCCGCCGAGTAGCTACCGCACCAGCCCCTGGCGGCGCAGCCGCCACAGCAGCAGCGGCGCCGCCATCACCGGATGGCGCCGTTGCCACGGCGTCAGTGGCAGCGGCTGGCCGGTGTGGCGCTCGATCTTCCAGGCCAGGTAGTCGGCGCCGCCTTCGAAGGTGAATGCCGCCTTCACCAATCGGGTGACGTTTAGCAGCTTGCCGAGGCCCTGCCGCCAGCGCCAGCCGCCCTGCGCCCGTCCCGACAAACCGGGTGCCAGCCGCCCCGCGGCATCGGCATCGCTCCGCAGCCCCTGCGCCGCCAGGGCTAGCGGCAGCCCGGCATCGAACCAGTCCGGCGCCGCGCCATGGATCGTTACTGCCCGGCTGCCCTGTTCAGTGCGCAGCTCGGCGCCATAGGTGCGGGCGAACAATCCCTGCCAGAAGACGGCGGGTGTGGCTGCGGGCGGGCCGAGCCGTGCGGCCCAGAGGGCGGCCGTCGCAAAGGCCCGGGCACAGCTCCGTGCGACCCAGGTGGCCTCGGCCTCGCCGCGGGCATGCAACAGCGTCACAGGCTGGCAGAAGCGCGCCCAGACGGTGGTGTCCCAGGCTTTGGCGCGCAGCCGCCGCGCGAACTGGCGGCGCGACAGCACGGCAATCTTGGCTCGCACCGGGCGCAGCCCCTCCACCTCAGCCTTGCAAAGCAGCACGGTGGGCGGCAACGCGGCGGTCAGCAGGGCAGGCAACCAGTTCCCGTGGAAGCGCCGGTGCCCGTCATACAGGACGTAGAGGTCAAGCAGCCCGTCCGTTTCGCCGGTGCGGCGGGCGGAGCCATAGAAGAGGATCGCCGCGACCGCGTCGCCGTGCCTGGCCTGCAGCTGCGCGGCAAGCACCAGCGCGGCCCGCATGGCCGGGGAGCGCACCTGTGGCACGGCCATCGCTTCAGCCGCCCGGGTTTCCAGCGCCCGCAGGCTGTCCGCCGGCGTCATGGCGCCACGAAGGCGATGGGCACGGAAGGCTGCAGGCGGATGCCGCCGGGCCCGGGCTCGAACACCTCGCCATCCAGCACGAAGGGCTGGTCGAAGGCGGCGTCCAGCCGGTCCGCGCGGCCGCTGTTCCAGCCCGGTATGCCGGGTGGCCGGCGCCGCAGCAGCGACCACAGCCCGCCCATCAAGCGCGGCGGCGGCGCCGCCACGTCCAGCCAGCGCAGCGGCCCCGCGCCGTCGCCCCAGAAGGGCCAGAGGCCAAACATCAGCCGGTCCAACGTAGTGGCCAGCAGAATGAAGCGCGGTCCGTCCGCGCCGGCCGCGCCATCCGGTGCGACCCGCATCAGCGTGCCCTGGCGCAGGATACGCGCCTGCGGGCCGCGCCCGGCCAGGGTCTGCACGGTTGTCAGCAGCGCCGTTGCGCCGACGGCGGCATTGTCCTTCAGCCCGCGCTGGCGGGGGGCGTCGTTGGCCAGTCGGGTGGCGTGCAGGAAGCCCGCCGCGCCGAACAGCAGCCCGCGCAGCGGCGGCCCGGCCGCGGCGCCACCCAGGCGGTGGACCTCCAGCACCGGGCGCCTGTCCTGGCGCAGCCGCCCGGCGGCGGCGGCATCCCGCAGCACCTGCAGCGCCGCATCGCCCCGGCCGCGCTGGCCGATCGTGCGCGCTAGCAGGTTGGTGCGGCCGGCGGCCAGCGGCGCCAGCGCCGGCGGCGACCCGGGCCAGGCCGCAGGCAAGGCGCTCAGCACTTCCCGCAGCGTGCCGTCGCCGCCATTGACCACCAGCAGCGTCACCCCGCGCGCCGCGAAATCCGCCAGCGCGGCGTGCAGTGCCGGGCGGTCGGGCGGCGCCGCGTGCGGCAGGCCGGCGGCGGCGGCACCCAGGCCAGCCACACCGTCCAGGTGCCCGCGGCTGCGGGGATTGCTGATGATGCCGAGCGCGCGCAAGGCCGCGTTCAGCCGTCCAGCCAGGAGCGCAGCGGCGCGCGCCGGCGCGCCAGCGCAGCCTGGAGCGTGACGAACAGCTGCTCCACGCAGCCGAAGGCTGTCCAGGCCGCGACGGCCAGGATGCCCAGGTCCGGCCGGCCGAACAGGGTGGCAATCGTCAGCATCACCAGGTTCGGGTTGCGCCGGGCGATCACTTGGCGGAACAGGCTATCCAACCGCCGCCAGATGTGGATCTGCATCTTGAAGGCGATGATGAACAGGCCTTCCTGCAGCCGCTGCAGCACGTAGCCGCCGAAGATCACCACGCCGGTAGCCACCGGATAGTCCAGCGGCAGCCCCACTGCGCCGCAGCCGGCGATCCAGGCCAGCCACCAGAAGGGCGGGTGGATCATGTCGATCAGGTGGTCGAACCAGTTGCCGAACTTGGTGGAGGTCAGCGTGACGCGCGCCAGCTTGCCGTCCACTGTGTCCAGGAAGGTCATTACCCAGGCGGCGGCGAGGCCGGGCCAGAACTGCCCCTGGGCGAACCACCACAGCGCCAGGAACACCATGGCCAGGCTGGCGGCGGTAACCATGTTGGGGGTGATGCCCAGCGCGGCGCAGCCTCGCGTCACCGCAAAGGCGGGCCGTGGCCAGACATGCTTGGTTACGAAGTCGGTCACGCCTTTGTAGGCGCCGCCGAACATGCGCCATTCCACGGCGTGGCGGCTGGCGGCGGTCAGTTCCAGCACATAGGGCGTGCCGCGCTTGCGCAGCGCCTGGTTGTAGGCGCCGACCAGCTCGGCCGGCGTCGCCGCCGTCAGCCCCAGTGGTGGGGAGCCGCCCTGCACGAGCGCTGCGGTGGCCGCCTCGCGCGCCGCCGGGTCCGCCCCGGCCGGCAGGTGCAGCGCCACAGGCCTGCGGTCCTCGGCGCGTAGCAGCATTGTTCCCGGGCTGCGGGCCAGCTCGGCGATCACGGCGGCATCGAACACGTGGTCGGCCCGCAGCAGCAGCAGTCCACGGTCGGCCGGTGTCCCGGCGCCGGGCCATTCCGCAACGCCGGCACGCCCCAGCGCCCGCCGCAGCAGCGCGGAGGATGGCATGCTCCAGACCGGCACCGGCCCTTCGCCCAGCAGGGCGGCGGCAGGCAGGGGGGGCGGGCCGCCGCTTGCCGGCGCACCCGCAACCGTTAGTGTCACCCCCGCATGACGTTGGTCCTGGCCCATCTCTCCGATCTCCACCTGCCGCCCGATAACACGCCGACGATCCGGCAGCTACTTGGCAAGCGCTTGCTGTCCTACATGGCGTGGCGGCGCAAGCGGGGCATAGGCGATGACGACGTTCCGCCGGCGCTTCTGGCGGCCGATCTGGCCGCCTTCGGGCCTGACATGCTGGCGCTGACCGGCGATTTGACCAATTTCGCGCTGCCCGACGAATTCGCCGCCGCCGCCAGCTTCGTCGCGGGGCTCGGCCGGCCAGAGGACGTTCTGGTGATCCCCGGCAACCACGACGCCCTGGTCGCGGTGCCGCCGGCCGAGGGCCTGGAATACTGGGGCCCCTGGATGCGGGACGACGCCGGGGGGGCGGGCTTTCCCTATCTGCGGCGCCGGGGGGGCGTCGCGCTCCTTGGCCTGTCCTCGGCGGTGGTGACGCCGCCGGGCTGCGCGGCGGGGCGGCTTGGCGCCGCGCAGCTGGAGCGGCTGGCAGCATTGCTGCACCGGCTGGGCGACGAGCAGCTGTTCCGCGTGGTGCTGATCCATCACCCGCCATATGGCGAAGGCCGGCGCCGCGGGCTGCAGGACCGGGATGGGCTGCTGCGGGTGCTGGCGGCGGCGGGCGCGGAGCTGCTGCTGCACGGCCACAGCCACCGACCGGGACTGACGGTGCTGCCGGGCCCCGGCGGTCGCGGCACGGCGGCGATCGGCGTGCCGCCAGCGCTGGCCGGCGCCGGGCGGCGGCACCTGGCGCGGTGGCACCGCTATGCCATCACGCCCGTGCCGGAGGGGTGGATGCTGGACACGCTGGTGCGCGGCTGGCAGCCCGAGGCCGGCGGCTTCACGACGCTGGGCCGCTGGCGCCTAGCGATCAATAGCGCAGCAGCACCGGGACTATCCCCCCCGCCTGCTCCACCCTGAACCGCACCGCCTCGAAGGACGGCGCGCCGAAGCGGCCCTGGGCGTCGTTGGAGAAGCCGTAGCCTTCCTTCGGTATGCCGAGAACCGACAGGTTGAAGTCGTGGTCGTCGTTCTCATCATGGTAGATGGCTATCGCGAACACGCCGGGCGCGGACACAGCGAAGCAGGCCTCCGCCTTGCCGCCGCCCTGCACCGGCACCCGCAGCCGGGCCAGCTTGCCGCCGGACGCCAGGAAGCGTGCGGGGTCGCTGCCATACAGCGTCACGGTGATGTTGCCCTGCGTGCTGCGGGCACCGTGCACCCGCACATGGATCTGCGGCCCGGCCGGGGCGCCCGCCGTGCAGGCAGTGGCCGTCGTCTCGGCCCAGGCCGGCACGGTTGCGAGCAGCAGCGCCGGCAGCAGGGCCAGCGCGACGCATGGCCAGCGCCCCTCGTCACCCCCCGCCGGATAAGCTAAGATCTTTCCCCTTCCCGCCAGGTATTCGAGGCCCTGCATGACAAGCGCAACGTTGAGCAAATTCGGATATCCTTCGAGCTTGGTCGGCCAGACCGAGCACTGGACCGTGCTGCTGCGCCCCGAGCAGCCGACCCTGGGCAGCCTGGTGCTGATCTGCCGCGAGCCGGTGACCGCCTTCGGCGCGGTGAGCACGGAGGCCTTCACGGGCCTAGCCGCCGTGGTGGCGCGGATCGAAACCATGCTTGGCCGCTTCGTGCAATACGAGAAGATCAACTACCTGATACTGATGATGCTCGATCCAGACGTGCACTTCCATGTCATCCCTCGCTACCAGGGCAGCCGCAGCCGGGCCGGGTTGACGGTCGAGGATCGCGGCTGGCCAGCGGCGCCCTCGCTCGGCGGGGCGGTCACGCCGGATGCCGCGCAGCAGGCGGAGATGGTCGCGGCCCTGCGGGCTTTCTGGGACGGACAGCCCGCCTGATGCCGGGCAACCCGGCCGCGCCGGTGGCCCCGGTGCCCACCGGGCACAGCCCTCTGGTGCGCGGCTACCTGCTGCGGCTGCTGGTGCGGCCGCTGCTGACCACGTTGGTGGTGGTGCTGCCGGCGCTGCTGCTGGAACGGCTGCTGCGGCTGTTCGACCTGCTGGCGCCCAGCGGCGCGATGAGCCCGATCATCCAGCTGCTGCTTTACCTCGCGCCGCATTATGTCGGGCTGGCGCTGCCGGCGGCTTTTTTCATCAGTGTGTTCACCGTGATCGCCGGCAGCAGCGAGCATCACGAGTTGGACGCGCTGCAAAGCATCGGCGTCTCGCTGGCGCGCCTGTGCCGGCCCTTTCTGTGGGTCGGCATGCTGCTGGCGCTGGGCGGGCTCGGGCTCTACGGCTACCTGCAGCCGCTCGGCCGCTACCACTACCGCGCGGCGCTCGATGCCGCGACGCATGCGGGCTGGAACGCGACCGTGGTGCCGGGCGAGTTCGTCCGCATCGGCCGCCGGCTCAGCGTCACCGCAGACCGGGTGGACCAGACGACCGGCCAGCTGACCGGCGTATTCATCGAGCAGCAGCACCCGGACGGCGCCACCTCCACCACCACGGCGCAAAGCGGCTGGCTGACCAGCCAGGGCGATGCCGGTCAGCTGGTGCTGGAGCTGCAGGATGGCGCGCAGGTTACCGTGGCGCCGGATGGCGAGGTGACGACGCTGCAGTTCGGCACGTCCAGCCTGACGCGCCGCTTCACCATCGCCGTGACGGTGTTCCGCCCGCGCGGCGACGACGAACGGGAGATGACGCTCGACGAACTGTGGACCCGCCGCACGACGCCGACGCCGCCGCCCGAGGGCACGCCGCCGGTACCGGCCCGCTGGCTGGCCGCGGAACTGCACGGGCGGCTGGTGCGCGCCGTCTCGCTCGCGGTGCTGCCACTGCTGGCGGTGCCCATGGCACTGGGCTCGCAGCGCTCGCGGCGCTGGTACGGCGCGACGCTGTCGGCACTGATCATCATGCTCTACCACCACGCGGTGCAGCTGGCGGAATCGCTGGGCGACCTCGGGGTGCTGGAACCACGGATCCTATTATGGGGTGTCTTCGCGGCCTTCACGCTGTTCTGCGTGATGACCTTCCGCAGGGCCGAGAGGCATCCGCAGGAAGGACCTTTCGACGCCTTCTTCGTGGGGATCGAGCAGCTGCTGGGCACCGTCCTGGCGCGGCTGCCGCGCCGGCGCCGCGGGACAACCCGGTGATCCGCCGTCGCTACCTGTCGCGCCTGTTCCTTGGGCGGGTGATCGCGGCGCTGCTCGGCCTCGCCGGGCTGCTGCAGCTGCTCGACCTTCTGGACAACGCCAGCGACGTGCTGTCCCGTGGCGGTGCCGGCGAGCTATGGCTCTATGCCGCCCGGCGCCTGCCCAGCGTGCTGGCGCAGATGATGCCGCTGGCGGTGCTGATTGCGGCCATGCTGTCGCTGCGCCGCCTGGCGATGACGCTGGAGATGGCAGCGCTGCGCTCGGCCGGCGTGCCGGTGCGATGGGTGCTGGCGGCGATGCTGCCGGTCTGCCTGCTGGCGGTGCTGGTCCAGGCGGTGCTGTCCAGCGTCGTGGCGCCGCGCACCGAGCGGGCGCTGGCGGAATGGATGGCGCGCACGGAAAGCCGCGCCATCAAGCCGCCCGCCGCCCATCCGCCGCGGATCTGGATGCGTGCGGGGGGAGAGATCATCGGCATCGACCGCATCTCGCCCGACGGGCGGGAGCTGCAGGGCGTGCTGCTGGTCACCCGCTCGCCCGAGCGGCTGATTCTGGCGCGGACCGAGGCGCAGCGCGCCAGCCGCGCCGCGGAAGGCTGGGTGCTGCACGACGTGCAGGTTGCAGCCCCCGGCGGCACGGCGTTGCGTCACCTGGCCGAGCAGCCTTGGCCGGAAGGCCCTTCGCCGGCCGAGATCGTCGCGGCGGCGCGGCCCACCAATGCCCAGACTCCCGGGTTGCTCGCCCGCTCGCTGCGCGGCGAGCAGGCGGCGGCGCGCGGCCCCGCCTTCTTCACCACCCGGCTGCACGAAAGCGCCGCCCGGCTGCTGTCCCCGCTGGTGATGCTGCTGCTGGCGGCGCCGATGGCCTTCGCCACGCCCCGGCGCGGCGCGCAGATGCTGGCGCCCTTGCTGTGCCTGGCGCTAGGGCTCGGCTTCCTGCTGTCGGGCGGATTGCTGAGCGCGCTGGGGGAGGCCGCCATCCTGCCGGCGCCGCTGGCCGTCTGGTCGGTGCCGCTGGTCTTCGCAACGATCGGGACCATGCTGCTGATGCACTACGATGAACGCTGACCCCACCGGCCCCGTGGAGGTCGTGCCCGTAATCGGCCGGGCGGCGATGGAGACCTTCATCCGCCTGCCCGAGCGACTGATGCGGGGCGACCCGAACTGGATCGCGCCGCTGCGCCAGGAACGGCGCATGGCGTTCTCCGCCCGGCACAACCCATTCTTCCGCCATGCCGAGGTGGCCTTCTGGCTGGCCCGGCGCGGCGGCCGCGTGGTCGGCCGCATCAGCGCCCAGCACGACCGGCTGGCGCCGGCCGCTGCCGATGGCTCGCCCGCCGGGCATTTCGGTCTGCTGGCGGCGGAGGATGACCCGGCGGTCTTCGCCGCGCTGCTCAGCGTCGCCGAGCGCTGGTGCGCGGCGCGCGGCAGCCGCCATGTCAGCGGCCCCTTCAGCCTGTCGATCAACGAGGAAACGGGGCTGCTGGTACGCGGCTTCGACACGCCGCCCATGCTGATGATGCCGCATGACGCGCCCTACGCCGCGGCGCAGCTGGAGCGGCTAGGCTACCGCGGCGAGCAGGACCTGCTGGCCTTCCGGGTGGACACCGCGCCGCCGCTGCCGGCCGCCACCACCGGGCTGGTGCAGCGCGGTCTGCCGGACGGCGTGGTCCTGCGGCCGCTGCGGCGCGGCCGGCTGCGCCAGGAGGTCGCGCTGCTGGTGGAGATCTTCAATGACGCCTGGGCCGGCAATTGGGGCTTCGTGCCGCTGACGCCCGAGGAGGTCGACGCCATGGCCAAAGCCCTGAAGCCGCTGCTGCGCGAGCGCTTGGTCTGGTTCGCCGAGGCTGGTGGCCGGGCGGTGGCCTTCGCCGTCTGCCTGCCCAACCTGAACGAGGCGATCCGCGACCTGTCTGGCCGGCTGCTGCCGTTGGGCTGGGCCAAGCTGCTGTGGCGACTGAAGGTCGGCAGCCCCTCCACCGCGCGGGTGCCGCTGATGGGCGTGCGGCGGGACTATGCCGAGGGTATCCTGGGCCGGCTGCTGCCGCTGTTCATCGTCGACACCCTACGGCGCGAGGCGCTGGCCCAGGGGATCCGCACCATCGAGATGTCCTGGGTGCTGGCCGATAACATGCCGATGCGCCGGCTGGCCGCCGCGGTGGGCGGCGACGCCTACAAGACCTACCGGATCTATGGCCGGGACCTAGCGGCGTGAGCAGCGTCACCGCCATCATCATGGCCGGCAGCCGGGCCGGCGCGGCCGACCCCATGGCGGTGGCCGGCGGCGTGTCGCACAAGGCGCTGCTGCCCGTCGGCGGGGTGCCGATGCTGTCGCGCGTCGTGCGGGCGCTGCAGGCGAGCCCCGGCATCGGCCGCATCGTGGTGATGATCGAAGCGCCGGCGCGCAGCTTGGCGGGGTACGACGCCCCCCCAGGCCTGCTGCTGCGGGAGGCCGCCGGCTCGCCCAGCCGCAGCGTCGCCGCCGCGCTGGCCGAGTTCAATACGCCGCTGCTGGTCACCACCGCCGATCACGCGCTGCTAACCCCGGCGATGGTGGCGCATTTCATGGCGGCCGTGCCGGCGGGCACGGATGTCGCGGCCGGGCTGGCGCGGGCCGAGACGGTGCTGGCCGCTTGGCCGGGCACCCGGCGCACCTGGCTGCGCTTCCGCGACGGACGCTTCAGCGGCTGCAACCTGTTCTGGATCGGCGGCCCCGGCGCGGCGGCGGTGGTGCAGTTCTGGCAGCGGGTGGAGCAGAACCGCAAGGCGCCACTGGCGATGGTCGCGCTGCTCGGCCCGCTGGCGCTGCTGCGCTTCTCGCTGGGCCGACTGCGGCTGGACGCGGCGCTGCGGCTGCTGGGCCAGCGCGCCGGCGGCGCCCGGTTAGCAGTCGTCGAGCTGCCGTTCGCCGAGGCAGCGGTGGATGTTGACAAGCCGGACGACTTGGCGCTGGCCGAAGCTGCGCTGGCCGGCCGGGCCGGCGGCTAGCCCGCCTCCAGCTCAAGCCAACGCTGCCCGAGCAACTCCGCCTGCGCGACATCGGCCGGGAAGTCGATCTCGCCCCAGGACAGCCCTTCGACCGACACGACGCCGACCAGGATCCGGGCGGACAGCGCGTTGATCACCGACAGATACCAACGCTTCAGGCCTTCCGGCTGGCGCAGCGCCGCTTCCACGCCCTCGGCGAAGCGCGCGCCGCCGTCGCCGCGGAACAGCAGCATGCCGATCGACTCGCCATGAACGGTGTCGAGCGGCAGCGCCTTGCCGATAGCGCGCAGCCGGTCGCCTTCGAGCGACACCTTCATGTCGTCGGCGTCATAGGTCGGCTTACGGTCGATCGCGACCGTGATGGGCAGGGCGGCATTGGTCAGAAGGGCGCGCAGCACATCGGGCTCGAACAGCGTGTCGCCGTTTAGCAGCACGCAGCCGCCTGCATCGCGGCTGCCGCCCTCAATGATGTCACGCACCAGGAAACAACTTCCGGTGTTGTCGGACACCCCGAAGAATGGGTTGAACCGGGTGCGAACGCCGTGCGCCAGTTCCCCGATGCCTTGCAGCATGGCATCTACCGCCTCGGCCGCGAAGCCCGTGACCACGGTGACGTCGGTGATGCCGTTCTGGGCCAGGGCGCGGAGCTGCCATTCCAGCACCGAACGCCCGGCCACCGGCAGCAGGCACTTCGGTCGGTTTTGCGTGAGAGGCAAAAGCCGCCGGCCCTGGCCGGCACACAATATCACAGCGCGCAATTTATCATCCTCATGCACTGCCAAGCGACGTTCCGCGCCCCGGCCGACGGCGCGGCAAACAGGTACTGTGGGCCGCTCCGGCCGGAGCGCGGACTTAAGCATCAGGCGGCGATCCGCGCTAGGGCGGCTGCCGCGCCGCAACGCAGGGTTGCCCAGACAGGATTTGACGTGCTTCCAATGACACCCTAGGCAACTGCCTTGGTTTGGCGTCGGAGGCGCTTCCGGCGAGGGGCCGGGCAGCTGACGCGTCCTGCCCGTCCGCCCGGTCGCCGGGCTGCCAGAACCGGAGCGTCCTGCATGTTGGCATCCATCCCGACCATGAGCGGCCTGCCGCAGCGTCGCAGCGACTTTACGACGCTGATCGACGCTCTGGACTATGCGGCGCAGGGCGCCACGGGGCTGGCCTTCCACACGGCGCGGGACGGCCATGTGGCCAGCCTGACCTATCATGCACTGCGCGACGACGCCCGCGCCCTTGCGCAGCGGCTGCTCGGCGCCGGCCTGCGGCGGGGCGGCCGCGTGGCGATGCTGGCCGATACCTCGCCCGACTTCGTGCGCGCCTTCTTCGCCAGCCAGTATGCCGGCATGGTGCCGGTGCCGCTGCCGCTGCCGCCGCCCTTCGGCGGGCGGGACAACTACATCGCGCTGATCGAACGGCTGATGCGCGGCGCGCGGGTCTCGGCGCTGTTCTCGCCCGCTGACTTCCTGTCCTGGCTGGAGCCGCTGGCCGGGCAGCTCGGGCTGCGGGTGTTCGGTACGCTGGCGCAGCTCGACGCCGTGCAGCCCAGCGACAAGCAGGCGGCGCCGAGCGGGCCCGACGACATCGCCTACCTGCAGTTCTCCTCGGGCAGCACCCGCTATCCGACCGGCGTGGCGGTGCGTCAGCGCGCCGTCATCAGCAACGCGTCCGGCATCATGCTGCACGGCTTGAAGGTGGAGGACGGCGACCGGGCGATGTCCTGGCTGCCCTTCTACCACGACATGGGGCTCGTCGGCTTCCTGCTGACGCCGATGACCGCCCAGCTCTCGATCGACCTGATGCCGACCGCTGACTTCGCCCGCCGCCCGCTGCGCTGGCTGTCGATCCTGTCGGACAACCGGGGCACGCTCTCCTTCAGTCCCAGCTTCGGCTACGAGCTCTGCGTCCGCCGCCGGGCAGCGGCGCAGCCGGAGTTCGACCTGTCCTCCTGGCGGGTCGCCGGGCTGGGCGGCGACATGATCCGCCCCGGCGTGCTGGCCGGCTTCGCCGAAGCCTTCGCGCCCAACGGCTTTCGCGCCGAGGCCTTCGTGCCGAGCTACGGCATGGCGGAAGCGACACTAGCCATCAGCTTCGCCGGACTCGGCGAGGGCGTGCGCACCGACGAGATCGACCTCGGGCGGCTGGAGCGCGAAGGCTGGGCGGTGCCGGCGGGCCCGGACACCACGCAGCGCCGCGAGTTCGTCCGCTGCGGCGCGCCGCTGCCCGGGCACCGGGTGGAGATCCGAGACGCCGAGGGTACCCTGCTGCCGGACCGCCAGGCCGGACGCATCCTGGTGCGGGGGCCGAGCGTCATGCTGGGCTATGACGGGCAGCCCGAAAAGACCGCCGAGGTGCTGTCGGCCGATGGCTGGCTGGACACCGGCGACCTCGGCTACCTGCTGGACGGCGACATCGTCATCACCGGCCGCGCCAAGGACCTGATGCTGGTCAATGGCCGCAATATCTGGCCGCAGGACCTGGAATGGTCCATCGAGAAGGCGTTGCCCGGCGTGCGCGCCGGCGACGTCGCCGCCTTCTCGCTGGAGCATGGCGACGCCGGCGAGCATGTGGTCGTATTGGTCGAGGCACGCGGCGCCGCCGGCCCGGATGCACAGGAGCGGCTGGTGGCGGAGGTCGCCGGCCTGCTGCGCGCCCGCCACGGGCTAGAAGCCCGCGTCGTGCTGGTGCGCCCGGGCAGCCTGCCGCAGACCTCCTCCGGCAAGCTGAGCCGCGCCTGGGCCCGCCGGCGCTATCTCGCCGGTGAGTTCGCGCCCGAGGGCGAAGGCCGGAGGGTGGCGTGACCGCCGCGGTCCCAGCGCTTCCCGTCGCGGCGCTGACCGGGGGCACCGGCTTCATCGGGCAGCATGTCGCGGTGGCCTTAGCCGCCGCAGGCTGGCAAGTGCGAATGCTGTGCCGGCACGACATCGTCTCCCCTCGCCTGGCCAACGTCACGCCTGAGGTCGTGCTGGGCGACCTGGCCGACCCCGCTGCGTTGCGCCGTCTGGTGACAGGCGCAACCGCCGTGGTGCATCTGGCCGGACTGACCAAGGCAAGGAACCGCGACGAGTTCATGCAGGTCAACCGGGATGGCACGGCGCTGCTGGCCGGGATCGTGGCGGCGGAAAACTCGGTGCCTCGCTGCATCCTTGTTTCCTCGCTGGCCGCGCGACAGCCGGAGTTGTCCGACTACGCCGCCAGCAAACGGGCGGGCGAGGCGGCGGTCGGCCCGGACTGGACTATCCTACGCCCAGGCGTAGTCTACGGGCCGGGTGACCAGGAAGGCCGCGCTCTACAGAGGCTGGCTTCGGCTCCGGTCGCGCCGCAGGTCCGCGCCCCCGCCGCCAAGCTGGCCATGTTGCATGCCGCGGACCTCGCGGAGGCCATCGTCATGCTGTGCACGGATGATGCCGCTGGGGGCCGCTTTGAGGTCTCCGATGCCCGTCCGGAAGGGTATGACATGGAGGAGATCCTGCATTTGGTGGCCGAGTTGCTCGGGCGCCAGCCTCCGCGCATGGTGACGCTGCCGGATCGCCTGTTCAGCTTGGCCGGCATAGCGGCGGATGCTGTCGCGTCAGCGACCGGTCGGCAGGGCATCTTCGGGCATGGCAAGGCACGCGAGCTGCTACACCGGGACTGGAGTGTTGATCCTGGCCGCACCATTCCTGCCGGTCTTTGGACACCGAGGATATCTCTGGCCACGGGAATGCGAGATACACTGCAATGGTGGCAGGCTCTTCGCTCGCAAAGGGGCTAATTGTCTGCGGCATCCCCGTCATTCTCGCCAATGATGCAGCCGCAAGGGTTAACGCTTGCGGATCACTTTGACGATAAGCTTAGCCCCAGCCGCGTCCGGCACATCGGCCAATGGCAGGTTGCCCATCAGCAAACGGCCCTTGGTATCTACCGCGATGTGGCGTTTGCGGCCCTTGCAGCGCTTCGCGGCATCGTAGCCACCGCCGCCTGCCGCATGCGGCGACTTCAGGGTTTGGCTGGCCAGCACTCCGGCGGTGGGGCTGGCCTCGCGCCCCGCTCGCTCGCGATCGAGCATCAGCGCGATGTTGTTCAGAGTGGCGAAACGCCGCTGACAACCCAGGTGGTTCAACGTCTGACAGCCTCGGAAGGATCGCTGGTCCCGGCCGCTGCTTCCTCGCTTTGGGCGTGCCAAAGGGAGGCATAGAGCCCCTGGCGCTGCAGGGGCTCCTTGTGACTGCTGCGCTCAATCACCGCGCCGCCGCCCAGCACGACGATCTGGTCGGCCTGGCGGACGGTGGAGAGCCGGTGCGCGATCACCAGCGTCGTGGTTCTCCGGGCCAGCCGGTCCAGTTGCATCTGCACCTCCCGCTCCGTGCAGGTGTCGAGCGAGGCGGTGGCCTCATCCATTACTAGCAACCGCGGCTTCTTCAGAAGAACGGTAAGCGGCCGTTCTGGGCCCTTCTTCCCTCGGCGTGCCTGAACGTGCTGGGTCGGTCTGGAGCAAGGAGCTACCGGATAGCGCTAACGACAACGCGAAGGGTGTCGGTATCGCCGGGTCGAGGTTCTGACGGGGCCTGGCCGGCGGCGGAATTGGTCGGATGACGAGAAGGCACGGATTGTCGCCGAGACGGCAGAGCCTGGCGCGAAGGTGACCGAGGTAGCCCGCCGCTGGCAGGTGAGCCCGCAGCAGGTCTTCGACTGGCGCCGGCAAGCGCGAAATCGGTGCTGCGGCCCATCCAGTAGGCCTGCTGCACGTCGGTGGGCGGGAAGGGCGCGGCACGCTGCCCCGGATCCGGCTCGATGCGCGGCAAAGCCGGCGCGGCCGTGCCAAGCGTCAGCCCGGCGGCGAAGTCGCGCAGCACCGGCTGGGCGAAGAGGCGGCCCAACTCGACATTCGCGATGCCGGCCTCGCGCAGCCGCGTCACGGCACGGGTGGCCATCAGGCTGTCGCCGCCGAGCGCCAGGAAGCTGTCGTCGCGGCTGATGGCGCGAAGGTTCAGCAGCTCGCACCACACCGAGGCCACGGCTTGCTCCACTGCGCCGGATGGGAGCGCGCCGGTGGTGGTGGCGGTGATCTCCCGCTCCGCGCGCTGCGCCAGCGCCTTGCGGTCAATCTTGCCGTTGGGGGTGAGCGGCAGGGCGTCGAGCGGGATGAGCTGGGCGGGGACGGCATGGGCGGGCAGCTGGGCGGCCAGGTGGCGCTGCACTTCGCCGGGCGTGGCGCTGCCGCTGTAGAAGCCGCTGAGGCGCTGGCGGCCGCTCTCGCCGCTGGCGATGGCGGCGGCCTGGATGACGTCCGGATGCGCCTCCATGGCGGTCTCGACCTCGCCGAGTTCGATGCGGTGACCTCGGATCTTCACCTGATGGTCGATGCGGCCGAGGAACTCCAGCGTGCCGTCCGGCCAGTAGCGGCCGAGGTCGCCAGTGCGGTACCAGCGGGTGTCGCCGATCTCGTGGAAGCGCGCGGCGGTGGTGGCGGCGTCGCCGCGGTAGCCGGTGGCCAGCCCGGCACCGCCGATCCAGAGTTCCCCCGCCACCCAGTCGGGGCAGTCGCGCCCCTCGCTGTCGACCACGCGGTAGCGCTGGTTGGCGAGCGGCGTGCCGTAGGGGATGGAGCGCCAGTGGGCGGGGATGTCGCCGACCTCGCAGGCATTGGACCAGATCGCCGCCTCGGTGGCGCCGCCGAGCGCCACGAAGTGGGCATCGGGGGCGCGCTCGCGCAGCCGGGCGGGCAGGTCGAGCGCGATCCAATCGCCGGAGAGGAGGGCGAGACGCAGTGAGGGCAGGCCGCCCGGCGTGGCGAGCAGCATCTCCAGCAGCGCCGGGGCGGAGTTCCACAGGGTGACGCGGTGGGTGCGCATCAGCCGGTGCCAGGCGGCGGCCTCGCGGCGGTCATCCTCGGCCACCAGCACCAGGGCGCCGCCGGCGCCGAGCAGGCCGAAGATGTCGTAGACGGAGAGGTCGAAATCGAGGGACGAGACGGCGAGGACACGGTCCTCCGGTCCCACGGCGAAGCGGCGGTTGATGTCGGCGACGGTATTCAGCGCGGCGCCGTGCGACAGCTCGACACCCTTGGGCTCGCCGGTGGAGCCGGAGGTGAAGATCACATAGGCCGGGTCGGCGCCGGCGCGCGGGACGGGGGCCGGCAGCGGTGCCACGTGATCGGCGCGGGAGACGTCGATGGTCACGGCGTCTGCGATCAGGTCGGCATGCGCGGCATCGGTCAGCACATGGCGGATGCCGGCGGTGCGGTGGATGCGGGCGCGCCGCGCGGCGGGTTGGTCCACCGCAACGGGCACATAGGCTGCGCCGGCGGCGAGGATGCCGAGGACACCCACGATCTGGTCCACGCCACGCGGCAGGGTGATGGCGACGGCATCGCCCGGGCGCACCCCTTCGGCCTGGAGCAGGGCGGCGAGGCGCAGGGCGCGCCCGGCGAGGGCGCCGAAGGTGATCGGTGCCACGCCCAGCAGCGCCACACGGTCCGGCGCGGCGGCGGCCTGGGCGAAGACGCCGTCATGCAGCGCGCCGGCGGGCAGCGGTTGGGCGGTCGCGTTCACCTGCTGACGGATGGCCCGCTGGGCGGCAGGCAGCAGCGAGGGCACGGGACGGCGCCATTCGGCCGCGTCATTGGCCAGCCAGTCCAGCAGCCGCGCATAGGCGGCAAACATCGCATCCACCAGCCCGGCCGGGAACAGCGCCTCCACAACGTCCCAGCAGAGCTGCAGGGCGCCATCCTGCTCGTACACCTGATGGTCCAGCCAAACGCCCGGCGTCTGCGAGATCATGTGGCCGATCTCGCCCAGCACAGCGCGGCATTCGCCGTTCGCCAGCGGCGTGCCGAGGTTGCATGCGAAGACCACGGGGGCGATGCCTTGCATCGCTTGCCGGCGCTGCGCCATGTCCCGCTGCACCTGCACGCCGGAATAGCCGGAATGGGCGATGTCGGCGTGCAACTGCCGCTGCATCCGCCGCGCCTGCTCCAGGAAGCCCAGTCCGCCGCGCAGATCGGCACGCAGCAGCAGAAGGTTGGTGAAGTCGGCGATCACCGCGTCCAGGCCGGGCTCGCCGAGCTGGCGGTCGAACAGGGGCAGGTTAAGCAGGAAGTCCTGCTCGGCGCTCCATTGCGCCAGTACGGAGGCGAAGGCGGTCGCCAGCATCACCGCGGGAGTCAGCTGATACGCAGCCGCGTTGCGCCGCAGCCGCGACCATTGTTCCGCCGGCAGATGATGGATGCGGCGGCGGAATTCGGGCCGCCCCACCAGTTCGGGCGAGACGGCCAGGGGCAGGGACGGCCCGGTGGGCAGCGTGTCCAGCCGCGCCTGCCAATAGGCGCGGTCGCGTTCCCGCTGCGGCGCGCGGCGGCGCCGCTCGGCCTCGAGGTAGCGGGCGAAGCTCCAATCCGCCGGCGCGGCGGGCGCCGCCTGCCGGGTATAGGAAGCGGCGAGGTCGCGCAGCAGGATGTGCAGACTGTGCACATCCGCCACCAGCAGATCGATATCCAGGTGGATGCGCGTGGCGCCGCCGGGCAGCAGGCTCAGCGCCAGGCCGGCGACCTCGCCGCGCGCCACATCCAGCCGACGATGGTCACGCCCGGCGCGAATGGCCGCCAGCGCGGCGCTGGCATCAGGCCGGTTGCGCAGATCATGCACCGCAAGCGGTGTCTCCGGGAGCTCGGGCAGGACGCGCTGGCGCCCCTCCTCGCCGAAGGCCGCGCGCAGCATGGGGTGGTGCCGGCGCAGCCGCTTCCAGGCCGCTTCCAGCCGGTCCGGTTGCACGCCATGGCCGTCCAGCTCCAGATAGGCGTGGCAGCCGACGCCACCGAGCGGCTGATCGTCGCGGCGGCCGATCCAGTAGGCGTGTTGCACATCAGTCAGCGGGAAGGGCGCGTCGGCAGGCGCCGGCGCTTCCGCGACCGCCTCGGCCGCCGGCGCGGCGGCGCCGTGCAGTAGGCGCGCCCAGTGATCGAGCGTCGGGTATTCCACCAGCTGGGCGAAGGTGACGGCCGCGCCCGCGCGGCGCCAGCGGCCGACCAGTTGCATCAGCTGCAAGGAGTCGAGGCCATGCTCGATCAGGTTGTCATCATCGGCGAAGACCGTACCCGGCATGGGCAGCAGCGCCGCCACCTGCTGGCGCAGCGTGGCGTGGTCCAGCCTGGCGGAAAGAACGACGTTCATGGCGTCACACCTCCTCCAGCGTGCCGGGTGCGCGGGCTTGCTGCGGCAGCGCCACCAGGTTGCGCGCCACGCTGGTCAGCTTCTCGCAGGTCTCCTCCAGCTCGCGCTCCGGCGTGGACAGGCCGACGATGCCGGCGCCGGCCTGCAGCCAGCAGCGTTCGCCATCCCGGTACAGGGCGCGCAGCACCAGCGCGGCATCCAGCGCGCCGTCCTGGTCCGCCACCAGCACGCAGCCGCTGTACAGGCCGCGCGGCGCGTCCTCATGCCGCGCGATGGCCTCGATGGCCTTCTGCTTGGGGATGCCGGAGGCGGTGACGGCCGGGAACAGCGCCTGGAAGGCGTGCCATGCCGAGCGCCCCTGCCGCAGCCTGCCGCCGAGGCGCGAGGCCAGGTGCTGCACCGAGCCGCGCCGGGCCACCGCCATGAACTCGGACACGGCGACACTGCCTTCGGCGCAGATCGGCTCCAGCTCCTCGAAGGCCAGCTTCACCGAGACGGCGTGCTCCGCCACCTCCTTGGGATCGCGGAGCAGCTCCCGCGTCAGCTCGGCGTTGCGCCCCTCGTCCGCGCCCAGCGCGCGGGTGCCGGCCAGGGGCTGGGTGCTGACACAGCCGGCGGCATCCACCTCCACCACCGTTTCCGGGCTGAAGCCCGCGGCCCCGAAGCCGGAGCGGAACAGCAGGAAGGACCGCGCCGGGCGGTTGGCACGGCGGCCGGCGACATAGCTGGCCGAAAGGTCCAGCTGCGCCGGCAGCGGCACCGCGCGGGACAGGATGACCTTGTCGTAGTCGCCCGCAGCGATCTCGGCCACCGCGCTGGCGACGCCTTGGCGATAGCGCGCGGCGCCCGCCATCGCCAGCGCGGGCACTGGCATGGCGTGGTCCGCGCGGCGGCGGGCCAGCACATCCTCGCCATCCTCCGTGGCGCGGGCCTCGGCACCCTGCAGGGCGGCGCGGGCGCGGGCGAGGCCGGCCTCGTCCGTGGCGCGCAGCAGCGCGGTGCCATGGCGCAGGCGGATCTCGTATTCAGGCAGATGAAGCTGCAGCAACGGCCGTGCGGCGTCCCGCGCCGGCAGGCCGTGGAACAGCCGGGACAGCTCGAATTCCGCCATCCCGTAGGCGCGCCAGCCGCGCAGCGGCAGGGCGGCCAGCGCCGCCTCCAGCGCCAGGGGCAGATCGGCCGCAGGCCAGTCCCGCGTGTGGTCGCCCTGGCGCAGCGTGACGCGCGCCGCATCGGCGACGATCTCCGCCACGCTGCCGATGCCGAGGCTCCACTCGCCATCCCGCTCATAGGCGGTGAAGCAGGGGGCGAGCCCGGCCTCGCCGAGCAGCGCGGCCAGAAGCAGCGGCTCCGTCGCGATCGGCACCGTGACCTCCCGGTAGCTGGGCGCCGGCATCTGGGCGGTGGCGAGCCGGCGCCTGTCGATCTTGCCGATGGCTGTCAGCGGCCAACTGGCGGCGAAGCCGATCTGGTCCGGCAGCTTGTAGCGCGGCAGCCCGCGGGCGCGCAGATGGGCATGGATGCTGGCGAGGTCTGGCCGCGCCCCATGCGTGATCAGCACGGCGCAGCTGCGTTCGCCCAGCTGCGCGTCCGGCAGGCCGAGCAGCACGGCATCGGCGACATCGGGGTGGCTACGCAGATGCTCCTCGATCTCGGCCGTCGCGATCTTCTCGCCGGCGCGGTTGATCTGTTCTTTGATGCGGCCTTCGACGACGATGTTGCTGTCCTCCACGCGCCGGCGCACCAGGTCGCCGGAGCGGTAGAAGCCGTCGGGGGTGAAGGCGGTCCGGTTATGCGCCTCCGCGCGGTAGTAGCCGCGGATGGTGTAGGGGCCGCGCACCAGCAGCTCGCCCACCATGCCGTCCGGGACATCCCGCCCATCGGCATCGACGATGCGCAGCTCGTCATCGGGGCAAAGCGGGCGGCCCTCGGTGTTGATGATCGCCTCCAGCGGATCGTCCGGGCGCGTAAAGCACAGCAGGCCCTCCGCCATGCCGAAGACCTGCTGCAGGCCGCAGCCGAGTTCCGGAGTGATGCGCCGTGCCAAATCCGGCATCAGCCGGGCGCCGCCGACCTGCAGCAGGTCCAGGCTGGACAGGTCGGTATCGTCCCATTCGCGCTGCTGCAGCCACAGATTGGCCAGGGACGGGACCAGCGAGGTGATAGTGACCTTCTCCCGAGTGATCAGCGGAAAGGTCTCGTCCCCGCCAGGCGTCTTTGCTATCACCACGCGCCCGCCGCAGCCCAGCGTGCCGATGATGCCGGGGCAGCACAAGGTGAAGTTATGCGCCGCAGGCAGGGCTGCAAGATAGACGCTGTCCTCCGTCAGGCCACAGAGCTCTGCCGAGGCGCGGGCGTTGAAGGCGTAGTCGGCATGGGTGCGAGGGATCAGCTTGGGCGTGCCCGTGGTGCCGCCCGACAGCAGCAGGCAGGCGATGTCGCGATGATGCGGCTGCACGCTGTCATCGAAGGGGGCATCGACGGAGGAAAGGAGACGGTGTGGCCCGGCATCGCCATCCACCAACACATGGCGCAGGCTCGCATGGCGCGCCATCAGCTCCGCCGCCATGGGACGATAGTCGAAGCCGAGGAACTGATCGGCAATGATGCAGGCCACAGGTTCCGCCAACCCGCACAGCGCATCGAGGTCGTTGATGCGCTGCGCCGGCATGGCGAAGATCGGCACGGCGCCCAGACGGAACAGCGCGAAGCTCGCGGCCACGAAGGCAATACTGTTCGGCATCTGCACCAGTACGCGGTCACCACGCCGCAAGCCGAGCTTCTGCAGCCCTCCAGCCAGACGATTCACGCGCGCATCGAGCGCGGCATAGGTTATTTGCCTATCACCCTCCGTCACGGCGATGCGGCCGACCTGCGCCGCGGCCCAGCGGCGCAGCGCCTGGCCTAGCGTTTCCGCCTGCCAGTAGCCGAGGCTTTCGTAGCGCTGCGCGAAAGCCTCGGGCCACAGGCTGGGGTACGTCTGCATTGTTGCCTCCGTCGACGGTATGGCCCGGTTCGCCGGGCATTCGGCGTGGCGTTAAGCTGATCCCTGCTTCTGCCGCCCGCAACATGCCCGGCTTCGGCGAAATGGTCCGTGTCTTCAGGGATCGCGAGGGAAAGGCTAAGAGGCCCGGATTAGGACCCAACAACTGTGAGGGTCTGGTCCAGATTAGAAGCCGAGCGGGCTATGTCGGACGGATTGGCATGAGACGGTAGTAGTTGTGCTGCCGGGATTGAAGTGGAACTCGCGCTCCTTGAGGAAGAGCGGAAAGCTGCTAGGCGGCACTGCGTTGAACCTGGCCAGGCGCCGCTTTGGGAAGCTCCAGAAAATTCCGTTGATGTGGACCGCATCCGACGATCTGGTCGTTCTGTTGGTGGATGCGGTGGTGCTTGGCAAAGCCTGCCCCAACCAGACCGCTGTAGCGCTTCCAGCGATCGGAATAGATGTTGGCCGAGGGCTCCAAGAGCTACGTGAACAGCGTGAACGCCACCCATGACTTTGGCACCTGACATGGTAGACCCGCTGTTGCGGGGACTGCCGAGGAGATCGCCAAGGATCTCGATGCTGCCGCTCGGCGACGTCTTGCGCCGGTCTAGGCACGAAGGGCGAGCGCCTGCACGATTGGGCCTACTTGGAGTTGGCAGACCTCGAAGCTGATGAGTTCTGCCCGGGAGCCAAAGGATTGTGGACGCGCGGCCTGCTGATCCGTCGCTACATCACCGATGGAAAAGTGGCCTACTTCACTATCTGCTGCCCAGCCGGAACAGCCATCGAGACGCTCGTTGCTGTCGAAGGACATCGCTGGGCCATTGAGGATAGCTTCGAGACCGCCAAGAACGAACTTGGCCTGACCCATAACGAAACCAGGTCCTGGCATAGTTGGCACCACCGCGTGTCGCTGGTGATGGTGGATTTCGCGATGATGGCGGTGATCCGCCATGACGCAAATCGGCTGGCACCCCGAAAAGCGTCGACAGCTCGACGGCCACGCCAGATCTCGTCCGCTGGTCGATCCAGGAGATCCGCGCATAGCCATTCGCCTGGCACAACGGCGTATGACCTGCCAGCGTCATCGCCTGGCCTCTCTGTCGGCGCGCCATCAAGCTGCCCGAACAAGCCCACATCGAACACAGAACGCAGCTATAATGCTAGCCCAGATCCTTCGTCACACCGCGCTTTGGAACGACACACCGACCTGTGCGTCCGCCGGGTGTGACCTTCTTCAGTCGGGCCTTCGGTGTGACATAGACCCTGAGTGCCGGCGATGCCTTGAACTTCACGGCGTAGGGCGGAATGGCTTCACCAGCCTCATCTCCGTCAGGACTGTACCACTTGCGCTTCTTTGTCTGCTGAACCTTGAAGGTTCCAAAGCCATTGATGCTGAGCGTGCCCTCCTTCTTGATCTCGGCACAGATGCCACGGATGAATTTCCGGAGCATGACTTCGCTTGGCTCGAAGGGGAACCCGGTAACATCCGCGAACAGGCGGCTCAGGACAGCCAGGGTCAACGTCGTGCTCCGCAGCTGGAGTGAAAGATAGAGAGCTACTAGGGAGGGAAGGTAGAGCGGAGCGCACGCTCAATGAAGGTTAAATGATGCGGGAATAGCTCATTTAATGGCACCAACCAGAGAGACGGAAGGTGGAGGATGAGGCCCTGCCGGAGACGCGTCGCCGTCGCAAGGGTAAAGACGCTCCGCGTCCGCGCTGCGCGCGCCCCTGCGCCGCCGCCCCGCCCCCGGCGGTCGGGCTGGGTCTTCAGGAAGAAGACTCAGCAGAGGAAGAACAGAGATGAGAATGCTGCGCCTGACAGCCGGTGGCCTGATGTTCGCGGCCGCTGCCTATGCCCTGGCGGCTTTGCCGGGCCTTCTCATGGACCGGGATTCCACCACCCCGCTTCGCCTGTCCGTCACCGCTGGCCGCTGAGCCGGCCTTTTCCCTTCCCCCTACATTCTGACCGGAGGCTCCTCATGGAACTCAGGATCGTTGACCCGCGCCTGCTGCAGGCGAACCCTAACAACCCCCGACGCACCGCCGCCGGCAAAGAGATGGATGATCTCCTCGTCGCCTCGGTCAAGGCCGTGGGCCTCGTTCATCCGCCCCTGGTCCGCCCGGCCGGCGATAGTCTGGAAATCATCGCCGGACATCGCCGGGTGGCATCGGCTATCGAGGCCGGCCTGGAGGAAATCCATGTTGAGGTCGTCCAGCATGCCGATGGCTGCGACGACATGCGCGCTTATGTGGAGAACTTCGCCCGCGCGCCGATGGCTGCCCCCGATCGCTGGCAGCATATCAACCGGCTTCTGGAAATGGGCTGGACCGAACAGGCCATCGCCGAGACGCTGACCCTGCCGGTGCGTGAGGTACGCAAGGCCCAGCTCCTTGGCAAGATCCATCCCGATATCTTCGCCTATATTGCCGGGAGCGGCGACATGCCGAGCCCCTCTTATTGGAAGACCATCGCCCTGGCCGCTCCGAAAGACCAGGCGGCCGCCTGGAAGCGCCACAAGCCGAAGGGCAGGAAGAGCGGGGGCGTCAACTGGCTTGAGCTACATCGGACTCTCGACCGTCGCCGCATCGCGCAACGGCTCGCCTGCTTCGATGCGGAGCTGGCGCGGGCCCATGGGGTTACCTGGAGCGAGGATCTCTTCGCGGAGCCAGAGGATGCGATCCATACGACGAATGTCGGCGGCTTCATGGGGGCGCAGTTGGAGTGGCTGACCAGCCACCATATCCCCGCACTGCAGGAGCGTGGCTACAGCGCGGTTCTGCTGGAAGCCGACCACTATGGAACTGCCGAGCTGCCCAAAGGCGCTCACCGCGAATACGGGCTTGATCCCGAGAAGGCTCCCAAGACCGTCTGCCGCGGCTTTTATCTCAGCCATTCGGGCGAAATCGGTTGCACACTCTATCGTATGCCGCAGAAGTTGCCCGGGAAGGGCAAAGGCGGAGCCAAGGCGGCCATGACTGCCAAGCGGCCGCGGATCAGCAAGGTGGGTGACCAGCTGGTCGGCAGCATGCGCACCACGGCGCTGGGCGAGGTACTGCGCGGCGGCCCGGTCGAGGATGATCAATTGCTGGCCCTGCTGGTGTTGGCCTTCTCCGCCAGGAACGTGCGGGTTGCCAGCCACGAGGCCGGCTTCCGGGCCGAGCAGAGGCTGGCGGCGCGGGTGCTGCGCCAAGCCGATGCTGGCCTCGAACTGGCCAGCCTGGACGAGATCCGTGCCGCGGCGCGGGAGATGCTGGCCCATGTGCTGAACTGCGATGTGTCCTTTCACTCGGGATCGGGGCTGGCCGGGCGGATCGCGGGCGCACTGCTCGGCGCCGATCACCGGCTGCCGCATATGGCGACCGAGGAATTCCTCGGCTGCCTGTCGAAGCCCGAGCTGGAACGCGCAGCCGCCGCGGTGAATATCCTGCCGCGGCAGACCGGCAAGGCAACGCGCGCGGCCATGGTAGAGCAGCTCAAGCCGGGGGAGGGCGGCCGGTCCTGGCGCTGGGAAGGCGCGGGCTTTGCGCCGAGCCTGGCAGAGCTCGCTCAGTTCGGTGCCGCATGGGACGGGCCGGATGACGGGGATTCCGGTGAGCCGCCGGCAGCCTCGGGCGAGGATGAGCCGCCGGAAGATCTGCCGGACGAAGAGGAGTACCGACAGGCGGCCTGATGCGCTCCTCGCGCTGGCCCTGGGTCGCCATCCGCGTGGACGCGCCCGCAACAGTGCGCCCTGGACGGGCGCACAAAGCGGATGCATCTGGATTATCCATAAAATATGGATATGATGGAGCCGGAGGTTCCCATGCGCCAATTCACGACCGCCGATCTTAACAAGCAGGTCGGCATCGTTACCGACGCCGCGCGGCGAGAGCCTGTGCTGATCACGCATCACCGCAGGCCGCGCCTGGTCATGATGTCCGTGGAGACTTACGAGATGCTGACCCACAAGAGCGCCGAGGACCGCCAGCAGGCTTTTACTCTGGACACTATGCCTGACGAGATCGCGAACGGGCTGCTGAAGCTGGCGGATCAGTATGAGCGGGACGCTTCGGATAGCTGAGGAGCCCAAGACCGGGCTCGTCGTCAGCTACCGCTTCCTGTGGCCGCACGAGCACACGGCTGGGATTGAGGAGGGCCGGAAAGCCCGGCCAGCCTGCGTCGTCATTCCCATCACGGCGAAAGGCGATGACGTGGTGCTGTTTCCGCTGACCACGCAGGAGCCTTCGGTCGACCGTCTGTTCCTGCGGGTGCCGGAAACAGAGCGCCGCCGCCTCAAGCTTCGCGGAGCCGGGCCGAGTTGGCTGCTGCTGGACCAGGGCAATACCGACATCCTGCCCGGTTCGTTCCATGTCGAGCCGATCAGCTACGACCCCCCGGTGCATGCCTATGGCCATTTCAGCCAGGCCTTCATGCGGGTCGTGCTCCGGACACTGGCGGAGGCGATTCGAGTTCGACGCCTGCGGCTGATTCGGCGGGGCGACTGAAGCGCTCCGGACCTGCCGTCCGGAGATGAGACAGAGGGGATCGGGCAGAGGGGGAGGGAGCGACTGGCAAGGCCCGGCGTCCGGCTGCGGCACGCCGGCTACAGCATGACCAGGCCGCGCCGCGCGCGGGGCAGGGGCCCCGCTTCGGCGCAACCCGGCCATGCCCGCCCGCATGCCTCCGCCGGCCCCCGTTCCCGCCCGTGTCGAGAGCATCCCGGAGAATGAGACCGGGAGGAGGAAGGATCGAGAGCGATCCGCCTCACGCTCACATCAAGACACAGGAGATCACCATGGCTGGCTCCCTCAACCGCGTGCAACTGCTGGGCTATCTGGGGCGCGACCCCGAGGTCCGCAACACCCAGGCCGGCGCCCGCATCGTCAGCTTCCGCATCGCCACGACCGAGAGCTGGAAGGGGAGCGACGGCGAGCGCCGCGAACGGACTGAGTGGCATTCCGTCGTCATCTTCAACGACGCGCTCGGCAAGATCGCGGAGAGGTATCTGCGCAAGGGCAGCCGCGCGCTGATCGAGGGCTCGCTGCAGACCCGCAAATGGACCGACACGAACGGGGTGGAGCGCTGGAGCACGGAGATCGTGCTGGGTGCCTATAATGGCAACCTGCTGCTGCTAGACAACCGGCCGAATGCCGGCTCGACGCAAGGCGAGACGAGCGAGCGGCCGCCCGTCGGCGGCGAGCTGGACGACGACATTCCATTTTAGGGCCATGGCAGGGGAGGGGTGTTTCGCCCTCCTCCTGAATCCGACCCGTCTCTTCCCAGACAAGCCGGAGCCATTCCGATGCGGATTCAACGACTGTCCCATGCGGGCTGTCGCGCGAACGCGCGCGACTGGACCGCCGAAGCCGAACTGCTGCGCGATATGGCAAACGCAGAGGCCCTCTCCTCGCACGCCAAGACGCAGCTCATCCGCCAGGCCGAGGCCGCCGAGCGGCAATCGCAGGCCTGGCTTTCCGCCGCACGCGAAGAGGCGGGGCTGACGAGCTCACCATCCTCGCGCGGCAAGCTATCGCGTCCGCCGCGACGCGGTCTCGCCGCCTGACCCGGAGGTCGGCACCGCCTCCTCCCCGCCTGGTCAGCCCTTGAAATCCACCCCGCGCCGCCGCGCCTGCCTCCCCGCCGGGAGGCGGGCCGGCGGCGCTTGCCGTTTCAGCGGAGCACCGCCCGATGCCCCTTCAGCTCACCCTCTTCGACCTGGCCTCCCCTGGTTCTGACCTGAGCCTCTTCGACCAAGTCCTGTCACCCGAGCTCGCACGCCACGTGGCGTGCTTGCCGCTGCCGATGCCCAACAAGGCACCGGTGCAGCCGCCCGCGATCCCGCGTGATTTCCGCCTGACGGGGGAGCGCCTCCTGGCGACCATCTGGCGGGAGCGGGCCCGCGACAATCTCGCCGCCATCCGTCTGCTGAAGGCTCTGGCGGAGGGGGGCAGGGCGGCAACACCGGAGGAGCAGGCGGCGCTGATGCGCTTCACCGGCTTCGGCGCCTCGGAGCTCGCCACCAACTGCTTCCTGCGCCCGGGCGAGGGCGGGTTCCGCCCCGGTTGGCAGGAGATCGGCCAAGAGCTGCGGAGCCTGGTCTCGGAACAGGATTATGCGGCACTCGCGCGCGCCACGCAGTATGCCCACTACACACCGGCCTTTCTGGTGCGGGCGATCTGGGCCGGCCTCTCCCGCCTGGGCTTCTGCGGGGGCCGTATCCTCGAGCCGGGCATGGGCACCGGCCTCTTCCTCGCCCTCATGCCAGAGGAGATCGCCGTCGCGAGCCACGTCACCGGCATCGAGAACGATGCCGTCACCGCCGGCATTGCACGGCTGCTCTATCCCTCGGCCGAGATCCGACAGGAGGATTTCTGTCGCGCCCGGCTGCGCGACGGCTATGACCTGGCCATCGGCAACCCGCCCTTCTCCGATCGCGCGGTCCGCATCGATCCCGCCTATAAGGCGCTTGGCCTGCGGCTGCACGACTACTTCCTGGCCAAGGCCATTGATGCGCTGCGGCCCGGCGGGCTGGCCGCCTTCGTGACCAGCCAGGGCACGATGGACAAGGCGGACGACGCCGCCCGGCGCTACATCGCGAGCCGGGCCGATCTTCTGGCCGCCATCCGGCTGCCGGAACAGGCGCTGCAGGCCGAGGCCGGCACCCATGTCGGCGTCGACCTGCTGTTCTTTCGCCGCCGGATGGAGGGGCAGGAAGCTGGCGGCGCCGACTGGCTCGAAACCGTCGAGCTGCTGCCAGGCATCAACGTCAACCGTCGCATCGTATCATATGACGCGATGACGCTCGGGCGCCATGACAGCCGGGCAGGACCGTTCGGCAGGACCTATGCCTGCCTGCCTCACCGGGACAGCGACCTGATCGCCGATCTGAACGAGGCCATCACCCGGCTGCCCCGGAATCTCTATCAGCCGACTGTCGCGACGGCGGACGACGCCGACAACACCTCCTCCCTCCTGCCCGACCTGCGCATCGGAACCGCTGCCGAGAAGGCTGATCTTAAGGAGGGTTCCTACTTCACCGGCCCGGAGGCCCGGCTGATGCAGGTGCTGGACGGGGCGCCAGTCGAGGTGCCGGTGCGCCGGCCCGGCATCGCCGCTGGCATGCCCGCCAGGCATGCCCGCATCATCAAGGCGCTGATCCCGATCCGTGACGCGCTGCGTGCCGTCCTGCGGGCCCAGGCCGAGGACCGGCCCTGGCAGGACGCGCAGCGCCGTCTCCGCAGCGCCTATGCCAGCTTCACCGCGCAGTTCGGCCCCATCAACCTGACCACGGTCGCGACCTGGACCGATGCATCGGGTACGGAGCGCGAGACGCACCGCCGGCCCAACCTGGCGCCCTTTCTCGATGATCCCGATTGCTGGCTGGTCTCCTCGATCGAGGAGTTCGACCTTGATACCGGCATCGCCCGTCGCGGCCAGGTCTTCACCCAGCGGGTCATCGCCCCGCCGGCGGCGCCGGTCGTCAGCAGCGCGACCGATGCCCTGGCCGTCACCCTCAACGAGTTTGGCCGGGTCGATGTGCCGCATATGGCGGAGCTACTGGACAGCACGCCGGAGGCGGTGCTGGACGAACTGGGGGAGGGGATCTTCGAGAACCCGGACACCGGCCAGTGGGAAACGGCGGACGCCTATCTCTCCGGCCGGGTGCGCGACAAGCTGGCCGCCGCCGAGCGCGCCGCCGCCGAGGACATTCGTTATATCAGGAACGTCGAGGCGCTGCGGCAGGTGCAGCCGGAGGACCTCAAGCCTTCGGAGATCACCGCCCGGCTTGGCGCACCCTGGCTGCCGGTTAGCGTGGTGCAGGACTTCTGCGAGCAGGTGATGGGCGCTCGGCCGACCCTGCAGCACAACGCTGCCGCCGCGGCCTGGGCGGTCGGAACTCATGTCTTTGCCGGCACGCCGGTCGGAACTTCGGAATGGGGGACACACCGCCGCCACGCTGGCGACCTGCTGGAGGATGCGCTGAATGCCCGTATCCCGCAGATCTACGACAGCTTCAAGGACGCCGACGGCAAGGATCGCCGCGAGCTGAATGTCGAGGCGACGGAGGCGGCCAAGGAAAAGCTGACGAAAATCAAGGCGGCTTTCGAGGCCTGGGTCTGGACCGATCCGGCCCGGGCTGAGGATCTCTGCGCCCGCTACAATCTGGCCTTCAACAACCTGGTGCCGCGGCATTTCGACGGTAGCCACCTCACCTTGCCAGGCGCCAGCTCGGCCTTCGCCCTGCGCGGCATCCAGAAGCGCGTCATCTGGCGCATCATCGCCTCGGGCGGCACCTACATCGCCCATGCGGTCGGGGCGGGAAAGACGCTCTCCATCGCCGCGGCGATCATGGAGCAGCGCCGCCTGGGGCTGATCTCCAAGGCCATGCTCGTCGTGCCCGGCCACTGCCTGGCGCAGTTCAGCCGGGAGTTCCTGCAGCTCTACCCGCAGGCCCGCATCCTGGTGGCTGACGAGCAGGCTTTTTCGCGCGAGAAGCGGCACCGCTTCCTGGCGCGGGCGGCGACGGCCGAGTGGGATGCCATCATCATCACCCATAGCGCCTTCAAGCTGATCGCCGTGCCGGCGAATTTCGAGCGGGCGTTGATCGAGGAGCAGATCGCCGACTATGACGCGCTGCTGGCTGGCCTGGCGAAGGACGGGGCCGACTACTTCACCCGCAAGCGGGTGGAGCGGCTCAAGGAGGGGCTGAAGGAGAAGCTTGAGGCCTCGGCCGCCCGCAAGGATGACATGTTGACCCTGGACGAAATCGGCGTCGATCAGATCCTGGTGGATGAGGCGCAGGAGTTCCGCAAGCTGGCCTTCACCACCAACATGGACACGCTGAAGGGCATCGACGCCGATGGCTCGCAGCGCGCCTGGGACCTCTACGTCAAGACGCGCTTCCTGGCGACCCGGCGGCCCGGCCGGCCGCTGATCCTGGCCTCGGGCACGCCGATCACCAACACGCTCGGCGAGATGTTCTCGATCCAGCGCTACATGGACCCGGAGGCCCTGGCGGCACGCGGGCTGAACCAGTTCGACGCCTGGGCCTCGACCTTCGGCGACACCCGCACCGAGCTGGAGCTGCAGCCCTCCGGCCTCTACAAACCGGTGACCCGGTTCAGCGAGTTCGTCAACGCCGCCGACCTGATCGCCATGTTCCGCAGCTTCGCGGACGTGGTGCAGAAGCAGGACCTGCGCGAGATTCTGACGCTGCCGGCGGTCCGTGGCGGCCAGCGCCAGATCGTCACCGCGCCGGCGAGCGACGGCTTCAAGGCTTACCAGAAGACCCTGGCGGCGCGGATCGCGGCCATCGAGAACCGCTCCGGCCGGGCCAAGCCGGGCGATGACATCCTGCTCTCGGTCATCACCGATGGGCGCCATGCCTCGATCGATCTGCGCTTTGTCGATCCTTTGGCCGCCGATGATCCTTGCGGCAAGCTGAATGCCCTGATCGACAATGCCTTCCGCATCTGGAAGGAGACAGCGGGCCAAACCTATCGCCGGCCGAACGGCGAGCCCTTCGAAAAGCCCGGCGCGGCGCAGATGATCTTCTCAGACCTGGGCACGCCGGCGGTCGAAGCCAGCCGGGGCTTTTCGGCCTATCGCTGGATCCGCCAGCGGCTGATCGGACTGGGCGTGCCGGCCGCCGAGATCGCCTTCATGCAGGACTTCAAGAAGGCCGAGGCCAAGCAGCGGCTGTTCCACGATGTGAACAGCGGCCGGGTCCGCTTTCTCCTGGGTTCCTCGCAGACCATGGGGACGGGGGTCAATGCGCAGCTCCGGTTGAAGGCCTTGCATCACCTGGACGTGCCCTGGCTGCCCTCCGAGGTGGAGCAGCGGGAAGGGCGCATCGAGCGCCAGGGCAACCAGCACGGTGAGATCGAGATCTACGCCTATGCAACCCTCGGCTCGACGGATGCGACCATGTGGCAGGCGAACGAGCGCAAGGCGCGCTTCATCGCGGCGGCGCTGGCCGGCGATCGCAACGTCCGCCGCCTGGAAGACATGGGCGCGCAGGCGAACCAGTTCGCCATGGCCAAGGCGCTCGCCAGCGGCGACGAGCGGCTGATGCGCAAGGCCGGGCTGGAGGCCGAGTTGGCTCGGCTGGAACGGCTGCGGGCGGCGCATTTCGACGACCAGCTCGCCGTGCGCCATGCCATCCGCCGGGCGGAGGAGACCATTGCCTATGCCGAGCGGCGTATTCCGCTGATCGAGGCGGATATCGCCCGGCGGGATGGGGCAGGGGACGCGGCCTTGCTTATCGGCCGCAGCCGATATGCCGATCCTCAGCAGGGTGGTCTGGCGTTCCTGGCCCGGCTCCGGCAACTGGTCACCGCTCGCGCCCCCGGATCTGAGATCATCGGCAGCTATGCCGGCTTTGACCTTGTCTTCGAGGGCGGGCAGCGGCTGCTCGATCGGCGGTTCGCCTACAGCGTGGCGCTGCGGCGCAACCGGTCGGAGGATACCCTGGAGCTGAACCTCTCCACGACACCGCGCCAGGTCACCGCCACGCTGGCTGCCCTGGTCGGCGGCTTTGAGGGCGAGTTGGTGGAGCGCCGGGCGCAGATCAGCCGCGAGCAGGGCCGCGTGGCTGACTATCGCGCCCGACTGGACGGGTCATTCCCGCACGAGGAAGACCTGGCGCTGAAGCAGGCCGAGCTGAAGGAACTGGAGGCGGACCTGGCTGCCGGCGCCAGGCAGCAGACCGAGGCGAGCTCCTAAAAGCTGGCAGCATAATGAGCTGGAAATGTAGTCACAAATAGACTACATAATCGGCCGAGATACACGCAGCAGTGAGGAGGGACCCGTGACCGCCATCGCAGACACCTATGTCCGCGCCCGCATCGATACCGTCACGAAGGACCGGGCCGAGGCAGCCTTGCGGGCCATGGGCCTCTCCACCTCGGAAGCCATCCGCCTCCTCCTGGTTAAGGTCGCCAATGAGCAGCGGCTGCCCTTCGATGTGTCCCTGCCAAACTCCACGACCCGGACGGCCATGTCTGAGGCAGAAGCCATCGTCCGGAAGCGCCGCCCCCGCTTTGCCACCTCTCAGGATGTGTTGAATGCCCTCGAAGAAGAAGCCCGCGGCGGCTAAGCGGGCTCCTCTGCCGAGGGCTTCCGATTACACCAAGACCTTCGCCAAGGATTGGGAAAGGCTTAGCCGGTCCGGTCGGTACGACCTGCACCGCCTGAAGGAGGCAATGCTGTTGCTGATTGCCAATGACGGCCCCTTGGGGCCGGAATGGCTCGATCACCCGCTACGCGGCAACTGGGATGGTCATCGCGAATGTCATATCGGCGGAGATTTCCTCCTCGCCTATCGACTTGCCGATGATGGGCCGGGGGGGCTGATCGTTTTCGTGCGCGCCGGCACCCATGCGGATCTTTTCGACGAATAGCGTCTCTGCGAGCCTCGGCGATCGCAACCGCTACCAACCCGCCATGCACCGCTGGATATCAGGGCGATTGAACATCATAGGCAGGAAGCCGGCCACGGCCGGGACCTCCTTGTTCCTGATCTCCGCGGCCAGGACGCGCTCGCCTTCCAGAAGGCGCCGCATGGCATCGCTATCCTCCTCCGAGAGCCTCAGCCGCTGCTGAATGCTCTCCATGACGCAGTCGCAGCCGGCACTCAGCGCCGCGGGACCTGGGTTCGTCCTCAGCGCGGATTTGCGCATCCGTGCGATGCAGGTGTCCACCAGTTCCTCATGGGTTGCGGCCCGCACCGAGCACCCCAAGGCAATCGTTGCTGTGATGGCGCAGATCATTGCCCTTCGTCGATTGGGCATAGCCATGCCGTCATCTCTCTCCTGCTGAATGCGCGCGCGCCGCCTGGCGAGCTGCCGAAGGGTATTGATCGGGGAATCTGCCGGGCACCCCCGTAATTCGACTTTCGAATGCCCATTCGTGCTTGTGAGGCGGCGGCGGTGCCAGGCCACTCAGAGGACGGAAAAGGAGAGACAGAGAGGGCGCAGAAGCGCCGGCCGGGCGCATGCCGCTGCGCGGCCCAATGCCGGCTACGGCATGGCCAGGCCGCGACGTGCGCAGGGCTGCGCCCCGCTTCGCCGCACCCCGGCCACGCCCGCCCGCATTGGCGCCCACCCGTCGCCCCTGCGCGGGGGAGAAGCATCCCGGAGAGAGAGAGCCGGGACGAGGAACGACCGAGCTGCGGTCGCCTCAGCTCAACCCCAGCCAGGGATGGTCCCATGTCCTTCATCAGCCGCCGCTCCTTCTCGCTCGCCAACGGCAAGACGCCGCTGACAGACGAGCAGATCCGCCTCCTCGCGCCCTCCGCCTTCGCCGCCGAGGCGCATGAGAGCCGCTCGGCCCGCTACACCTATATCCCGACCTCAGAAGTCATTGCCGGCATGCGCGACAATGGCTTTCTGCCCGTGATGGCGAAGCAGTCACGCACGCGCGATGCCGGCAAGCGCGACTTCACCAAGCATATGATCCGCTTCCGCTACCAGGGAGCGGTGGCCGGCCAGCGCCGGGTCGGCGAGACCTTCCCGGAGATTGTGCTGGTGAACAGCCATGACGGCTCCTCGGCCTATCAGGTCATGGCCGGTGTGTTCCGGCTGGTCTGCCTGAACGGCATGGTGGTGACCGAGCGGGAAGGGGAGGAGGTGCGCGTCTCGCACAAGGGGGATGTGGTCAGCCGCGTCATTGAGGGCAGCTACGAGGTGCTCGAGGACGCCAACACGGCGATTGCTGCGGCGGAGGCCTGGACCGGGCTGCGACTCAGCCGGGACGAGCAGATGGCGCTGGCCGACGCCGCCCGGACGCTGCGCTTCGGGGACGCCGAGGGCAATGTGGAGACCCCGATCCAGGCCGAGCAGATGCTGGCGGTGCGCCGGCATGACGATCGTGGCGATGATCTGTGGCGCACCTTTAACAGGGTGCAGGAGGCCGCCATCCGGGGAGGGCTGAGCGCCTGGGGTCGGGACGCCAACAACCGGCGCCGGCGTGTCACCTCGCGGGAGGTGAAGGGCATCGACCAGGAT
>NZ_JBMPSU010000002.1:0-404051 GCF_049340465.1 Pseudoroseomonas sp. WGS1072 | reverse complement strand
CGAGAGGGCGGTTCCGGCGGCGGGGGTGGCCAGGGTCATCCTGTCGCGGTCCTCATGCAGGGGCGGGGCCGGCTGCCATAGCAGAAATGCCGACAGTGGGTACAGACGGGGAGGGCGGAGCTGGCATGTTGCCTGGCGATGAGAATGACACTAAGAATCATTCTCATAATTTCCAGGCAAGGAGTCCTCGCCCATGGCGCTGCTGGAGGTCAGGGATCTCACCGTCCGCTTCGACACCGGGGAAGGCACCGTCCATGCGGTGAATGGCGTCAGCTACGACCTGGAGGCGGGCGAGACCCTCGGCGTCGTCGGCGAGAGCGGCAGCGGCAAGAGCGTGCATGTCCTGGCCATGCTGGGCCTCATCCCGAAGCCTCCCGGCCGCATCGCCGGCGGCAGCGTGCGCTTCGACGGGCGCGAGCTGCTGACCCTCTCGGAGCGCGAACTGCGCAAGCTGCGCGGGCGCGAGATCGGCATCATCTTCCAGGACCCGATGACCTCGCTGAACCCGGTGCTGACCGTGGGCACGCAGATCACCGAGGCGCTGGTGACGCACGGGCTGATGTCCCGGCGTCAGGCCCTGGAACGCGCCGTCGCGCTGCTCGACCTGGTCGGCATCCCCGAGCCGCGCAAGCGCGTGACGCAGTATCCGCACCAGTTCTCGGGCGGCATGCGGCAGCGCGCCATGATCGCCATCGGCATCGCCTGCGAGCCCAAGCTGCTGATCGCCGATGAGCCGACCACCGCGCTCGACGTGACGGTGCAGGGCCAGGTGCTCGACCTGATGCGCGACCTGAAGAAGAAGCTCGGCATGGCGATGATCTGGATCACGCACGACATGGGCGTGGTCGCTGGCATCGCCGACACGGTGCAGGTCATGTATGGCGGCCGCGTGCAGGAGCGCGGCCCGGTCCGCGCCGTCTTCAACGACACGCGCAGCGCCTATACCTGGGGCCTGCTGCGCTCCCTGCCCGACCACGAGATGCCGATCGCGGCCGAGGGCGAGCGCGTCGCCGTGGTGGCGACGGAACGCCAGCGCCTCTACCAGATCCCCGGCCAGCCGCCGGATCTCTTCCAGCCGCCGGTGGGCGATCCCTTCGCGCCGCGCAACCCCTTCGCGACCGAGCGCTGCCTGACCGAGGTGCCCCCGCTGGTGCAGGCGCCGGGCGCGGTGCCCGGCCATCTCGTCGCCGCCTGGTACGACCTCCGCGCCCAACGGGAGAAGGCCGCATGAACGCGATTGCCCCCAAGCCGATCCTGGCGGTCGAGGGCCTGACCCGGCACTTCGACACCGCGCACAACCTCTGGGGCCGCTCGACCCACACGGTGAAGGCGGTGGACGGCATCAGCTTCACCGTGGCGCCGGGCGAGACGCTGGGCCTGGTCGGCGAATCCGGCTCGGGCAAGAGCACGACGGGCCGCCTGGTGCTGCGGCTGGAGAAGCCCACCGCCGGCCGTATCGTCTTCGAGGGCGAGGACATCACCGGCCTGAAGACGCACCAGCTCATCAAGGTGCGCAAGAAGCTGCAGGTGGTGTTCCAGGACCCCTACTCCTCGCTCAATCCGCGCATGCGGGTGGGAGAGAGCGTCGGCGAGCCCCTGCGCGTGCATGGGGTGGTGCGGGGCGGCGCCGAGCAGCGCGACCGTGTGGCGGAGCTCTTCCGGCGTGTCGGCCTCGACCCGCGCTTCATGGACCGCTTCCCCCACCAGTTTTCCGGCGGTCAGCGGCAGCGCATCGGCATCGCCCGCGCCATCGCGCTCGGCCCGAAGCTGATCGTGGCGGACGAGCCGATCACCGCGCTCGACGTCTCGATCCAGGCGCAGATCATCAACCTCTTCCTCGATCTGCAGGAGGAGATGGGCATGGCCTATCTGTTCATCGCCCATGACCTCGGCATGGTGCGCTATCTCTGCCACCGGGTGGCGGTGATGCTGCGCGGCCGCATCGTCGAGATGGGACCGACCGCCGAGGTCTTCGCCAACCCGACCCATCCCTATACCCGCGCCCTAATCTCGGCGGCGCCGATCCCGGACCCGGACCGCGAGGCGGCCCGCCGGCGCCTGCCCTACGAGCCTTCGCCGCCGCCCCCCGAGGCGGAGCTCCGCGAGGTGTCGGCGGGGCATTTCGCCCTGGTGTGAGGCGGGCGGGCGGCCGGAGAGAGGATGACCTTTCTCCGGCCCGCCCGGCCATCAGGCGTCGGCGCGGATATTCGCCGCCCGCGCCACCTCGCCCCAGCGCTTGTGGTCGGCCTTCACGCGGGCATCGAACTCCGCCGCCGTGCCGCCGCCCGGCTCGTCGCCCTGGCCGGTGATGCGCTCCCGCACCGTGGCGTCCTGCAGCGCCGCGTTCATCGCCGCGTTGAGCCGCTGCACCACCTCGGGCGGCGTGCCCTTCGGCGCCGAGAGGCCGATCCAGCTGGTGATGATGAAGTCGTTCAGGCCCTGCTCGGCGGCGGTCGGGATATCCGGGAAGGCCGGCGCGCGCCGCTCCCCCGTCACCATCAGCCCGCGCACCTGCCCGGCCTTGACGAAGGGCGCCACGACCGAGGCGGCGTCGAAGAGGGCGCTGAAGCGGCCGGCGATGAAGTCCTGCATGGCCGGGCCGCTGCCGCGATAGGGCACGCTCTCCATCTGCGGATTGCCGATGCGGGTGCGGAACAGCTCCATCGCGCAGTGCGACATGCTTCCCGCCGCCGCCGTGCCGTAATCGACACCCTTGGGCTGCGCCTTCACCCAGGCGGTGAAGTCCGCGACCGTCCTCGCCGGAACCGAGGGGTGCAGGCACAGGATCAGTGAGCTTTGCAGCGCCAGCCCCACCGAGACCAGCTCCAGCGGATCGATGGTCATGCCCGGGAAGGTGTGCGGGTTGATGGCCATGGAGCTCGAATTGGCCGCCAGGATCGTGTAGCCGTCCGGCCGCGCCCGCAGCACCGCCTCGGTGCCGATATTGCCGCCGGCGCCGCCCTTGTTGTCGATCACCACCGGCTGGCCGAGCGCCTGCGACATGCCCTGCTGGATGACGCGGGCGGCGAAGTCGGTCTGGCCGCCGGGCGGGAAACCGACCACCAGCGTCACCGGCCGGGTCGGCCAGGACTGGGCCAGGGCCAGGTGCGGCATGGCGAGGCCACCGGCGGCGGCGCCGAGGCCGGCGGCGAGCAGCCCGCGGCGGCGGAGCGGGGGCAGGGCGTCGTTCTGGAACGTCATCCGTGGGTCTTTCCGGGTCCGTGGAGCCGCCCTCGCGGGAACGGGGGCGGGTGTGACGCCGGGATCGGGGCGGGGCGGCGGCATGGCACGGCGCGCCGCGCGGGGGCGGGCAGGGGACCGGCTTTCCTCCACGGACCGCCTCGGGCCCGGTCCGCTTGCTGCGGAACTGTTCTTGTCGCGGTATGGTTAGGGGGCGGGCGGGATGCTAGTAAAGCGCAATCATCGGCGACCGACATACCGAATCGGATATCCCTGCCATGGCCGCTTCCCCCGCCGGGGCGCCTCGCCCCCTGGCGCCGGACTGGTTCTCCCGCACCCGCCTCAAGCTGCGCCACCTGCAGCTGCTCACCGCCCTGGACGAGGACCGCAACCTCAACCGCGCCGCCCGCCGCCTCGGCCTGACCCAGCCCGCCGCCTCGCGCCTGCTGGCGGAGATCGAGGCGATGATCGGCGCTCCGGTGGTCGAGCGCCGGCCGCGCGGGGTGGAGCCCAACGCGCTGGGCGAGGTGCTGCTGCGGCGCGCCCGCGCCGTGCTGGTCGAGCTGGAGGCGGCGGCGGCGGAGCTGAACGGCCTGCGCGGCGGCTCGGGCGGCACGGTGGCCATCGGCGCCGTCACCATGCCGGCGGTGGATGCGCTGGTGCGGCTGGTGGAGCAGGCACGGCGCGAGGCGCCCGGCATCCGGGTGAGCGCGGAGGTGGACACCAGCCCGGTCCTGGTCGAGCGGCTGCGCGCCGGCCGGCTGGACTTCATTCTGGCGCGCCTGCCCGCGGGGCAGGACGCGGCCGGGCTGGAGTATCGCGAGGTGGGGGAGGAGGAGATCTGCTTCCTGGTGCGGGAGGAGCATCCGCTGCTGGCGGGAGGCACCCCGGCCCTGGCCGATCTTCGGGCCTACCCCTGGGTGCTGGAACCGCGCGGCAGCCTGCTGCGCCAGCAGGTGGAGATGCTGTTCCTGCGCCATGGGCTCGAGCCGCCGGGCCAGGTGCTGAACACCGCCTCGGCCCTGGTCGCCCTGGCGGCGCTGGCGCGGGGCGATGCCATCGGTGCCGTTAGCACCTCGGTCGCGGCCATCTTCGGGCCGCGCGGGCGGTTCCGCCGCCTGCCCGCCCCGCGGGAGGCGCCCCGCCTGAGCGTGCCGCCCTATGGGTTGATCCGGCTGCGCGGCCACCGTCTCTCGCCGGCGGCGCACAGCCTCCACGCCATGGCGGAGGCTTTGCTCTTTGAAGACATACCGAAACCGGCATAGATCGCCCCGAAGTTCCGATTGGAACGATATGCCTCGTCGGCCTAGCCTGCTCGGACGCGGCGCCCCTGCCGTCTCCCGAGGAAACGCGCCATGACACACGACAAGAAAACGCTGCGCAGCCAGGCCTGGTTCGGCCGGCAGGACAAGATGGGCTTCTACTACCGCTCCTTCCTGAAGAACCGCGGCATTCCGCAGGACCAGTTCGAGGGCAGGCCGGTCATCGGCATCTGCAACACCTGGTCCGAGCTCAACCCCTGCAACAGCCACTTCCGCACCATCGCCGAGCATGTCCGCTACGGCGTGCTGGAGGCCGGCGGCTTCCCGCTGGAATTCCCCGTCTCCTCGCTGGGCGAGGTGACGATGCGCCCCACCGCCATGCTCTACCGCAACCTCGCGGCGATGGATGTGGAAGAGGGCATCCGCGCCCATCCGCTGGATGGCGTCGTGCTGCTGATGGGCTGCGACAAGACGACGCCCGCGCTGCTGATGGGCGCGGCCAGCGCCGATCTTCCCGCCATCGGCGTCTCCGGCGGGCCGCAGCTGCGCGGCGTCTATCAGGGCAGGATGATCGGCTCCGGCACCAGCATCATCTCGATGAGCGAGCAGCTCCGCGCCGGCGAGATCACGCTGAAGGAGTTCCATGAGGCCGAGGCGGGGATGAACCGCAGCCATGGTTCCTGCATGACCATGGGTACGGCCTCCTCCATGGCCTCGATGGTGGAGGCGCTGGGCATCGGCCTGCCGACCAACGCCGCCATCCCCGCCGTCGACGCCCGCCGCAACGAGCTGGCCCGCATGGCCGGCCGCCGCATCGTCGAGATGGTGGGAGAGGACCTGACACCCACGAGGATCCTGACGCGGGAGGCCTTCGAGAACGCCATCCGCACCCTGGCCGCCATCGGCGGCTCGACCAACGCGGTGGTGCATCTCATCGCCATCGCGCGGCGCATCGGCGTCGACCTGACGCTGGAGGATTTCGACCGGCTGGGCCGCGGCGTCCATTGCCAGGTGAACCTGATGCCCTCCGGCGAGTACCTGATGGAGGATTTCTACTACGCCGGCGGCCTGCCCGTGGTGCTGCGCGACCTGGGCGAGCAGGGCCTGCTGCACAAGGACGCGCTGACCGTCAACGGCCGGAGCATCTGGGACAACGTCAAGGACGCGCGCTGCTGGAACCGGGAGGTCATCACCACTCCGGAGCAGCCCTTCAAGCCCGATGCCGGCATCGCCATCCTGCGCGGCAACCTGGCGCCCGACGGCGCGGTGATCAAGCCGTCCGCCGCCTCGCCGCACCTGATGCGGCACACCGGCCGCGCCGTGGTCTTCGACAGCATCGAACACCTGCACCACGCGGTGAACGACGACAGTCTGGAGATCGACGCCGACTGCATCATGGTGCTGCAGAACTGCGGCCCCAAGGGCTATCCCGGCATGGCCGAGGTCGGCAACATGCCGCTGCCGCAGAAGCTGCTGCGCCAGGGGGTGCGCGACATGGTGCGGATCTCCGATGCCCGCATGTCCGGCACCGCCTATGGCACCGTGGTGCTGCATGTGGCGCCGGAAGCGGCGGCCGGCGGGCCGCTGGCCCTGGTGCGGACCGGCGATCTCATCACCCTCGACGTCAAGGCCGGCAGCCTGCACCTGCATGTGGACGAGGCCGAGTTGGCCGCCCGCCGCGCCGCCTGGGTGCCGCCGGCGCCGCATTTCGACAGGGGCTATACCCGGCTCTATGTCGATCACGTGCTTCAGGCGGACCAGGGCGCCGATTTCGACTTCCTGGTCGGCCGCAGCGGCTCGCCCGTGCCGCGTGACAATCACTGAAGGGGAGGAGACAAGACATGGCGCATCCGACGCTGTACCGGGGCGTGTTCCCGGTGGTGCCGACGATCTTCGACGAGCATGGCGCGCTGGACCTGGAGGGGCAGCGCCGCTGTCTCGACTTCATGATCGAGGCCGGCTCGGACGGGCTCTCGATCCTGGCGAACTTCTCCGAGCAGTTCCTGCTCGCCGATGAGGAGCGGGAGGTGCTGACCGAGGCCATCCTGCGCCACGTCGCGGGGCGGGTGCCGGTGATCGTCACCACCACGCACACCAGCCCGCGGATCTGCGCCGCGCGCAGCCGCCGCGCGCAGGAGCAGGGCGCGGCCATGGTGATGATCATGCCGCCCTATCACGGCGCCACCTTCCGCTTCGGCGAGGCGGCGATCTTCGACTTCTTCCGCACGGTGTCCGACGCGATCGAGATCCCGATCATGATCCAGGACGCGCCGGCCGCCGGCACGCCGCTGCCGCCGGGCTTCCTGGCGCGGATGGCGCGCGAGATCGCGCATGTCGCCTATTTCAAGATCGAGACGGCGGGCGCCGCCGCCAAGCTGCGGCAGCTCATCGCCGAGGGCGGCGAGGCGGTCGAGGGCCCCTGGGACGGCGAGGAGGCGATCACCCTGCTGGCCGACCTCGACGCCGGGGCCACGGGCAGCATGACCGGCGGCGGCTATCCGGACGGGCTGGTGCCGATCGTCCGCGACTATCTGGCCGGCAACCGGGAGGCGGCCAAGGCCGGATACCATCGCTGGCTGCCGCTGATCAACCACGAGAACCGGCAATGCGGGCTGCTGGCGGCCAAGGCGCTGATGCGGGAAGGCGGCATCATCGCCTGCGACGCACCGCGCGCACCCCTGCCGCCGCTGCATCCGGCGGCGCGCCAGGGGCTGATCGAGATCGCACGCGATCTCGACGCGATGGCGCTGCGCTGGGGGAAGTAGGGCAAGCCTCCGGGGGGGCGCGGCTCCCCCGGACGCTTCCTGCGACCCTCAGGCGGTGACGTAGCCGAGCGCGCGGTCCGTCCGCCGCGCCGCCTCCGCCCGATCCTCCGGCCGGCCATAGCCGCCACCTCCCGAGGTCTCCAGCCGGATCACGTCGCCCTTCATCAGCCGCAGGTTGTTCACCTTGGAACCCAGCGGCCTGCGCTCGCCGCCGCGGATCAGCCAGAGCGCGCCGGCGCGGCCGGGCTCGCCGCCTTCAAGCCCGTAGGGGCGGAACCTGAAGCGCTCCAGGTTGGCGGTGAAGATCGCCTCCACGCTGTCGATGCGCCATTCGCGGAACAGGCCGAGCCCGCCGCGCTGCCGCCCCGCCCCGCCGGAATCCGGCAGCAGGCCGTAGCCCGTGAGCGTCAGCGGCAACTCGCTCTCGATCATCTCCACCGGGATGTTCGAGTTGTTGTGCATGCCGTAGGTGTAGCCGCTCAGCCCGTCCGTATCGGCATGGGCACCGCTGCCGCCCACCTCGATCTCCACCAGCACGCCGCGCTCGCCATCCGCCCCGATGGTCTGGAAGGAGCAGACGTAGGAGACGCCGTAATAGGCCGCCGGCACGCGGTCCGGCACCGCCTGGTGTAGCGCGCCGAGCAGCGTGGTGGCGAGCCGGTGGCTGACCGCGACGCGGTTGGCGACGGGGGCCGGATGGCGCGCGTTGACGATGCTGCCCTCGGGCGCGATCACCGTGACGGGACGGTAGCAGCCGGCGGTGGGCGGAATCTCCTGATCGGCGATGGCCATCACCGCGTAGGAGACGGCCGAGCCCGAGGAGGCGAGGGTGGCATTGACCGGCCCCACCGCCTGCCGCCCGCAGCCGGAGAGGTCGATCACCATCTCCTCGCCCTTCACCTCCACCGCCGCGTGGATACGGATCGGTTCGGGATCGATGCCGTCGTCATCGAGGAAGTCCTCGAATTCATAGCGCCCGTCGGGGATGCGGCCAATCATGGCGCGCATCGCCCGCTCCGAGCCGTCGAGGATGCGGGCGCAGGCCTCGACCAGCGTCGCGGCGCCGACACGCCCCGCCAGCTTGCGCAGATTGGCCTCGCCCACGGAGAGCGAGGCGAGCTGCGCCTGGAGGTCGCCCCAGAGCATGTCCGGCCGGCGGACATTCTGCCGCATCATGGCCAGGACATCCTCGTTCAGCACCCCGCCCTTCACGAGCTTCAGCGGCGGGATGCGCAGCCCCTCCTGGAACACCTCCGTCGCGGCCGCGGCGTAGGAGCCTGCGGCCATGCCGCCCATGTCGAGATGGTGGCAGAGCGTGCCGACGATGGCGACGCGCCGGCCTTCCGCGTAGACCGGGCGGAAGGCCAGGATGTCGGGGATGTGCTGGCCGCCGCAATAGGGATCGTTGGTGATGACGACGTCGCCATCCTCCCACCCGTCCAGCGGCAGGAAGTCGCGCACCACGGTAAGCAGGCCGGTGCTCATCGAGTTGAGATGCTGCGGGATGCGCGCCGACTGGGCGACATTGTAGCCCTCGGCATCGAAGATCGCCGTCGAGTAGTCGAGCAGCTCGCGCACGATGGTCGAGCGGCTGGTCCGCCAGACCGTGACGTCCATCTCGGCCGCGGCGGCGGTCAGGGCGTTGCGCAGGATCTCCAGCGCGACAGGGTCGAGCGAGGGGCTCATCGGGCGGCCTCCGTGCCGGCGCGGCGGGCGATCAGCGTGGCCTCGGGCCCGGGCGCGCAGTCCCAGCCGGGGCCGAGATAGATGGTGGTGTACTCTTCCTCGATCAGCGCCGGGCCGGTGATGCGGCCGGTGAGCCGCTCGCGCTGATGCACCGGCACCTCCCGCCAGCCATCGCCGAGCCAGACGCGCCGGGCCTCGGGCGCGCGCTCGGCGCCGCGTCCGGGGGCGCGGCGTGCCTCGGCCCTGGCGAGCAGGCCGGTCGCGCTGAGGCGCAGCGCCACCAATTCCACCGGCGCCTCGGGGTTGCTGTAGGAGAAGCGCTGCCGGTGCGCGGCGTGGAAGGCGGCCAGGAGCCGCTCCAGCGCCGCCGGCTCCGCCGCGGGCTCTTCCCAGGGGGTCACCAGCTCGAAGGCCTGGCCACGATAGCGCAGATCGGCGGCGACGGCGAGGCGCCGGTCCGCCGGTGCCACGCCATCGGCGTCGAGCAGCGCCGCGCCCTGCTGCCGCAGGGCATCGAGAAAATCGCCGATGCGGGGCAGGCTTTCGGGCGCCGCCGGCATCACGCGGCTGCGCGCCACATCGTGCACGATGTCGGAATGCAGGATGCCGAAGGCCGAGAAGGTCGAGGCATCGGCGGGGAAGATCACCTCCGGAATGCCCAGCTCCTCGGCCACGGGGATGGCGTGCAGGCCGCCGGCGCCGCCGAAGGAGAGCAGGCTGAAGTCGCGCGGGTCGAGCCCCTTCTCGAACAGGCTGAGCCGGGCGGCGGCGGCGAGGTTGGTGTCGGTCACGGCCAGGATGCCGGCGGCGGCGGCCGGCGTCTCCAGCCCGAGCGGCGCGCCGACATGCTCGGCCACGGCGCGCGCGGAGGCCGCGGCGTCGAGCGGCATGGCCCCGCCCAGGAAGAAGCGTGGATCGAGCCGGCCGAGGGCGAGATTGGCATCGGTCACGGCGGGCTCGGTGCCGCCGCGCCCGTAGCAGGCGGGGCCGGGGCGCGAGCCGGCGCTGCGCGGGCCGACCTTCAGCCGCCCGGCCTCGTCCACCGAGGCGAGCGAGCCGCCGCCGGAGCCGATGGTGCGGATCTCGATCATCGGCAGGCGGACGGGCAGGTGGTCGATCTCGCCCTGGGTCATGCGCGTCACCGCGCCGTCGCGCACCACGCAGACATCGTAGCTGGTGCCGCCCATGTCGACGCCGAGCAGGTTCGGCCGCGCCAGCGCCTCGGCCATGCGCAGCGTCGCCAGGGCGCCGCCCGACGGGCCCGAGAGCAGCAGGCGGGCCGGCTGCAGCGCCGCCGTCTCGGCGCTGCAGACGCCGCTGTTGGACTGCACCAGCAGCAGCCGCGCGCCGATCCCGGCCTCGGCCAGGCGGCCGGTGAGCCTTTGCAGGTAGGCGCCGACCACCGGCATCAGCAGCGTGTTCAGCACCGTGGTGGAGCTGCGCTCGTACTCACGGATCTCCGGGCTGATCTCGCTCGACAGACAGACCGGAAGGTCCGGCCGCGCCTGCCGCAGCGCCCGGGCCAGAAGCTGCTCATGCGCCGGGTTGACATGCGCGTTGAGCAGGCAGACCGCCACGGCCTCCGCCTCCAGCGCCGCCAGGCGGTCGATCAGCGCGGCGATGGCGGCGGGCTCCGGGGCGCGCTCCACACCGCCATCGGCGCGGATGCGTTCCGGCACGCCGAGGCGCCGGTCGCGCGGGATCAGCGGCGCCTCATGCGCCGGCTTCAGGCCGTAGATGTCGCGCCGGCTGTGGCGGCCGATCTCCAGGACATCCTCGAAGCCGGCCGTCGTCAGCAGCACGCCACGCGCCAGCCGGCGTTCCAGCACGGCATTGGTGGCGATGGTGGTGCCGTGCAGCAGCAGGCGGATATCGGAGAGGGCGAAGCCATGGCGCTCAGCCGCCTCGCGCAGCCCGGCCAGCAGGCCGATCGAGGGATCTTCCGGGGTGGTCGGCGTCTTTAGGCTGCGCAGGGCGCCGTCGCGCTCGTCCAGGATCTGCAGGTCGGTGAAGGTGCCACCGATGTCGATGCCGATCCGGATGAAGGGAGTGATGCTCACGGAGGCTCCGTGTGAAGGGGAGGACATGGCGGCTCAGCCCATCACGGCCGGCAGCCAGGTGGCGAGGCCGGGCCAGACCATCATGGCGGCCACGGCGATGAGGTAGGCGATCAGGAACGGCATCACGCCGACGAAGACATCGGTGATCGGCCCGCCCTTCGGGCGCATGCCCTGCAGCACGTACATCACCGTGCCGTCCGGCGGGCTGATCTGCGCGATCTCCACCAGCATGGTGACGACGACGCCGAACCAGATCGGGTCGTAGCCGAGGCCGACGACGATCGGGAAGACCACGGGCACCGTCGTGATGATCATGGAGAAGCCCTCCATGAAGGTGCCGAGCGCGAAGTACATGCCGATGATCGCCAGCATGATGGCCCAGGGCGGCACCGGCAGGTGGCTGATCGTGTCGGCCACGGTCTGCGGCACGTCGATCGCCGTCAGGATGTAGTTCAGCAGGTAGGCGCCGAGGATGATCAGCCCCAGCAGCGCGGTGTTGCGCGCCGTGGCTTCCGCCGCCGCGTTCAGCATCCTGAGCGAGAGCCGCCCTTCGATGACGGCGAAGACCGCGGCGCCGACGACGCCGAGCGCCGCCGCCTCGGTCGGCGTGGCGTAGCCGCCATAGATCGAGCCGAGCACCAGGATGATCAGCAGCAATGTCGGCACCAGGCCGCCAAGGGCGCGCAGCTTGATCGACCATGGCAGCGGCGGCGGCCGGTCGAGCGGGTTGCGCAGCCCGTGCACGGTGATGACGCCGATGAAGAGCAGCGTCACCAGGATGCTCGGCAGGATGGCGGCGATGTACAGCGCGCCGACCGAGGTCTCGGTGATCAGCCCGTAGACGATGAAGGTGATGCCGGGCGGGATCAGGTTGCCCATCGCGCCGCCGGCGGCGAGCGAGCCCAGCACCATGCGCGGATTGTACCGGGTGTCGTTGAAGTAGGGCAGGGCGACCGAGCCCATGGTCGCCGCCGTGGCGACCGAGGAGCCCGAGATCGCCGAGAACAGCGCGCAGGAGGCGATGTTGGTGTGCAGCAGCCCTCCCGGCAGGCGGTTCAGCCAGATGTTGAGCGCGCGGTAGAGCCGGTCCGACAGGCCGGCGCGCAGCAGGATCTCGCCCATCAGCAGGAAGAGGGGCACGGCGATCAGCACGAAATTGCTGGACGGGCCCCAGAAGGTCTGGCCGGCGAAGAGCCAGAAGGGGCGGTCCGAGAAGAGCACGCCGGTGATCAGCGCCAGGATACCGAGCACCGCCGCGATATGCACGCCGGCGCCGAAGAAGACCACGAAGACGGCGATCAGGCCGAGGATCTCGGGTAGCGGCAGCGCCGTCCCTCCCGAGGCGGCGGCGAAGACCAGCACGCCGAGCAGGCCGAGGAGGAAGACGATGGCGATCATGCCGGATGCCCCTCGCGTGCCATGGCGACGGCCTCCAGCGCCTCCTCCGCCTCGTCGTCGATGCTGCGGCTGCCGAGCATCTGGTCCACCTCCTGGAAGCGGCCGAGGAGCAGGCCCAGGATGGCCTCCACCAGCAGCGCCACGATCATCACGACGAAGCTCGCCATCCCGAAGGCCCAGATTCCCTGCGGGATCGCCATGGGCAGATGCAGGGCGCTGTTGTCATGCGCGTCGAACATCAGCGATTCGTCGAGCAGCGACCAGGCGGCCCAGGCGACGAAGACGGCGAAGCCGCCGAGCAGGACCAGCGCGAAGACATGCAGGATGGTGCGCAGCCGCAGCGGCATGCGGTTCACCAGCACGTCCACGCGGATATGCGCCCGCGAGGCCAGGGTATGCGCCAGGGACCAGGAGATGCCGCAGGCGAGCATGTAGCTGGTGATTTCCACCGTCGCCGCGCTCGAGACCTGCAGGAAGGTGCGGCCGAGCACGTCGCCGGTGATGAAAAGGGCGCACAGGATGTAGTTCCAGCCGGCCAGGTAGGCCATGAACGCGACGGCCCGGGAGATGCCGTGGCGGACCGCCCGCGCGGCGCGGAGCGGCGCCGGGGTCCTTTCCCCGGCCCGGGTCATCACGGCCGGTACTCCACCCCGGCGATCGGCGCGACCACCTGGTTGAAGATCTCGCCGCAGCGCGCGCCGCAGCGCTTGACGAAGCCCGGCAGGACCGTGCTCTGCACCGCCTCCCGCACCAGGGCGCGGTCTGCCTCGGTGGCCTTCACCTCGGTCATCGGCTTGGCGGCGAGGGGATGGATCTTGCACGCCTCGGCCTTGCCGATGCTGCAATCGATGCCGTCCCGCGTCGCCGCGTCGCCGAGCGCCCAGAGCTTGTCGTTCATCTCGGCGAAGGTGCCCTCGAGGAAGCCGCGCACCTGCGGGTCGAGCCGGTTCCACCAGGAGAGGTTGACCATGTAGCCGGCGACGGCCCAGGAGAGCGGCAGGTCGGAGATATGCGTCGTCACCTCCGGCCACTTGGCCGAGGCGCCGCTGCCGGTGCCGGTCACGGCGCAGTCGGCGACGCCGCGCTCCAGCGCGCTGTAGACCTCGGGGAAGCCGATGCTGATCGGCTGGCCGCCGATGGTGTTCACCAGATCGACCAGCGAATTGCCGAAGGTGCGGATCTTGCGGCCCTTCATGTCGGCCAGCGACTGGAAGGGCTGGCGGCAGAACAGCACCTGCGCCGGGAAGGGGTAGAGCAGCACCAGCTTGGTGTTGAAGCGCTCCAGCTCCTTGTTGGCCACCGGCAGCAGCGCCTCGGCGATCCGCCGCGCCTTGCCGATATCGGGCGTCAGGCCCGAGAGATCGATGCCGTCCAGGATCGGGACATCGCCCGAGAGGGTGGAGAGGGTGCCGGCGCCGATATCGACCTGGCCCGAACGCACCAGCCGGACGATCTCATTGCCCGAGAGATTGCGTTCGGCATGGGTGCCGAGCTGCACGGTCAGCCGGCCGTTCGAGCGCTGGGTCAGCGCCTCGCGGAGATAGGGCACGTCGACGCGGGTGTACTGCGGCTGTGTCGGAAGCGGCTGGGTCACCGCGACGATGCGCAGCTTCGGCCCGTCCGGCAGGCTCGCCGGCATCTGCGCCTGGGCGCCGGGAGGGGCGCCGAGAGGGGCGGCGAGGCCCAACAGGGCCACGAGGCCGAGAGACCTGCCCCTGGCCATCCAGCGTGAAAATTCCATGGTTCCGTAGCCCCCATAGCCGCAGTGGTTCCATCCGCTGCTGGCGGTCTCTCCCTGGCCGCGTCTTTTCGGCGGTCCTGTCGCGCTTATCGAAACCAGAGCCCGATGGGCTGTCGAATCGTTAGTTTTGATCGGGGTGATAGATTTCCTTTATCGACCCCGCGCCGTCTCGCAAGCGCTGCCAGGCGATGCTAGCAGGGAGCATGGAGAAGGACAGCGGTATCCGCCCCGGGAAGGAGGCGGTGCCCGCCGGCTATGCGGCGTGGCTGGCGGCGTTGAAGGCGCAGATCCGCGCGGCGCGGCTGCGCGCGTCCCTCTCCGTCAATGCCGAGCTGATCGGCCTCTACTGGCGCATCGGCCGCGAGATCCTGGAACGGCAGGAGCGCCTGGGCTGGGGCGCCGGGGTGGTCGGGCGCCTGGCCGCCGACCTGCGCGCCGCCTTCCCCGGCACCGGCGGCTTCTCCCGTGCCAACCTGCTCTACATGCGCGCCTTCGCGGAGGCGTGGCCGGAGGCGGAGGTCGTCCAACGCGTCGTTGGACGATTGCCCTGGGGGCAGAACATCGAGCTGCTGAGCAAGCTGAAGGACCCCGCCGAGCGGCTCTGGTACGCCGAGGCGGCGCTGGAGCAGGGCTGGAGCCGCCCCGTGCTGGTCCATCAGATCGAGAGCCGGCTGCATGCCCGCCAGGGCCAGGCGGTGACCAATTTCGACCGGGCCCTGCCGCCCGCGCAGTCCGACCTGGCGCGGCAGATCCTGAAGGACCCCTATCATTTCAAGTTCCTCGGCCTCGGCCCGGCGGCGCAGGAGCGGGCGCTGGAGCAGGGGCTGATCGCGCGGGTGCGGGACGTGCTGCTGGAGCTGGGCAAGGGCTTCGCCTTCTGCGGCAGCCAGCATCACCTCGAGGTCGGCGGCCAGGACTGGTACGTGGACCTGCTCTTCTACCACCGCCGCCTGCGCTGCCTGATCGCGGTGGACCTCAAGACCGGTCCCTTCCAGCCGGAGCATGCCGGCAAGATGAACTTCTACCTCGCCGCTCTGGACGAGATGGAGCGGCAGCCGGGCGACAATCCCAGCATCGGCCTGATCCTCTGCCGCGAGCGCAACCGCGTGGTGGTGGAATACGCCCTGCGCGGCCTGGGCAGCCCGATCGGCGTCTCGCAGTACCGGGTGATGCTGCCCGAGGCCCTGCCCGGCGCGCTGGCCGAGGCGCTGCCCTCCGGCGAGGACATCGCCAGCCGCATGGATCTGCCGGATGGGGATCTGCCGGAGCCGGGCGGGGAGGGCTGAGCCGGCGCCGCCGCTGACGTCCGGGGGCCTCAGCCCGGCGCGCCGGCCTCCGCCAGGAGCCAGTCCCGGAAGCGGGCGAGGCCCGGTTCCGCCGCCCGCTCCGCCTCCTGCTGCAGCACGAAGCAGCGCCGGCTGCGGCGGATGAAGGGCGCGGGGACGACCAGACGCCCGCTTTCCAGGTCCGGCGCGACCAGGGCGCGGATCGCCAGCGCCACGCCCAGCCCGCCCGCGGCCGCATCGAGCGCCAGCGCGACGCTCTCGAAATGGCTGCCGCCCTCGGGATCCACTCCGGCGATGCCAGCCGCCGCCAGCCACCGGGCCCAGTCGCGCGGCCGCTGGCGGGAATGCAGCAGATGCTGCCGGGACCAGTCGAAGGGTGGGCCGGCAAGGGCCGGCGCGCAGACCGGCACGGTCTCGATCGGCACCAGCGGCCAGCAGAGCAGGCCCGGACGCGGACGGGGATCGGCCACGGCGATGACGGCGTCGAAGCGGGAGGGCCGCAGCGCCTGCGGGTCGGCGCTGGTGGTCAGCGCGATGTCGAGATCCGGATGCGCCGCGCGCAGCCGCCCCCAGCGGGGGATCAGCCAGCGGCTGGCGAAATGGGCGTAGGCGCCGATGGTCAGCGGCCGCCGCGCCGGCGGCAGGGCCAGGGCGTCGTCTAGTCCCGTGGCGATGCGGCCCAGCGCCTCGTGCAGGGCGGCGGCCAGGACCGCGCCGGCGGGCGTGGCCTCGAGCCCGCGGGCGCCGCGGATGAAGAGCGGCCGGCCCAGCTCCTCCTCCAGCAGCCGGACCTGGCGGCTGACCGCGCCGGGCGTCACATGCAGTTCCGCGGCGGCCCGGCGCATGCCGCCATGACGGGCGGTGGCCTCGAAGGCACGCAGGGCGGTGAGCGAGGGCAGCCGGCGGGAGACCATGGGGGTGTTGAGCCTAGCGCAACGGCTCCCGTCCTGAAAATCGGTTGCGGCGCCGGCCCGCCGCGCGCAGCGTCCGCCCAGCAGGGACGACACCTGTCGGGAACACCGGGAACGAGGCCGCTCACATGCACATCCGCCCCCTCCACACGCCTGCCCCTCAGCCCACCGGTGCCGAGGCGGTGCCGGACAGCCGCGGCCTCAACCTCTGGCGGGCCGATCCGGAGCTGGCGCGGCTGGCCGCGCTCTACCTGCCGGCGCCGCTGCTGGCGCATCTGGCGCCGCATCTCGAGCGGCTGGGCGGCCTGGCGGGCGGCCGGCTGGACGAGCTGGCCGGCATCGCCGACCGCAACCCGCCGGTGCTGCATCCGCGCAACCGGCGCGGCCAGGACGACCAGCATATCGACTACCACCCCGCCTATCGCGAGATGGAACGCCTGGCCTTCGGCGAGTTCGGCCTCGCCGCGCTCTCGCACCGTGGCGGCGTGCTGGGCTGGCCGGAGCCGATGCCGCCGGCGGCCAAGTATCTCATCACCTATCTCTTCGTGCAGGCCGAGTTCGGCCTCTGCTGCCCGGTCAGCATGACGGACAGCCTGACGCGCACGCTGCGCAAGTTCGGCGCGCCGGAGCTGGTCGCGCGCTATCTGCCGGCCCTGACCAGCCAGGACCTCGACGCGCTGCACCAGGGCGCCATGTTCATGACCGAGCAGGGCGCCGGTTCCGACATCGCCGCCACCAGCGTCCTGGCGGCCGAGCGGCCGGACGGAAGCTGGTCGCTCACCGGTGACAAGTGGTTCTGCTCCAACGCCGATGCCGGGCTGGCCATGGTGCTGGCGCGGCGCGAGGGCGGCCCGGAGGGTCTGAAGGGCGTCTCGCTCTTCCTGCTGCCCCGGATGCTGCCGGACGGCACGCCGAACCGCTACCGCATCGTCCGGCTGAAGGACAAGCTCGGCACCCGTTCCATGGCCAGCGGCGAGGTGCGGCTGGAGGGCGCGACGGCCTGGCTGGTGGGCGATCCCGGCGCCGGCTTCAAGCAGATGGCCGACATGGTCAACAATTCCCGCCTCTCGAACGGCGTGCGCGCCGCCGGGCTGATGCGCCGCGCCATGACCGAGGCGCTGTTCGTCGCGCACCGGCGGCGGGCCTTCGGCAAGCGCCTCGTCGAAATGCCGCTGATGCAGAGGCAGCTCGCCAAGATGCTGCTGCCGATGGAGCAGGCACGCAGCATGGTCTTCCAGACCGCCGAGGCGCTGCGCCGCGCCGATGCGGGGGAGGAGGGCGCCTATGCCCTGCTGCGCATCCTGACGCCACTGATCAAGTTCCGCGCCTGCCGCGATGCCCGCAAGGTCACGGGCGACGCGATGGAGGTGCGCGGCGGCTGCGGCTATATCGAGGAATGGCCCGATGCCCGGCTGCTGCGCGATGCGCATCTTGGCAGCATCTGGGAAGGCACCAGCAACATCGTCGCGCTCGACGTGCTGCGCGCCGCCGCGCGGGAGGGCTCGTTGCCGGTGCTGGAGCGGCATCTCCGCGGCCTTCTCGGCAATGGCGCCGCCCTGCCGGAGGCGCTGCCGCTGCTCGGCCGCACCCTGGCCCTGGCGGAGCGGGCGCAGGAGGAGCCGGCGCTGGCGCGGCAGGCCGCCTCGGCGCTCTACCACCTGACATCGGCCGTGGCCCTGGCCTGGGAGGGCGGCCATGCCGGGCTGGAACGGCGGGGCGAGCTGGCGCGGCTGGTGCTGCGGCACCGGCTGCTGCCGCGCGACCCCCTGGAGGCAGGGATGGGGGAGGCCGGGACGGGGGAGGCCGGGACGGGGGAGGAGCTATTGGTGCTGCTGCCCGATCCGGGCGCGGGCTGATCAACCGCCGGCTTCGGCCAGCAGGGCCCCGGCATGGCGCAGGAAGGCCTGCGCCGCCAGGGAGAGCGGGCGCTCGGCGGAATGGATCGCTTCCAGCGCCAGCTCGGCCGGCGCCAGCAGCGGGATCTCGCGCAGGCCGGGGAAGAGCGGGCCGATGCCGGAGAAGGGATCGACGATGGCGAGCCCGGCGCCGGCCTGCACCATGGTCCAGGCCTGGATGATGTGCTCGACCTCGGCCACCGGGCGATAGGCCAGTTCCGCCTCCGCGAAGATCCGGCGCAGCAGGGTGTGCAGGGTCTGCAACCGCGAGAAGCCGATCAGCGGGGCGGCCGCCAGCTCCCGCAGCGTCAGGCCCGCGCGGCCGGCCAGCGCGTGCCCCTCGGGCACCAGGCAGCGCAGCGGGCGGCGCGCCAGCTCCTGTCGCCGCAGCCGGGGATCCTGGCCGCTCAGGAAGACCAGCCCGAGGTCGAACTCGCCGCTCAGCAGGGCCTCGCTCAGCTCGTGCCGGCGCAGGATGGCGAGCCGGCCCTCGATCCCGGGGGCGGCGGCGGCGAAGCGCCCGAGCAGGCGTGGGGCCAGGGCCAGGCCCAGCGCATTGATGCTGGCGATGCGCAACAGGCCGGTCTCGGCGTCGCGCAGCATGGCGGCGGCGCGATGCACCCGCCGGACCGCCTCGAAGACCTTCTCGACCTCCGCGAAGAGGCTGCGCGCCTCGGCCGTCGGATGCAGCCGCCCGTGCCGGCGCTCGAACAGGGTGAGGCCGATGCGGGCCTCGGCCAGCCGCAGCATCTCGCTCACCGAGGGCTGCGACACGCCCAGCGCCTGCGCCGCGCCGGTGACGCTACCCTCGTGCATGATGGCGTGGAAGACCTCCATCTGGCGCAGGTTCATGCGCGGCCCTCTCCGAACGGCATAGGATTTTCCTATGACCTTCACAAAGCTGCCGATTTGTCGAGCCGTGGCGGGCGGGACTAGCCTCCTTCCGGCCGCGCCGGAGAAGCGCGCCGGGATGGGGATGCCGGGGGCGGCCCAGGAAGGGAGAGTTCTGTCTTGATCGGACGTCGTGACGTATTCCGGGCCGCGATGGCGGCCGGGCTGCCGCTGGCCGCGCCCCGCCTGGGCCGGGCGGCCAGCGGGCGCGTGCTGCGCTTCGTGCCCCAGGCCAACCTCTCCACGCTCGATCCGGTCTTCACCACCGCCGCCGTCACCATCACGCATGGCTACTGCGTCTTCGACACGCTCTACGGCGTCGATGGGCAGATGCGGCCGCAACCGCAGATGGCGGAAGGCGCCGAGGCGGCGCCGGACGGGCTGAGCTGGCGCATCCGCCTGCGCGAGGGGCTGCGCTTCCACGACGGCGAGCCGGTGCTGGCGCGGGACTGCGCCGCCAGCCTGGCGCGCTGGAGCCAGCGCGACACCTTCGGCCAGACCCTCGGCGACGCCGTGGAGGCCTTCGAGGCCGCGGATGACCGGACCCTCGTGGTGCGGCTGAAGCGGCCCTTCCCCCGCCTGCTGGAGGCGATCGGCAAGCCGCATTCCTCGCCCGCCTTCATCATGCCCGAGCGGCTGGCCCGGACCGACCCGACGAAGCCGGTGACCGAGATGGTGGGCTCGGGGCCCTTCCGCTTCCTGGCCGACGAATATGTCTCCGGCAGCCGCAGCGTCTACGCGCGCTTCGAGGGCTATGTCCCGCGCGAGGGCGCGCCGGACTGGACCGCGGGCGGCAAGCGCGCGGAACTCGACCGGCTGGAATGGATGGTCATGCCCGACCCGGCGACCGCCGCCGCGGCGCTGCAGTCGGGCGAGGTGGACTGGTGGGAGCAGGTGCTGCCCGACCTGGTGCCCCTGCTGGCGCGCAACCGCGCCATCACGCTGCAGCGGCAGGACCCCTACGGCTTCATCTCGGTGGCCCGCTTCAACCACCTGCAACCGCCCTTCGACAAACCGGCGATGCGCCGCGCCGTGCTCTCCGCCATCCGGCAGGAGGACTACATGCGCGCCATCATGGGCGATGACCGCGAGAGCTGGCGCGAATGCCGCGCCATGTTCCCCTGCGGCCTGCCCGAGGTGAAGCAGCCCTGGACCGAGGCCATGCCGGGCCGCCTCGACGCCGCCCGCGCCGCGGTGAAGGCCGCCGGCTACCAGGGCGAGACCGTCGTCATCATCAACCCGACCGACTACCCCTCGATCGGCCCGCATGGCCAGGTCACCGCGGCGCTGCTGCGCGAGCTGGGGATGAAGGTGGACCTGCAGGAGATGGACTGGGGCAGCGTGCTGCAGCGCCGCTTCTCCCGCGCGCCGGCCGGGCAGGGCGGCTGGAGCCTCTACCACACCAACTGGCCCAGCGTGTCGATCGCCAATCCGGCGATGAACGCCACCATCCGCGGCCAGGGCGAGAAGGGCTGGGCCGGCTGGTACGCCAGCCCGGAGATGGAGCGGCTGACCGCCGAGTGGCTCGCCGCGCCCGACGCCGCCGCCAGCCAGGGGCTGATGGACCGCATCCAGGCGCTCGCGTTTGAGGACGTGCCGAGCCTGCCGCTTGGGCAGTACTTCTCCAGCATGGCCTATCGCAAGGGCATCCAGGGCGTGCGGCCCGGCTCCGCCGCCTTCTTCTGGAATGTCCGCAAGGACGCGGCATGAGCCAGGCTCCCGACCTCGCCGGCCGCTTCGACGTCGTGATCCTCGGCGGCGGCTCGGCGGGCTGCGTCCTGGCCGCGCGGCTCAGCGAGGACGCGCAGCGCCGCGTCCTGCTGGTGGAGGCCGGGCGCGACCTGCGCCCCGGCGCCATGCCGCGCGACATCGCCTCGCCCTATCCTGGCCGCGCCTATTTCAACGCCGCCAACACCTGGCCCGGGCTGCGCGTCGGCATGGGGCGGGACCCCGGCAACCAGGGCGGCGTCACCGAGCGGCCCTACGAGCAGGCGCGCATCCTGGGCGGCGGCTCCTCGATCAATGGCATCGGCGCCAATCGCGGCTCGCCGCACGACTATGCCGAGTGGGAGGCCGCGGGCGCCGCCGGCTGGGGCTGGTCCTCGGTGCTGCCATACTTCCGCAAGCTGGAGACCGATCTCGACCTGGCCGGGGACACGGCGCTGCATGGCGCCGAGGGGCCGCTGCCCATCCAGCGCATCCCGCGCGCCCTGCACACCGGCTTCGCCCGTCAGGTCGAAGCCGAGCTGAACCGCCAGGGCCACGCCTCGCGGGAGGACCAGAACGGTGCCTGGGAGGACGGGGTCTATCCGATCACCGTCAACCTCGACCGTGACGGCCTCCGCACCTCGACGGCGACGGTCTACCTGACCGAGGCGGTGCGGCGGCGCCCCAACCTGACGATCTGGACCGGGACCCGCGCCGAGGCCGTCCTCTTCGAGGGCCGCCGCGCCAGGGGTGCCCGGCTGCGGCGCGGCGCCGAGCTGCTGGAGGTGGCGGCCAGGCTGGTCATCGTCAGCAGCGGCGCGCTGCATGCCCCGGCGCTGCTGATGCGCAGCGGCATCGGCCCCGGCCGCGCCCTGGCCGGCCTCGGCATCGCCGTGGTCGCGGCCCGGGAGGGGGTGGGGCGCAACCTGCTGGAACACCCCTCGATCGGCATGTCGGCCTTCATCCGCCCCGAGGCGCGGCTGCCCGGCGGCGAGCGCTACCACATCCAGTCGATCCTGCGCTGGTCCTCCCGGATGGAGGGAACGCCGCCGGGCGACATGCACACGGCGGTCAACACCCGCTCCGGCTGGCATGCCGTCGGCCACCGCATCGCCACCCTCTTCTCCTGGGTCAACAAGTCCTATTCCCAGGGCCAGGTCACGCTCGCCACGCCAGACCCCGACCGGCCGCCGCTGGTGGATTTCCGCATGCTCTCCGATGCGCGCGACCTGGAGCGGCTGGCCGACGCCTTCCGCCTGGCCGCCGGGGTGCTGCGGGCGCCGGGCCTGGCTGGCACGGTGCTGGAGACCTTTCCCTCGACCTATTCCGAGGAGGTGAAGAGGCTGCTCCGCCCCTCGCGCCGCAACGGCCTGCTGACCGCCCTGGCCGGGCCGGCGATGGACCGCAGCCCGGCGATCCGCCGCCGTATCCTCGCCATGGCGCAGGAGGGGGTGGCGCCCCTCGACCTGCTGCTGGCCGAGGAGGACGCGCTGCGGCTGCATCTGCGCCGGCATGTCGGCGGCGTCTGGCATCCCTGCGGCACCTGCCGCCTCGGCGACGAGGCCGACCCGCGGGCGGTGTGCGACCCGGCCGGGCGGGTGATCGGCGTGGAGGGGCTGATGGTCTGCGATGCCTCGCTCATGCCGACCATTCCCTGCGCCAATCTGAACGTGCCGGTGATCATGATGGCGGAGAAGGTCGCCGACATGCTGCGCGGCCAGGAAAAGGCCATCCCCCTCATGGCCCTGGCCGGCCGCGGCTGAGGCCAGGGACAGCCGCCGGGGAGGGGAGAGGGAGCGAAACGCGCCGGAAGCACGGCGAGGATGACGTACCACGCCTCAAGGAGGTTGCGATGTCTCTGCCTGTCCGTTGCAAGCCCGGGCTCCGGCTCCGCCGGCTCGCCCCCATCCTGCTTGCCCCCCTCCTGCTCGCCGGTCTCGCGGCGCCGCTGGTCCCGGCGCGCGCCGAGACGGTGCTGCGCTACGCCGCCTCGGCCGAGCCGCGCACGCTCGACTCCATCGTCAACGTGCTCTCCATCACCCATCAGCACAGCTATCTCGTCTACGACACGCTCTTCGCGCTGGACGAGACGCTGACGCCGCGGCCGCAGATGGTGGAGAGCGTCGAGGCGAGCGAGGACGGCCGGCGCCGCACCCTGACGCTGCGCCCCGGCCTGCTGTTCCACGACGGCCGGCCGGTCACCGCCGCCGATGCCGTGGCCTCGATCCGCCGCTGGGCGCGGCGCGACACCAGCGGCCGCAAGCTGGCCGAGATGGGCATGGCGCTGGAGGTGATCGACGAGCGCCGCTTCGCCGTCATCCTCGACAGCGACACGCCCCTGCTGCTGGAGGCCTTCGCCAAGCCGACCTCCACCGCGCTTTTCGTGATGCGCGCCGAGGAGGCGGAGAGCGACATCACCACGCCGGTGAAGCGGATCATCGGCTCCGGCCCGTTCCGCTTCGACAGCGCCGCGCACCGCCCGGGCGACCGGCTGGTCTATCGCCGCAACCCCGACTACCGGCCGCGCCCGGAGCCGGCCAGCGGCTTCGCCGGCGGCAAGGTGGCGCGGGTCGACCGGGTGGACTGGCTGATCCTGCCGGATTCCGCCTCCGCGGTGGCCGCGTTGCAGACCGGCGAGATCGACATCTACGAGACCCCGCCGCTGGATCTGCTGCCGGTGCTGGAGCGCAACCGGGAGATCGTCGTCGCCGTGCATGGCCGGCAGGGGCAGTACGGCTTCCTCCGCCCCAACCATCGCCAGCCCCCCTTCGACAAGGCGGAGGCGCGGCGGGCGCTGGCCATGCTGATGCGGCAGCCGGACTTCATGGCCGTCACCGCGGGCAGCGACGGGAAGTACTGGCGGGAATGCTACAGCTTCCTGTCCTGCGGCGGGCTGAACGAGAACCAGAAGCACGCCGAGTGGCTGCGCCAGGGCGATGCGGCGGCGGCGGGCCGGCTGTTCCGCGAGGCCGGCTATGACGGCCGGCCGGTGGTGCTGATCGCGCCGGGCGACAACGAGATCATCCGCGGCTTCGGCATGCTGGCGGCCGAGCGGATGCGCGCCGCCGGGCTGACGGTCGATCTGCAGACCATGGACTTCGCCACCATGATGTCCCGCCGCAACCGCCAGGACGCACCGGCGCAGGGTGGCTGGAACATCTTTCCCATGTGGTCCTACGGCTTCGAGCTGGACAATCCGGTGGCCAATGTGGCGCTCAGCACCAACTGCACCGATGCCTCCTACGCCGGCTGGGCCTGCTCGAAGCGCATCGAGGCGCTGAAGGATGCCTGGGCGCGGGAGAGCGCGCCGGAGAGGCGCGCGGCGCTCCTGGACCAGATCCAGCAGGAGGCCTCGGCCCTGGTGCCGATCGTCCCGCTCGGTCAGTTCTTCGCGCCCATCGCCTATCGCCGCACGGTCACCGGATTGTTGCAGACGCCGGTGCCGGTGTTCTGGAATCTGGAGAAGACGGCGCCCTGAGGCGGTTGACGGCACCGCCGCCGCGCCCTTCCCTGGCCGGGGAGAAGGGCCGGGGGAAGGAGGGTCGCGATGACGGAACGGCGCGCCGCGGTGCTGGAGGCCTTCAGGAAGCAGATCGCCTGGTGCGAGCGCCTGGGCTCGCCCTTCACCGCCCGCCTGCTCGGCCTGCTGGCGGAGGATCTCGCGGCGGGCGGACCCGCGGCGGACCTGGCCGGGCACTGGCCCGGCGATCCGGTCGCCGATGCCCTGGCGCTGCGCCTGGCCGGCGCCCTGCATGCCCTGGTCCTGTCCGGCGAGGCGCCGGCGCTGGCCGCCTGCTATCCGCCCCGGGCCAATGCGCGGGCCGATGCGCCGGATGCCGCGGCCCTGCGCGCCGTGCTCCTGGCGCGGCGGGCGGAGATCGCCGCCTTCCTGGCCTCGCCGCCGCAGACCAACGAGGTCGGCCGCTCCGGCGTGCTGCTGGGCGGCTTCCTGGAGATCGCCCATCGGGCCGGCCTGCCCCTGCGCCTGCTGGAGATCGGCGCGAGCGCGGGGCTGAACCTGCTCTGGGACCGCTTTCACTACACCCTGGGCGATGCCGTCTGGGGCGATCCGGCGAGCCCGGTCCGTCTCGCGCCGCGATGGACCGGGCCCCTGCCGCCCCTGGCGGCGCCGGTCCGCGTCGCCAGCCGTGGCGCCTGCGACCGCAGCCCGGTCGATCTCCGCGACCCGGCCCAGAGGCTGCGCCTGCGCGCCTATGTCTGGCCGGACCAGCAGGACCGGCTGGCGCGGCTCGACGGCGCGATCGCCCTGGCGCTCGGCGCCGGGTCGCGGGTCGAGCCCGCCGATGCGGGCGACTGGGTGGCGGCGCGCCTGGCCGAGCCGGCGGAGGGCCAGGCCACCGTGCTCTACCACTCGATCATGTGGCAATACATGCCAGCCGCCACCCGGGCGCGCATCGCCGGCGCCCTGTCCGAGGCCGGTGCCCGCGCCACGGCCGCCGCCCCGCTGGCCTGGCTGCGCTTCGAGCCGCCACAGGCCGAGGCCCGCCCCGAATTGCGGCTGACCCTGTGGCCCGGCGGCGGCGAGAGCCTGCTGGCCACGGCGCAGGCGCACGGCCAGACCGTCGACTGGACGGGCGGCTAGCGGGCGGAAGGTCCCTCTTTGTTCTCGCGGGCAGGCGGTGCTAGGCTGGCTGTCCGATGTCCGCCCCCGCAGCCCTGGCGGCGTATCGCCGCATCCTCCATATCGACATGGATGCCTTCTACGCATCCGTGGAACAGCGCGACAATCCGGCCCTGCGTGGCATTCCCCTCGCCGTCGGCGGGGCGCGGGAGCGGGGCGTGGTGGCGGCGGCCAGCTACGAGGCGCGCCGGTTCGGCGTCCGCTCGGCCATGCCCTCGGTCACGGCGCGGCGGAAATGCCCGGAGCTGGTTTTCGTCAAGCCGCGCTTCGACGTCTACCGGGCGGTCTCCCGGCAGATCCACGACATCTTCGCCCGCTACACGCCGCTGATCCAGCCGCTCTCGCTGGACGAGGCCTATCTCGACGTCACCCACCCGCTGCGCGACCTCGGCTCGGCCACCGCCATCGCCGAGGAGATCCGCGCCGCGATCCGCGCCGAGACCGGGCTGACCGCCTCGGCCGGCGTCTCCTACAACAAGTTCCTGGCCAAGCTGGCCTCGGACCACCGCAAGCCGGACGGCCTCTTCGTCATCACCCCGCGCCTGGGTCCCGGCTTCGTTGAAGATCTGGCGGTGGAGCGGTTCCACGGTATCGGCCCGGCCACGGCGGCGCGCATGCACCGCCTCGGTATCCATACGGGCCGGGATCTGCGCGACCGCGACCTGGCCTTCCTGACGCAGCATTTCGGCAAGGCCGGCCGCTTCTACTACGGCGTGGCGCGGGGCGAGGACGAGCGGCCGGTGAACCCCGACCGCCTGCGCAAGTCGATCGGCGCCGAGACGACCTTCGAGCGCGATCTGACGCAGTGGGAGCCGGCGTGGCAGGCTCTGCAACCCCTGCTGGACAAGGTCTGGCAGGCGGCCGGCGGGAAGGGGCATGCCGGCCGGACCGTCACGGTGAAGGTCAAGTTCGCCGATTTCCGCCAGATCACCCGCAGCCGCTCCGGTGCGGTGCCGATCGCCTCGCGCGAGGCCATGGCCCGCATCGGCGAGGAATTGCTGCGCCCGGTCTTCCCCGCGCCGGGCGGCGTGCGGCTGCTCGGCATCACCCTCTCCAATCTCGGCGCCGAGGCCGTGGAAGGACAGCCGCGGCAACTGGCGCTGGGGTTGTGAGGAGGCGGGTCCCGGAGGGTGCCTCAGCGGACCTGCCGCTTCTCCAGCTTGCGCGCCAGGGTGCGCCGGTGCATGCCAAGCCGCCGGGCCGTCTCGGAGATGTTGAAGCCGGTCTCCGCCAGGGTCTGGTGGATGCGCTCCCATTCCAGCGTCTTGATCGAGGTCGGCGTGCCATCCAGCTCGGCCTCGGCATCGCCCTCCGCCTTGCCGAAGGCGGCCTCGATGTCATCCGTGTTGGAGGGCTTGGCGAGATAGTGGCAGGCGCCGAGCTTGATCGCCTCCACCGCCGTGGCGATGCTGGCGAAGCCGGTGAGCACGACGATCAGCATCTCCGGATCATGCGCGTGCAGCGCCTGGACGCAGGCGAGGCCGGAGGCGCCCTCCAGCTTCAGGTCGACCACCGCGTAATGCGGCGAGCGGTGCTGCAGCAGGGCAAGGGTCTCGTCCAGGCCGCTCGCCAGCAGCACCTCGTAGCCGCGGCGCTCGAAGGAGCGCCGCAGGGTGCGGGAGAAGCTGGCATCGTCCTCGACGATCAGCAGCAGCCGCTCATCCGCCATGCTGGGCCCCGGCCGGCAGGGCCAGCGCCGCCAGCGGCAGCGTCAGGGTCACGGTCGCGCCGCCGCCCGGCCGGTTGACCGCGGCGACGCTGCCGCCGAGCTTGCGCATCACGTTCACCACCAGGAAGAGGCCGAGGCCGCGCCCCTCGCGCCCCTTGCTGCTGTGGTAGGGACGGCCGAGCCGCGCCAGCATTTCCGGCAGAAAGCCCGGTCCGTCGTCGCTGACGGTGAGGACGAGATCGCCATCCCGGCGCCGGGCGGCCATGCGGATGCCGGCGGGAGAGGCTTCATGGGCATTGTCGAGCACATTGGCGATGACCTGCTTCAGCACCGGATCGGCGATGATCGGGACGTCTTCGCCGATCCTGTCGGCATAGGCGAGGGCGGTTCCCGGCCGGCTTCCCTGCCACTCCGCCACGGTGGCCGCCAGGAAGCTCCTGAGGCGGATAAGGGCCGGCGCCTCGCCCCGCGCCTCCCCGGCGGAGCGCAGGATGCCGCCGACGATGGACTTGCAGCGCTGCACCGCCGCCTGCATCTCCTCCATCTCCTGTACCAGATCGGGCATCGCCCGCAAGGCCGGCATCCGGCGCCAGTCGCCCAGGATGACGGAGACCGTGGCCAGCGGCGTGCCCAGCTCATGCGCCGCGCCCGAGGCCAGCAGGCCCATGCGGACGATATGGTCCTCCTCGAAGGCCTGCTGCCGCATGCGGGCGAGATTGGCGTCGCGCTCCCGCAGGTTGCCGCTGATGCGGGTGACGAAGATGACCAGCAGGACGGCGTCCAGCAGGAAGCAGACCAGCGCGCCGCGGAGGTACAGGGCCAGGAAGTCCTCCCGCATCCCGGGCGGCAGCGCCAGCGGATGGTGCACCAGGGCGAGGCTCAGCCCGCAGAGGCTGGCCAGGGCCAGCAGGGCCCAGGTCCAGCGCATCTCCAGCAGCACCGCGGCCAGGGTGATCTGCAGCAGGTAGAGCGAGAGGAAGGGATTGGTGGCGCCGCCGCTCAGATAGAGCTGCACGGTCAGGGCGATCACATCCGCGGCGAGGGTCAGGAAGAGTTCCGGCGAGCCCGGCGGGGGCCGCAACAGGAGGCGGAGCTGGCTGGCCAGGTTGAGCAGCACCAGCCCGCCCAGCACCATGGACATGGCTGGAAGCGGCAGGGCGATGCCGAGGCCCCAATGCACCACGCCGATGGTCAGCACCTGGCCGATGACGGCGAGCCAGCGGAGCTGGATCAGCAGCGACAGGTTCTTGCCGCCCGTGGTGTCCCGCGAGCCCGAGGCCGGCGCGCCATCCGGCGGTGCCGTGTTCCCGCCTTCCCTCATGCCGCCGATGCCCTCCCTACCTTCAGGCGGCGCTCCGCCGCACCCGCCACTCCTCGCGGATCGCATAGGCGGTGCCGCCGGCCACCATCAGTGCCAGGGCATACCACGTCAGGGCATAGACCAGATGGGTGTTGCGGAAGCTGGTCACGGTCAGGCCGCCAACCGGCAACGTCCCCGGCGGCCCGGCCTCGGCATCGACGAAATAGGGCGCGACGCCCGCCAGGCCGCGGGCGGCGGCGATGGCCGCCACGTCGCGCGAATGCCAGCGGTCCGCCGCCGGGTCGTTGCTGCGCAGGAAGCCGCCGCCCGGCTCGCTCAGCCGCAGCAGGCCGAGGATCTCCTGCGGCCCTACCGGCGTGACGATCTCCGACCGCTGCCCGGAGGCGACGAAGCCACGATTGACCAGCACGGTGAAGCCGGCCTCGTCCCGCAGCGGGCTGAGCACCCAGAAGCCGGCGCCGAGGGCGGTGGTCGCCTGGGTCAGGGCCGGGGGCACGGGCAGGAAGTGGCCGCGCAGCGAGACCCGGCGATACTCGTCCCGCGCGGCGGAGAGGGCGGGCCATTCGGCCGGGCCGGGCGCGGGGGCCGGGGCGGCGTGGAGACGCGCCTCCACCCGGGCGATCAGGTCCAGCTTCCAGGCCCGGCGCTGCAACTGCCAGCTGCCCAGCCCGATCAGGCCGAGGAAGACGAGAAGCGCCGCCAGGCCAAGCAGCAGGCGGGTGGCGAGGCCGCGCCGCGGGGTCTCCTCCCCGGCGGGCCCCGCCTCCGCTCGTCTCAGGGAACGCTCCGCATGTCGTGGAGCATCTGCGGCATCATGTTGGCATTCAGGTGATACATGACCCAGAGCGAGCCGGCGATGGTGATCCCCACGACAACCAGCGTGAAGATCAGCGCCAGCATGTTCCAGCCCTCCTCCGACTGGCTGTTCATGTGGAGGAAGAAGAACATGTGCACCACGATCTGCACCACGGCGAAGCCCATGATCAGCAGGGCGGTGGCCACGCTGCTCTCCAGCACCTCGCCCATCACCAGCCAGAAGGGGATGGCGGTGAGGACGACGGAGAGGCCGAAGCCGATCAGGTAGCCCTTGAGGGAGCCATGGGCACCCTCGTCGTGATGGTCGTCATGGTGGGCGGCATGGGCATGCTGGCCGGCCGCCTCAGGATGAGCGCTCATGGCAGGACCCCGATCAGGTAGACGTAGGAGAAGACGCCGATCCAGATGACGTCGAGGAAGTGCCAGAACAGGCTGAGGCACATCAGCCGCCGGCGGTTCTCGGCGATCAACCCGTGCTTCGCCACCTGGAGCATCAGCGTGACCAGCCAGACGCAGCCGAAGAAGACGTGCAGCCCGTGGGTGCCGACGAGGGTGAAGAAGGCGGACAGGAAGGCGCTGCGCTGCGGCGTGGCGCCGACATGGATCAGGTGGTGGAACTCATAGAGCTCCAGCCCGAGGAAGGCGGCGCCGAACAGGCCGGTGATGCCGAGCCAGGTCAGGGTGGCGCCCTTCCGCCCCTTCACCATGGCCAGCATGGCGAAGCCGTAGGTGATCGAGGAGAAGAGCAGCATCGAGGTGTTGATCGCCACCAGGCCCAGGTCGAAGAGATCGGCCGGCGAGGGTCCGGCGGCGTAGTTGCGGCCGAGCACCCCGTAGGTGGCGAAGAGCACCGCGAAGATGAGGCAATCGCTCATCAGGTAGATCCAGAAGCCCAGCATGGTGCCGGACCCGGGATGCGCGTGCTCCTCCTCCAGGACGTAGAAGGAGGCCGGACCTTCCGCCGGCTGCGGCGTGTGCATCGACATCAGGCTTACTCCCCGGCCAGCGCGCGGGTGCGGCTGTCCTCGCTCCGCGCCACCTCCTCGGCCGGGATGTGGTAGTCCCGGTCGTAGTTGAAGGTGTGCTCGATGGAAACGTACAGCACGGCGGCGAAGGCCAGCACCGCGAGCCACCAGATATGCCAGATCAGCGCGAAGCCCAGCACCAGCGAGAGGGCCGAGAGGATGACGCCCGTGCCGGTGTTCTTCGGCATGTGGATCGGGCGGAAGCCGGCCAGCGGCCGCGCGTGGCCGCGCTGCTTCATGTCCCACCAGGCGTCATGGTCCTGGATCACCGGCGTGAAGGCGAAGTTGTAGGCCGGCGGCGGCGAGGCGGTGGCCCATTCCAGGGTGCGGCCGTCCCAGGGGTCGCCGGTCACGTCGCGCAGCTGGTCGCGCCGCAGGAAGCTGACCACGAGCTGGACCAGGAAGCAGCCGATGCCGCAGGCGATCAGCACCGCGCCGAAGGCGGCGACGACGAACCAGATCTGCAGCGACGGGTCCTCGAAGTGGTTGACGCGGCGGGTGACGCCCATCAGCCCGAGGACATAGAGCGGCATGAAGGCGAAGTAGAAGCCGACCAGCCAGAACCAGAAGGAAAGCTTGCCCCAGAAGGGATCGAGGCGATAGCCGAAGGCCTTCGGGAACCAGTAGGTGATGCCGGCCAGCATGCCGAAGACCACGCCGCCGATGATGACGTTGTGGAAGTGCGCGATCAGGAACAGCGTGTTGTGGAACTGGAAGTCGGCGGGCGGAATGGCGAGCATGACGCCGGTCATGCCGCCGATGACGAAGGTGACCATGAAGCCCACGGTCCACATCATCGGCACCTCGAAGCGGATGCGTCCGCGGTACATGGTGAACAGCCAGTTGAACAGCTTGGCGCCCGTCGGGATCGAGATGATCATCGTCGTGATGCCGAAGAAGGAGTTCACGCTGGCGCCGGAGCCCATGGTGAAGAAGTGGTGCAGCCAGACGATGTAGGACAGGATGGTGATGACCACGGTCGCGTAGACCATGGAGGTGTAGCCGAAGAGGCGCTTGCGGCAGAAGGTCGAGACCACCTCCGAATAGACGCCGAAGGCCGGCAGGATCAGGATGTAGACCTCCGGATGGCCCCAGATCCAGATGAGGTTCACGTACATCATCGGATTGCCGCCGAGATCGTTGGTGAAGAAGTTGGTCCCCACGTAGCGGTCCAGCGTCAGCAGCACGAGCGTCGCCGTCAGCACCGGGAAGGTGGCGACGATCAGCACGTTGGTGCAGAGCGAGGTCCAGGTGAAGACCGGCATCTTCATCAGGCTCATGCCCGGCGCGCGCATCTTCACGATGGTCACGATCAGGTTGATACCGGAGAGCGTCGTCCCCACGCCCGCGATCTGCAGGGCCCAGATGTAGTAGTCGACGCCCACCCATGGGCTGTGCACCGGCCCCGAGAGCGGCGGGTAGGCCAGCCAGCCCGTGGCCGCGAACTCGCCGACGAAGAGCGACATCATGACCAGGATGGCGCCGGCCGTGGTCATCCAGAAGCTGAAATTGTTCAGGAAGGGGAAGGAGACGTCGCGGGCACCGATCTGCAGCGGCACCACGAAGTTCATCAGGCCCGTGACCAGCGGCATGGCCACGAAGAAGATCATGATCACGCCATGGGCGGTGAAGATCTGGTCGTAGTGGTGCGGCGGCAGGTAGCCTTCCGAGGCGCCGAAGGCGATGGCCTGCTGGGCGCGCATCATCAGCGCGTCCGCGAAGCCACGCAGCAGCATGATCAGCGCCAGGATGATGTACATGATGCCGATGCGCTTGTGGTCGACCGTGGTCAGCCACTCGCGCCAGAGATAGCCCCAGAGCCCGAAGCGCGTGATCGCCGCCAGGAGGGCCACCCCGCCCAGCGCCACGGCCGCGAAGGTCGCGACCAGGATGGGCTCGTGCAGCGGCAGGGCGGCTAAGGTCAGGCGGCCGAAGAGGAAGGAGGTGGAGTCCGGAGCTGGGGACATGTCTCTACTCTGTCATGCCATCCCTTGTCCGCCACGGCGGCCAAGGGGGGAGGGGAAGGCCCGCGCCATGGCGGCACGGGCGAGGGTCCGGGCGGTCAGTTCACCGCGGGCTTCGGCGGCTCCGCCCGGATCGAGGCCAGCTGCAGCGTCCCGAAGGGGTCGTCCGGATTGCACAGCGCCGGCACGTAGGGACGGCTCTGCCCCCGGCCCGGCGCCGCCGGCGCCTTGCCACGGGCGATGTTCAACGCCCCTCCGGCGATGCCGAGGCCGCCACGCGCGTCGATGGCCATCATGTCGCTCATGCACATCTTGTCCGGGTCGACGCAGCGGTTGACGACCAGCGAGAAGATCTCGGGATCGACCTCGCCGTAGCGGCGGACGGGCTCGCGCTCGCTCGGCTTCTCAAGCTCGAGGTAGGCCGAGCGGTCAAGTCGGGTGCCCTGTTCCGCCCGCGCCTGCTCGACCCAGCGGTCGAAGCCGTCCTGGCTCAGGCCGTGGAACTTGAAGCGCATCTGCGAGAAGCCGCCGCCGCTGTAGTTGGCGGAGAAGCCGTCATAGACGCCCTCGCGGTTGATCACGGCGTGCAGCTTGGTTTCCATGCCCGGCATCGAATAGATCATGCCGGCCATGGCGGGGATGGCGAAGGCGTTCATCACCGAGGCGGAAGTGATGCGGAAGGCGATCGGCGTATCGACCGGCGCGGCCAGCTCATTGACCGTGGCGATGCCCTGCTGCGGGTAGATGAACAGCCACTTCCAGTCCAGCGACACCACCTCGACCTCGAGGGTCCGGGTACCCTGCGGAATGGGCCGCTCGGCATCGAGGCGGTCCAGCGGCCGGTAGGGGTCGAGCAGATGGGTGCCGACCCAGGTCAGCGCGCCGAGGGCGACGATGATGACGAGCGGCGCCGCCCAGATCACCACTTCCAGCGTCGTGGAATGCGACCAGTTGGGCGCGTAGGTGGCCTTGGTGTTCGACTCCCGGTACCGCCAGGCGAAGAACAGCGTCAGCAGGATGACCGGGACGATGATCAGCAGCATCAGCACCGTCGAGGCGACGATCAGGTCGCGCTGCTGAACGGCGATGTCGCCCGATGGATTCATGACGACCAGGTTGCAGCCGGCGAGCAGAGCCGCCAGCGGCACCAGGACAAGGAGGCGCGAGATCTTGTGGCGCATGCACACCGCTCAGGAAACCATATTGATGTGCGCCCTCTTAGTGGCGAAGGATGGGGATGGGGATAGGACGTTTTGTCCTATCGGCAGGGCGGGAGGGGCTATGCTCTTTCTCATGGCAGCCTGTAACCGTTGCGCCTCAGTTGGCCGGGACACCGTCCGGACCGGCCGGCTGGGCAGGACCGGAAAACTGCGTCATCCTCGCCGCCGGCCGATGAAGGGCCAGGACGAGCCGGGCCGTATTGGGAGACTACATTGATTACCGACGTCAAATCGCATGACGCGCCCAACTCACGCGGCCTTGAACGGGACGCGCGGCGGATGCATGACGACGGCCACGCCGTCTCATCCGGGGAGATCGCCCTCGGTGTCGTCATCGGGCGCATGTCCGAGTTCTTCGACTTCTTCGTCTATGCGATCGGCTCGGCGCTGGTCTTCCCCTCGCTCTTCTTCCCGGACACCGACCCCTATACCGGCACGCTCTATTCCTTCGCCATCTTCTCCCTGGCCTTCATCGCGCGCCCGGTCGGCTCCTTCGTCTTCGCCATCGTGGACCAACGCTATGGCCGTGGCGTCAAGCTGACGATCGCCCTCTTCCTGCTCGGCGGCTCCACCGCCTCGATCGCCTTCCTGCCCTCCTATGCCTCGATCGGCGGCTGGTCGATCGCCCTGCTGGCGCTGTTCCGGCTCGGCCAGGGCTTCGCGCTGGGGGGGGCCTGGGACGGGCTGGCCTCGCTGCTGGCGCTGAACGCGCCGCCGCACCGGCGCGGCTGGTACGCCATGGTGCCGCAGCTCGGCGCGCCGCTCGGCTTCCTTCTGGCCGCCGCCCTCTTCGCCTTCCTCTTCTCCACCCTCTCCATGCATGACCTGCTGGAATGGGGCTGGCGCTATCCCTTCTTCGTCGCCTTCGCGGTGAACGTCGTCGCCCTCTTCGCCCGGCTGCGCCTGGTGGCCACCCGCGAGTTCTCGAACCTGATCGAGGAGCGCGAGCTGGAACCGATGCCGGTGCCGGAGCTGCTGCGGGAGCAGGGCCGCAACGTGCTGATCGGCGCCTTCGTGCCGCTGGTCTGCTTCGCCCTCTTCCATCTGGTCACGGTCTTCCCGATCGCCTGGATCAACCTGAACTCCGATCATTCCCCGGCCGAGTTCCTCTCGGTCCAGATGATCGGCGCGGCCTGCTCCCTGCTGACCATCCCCCTCTCGGGCCTGATCGCCGACCGGATCGGCCGCCGCCGCCTGCTCGGCATCGGCGCGGTGCTGATCGCGCTGTTCAGCTTCAGCGTGCCCTTCCTGCTCGGCGCCGGGCTCAGCGGCAGCACCGCCTTCGTCATCATCGGCTTCTCGCTGCTCGGCCTGTCCTTCGGGCAGACCAGCGGCGCGCTGGCCTCGAACTTCTTCGCCCGCACCCGCTATACCGGCGCCGCCGTCACCTCCGACATCGCTTGGCTGATCGGCGCGGGCTTCGCGCCGCTGGTGGCGCTGGCCCTCTCCAACACCTTCGGCCTGGGCGCGGTGACGGTCTACCTGCTCTCCGGCGCGGCCTGCACCCTGCTGGCGCTGACCGCCAACCGCCAGCTCGACTACAGCCGCCAGCGGGACGGCCAACGGAACTGAAGGCGGCCGGGCGGCAGCCGGGTTCAGCCGGCGCCGCCAAGGGCTTCCGGTGCCAGCAGGGCGCGGAGGGCGTGGCTGATCCCGATCGGCAGCATGGAGGCGTGGTTCTCTCCCGGCAGGACCTCGAAGCCGGTCCGGGAGGCCGGAAGCGCCCGGCGGATGGCCGCGGCCATCTCCCGCGCGCCCTCCACCATGCCACGTCTCGTCCGGCGGGCGGCGATGCCGGCGCTGTCGGGACCGTGCTCCTCCCAGGGGGCCAGGCGCTGTTCCCATTCGCCGACGCCGATATAGACCGGCGGCGACTGCGCCGGGGCGGCCGCCGCCAGGCCGCGCAGCAGCCGCTCCCGGTCCCACCAGACCGAGGGGCTGATGGCGCCATAGCCCTGGAAGAGGGCGCTGTCCCAGGCCAGCAGATCGAGCGCCAGATAGCCCGCCAGGGAGTGGCCGATCACGGCCTGGCGCCCTGGATCGGCGGGCGCGTGGGCGGCGAGAAGAGGTTTCGCCACGTCCCGCAGGAAGTCCCGGAAGGCGTCCCGGCCGCCATGCGGCCCGGGATGCGGCTCGCCGGCCGGCGCGGCGGCGGTATAGTCCAGGCTGCGCCGCCGGCGGTCGAACAGCCCCTCGCCGGGATAGGCGATGCCGACCAGGATGGCGGGGGCGATCCGCGTGGTCTTCTGGCGCAGCATGCCATGGCGCAGGATTTCCAGCGCCATGCCGAAGCAGGCATTGGCATCCAGCAGCCAGACCACGGGAAAGCCGCCCGGCGGAGGCGGGCCCTCGGGGATGGCGGTCAGCAGGCGATACGCGCCGGAGGCGCCCTGCGCCGGCAGAATGGCGGTGCCGGGCAGGGTGACCAGGCCGTCAGCCACGGAGCGTCGCGCCGCCATCGACATACAGGTCGGCCATGGTGATATGGCCGGCGCGGTCGGACAGCAGGAAGACGGCGGCCTCCGCCACATCCTCGGGCGTGGCCAGCTTGCCCAGCGGAATGCCGGTCTTGTGGATCTCGGGCGCCCCGGCGATCACCCGGCTGGCCCCCTCGCCATCGGCCCACATCCCGGTCTGCATCGGCGTCAGGGTGGAGCCGGGGGCCAGGATGTTGCAGCGGATGCCATGCGGAGCCAGTTCCAGCCCGAGGCAGCGGGTGAACATGGTCGCCGCCGCCTTGGAGGCGGCATAGGCCGCCATGCCGTGGCGCGGCACCCCCGCCGCGTTCGAGCTGACCGTGACGATACTGCCATGCCGACGCGGCGTCATGCGCCGCGCCAGCGCCCGGCCGACATGGAACACGCCCTGGGCGTTGACGGCGAAGACACGGGCCCATTCGGCATCGCTGGTCTCCGCCACCAGGCCGGTGGCCAGCACGCCGGCGACATTGGCGCCGAGGCTGATCGGCCCGAGCCCGGCCTCGATCCGCGCCACCAGCGCCTCGACATCCGCGGCCCGGGTGACATCGAGCGCCTCGCGGTGGACGCCGTCCAGCACCGGGATGCCGTCGGTGCCGAGATCGGTCGCGACGACCGTGACCCCCTCGGACCGCAGCATCCGCACCAGGGCGGCGCCGATACCGCCCGCCGCGCCGGTCACAAGGGCGATCCGCCCGGAAAGTCCGCTGGGCCGCATCGCCTCAATCCCTCCTGTCCCTCGCCCCGCTTTCCGCCGGTGCTTCGCGCCGGGTCATGGCGGCGGCGAGCAGGGGGGCGATGCGCGAGGTTGCCGCCGCGCCGGGCAACTCGGCATGCAGGGCGGGAATGTCGATCACCTCCAAGTGCCCGACATAGGGCGCCCAGAACTCGGGCCGGATGTCGCGTCCGGCATGGTCGAGCGCGGCGCGGACATGCAGGACCGGCCCGTCGTAGCGGGCGTGGTGATGCGCCCGCACCAGCCGGTTGTTGCCTTCCACCACGCGCACCACGCCGTCGAGGACCGAGCCGGGAAGCTGGCCGAGCGGGCTGCCGCCCCGGCGAAGGAAGGCCACCACGGCGGCGCGGTCGCGCAGCTCGGGATGCGCCTCCGGGTCGTGCCCGGCGATGGCCAGCAGGGCCCGCAGCGCGGCGGCCTCGTCCGGCTCCGGCTCGGCGCGCCAGCAGTCGCTCGGATAGGCGTCGAGCAGGGCCAGCAGGCCGACCCTGTGCCCCAGGGCCTGCAGCCGCGCCGCCATGGCCTGGGCGATGATGCCGCCGACCGACCAGCCCAGCAGGTGGACCGGCCCCTCTCCGGCCGCCGGCAGGATGGTCTCGACATAGCGGGCGGCCAGGGCCTCCAGGCTGTCGGGCGGCGCGGCGCCTTCCAGCTGGGGCGCCTGCAGCCCGTAGACGTCGCGTCCGGGGCTGAGCGCGCGGGCCAGGGTGGCGTAGCACCAGGCGATGCCGCCGGCCGGATGGATGGTGAAGAGCGGCGGCCGGGTCTCGTCCTGGCCGTGCTGCCGCCGCAGCCGGATCAGGGCGCCGAGGCCGTGATCGGCCTCGCCGGTGCCCTCCATCAGCGGCGCCAGCCGGGCGACGGTCGGGTTCTCGAAGATGGCGCCGAGGCCCGGGTCGCGGCCGAAGCTCTCGCGCAGGCGCCGTGCCAGCGTCACCGCCAGCAGCGAATGCCCGCCCAGCTCGAAGAAATCCTCCTCCGCGCCGACCCGCGGCAGTCCCAGCACCTCGGCGAAGAGGCCGGCGAGCCGCATTTCCGTCGCGGTCTGCGGCGCGCGGCCGGCGGTGCCGCCGAACTCCGGCTGCGGCAGGGCCGCGCGGTCCAGCTTGCCGCTGGAATTCACCGGCAGGGCGTCGAGCGCCACGAAGGCGGCCGGCACCATGTAGTCCGGCACGCGGGCCGCGACATGGGCGCGCAGTGCCGCCGGGTCGTAGGCCGGCCCCGGTACCAGATAGGCCACGAGCCGCTTCTCGCCGCTGCCGTCCTGGCGCGCGATGACGCGGACCTGCGCGACCATGGGGGAGGCGGACAGGGCGGCCTCGATCTCCCCCGGCTCGATCCGCAGGCCGCGCAGCTTCAGCTGCTGGTCGGAGCGGCCGAGGAAGACGATGGCGCCATCCCGCCGCAGCCGCGCCAGATCCCCGGTGCGGTACATGCGCTGGCCGGGATGGAAGGGGTCGGGGATGAAGGCCTGCGCGGTCAGCGCCGGCTGGCCGAGATACCCCTCCGCCAGTTGCACGCCGGCGATGAAGAGATGACCCGTGACGCCCGGCGGCACCGGCCGCAGCCGCTCGTCCAGCACGTAGAGGCGGGTGTTCCAGACGGGAAAGCCGATCGGCACCGGACTGGAGCGGTCCTCCGGCCCCGCGTTCCAGTGGCTGACATCGACGGCCGCCTCGGTCGGGCCATAGAGGTTGTGGAGGTCGGCGCGCAGGGTGGCGTGGAAGCGGTCGCGCAGGGCCGCCGTCAGCTCCTCGCCGCTGCAGAAGACGCGCGCCAGGGACAGCCCGCGCGAGGCGGGCTCGGCCAGGAAGGCCGCCAGCATGGACGGCACGAAATGCGCCGTGGTGATGCCCTCGGACCGGATCAGCGCCGCCATCGCCGCCGGGTCGCGATGCGCCCCGGGGGGCGCCATCACCAGGGTGGCGCCGCTGAGCAGCGGCAGGAAGAACTCCCAGACCGAGACGTCGAAGGTGGCCGGCGTCTTCTGCAGGATGCGGTCGGCGGCGCCGATGCCGTACTGCGCCCGCATCCATTCCAGGCGGTTGACGATGGCGCGGTGGCCGATCACCGCGCCCTTCGGCTCGCCGGTGGAGCCGGAGGTGAAGATGGCATAGGCCGCGTCCTGCGGCGCCGGGCCGGGCGGCAGGGGGCGGGTGGGGAAACGCGGCCAGTCCTCCGGCGGCACCAGCGGCATGTGGCCGGCGAGATGCGGCGCGGCGGCCGGCGCCAGCGCCAGGGCCGGCCGGGCCGAGGCCAGCACCCGCGCCACCCGCTCCGGCGGGTGCCCGGCGTCGAGCGGCAGATAGGCGGCACCGGCGCGCAGGACCGCCACCAGCGCGATCATCAGCTCCAGGGAGCGGTCCAGCATCACCGCCACCAGGTCGCCTCGCCCGATGCCCCGGCGGCGCAGCGCCTCGGCGAGGCCGGCCGAGCGTTCCTGGAGCGCGGCATAGCTCAGCCGCCGGCCGCCCGGCTCGAGGACCGCCACGGCTTCCGGACTGTCCGCCATGCGGCGCTCGATGAGGGCCGCGAGCGTGGTTTCCGGCAGCGGGTGCGCCGTGGCGTTCAGGCCGTGCACCAGCCATTCCGCCTCCCCGGGCGTGACGGTCGGCACCTCGGCCAGGAAGGGGGCGGCCAGGGAGGGGGCGGCCAGGGCGGCGCCGAGGAAGTGCCGCAGCCGCGCGGCATGACCGGCGAGATCGGCCGCCTCGTAGAGCGTCGGGTTGGCCTCGATCTCCAGCCGCAGCCCCGCCGCCCCGCCGCGGATGTTGAAGGTGATGTCCTCCACCGGCCCGGTGCCGAGGATGTGCAACTCGGCGGCGAGGCCGGGCAGCACCAGTCTTTCCTCGAAGGGAAGCAGGTTGATGATGGGGCCGTGCAGCCGCCGGCCGCCGCCCAGCCGGCCGAGATCGCGCCGGATCTGCTCGCCGCGGTAGCGGCCGTGGCGCCGCAGCCGCGTGAGCTGGCGCGCCACTTCCGCCAGGACGGTGCCGAACGGCGCCGTCTCGTCCAGCCGCAGGCGCAGGGGCAGGACGTTCATCAGCATGGCCGGGACGCGCGCCGCGCGGCTGCCCAGCCGGGCCATGAAGGCGATGCCGACGACGCTCTCCTCCGCCCCGGCATGGCGCTGGCAATAGGCGCCGATCAGCGCCGCCAGCACGTCCGGCCAGGGGACATCGGCCTCCGCCGCCACCTGCTGCAGGCGGGCTTCGACCTCCTGCCCGATCGGCATCGCATGGCGATGGACGAAGTGGGCCGAGGCGCCGGCCTGCGCGGCGGGCGGCAGGGGCGAGAGGCTGACCACCTCGCCGAGCCCCCGCAGGGCGTCACGCCAATAGGCCGCGTCCTGCGCCCGACGGGGCGAGGCGCGATAGGCGGCGTCCTCCTCCAGCGCCAGGGCGAAGCCGGGCAGCGGAGGATCGGCGCCCGCCTCCACGCCCGCCGGTCCCTGACGCGACGCCTCGGCGTAGAGCCGGGCCACGCGGCGGGCCAGCAGCGCCGCGCCGAAGGCGTCCACCGCCAGGTGATGCACGCGCTGGTACCAGAAGAAGCGCTGCGGTCCCAGGCGGTAGAGCCGCATCGCCGCCAGGCGCTCGCCGCCGGCGGCCGCCATGTCACGCGCCATGGCGGCACGGGCGGCCGCCTCGGGGTCGGGCAGGGTGGTGAGGTCGATGACCTCGAGCCAGGGCCGCAGGCTCTCGTCCAGGCTCTGCACCGGGCCCTCGGCCTCCTCGCCGATGCGCAGCGCCAGGGCGTCGGCCTCGGCCACGGTGGTATCCACCGCCCGCCGGAAGGCGGCGACATCCAGCGGCCCGCGGATGTCATGGTAGTGGCCGGTGTTGAAGATCGGGTTGGCGGGGTCCAGCCGCTGCGCGTACCAGAGGCCGGCCTGGGCCTCGGTCAGCGGCGCCGCGACGGGTCCGGCGGCCGGTGCGATCCCGCGCTGGTCAGCCGCATCCATGCTGCACGTTCCGCTGAACGTCCCGCTGGGCGACGCGGCGCTGCACGATGGCCCACCAGGCGTCGAGCGTCAGCGTCTCGGCGAACTCGCTGAAGTCGAGGTCGAGGCCGCCCTCGTTCCAGCGCGTCAGCAGGTTCATCGCCCGCATGGAATCCAGGCCGAGGTCGAGCAGGTTGTCGTCGCCGGCGATGGCCTCCGGCTCCTCGTGCAGCAGACGGGCGATATCGGCGCGCATCGCCTCGCGCGTCAGGGGCGGCGCGCTCACAGCGCGGCCACCAGCTGGTCGGTGCTGCGCGGCACGCCGCAGACTCCGGCGATGTAGGACAGGGCCATGTCGTGCTTGTCTCGCGAGAAATCAGCCACCGCGTCGGCGGCGAAGAAAGGTTCGATGTCGCGCATGAAGGCCTCGGCAGCGGTCAGCAGGCAGCCGATATGGGCGTAGATCCCGCAGATGACCAGCTGGTCGCGGCCCCGCGCGCGCATCAGCGTCTCGAGGTTGCTGCGCTGGAAGGCGCTGTAGCGGTGCTTCACCAGAACGAAGTCGCCCGGCTGCGGCGCCAGGGCGGGCAGGATCGGCTGATGCTCCGGCGCGCCGCTCATGCCCGGCCCCCAGAGATCGGCCTGCAGGCCGCGGTCGCGCCGGTCCTGGTCGCCCTGCTGCGCGGTGTAGAAGATCGGGATGCCCGCGGCGCGGCAGGCCCCGGCGAGGCGCGCGATGTTGCGGATCACCGTCGCGATCGGATCGGCCTCCCGGGCGTAGGGGCGCAGGAAGTAGTGCTGCATGTCGTGCACCAGCAGCGCCGCGCGGTCGCGTTGCAGCGACCAGGAGGCGCGGGCGGCGGGAATCTCCGCGGCATCAGGCAGGGGATAGGGCGCGATCTGCGGCAGCCCGGGCTGGCTCATGCCGCGCCGCCCGCCTGCAGGAACTCGGCGCGCAGCCGGGCGCGCAGCTCCTTGCGGCTGATCTTCAGCGCCGCCGTGGTGGCGAAGCGCTCGACGAAGACGATCTGGTCCGGCACCTTGAAGTCGGCGATGCCGCGCTGCCGCATCCAGGCCTTCAGCGCCGCCGGCCGCGGCGGCGCCGCGCCCTGCGCGATCACGAAGGCGCAGCTCCGTTCGCCCAGGAAGTCGTCCGGGATGGAGACGATGGCGACATCGAAGACATCCGGATGCGCCAGCAGGTGATCCTCGATCTCCTCGGCGGAGATCTTCTCGCCGGCGCGGTTGATGTGATCGCCCGCGCGGCCCTGCACGACGAGATAGCCGCCCGGCAGCCGCTTCACGATGTCACCCGTGCGGTAGTAGCCATCCGCCGTGAAGGAGCGGGCATTGGCCGCGTCGTCATTGTGGTAGGCGCGAATGGTATAGGGTCCGCGCGCCAGCAGATGCCCGGCCTCGCCCTCCGCGACGGGGTTGCCGAGGTCATCGACGACCAGCACCTCGTCATCCGGGCTGATCGGCCGGCCCTGGGTGTTGACGATGATCTCCTCGGGGTCGTCCAGCCGGGTGTAGTTCACCAGCCCCTCCGCCATGCCGAAGACCTGCTGCAGGGTGCAGCCCAGCACCGGGCGAACGCGCTTCGCGCCCTCGGGCGTGAACTTGGCGCCGCCGACCAGCAATACCTGCAGGCTGGAGAGGTCGTGCCGCCGCGCCGGCGCCGCCTGCAGCCAGAGCAGGGCGAGCGGCGGCACCAGCCCGGTGATGGTGACGCGCTCGCGCTCGATCAGCGGGAAGGCGGTGCCAGGGTCGGGGGAGGGGCTGAGCACCACGCGCGCGCCCGCATGGAGCGCGCCCATGTGGCCGGGCGAGCTCATCGGGAAGTTGTGCGCCGCCGGCAGGGCCACGAGGAAGACGCTGTCGGCCGTGACGCCGCAGATCTCGTTGCTGGCGCGGAAGCTGTAGATATAGTCGTCATGCGTGCGCGGGATCAGTTTCGACAGGCCGGTGCTGCCGCCGGAGATCTGCAGGAAGGCGACGGATTGCGGGTCGGGGTCGGGCGGCAGGCCCTCGGGCGCGGCGACGCAATCCTCCAGCGCGGTGAATTCCCCCGGCTCGCCGACCACGACGACGTGCCGGACCGCCGGCACATCCGCCTGGAGGGCGCGGGCGAGGTCGCGGTAGTCGAAGCCGTCCTGACGGTCGGCGACGACATAGGCGCTGGCCTCGGCGCGGCGGGCGAAATGAGCGATCTCGGTGATGCGGTGCGCCGGCAGGGCATAGACCGGCACGAGGCCGGCGCGGAACAGGCCGAAGACCACCGAGAAGAACTCGGCGATATTGCCCAGCTGCACCACCACCCGCTCTCCGGGCCGCAGGCCGCGGGCCAGAAAGCCCGCCGCATGCGCCTCGGCGCGCCGCCACAGCTCGGCATAGCTCCAGCGCCGCTCGCGGTCGACGATGGCGATGGCCTCCGGCCGCTCCGCGGCGCGCTGCCGCAGGAAGCCCGGGAAGGTCTCGCCGCGCCAGTAGCCGGCGGCGCGGTAGCGTTCGGCGAATTCAGCGGGCCAGTCCTGGCGCAGAGGGCGCAGTCCGGTGGGGGGCGGGCCGGGCGGATTCACGGTGGGCACTCCCTGGCGGCATCGCCAGCGCCCAGCGCATCGAGCAGGGCGCCGAACTTGGCGGCGGTCTCGTCAGCCTCGCCCTCCGGGCTGGAGCCGGGGACGATGCCGGCCCCGGCATAGAGCCGCGCGGTGTCGCCGGCAATCTCGGCGCAGCGGATGGTGACGAACCAGTCGCCATCGCCCGAGGCGTCGCACCAGCCGACCGCGCCGGCATAGAAGCCGCGATCCTCCGGCTCGATCTCGCGGATCAGCGCCGCGGCGCGGGCGCGCGGCTGGCCGCAGACGGCGGGTGTCGGGTGCAGCGCCGCCGCCAGGGTGGCCGAGAGCACGGCCTGGTCCCTGAGCTCCCCCTCGATCCGGGTCCCGAGGTGCCACAGGGTGCGGGTGCGGCTCAGCGTGATGCCGTCCGGCGCGGCGAGGCGGCGGCACCAGGGGGACAGGGTGTCCAGGATGTAGTCGGACACGATGCGATGCTCGCGGCGGTCCTTCTCGGAGCGCAGCAGGGCTTCCCCGGCGGCGCGGTCGGCCGCCGCATCCGCGTGGCGCCGCGCGGAGCCGGCCAGGGGATGCGAGAGGATGGCGCCGCCCCGCTTGCGCAGCAGCAGTTCCGGGGTGGCGCCCATCAGCCAGCGCGGCGCGCCGCCGGGCCCCGCGGGCAGGGGCAGGCGGAAGCCGGTCACGGCGGGGTCGGCGGCCAGCCGGTCCAGCAGCGCCACGGTATCGATCGGGCCCTCGGAGCGGGCCAGCAGCCCGCGGGAGAGCACGATCTTGGTCAGCGCCCCCTCGGCCAGCATCCCGGGCCGCTCCATCTCGGCCGCCATCCGGGCCAGCGCCTGGCGCACCGCATCCGCATAGGCGGCGGCCGAGGGCCGCGGCACCAGGCGCCAGGCTCCGCCGGATGCGGCGGGAGCGGGGGTGGCGAGACCGGCCACGCGCCCGCCACGCTCCAGCCGGTCGGGTTGCAGCAGGTGGTCCGGTGCCGCGCGGTCGAAGGGCAGGGCGCCGGCCACCACCGCCGGGCCGTCCGGCGCGGCGGCGAAGAACCGCGCCACCCGCTCGCCCAGGCTGTCGGCGCCCCCGGGCGGCAGACGGCGCCGGCAACCCCAGCCGAGCAGGCTGCTCTCGCCCGAGAGGAAGGCCAGGGGAGGCGGCTCGGGCGCCGGGACAGGGCCGGCGGTCCGCCCGTCCGCCTCCGGCATGGAGAAGCCTCCCATCATCATCACCTCAGAGGCGGATCAGGCTGACGGTGTCGCCCTGCGGGTCCTCGACCGGCGGCTGGCCGCGCGGCGCCGAGCGCGCCTTGTTGGTCACCCAGGCCCGGCCGCCCGCCGGATCGACGGCGATGGTCTGCGGATGCGTCCCCGTCACCAGGCTGTCGCGCACCGTCAGCGAGGCGGCATCGACCAGGCTCACCGTGCCGGCCTGGCGGTTGGCGACCAGGACCAGGCCCCGGGGCGGGTTCAGCGCCAGGCTGAGGGCGCCCGCGCCGGTCTCGATGCTCTTCACCAGCGCGCCGCTGCCGGCGTCCAGCACCGTCAGCGTGCCGCTCTTCTGATTGGTGACGAAGAGACGCCGGCCGGCGGGGTCGTAGGCGACGTTGACCGCGCCCTCGCCGCCGGAGGCGAAGCGGCGCTTCACCGCGCGGCTGCCCAGATCGATCTCGACGATCTCGTTGCTCTGCAGCGCCGTCGCGAAGAGGCGGTTGCCGGCGCGGTCCAGCGCCAGGCCGGTGATGCCGCCGTCCAGGCCATCCTGCAGCACATGCGCGATCTTCTGCGTGGCGCCGTCGATCACCCAGACCTGGCTCGGCGCCCCGCGCGCCCCGAAGACCGAGACATAGACGACATCCTTCTCGTCATCCACGACCACCTGGCGGACATGCGCCTTCTCGCCCTCGGCCAGCTTGCCGAGCAGCTTGCTGCTTTGCGTGTCGATCACCGAGACGCTGCCGCTGCGCGTGTTGGTGGTGTAGAGCCGGTGCCGGCGGTCGTTCAGCCCGAGGCCGAAAGCCGGCTCGTCGCCCAGCTCGAGGAAGCTCTTCGCCTCCAGCGTGCCCGGATCGACGGCGAAGAGACGCGCGTCATCGGCGCCGCGCACGCCGGCGGCGGCGACATAGAGGCGGTTCTGTGACGCGCTGAAGACGATCTCGTAGAGGCCGGCGGCGAACCTGGCGTTCTGCTCGACAGCCGCCTGGCCCTGTGCCTGGGCCCGCGCGGCCGTCAGGCGCGTGGCGCAGAAGGCACCGGCGAAGAGGGCGAGGGCGTGTCGGCGCGAGAGGCGCGGCGAATGGGTCACGAAAGCGAAGCTCCTGGTTGTGGGGCCTGAGGCACAGGCCCGCTTCACGCGGGAAGGAGTGCTCAAGCGTGTCCGCGAAGGCCGCACCGCTTCCCCGAGAGATCGGATGAGGGGCAGCGCGCCGCGGGAACGCGCTTCAGAGCATGCAAATGACAATCGTTCTTAATAATGCCCAGGCTAGTCCTTTCGCCCCGCAAGTCAAGGCGCCGGCCGGCGCGGAACGCCTGTGGCGGGAAAGCAGAAATCGATGGCGCGGTTGGCCGCGGCCGCGCGCACGCTGCCATGCCCCTCACCCGGGAAAGCCTGAACCGACAACGTCTCCAGATGCGCGGGATGATCCCGCAACAGGGCAGCGAGCCCTTCCACGCCCTCGCCCATGCCGAGCCGCGTGGTGTCGCCGCGCCGCCGCTCCTCGCTGCCATAGGTCAGCAGCAGGCGGGGCGGCACGGGCGGCGGAGGTGCGCGCAGATAGGCCTCCGCCTCGTGCTCGATGGCGCGGTCCTTCCACCAGACCGAAGGGCTGGCGGCCAGGACGGTGCGGAACAGCGCGGGCCGCGTGAACAGCGCGTGCAGGGCGAAGAGGCCGCCATAGGAATGGCCGAACAGGCCGCGCCGCGCGGCATCGAGCGGCAGCCGCACGGCGAGGGCGGCCTCCAGCTCCGTGGCGATGAAGTCCAGCAGGGCCGCCGCGTTCTGCGGGCCTCCGGGCAGGAACTCCCGGTCCCGACGGCGCCGGTCGGCCTCGTCCTCGGGAAAATCGATGGCGGCGACGATGCCCTGGGCCGCCGCCGGCCGCCAGCGCATGCTCGCTGTCAGCACGTCGAAGAAGGCCGCGCCGTCCAGGGCGTAGAGGACGGGGAAGCCGGCGGCGGGCGGCGGCCCCTCGGGCCAGGAGAGCAGGATGCGGTAGTCGCGCCCGGCCCGGCTGGACACGGCCCATTCCTCGGCGCGCGGAGGCGCATAGGGGCGCGGCGGCGAGGCCGGCCCGGCGAGCGCCGCGCGCTGTGCCAGGGCAAGCCCTGCCGCACCGGACAGCAGGGCGCGGCGGGACGGCAGGAGAGGGGAGCGGCGGATCGGGATCATGCGCGCGCCTATCGCCCGATCCGGCCTAGGTGGCATCTCACCTTCACGGGAGGCCGGTTCATTCGCCCGCCGCCGGTTGCGGCGCCATCACCGGGCGGCGGCGCCAGCGGTCGAGCGCCAGGAAGATCACCGGGGTGGTGTAGAGCGTCAGCAGCTGCGAGACGATCAGGCCGCCGATGATGGTCACGCCGAGCGGCTGGCGCATCTCGGCGCCGGTGCCGATGCCGATGGCCAGCGGCACGGCGCCCAGCAGCGCCGCCAGGGTGGTCATCAGGATCGGCCGGAAGCGATCCTGGCAGGCGGCGAGGATCGCGGCCTCGCTGCCGCGGCCTTCCTCCCGTTCGTGCTCCAGGGCGAAATCGACCAGCATGATGGCGTTCTTCTTGACGATGCCCATCAGCAGGATGACGCCGATCAGCGCCATGACCGAGAAGGGCAGGCCGGTCAGCAACAGGGCCAGCAGCGCGCCAAGCCCGGCCGTGGGCAGGGTGGAGATGATGGTCAGCGGATGGATGTAGCTCTCGTAGAGCACGCCGAGCACGATGTAGATGGCCAGGATGGCGCCCAGGATCAGCAGCGGCTGGGAGCGCGTGAAGTCCTGGAAGGCCGCGGCATTGCCGCCGTACTGCGAGCGGATCGAGCCGGGCAGCAGCGCCTCCCGTTCGGCCTGCTGCACCAGCGCCGTCGCGTCGCTGAGCGCCAGGCCGGGGCCGAGGTTGAAGCTGATCGTGGTCGCCGGGAACTGGCCGCGATGCGTGACCCGGAGCGGCGCCACATCGCGCTCCACGCGGGCCACGGCGCCGAGCGGCACCTGCGCGCCGTCCGTGCCGGGGAGGAAGATGCGCTGCAGCTGGGTGGCGTCCCGCTGCAGCCCCGGATCGATCTCCAGCACGACCTTGTACTGGTTGCGCGCACCGTAGATGGTGGAGACCTGCCGCTGCGAGAAGGCGTTGTTGAGCGCCGCGCTGATATCGGTGATGGAGACGCCGAGCCGCGCCGCCGCATCGCGGTCGATCACCAGGCGGTTCACCAGGCCGGACCGCTCCTGATCGCTGGAGACATCGTTGATCCCGGGGACGGTGCGCAGCTTCTCGACCATGACATTGGTCCAGCGCCGCAGCTCCTCGAGGTCAGCCCCGAGCAGGACATAGGAATAGGCGGCATTGCCCGGCCGGCCGCCGACGAAGAGATCCTGCTGCGAGCGCAGGAAGACGTTCACCCCCGGGATCCGGGAGAGCGGCGCGCGCAGCCGGTCGATGACCTGGGTGGCCGAGGCGTCGCGGTCCTCGCGCGGCTTCAGGGAGATGTAGAGCTGGCCGGAGTTGGTGCCGGCGTTGAAGCTGCTGCCGCCGACGGAGGCGCCGACCGTCGCCACGGCCGGATCGCGCAGGATGATCCGCGTCACCTCCTGCTGCAGCGCCGTCATGGCGGCATAGGAGGTGTCCGGCGCCGCCTGGGCGGTGCCCGCCAGCAATCCCGTGTCCTGCTCGGGGAAGAAGCCCTTGGGTACCACCACGTAGAGCCAGACCGTCAGGACCACCAGGCCCAGGCTCAGGAGCAACATGCTGCGCCGCCAGCGCAGTGCCACGGCGAGCGAGCGCAGGTAGCCGCGCACCACGCCCGCCAGCAGCCGCTCGAAGCCGCGTGAGAGCCGGCCGGGCGGCCGCTGGTGACCGGGCCGCTCCAGGAAGGCCGCGATCACCGGCGTCAGGGTCAGGGCGAGGACGGCGGAGATGCCGACGGCGATCGCCAGCGTGGCCGAGAACTCGCGGAACAGCCGCCCGACGATGCCGTCCATGGCCAGCAGGGGGATGAAGACGGCGACCAGCGAGAGGGTGATCGAGACGATGGTGAAGCCGATCTGCCGCGCCCCCTCGAGCGCCGCCTGCATCGGCGGCAGGCCGCGCTCGCGCAGCCGGGCCATGTTCTCGATCATGACGATGGCGTCGTCCACCACGAAGCCCACCGACACGATCAGCGCCATCAGCGAGAAGTTGTTGAGCGAGTAGCCCATCAGCCAGATGATGAAGAGCGTGCCGAGCAAGGAGAGCGGCACCGTGGCGCTGGCCGCCAGAACGGGTCCCGTCCGGCGCAGGAAAAGGGCGACGACGGCGATCACCAGCGCCACGGTGAGCAGCAGCGTCAGCTCGACCTCCTCCACGCTGGCACGGATGGTGCCGGAACGGTCGCTCATGATCTCGACGTCGATGCCGCCGGGCACCCAGCTCCGCAGCCGCGGCAGCTGGTCGAGGATGCCGTCCACCACCTCCAGCACATTGGCATCCGCCTGCTTGAAGACCATCATCAGGATGGCCGGCCGCTCGTTGAACCAGGCGGCCTGGCGGCGCGAGCGCGTGGCGTCCGTCACCGAGGCGATCTGCGACAGGCGCAGGATGCCGCCGTCCGCGGTCTTGACCACCACCGTCGCGTATTCCGCGGCACGGCTCATGCGGTCGTTGGCGGCGAGGCTCATCGACTGCGCCGGCCCCTCGATATGGCCGAGCGGCTGGGTGACATTGGCCTCGTTGATGGCGGTGCGGATCTCCTCGAAGGAGACGCCGGCGGCGGCGGCGGCGGCTGGATCGACCGCGACGCGCACCGCCGGCTGGTCGGCGCCCCCCACCTGCACCTGCGCCACGCCCTTCACCTGCGACAGCCGCGTGGCGACGATGCTGTCGGCCACGTCGTAGAGCGCGGTGGGCCGCAGCGTGTCGGAGGTCATGGCCAGGATCAGCACCGGCGCGTCGGCCGGGTTCACCTTGCGCACCTGCGGCGGATTGGGCAGGCCGGAGGGCAGGTCCTGGCGCGCGGCGTTGACCGCCGCCTGCACGTCCCGCGCCGCATCGGCCTGCCGGCGCGAGAGATCGAACTGGATGATGATGTTGCCGCTGCCGCTGCTGGCGTTGGAGGTCATCTCGGTGATGCCGGCGATCTCGCCGATGCGCCGCTCCAGCGGCGCGATCACCGTGGCCGCCAGCGTCTCCGGATTGGCGCCGGGCTGGCTGACGCTGACGAAGATGGTCGGGATATCGACGCGCGGCATGGCCGAGACCGGCAGCTCCCGCAGCGCCACCAGCCCGGCCAGCGCCAGGCCGAGCGCCAGCAGCAGGGTGGCGATCGGCCGGCGCAGGAAGGGCCCCGAGATGGAGAACACCGCCCCGTCCTATTCCGCCGCCGCCGGCGCGCCGCGCCAGCGCCGCATCACCGAAGCATGCACCGCCTCCATGGCGAGATAGACCGCCGGAGTGGTGAAAAGCGTGACCAGCTGCGACAGCAGCAGCCCGCCGACGATGGAGACGCCGAGCGGCAGGCGCAGCTCGGAGCCCGTGCCGGATTGCAGCACCAGCGGCAGGGCGCCGAGCAGCGCGGCGGCGGTGGTCATCATGATCGGGCGGAAGCGCAGCAGCGCCGCCTCGCGGATCGCCTCGCGCGGCGCCATGCCATGATCCCGCTGCACCTCGAGCGCGAAGTCGATCATCATGATGGCGTTCTTCTTGACGATGCCCATCAGCAGGATGATGCCGATCAGCCCGACCACCGAGAGATCCAGCCCCGCGAACTCCAGCGCCAGCAGCGCGCCGATTCCGGCCGAGGGAAGGGTCGAGAGGATGGTGACCGGATGGATCAGGCTCTCGTAGAGCACGCCGAGCACGATGTAGATCACCACCACCGCGGCCAGGATCAGCCAGGGCTGGCCGGCCAGGCTGGTGTTGAACTCGGCGGCATCCCCGGCGAAGCGTCCGGTGACGCTGTCGGGCAGGCCGATCTCGCGCTCGGCGGCGGCGATGGCGCTCACCGCCTGCCCGAGCGACACGCCCTCAGCCAGGTTGAAGCTGATGGTCACGGCGGGGAACTGGTTCTCCCGCGTGACCACCAGCGGCCCGCTGGCGCGGTCGAAGCGGGCGATCTCGGCCAGCGGCACCTGGGCGTTGTCGGTGCCCGGCACGCGCAGCTGGCCGATCGCGGTCGGATCCCCGCGCAGCCGGTCGGCAATCTCCAGCACCACGCGGTACTGGTTGCTCTGACCATAAATGGTCGAGATCTGCCGCTGGCCATAGGCGTTGTAGAGGACGTTGTCGACGTCCTGCATGCTGATGCCGAGCCGCGCCGCGCGGTCGCGATCGACCTCGACGACGAGGCGCAGCCCGTTCTGGCGCTGGTCGGTCGCGACGTCGCGCAGGCCCGGAATGTCGCGCAGCCGCTCCAGGACCCGCGGCGCCCAGAGCGAGAGGGTGGCGGCATCGGAATCCGTCAGGGTGTACTGGTACTGGGTGGTGCTGACGCGCGGGCTGATCTGGATGTCCTGCGCGGCCTGCGGCCAGGCGGTGCCGCCGGGGATGGCGTCGAGCTGCGGCTGCAGGCGGGCGATGATGCCCTGGGCATCGAGGTCGCGCTCGGCGCGCGGCCTGAGCACGGCGGTGATGCGCCCGCTGTTCTGCGCCGGGTTGACGGTGCTGGCCCCGGCCACGGCGGTGACGGCGGCGACCGCGGGGTCGGCCCGCACCACCTCCGCCATGCGCGACTGGATCTCGGCGGCGCGGGCGAAGGAGGCATCCTGCGGCGCTTCCGTCGTGATGGTGATCAGCCCGGTGTCCTGCAGCGGCAGGAAGCCCTTGGGCATGACGACGTAGAGCCAGGCGGTCAGCGCGACCGTCAGCGCCGCCACCAGCAGGGTCAGCCCCTGGTGCCGCAGGGTCAGGTCCAGCGCCTTCCCGTAGGCCAGACGCAGCCGCTCGAAGCCGGCCTCGAAGCGGCGCGACAGCCAGCCCGGATGGTGGCCGGGACGCAGCAGCAGGGCGCACATCATCGGCGTCAGCGTCAGCGAGACCACCATGGAGACCAGCACGGCGGCGGTCAGCGTCTCGGCGAACTCGCGGAACAGCCGGCCGACGACGCCTTCCATGAACAGCAGCGGGATGAAGACGGCGATCAGCGACAGCGTCAGCGAGACGATGGTGAAGGCGATCTGCTTCGAGCCGGCATAGGCGGCGGCCAGCGGATGCTCGCCCTTCTCGATCAGCCGGACGATGTTCTCGATCATGACGATGGCGTCATCGACGACGAAGCCGGTCGCGATGGTCAGCGCCATCAGCGACAGGTTGTCGAGCGAGTAGCCCATCATGGCCATGACGCCGAAGGTGCCGATGATGGAGAGCGGCAGCGAGACCGCCGGCACCAGCGTGGCGCGCCCGCTGCCGAGGAACAGCCAGACCACGCCGACGACGAGCGCGACCGAGAGCACCAGGGTGAACTGCACCTCGTGCACCGAGGCGCGGATGGTCTCGGTCCGGTCCGAGACGACGGCCAGCCGCGCGCCGGCCGGCATGGCGGCGGTGAGCTCCGGCAGCACCGCCTGGATGCGCTCCACGGTCTGCACGATATTGGCGCCGGGCTGGCGCTGCACGTCGATCAGCACGGCGGGGCGGCCGTTGAACCAGGCGCCGTTGCGCTCGTTCTCCAGCGATTCCACCGCCTCGCCCACGTCGCGCAGCCGCACGGGGGCGCCGTTCTGCCAGGCGATGATGACCTCGGCGAACTCGGCCGCGCTGGCGATCTGGTCGTTGGCCAGGATCTGCGAGGCCTGGCGCGGCCCGTCCAGCGAGCCTTTCGGCGAATTTTGGTTGGCGGCCGCGATGGCGGCGCGGACCGTCTCCAGGCTGATGCCATAGGCGGCGAGCCGCAGCGGATCGACCTGCAATCGCACCGCCGGGCGCATATTGCCCTGCACCGTCACCCGGCCGACGCCGCTCGCCTGGGAGAGCTTCTGCGCCAGCAGCGTGTCCGCGAGGTCCGACAGGCGCATGATCGGCAGGCTCTCGGAGGTCAGGGCCAGGGTGATGACCGGCGGGTCCGCCGGGTTCACCTTGGAGTAGACCGGCGGGTAGGGCAGGGTGGAGGGCAGCGTGCCACGCGCCGCGTCCAGCGCCGCCTGCACGTCCTGCGCGGCCTCGTCCAGATCCTTGTCGAGGCGGAACTGGAGGGTGATGCGGCTGACCCCCGGCCCGCTGACGGAGGACATCACCTGCAGCCCGGCGATCTGCGCGAACTGCCGTTCGAGCGGCGCGGTGATCAGCACGGCGGCGGTGTCCGGCGAGGCGCCGGGCAGCTGGGTGGTCACCTCGATGGTCGGGAAATCCACCTCCGGCAGCGAGGACACGGGCAGCCGGAGATAGCCGAACAGGCCGGCCAGCAGCACCGCGACGGCCAGCAGCGTGGTGGCCACGGGGCGGGCGATGAAGGGGGCGGAGATGTTCACGGCGCGGCTTCGGCGCGGCGTTGGCGGCGGGGCTGGCCGCCGCCGGCGGTGGGCGCGGCCGGCGCGGCCGGGTCAGCCAGGACGACGCTGCTGCCATCGTTCAGCCGGAGCCCGCCCGAGATCACCACCCGCTCGCCGGACTGCAACCCGTCGCGGATCGCCGCCTCCGTCTGCGTCACGGCGCCGAGCACCAGCGGGCGTTGCCCCACCCTGTCGCCCTCGGGCGAGACGACGAAGGCATAGGGGCCGCTCGGCCCTTGCTGCACGGCCACCAGCGGCACCACCACGGCGTCCGGCACGGTCTCGACGGCGAGGCGGAGGCTGACGAAGGCGCCGGGCCAGAGGCTCGTCTCCTCGTTGGGGAAGACCGCCTTGACCTTCACCGTGCCGGTCGCCGCGTCGACCTGGTTGTCCACAGTCTGCACCGTGCCGCGCAGCGGCGCGGCGCTCCGGCCTGGCCCCGCCTCCGGGATGGTCTCCACCGTCACCGGCCCCGCCGCCATGGCGCGGCGCAGGCGCGGCAGCTCGCCCTGCGGGATGGTGAAGTTCACGCCGATCGGACGCATCTGCGTCACCGAGACGATGCCGGTGCTGTCGCCGGCGCCGACAAGGTTGCCCGGATCGACCTGCCGCAGCCCGACGCGCCCGGCGATGGGGGCGCGGATGACCGTGTAGTCGAGCTGGGTGCGGGCGGTGTCGATGGCGGCCTGGTCCTGCGCCACCTGCGCCTCGTACATCGCCACCTGGGCGCGCTGCGTGTCCACCTGCTGGCGGGTCACGCCATTGGCGGCGAGCAGTCCCTGGTAGCGCCGCAGGTCGGTGCGCGCATTCTCGAGCTGCGCCTGGTCGTAGGCCTTCTTGGCGACGGCCTGGGCCAGGGCAGCGGCGTAGGTGCGGTCGTCGATGCGGGCCAGCACCGCCCCGGCCTCGACCTCCTGCCCCTCGTGGAACGGCACCTCCGTCAGGATGCCGCTGACCTGGGAGCGCACGGTGATGGCGTTCAGCGCCTGGACCGTGCCCAGCACATCGAGGGTCAGCCGCAGGTCGCGCCGTTCGGCGGCCGCGACGGCGACGGGGATCGGGATGCCCCCCATGGCGGCGCCGCGGCCGCTGCCGGCCTGGCCGGGCCGTCCCGGCGCCGTCTCCGCCGCCGTGCGGCTCGCCGGCGAGGCCGCCTGCCGCTGCTGCCAGAAGTACCAGCCGCCCGCCGCAAGGCCGAGCACCAGCAGGAGGAGGATGAGGATACGGGAGCGTGTCATCGGGACATCCGCGGCGCTGTCCTCACCGCCAGCCGCCGCCGAGCGCGCGGAACAGCGCGACGGCGGCCTGCAGCCGGGCGAGCCGCGCCTGCACCAGGCTGACGCGGGTGGAGAACAGGGTCTGCTGGGTGTTGAGCAGGGTGATCAGGTCGATGGTGCCGGCGCGCAGCTGCGCCTCGGCGATGTCGTAGGCGCGCTGCGCCCGCGCATTGGCCTCGCCGCGCAGCCGTTCCTGCTCGGCGGTGTCGCGCAGCGCCACCAGCGCGTCCTCCGTGTCCGACAGGGCGGTGACGATGGCGCGCCGGTACTCCACCAGCAGCGCCTCGGCCTGGGCGCGGCTGAGCGCGACCTGGCCGCGCAGCGCCCCGCCGTCGAAGACGGTCTGCGCCAGCCCGGCCACCAGGGAGAAGAACTGCGCCTCGGGCCGCAGCAGCGTTCCGAGAGCGGCCGACTGCACGCCGCCGGAGGCGCTGAGCGTCAGGTTCGGCAGCAGCGCGGCGCGGGCGGCGGCGACATTGGCATTGGCGGCGGCCAGGGCGGCCTCGGCGGCGAGCACATCCGGCCGCCGCGCCAGCAGCTCCGCCGGCTGTCCGGGCGCCGCCGCCGGCACCGCGAGGCGGTCGAAGGCATCCGGCGTCACCCGCAGCGCGGCGGGCGGCTGCCCGGTCAGCAGCGCCAGGGCATTGATCCCCTGGTCGGCGGTCTGCCGCAGTCCCGGTATGCTGGCCTCCAGCTGCGCCACCACGGTCTCCTGCTGCGCCAGGTCGAGGCCGGTCGCGGTGCCGAAGTTCACCTGCTGGCGGATGATGCCCAGGATGCGCCGGGCCGCCGCCAGGTTCTCCTGCTGCGTGCGCAATTCCTCGCGCGCCGCCAGGACCTGGAAGTAGGTGTTGGCGACGGAAGCCTCCGTGGTCAGCAGCACGGTGCCGACGTCGAAGCGGCTGGCCCGCGCATCCGCCGCCGCCGCCTCGGCGAGGGAGCGGTTGCGGCCCCAGAAATCGACCTCGTAGCTGGCCGAGAGCGTGGCGTCGTAGCGCGTCGAGTTGCGGTCGCGCGCGGCGCCGCTGGCCACAGAGCGGGCCTGCGTCACGCCGGCATCGACGCCCACGGTGGGCAGCAGGGCGGCGCCGGTGATGCGGAGCTGGGCATCGGCCTGCCGCACCCGCGCCGCGGCGGCGGCGAGATCGAAATTGCCCTGCATGGCGAGCGCCATCAGCCGGTCCAGCTCCGGCGCGCGGAAACCGCGCCACCATTCGGGATCGGGCCAATGCACCGGCGCGGCGGGATCGGCCGCCCGGAAGGCCGGCGCGGGGCCGAGGCCGGAGAGCACCGGCTCGGGGCGTGGGCCGCAGGCGGCGAGCAGGCCGAGCAGCAGCGGGATGGCCGGAAAACGGCCCGGTACCGGCAACAGGGGCATGCCTTACTTCTGCCCACTCCGCTGGCCGCCGCGCCCGCGCATATCCTTCGCGACCCGCCTGCGTCCCTCGGGCGACATGGCGGCAAAGCCTTGTATCATGCTGTTCTCGAACGATGTGCTGAAGGATTGCCAGCGTGCCCGGGATTGCGCCATGGCAGCGCGCATCGCCTCGGGGTCGAAAGGTTCCGCCGCCAGCGCCTCGGCCACGGCGGGCCGGCCCTGGCGGTGCTCGCGCAGCGCGGCCTGGAATTCCGGCCGGCCGGCCTCCATGGCGCGGTGGAAGACGAGACGGTCGGGCTCGGACAGGACGCGCTCGATGCGGGCCTGCGCCCGATCGACATCCGGCCCGCGCTGCGGCCCGGCCTGCAGCAGGTAGCCGAGCACCAGGTTCAGCGCCAGGGAGGCGCCCAGGGAAGCACCCAGGGCGCCCCGCAGCAGCCAGGAACGGGACGGCCTCATTCCCCGCTCTCCATCATCATCGCCAGCAGGCGCGGCGCGCCCAGCACCTCCTCCGGCGCCGGGCCGCGCGGCCAGGAGGAGAGGCCCATGAGCAGCAGGCAGGTGGCCAGCGCCGCCAGCGCGCCGCAGCCCGCCGGCACCAGCGGTCGCAGCCAGCGCAGCACCGGCGGGCCGCGGCGCGGCGCCTCCGGCAGCGGCGCACGCGCGATCGCCCGGGCCAGCCGGTCCCGCATGCGCGCCAGCGTCTCGGCATCCGGCTCGGGCAGGCTCTCGCGCAGCAGGGCATCGACCGCCGCCGCCGCCGCGCGCCGCCGCCGTGCCTCGGCGGAGGTCTCCAGCAGGGCCAGGGCGGCGGCGCGCCGCGCGGGCGGCCAGCGCGCCGGATCGGCGCCATGGGTCTCGAGCAGGCGGGACAGATCCTCGATCCGCATGCAGGTCTACTCCGGCGTCCCGCGCAGCCGGGCGGCGAGCAGCCCGCGGGCGCGGCGCAGCAGCCCTTCCAGGCCGCGCAGGGAAACGGAAAGGGCGGCGGCAGCCTCCGCGCCGCTCAGGCCCTGGTCGTAGGCCAGCGCCAGGGCGGCGCGCTGCCGCGGCGGCAGGTCGGCCATGGCCGCCTGGAGCTGTTCCTGCCGCTGCCGCTCGGCGAGGCGGGTCTCGGGGTCGGCGGCAGGGTCGGCGGGGTCACCGGCCGCCTCCAGCGGCATCGGCGCCGGCCGCCGCGCGCGGTCGATTGCCGCATGGGCGGTGATGCTGTAGAGCCAGGTGCCGGCCCGGGCGCGCGCCGGATCGAAGCGGGTCGCGTTGCGCCAGGCTGACAGCATGGCGTCCTGCACCGCCTCCTCCGCCTCGGCCGGCCGGCCGGTGATGCGCAGCGCCACCTGGTGAAGCCGCCCCAGGTGCCGCAGCGCCAGTTGGTCGAAGGCCGTCCGGTCGCCTTCACCGGCCCAGGCCAGCAGCGCCTCGTCGGACGCCGCGGCGAGATCGCGCGAGAGGCGGGGCTGAAGGGCCGGGCCGGGGAGGACGCGATCGGAGATGGCGGCCTCCCAGCCGGCGAAAGAAAGCATGGCGTTCAGCATGGTATCCGTCGGGGTGCCATGCTGATACGGCAAGGCAAGCCACAACCCACGCGCGGGGCCAAGCATTTTTTCGGGCACCGGGTTTCAACACCGGCGGCCCATTGTTCCCGGCATCCCGCGCCGCTCCGGGCTTCCCGCCGAGTCGCCCCTTGTGATAAAAGGATTTCATGCCGATCCGGCACGATCTTCGCTGGCTCTATCCGATCGACTGGCCACAGCTCAGCCGCATGATCCGCTTCGTCCGGGCGGGTGGGCGGTGCGAGGCCTGCGGCCGGCCGCATGGCGACCGCATCGCCTGCCTGCCGGACGGCCGCTGGTACGATGCGGGGAAGGGGCAGTGGCGCGACGGGCGGGGCCGACGCTGCGCGGCCCCCGATGACAGCGCCCTCAACGCCCTGCGCGTCACCCATGTTGTGCTGGCCGCCGCGCATCTGGACCACGACCCGACCCACAACAGCCCGCGCAACCTGCGCAGCCTTTGCCAGCGCTGTCACATGCGGCACGACCGCCCCTATCACCGCCAACAGCGATGGCTGACCTATCGGCGCCGCTGGGCGCTGGGCGATCTCTTCACCGGACCCTATCCGCGCGCCTGACCGCGCGCCCCTGAATTTTGCGACGAAGCGATACGATTGCGGCGCGATGAGGTCTGGATAAAGGCCGGCAAAGCCCATAGTATCCCGTGGAAACTATCCATCGCCGCGCCAGCCCGACCTTCGCGCAATCTGGCGCCGCGGAGTTCCACAACCGGCGGGGACAGGTCGGTCGTCCAGCCGCCATCCGTCCTGCTTTTCCCGGCCTGCCGAATGCGGGGAAGGCATCCGACCCGCCGGCAGTCCTGCCTGTGCCGATCCGGCCCGGGCGCAGCCTTCATCGTCCGGCGACCCGCCGGACCACCGTCTCTTTCGACTAGACTGGACTCTCTCTGAGATGAATCTCGTCGTCCCGCCTGCCACGGAAGCTCCCTTGCACGATCCTGTCACGAGCACCGGCGGCCTGTCCCTGCACCGGGCGTTCTGCAAGCTCGCCCTGCCGCTGGCGGCCGTGCCGGGCCACTGGCGGCGCGAGGCGGAGGGCCTGGCCCTGGCGCTGGAGACCGCCGAGCCCGAACAGGTGCCGCCCCATGGCTGGTGCCTGCGGCTCCTGCTGATCCATATCTGCGATCAGGCGGTTCGGCAGGCCAGCCCGCTGGTGGAGCTTGGCGCGGATGTCGCGGCCCTGGCCGAGGCCATGCGCGTGCCGGCGACGGCGCCGGTCGCGGAGGAGATCACCCGCCAGCTGGACCTGCTCCTGGCGTGCAAGCTCACCCTGGGCTTCGACGGGCAGGCGCCGCTCAGCGTCTTCGACGCGCGGGGCCGCAGCCGGAAGACGAAGCCGGAGTGGCCGCCGCAACTGCGCCTCAATGCGCGCTTCCACGCCAGCCTGATGGAACAGCAGATCCGCCTCGACAGCCGCATCCTGCATGTCCTGGCGACCGAGCCGCTGGCGATCGACGCGCATGCCTGGACGCGGCAGGCGCTGGCGGATGCGCCGGCCGGGCAGGTGGTGCAGGTGCCCTGGCCCGAGTTGCAGGCGCGCTACGGCACGCCGGGACAGTCGGCTGACGCCTTCCGCGCCGCCTTCGAGGAGGCGTTGCAGATGGTCTTCGCCGCCGACACCTCGATCGTCCTCGGCTCCGACGATGCGGGCATGCGGCTGCGCGCCGCCACGGCCGAGGATCTGGCGCCCCCGCCCGAACCGCCTCCGCCGCCTCCGCGCGCCGTTGCGTCGCCCCGCCCCGCCGAGCCCGCGGCGCCCCCGCCCGCGCGGCCCGCGGATCGGACCCCCGCGGAGGAGCCCGCGTCTTCCGGCGCCGGTGATATGGTCAGCCTGCGCTCGCACCTGACCGGCCTCTCGGTGGTGGTCTGGCTGCGGCGCGGCCATGGCGCCGAGCAGGTGGTGATCGGCCTGACCCCCGGCACGCGCTACGATCCGGCCCGCCTGACCCTGGTGATCCTGGAGCCTCTCGCCATGCAGGTCACCGGCGGCGTTCCGCAGGCCGAGTTCGAGCGCGTGGCCGCCTGGGCCATGGCCAATCGCGACCTGATCGACCAGTTCTGGGAGGGCGAGATCGACAGCTTCCAGGAGCTGACCGCGCGCGTGAAGAAGGTTCCCGCCGCCAACTGGCGCTGAGCCGTCCCTATTCTCCCGCCCGCCGGCCCGGCGTGCGGGAGAAGCGGGGCGCCGGGGCGGGGCAGGGATGGCCGAGCCTGTCCTGGAACAGGCCGCGCGCGCGGTTGTGCGGGTGGTGCGGCGCCTCGTCCATGTCCAGCACGCCGGTGACGCAGGCATCGCTGCCCTCCAGCAGCGCCACCCATTCGGCGCGGCTGCGGCGGAGGAAGATCCGCGTCATCTCGGCGCGCATCTCCGGCCAGACCGCCCGGTCGCGCTGTCGCTCGACGAAGCGCGCGTCGAGCCCGATGCGCCGCGCCATCTCGGCAAAGAAGGGCGCTTCCAGACAGGCGACGGCGAGATGGCGGCCATCGGCGGTCTCGTAGGTGTCGTAGAAGGGCGCGCCGCCGTCGAGCAGGTTGTCGCCGCGCGCGAGCGACCAGCGCCCGGCGGCCCGCAGGCCGTAGAAGGCGGTGGCCAGGGCGGCGGCGCCGTCGGTCATCGCCGCGTCCACCACCTGCCCCTGCCCGGATCGCTCCCGCTCCAGCAGGGCGGCGAGCAGCCCCATGACCAGGAACATCGCCCCGCCGCCATAATCCGCGACCAGGTTCAGCGGTGGCACCGGCCGCTCGCCGGGCCGGCCGATGGCGGCGAGCAGGCCGGTGAGCGAGAGATAGTTGAGATCGTGCCCGGCGGCCCGGGCCAGCGGTCCATCCTGGCCCCAGCCGGTCATGCGGCCATAGACGAGGCGCGGATTGCGGGCGAGGCAGGGTTCCGGGCCGAGGCCGAGGCGCTCCATGACGCCGGGCCGGAAGCCCTCGATCAGCGCATCCGCGCCGCCGATGAGATCGAGCGCCGCCGCCACGCCCGTGGGGCTCTTCAGGTCGAGCGCCACCTCCCGCCGACCCCGGCCGACCATGTCCTCCGCCGGGCCCAGCGGCATCAGCCGGCCGGGCGGGGCCGGGCGGTCGATCCGCGTCACCTCGGCGCCCAGATCGGCCAGCAGCATGGCGGCCAGCGGCCCGGGCCCGATGCCGGCCATCTCGACCACCCGCAGCCCGGCCAGCGGGCCGGCGGCTTCCTTCCGCGTCATGCCTCAGCCCTGGATCAGGTTCAGGCGGAGCAGCAGGTCGCGTTCCCGCGCCACGCTCCGGCGCAGGAAGGCGGCATAGTCGTCCGGCCCCCTGTAGTCCGCCACCATGTCGGCGCGTTCGAGGGCGGCGACATGGGCGGGGTCCTGCATGGCGTCGCGAAAGGCCAGATGCAGCCGCTCCACCACCGCCGGCTCCAGGCCCGCCGGGCCGCAGAGCCCATAGGGCGAGGTGATGACCAGCCCCTCATAGCCCAGCTCCTGCAGGGTCGGCGCCTCCGGCCAGCGGCGCGAGCGCTGGGCCGTCCAGATGTTCAGCCAGCGCGCGCGGCCATCATCCACGAGCTGGCCCAGCACGGCGCTGTTGGCCACCGCATCGACATGACCGCCCAGCAGGGCCGAGATGGTCTCGGCCTCGCCCCGGAAGGGGACATGGTTGAACTGGACGCTCTCGCGCAGGCCGAGCTCCAGCATGCCGAGATGCAGCGAGCCGATGGCGCCGCTGTTGGCGACGCTGACCTGACCCGGCCGGCGCCGCGCATCGGCGACGAAGTCCTGCCAGGTCTTCCAGGGGCTGTCGGCCCGCACGGCGAGGCCGAAGAAGTATCCGGTGAGATGAATGACCGGCGTGAAGTCGCGCAGCACGTCGTAGGACATGGGCTGCAGGAAGGGCAGCCGCATGGCGGGGGTGATCATCTGGGTCAGGGTGTAGCCATCGGGCTTCGCCTTGGCGACCGCCGCCGCGCCCAGCGTGCCGCCGCCGCCCGGCCGGTTCTCGACCAGCACCGTCTGGCCCAGCCGGCGCGTGGCGGCCTCGGCCAGGGCACGCATCTGCTGGTCCGTGCTGCCGCCCGGCGTGAAGGGAACGATGATCGAGACGGGGCGGCGCGGGAAGCCCGCCTCGGCGCGGCCGATGCGCGGCATGGCCAGCGCCGCCAGGCCGCCGGCGAGGCCGCCGCCCAGCAGGCGGCGCCGGCCTGGTCCTGACCGGAAGTCCCGGCACGGTTGATCCGCCATGGGCACGTCTCCTCCCCCTCCGGCACGTTGGCCTGCTGTCCCGGCGCGTTGCCCGCGCCGACTGAGGGGTAGCCTAGGGACGGGGATTTGTCTTGCCAAGCGGAACATCGGCATCACACTGCGGAGAACAGGATGGCATGGCGTGAGGCCGGGCCCATGCTAGACAGGGCCGCCTGATCCCTTGGCCAGCGCAGAGCCAATGCAGAGAGAGGTGGAGCACGCGATGTCGAGCAAGTCCCAGGCAGGTTCGGCCGCCTCCCGTTCCGCGGTCCGCCTGGTCTATGACGAGGAGGATGTCGGCTCCGACTATGCCAGCGACCGGCGCTTCGTCTGGGCCCTGGCGCGGGGGCTCGAGGTGCTGCGCGCCTTCGCCCCCGGACGGGGCCCGCTCGGCGTGGGCGAGATCGCCGCGCTGACCGGCCTGCCCAAGCCCACCGTCTCCCGCCTGACCTACACCCTGGCCGAACTGGGCTACCTGCGCGTGCTGCACAAGCAGGGGCGCTACGAGCCGGCGCCGGCGCTGCTGGCGCTCGGCTATCCGGTGCTGGCCAATCTGCGCGTGCGGCAGGCGGCGCACGACCATATGCGCCAGCTGGCGCAGGAGACGGGCACGGCGGTCGGCCTGGCCAGCCGCGACCGGCTGTCGATGATCTATGTCGAGAACACGCCCTCCAGCGCCCTCGCCACGCTGCGGCTCGGCATCGGCAGCCGTGTCGAGATGGCGCGCAGCGCGCTGGGACGGGCCTTTCTCGCCGCCCTCGGCGAGACCGAGCGCGATTTCCTGCTGGACCGGATGGCCAGACGCTACGGCGAGGCGTGGGTGGAGCTGCGGCCGCGCGTGCTGGACGGCATCGCCGAGGTGAAGGCCCGCGGCTTCTGCATCGTCGATGGCGAGTGGCAGCCGGATGTCCGCTCCGCCGGGGCGCCGCTGGTCTCGCTGGACGGAACCACCGTCATGGCGATGAACATCGGCGCCCCCGGCTACCTGCTGGATCGCCGGCGGCTGGAGGAGGAGCTCGGCCCGCGCATCGCCCATCTGTCGCGCATGGTGGCGCCGCTGCTGAGCTTCTGACCCATCACGCGACGGGGTCGAGACAGCGGCGCACGAAGCCGAGGCTGTCGCCGGTCTCGCGCAGGGCCGCCCGGCCCAGGCGCTCGCTCCAGAACGCCTCGCCGCCGAAGGCCGCCCGCCCCCGCTGCAGGCGCAGGGTGAAGAGGTGCAGGTCGTGCTCCTCGGTGATGCCCATGGCGCCGTGCACGGCATGGGCGATCGCCATGGCCCGGGCCGCCGCCTGGCCGAGGCGGATCTTGGCCGCCGCGGTCCGCAGGGGGTCCGGCCAGGGACCGGTTGCCGCCAGCTGGGCGGCGATCAGGCCGGCGGCGGATTCCTCGGCCAGGACCGAGAGCTGCTGCTGGATGGCCTGGAAGGCCCCGATCGCCCGGCCGAACTGGCGGCGCTCACCCGCATAGCGCAGCGTGTCCTCGAGCACCCGGCGCAGCGCCCCGGCCATCTCCACCGCTTCGAGGAAGGCACCCGCCACCCGCCAGTCGGCGCCATCCTCGAGCCGCCGCCCGGCGACGGCGCCGTCCCAGTCCAGCCGGGACAGCCCGCCGCCCAGGGGCGTGACCCGCGCCGCCGCGGCGGGCAGCAGCAGCGCGCCCCCTTCCGTGCCGCACAGCAGGACCTGCGCCGCCAGGTGCGGGGCGGGAAGCAGCGCCGCCGGTGACGGCGCCGCTAGGGGCTGGGCCAGGGGAGAGACCAGGGGAGAGGCCAGGGGAGAGGCCAGGGGAGAGGCCAGAGCGATGGCGCCCTCGGGCGGCGTCAGCCCCTGGCGGGCGAAGGCGGCGCGGGCCAGGATGGTCGCCCCGACCGGCAGCGGCATGGCATGGCCCCCGCAGGCCAGCAGCAAGGGCAGGATGCCGGCCAGATCCAGCCCCGCGCCGCCCTCGGCCTCCGGCAGCAGGGCATCGAGGAAGCCGGAATCGACGATCCGCTGCCAGGGTTCCGGCGGCGCCGCGGCGGGGTCGAGCAGCGCGCGCAGCAGGGCGGGGGGGCAGGCGTGGTCGAGCAGGTCGGCGGCGGCGTCGGTGAGCAGGCTGTCCATGATCCTCGTCCTTTCTCGGCGCGGGCCTCAGCGCAGGCCCAGGCCGCGCGCCACCATGCCGCGCAGGATCTCGCGCGTGCCGCCGCGCAACGAGAAGGACGGCGCCATGCCGGCGACATAGGCCAGGGCGCGGAGCAGCTCGTCGGGCGGGGCGGCGGCCGGATCGGCGGCGATGGCCTCGGTCAGCAGGGTCGGGATGGATTGCTCGAAGCCGGTGCCGAGATCCTTCACCAGCGCCGCCTCCGTCACCGGGCTCGCCCCCGCCGCCAGCCGCGCCGTGACGGCGATCGACATGGCGCGCAGCACGGCGAGCTCGGCCATCAGCCGGCCCAGCAGCGCCGCGTGGCGGCTCTCGCCGGTCTCGCGCAGCCAGGCGATCCAGCGGTCCAGCAGCACGATGGAGGAGAGGATGCGCTCCGGCCCGCTGCGCTCGAAGGCCAGCTCGGCATTGACCTGCGCCCACCCCTCGCCCTCGGTGCCGATCAGCGCCTCGGGGCCGAGGGCGACGTCGTCGAACACCACCTCGCTGAAATGCGCGTCGCCGGCCAGGTCACGGATCGGGCTGATGCGGACGCCCGGCAGGGAGAGATCGACGATGAACTGCGACAGGCCCTTGTGCCGGTCGGCCGGCGTGCCGGCGGTGCGCACCAGGGCGATCATGAAGTGCGCGTGGTGGGCATAGGTCGTCCAGACCTTGCTGCCGTTCAGGCGCCAGCCCTCTCCCTCCCGCTCGGCGCGGCTGCGCACGCTGGCGAGGTCGGAGCCGGTGTCGGGCTCGCTCATGCCGATGCAGAAGAAGGATTCCGCCCGGCAGATGCGCGGCAGGTGGAAGTCCTTCTGCGCCGCGCTGCCGTAGCGCAGGATCAGCGGGCCGCTCTGGCGGTCGGCGATCCAGTGCGCGGCGACGGGGGCGCCGGCGGCCAGCATCTCCTCGACCAGGACGAAACGCGCGAAGGCGCCGCGCTCGGCCCCGCCGTAATGGCGCGGCAGGGTCAGCCCGACCCAGCCCTGGCGAGCGAGGGCGCGGCTGAACCCGGCGTCGAAGCCCATCCAGGAGCGGGCACGGCGATCCGCCGGCAGGGGCGGGAGATGAGTGGCCAGGAAGTCGCGCACCTCCCGGCGGAAGGCCTCGGCCTCCGGCGGCAGGGTGGCGAGGTCGGGGAAGTTCAGCATCGGTTCAATCCAGCTTCACGCCGCTCTCGGCGATGACCTGCCCCCAGCGCGCGGATTCCTCGCGGATCCAGGCGCCGTAGGCCTCGGGCGTGCCGCCGAGGATCTCGGCGCCCTGGATGGCCAGGCGCTCGCGCACCGTGGCATCGGCGAGGGCGAGGTTGGCGGCCTCGTTCAGCCGCGCGACCACCGGGGCGGGCGTGCGCGCCGGCACCAGCAGGCCCTGCCAGGCGCCCGATTCCAGGCCGGGCATGCCGGCCTCGGCCAGCGTCGGCACCTCGGGCAGCAGCGGCACGCGGCGCGGGCTGGTCACCGCCAGGGCGCGCAGCCTGCCGTCGCGGATCAGCGGCAGGGCGGAGTTCAGCGTGTCGGTGACGAACTGCACCTGGCCGCCCGCCGCGTCGGTCAGGGCCGGGGCGCTGCCGCGATAGGGCACATGCGTCGCCTGCAGGCCGGCGGCGCGCAGGATGCGGAAGTTCGCCAGATGCGTGACATTGCCGTTGCCCGAGGAGCCATAGGCGAAGCGCCCCGGACTGGCGCGCAGCAGGGCGACAAAGCCGGCCAGATCCTCCGCCGGCAGGGCCGGATTGACCGCCAGCACCAGGGGCACCGAGGCGGTCAGCACCACCGGCGCGAAGTCCGACAGGGCGAAGCCGGGCTTGTCGTAAAGCGCCGTGCTGAGCACGATGGAGGAGGTGTTGTAGAGCACCGAGTGGCCGTCCGGCTCGGCCCGCGCCACCTGCTCGGCGCCGATATTGCCGTTGGCCCCCGGACGGTTCTCCACCACCAGCGGCTGGCCGAGCGTGCGCGCCATGTGCTCGCCGAGCACGCGGGCGACGAGATCGGTCGGCCCGCCGGGCGGAAAGGCGATGGTCACGCGGATCGGCCGCTGGGGCCAGGGGGCGTGCCCGGAGGATTGCGCCCGGGCGGGGCGAGCGGCCGGCGGCCCCACCAGGGCGAGGGCCACGGGGGCCAGGAGGGACCGGCGCCGCATCATGCTCATCGCCCCGCCGGCTCGGGCCGGCCGGCCAGCAGACGCTTGACCGTGTAGGTCATCACCGCCTGGTCGCGCTGGTTCAGCACGGTGATGGCCGAGCCCAGCACGGCGCGGTTGCCCTTGGAGGTCGGGCGCAGCTCCGTCACCTCGACCACCGCGTGGATGGTGTCGCCGACGATGACGGGCGCCAGGGCGCGTTGCTGCACCTCCAGCATGGCGAGGCCGGTGCCCTGCACCATGGTCTGGAACAGCATGCCCTCGACCAGCGAATAGGTCAGCGCCCCCGGCACGGGCCGGCCGGCCATGGCGCCATCGAAATGCGCGTCGATGAAGATCGCCTCCAGCATTCCGGTGACGCCGATGAAGGAGACCAGGTCGGCCTCGGTGACGGTGCGGCGGAAGGTGCGGAAGCGCTGCCCGACGGAGAGATCCTGCCAGTAGAATCCCTGGCCGAGGACCGGCAGGCTGGAATCGGCGGCGTGCGGCTCGGGGCTCGGCGGGGCGGGGCTCGGCATGGGGCGGTTTCCTTCTCCGGTCCTGGATGCGCGGCGGGGTGACGCCCTCGGGATGGCGCCCCGGCACGCGATGTTTCCTTCCCTGCCGAGCAGGCTGGCCCAGCCCGCCGCGCAGGTCCAATATCCTTTTCGTCCGGGGCGATACGAATTGGATATCGGATGGAATTGCGGCAGCTGCGCCAGTTCGTCACCCTGGCCGAGACCCTGAACTTCCACCGCGCCGCCGAGCGGCTGAACATGTCGCAGCCGCCCCTGTCCGTCTCCATCCGCCGCCTGGAGGAGGAGCTGGGCGCCGCTCTGTTCACCCGCGGTGCCGGCGGCGTGCGGCTGACCGGAGCCGGCCTGGCGGCGCTGGAGGAGGCGCGGCTGGCGCTGCGCCATGCCGAGCAGGTCGCCCTGGTGGCGCAGGGCGTTCAGGCGGGGGAGCGCGGCCTGCTGCGGATCGGCTTCATCGGCTCGGCCACGCCGCGCCTGCTGCCCCGCCTCGTGCCGCCCTTCCGCGGTCTCCTGCCGGCGGTCGAACTCACCCTGCGCGAATCCACCACGGCCGCCATCCTGGACGGCGTGGCGGCAGGGGAGATGGACCTTGGCCTGCTGCGCTACCCGCTGCTGCGCCCGGTGCCGGAGCTCGCGGTGGAGCTGCTGGAGCCCGACGCGCTGGTCGCGGCGCTGCCGCCGGGCCACGCCCTGGGAGCGGCGCGGGGCCCCCTGCCGCTCGCCGCCCTGCGCGACGAGCCCTTCGTCACCTTCGACGCCGTGGCGGTGCCGGGCCTCTCCGCCGTGGTCGCCCTGGCCTGCCAGCAGGCCGGCTTCCAGCCCCGGCTGCGGCAGGAGGCGGTGCAGGCGCAGACGGTGATCAGCCTGGTCGAGAGCGGGCTGGGCGTGGCGCTGGTCCCCGGCGTCAGCGCGCGCACCCATGCCGGGCGCGCGCGCTTCCGGCCGCTGGCGGAGGCGGCGGCGCCGGTCATCGGCATCGCCATGGCGGTTCGCCGCTCGGGGATGCCGCCGCTGGCGCAGCGCTTCCAGGTGCTGGCGCGGCAGACGATGCGGCAGCACCGGCAGGTGGGCAGTAAGTCAACCAGCGGACCATTATTCCGCTAGGCAAGACATCTTCCCGTGCCTAGTCTCCCCTGAACATTCAGGGAGGCCCGAGATGGACATGCCAGCAGGGGCCGCCGCGGGCGGCCGCACGGTGCTGAGCGCCGAGCACGAGCTGTTCCGCGACCAGGTGCGCCGTTTCTTCGAGAAGGAGATCGTACCCCACCACCGGCAATGGGAGCGCGACGGCCAGGTGCCGCGCGAGGTCTGGCGCCAGGCCGGCGCCCAGGGCCTGCTCTGTCCGGGCATGCCGGAGGAGTTCGGCGGGGCGGGCGCCGATTTCGGCTACTCCGCCGTGCTGATCGAGGAGATCGCCCGCACCAATGCCAGCGGCGTCGGCTTCCCGCTGCATTCCGATATCGTCGCGCCCTATCTGCTGGCCTACGCGACCGAGGCGCGCAGGCGCGACTGGCTGCCGCGCATGGCGCGCGGCGAGCTGATCGGCGCCATCGCCATGACCGAGCCGGGCATGGGCAGCGACCTCAAGGCCGTGCGCACCACGGCGCGGCGCGAGGGCGAGCATTACGTCATCAGCGGCCAGAAGACCTTCATCACCAACGGGCAGAATGGCGGCCTCGTCATCGTCGTCGCCAAGACCGATCCCGCCGCGGGCCGCAAGGGCATCAGCCTGATCTGCGTCGAGGAGGGCACGCCGGGCTTCTCCAAGGGCCGCAATCTCGAGAAGATCGGCCTGCACGCGCAGGACACCTCGGAGCTGTTCTTCGACGAGGTGCGCGTGCCGGTGGAGAACCGGCTCGGCGAGGAAGGGCAGGGCTTCCGCTACCTGATCCACAACCTGCCGCAGGAACGGCTGATCATCGCCGTCCGCTCCGCCGCCTCGATCGAGGCGATGCTGGCCGAGACGGTGGATTACGCGAAGCAGCGCGAGGCCTTCGGCGGCACCGTGTTCGATTTCCAGAACACCCGCTTCCGCCTGGCCGACGCCAAGGCCCAGGCCACCATGCTGCGCGTCTTCGTCGATCACTGCCTGGGGCTGCATCTCCAGGGCGGGCTCTCGGTCGAGCTGGCGGCGAACGCCAAGCTGATGGCCTCCGAGATGCAGAACCGCCTGCTCGACGAATTCCTGCAGGTGCATGGCGGCTACGGCTTCACCAGCGACTACGCCATCGGCCGCGCCTGGGCCGATGCCCGCGTGGCGCGGATCTACGGCGGCAGTTCCGAGATCATGAAGGAAATCATCGCGCGCACGCTGTGAGGCGCGCGACAAAGGGAAAGGGAGACGGCATGGCCGCACAGGGTAAGCTCGACGGCAAGGTGGCGCTGGTGACCGGATCGGGCCGGGGCATCGGACGGGAGATCGCGCTGAAGCTCGCTTCCGAAGGCGCGCGGCTGGTGATCAACGACCTCGATGCCGAGCCGGCGGAGGAGACACTGGCCGCGATCCGCGCGCTGGGCGGCGAGGCGGTGGCCTGCAACGGCAGCGTGACGGAGGCCGATTTCGGAGAGCGCATCGTCCGCACCGCGCTGGACAGCTTCGGCGGCATCGACATCATCGTCAACAATGCCGGCTACACCTGGGACAACGTCATCCAGAAGATGACGGACGAGCAGTGGTACGCCATCATCGACGTGCACATGACGGCGCCCTTCCGCATCCTGCGCGCCGCCTCCGGCTTCATCCGCGAGGCGGCGAAGGCCGAGGCGGCCGAGGGGCGCGAGGTGTTCCGCAAGGTAGTGAACATCTCCTCCACCTCCGGCGTCTTCGGCAATGCGGGGCAGGCCAACTACTCCGCCGCCAAGGCCGGCATCGCCGGCATGACGCGGGCGATGGCCAAGGAATGGGGGCGCTACAAGGTCAACGTCAACGCCGTCGCCTTCGGCCTGATCATGACACGGCTGACCGAGGCGGTGGCCAATTCCGGCGCGACGATCGACATCGAGGGGCGCGAGATCAAGGTGGGCGTGCGGCCCGAGGCGCTGAAGAGCGCCGAGGCCACCATCCCGCTCGGCCGCGGCGGCCGGCCGGAGGAGGCGGCCGGCTCGGTCTATCTCTTCTGCATTCCGGAATCGAACTACGTCACGGGGCAGACCCTGGTCGTAGCGGGCGGGCGGCCATGACCTTGCTGCCGCCGCCAGGGCGGCGCGCCGCGCTGGCCCTGGCGGCCGGCGGCCTGCTGGCGCGCCCGGCCACCCTCCGCGCCGCCCTGCCGGAGCGGCCCATCCGCTTCATCGTGCCCTGGCTGGCCGGCGGCACGTCCGACACGCATTTCCGGCTGATGGCCGAGATGGTCTCGCGGCGCCTCGGCCGCACCGTGCTGATCGAGAACAAGCCGGGCGCCAGCGGCACGCTGGGCGCGCAGATGATGGCGCAGGAGGCGCCGGGCGACGGGACGATGGTGGGCCAGATGCCCATCACCCTGTTCCGCTACCCCGCCATGACGAAGCGCCCGACCTTCGATCCGCTGAAGGACTTTACCTATGTCATCCACCTGACCGGCTACCTGTTCGGCGTGGTGACGAAGCCGGACGCGCCCTGGCGGGACTGGGCCGGGCTGCTCGACTACGCGCGGCAGAACCCCGGCAGGGTCACCTACGGCACGCCGGGCGTCGGCAGCTCGCCGCACATCACCATGGAGCGCATCGCCGAGCTGGCGGGGGTGCAATGGGTGCATGTGCCCTTCCGCGGCGGGCCGGATAACATCCAGGCGGCGATGTCCGGGCAGACGCATCTGGCGGCGGATTCCAGCAGCTGGGCGCCGCTGGTGCTGGAGGGGCGGATGCGCCTGCTCTGCACCTGGGGCGCCGAGCGGGCGAAGCGCTTCCCCGAGACGCCGACGCTGCGCGACCTCGGCATCGACATCGTCTCGGACTCGCCCTACGGCATCGGCGGTCCGCGCGGCATTCCGGCCGACCGGGTGGCGCTGCTGCACGACGCCTTCCGCGAGGCGCTGCACGATCCGCGCTCCATCGCCATGCTGGAGCGCTTCGACATGTCGCTGCGCTACATGGACAGCGACACCTATACGGGCTTCGTGCGGCAGCTCTACGCCGAGGAAAGCGCCATGGTGCGGCGGCTGGGGCTGCAGATGGACTGAAGCCCCGCCGGCTGCGGGCGGCGCGTCAGTGTACCTGGCGCGTCCCTTCCCCCCAGAAGCCCGCACGCAACGCCTTCTTGTCGATCTTGCCGATCGGCGTGGTGGGCAGGGTATCGACCAGCACCACGGACTTGGGCGCCTGCACCGGGCCCTTCAGGGCGCGCACATGCTCGGCCAGCGCCGCCTCATCCGGCCGCCGGCCCTCGCGCGGCACCACGAAGGCCTGCACCCGTTCGCCCCAGCGCGCATCCGGCACGCCGATCACCGCCGCCGCCGCCACGTCCGGGTGCGCGGCCAGCGCATCCTCCACCTCGCGCGGATAGACGTTGAAGCCGCCCGAGATGATCATGTCCTTGCGCCGGTCGACGATGTGCAGATACCCGCCCTCGTCCTCGCGCGCGATGTCGCCGGTGTGCAGCCAGCCGCCGCGCAGCGTTTCCTCCGTCTCCGCCGGCCGCTTCCAGTAGCCGCGCATGACCAGCCGGCCGCGCACGCAGATCTCGCCCGGCTCGCCGCGCGGCACAGGCGTGCCGTCCTCGCCCAGCAGCCGCACATCGACGCCGGCCATCGGCTGGCCGCAGGAGGAGAGCAGCGCCGGCCGCGCCGGATCGTGCTCCGCCCGGCGCAGCAGGCAGACCGTGTTGGGCGCCTCGGTCTGGCCGTAGAGCTGCATGAAGACCGGGCCGATCCGCTCCATCGCCTCCAGCAGCGTCGCGGGAGCGATGGGCGCGGCGCCGTAGATGAAGGTCTCCAGCCCGTGCGTCCGGGCGCGGGAGAGGCCGGGCTCGGCGAGCAGGGCGCGGATCATGGTAGGCACGCCGAAGCCGCAATTGATGCCCTGCTCTCCGATGCAGCGGAGATAGGGCTCCGGCTCGAAGCCGCCCAGCACGTGCACGGTGCCGCCGCGCAGCAGCACCGGGATCACCAGCGAGCCGGCCGCGTGGCTCAGCGGCGTGGCCAGCAACATGCGCGGCACGGCGGGCCAGTCGTACTCGGCCAGCATCATCGTGGCGCATTGCACCAGGGCGCGGTGCGGCAGCATCACGCCCTTGGGCTGACCCGTGGTGCCGCCGGTATAGCTGAGCTGGCCGAGATCCTCGTCGTCGCCGACGGGGTCGAGATCATCGCCCGACTCTTCCGCCGCCGCCGCCTGCAGGTCGCGCTGCCGCCCCTCCCCGCCGCCGAGCGACAGCACCAGCGGGCACCCCGCCTCCGCCGCCGCCGCATGGGCGCGCTCCGCCTCCGCCGGGTCGTGCACCAGCAGGCGGATCTCGGCGTCACGCAGGATATGGGCGAGGTCGGCCGGGCCAGCGAGCCGGTTCAGCGCCGTGTAGCGGCAGCCGATGAGCTGCGCGGCGGTGCGGACCATGAACACCTCCGGCCGGTTGGCCATCAGCGCCGAGACGCCGTCGCCCCGCCGCAGGCCGAGGCGCAGCAGGGCGCGCGCCATGGCGCGGATGCCTTCCGCCACATGCCGGCGCGACCAGACCTGCCCATCCTGCACGAAGGCCGGCCGTTCCGGATGGCGCCGCAGGCCGAGAAGGGCGAGATGGGCGATGGTGATGCCGGCCTGGGCGGTCGTGCCACTCATTCGGGCTGGATCCCTGCGGCCTTGATCAGCCGCTGGTTCAGCGCGGCCTCGCGGGTCAGGCGCTTCATCAGCGCCTCCGGCCCCGGGGCGGCGGGCACCAGACCGAGGCTGTCCAGCCGTGCGCGAGCCTGAGGCGCGGCGAAGGCCTCCACCGCCGCCTTCTCCAGGCTGGAGCAGATGGCGGGCGGCGTGCCCGCCGGCGCCGAGAGGGTGAACCAGCCGCTGCTGACGAAGTCCTTCTGCCCCAGCTCCTCCAGGGTCGGCACATCCGGCAGGACGGAGCTGCGCTGCGGCGAGGGGATGGCCAGCGCCCGCAGCCGGCCCGCCTCGACATGCGGCCGCGCCGGGGCGAAGGTGGAGAACATTATGTCGGCCCGGCCGGCGATGGTGTCGGTCAGCGCGGGCGGCGAGCCGCTGTAGGGCACGTGCAGCAGCTCCGTGCCGGTACGCGCCATCAGGTCCACCATCATCAGATGCGCCGTGGTGCCCACGCCCCAGGTGGCGAAGGACAGCTGCCCCGGCCGCTGCCGCGCCGCCGCCAGCAGTTCCTCCAGGCTGGACCAGCGGGGATTGGCCACCAGCAGGAAAAGCGTGTCCGAGATCATCGTGATGTGGGCGAAGTCCTTCACCGCATCGAAGCCCGGATCGCGCAGGGCGTAGGGCGCGGTCGTGAAGGTGACCACCGTGCCCATCAGCAGCGTATGGCCGTCCGGCTTGGCCCGTGCCGCCAGGCGCGCGGCCAGGGTGGTCGAGGCGCCGGGCCTGTGGTCGAGCACGAAATTGCCGCCGAGCCGCTGGTGCAGGCCCTGTGTGAGCACCTGCCCCAGCACATCCGGCGCGCCGCCCGGCGCATAGGGCACCAGGATGCTGACCGGCTGGGTGCCGGGATAGTCGGCCGCCTTCGCCAGACGCGGCAGGGCGGGCGCCGCCAGCCCACCGGCGAAGCCGGCCAGCAGGTGCCGCCGTCCAAGATTTGAAAGTGTCATCGTCCTTGTTCGCTCCCGCCAGTCCCTGTCGAAGCCCTCTTCGGGGCCGCCGGGAAGGAAGTCTGCATAGGCTTGTGTCCGGTGTCAATTTCGCTGTGCGAACCGGAAAGATTGCTGGGCGGACGTTGACGGCTTCCCCCCGGATGCTTCAGGCTGGCCGCAAGCGGCAGGACAGCCGCGCGACGTCCATGAGGCAGGGGAGTGGTCCGAGGATGGCGCATCTGGCGCGATGGGCCGGGCAGCAGCCCGAGAAGGTGGCAGCATACTTTCCGGATGACGGCATCGCCCTGAGCTTCGCCGGGTTGGACCAGCGGGCCAATCGCATGGCGCAATGGCTGATCGGCCTCGGCCTGCAGCCGGGCGACGGCATCGCCCTGCTGCTGGAGAACGGCCCTGCCTTCCTGGAACTGGCCTACGCCGCGCGCCGCGCCGGCCTCTACTACACCCCGCTCAGCACCCATCTCCGTGTGCCGGAAGTGGCCTATATGCTGGCGGACAGCGACGCGAAGCTGTTCATCACCAGCCCGGCCATGGCGGATCTGGCGCAGGCGCTGCAATCGGAAGGCGCCCTGGGCGAGCGGCCGCGCTACGCGACCGGCACGGGGCTGGCGGGCTATGAGAGCCTGGAGGCGGCGCTCCTCGCCTATCCCGAGCCGGCGGTGCTGCCGGAGCGCCCCGTGGGGCGGGAGTTCCTCTATTCCTCGGGCACCACCGGCCTGCCCAAGGGCATCCGCCGCGACCTGCTGCCGCCGGAACGGCGCGACGCGCCCGACTGGACGCCCGGCTGGCTCGCCAGCTACGGCTTCGACCAGGACACCGTCTATCTCTCGCCCGCGCCGCTCTATCACGCGGCGCCGCATCGCTACACCACGCGCGCCATCGACCTGGGCGGCACCGCCGTGGTGATGCGGAAGTTCGATGCCGAGAAGGCCCTGGCGCTGATCGAGCGGCACCGCGTCACCCATAGCCAGTGGGTGCCGACCATGTTCATCCGCCTCCTGGCCCTACCGGAGGAGACGCGGAAACGCTACGATCTCTCGAGCCATCGCGTCGCCATCCACGCCGCCGCGCCCTGCCCGCGCGACGTGAAGCAGGCGATGATCGCGTGGTGGGGCCCGATCCTGGTCGAGTACTACGCGGGCTCGGAGGGCATCGGCGGCACCGTCATCAACAGCCGGGACTGGCTGGCGCATCCGGGCTCGGTCGGCCGGCCACTGGAATGCCGGGTGCACATCCTGGACGAGGAGGGGCGGGAGCTGCCGCCCGGCGAGGTGGGCGGCATCTGGTTCTCGCTGCTCAGCCCCGACGCCCCGCGCTTCCGCTACCACAACGCGCCGGAGAAGACCGCCTCGGCCTATGACGCGCAGGGGCGCGGCACCTATGGCGATGTGGGCTCCGTCGACGAGGAGGGCTTCCTCTATCTGAGCGACCGGCGGGCCGATCTCGTCCTTTCCGGCGGCGTGAACATCTATCCCTGGGAGATCGAGCAGGTGCTGGTGCAGCATCCGGCGGTGGCCGAGGCGGCGGTGATCGGCGTGCCGCACGCGGAGTTCGGCGAGACGGTGCGCGCCATCATCCGCGTGGCCAACGGCGTGGAGGCCGGGCCGGCGCTGGAGGAACAGATCATCGCCTTCTGCCGCGACCGGCTGGCCGGCCCGAAATGCCCGCGCCAGGTGGACTTCGTTGAGGAGCTGCCCCGCAGCGAGACCGGCAAGCTGCTGCGCCGCATCCTGAAGGAGCGCTACCGCGCCGCGCCCTGAACCCACACCGAGGAGACGACACAGCATGAGCCTACCAGCGGGCCGCCCGCGCCCAGAACCCACGCCCGAGACGCAGCACTTCTGGGAGGGCACGCGCGCCGGCGAGCTGCGCCTGCAGCGTTGCGCCGCCTGCGAGAAGGTCTATTTCCCGCCGCGCCCCTTCTGCCCCGGCTGCGCCTCGCGCGAGGTCGCGGTCTTCGCCGCCAGCGGCCGCGCCACCCTGCACAGCTACGTCATCCACCACCGCAAGGTGCCGGGCTTCGAGCCGCCCTATGCCATCGCCGTGGTGGAGCTGGAGGAAGGGCCGCGCATGATGACCAATATCGTCGACTGCCCGCAGACGCCCGAGGCGCTGCAGCTCGACATGAAACTGGAGGTGGCCTTCACCCCGATGGACGACGAGATCAGCCTGCCGCTGTTCCGGCCCGCGGCGGGAGAGCGGGCATGAGCATCGCCCCGGGCTCCATCGCCATCGTCGGCGCGGCGGAAAGCACCCGCATCGGCGCTGTGCCCGAGATGTCGCAGATCATGCTGCACGCCGATGCGGCGCTGAACGCCCTGGCCGATGCCGGGCTGAAGCCCGCCGACATCGACGGCGTGGCCTGCACCGGCGCGATGATGACGCAACAGATCGCGCACTACCTCGGCATCACGCCGAAATGGGTGGACGGCACCAGCGTCGGCGGCTGCTCCTTCATGCTGCATGTCCGCCACGCCGCCGCCGCCATCGCCGCCGGCTATTGCCGGACGGTGCTGATCACCCATGGCGAGAGCGGCAAGTCGCGCATCAACGCCACGCCGCGCCCGCCGGAGCCGCAGAGCCTGAACGGCCAGTTCGAGGCGCCCTATGGCCCCTTCGGCCCGCCGACGCTCTTCCCCATTCCCGTTCTCCGCTACATGAAGACCTATGGCGTGACGCATGAGCAGCTCGCCATGGTCGCGGTCGTGCAGCGGGAATGGGCGGGGCGGAATCCGCGCGCGGCGCAGCGCGAGCCGATCACCGTGGATGACGTGCTGAACAGCCGCATGATCGCCTATCCCTTCCGGCTGCTGCAATGCTGCCTGGTGACGGATGGCGGCGGCGCGCTGATCCTGACCTCGGCCGACCGCGCGCGCGATTTCCCCCAGCCGCCGGCCTATCTCCTCGGCACGGGCGAGAGCGTCGAGACCAACATGATCAGCCAGATGGAGGACTTCACCTCCTCCCGCGCCTTCCGCGTCGCCGGGCCGACCGCCTTCCAGGCCGCCGGCATCCGCCACGCCGATGTCGACCACCTGATGATCTACGACGCCTTCGCCCATCTGCCGCTCTACGGGCTGGAGGATCTGGGCTTCGTCGGGCGAGGGGAGGCGGGGGCCTTCATCGAGGCCCGCCACACCGCGCCCGGCGGCAGGCTGCCCATGAACACCAATGGCGGCGGCCTCTCCTACACCCATACCGGCATGTACGGCATGTTCGCCCTGCAGGAGAGCGTGCGGCAGGTGCGCGGGCAGGCGCCGGCCCAGGTGCCGGACGTGAAGGTCTCCGTCTGTCACGGGGTGGGGGGCATGTTCTCGGCCAGCGGCACCGTGATCCTGGGGCGGGAGCGGCCCTGAGGATGGCGGGCGGCCAGGCGGCGATCGAGGCGGCCATCACGGGCCGCCGCAGCATCCGCGGCTTCCTGCCGCGCCCGGTGCCGACGGAGGTCCTGCGGCGCATCCTGGCGGTGGCCAGCCGGGCGCCGAGCGGCAGCAACATCCAGCCCTGGAAACTGCACGCCGTGACCGGCGCCGCCCTGGCACGGCTGACCGCGGCCATGGGCGCCGCCCATGCGGCGGGCGAGGCGAGCCGCCGGGAATATGAATACTACCCGGTCACCTGGCGCTCGCCCTACCTCGAGCGGCGCCGCAAGCTCGGCTGGCAACTCTATGAACTGACAGGGGTGAAGCGCGGCGATCACGAAGCCGGCGCGCGGCAGGTCGGGCGCAACTTCAGCTTCTTCGGCGCGCCGGTGGGGCTGGTCTTCACCATCGATGCCGATATGGAGCAGGGCAGCTGGCTCGACTACGGCATGTTCCTGCAGAACCTCATGATCGCCGCCCGGGCGCACGGGCTGGAGACCTGCCCGCAGGCCGCCATCGCCAACTACCCGGACATCCTGCGGCGGGAGCTCGGCATCCCGGAGAGCGAGATCGTCGTCTGCGGCATGGCGCTGGGCTTCGAGGACCCGGCGGAACCGGCCAACCGGCTACGCTCGGAGCGCGAGCCGGTGGACGGCTTCGTGACCTTCCACGATCGCTGAAAGGCGGGAGGGGAAGGCTTCCTCCCCTCCCGCCCGCCGGCGCGCGGGCTCAGAAGGCGACCTTGTCGCCGCCCTTCAGCGCCAGGATCTCGCGCGCCTCGTCCGGCGAGGCCACTTCCAGTCCCAGCCCCTCGATGATCTGCCGGGCCAGCCGCACCTGTTCGGCATTGCTCTCGGCGAGGCGCCCCGGTCCGCCCCAGAGGCTGTCCTCCAGCCCGACGCGGACATTGCCCCCCATGGCCGCCGCCATGGCCGCGATCGGGAGCTGGTTCCGCCCGGCGCCGAGCACCGACCACTTGTAGTTGTCGCCGAACAGGCGGTCGGCCGTGCGCTTCATGTGCAGCACGTCCTCCTCATGCGCGCCGATGCCGCCCTGCAGGCCGAAGACGGTCTGGATGAACAGCGGACCGGTGATGATGCCCTGGTCGAAGAAGTACTTCAGGTTATAGAGATGCGCCGTGTCGTAGCATTCGAACTCGAAGCGCGTGCCGTTCTCGCGGCAGGTCGTCAGGATGTACTCGATGTCGGCGAAGCTGTTGCGGAAGATGATGCCCTTGTCAGAGAGGTAGTCCTTCTCCCACTGGTGCTTGAACTCCTTGAACCGGTTCAGCATCCCGAAGAGGCCGAAGTTCATGCTGCCCATGTTGAGGCTGGCGACCTCCGGCTTGTGCGTGGCGGCCGGGCGCACGCGCTCCTCGATGGTCATGGTCGGCGCGCCGCCGGTGGTGATGTTCACCACCGCGTCGGTGCGTTGCTTGATCACCTTGAGGAAGGGGGTGAAGCCTTCCGGTGTCTGGTCCGGCCGGCCATCCTCGGGGTTGCGCGCATGCAGGTGCACGATGGCCGCGCCCGCCTCGGCGGCCCCGATGGCGGCATCGGCGATCTGCTCGGCGGTGACCGGCAGGTGCGGTGACATGCTCGGGGTGTGGATGGCGCCCGTCACGGCGCAGGTGATGATGACTTTCCGCTTCGTCGCCATGGATCAGTTCTCCTCCTGGGTCCTCTTGTGCGCGCGCAGCGCGGCCAGCCGCTGGTCGCGCCAGCGCATCTTCGCCGGCAGGTCGCCCTCGGCCGGCCAGTGCGACAGGATGCGCGCCGTCGCCTCCTCGCCATAGACCTCGGGGCCCGCCGGCTCGGCCGCCAGCCGTTTGTAGAAGCCGGTGTAGCGGGCGCAATAGTCCGGGATGCCGCCCGGCGCGTTCAGCTCGATGGTCTCGAAGGGCCCCATGAAGGACCACCGCAGGCCGAGGCCGTCCTTCACCGTGTGGTCCAGATCCTCCGGCGTGACATAGCCCCCGGAGACCAGGCGGAAGGCCTCGGCCAGCAGCGCGCCCTGCAGGCGGTTGAGGATGAAGCCCTCCACCTCCTTCAGCACCGTGATGGGCACCTGGCCGATCCCGGCATAGATGGCGCGGGCCCGCAGGAGGGTCTCGGGGGCGGTCCATTCGGCGCCGGACAGTTCCACCAGCGGGATCAGGTGCGGCGGATTGACCGGATGGCCGATCAGGCAGCGCGACCGCCCCGCCAGCCCGGCGGCGAAGAGCGAGACGCGGATCGCCGAGGAGGAGGAGGCCAGGATGGCCTCGGGCGGCGCCAGCCGGTCCATCTCGGCGAAGAGCCGCTGCTTGACGGCGAGGTCCTCCGGCCCGTTCTCCTGCGCGAAGCTGGCCCCCTCCAGCGCCGCCGCGAGATCCGGGCTGGCCGTGATGCGGGCGGCGGCGCTGGCCGGATCGTCACAGAGGCCCTGCGCGGCGAGGTCCCGGAGGCCTTCCGCGCAAAGGCCGAGGGCGCTCCCGGCCACGCCCGGCGCCGGATCGTGCAGGGCGACGCGCCAGCCGGCGCGGGCGAAGATCATCGCCCAGGCGCGGCCGATCAGGCCGGCGCCGATGATGGCGACCTTGCGGGTCTCGGATGTCATGCGGTGATCCTTGAGGGGCGCATCAGAGCCAGAGGACCTTGCGCCGCAGGTCCAGATCGTCCCGCAGCAGGCGGGATTCGCCGCGCCAGGTCACCGCGCCGCGCTCCAGCGCCACGGTGCTGTCCGACAGCGCCAGGGCGAGGTCGAGGTTGTGGTCGACGATGATGATGGAGATGTCCTTGCGCAGCCTGTCGAAGGCTTCGAACAGCTCCTCCGTGACGGCGGGGGAGAGCCCCTCGAAGGGCTCGTCGAGCAGCAGCAGGCGCGTGTCGCCGGACAGAGCGCGCGCGACCGCGACCATCTGCTGCTCGCCGCCGGACAGGGCGTCGGCCGGGGTGCGCCAGCGTTGCCTGAGGCGCGGGAAGGCTTCCAGCACCCGCTCCTCCGACCAGTGCTCGCCGGCGCCGGTCAGCCGCTTCAGCCGGCCGAGCGCCAGGTTCTCGGCCACCGACATGCCGGCGAAGAGGCCACGCCCCTGGGGCACGAAGCCGATGCCGCGCCGGGCGATGCGGTCGGCTGGCAGGCCCGCGATCTCCTCGCCGGCCAGGGTCATGCTGCCGCTGGCGGGCCGGGCGATGCCCATGATGCTCTTCAGCAGGGTGGACTTGCCGGCGCCGTTGCGGCCGAGGAGCGCCAGGATCTCGCCCTGCTTCACGGCGAGGTCCACGCCCTGCAGGATGTGGCTCTTGCCATAGAAGGTGTTGATGCCCTCGAGCCGCAGCAGATCCTCGGGCCGCGCCGAGGAGGTGCGCGGCCGCGCCGCGATGGCGCTGGTGCCGGAGCCGAGATAGACCGCCTGCACCCGCTGATCGGTGCGGGCATCCTCGACCGTGCCGTCCACCAGCACCTCGCCGTCGTTCATCACCGTCACGCGGTCGGCCAGGGCGAAGACGCGGTCGATGTCGTGCTCGACCAGCAGCACCGGGATATCGGCCGAGATGCGCTTGATCAGCTCGCCGACGCGGGCGCGCTCGGCGGTGGCCAGGCCGGCCAGCGGCTCGTCGAGCAGCAGCAGGCGCGGGCGGGGGGCGACGGCCACCGCCATGTCCACCAGCCGCTGCCCGCCATAGGAGAGGGCACCGGCCTCGGCCTTCTCGATGCCGGCCAGGCCCATCCAGCGCAGCAGCGTCGCCGTGTCGTCGTTCATGTCGTCGTATTCGCGGGCATCGTGCCAGAGGCCGAAGCGGGCCGCGTGCCGCGCCTGGATGGCGAGGCGGAGATTCTCCTCGATGCTGAGGCCGGGGAAGAGGTTGGTGATCTGGAAGGAGCGGCCGATGCCGGCGCGGGTAATGCGCTGCGGCTCGAAGCCGGTGATGTCGCGCTGGTCCAGCATCACCCGGCCCTTGTCGGGCGGGAACATGCCGGAGATCAGGTTGAAGGCGGTGGTCTTGCCGGCGCCGTTCGGGCCGATCAGGGCATGCAGCGTGCGGTCGGCCATCTCGAAGCCGACGCCGCGCACGGCGTGGATGCGGCCGAAGCTCTTCTCCAGCCCCTCGACGCGCAGCACCGGCCCCTGCGCCGCGCCGGGTCGGACGAACCGGTTCGGCACCGGGGAGGGATCGACGGTGCGCCGCGCCGACATGGCCGCGTCCTCGACCTCCTTGTGGCGGAAGGGCGCGAGGAGGCGCCGGCCGACACCGACCAGCCCGTCCGGCGAGAAGACGATGAAGCCGACGAAGAGCAGGCCGAAGACCAGCAGCCAGTTCGCCGTGTAGATCGAGAGGAACTCGCGGAACAGGATGTAGAAGAGGGCGCCCAGGGCGGGCCCGAGAAAGCTGCGCATGCCGCCGATGACGACCATGGCCAGCATCTCGCCCGAGAAGGCGATGGCGATGGGCTCGGCGGAGGCGAAGCGGTGGTTGAAGGCGGCGAGCACGCCGGCCAGGCCGGTGACGCTGGCCGAGAGGGTGAAGGCCAGCAGCTTGTAGCGGTCGGTGTCATAGCCCAGGAAGCGGGCCCGCTGCTCGTTCTCGCGGATGGCGACGAGCACGGTGCCGACCGGCGCGCTGTGGAAGCGCCAGAGGAGATAGACCACGCCGAGGCCGATGGCGGCGACGGCGGTGTAGTAGAGGGCCGCGCTGTCGAGCGCGGCGTAGCGGGTGATGCCGCCGAAGCCGTTCTCGCCGCCGGTGAGCGAGGTCCAGCGGAAGGCGATGGTGAAGAGCATCGCCGTCAGCGCGAGGGTCAGCAGGGAGAAGTAGACGCCGCGGCGGCGCAGGATCAGCAGGCCGGCGAGGCAGGCCAGGGCGGCCACCACCAGCACGGCGCCGAGGCCGGGGAGCAGCATGTCGCCCGGGAAGAGGCTGCGCTGCAGGATGCCGGCCGCGTAGGCGCCGATGCCGAACCAGGCGCCATGGCCGAAGGAGACCAGGCCGGTATGGCCGACCAGGATGTTCAGCCCCATGGCCGCGATGGCGAAGATCGCCACATCGGTGGCCGAGACCAGGGTCAGGCCGAGCGCCGGCAGCAGGAAGGGCAGGATGATCAGCGCCGCGAGGGCGATCAGCAGCGGGCGGATGTCGCGGGTCATGATGCTCACTCGAACTTCGCGATGCGTTCGCCGAACAGGCCGCGCGGGCGCAGCAGCAGGACGAGCAGCATGAGGAGGTAGATCGAGGCCTCGGTGGCCGGCGGGAAGGCATAGGCAGCGATGCCGCGCACCACGCCGACGATGATGGCGGCGACCACCACGCCCCAGAAGGAACCGAGGCCGCCGATGACCACGACGACGAAGGCGAAGGTCAGCACCTCGGCGCCCATCGCCGGATGCACGCCGAGCACCGGCGCCAGCATGACGCCGGCCAGCGCCGCGAGCCCGACCGCGATCATCACCACGGCCGACATGTAGGGACGGAGCGAGATGCCGAGCGCGCCCACCATGTCGGGGTTCTGCACGCCGGCCCGCACCACGCGGCCGAAATGGGTCTTGCGCAGCAGCAGCCAGAGGCCGAGCACGCAGAGCGCCGCCACGCCCAGGATCATCAGCCGGTAGCGCGAATAGATGAAGTCGCCCACCTCCACCTGGCCGCGCAGCGCGGCCGGGATGGAGAAGGGGATCGGCGCCGCGCCGAAGACCATGCGCAGCGTCTGCTCCGCCACCATCGCCAGGCCGAAGGTGAGCAGCAGGGAGAGCACCGGGTCCGCCCGGTAGAAGCGCCGCAGGAGGAAGCGCTCGATCACCAGGCCCAGCAGCGCCACCAGCACCGGCACGGCGATGAAGGCGCCGCCGAAGCCGAGGCTCGGCGCCAGCGCCACGGTCAGATAGGCGCCGATGGCGTAGAAGGCGCCATGCGCCAGGTTGACGATGCCGCCCAGGCTGAAGATCAGCGAGAGGCCGAGGGCGATCAGCAGGTAGTAGGCGCCGATCAGCAGGCCGTTGAGGACCTGCTCCAGCAGATCGAAGAATTCCAAGGGAAGGGCTCCTGCGACGCGACGGGGAACGGCGCCGGGAGGGCCCGGCGCCTCGGCATCAGCTGGGGAAGGTGCAGCTCGCCTCGTCCGGCGTGGAGGCGATCGCCTCCAGGCTCTCGCCCGGCCCCGGGATCGGCGGCGAGGAGGTGAAGATGTCGAAGCGGTCCTTCTGCTCGGCGGGGGGCAGGGCGGAGATCGCGTACATCTCCGTCATGATCTGGTTGTCGCGCGCGCGGAAGTAGCTCTCGCGGTCCTTCAGCACGTTGAACCTGGCGCCCTTCTGCAGATGCTCGACGACCTTGGCGACGTCGTTGCTCTTCAGCTCGTTCATCGACTGCGCCAGGATCTTCACGGCGTTGTAGTCGCCCCAGGCCTGGTTCTCCGGCGGCCGGCCGAAGCGGCCGCGGAAGTCGGCGGTGAACTTCTTCGCCGCCGCGTTCTCCAGCCGGTGGTGCCACATGGTCGGCCAGGTGCCGAGGAAGTTGCCCGATCCCGCGCCCCAGGCCAGCGCCGTGTCGAAGCCGAAGCCGGCCACCGGCATGGCGAGGCCGAACTCGGAATACTGCTTCAGGAAGTTGGTGATCTGCGCGCCGGCGAGGTTCGCCACCACCACATCCGGCCGCGCCCGGCGCAGCTTCAGCAGGAAGGGCGAGAAGTCCGTCAGGTCGGTCGGGATCAGGTCCTCATTGGCGATGGTGCCGCCATTCTCGCCGAGGAAGCGCTTGGCGACCTTCAGCAGGTCGTGGCCGAAGGCGTAGTCGGCGGTCAGGGCATAGGCCTTCTTGTCGCGGATCAGCCCCTTCTCCATCAGGGCGCGGCCGACCGCCTTCACGTACATCGAGTTCTGGCCCTCGATGTGGAACATGTTGCGGCGGCAGTCGGTGCTGCGGAGCGCGTCGGAATTGGCGCCGGTGTTGATGAACATGGCGCCTTCGCGCTGCACGACCTGGCCGATGGCGAGCGCCGAGGCGGAGTTGATCTCGCCCAGGATGTAGCGGATCCCGTCACGCTGGATGTAGCGCTCCGCCTTGGAATTGGCGGTCTGCGGATTGACGCTGTCCTCGAAGCTGATCTCCAGCTTGCGGCCGTTGATGCCGCCGCCGGCATTGACCTCGTCCATCGCCAGCGTCGCCGCCTGCACGGCGAACTCGCCGAGCGGCCCGAGGAAGCCGGTGCGCGGTGTCAGGTGGCCGAAGCGCAGCGTGTCGGACTGCGCCCGGGAGATGGCGGGGGCGCCCAGCAGGGCGGCGGCGCCGAGCAGGGCACCGCGCCGCGTCACGCGGGGGAGTTCGGTCATTCTCTCGGTTCCTCTCCGTGGCGGAATTCTGTGATCCCGCTTCTTGACCGATCACGGATCGTGATCTGTGATCACAGCAAGGCTTGCCCATCGCCGCCGGCTTGTCCAGAGAGAATCCGTGAACCACGCCATCGCCAGCCTGCCCGTGCTCGAGCGCCGTACCCTGGCGGAGGCCGCCTATGCGCATCTGCGCGAGCTGCTGATCTCAGGCCGGGTCGCGCCCGGCGAGCGGCTGTCGCTGCGCGACCTGTCGGAGGCGCTGGGCGTCTCGGTCATGCCGGTGCGGGAGGCGGTCAGCCGGTTGATCGCCGACCGGGCGCTGGAGGTGGCGCCGAACCGCGCCGTTCAGGTGCCGCGCCTGACGCGTGGTCAGTTCCAGGAGCTGGCCCAGGTGCGGGCCGGCATCGAGGGCTGGGCGGCGGGGTTGGCGGCGGAGCGGTGCGATGCGCGCGCCCTGGAGGCGATCACGGCGGCGGAGGCGGCGGCGCGGCTGGACCGCTCGGCGCCGGAGACCGGGCGGGTGGTGGCGCTGAACCGCGACTTCCACTTCGCCGTCTATGCCGCGGCAGGCCTGCCGACCCTTCTGGAGGTGATCGGCGGTCTGTGGCTCAAGGCGGGGCCGGTGATCAACCTCGACCTGCGCCACTCGCGCGACCGGCTGACCGCCGGCCATGCGGCGCGATGCCATGCCGAGGCGCTGGCGGCCATCCGGCGCGGCGATGCCGGGGCGGCGCGTGCCGCCATCGCCGAGGACATCGTCCGCGCCGCGGAGTTCATCATCGACAAGGGCGGCCTACCGCCCGGCTGAAGGAGGAACGGCATCATGGATCTGGGCATCGAGGGGCTGCGCGTGCTGGTCACGGCGGGGGCGGCGGGGATCGGCCGCGCCGTCGCCGAGGCCTTCGCGGAAGAGGGCGCGAAGGTCTTCACCTGCGACCTGGACGAGGCGGGGCTGGCGACGCTGCCGGCCGGCATCGGCCATCGCCGCGCCGATGTGGCCGACCGGCACGAGGTGGCGGCGCTGTTCGAGGCGGCGCTGGCGCAGCTCGGCGGGCTCGACGTGCTGGTGAACAACGCCGGCATCGCCGGGCCGACTGGGCGGCTGGAGGAGATCAACCCGGAGGACTGGGACCGCTGCCTGGAGGTCTGCCTGACCAGCCAGTTCAATTGCGCCCGGCTGGCCATCCCGCATCTGCGCCGCTCGGGCAATGCCAGCATCGTCAACCTCTCCTCGGCCGCCGGCCGGCATGGCTTCGCGCTGCGCGCGCCCTACGCGGCCGCCAAATGGGGCGTGATCGGGCTGACCAAGTCGCTCGCCATCGAGCTGGGCGATGACGGCATCCGGGTGAACGCCATCCTGCCGGGGCTGGTCGCCGGGGACCGGCAACGGCGCGTGCTGGAGGCCAAGGCGCAGCAGAAGGGCATCAGCTTCACGGAGATGGAGCGGCTTGCCTTCTCCTTCACCTCCATCAAGGACTATGTCACGCCGCGACAGCTGGCGGACCAGATCCTCTTCCTGGCCAGCCCGCGCGGGCGGACCATCTCCGGCCAGGCGATCAGCATCGACGGCGATACGCGCATGCTGTCCTGAGAAGGAATTTTACATAACATATCTTATGCAGCTTGTGGCCCGCTGCCTTGGCCTGGCGCCGGCGCGTCCCCTCAGGCCGCGCCCCCTCAGGCCATGTCGGTCCAGTAGGTCCCCTCCATCGGGACCGTGGCGAAGCGCTCGTTCAGCACGGCCTGGCTGGCCGCCGGATCAAGCGCCGCCGCGGCCTGCGGATGGAACCAGCGGGCCATGGCTTCCACGGCGATGACATGGGTCGGCGAATCATTGAAGCCGTGCCACAGCGCATGCGCCCGCCCACCCTGCACCGCCGGCAGGCTGCCCAGGTTCTGGCGGCGGATGACCTCCTCCAGGCTGGCACGCGCCGCCGCCGCCTCGACGCCCACGCCGAGGCTGACCCCGCCGCGCCCTCCGAAGGGCCCGCCCGTGGCCACATAGACATCCGGATTGCGCGCCAGCACGGCTTCGAGGTTGAGTTGCCCGGTCTCCGCCGGCAGGGTCTCGGCGCCGATGTTCCGCCCGCCGGCCGCCTGGATCAGGTCGTCGAAGACCCCGCGCCCGGGCGAGTAGCAGCAATCCGTGCCGCCCGCATGGACGTGCATGAAAACCGAGGGCCGCGACGCGGCTCCGGCGAGCACGGTCCGGACCGCCTGCATGCGGCCGCGATGGAAGGCCAGCAGCGCCTGGGCCTGGGCCTCGCGGCCGATCAGCGTGCCGAGTGTCTCGAGGCTCGGCTCCGTGTCGCGCAGCGGCGCGATGAAGAAGTCGATGACGGCGGCCGGAATGCCGGCGGTTTCCAGACTCCGCAGCAGACCCTGCGCCCCGGCCTCGCCCAGTGCCATCAGGTTGCGGCGGCTCAGCAGCACGAGGTCCGGCCGCGCCGCCAGGATCATCTCCAGCGAGGCGCCGCCCAGGTTCTGGCCGAGGTTGGGCAACTGGTCGAGCGCGGGGAAGCGCTGCCGGTACTTGGCGTATTCCCGCGCCTCGCCACGCCGCATGTCCTCGCTCCAGGCGACGACCAGGCTGGCGGGATCGGGATGCAGGAGATTGAGCACCGCCAGGTGCCGCCCCTGCCCCAGCACCACCCGGCGCGCCGGGCGCGGCAGCGCCACTTCCCGCCCCAGCAGGTCGCGGGCCCGCACCGGCGCCTCGGCCCGCGCCAGCCGGGGCGTGGCCAGAAGCGGCGATGCCAGGAGGGGGATGGCCATGCCCGCCGCGCCGCTCAGCAGCCGGCGCCGCGACAATCCCGTCCCGCCCGCGCATCCAGCCGCCATGCCCTGCCCTTCCATCATGTTCCTGCCCCGCGACCATAGCCGCGCGCCCGCGGCGCACAAGCCACGCCGCCGGTTTGACAGCCCCGCGTGGCGAGGGCGACGATGCCGGCCATTCAGATCGCCAGCGAAGACCGACGGACCCCCATGGACAATGCCCTGCTCGACGCGCTGAGGCGTCACGAAGCCGAATTCATCGCGCTGCGCCAGGATCTGCACCGCCATCCCGAACTCGGCTTCCAGGAGCATCGCACCGCCGGCATCGTCGCCGGCAGGCTGCGCGACTGGGGGTTCGAGGTGACGACCGGCCTGGCCGGCACCGGCATCGTCGGCACGCTGCGCGGCCGCCGGCCTGGGCAAGGCGCCATCGCGCTGCGGGCCGACATGGACGCCCTGCCGATCCGCGAGGCCACCGGCCTGCCCTATGCCTCGGAGCGGGACGGGGTGATGCATGCCTGCGGCCATGACGGGCACACCGCCATGCTGCTGGCGGCCGCCCGCCACCTGGCGGAGAATCCGGATTTCGGCGGCACGCTGCACGTCATCTTCCAGCCGGCCGAGGAGAATCTCGGCGGCGGCCGCGCCATGGTCGAGCAGGGTCTGTTCGACCGCTTTCCCTGCGACGCCGTCTTCGGCCTGCACAACGAGCCGGGCCTGCCGGTCGGGCATTTCGCCACGCGCGCGGGGCCGATGCTCGCCGCGATGGACAGCTGGGCGGTGGAGTTCCGGGGCACCGGCGGGCACGGCGCCATGCCGCACCGCGCGACCGACCCCACCCTGGCCCAGGCGCAGTTCCTGCTGACGCTGCAGGCCGCCATCGGGCGCAACATCCCGGCGCTGGAGGCGGCGGTGATCAGCGCCGGCTACATCTCGGCCGGCACGCCGGCGGCGCCGAACGTGATCCCCGCCAGCGTGGCGCTGGGGGGCACGGCGCGGACCTTCCGGTCAGAGGTGCGCGACATCCTGGAGCGCCGGCTGCGCGAGCTGGCTGAGGCCGCCGCCCTGGCACAGGGCTGCACCGCGACCATCCGCTTCGAGGCCGAGTATCCGGTGCTGGTCAATTCCGCGGCGGAAGCGGCGCGCGCCGCCGATGCCGCCGCCGCCCTGGCCGGGGAGGCCGCGGTGCGGCGCGAGGCGGCGCCGATCACCGCCGCCGAGGACTTCGCCTACATGCTGCAGCGCAGGCCCGGCGCCTTCATGATGACCGGCAACGGCACCGGCCCGGATGGCGTCCTGCGCCCCGTGCACACGCCGCTCTACGACTTCAACGACGCCGCCCTGATCCATGGCGCCGCCTATTGGGTGACGCTGGCGCGGCGGGAGCTGGCCTGAGCCCTCGCCGGCCCGCTCAGGCCGCGTTGCCGGCGCGGATCGCCTCGGTGAAGGAGGCGTCCAGCAGATCGGCCGCCGCGATGCGCCGCCGCACCAGCCGGGCGCGGGTGTAGAGGTCGATGTTGCGCTGCTCGTCCGCCGCCACGCTGTCGTCGATCGGCACGACGCGGGTGCGCGCGCGGGCGAACCAGTGCTCGGCCACCGGCTGCGGAATGTTCATCAGCGCCGACCAGGACCGGGCATAGGCCGGGATATTGGCATTGGCCCAGGCCCGGGCCTGCGCCAGGCGGCGGACGAACTCGGCCAGATCGTCGCGCCGCGCCGCGATGGCGTCGTCCCGCGCCGCCTGGAAGGACAGGCCCGGCGTCAGCTGGCCGCCATGCACCACGCGCCGGCCGCCGGCCAGCACCTCCTCCTGGCTGACATAGGGCTCCCAGGTGGACCAGGCATCGACGGCGCCGCGCGCATAGGCCGCCTTGGCATCGGCCGGCAGCAGGAAGACCAGCTCCACCGCGTCGGTGCCAAGTCCGGCCTCCTCCAGCGCCGCCAGCACCAGCTGATGGCCGATGGAGCCGCGCCCCGTGGCGATCTTCCTGCCCTTCAGATCATCGAGGGAGCGGACCGGGCTGTCCTTCGGCACCACGATGGCCAGCCCCTCGCGGTTCTCCCGCGTGGCGGCGATGGCCTTGGCCGGCACCCCGGCGGCGGCGCCGAAGGTGAAGGGGGCATCGCCCACCAGCCCGGTGTCGATGGCGCCGGCATTCAGCGCCTCGACCAGCGGCGCGGCGGCGGGGAACTCGCTCCAGGCGAAGCGTTCCTCGACGCCCTTCAGCACCCCCGCCGCTTCCATCACGGCGCGGGCATTGCCGCGCTGGTCGCCGACCCGCAGGGGCGTCTGCGCCCGCAGGAGGCGCGGCGCGCCCAGGCCCGTGGAAAGCCCCGCGCCAAGCGCGGCACCGGAAAGGATCAGGCTGCGGCGGCGGATCATTCGGCGGCCACGCCCTGCTGCTGGCGGGCCAGCCGCTCCGCGACCAGCCGGCGCGTGGCCGGCAGCAGGGAGCGGCCATACTCCACCGCGTCCTCCAGCGGGTCGAAGCCGCGGATCAGGAAGGTGGTCACGCCCAGCGCGTGGTATTCGAGGAAGGCCTCGGCCACCTGCTCGGGCGTGCCGACCAGGGCGGTGGTGTTGCCGCGCGCGCCGGTCTCCCGCGCGATGGCGGTGTAGAGCCGCCCCTCCGGCCGGTCGCCCAGGGCGGCCGCGGCCAGCAGGCGCTGCGAGCCGGCGTTCTGCGGCTGGCCGTTCGCCGGACCCAGCGCCGCCGCGCCGCGCACCCGCCGCACCTCGGCCAGGATACGCTCCGCCTTGGCCCAGGCGGCCTCCTCCGTCTCGGCCAGGATCGGGCGGAAGGACAGGCTGAAGCGCACCTGCCGCCCATGCTTCGCCGCCTCGGCGCGCACCCGCGTCACGATCTCGCGCACCTGGGCCTGCGTCTCGCCCCAGAGCGCATAGACATCGGCATGCCGGCCGGCGACGCGCAGCGCCGCTTCCGAGGCACCGCCGAAATAGACCGGGATGTGCGGGCGGCGGACCGTCCGGACCTCGGGCGAGGCCCCCTTGATGCGGTAATACGCGCCCTCGTGATCGACCGGCTGCCGTGCCGTCCAGATCGACTTCAGGATCGAGACGTACTCATCCGTGCGGGCGTAGCGGGAATCCTTGTCCAGCCAGTCGCCGTCGCGCGCCTGGTCGGCATCGTCGCCGCCGGAGATGACATGGATGGCGGCGCGGCCGCCGCTGAGCTGGTCCAGGGTGGCGAAGGCGCGGGCGGCGGTGCTGGGCGCCTGGAAGCCGGGCCGGTGCGCCACCAGGAAGCCCACCTTCCGGGTCTGCGCCGCCAGCCAGGAGGCCAGTTCCAGCCCGTCCGGGCCGTTGCTGTACCAGCCGATCAGCATGCGGTCGAAGCCCGCCTCGTCATGCGCGCGCGCCGAGGCCAGGAGATAGGCGGGATCGATCGCCTCGCCCTGCGCCGGATGGATCTCCGACTGCTCGCGCGGCTGGATCATGCCGATGAATTCAAGGGCGCCCGTCGGGTTCGGGTCGGTCTGGGTCATGGCGGATCTCCTCTGTCAGGCCAGCCCGAGGGCGGCCCGCCCGGCGGCGAGCCAGGCACTGTCGGGTTGCGGCGTATGGATGCGGGCGCACAGCACATCACGCAGATGCCGCTCCAACGGGTTGGCACGGGCCAGCGCGTGATTGCCGCAGAGCGCCACGGCCTGCTGCACCACGGCGATGGCGTTCTCCGCCGCCAGGGTCTTGATCAGGCCGTAATCGGACACGGCCATGCTCTCGCGCCGGGCGGCATCGGCCACCAGCCGGTCATTGGCCAGCAGCAGCGCCTCGATCCGGCCGACCGCCTCCTGCATGCGGGGCAGCGTGGCGAGCGGCGCGCCCAGGCTGGCCGGCGCGCGCTGGCGCAGGAAGTCGAGCAGCCAGTCGCGCGCGGCCTGCGCCACGCCGGTATAGAGCGCCGCGATCAGCAGGGTGTTCCAGGCGACCTGCTCGGCATCCGGGCGGCCCCAGGCGGCGGGCGGACGGAAGTCGATGGCATGGTCGAGGGGCAGCAGCACCTCCTCGAAGACCACATCGTGGCTGCCCGAGGCCCGCAACCCCGCCTGATCCCAGCTCTCCTCGATGCGCAGCCCGGCGGCGCCGGCCGGAACCAGCGCGATGCCGGTGCGCGGCTCGGCCTCCTCGGTGCGGCACCAGACCAGCATCCAGGACAGCGCCGGCGCGCCGGTCGAGTAGATCTTGCGGCCGTTGAGCCGCCAGCCCTCGGGGGTGCGGCGCAGGGTGGTGGCGGGCAGGCCGCCGCGTGCCGGCGTGCCAAGCTCGGGCTCGACCCGCAGCGCATTGACCAGTTCGCCGCGCTCGACCGCGCCGCGCCCGAGCAGGACGCGCAGATGCTCCGGCCAGCCGGCACTGCGGGCGATCGCCTGATGCTGGATGAACTGCATGGCCAGCACCAGCGCCGTGGCCGGGCAGCCGCGACCGATGGCGCGCACCACCGCGACGGCGCGCGGCAGCCCGGCGCCCTCGCCACCCTCCTGCGGACGGACGGTCAGTCCCAGCAGGCCGGCCTTGTGGAGCGCGGCGAAGTTCTCGTGCGGAAAGCTGCCCTCCCGGTCATGCGCCGCCGCCCCCCTGGCGAAGGCCTGCGCCAGGGTCTCGAGGCTGTCGGGACGATAGGACAGGCCATCCATGCGAGCGGAACCTTCCGATAGGGCGGGGCGAGACGCGAGATCGGAAGGTAGGCGCGCTGTATTTACCGATAAATAGGCGCTATTTTCGAATTCTGCGGCGCAGGGAGATGATTATTCCCCGAAGCCGGCCCGCCGAGGAAATCTATCCCTCATCGCCGCCGCGCCGGCGGAAGGCACCGGCCTCCAGCGGCAGGGCGGTGGTGTGCTTGATCCGCTCCATGGCGAAGCGCGAGGTGACGTTGCGCAGCGGGACGCTGGCGATCAGGCGCTTGTAGAGCCTGTCGAAGGCGGCCATGTCGGGCACGGTCACCCGCAGCATGTAGTCGACCTCGCCGGCCATGCGGTAGACCTCCATGATCTCGGGGATCTGCCGCACCAGCGTGGCGAAGCGCTCCAGCCATTCCGGGGAGTGATCGCCCGCCTCGATGGCCACGAAGACTGAGAGGCCGAGGCCCACCTTGTCCGGCGCCACCAGGCCCACCCGCCCGGTCAGCACGCCCGCCGCCTCGAGCTTCTGGATGCGCTTCCAGCAGGGCGTCGGCGACAGGCCCACCCGGTCGGCCAGTTGCGCGATCGGCAGGGTGGCGTCCTGCTGCAGCAGCGCCAGAAGTTTCTGGTCGATCTCGTCCATCAACATCGGAGGATGGTCCTCAGCCCTGGGCCTGATGCCGTTGCAGCGCCGCCGGGGAGAGATCCGGGCGCACCACGGCATTGGCCAGCAGGAGCAGGATGCAGGCCAGCGGCACGCAGGAGACGAAGCCGAGATGGCCGAAGCTGAGCGCCCCCGCCACCCCGCCGCCGAAGAAGCTGGCCAGCAGCCCCAGGAGCAGGCGCAGCTTGGCCCGGTCGGCGCGGATGAAGGGGCGGTCCGGCGTCCGGCGGTCGCGGTTCCAGTAGACCAGCTTGCCGAGCTCGATGCCGATATCGGTGACGATGCCGGTCACATGGGTGGTGCGGATGCGCGCGCCAGAGATCTTGGTGATGGTGGCGTTCTGCAGCCCCATCAGGAAGCAGAGCAGGGGCACGGCGGGGATCGCCACGCGCTCGCTCTGCGCCCAGGCGCCCAGCAGGCCGAAGGCGGCGAGCAGCGCGACCTCCAGCAGCAGCGGCGCGGCGAAGGGATTGCGCCGGAAGCGGCGGCGGCCCCAGTTCACCAGCAGGGCCGCGGTGGCCGCGCCGCCGAGGAAGGCGAGCAGCGCCACGAGCCCGCCCAGCATCAGCGCCACGCCGCCCACCGCCAGATGGTCCGCCATGGCGGAGACATTGCCCGACATGTGCGAGGTGTACTGCCCGACCAGCATGAAGCCGCCGGCATTGATGGCGCCGGCGATGAAGGTGAGCGTCAGGCCGAACTGCGCCTCGCTCGCCTCGGCGATCAGCAGCCGCGGCCCGGGGCGCGCGGCGTGGCGCTCCTCCCCCCGCCCCGCCGCCATCACCCTGGGCCTGCCCCTTCGGCCCCGGCCTCGGCCATCCGCAGGGCCGCCAGGATACGGTCCCGCGTCCCGGCATCGGCCGCGTCCAGCGCCGCGCGCAGGCGGCGCATCTGGCGGCGGGCGCTGTAGAGCTGGTCCAGCAGGGAGAGCACGACCGGCATCGCCTCCTCATCCAGGGCCAGGCCCTGGCGCAGCTCGTGGATCAGCCGGGCGCGCGCCACGTCGATCTCGCGCAGGCGGTAGTGGCCGGGGCCGCCCTCGGCGCGCAGCCAGGCGCGGCCGATCCAGAGTTCCACCTCCTCGCCGCGCAGCCCCTGGATGCTGTGGCAGAGAGTCTCGATGGTGATCATCGCCTAATCCACCATGCCCTGTCGCGGATTGAAGGGGTGTTCCGCACTCCACTCCCGCAGGAAGTCCTCCAGCCGCTGATCCACCTCGCCCCGGACGATGCGCAGGGAGACATAGGCATCGCCCGCCGGCCGCCCGCCGTGCGCCGGCACGCCGCGCCCGCGCAGCCGCAGCCGGGTGCCGCTGTCGGAGTGGCGGGGCACCGTGACGCTGACCGGCCCGCCCGGCGTCGGCACCGTGATCCTGCCGCCGAGCACGGCCTCGGAATAGGTCACCGGCACCTCCAGCTGGATGTCGTTGCCCTCGCGGCGGAAGATGGCGTGCGGACGGATGCCGATCTCGATCAGCGCGTCCCCCGCCTTGCCATCCGGCCCGGCGGCGCCGCCCTGGCCGCGCAGGCGCAGGATCTGCCCTTCCTCGATGCCGGCCGGCACCCGCACCTCCAGCGTCTTGCCGGTGGGCAGCGTCAGGCGCTGCGTGCCGCCGTTCACCGCGTCGAGGAAGTCCAGCTCCAGCCGGTAGTGCTCGTCGCGGCCCTGGCGGGGACCGGCGCCGCCCCGGCCCGGGCCTTGTCCCGGCCCCTGGCCTCTGCCGAACAGGTCGGCGAAGATGTCGCCCAGATCCTCAGGGTCGAAGCCGGCATAGGCGCCGGAGGCACCCGCGCCCGCCGCGCCGGGCCGGTAGCGCGGCCCCTGCCCGCCCTCGGCATAGCTGCGGTAGGAGGCGTGTTCCGGCTGCCGCTCCTGACCCGCCGCGTCGATCTCGCCGCGATCGTAGCGGGCCCGCTGCTCCGCGTCGGACAGCAGCGCATGCGCGGCCGAGGCCTCCTTGAAGCGCTCCTCGGCCGCCTTGTCCCCGGGATTGAGATCGGGGTGGTGGCGCTTGGCCAGCTTGCGGTAGGCGGAGCGGATCTCGTCCTCACCCGCCGTCCGGGCCACGCCCAGCACCTGATAGGGATCCTTGGCCGCCATTCCTGTCTCAACTCCGTCGGCGGCCGCCGCGATGCCGCCCTGCCTCTCCTTCCAAGATAGGCGCGGTCACGCTGGAATGAACAGCGGTCGCGGCGCTGCAACATTCTGTGGCTGGACGGAAGCCCTGTTGGACTTGCTACCCTGGCGTGCATGTCCTCCGCCGCTTCGCCTCTGCAAGCCGAGATCCGCTTCGGCCTGGGCCTCCGGCCGGATCGCCCTCCGCCGGCCGATCCCCTGGCCTGGCTCGACGCCCAGCTCGAGGCGCCGGACCGCGCGCCGCCGGCCCCGCCGGGACGATCCACGCCCGGCGATCTCGCCGAGGGCTACCGCATCTGGGCGGAGCAGGATGCCATGCGGCCCTTCGAGCCGGGCCAGAAGCGGCCGCTCGAGCTCTACTTCGTCGATGAGGCGAGCACCGCGCTCGGCTGGCGCATCGACAGCGAGGCACCCTATCGCGAGCGCCTGGTGGCGTTCTGGACCAATCATTTCACCGTCAGCAAGCGCGGCGGCACGGGGGTCACGGCGGCGCTGCCCGACTTCGTGCGGCACGCCATCCGCCCGCATGTCACCGGCCGCTTCACGGAGATGCTGCTGGCGGTGGAGCGGCACCCGGCCATGCTGAGCTACCTCAACCAGAACTCCTCGGTCGGCCCGAACAGCCGCTTCGGCCGGCGCAGCGGGCGCGGGCTGAACGAGAACCTGGCGCGCGAGATCCTGGAACTGCACACCGTCAGCCCGGCGGCCGGCTATACCCAGGCGGATGTCACCGCCTTCGCCCGGCTGCTCACCGGCTGGGGCGTGCAGCGGAACCGCGAGCCCTTCGGCGCCGTGTTCCGCGTCGCCAACCACGAGCCGGGCGCCAAGACGCTGATGGGCCGGCGCTTCGAGGAGGGCGAGGCCGCCAGCGAGGCCGCGCTGCGCTTCCTGGCCGAGCATCCGGCGACGCACCGGCACCTCGCCGTCAAGCTCGCACGGCACTTCGTGGCCGACGACCCGCCGCCCGCCGCCGTGGCCCGCATCGAGGCGGTGCTGCGCGACACGGGGGGCGACCTGCTGGCCGTGTCCCGTGCCCTGCCCCGCCTGCCGGAGGCCTGGGCGCCGCCCCTGGGCAAGCTGCGGGCGCCGCAGGACTACATCGTCGCCGCCCTGCGCGCGTGCGGCGCCGAGGGCGAACGCCTGGCCCGCTTCGCCTTCGGCGCCTGCCACGCGCTGAACCAGCCGCTCTGGGTGGCGCCGCAACCCAATGGCTGGCCGGACCTGGCCTCGGCCTGGCTGGGACCCGAGCCGCTGCTGCGCCGGCTGGACTGGTCCTACGACCTGGCGGGCCGCTTCACCCGCGCCGAGCCCATGGCGCTGCTGGAGGCGGCACTCGGCCCCCTGGCCTCGGCCGAGACGCGCGCCGCGGTCCGGCGGGCCGGCGCCCCGCGCGATGCCATCGCCCTGCTTCTCGCCAGCCCGGAGTTCCAGCGCCGATGAGCCAGACGAATCCTCATCTGCCGCGCCTCGGCCGGCGTGGCCTGCTGCTCGGCCTCTCCGCCCTGGCCGTGGCGGGCAATGCCCGCCTGGCCCTGGCCTCCGGCGCCCCGCCGGCCAGCCATGCCGAGCGCCGCCTCGTCGTGGTGCTGTTGCGCGGGGCGATGGACGGCATGGCCCTGCTCGCCCCCTATGGCGATCCCGACTACCGCGCGCTGCGCGGCGCCGTCGCCCTGCCCGAGCCGGGGCAGGAGAATGGCCTGCTGGAGTGCGGCGGCTTCTTCGGCCTGCATCCCCGGCTGGGCGGGATGCACCGCTGCTTCCGGGAAGGGTCTCTGCTGCCGATCCACGCCGTGGCCGGCCCCTACCGCAACCGCAGTCATTTCGAGGCGCAGGACATGATGGAGAGCGGCACCGACCACCGGCTCTCCTCCGGCTGGCTCAACCGCGCCCTGGCCGGCCTGCCCGCGCGGCCGGCCGGACGGCCCGAGGCGGCACTCGCCCTCGGCCTCGACCTGCCGCTGCTGATGCGCGGACCGCAGCCGGTGGGCATGTGGGCGCCCCCGCGCCGGCTGCGGCCGGATCCCGACCTCTACGCCCGGATGGCGGACCTGCTGCATGCCGATCCGCTGCTGGGTCCCTCCCTTCGGGAGGGGCTGCGCGGGCGCGGCTATGCCGAGGGCGTGCTGGGCGGGGCGCCGCCGGCCAAGGGCGGCTTCGCGGCGCTGGCCGGCACCGCCGGACGGCTGCTGGCGGCACCGGGCGGGCCGCGCGTCGCCGCGCTGGAGATGGGCGGCTGGGACACCCACGTCGACCAGACGCGGCGCATGGATCCCGTGCTGGGCCAGCTCGACGAGGGGCTGATGGCCTTGCGCGAAACGCTCGGCGAGGCGGCGTGGAACCAGACCGCCATCCTGGTGATGACCGAGTTCGGCCGCACCGCCCGCGCCAATGGCGACAACGGCACCGATCATGGCACCGGCGGCGCGGCGCTGCTCGCCGGCGGCGCGATACGCGGTGGCCGGGTGCTGGCGGACTGGCCGGGCCTGGCGGAGTCCCAACTCTACGAGAAGCGCGACCTGCAGCCGACGCGGGATCTGCGGGCCATCGCCAAGGGCCTGTTGCGGGATCATCTCGGCCTCGATGCCAGGGCCATTGCCGCCGCCTTTCCGGACAGCGGCGAAGTGGCACCGGAGGCGGGCCTGCTGCGGGGCTGATCGCCTTTGGCTTCCAGCCTTAAAGGACCGTCATAAGAACTTGATTCTGAAGTATTTTCCGTGGATCAGGCGGCGGCGGCCTCCCGCCGCTCCGCCCGGGCCAGATCGGCCAGGGACCGGAGAGCCTGGCCGGACACCGCCCGGCTGAACTGCCGCCGTCCCAGCCGGTAGGCCGCCTCCGAACACTGCTGCCGGACCGTGGTGTCGGTCAGCAGCAGATGGAGCTCCGCCACGAAGTCGCGCCGCGAGTGGGCCAGGCGATAGGCGCCGGGCTCGCCCCCCTCGATGCCGTGCACCGCCTCCTGCGTCACCACCGCGGGCAGTCCGCGGCAGAGGTATTCCACGGTCTTGATCTTCAGGCCTCCGCCATAGAAGACCGGATTGATGCCGATGTCGGCGGCATCGAGGAAGCCGTCGAGATCCGCCACGGCGCCATGCAGCACGACGCGGCCGGCCGTCGCGGCCGCCGCCCCGAGGGAGGCGCAGACCCCGCCGGCGACGTGCAGCTCGGCCTCATGGCCGTGGAAGCAGGGCCAGACCTGTTCCAGGAACCAGCGCAGCCCGTCGCGGTTCATCGGGCTGTCGCCGCCGACGAAGGCGACACGCCGCGCCGGCCGGCCGGCATCGTGCCGGCAGCGGTGCGGCAGGCTGTGCGGCAGGTAGAGGGCACGCCCCGGCAGGGCGTCGGCAAGGAAGCGATGCTCGGCGGCCTGGATGGCCAGGACCAGGGCGAAGCTGTCCATGATGGCCAGCTCCTCCTGCACCGAGATCTGCAGGTGATGGTCCAGCCCGAAATGGGCGAAGTTCTCCGCCCGCAGCGACATCACGTCATGCGTGTCGAGCACCGTGAGGCGGGGCAGGCCCCGCGCATGGCGCAGGTAGCTCAGCCGGATGTATTCCAGGATCACCGCCTCGCAGGGATGCGCCGCCAGATGCGCCTCCAGCGCGGCGAAGAAGACGCGGGCGAAGTGGCGCCTCTCGAAGCCCTTGAGCAGCGGAGACGACTCAATCCACGCGACACCCGGAAGGGCGTAGTCGCGGAAGGAGAAGACCCGGCCCCGGCCACCCACCACGCGCCGGGCCGCCGCCCGCTCCGCCGGGCTGAGGCTGCGCAGGACCAGCAGGTCGAAGTCGAGCCATTCCCGGCCGACACGCAGCATCTCGCAGATGCGCGCGTGGTTGCCGAGCTTCTCCTCCCAGAACGGCAGATCCGTGACCAGCAGGACGCGCGGCCGGTCCAGGGCCAGGCGCAGCGCGGCGGGGGAGCGTAGGATGCCCATCTGCCGCTCGACGGTCGCGGCGTAGCGGTGGAACAGGCGCCGGCTGCCCTCGGCCACGCGCTCCCGGAAGGCGGGTTCGGCCAGGAAGCGATGCAGCGCCGGGGCCAGGGCGGCGGCATCGGCGGCGGCGTGGAACGGCTCCTCCGGCTCTAGCCCGAGCAGGGCGTCGGCGGTGCCGATCAGCGGGCAGCCATGCGCCAGCGCCTCGACCGACTTGATCTTGAGCCCGGTGCCGCCCTGGTGCGGATTGAGCGCCAGGTCGAGCCCGGCATAGAAGGGCGCCGCCTCGGCGACGGGCCCCGCCACCTCGAGCGGCCCCTCCAGCCCCGCCGTCGCCTGCCCCGCACCGCCGCCGATCCGGATCCTGCCGCCCTCCCGCGCCACGGCGTCCAGGTCGAGCGCCTGCAGGAAGGCCTTCAGCGCCGCCTGGTTGATCGGGTTGGCGCTGCCGAGATAGCCGGCCACCCCGCTCCCGCCGCCCTCCCGGCGCGGCGCCGCATCGGGAAGCGGATCGGGCACGAAGCCGAGCGTCACCACCGCGGCGCGGGTGATCTCCTCGAGCTGCGCCCTCTCCTCATCCTGGATGGCCAGGACCAGATCGGCGCGGTCCAGGCCATGTCCTTCCTCCGCCGGGGTGGTGTAGAAGAAGGCGGGCGGGAGGCCGAGGGCGCGCAGCCGCTCCTGCCGGCCCGAGAAGACGTCATGGCTGTCGATGATCTTCAGCGTCGTCTCGGGAAAATACTCCAAGGCCTTGCTGAGGAACACATATTCGACCAGGACCGCGTCGTAATGCCGCTCGGCCGCCAGCTGCGCCAGGGCCGCGGCGGCCGGCGGCTGGAACCAGTCGTCGATGCCATACACCTCGCCCAGGCTGCGCCGCTCGGCGGCCCGGTCGTGCGGCAGCAGGATCACCTCATCCCAGGCGCCCCGCATCGCCGCCAGATCCTCCTCGGCGACGGCCTCGCGTGCGATGAAGCAGAAGTCGATGCCATGGCCGAAACGGCGCAGGCCGCGCAGCAGCGCCTGGATCCGTTGCCGGTTGCCGGCATTGGCGGGATGGCTCGGTGTCGGGGAGATGACCAGGAAACGCATGGAACGGTCAGCCATTTCCTCAACGAAGAGACGCGGAACCACGCAAAGTCGCGGCGTGGGGTTGTGACACTTCCTTAAGCTTCTAGTCCGTTCTAGGGTGCGGCGTCCATCTCCGCCAGCCAGGGACCGCCGCCCGACCCATGCGCCTCGCCCTGATCATGAGCCATGCCGACCGGTCGATGACCGGCGCCCTTCGGGAGCTGCATTTCCTGTCCCGCCTGCGTGGCATGGGTGTGGAAGCGGCCGCCTTCCGCATCCATGGCGGCCGCGCGATCGAACGGGAGAGCTTCCTGGACGGCGCGGTGGACACCATCTTCTGCCCGGAGGACCTGCCGGCCCCACCGATCCCGCATCGCAAGACCTCGGCGGCGATGCTGGAGACCCTGCGCGGCTTCGCACCCGACCTGCTGATCTTCAAGGGCCTGAGCTACGACATCAACGCCTTCCTCCTGCACGGGCTGGGGGCGGGGCAGCGGTACGGCTTCATCGTCGGCGGCAGCATCCGTGACCGCGTGCTGGACGGCGCGGAGTTCGTCTTCGGCGAATACGAGGAGCAGCTGGAGCGGCACTTCCCGGCCTTCGCCGCGCGGGGCCGGGGCTACGTCATGCCGAAGTACATCGACCTCGAGGCGACCCGCCCGGAGCCCGCCGCGCCGCTGCACGACATCGTCAATGTCGGCAACTTCCGCGAGGCGCGGAAGAACCAGGCGATGCTGCTGCCGCTCACGCGCGATTGGCGTGTCGCCCTGGTCGGCGGCGGCAGCCCGTCCGAGGCGCTGCGCCAGGGCGCCCTCTCTCCCGGCCATCTCAGCCTTCCCGGCCAACTGTCCCATGCGCAGCTGTTCCCCCTGCTGAAGCGCTGCCGCCTGATGGTGCACTGCTCCACCATGGATGGCCTGCCACGCGCCATGGTCGAGGGCATGGCCTGCGGCCTGCCCGTGATCGCCTGCCGCGACACGGTCTATGGCGGGCTGACCGACGGGACGGAGGGCCTGCTGGTCGAGCGGGAGGCCCTGCTGCCCGCGGTGGAGGCGCTGCTGCGCGACGAGCCGCGGCGCCGCCGCATGGGCGAGAGCGCGCGGGCCCTGGTCGAGCGCCGGCATGGCCCGCCCGCCATCGGCGCCGCCGCCGAGCGCTTCATGGCGGCCCTGGCGGCCAGGGCCTGAGGCGCGCATGGCCTCCCCCCTCCGGCGCATCCCCCTCCGGCGCATCATCGTCACCGGGGACTTCCTGCGGCCCGTGGAGAAGGGCTTCAGGCCCTCGCAGACGGAGAACATCCGCTGGCTCTACCGGCTGCTGCGCCGGCATCTCGGCGAGGCCAGCCGACTGCCGGTCGACTGCCTGAGCTGGGATGACGGCCTCGATGCCGCCGCCTTCTACGCCTGGTTCGGGGCCGAGCCCAGCGCGGCGGGCTGGGCCGGCTTCTTCGATGCCGGAACCGTGCCGGCCGCCGTGCTGGAGACCTGTGAGGCCACCTTCGGCGATGCCATCGTGGTCGGCTTCGAACTGGCGGAATGGTTCAAGCGGACCCTGTCGCATCTCGACATCCCCTATGTCGACCTCAACATCCATCCGGTCCGCTTCCTGCCGGACGTCTTCTTCGCCGTGCAGACCAATGACGCGGAGGTCTTCGCCGCGCTGTTGTCGCACCACACCGACCCCGAGGCCTTCCATGGCTGGGCCGACCTGGTCTCGGCCACGGCGCTGAAGCTGCGGCCCGACCTCGCGCTGGAGGCGCCCGCCCTGCTGGTGGGGCAGACCAGCCTGGACCGCTCGCTGGTCGATGGCGGCCGGGTCGTCAATCTCGAGGACCATGCCGGGGCGGTGCGCGCCCTGCTGCGGCGGGACGGCTGCGTCGCCTTCAAGCCGCACCCCTACAACAGCGGCGATTTCGGCCTCTTCCGCACCGGCATCCCCTTCCGGCAGGTGCGGATGGTGCGGGCCAATGCCTATGCTCTGCTGGCGCATCCGGGCCTGCGGGAGGTGGTGGGGGTGAGTTCGAGCCTGCTGGTCGAGGCGCCCTATTTCGATACCGCCGCGCGCATCCTTCACCGCTCGCCCTTCGACCTGGCGGGCGGCCGCGGCGCCGCGCGGCCCGGCCAGCATCTGAGCCTGGTGGACGGCCTGCTGGAGACCGATGTCTGGCGGAGCATCCTGGCCCCCCTCCTGCCCGTCACCCGGCCGGATGGCTGGCGCTTCCGCCTGCCGGCCAACAGCCTGCGTCTCTCCCTGCGTAATTTCTGGGGATTCAATGAGTTGAGCACCGATTTTCTGGTGCAGCTTTACCAGGGCGGCCAGGCCAGGGCCGGCTGAGGGAGCGCCGCGCCCTCTTAGCCGGCGCGCCGCTCCAGGGTCAGGCCCACGAAACCCGGACCCAGGGCGCGGGAGTCGGATGGCGTCTCGCCCTCCGCGGCGGCCATGTGGTGCCGGGGTGCCATCAGCACCAGGGAAAGGCTGCCGGTGCCGCCATCCTCGGGCAGGTCGAACTCCGCGGCCAACCGCGGCGCGCGGTCCGTGGACCCCTCCTGCAGCCGGAGGTCCAGCGGTTGGCCATTGGCCAGCAGCGTCGCCGCCTCCAGGTCGAAGGTGGCTTGGAAAGGCATGGAGAGGTGCAGACCCAGGCGCAGGGCGCCCCCGCCGAGCGTCGGGACCAGAAGCGTGCTGTAGGGACCGTGCCGGCCGCCCCACCGCCAGGCGCCGCGGCTCGAGCGCTCCGCTTCATACCAGCCGGCGCCGTTGAAGGCGGCATCGTCGGCGGCGAGGTCGAAGCGGTCCGGCGGCAGCCCGGCCGGCCGGCCGCGCGAGCCGGGAATATAGCGCAGGGGATCCAGCCGGATGGCCGCCTCCCGCCCGCGTTGCGCGGCCTCCACCGCCTGGCGCGCCGCTTCCACCTCGGCGCCAAGCCGCGCCATTTCCTGCACGAGGAGATCCAGCGCCCCGCGCATGGCCGGATCGAGCCGCGCCAGCGCCGGCGCCAACCGGCCATCCAGGGCCTCGGCCCTGAGCCGCTGGGCCGCGCCCGCCACCAGGCGGTCCGCCTCGCCCAACCGTGTCAGATCCAGGCCGGACAGCAAAGCATCCTCGGTCATCGTGCCGGTCAAGCGAGCCTCTCCGTTCAGGCGATGATGCCGAGGCTAACACACGCCAGACGCAGGAGACAGCCTTCGGCAACCCGCGCGGGTGGACATGCGCTGTTATGCCACCATCCAAGGCCAGCGTCGTCCCGCCATGGGAGAGATGCCGCAAATCCAATGGATTGAAGAGGGAGGCCGATCGGGCTTTCAGAAGCAGGCCAGACCGCGTGCCGAGGGTTGCTGCCACTCCACGAGCGTCTCCGGCGCCATGCTCCGCAGCTCGGCCAGCGTCAGGTCCCGCAGGATGACCACCAGCGCCTCCTCGCGCCCGATGGCGCCCGGCAAGGGGGCCAGGGGGCTGTAGACGGTCCCCACCCCCTGCACCAGCAGCGGCGGGCCGGAGGGGGGATGCAGCAGCCCCTTCACCCGGAGAAGGCGGTCGCCGCAGAAGGCCGCCAGATCCTCCAGCCAGTCGAGTCGCTCCTCCCAGCTCGCCGCCGGGGTGAAGCGCGCCAGGGCCAGGGTGATGCGGGGATGCGGCGCCGCCTCGGGCAGGCCGGCCACGGGGGCTGCGCCCGGCGTGGACAGGAAGGTGGTGCGCGCCCGGGCGGCACCGTCCGCCTCCGCCACCACCGGCGCCAGGGGATTGACCGCCCGCAGCGCCGCGATGGCGGGTTCGGGCGCCGCGCGGTCCAGCTTGCTGAGCACCAGCGTGCCGGCGGCGGCCACCTGTGCCGACCATTCCTCGAAATGCTCCGCCTGGCGCGGCGCCAGCACCGCGTCGCACAGCGTCACGACACGCACCTGCAGCCCCAGCGCCGCCAGCGGCATCAGCGATCGCAGGATCGGACCCGGCTTCGACAGGCCGCTGCATTCCAGCACGATGCGGCGGAACGGCGGCCCACCGTCCCGCTCGCGCGCCGCGACCAGCTCGCGGATGGTGAAGACCAGGTCGCTGGTCAACGTGCAGCAGACGCAGCCATTGGCCAGCATGGCCATGGGCAGCGTGCCGGACTCCGCGATGATGGCGCCGTCGATGTCGATCTCGCCCGCCTCGTTGACGATGACGGCGGTGTCCTCCGCCTCCGGCAGGGCCAGCCAGTCCAGCAGCAGCGAGGTCTTGCCGCTGCCGAGGAAGCCCGACAGCAGCACGAACTCGGTCGTGCCCCTGGTCACAGGGGAGCGCCCGCCGCTTCCTTCTCCTTCTCGGCCGCCACCATGCCGCGCAGGTCGGCCAGCAGCTCGGCCACGTCGAAGACCAGCCCGGCGCGGATGGTGTGGCGCAGGGCGCGGCGCCATTCCGGCCGGCCGGTCGCATCGTTCAGCCGCAGCGCGCCGGTGCCGTAGAGCAGCTTCCAGTCGTCCAGCGGGTTCTCGTCCAGCACCAGGAGATCGGCCGCCTTGCCGACCTCGATGCTGCCGGTCTCCTGGTCGATGCCGAGCAGCTCGGCGCCCTGGATGGTGGCGGAGCGCAAAACCTCCAGCGCATTGAAGCCGGCCTCCTGCAGCAGCTCCAGCTCGCGGATGTAGCCGAAACCGAAGGTCTGGAAGATGAAGCCGGAATCGCTGCCGGTGCAGACCCGGCCGCCGCGGTTCTTGTAGGCGTTGAGGAAGGCCATCCAGAGGCGGTAGTGGTGCTTCCACTCCACCTCGTTGGTGACCGACCAGCGGTACCAGTAGGCGCCATGCCCGCCCCGCGCCGGCTGGAAGTAGCGCCACATGCTGGGCCAGGTGTAGTCGTCATGCCAGTCGGCGCGCCGGAACCGCATCAGGTCGCGGTTGGCGTCGTAGATCGTCATGGTGGGGACGAAGGTGAAGCCGATCTCCAGGAAGCGGTCGAGCACCGCGTTCCACTTCGCGCTGCCCGGCTCGGCCGCCTGCAGGAAGGTCTGGCCGGCGGCGGAGAAGCGGAAGTACTCGTCATTGTAGTTGTAGCCGGTGGGGTAGCTCTGCACCACGCGGTCGTCATAGAGCGCCTCGGGCAGGCCGTAATAGTGCTCGGCGCTGGTCAGGCCCCATTCGGCGGTCGTCAGCGCGTTCATCCGCGTCACCGCCTGCTGCGCGTGGTGGCAGCCGGAGCGCAGGCCGAGCCTGGCGCATTCGTCGAGCGCCGCCTTCATGATGGCGGGCGGCGCGCCGAAGAACTTCACGCCATCCGCGCCGCGCTCCTTCGCCCGGCGCAGCCAGGCCCTGCCCTCCTCCGGCGTGTGGATGGTCTTGAGCATGTCGTTGACGGCGGGGAAATAGGGGTGCGCCAGGATGCGCGGCGCGGCGATGGCGTTCTCCGCCGAGGCCTGCCGCTGCTGCGCCACCCAGCCGAGGCCGCTGAAGCAACCCATCTCGCGCACCGTGGTCACGCCATGCGCCAGCCAGAGCTTATAGACATAGTCGGCCGAGGCGACCGAGCCGTGCAGCGCGTGATAGGGCACGCCGATATGGGTGTGGCAGTCGATCAGCCCGGGCGTCACGAACTTGCCGTGGCAGTCGATCTCATGCTCGCCGGGGGCCGGGCGGCGCGCCGGGTCGATCGGCTTGCCCGGCGTGCCCACGGCCTGGATGGCGGCGATGCGCCCCTGCTCGATGACGAGGTCGACCGGTCCCCAGGGCGGCGCCCCGGTGCCGTCGATCACCGTGGCGCCGCGCAGCACCAGCCGGCGGAACGGCCCCACGCCCCGGTCGCGCCCCTCCGCCGCCGGCACCGGCGGCATGCCCCGCGCGGCGTTGCGGGCGGTCATCTCCTCGCCGACCTCGGGCTTGTCCTGGTCTGTGGCCATGGCGGGTCCTCCGTTCCTCTCCGTCAGCGACGGTACTTGCGACCGATCAGGGCACTGCCGAGCACGGTCAGCACCAGGGTCACGGTGAGCAGGATGAAAGCGAGCGCGGCGCCGAAGGGCCAGTTGTTGCCGCGCACGAACTGATCGTACACGGCGGGCGCCATCATCTTGAACTGCGGGCCGCCCAGCAGCACCGCGCTGGCATAGGTGTTCATGCAGAGGATGAAGACCAGGACGCAACCCGCCATCACCCCCGGCAGCGCCAGCGGCAGCAGCACGCGGCGGAACACCGTCATCGGCCGCCCGCCCAGGTTGGCGGCCGCCTCCTCCGTCTGGCGCGGGATGCCCTCGATCACGGCGGCGAGCGTCAGGATCATGTAGGGCAGCACCACGGCGACGATGCCGACCACGACGGAGCCGGTGTTGTAGAGCAGCGGCAGCGGCGCCGAGATCAGGCCGAGCCCGATCAGCGCCGCGTTGATCGCGCCCTCATTGCCGAGCAGCGCCATCCAGCCCGCCGCGCGCACCACATTGCCCACCAGCAGCGGAAAGAGCGTGACGATGGTGGCCAGGCTCTTCCAGCGGCTCTCCATGCGCGCCAGCCAGTAGGCCGCCGGGAAGCCCATGACCAGCGTCACCAGGGTACAGCCGAGGGCGATGCCGAGCGTGGTCAGCAGCACCTGCTGGTAATACGGGTCCTGGACGGCCTGGAGATAGTTCTGCGCCGTCGTCGCCTCCACCATCAGCTCGGTCGGGCTGAAGCGGTTGAGCGAGATGCGGAACAGCAGCAGCATCGGCGCCACCAGCAACAGCACCACCAGCAGCCCGGCGGGGAGGACGAGCGCGGCCATGGCTCAGCCCTTGAACTGCTTGTTCCAGAAGTCGAGGATCCCGGCGTGGTTCTTCAGCAGATAGTCGTAGTCCGGCGCGCGCAGCCGCTGCTGCTCCGCCTCGCTCAGGCCGATCTGCTGCATGATCTCGGGCGGCAGCGCAGCGTCGGTCACGGTCGGCAGGTAGCCCATGCGGTCGGCGAAGGCGGTCTGGGCCCTGGCGTCGAGCGAGGCGTCGAGCCAGGTGTAGGCATTCTCCTTGTTGCGGGCGTTCTTCGGCACGCCGCACTCGAAGACGATGGCATAGGCACCCTCCTGCGGCACCACATGCTTCACCGGGATGCCGGCCTTCTGCCACATGAAGCCGCGGGCCAGCCACATCGGCGTCATCCAGATCTCCTCCGACTTGAGCGCGGCGGCCACCGCCTCGTTGGAGGGATAGACCTTGGCATCGAGCCCGCGCAGGTCCATCAGCGACTTCTTCGCCGGTTCGTAGTTGTCGAAGGCGCCGCCGGCCGCCATGGCGGCGGCGAAGGTGTTGGTGCTGTAGAGGATGTCGGAGAAGCCGACACGGCCGCGGTACTTCGGGTCCAGCATGGCGGCGAAGCCCTCGGGCTTCGGCATCTTGTCCGGATTGTAGAGCAACACAAGGGCCGAATAGATATGCGGCACGGCATAGGGCTTGCGCAGCGCCGGGATGATGGCGCCGTTGCGGCTGAGCTTCGCGGTGTCGATCGTGTCGAAGACGTTCTGCTGGCCGATCATGTGCATGTCGGTATCGGACAGGCAGGCCACGTCATAGGTGCCGCGCCGTGCCTGCCGCTCGGCCAGCAGCTTGGTCTTGCGCGGATCGGCGTTGGCGATGTCCTGCAGCACCTCGATGTCCTTGGGCCGCATCAGCGGCGCATCGATGTTCTGACGCAGCAGCTCGCCATAATCGCCGCCCCAGGTGCCGACGACGACCTGCCCGCCTTGCGCGCGGGCCCGGCCGGGCAGGCCGGCGGTGATCGAGGCGAGGGCGGCGGCGCTGCCGGCGAGCGCCGCGCGGCGGGTGATGGTCATGGGCGCGTCTCCTGTCTCTCGGAATGCGATGGGCGGCGGTTCAGGCGAAGGTTGCAGACGGTGGCTTCAGGCGGCGGCGGGCAGCAGCCGGGCGGCCGAGGCCTCCCAGACGAGGGTCACGGCGTCGCCCGGGGCCAGCCGCCGCAGCGGATCGGCGGCGGCGGGGGTGGCGCCGATCACCACCAGCCGCGTGGCGCCGAAGTCCACATGGTACTCCGTCTGCGCGCCAAGGTAAGTGAGAGCCGCGAGCCGCGCCGGACCCTCGCCGCCGGCCCGCAGCGCGATGCGCTCGGGCCGCAGCGCCAGGATGGCCTCGCCCGCCTCGCCGCCGGCCTGGCAGAGCAGAAGGTCGCCCGCACGGGTGCGGAAGCGGCCCGGCGCCTCGACCCGCCCCTCCAGCAGGTTGCAGCGCCCGACGAAGCCGGCGACGAAGGGATCGGCCGGGTCCTCGTAGAGCTGCTCGGCGGTGCCGACCTGCCGCACCCGCCCCTTCTCCATCACCACCAGCCGGTCCGCCATGGTCAGCGCCTCCTCCTGGTCATGGGTGACGATCAGCGTGGTCAGGCCGAGGCGCTGCTGCAGGGCGCGGATCTCCATCCGCACCTCGCCGCGCAGCTTGGCGTCGAGATTGGAGAGTGGCTCGTCGAGCAGGAAGACGGCCGGGTTGACCACCAGCGCGCGGGCCAGCGCCACGCGCTGCTGCTGCCCGCCGGAGAGCTGGCGCGGCAGGCGGTCGGCCAGGTGGTCGAGCTGCACGAGGCGCAGCGCCTCCATCACCCGCGCATCCCGCTCGGCGCGGCCGACCTTGCGCATCTCCAGCCCGAAGGCGACGTTCTGCGCCACGCTCATATGCGGGAAGAGGGCGTAGGACTGGAAGACCATGCCGGTGTCGCGCGCATAGGGCGGCATGCGCGTGACATCCCTGCCGCCGATCAGCACCCTGCCCTCGCTCGGGGTGATGAAGCCGGCGACCATGCGCAGCGTCGTCGTCTTGCCGCAGCCCGAGGGGCCGAGCAGCGCCACCATCTCGCCTTGCCGCACGTCGAGATCGACGCGCTCCACCGCGGTGGAGGCGCCATACCGCTTGACCAGCGCCTCCAGCACCAGACTTCCCATTCAGACTCCTCCAGCGGCTCGGCGGCGCATCAGACCACGCGCGACAGCTTGACGAAACGATCGGTGACCAGCATCAGCACCGCCACCAGCAGGATCTGCACCGTGGCCACGGCGGCCAGCGTCGGATCGACGCGGAATTCCAGGTAGCTCAGCATGGCGACCGGCAGGGTGGTGCGCCCAGGCCCCACCAGCAGCAGCGTCAGCTCCAGGTTCTCGAAGCTCTGGATGAAGGAGAACAGCGCCGCGGCGACGATGCCGGGCCGCATCATCGGCAGCGTGACGCGGCGGAAGACGGTGAGCGGCCGCGCGCCGAGATTGGCCGCCGCCTCCTCGGCCGAGACGTCGAGCCCGGCGAGGCTCGCCGAGACCAGGCGCACCGTCCAGGGGATGGTCAGCAGCACATGCGCCGCGACCAGCCCCTGCAGCGTCGCGGTGATGTCGCGATCGATCCAGAACTCCGCGCGCAGGTAGAACATGTAGAGGGCGGTACCCGCGACCACGCCCGGCACGGCGAGCGGGCCGAGCAGCAGGGTGTTCAGCGCCGCCTTGCCACGGATGCGGCTGCGCTGCAGGGCGAGGGCGGCGGCGGTGCCGAGCGGCACGCCGATCAGCGTGGCCAGGAGCGCGACCTGGAAGCTGGTGGCGAAGCCGCGGGCGAACTCCTGCCGCGCCCAGGCATTGACGTACCATTCCAGCGTGAAGCCGGCGGGCGGGAAGCTCACGATCTCCTGCCGGAAGACACTGATCACCATGACCATGACAACCGGCGCCAGGATCACCGCATAGGTGACGGCGATGCTGCCGTGCAGCAGCCAACGGCGGGTGTCGGCAGGTCTCATCGGCGATCCTTCCTTCGTCGCGGCCTCATCCCACGGCGTCCCTATGGGCGATGGCGCCGTTCGGCAACCCCTGTCGCCGCGCCCTCCACAGGCCCCGAGGCCATGACGATGCCGCCCGGAATCGGCGGCGGGGCCGGACGCCCCCGCCCGGCCCCGCCCCATCCCGGACCCGTGCCGGACTTACCGGAAGGGGATGGCGTACATCAAGCCGCCCTTGCTCCACAAGCCGTTCAGCCCGCGCTCCAGCTTGAGCTGGCCGCTTTTCCCGACATTGCGCTCGAAGATCTCGCCGTAGTTGCCGACCGCCTTGACGGCGTTCAGCATCCAGCGGTTGTCCAGACCGAGCCGGCTGCCGAACTCGCCGGATGTGCCGAGCAGGCGCTGCGCCACGGGATTGGCGCCCTTGACCTGCTCCTCCGCATTGGCCTGGGTGATGCCGGCCTCCTCCGCCTCGACCAGCCCGTGATGCAGCCAGGCGACGATCTTCGACCACTGCGCGTCACCGTTGCGGGTGAAGGGGCCGAGCGGTTCCTTCGAGATGGTCTCGGCGAGCACCACGTAGTCCTGCGGATTGGGCGCCACGCTGACCGCGCCGGCGAGCGCCGAGGCGTCCTGCGTCATGGCGTCGCAGCGGCCGGCGAAGAAGGCCTGGTACATGGTGTCCGGCCGCTCGAAGACGACGGGCTGGAACTTCAGGCCATGGGCGCGGGCATGGTCGCCCAGCGTCACCTCATGCGTGGTGCCCTGCGCCACGCAGATGGTGGCGCCGTCCAGCTCCGCCACCTTGCTGACACCCAGCTCGCGCTTCACCGCGAAGCCCTGGCCGTCATGGAAGTTCACCGGCCCCATCTGCAGCCCGATCGAGGCATCGCGCAGGAAGGTCTGGGTGGAGTTGCGCATCAGCACATCCACCTCGCCCGATTGCAGGGCGGTGAAGCGGTTCTGCGCCGTCAGCCCGACGAAGCGGACCTTCGTGGCGTCGCCCAGCACGGCGGCGGCCAGCGCGCGGCAGTAATCGGTGTCGAGGCCGCGATAGACGCCCTGGCTGTCCGGCATGGAGAAGCCAGGAAAGCCGGTGCTGACACCGCAGATCAGCTGGCCGCGCTGCTTCACCGTGTCCAGCGTCTGCGCCATGGCGGGCGCGGTGGTGGCGGCGAGGGCGAGGCCGGCCGCGAGGAGAAGGGGCTTCATCATGCCGTGTGTGTCTCTCTTTCGGGAAGGTGCGGGATCAGGCGGGCAGGCCGCGCAGCGCGGCGTCCACGGCCTCGCCCAGCCGCTCGACGATCAACTCGATCTCGGCCGGGGTGACAATGTAGGGCGGCGCCAGCATCACATGGTCGCCGCCGCGGCCATCCACCGTGCCGCCGCCGGGGTAGCAGGCGAGGCCGCGGGCGAAGGCCTCCCGCTTGATCCGGGCATGGAGCTGCAGGGACGGGTCGAAGGGCGCGCGGCGGGCACGGTCGGCCACCAGCTCGACGGCGCGGAACAGGCCACGCCCGCGGATCTCGCCGAGATGCGCGTGGTTGCCGAGGCGCTCGGTCAGCCGCTGCTCCAGCAGCGCGCCCATGGCGCGGACCCTCTCCAGAAGCCCCTCCTCCCGGATCACCGTCTGCACCTCCAGGGCGGCGGCGCAGGCAATGGCATGGGCCAGGTAGGTGTGCCCGTGCTGGAAGGCGCCGGAACCCCGCTCGACGGCCTCCGCGATGCGACCCTGCAACAGCACCGCGCCGATCGGCTGATAGCCGCCGCCCAGTCCCTTGGCGATGGCCTGGATGTCCGGCGCCACGCCCTCCTGCTCCCAGGCGTGCAGCGTGCCGGTGCGGCCCATGCCGCACATCACCTCGTCCAGGATCAGCAGCGCGCCGTGCCGGTCGCAGATCTCGCGCACGGCGCGGAAATAGCCTTCCGGCGCGGGGACGCAGCCGGCCGTGGCGCCCACCACCGGCTCGGCGATGAAGGCCGCGACATTCTGCGGGCCGAGGCGCTGGAACTCCGCCTCCAGCTCGGCGGCGAGGCGCGCGGTGAAGCCCGTCTCGTCCTCCTCCGGCCGCTGCTCGTGATAGGCGAAGGCGGGCGCGACATGGCTGAAGGCCGGCGAGAGCAGCGGGGCATAGGGCGCCCGGCGCCAGGCGTTGCCGCCGGCCGAGAGCGCGCCCAGCGTGTTGCCGTGATAGCTCTGCCGCCGGGCGATGTAGCGCGTCCGCTCCGGCTGGCCGATCTCGAGGAAGTACTGCCGCGCCAGCTTGATGGCGGCCTCCACCGCCTCCGAGCCGCCGGCGACGAAATAGGCCTGTGCCAGGCCGCCCGGCTCGTGGCCGACCAGCTCCTCCGCCAGCGCCTCGGCCGGCGCGTTGGTGAAGAAGCCGGTATGGGCGTAGCAGAGCCGGTCCGCCTGCCGCTTGATCGCCTCGACGATGCGCGGGTGCTGATGCCCCAGGCAGGAGACGGCGGCGCCGCCCGAGGCGTCGAGGATCTCGCGCCCGCCGGCCTCGACCAGCCAGGCGCCATGGCCGCCCACCGCCATCGGCGGCGTGGCGCGGGAGGAGCGGTGCAGCACACGGCTGCGGCGGGCGGCGGGTTCGGCGTTCATGACGAGAGGTCCTGCTCGGGGGTATAGGCGGCGATGGCGGCCAGCCGCGCCTCGGTCTCGCGCAGGCGGACCAGGGACGCCTCGCCACCCAGGGCGAAGCAGGCGGCGGCGAGCGCCTGGGCCAGCGCCAGCGCGCCGGTCAGGCTGGGAAAGAAGCCGGGCGAGGTGGCGGCATCGAAGCGCAGCAGATGGGCGGCGCCCTCGGCCATCGCCGCATGCGGCCGGTCGGCCAGGGCGATGGTGGTGCAGCCGCCCTCCCGCGCCGCGCGGGCGGCCAGGACGATGGCCCGCGAATAGGGCGCGAAGCTGATCAGCACCGCCGCGTCGCCGGGGCGCAGCGCGCCGAGGTCGAGATCCTCCGGACCGGCACCGCCGATCAGCCGCACGCTGTCGGGGCGGAACAGCCGGAGCTGGTAGTGCAGCAGCTGCGCCACGCCGCGACAGGAGCGGAAGCCCGCGATCCAGATCCGCGGCGCCTCGTGCAGGGCCCGCGCCGCCGCGGCCACCGGCGCCGGATCGAGGCGCGCCAGGGCCTCGGCATCGGCCGCCAGCATGGCGGCGGGGAGATCCCCGCCCGGGTTCCGCCGCGCCCGCGCCGAATAAGGCGCGCCGCCTGCGCCACGGCGGGCCTCGATCAGCGCCTCACGCAGGGCCTCCCATCCGGTATAGCCCAGGGCCTGGGCCAGACGAGTGAAGGTGGCGGGAGGGGCGCCGGCGGCGGCGGCGAGATCGCGCATGGAGCGCGTGGCGGCGTCGAAGTCGTGCTGCGCGACGTAGCGCCCGGCCGCCCGCAGGCGGGGCGGCAGCCCCGGCAGGGCCTGGCGCAGCAGGTCGATCGGCGAGGTCTCGCGCATGAAACATCTGTTGCATTACTCCATGGTGAATGCAACATCCGTTTCCGAACGCCGACGCCGAGGAGACCCCCCGATGCGCATCGCCCTGATCCACGCCCTGCGCCATTCGCCGCCGCCGATCGAGGCCGCCTTCGCGCGGCTCTGGCCGGAGGCGAGGCTGATGAACCTCCTCGACGACAGCCTCTCCGCCGATCTGGCCCGCGACGGCACCCTGACGCCCGCCATGACCGGCCGCTTTCTCGCCCTCGCCCGCTATGCGCTCGGCACCGGCGCCGACGGCATCCTCTTCACCTGCTCGGCCTTCGGCCCCTGCATCGAGGCGGTGCAGCGGGAGTTTCCCCGAATTCCCGTGCTGAAGCCGAACGAGGCGATGATCGAGGAGGCCGCCGCCGCCGGCGGACGCATCGGGCTCCTGGCCAGCTTCGCCCCGACCCTCGCCTCCATGCCGCCGGAGTTCCCCGCCGGCCTCGCCCTGCGGCCACGCCTGGCGGAGGGCGCCCTGGCGGCGCTGGACCGGGGCGACGCGGCGGAGCACGACCGGCTGGCCGGCGAGGCGGCCCGCGATCTCGCCGGCTGCGATGTCATCGCCCTGGCCCAGTTCAGCCTGGCCTCGGCCGCGCCCCGGGTGGCCGAGATCACCGGCCGGCCGGTGCTGACCACCCCGGAGAGCGCGGTGCGCAAGTTGCGCCGGCTGCTCGGCGCCGGCTGAAGGGGGCGAGCCCGCTCCTCGCCATGGTTGCCCCCACCCTCCCCGGCGCGCATCATTCCCGCGCCGCGCCGGCGCATCGCGCACCGGGGGCTCACCGGATATCCGACAGCATGCCCGCCCGTCGCCCCGGCCTCCGCGTCGTCATCCTCGGTGGCAGCGGCTTCGTCGGCCTCAATATCGCCGAGGCCCTGCTGCGGCGGGGCCATGACGTCCTCTGCATCGACCGCGCACCCCTCCCCGCCGCCGCCAGCCTGGCCTTCCGCGCCCTGCCGGGCCGCCTCGAGACGGCGATCGCCGATGTGACCGAGCCGGCGCTCCTGCGGGCCATGCTCCCGCCCGGGGCCGATGCGCTGGTGGCGGGGGCGGCGATCACCCCCGGCCCGGCCCGCGAGGCCCGCGACCCGGAATCCCTCCTGGCGGTCAATCTTGGCGCCATGCCGGGCATCCTGCGCGCCGCCCGGGCGGCCGGCTTGCGCCGCGTCATCCATCTCAGCTCCGCCGCCGCCTATGGCGCCGCGCCGGAACGGGCGGTCCTGAGCGAGACGGACCCGGCGCGCCCGCAACGCATCTACGGCATTACCAAACTGGCCAGCGAATGGGCGGGCGAGCGGCTGGCGGAGCTCTGGGACCTCGATTTCCTCAGCCTGCGCCTGAGCACCGTCTTCGGTCCCTGGGAATATGCCACGGGCCTGCGCGACACGATGAGCCCCCCCTACCAGATCCTGCGGGCCGCGGCGCGCGGCGAGGCGGCGCTGCTGCCGCGCGTGGGCCTGCGCGACTGGCTCTACGCGCCGGATGCGGCGAGGGCCGTCTGCCACCTGCTGGAAGCGGGCACGGCGCGGCACAGCCTCTACAACCTCACCTTCCCCGGCCGCTGGTCGCTGCTCGAATGGGGCGAGGCCGTGGCGCGATTGCGTGGCCAGGGCTTCGCCTGCCGCCTGGCGGCCCCCGGCGAGGCGCCGAATATCGACCTCTACGCCGTCTCCGACCGTGCGCCGCTCGACCCCGCCCGCCTGCGCGAGGAGTTCGGCTGGCAGGCCCGGCACGGCCTGCGGGAGTCCGCCCGGCACCTGGAAGCCTGGTGGCGGCGCCATGGCGGGGCGATGCTGGACGCGGCCTGAGCGCCTCAGTCCACCCGCCGCAGGCCCTCGGCGCCACTCAACCGCGCGCCCAGCGTCAGGCTGCGCGCGCCGCGCCGCAGCTCGACCTCCTCCCCGGTGATGCGGACGACCTCCCAGCCATCCGGTGCTTCGCCCACCGCGACGCGCAGGCTGCGGCCATCGGCGAGGCGCAGCAGGGCCAGGGCCCGCCCCTCGCGCAGCACCACGCCGAGCGCGGCGGCGGGCGCCTCCGGCTCCGGCTCGCTGGCCTCGGCGACCGGTGCCGCCACCTCCGGCGGGCGGCGGCCCGGGACGAAGAGCGGCCGCTCCACCTGCTCCGCCCAGGGGCCCGTCGGCGGCGGCGGCAGGGCGGGGATGACGAGAACCGCGCCCGCGGGAAGGACGGGCGCCGGCGGCGGGCCATCCTCCCCCCTCTCGGCGAGGCCCAGCCAGGCGAGGCCGCCCAGCGCCAGCAGCGGCAGGAGCAGGCGGATGCTCATCGCCGCGCCTCCCCGGCCCAGGGGCCGCGCAGCTCGAACTGGATCTCCAGCAGGCGGCGGCCGGCCGTGCCCATCGCCAGGGTCAGGCCCCGCACCTGCAGCGGCGCGCGGCCGCCCTCCAGCTCCGCGAGCAGGTCGCGCAGACCCTCCGCATCCGCCTGCAGGCGGCCCCGCAGCCCGATCATCCCATCGCCCGTCCGCTCCTCCGGCAACGTCTCCAGGCTGTGCACCGCGGCGCGGTGCCGTCGCGCCGCCTCGCGCAGCCGCCGCTGCCATTCGGCGCCGGCCAGGGCATGGCTGCCCGCCGCCGGAAGGTCGGCCACGCCCGACAGCGCCTGGCGCAGCGCCACGTTCTCGGCGCGCAGCGCCGGCTCGCGCGCCAGCAGGGCCAGGCCGCGGGCCCGGATCGTCTCGGCCGCCTCCAGCCGGGCCGCCTGCCCCGCCCGCGCCTCCAGCCAGGGCGCCAGCAGGAGACTCCAGAGCAGCAGCGGCGGCACGGCCAGCAGGGCGAGCGCGACCATCCGGCGCACGGCCGGGGAGAGCCCGGTCATGGCCGGCTCTCCGCCAGCCGCGCCGGCCCGGTGAGCGGGGCCTCGGCGGCCACGGCCCGCTCCGGCGCGACGAGCGTCAGCGCCACCTGGAAACGGTCCGCCGGGTCGCGCGGCCCGCGCGTCACCGGCGCGGCGAAGCGCGGGTTGCGGAAGCCGGGCGCCGCGTCGAGCTGCCCGAGCAGGGCATCGGAGCGGGCGGCGAAGCCGGTCAGCAGCAGCTGGTCGCCGGCCAGCCGGAACTCGGTCAGCCAGGCATCGTCCGGCAGCAGGGCCGCCACCTGCTCCAGCACGGCGACCGCCGCCGGCCGCCCGCCGCGCAGGGCCGCCGCCGCCGACAGGCGCTCGCGCAGGGCCTGGTTCCCGGCCTCCAGGGCCAGGATGCGCTCGGCGCCGCGCCGGGCCGCCACCGCCTCCGCCTCCGCCGCCAGGACGCGCTCCTCGCCCGCCCACAGGGCGGCGAGACCCAGATACAGCGCCAGCAACGGCACGGCGGCGGCGAGTCCCGCCTCGAGCGGCCCGCGCCAGCGCCGGGCGGGCGGCGCGAGCCCGTCCAGCGGGATGGCCGGCCAGGGCGCGGCCGGATCGCCGCGGGCCTCCAGCACGGCATGGGCGGCCCGCCCCCGCGCGGCCCGCGCGGCCTCCGCGATGGCGGCCCGCGGCAACACCGCCACCTCCACCTCGATCCGCTGCGCCTCGGCCAGGCGGCGCAGCACCCGCGCATCCCAAAGCACCTCCGCGGCGGCGAAGGGGACGTGCTGCTCGATCTCGAAGTCCAGCACCTCGCCCAGGCGGGCCTCGGCGGCCGCCGGCAAGGTCAGCACCCGGCGCAGGACCCAGGCCGGCGGCACCAGCAGGATCAGCCGGCGTGCCCGCCCCAGCGCGGCGGGGGCGCGGCCGGCCAGGGGCCCCAGCGGCTGCACGCGCCCGCCCTGCAGGCGGGCCAGCCCGGGCGCGGCGCCCCGCAGGTCCACCACCAGGCGCCGCCGGCGGCCGCGCCATCGCGGGGGCAGCATGTCCCGCAGCTCGGCGCCCCACCAGCGCAGGAAGGCCTCCGCCCCCCGCCGCGCCCGCCCCACCGTCTCGCGCAGGCTCATCCCCCGGCCTCCCGTCTGTGCGCCAGCCGCGGCGCCACCACCAGCGGCGTCCAGCGGCGCGCATCCTCCGCGGCGAAGTCGAGGTTCAGCTCGATCGCCATCGGCAGCACGGCCGCCTCCGACCACGTATCCCGCCAGAGCGCCGCCTCGCCCGGACGGGGCGCGCCGAAGTAGCGCAGGCGGAGCGCTTCGACGCCTTCGAGCAGGCGCCGCCCGGAACGGCCTTCCGGCCCCCCCTCCCCCGCCTCGCCACCCGGCAGGGCGCGCCAGGAGAGCAGCAGGGCGCCCTGCTCGTGCCGCAGGCCGAGCAGCGCCGGGCCGCCCAGGCCGAAACGCGGCGGCAGTTCGGCGACGAAGGCCAGGGCTTCCGGACGCCCCTCGAAGATCAGCGCCGCGGCGCCGCCGCTCCGGCCCTCTTCCGGGATGGGCAGGGCGGCCAGCAGCCGCAGCCGCAGCAGATCCTGCACCAGCCCAAGCTCGGTCCGGTCCGCCGCCGCCACCCGCCCGGCCCGCCCGACCAGCCCGAGGGCGCTCAGCGCCAGGCTCATCACCAGCCCGAGCAGCACCAGCCCGACCAGCGTCTCGACCAGCGTCAGGCCGGGAGCGGAGCACCGGATCATGGCGCCCCCCCGGCCGGGCCCGGGCGCAGCGTCTCCAGCACCACCGCCCCCACCGTGACGCGCACCGGATGGAGCGCCAGCCCGGGCGCGCCGGCCTCGCCCGGCCCTGTCTCGACGCGCCAGGGCCCCTCCGGCGCGCGCCCCTCCAGATGGCCGGGCCGGGCGGCGCCGGGCGGGGCATGGGCCTCCAGCAGCGACTGCGCCAGGGCCAGCGCGGCGAGATCCGCCTCGCGCCCCGCCTTGGCGCGCAGCGTGGCCGCCAGGGCCGGCAGAAGGGCGGCGAGCACGCCGCCGATCACCGCCAGCGCCACCAGGGCCTCCACCAGCGTGAAGCCGGGCGCCGTCCACCGCCGGCGCGGCGCGTCACTCGAAGAGGCGGACATGGCCGGTCATCCAGTCGACCTCCACCGCGGCCGTCATGCCACCGCGCGACAGCCGGACGCGGCCGCCGGTCGAGCCGCCCTCGGCATCGAACCGGATGGCGAGGCGCCCCGCCTCCCCAGCCTCCGCCAGCGGGGCCTCGACCGCCAGGGCCAGGCCGGGCGTGACGCCGAGGGCGGCGGCGCCCGGACGCTGGAGGCTGCCGCGCGCCGTGTCGAAGACCACCAGGGTCTCGCGCCCGCTCCGCCGCGCCTCGGCCCGTGCCTCGCGCAGCAGCGCCGCCGCCTGCCGGGCGGTGTCGCGCAGCAGCGCGCCCTGCCCGGCACCCCACAAGCGCGGCACGGCGCTGGCCGCCAGGCCCAGGATCAGCAGCACCACCATCGTCTCCACCAGGGTGAAGCCAGGCGCGGCGGGGGCGAGGCGGGGCATGGCGCGCCCTACCAGCTCGTCACGTCGCGATCCTCGCCCTGGCCGCCGGCGCGGTCGTCGGCGCCCAGGGTGAAGAGATCGTAGGCCCCGTGTTCGCCAGGGGCGCGATAGCGGTAGGGGCGGCCCCAGGGGTCCATCAGGTGCTCCGCCTTGCGGACATAGGGTCCGTTCCATCGCTCCGAGCCGGAGGGCGCCTGCACCAGCGCTGCCAGCCCCTCCTCCCGGCTGGGGTAGCGGCCGGTGTCGAGGCGGAACAGGTCCACCGCCGTGGACAGGCCCTGGAGTTGCAGCCGCGCCGCGTCGTGCCGGGCGCCGCCCAGGTAGCGCATCGCCTGCGGGGCGGCGATCGAGGCCAGCAGGCCCAGGATGACCAGCACCACCAGCAGCTCGACCAGGGTGAAGCCGGGCCGGGCGGCCCGCCGGAGGCGCGCGGGAACGACCCGCCGGCGGCGCGCGGGGATCGGGAGGGGGGACGGGATCATGGCAGGGCGTCCTTCATTCGCCGGTTCCGGGCGGGCGCCGGGCGCCGCCCTCGCCGTCGATCAGCAGCAGCAGCGGCTGCCGCGCCAGGCTTCCGGGCTGCCCGGGGCCGGCCAGGCGCAGCCGCGGCAGGGCGCCCGGCTCGAAGCCCTCCGGCGCCTCCAGCACCGCCGCCAGCCCCTCGCGGGTCAGGCGCTGGCCGCTGCGCCGCAGGGCCTCGACCATCACCTCGGCGGCGGCGTGGCCCAGGCGGCCGGCCAGCCCCGCCCGCGCCGCCGGGCTGGTGGCGTAGCGTTCCGCCGGGGCGCCGGCGCCCCCCTCGAGCGGAACGGCGAAGGCGGCCAGGACGGGGCGGCCGGCGGCCGCGGCGGCGGTCCGCAATGCCGTGATGCCGAGGGAGCCGGGCGCCAGCAGGGGCTGGTCCAGGGATTGGCCAATGCCGCCAAGGGCGGCCAGGAAGGCCGCGCCGGACCGCGCCGGCGGCAGGAGCAGGATGGCTTCCGCCTCGTCCAGCCCGGCCGGGCTCGTTCTCGCGTCGGCCAGGCGGGGCGGCGCCTCGCCCGCCCCCTCCAGCCGCCCGGTGATGGCCTCGGCGAGGCGTTGCCCGGCCGCGTCCCCGCCATGCAGGATGACGGCGCGCTCCGGCCGCGGCAGGCGGCGCAGCAGGGCGAGGGCCTCCTCGGCGGCGCCCGGCACCAGGGCATGGCGCTGCGGCGCCTCGGCCAGGGTGGCGCGGGCCGAGAGCACCGGCAGCCGCCCCGCCGCCGCCAGCAGGGGCGCGTTCACCGGCTCGGGCAGGGCCGAGACCAGGGCGAGCATCCCCTCCGGCCCCAGGGCGGCGAGCCGCGCCGCCGGATCGGTCGCGTCGGCGGCCAGCAGGGGGTGCCAAACGATGCGGCGGCCGAAGACCCCGTCCGGGGCGGCGGCGGCGAGCGCATCGGCGAAGGCGGCGCGGAAGGCCTCCCCGCCCGGGCCGGGCGGCAGCAGCAGGCCGAGATGCACCGCCGCCGCCTCGACGCCCGGCACCGTCCGCGCGTCCAGCGCGCGCAGATGCGCCAGCAGGGCGCGGCCGTCCTCCAGGCTCAGCGCATAGCGCGGCATGGCCGGATCCAGCGCCCGGCCGCCGGAATCGAAACCGAGGGCGATGGCGCGGAGCAGCAGCGCCTCGTCATAGGCGGGGCGCCCCGGCGCCGGGCGGGACAGAACGGACCAGGCGAGCGCGGGCGGCCGGAGCCCGGCCTCCAGCCGGCCGCCCCCGCCATCCGCGCCGTGGCAGCCGGCACAGGGCATGGCGGTGGCCGGAAGGCTCATCCCCGCCCCGGCTGTCGCGCGGGGGGCCGGGGCGCCGGGGCGCGCGCCGCGGGTGAAGATCGCCTCCCCCTCCTCCGGCGCGCCCTCCTTCGGCGCCCCGGCGCTCGCCAGGGCCGCAGGCAGGACCAGGACGGCCGCCAGCGCCAGCCGGGCGGGGCGAGAGCTCAGCCGGAACATGCCCTGGCATCCACCAGCGGCGCGGCGGCGGCCAGCTCGGCCAATTGCAGGCCGGCGGCGGCGGGCGGCAGATCGGGCCGCAGCTTCGCCCAGCGCCGCGCCGCGACATGGCCGGCGAGCATCAGGGTGGTGTGGCGGTCGGGCCGGTCCTCGTCCACCGCCTGCCCCAGCCGCTGCGCCACGTGGCGGAGATCGGCCGGCGCGCCGGTCAGCAGCACCCAGTCGGGGTAGTCGCCGAAGCGGGCCGCCCAGGCCTTGAGCCGCGCCGGCTGGTCGCGCCGCGGATCGGTGGTCAGGTGCAGGATGCGCGGCCGCGCGCCGGCCTCCTGGGCGGCCTCGGCGATGGCGAGGCTGCGCGCCGCCAGCAGCGGGCAGGCATCGGGGCAGCTGGTGAAGATCCAGCCGATCAGCACCGAATGGCCGCGCAGGACGTCGTCGTAGAAGCGGCGGTCCCGCCCATCCTGGTCGACCAGCACGCGGTTGCCGAAATAGTCGCGCTCGCGCCCGTCGCATTCCGGCGTGGTGGCCATGGGCGTGGCGGGGCGGAGCAGCAGGGCCGGGGCGGCCAGCAGCAGGCCGCGTCGCGGCAGGGCCGGCGGGGTATGGCTCATGCCGTCCTCCGCGCCGCCAACGCCGCTTCCACCGCGCCGAGGATGGCCTCGGGCGTGGGCAGGCCCAGCACCCGGCGCAGCGTGCCGCGGCGGGCATCCAGGACCACCACCATGGGAGCATGCTCGCTGCCCGCTTCCGGCCCGCCGAGCGCGCGCAGCGCCTGCTCCAGCGGCTGGAAGCCAAGGGCGACGAAATCCCAGCCCGGCCCGGCCTCGAAGCGCTCGGCGTAATGCGCCAGCTCCTCGGGGGTGGCGCGCAGCGGGTCGAGGGCCAGGCTGAGCAGCCCGACCTCCCCGCCCAGCCGGTGGCCCAGCAGGTCCTGCGCCCCGGCCATGGCGGCGGAGATCGCGGTGCAGAAGCCGCTGCAATCGGTCAGCACGAAGTCGATGGCGACGACGCGGCCGGCCAGCACCTGCGAGACCAGACGGCGGCGGCGGCCCTGCGCGTCCAGCGCCGGGGCGTCGGGCAGGCTGCCGCGCAGCCGGGGCACCCGCCCCGCCTCCGCCGCGCCGGCCTCCAGGCCCGTGGCGCCGGAGCCGGCGGGCAGGCCGGCGCAGAGGCCGAGGAGGCCGAGCAGGGCACGCCGCCCGGGCGGGCGGGGGAGAGAGTCCGTCATGGCGACACCGCCCTGAGCATGAGGGGAGGAAGCGTGCCGGCCTCCAGGCCGAGGGAGGGCGCCACGAGATGCAGCCGCAGCAGGCCGGGGCGCGGCGGCGTCACGCCCTCCGCCTCGTAGCGGCCATCGCCGACCGGCCGCAGCGGCAGGCGCTCCTGCCAGTGGCCGGAGAGCTGGGTCAGCAGCACGGAGGCGTCGGGGGCGCTGCGCCAAGCCGGGCTGTCCTCCGGCCCGCTGAGGCGCAGGCGCAGCGCCGAGGGGGTCCCGGCCGGCAGCGTGTCACCGGATTCGGGGGGCGCCACGGTGAGGCGGCGGGCGAGCGGCAGCGCCCTGTCCTCGCCCAGATCGGCCTCGAAGCAGTGCAGGAAGTCGCCGCCCTGCAGCATCACCGGCAGGATGTAGCGGCCGGAGCCGGGAAACACGGCGCGCGTCTCGTAGCGGCCAGGCGCCGTCTCGCGCAGCGCGTGGTCGATGGCGGCCAGGGCCAGCGGGCGGCCGCGCGGCGCGCGGAGCAGGCCCGAGGGCGCGGCCATGCCCTCCATGTAGACATGCACCACCCGCTGGTCCGGCTCGGCGATCAGCATGCCCTCCTGGCCCGGCGCCGCCACCACCAGCGGCCCCAGCGCCGCGCCGCCCTCGAGGGCGCCGGAGCCGGCGGCGATGCCGGTGAGCGCCGGGGTGCCGCCCTCCTCCAGGCTGCCGAGCGCGATCAGCGTCACGCTCGACCCCTCGCGGCTCTGGACATAGGCCTGGGTGCCGCTGAAGCCGAGGCGCAGCGGCCCGCCGGGCACCGGCACGCGGTGCGCCACGGCGCGGCGCGCCAGGTCGATCACCGTGACGCGGTCCTCCCCCGGTTCGGGGATGAAGAGCAGCCGGCCGGTGGGGTCGGGGAAGAGGCCGGCGGCGCCCGGCGCGACGGTCCACAGCCCGACGGGCTGCCCCGCCGCGTCGAGCGCCAGCACGCGGCCGGCCGCGGCGTCGAGCAGCAGGGAGAGCTGGGCCAGGGCGGAATGGGCCGCCTCGGTGAAGCCGCCGCCGAGGCCGGGGAGCGGCGAGGCCCCCTCCGCGCCCAGGCTGACCGCCCCGTCGGTGCCGGCGGCCAGGGCGCGGCCGGGGCCGAGCGCCGCCAGGGCGTGCGGCCCGGGCCCGACCGGCAGGCGGGCCAGCACGGTGCCGGTGTCGAGCCCGAGCAGCGCCACCTCGGCGGTCGCCCCGGCCTCGCCATCCTGGCCGACCCAGAGCCTCTGCGTGGCGGCGTCCAGCGCCAGCCTCGCCGGCCGGCCCCCCACCGGGATGTGCCGCGCCACGACCCAGCGCAGGGTGTCGATCTCCACCACCTCCCCGAGGGACGGGACGCTGGCGAAGATCCGGTTGCCCGCCGCATCCGCCGCCCAGCCCCCAGCCTCGCCCCCGAGCGCCAGGGCCGCCAGCAGCCGCGTGCGGCTGGTGCCGCCGACAGGGTCGAGCACCTGCACGGCGCCGTTGTCGCCGAGATAGGCGAGGTGCCAGGCATTGAAGTTCACCTCGGCGCGGCGGCCGAGGCGGTTCTCCAGCAGGCCGCGCACGCGGTCGCGGCAGGCGATGCCGCCGCCGCCACGCTCGGCCCAGGCGGCGGGCCGGAGCCCGCGCAGCGGCCGGCCATCCTCGTCGGCCAGCTCCAGGCGCAGCAGCAGCGCCTGTCCCGCCTCCAGCGCCTCCCCCGGGGCGGGCCGGAGCTCCAGCCGGGCCACCGCGCCGCCCATGGCGTGGCGGAGGCTGACCACGGGCTGCCCGGCGGCCCCGGACCGGACCGGATCCGTCTGGGCCAGTTCCGCCAGGGTCGGTTCCGCCAGGGTCGGTTCCGCCAGGGTCGGTTCCGCCAGGGTCGGTTCCGCCAGGGCCGGGCCGGCCAGCAGCCCGAGCAGGGCCGCCCAGGGAAGCCGGCCCCGCATCAGCGGCTCACCCGCAGCAGGCCCCAGACGCCGCCGTCGAAGACATCCGGCATCTGGTTGCGGAAGAGGTAATCGCCCGGCACGCCGGCGGGACCGCCCGCCTGCTCCACCACGATGTTGTAGTGCAGCGTCGGCGCCAGCGCGTCGCGCGTGCCGGTCGCCGGCGAGGGCGCGTAGCCCGGCTTGCCGCGGACGCCCTCGATCCGCTGCGACGGCACCGTGCCGGCGGCATAGGGCAGCATCGACCAGTTGTGCCCGTGCAGGGTGAAGACACCCGACCGCTCATGCCCGCCGGGCTGCAGCAGGCGGAAGCGCACCTCCTGCCCGGTCCGGGCGGTGAAGACCGGCGTGTTGGGGTTGCCGCCCACCTGGGCGTTGGACAGGGCATTGGCGTAGTTCAGGCGCCGGGTGATGCCCGGATTCTCGCCGGGCGCATGACCGACGCGCAGCCACATCGGCTCGGTGCGGTAGTTCACCGCGACATTGCCGGCATCGATCGAGTCGCTGAGGCCCTTGCATCCCATCGAGGTGATGCTCTCCGGCACCTCGTCCTCATCCTCCGGCCCCTGCGGCTCGGCGGCACCCACGGGACAGACCGGCCGGCCGCTGGCGCGCAGGTTGAGGTCGTCCTGGAAGATCAGCGCGAAGTCGCGGAACTGCCGACCGCCCGGCACGGTGACCGTGGCGGCCAGGCGCGTCGTGCTGTCCACCACCCAGCTCGACCCCTGCGGCAGCACCACCATGCCGGCGACCAGCCCCTTGCTGCTGTGGCGCAGCTTGTCGGACGGCATCAGGTTCAGCGCGCCGAACTCGACGGGCGTCGCGATGATGTCGTTGGTGGCGGAGAGGGTCAGCAGGCCGGCATACCAGCGGTAGGTCGTGCTGTCCCCCGGCGCCACGGTCTGCTTGACGGGCCGCACCGCATTCGGGCGCGTCCGGTTGAGGCCGAGGTTCAGCCCGTCATTGCGGGTGACGTCGGTGGCCAGAAGCTGCGGGTTGAGGCCGACCTCCATCGAGGGCTTCAGCTGGTTGGCGTTGAAGCGCTCGACGACGAGGGGAAACATGTAGAAGCCCTGGTTGGCCGGGGCCACGACCTGGTCCGCCCAGTCGGCGGGCAGGCGGTTGGTCAGCGTCACCTCGACGCAGTCGCCGGCGGCGGCGCGCAGCAGCAGCGGCTCGACCGGCACGCCGGCCTTCAGCTTGCCGCCGCTGAGATCGCTGTCGAGCACATAGAAGGCGCCGGTCGGATCGGTGATCGGGCCGCGCTGCCCGGCATAGTTGCCGGCCCGGCTGTTGTAGACGATGCCCTGGCTGCCCATCGCCTGGCTGGCGGCGACGGCGGAGACCGCGTAGCGCCGCATCGGCGCGCCGACCGGGCAGACGCCGTTGAAGTTCGGCAGGTTGTTGACCTGGCCGCTGACGCCGAGCTGCACCGTCTCGCCGTTGTTGAGGCGCTGGTTGCGCGGATTGGTCGGCGGCGTGTTGTTCGGCAGCGGCCGCAGGTCGCCGCGCCGGTACTCATAAGCGCGCAGCAGGCCCCAGGCGCCGTGCCAGTAGCCCTCCGCGCTGGCGGAGGCGCTGTAGAGATGGTCGGTGAAGGGACCGATATCGCCCTCGGGCGCGACCACCGGCACATCGAACTCGAAATGCTCCGAGATCGCCTGCAGATGCGCCGCGCGCCAGCCGGAGTTCGGGTCGTTGCTGTTCAGCAGCCAGCGCAGGCCGCTGAAATGGATGGCATGCGGCTCCTCATGCGCGCCGGCCATCATCCGCACCTGCACGCGGTCGCGGCGATAGGCGCGCAGCAGCGGGGTGAAGGGATCGCCGGGCTGCACGTCGGCGGTGAGCGGCGGGATGCTGCCCGGCTGGCTGTTCATGTCCGGCATGGCGCGGACCACGTCCGAGCGGAAGGCATAGGAAGGGTCGCCGGCCCGGCCGCTGGCCTGCCCGCCACGCCCGCCATCGGCGCGCGGGGCATTGGGATCGTAGAGCCGGAGCGCCAGGGGTTCGTTGCGGTAGTTGACGGCGAAGGTGCCGGTGTCCTTGGCGGAGATCGCCTCCGGGCAGGGCGGCGCGCCGCCGCCGGGACAGACGCTGGGCCGCTCCTGGAGATAGGGCAGGCCGAGGCGCTGGCGATGCGGCGGATTGATGACGCGGCGCGGGTCGGCCACCGTGCGGCCCTGCAAGTCCAGACCGCCGTCCTTCTCGTAGGCGCTGACGAAGTCGGCGACCTGCAGAACGAACTCGCGATAGGAATCGGCCGGGTCCGGCGTGATGACATTCGCCATCCAGCTGGTCGGGCCGCCATCCTGGCGCTGCCGCGCGTTCAGCCGCGTGTTGGTCTCCGGATGGCGCCACTCCGTGCCCTGGGGCGCCACCACCAGCGCGGCGTAGAGGCCGTTCTGCTGATGCGTGGAGGGGCCGAAATGGTCGTGCGTGAAGACGGTGCGGAGCGTGTTGTCCTTGCCGGACTGGTTGGTGATCGGATCGGCGAACCAGCGCTGCACCGTGGTCTGCGCGCCGAGCCAGGCATTGTTCGGCCCGGCGCCGAGCACCGGATGCGCGCGCGCCTTCGGGCAGTTGCCGACCTCGTCGGCATCGGCGCAGGCATAGTGGTGCCGGATGGCATGGACCCGTTCGCGCACCTCCGCGGGGGCCATGGTGCCATCCTCGTAGTTCCAGCCGTTGCCGGACCCGTCCGAGCTGGTGACGTCGAACTTCACCAGATGGATGTGCTGGCCCACGATGTCGGTCGGGGTGCGGACCTGGAAATCGTCCAGCTCGTTGACCGAGGGGATCAGGTTGGTGTGGTGCACCTCGATGCATTCATTCGTCGTCGCGCGCATCACCAGCGGCTCCGGCGCGCGGGTGCCGTCGAGCGTGGCCTGCACGTCGTTCCAGAGCGCCAGCAGGCGGCCCTGCGGGAAGTGCCAGCCGGCGCGATTCAGGATCAGCCGCTTCTGCAGGGCGGCCACCTTGTAGACGCGCAGATCCGCGGCACCCGGGGCGGGGCGGCCATCGTCCAGCACGCAGGGATCGGCATAGGGCGCGCCGCGCACGGCGGGGCGGCCATTGGTGACGAAGGCGCGCGGCGTGCCTTCCGGGGTCACGCTGGCATGGGCGCGGCGGGCGTGGAAGGCCATCGCCGCCCGCTCCGGCGCCTCGCCCGCCTCGTTCAGCCAGCGGATCTCGAGCGCCTCGCTGACCTTGTCGAGATCGTGCCGGGTCAGCTGCGCGACCGCCTCGCCGCCGGTCACGATGTGGCGCCGCAGCCCACCATCGTCGATCACGTCCAGCGGCGGGCGCGGCGGGCGGTGCCCCGACTTGCCGGGGACGAAGAAGGGAAAGCCGGCATTGTCCGCCACCTCCGTGCCGGCCGGCAGCACCGCCTGACCGGCCGCGATGTGCACCGGCGCGGGCAACGGCGCCAGCGCCATGGTCGGCAGGGGAATGATCGCCGGGATGGCCGTGCCGGCGGCGACCTCGCCATCCGGCAGGGCGCGGGAGAGCGGCGCGGCGCGGCCCTCGGAATCCAGCTCGGTGCCGGCCTCGAAGACATCGTGCACGCGCCACAGGCCCCACATGCCCTGGGCGAAGTGCGGATAGAGATGGCAGTGGAAGATGCTGTCGCCCACCGTCTGGTTCCGGTTGCCCGAGCCATTGAAGGCGATCTCGTAGGTATAGCCGGAGCCGGGGGCGATCAGCTGGCTGTCGAGATAGGCCGAGCCCGGCTGGTCCGGGTTGTAGAGCCACTGATGCGCATGCAGGTGGAAGATATGCGCCTCCTTGCCGAAGTGCAGGTTGCGCATGACGACGCGGTCGCCGAGGTAGCTGCTGAAGGTATTCGACGGATCGTCGGGATAGAGCGCGCGCGTCGAGCTCGGCGCGGCGGGGTTGCGGCGGTTGTCGGGACCGAGCTGCGCGTTGGCCGGCACATCGACCAGCAGGGCAGGATCGCCGCCGGCCCAGGAGGAGAGGAAGAACTCCTCGTACTTGCATTCCGCGCATTGCGCCGTCGGGCCGACGCCGAACCGGTTGGCCAGGATCTGCGAGCCGGCGCCGGTGATGCCGTAGTTGATGCCGAACGAATCCCGGACGCTGTGCAGCGTGTGGCCCAGCTCGGCCTGCTCGAACTCGGCGAAGGCCTGGATTGACTTCACCTCGTCATGGAAGTTCAGCACGAACTCGCGATAGGGCTCCCGCCGGTCGCGCGTGCCGGAGGAGAGGCCCTCCTCGGTCTGGCCCTGGGCCAGCGTCCTGTTCGGCTCCAGCACGGGATTGGCGGCGTAGGTCCCGGCGGGGAAGCGGCCGCGGCCCGGGCCGGTGATGATGGCGTTGGTGTCGCCGTACACGATCTTGTTGTTCTGCAGCATCGCCAGGATCGGGCGTCCGGCGAGGCGGTGCCCCTGCGGGTAGACGGCGGCATAGTCGATATCCGGGTGGCCGGTGGAGAGCCGGCCGGGCGCGCCCGCCGCGTCGCGCCGCGTCGCCAGCTCCAGCTCCTGCCGGGTGGTCTGGCTGCGATACCATTCGGCGCCTCTCGGCTGCACCGCCACGGCACCGAACATGCCGAGCGCGAAGGCGCCGATATTGCTCTCGCCGCTGACCATCACGGCCGGGTTGTAGAATCCGAAGATACCCTCCCGCGATGCCTGCAGCCGATAGATGGTGGAGCCGCCGGGCGGCACCAGGCTGGAGACGTTGGCGCCGACATTGGCCCCGTCATCCGCCATGCTGCGCATGTAGTTCAGCCCGGCGACATGCAGGCCCGCGGCACGAGTGGCGGGCTGATCCACCGAGACGCCGGGCACGGAAAGCGGCGAGGCGTTCAGGAGGTTCTGGAAATTGATGGTCAGGCAATCGCCGAGATTGACGCGCAGCACCAGCGGACGGGGGCGCTTGTCCTCGCGCAGCATCACCCGGCCGGGGCTGAGGGACTGGCCGCCATCGCGGGCCTGCACGTCGCCCCGCAAGGCATAGATCATGTAGCCGGGATGATGTGCGCCGTAGCGGTTGAACTCGATGGCCTGGTCCAGCGCCACGACATCGGCGGTGATCTCCCGCTCGCAGGCGGCGGTCTGCGCCTGAACGCGGCCTGGCGACCAGGCCAGCAGTCCAAGCCCGGCCGCGAGAAGCCAGCGCGCATGGCCGAGGCCCCATCCCACATGGCAACCCATCCCACCCTCCATCGCAATTCGTTTCGAATAGTTATCTTTATCACCGGACCGTCTCGCCACGCACGCTGATCGCAAAATCGTGAGATTCCTGGGATATCATGCGGCTTGGTGGCCGGCTTCTAGGCCATCGATCCTATTTGCCTCTCGCCCTCATATCAAAAATGTTTCTTTCCCGCATTAGTTAAATTGCTCTTGCGGAACGATATCGTCGGCTTCATGCTGGGGCTGTTGATCGAATTCCGGCATCTTCCTCCCCAATGGGAATCGGTTGGCCGGCATTCCTGAACAGATTCCAGAATCCTGAGTAAAGATCCTGAAATTCCGTCCGACCGGCCCTTCGGCCAGAATAGAGTTTGCCGTCTCATCTATTCATGATGCGGGATTCTCTTCTGGCTCATGGCCGCCCCCGATTTCGAGCCCGGAGATTTGAGACATGCCCGCTCCGACCCCCTGGGGCAGTACCTCGGAACAGCTGGTTGTCGGCATCGACATCAATCCGCCGACCTTCGGCTTCGGCTTCACCCATTCGCGACCGAGCGTGGCGGACAATTCAGGCGAGAACTTCGGCGTCGCCTATCTGCAGACCACGACCGGGCCCAATCCGGTGACGCATGTCCGGCTGCAGGCCTTCGACCATGTGCTCGAGCCGCTGAACGAGATCCTGCCCGGCCCGGTCACGCTGGATGACGGCATCGGCACGATCCTCGGCGCCCCGGTCATCTCCGGCTGGGGCGATGGCTACGCCGTCGCCTGGCAGGAGCAGGCGGCGGGCGGCGGGCCGACGCTGCTGAAGGCCCGGGTCTCCGGTCCCGTGGGATTGCTGGGCGGCGAGTTCACCCTCGCCGCGCCGGCCGGCGCGGCGGCGGATCTCGTTCAGCACAGCCTGGTCCTGTCGCCCTACGCCAAGATCATCGGCGTCGACCCGACCGATCCCGACCGCCCGCTGGAGGCCGTCGGCTTCGCCGCCGCCTGGGTGGAGACCTCGGGCAACGTCTCGCGCATCCGGCTGCAGCGCTACGAGGTGGTCAACGACGCCGCGGGAGAGCCGGCGCATGTCGCCCCCGCCGGACAGGACGGCGAGGCCGGGATCGGCGCCGATCTCGCCCTGGATCTCGGGGAAGGGCGTTCCCCCGCCCTGGCCATGCTGCATGACGGCGAGCTGGCCGTGGCCTGGGTCGGTGAGGACGGGCGGCTGCACGGGCAGCTCCGCGACGCCGGCAATGGCGACGTCATCCCCCCTCCCGGCCTCGACCTCGACGCGGCGCTCGGAGCCTATGTCGTGGCTCCGGGGCAGGCCGTGCGCCTGGCGCCGCTGGGTGCCGGCAACTTCGGCGTCTTCTGGGTGGCGCCGGCCGACGACAACCCGGCCACCACCGATCTCGTCGTCAAGGGTGAGACCTTCCAGTTGCTGGACGGCGCGGCGACCTGGGTCGGGAGCGGGGTGCAGACCATCCTGGACCTGCCGGAAGGCGCCTTCAGCGGCGACTTCAACGTGGCCGGCCTCGGCGAGGCCAATGACGGCGGCGTCGTCACCTTCGGCACCCTCGATGGCCGGGTGATGGCGCAGAGCTTCGACGGCTTCGGTGTGCCGGCCGCCGGCCTGCCCTATGAGATGACGGACGGCGCCGGCGGAACGGGGGGCGGCGCCCACGGCGTGGCCGGTCTCGTCAGCGACCGCGCCGTGCTGGTGACGCAGGACGACTTCGGCGACATCGCCGCCCGGATCGTCGACACGCGGGAGCCCGGCCAGCTGATCTCGGGCGACCGGGTGCGCCTCGACGACAACGGCCAGATCGAGCGGGTGGACGAACGCCCCGACCTGATCGTCGGCACCATCGGCGACGACACCATCATCGCCGATCGCGGCGACACCCGCCGCGGCGAGAGCGATGACGACGTGGTCCATGCCGCGCTCGGCAACGACATCATCTATGGCGGCGGCGGCAACGACATCCTGAAGGGGAACGAGGGCGACGACCTCGCCGCCTATCGCGGCGGCCGGCAGTTCTACTCGATGACGCTGAACGGCGACGGCAGCCTCACCGTCAAGGACATGCGGCTGCAGAACCGGGGCCGCGATCCGGGGCCGGACGGGCAGGACATCGTCGACGGCGTGGAGCGGCTGGCCTTCGGCGCCACCATCGGCACCGCCCTCGGCACGGGGGACCGCCTGAGCCTGGACGGCACCACCACGGTCGGCACCGATCTCTTCGCCCTGGATCTGCCGGGCTCCGGGCCGGCCGGCACACCGATCCCCTGGGGCCTCTTCAGCGACACCTCCTTCACCGTCAACACCTCCGGCGGGGCGGCCGACCTCACCACCGGCGCGCAGACCGCGCCCGTGGCCGTGGCGCTGGAGAACGCCTTCGGCTTCGTCTGGCAGTCGGGCAACGACGTCTATCTCAAGGCCTATGACCCGCTGGGCCAGCCGGACGCCGCCTTCGGCGGAGGCGCCGTGCCGCAGGTGCTGCGCATCAGCCTCGATCCGGACGATGCCGTGACCGAGCAGGTCTCGGGGCTGACCGCCGGCATGGCGGGCGACCTCGGCATCGTCGCGGTGTGGCAGGAGACCGGCGCCGGCGCCTCCGTCATCAAGGGGCGGCACACCGCCTCGGTCAACGGCGTCACCGGCGCCGGCGAGTTCCAGGTGCAGGCCGCGGCCGGCGGCGCCGCGCAGCGCGACGCGGCGGTCAGCGGCTACGAGGTCGTCGACGCCAACAACGCCACGGTCGAGTTCGGCTTCCACGTGGCCTATACCGAAGCGGCCGGCGGCGGCGCGACCGGCCGCCTGCTCCTCAACCGCTTCGTCATCCCCTTCGCCGCCAACGGCAACGAGCAGGCGCCCGTCGCCACGCCGGTCCAGGCCGGCGGCCCGGCCACCTTCGTGATCAGCGAGAACGGCCGCAACGCCAGCCTGGCCTCGCTGCACGACAACGAGCTGGTCGTCACCTATGTCGAGGATGGGCAGATCCGCGTCACCATCCTGACGCCCAGCACGACCGGCGGCGTCACCACCTTCGGGCAGGTCGACGCCCTGCCGCCGCTGGCCGGCATTCCGCAGGGCGGCGTGCCGCAGGTGGCCGGGCTGATCACCAGCTTCGTCGTCGCCTGGACGGATGCCGCCGGCGATGTCCGGGCCAGCGTGGTCTCGGCCAGCGGCGAGAGCTGGGCGGCGGGGCCGGAACTCCTGCTGGCCGATCTCCCGGCCAATGCCACCGGCATCTTCCGCATCACGCCGACGGCGGAGGACGACCTGGGCAGCGGCTTCGCGCTCTTCTACGAGGTGAGCGGCGCGGCCGGTGCCAGCGGCGTCCGTGGCCAGGTCTACACGCATGCCGGCGCGCCGATCGGCGATGTCTTCGACGTGCTCTCCGACGGTGCCACCGGCACGCCCGGAGGCTTCAGCGCCGCCGGCATGGGCGATGGCCGCCTGGTCATTGCCACGTCCGGACAGGCGGTGGACGGGCTGGACAATGATGGCGGCATCGTCGCCCGTGTCTTCGACACCCGCCCCCCGGGCGAGCAGATCATCGGCCCCCGTGACGGCGCCCCGCCCGACCTGCTGGTCGGCACCACCGGCAATGACGTGCTGGACGGCCGCGAGGATGACGACGAGCTGCACGGCGCCGATGGCGACGACCTGGTGATCGGCGGCAGCGAGAACGACCTCCTCTTCGGCGAGGACGGCGACGACACACTGAGCGGCGGCAGCGAGAACGACACGCTGGATGGCGGCGCGGGCAATGATCTCCTGCTCGGCGGCTTCGGCGTCGACATCATCGCCGGCGGGGCGGGCACCGACACCCTGTCCTATCAGGGCGAGTTCGCCGATTTCATCATCGACATGGCCGCGGGTACGACGCGCAGCAACCGCGACCCTGCGACCGGCACCACCACCGGCTTCGCTGTCGAGGACACCTTCACCGGCATCGAGAACGTCACGGGCGGCGAGGCGAACGACCAGATCACCGGCGACGCCCTGGCCAATATCCTTGCTGGCGGCGGCGGCAATGACACGCTCAACGGCGGCGGCGGCAACGACACCCTCGATGGCGGCGCCGGCAACGACACGCTGGCCGGCGGCGAGGCCGACGACTCGCTGGCGGGCGACGGCGGCAACGACACCATCGACGGCGGCGCCGGCACGAATGACGAGATCCGCTTCGCCGGGACCCGGTCCAGCTACAATGTCACCTTCAACCGGCAGACCGGCGTCTTCACCGTCACGCACCTGCAGGGCGGGGAGGACGGCACCGACACCATCCGCGGCGTCGAGTGGTTCGCCTTCCAGGATCAGCGGATCTCGGCCACCCAGCTCGGCAACAACCCCAACCCCCCGCCGCCGGTCGGCGGCCAGGCGATCCGCGGCACCAACCAGGCCGATGTCCTGGTCGGCACGGCCGGGAATGACGACATCCAGGGCTTCGGCGGCAACGACACGTTGCGCGGCCTGGGCGGCAACGATCTGCTCGATGGCGGCGCGGGGGCGGACCTGCTGGACGGCGGCGCCGGGGACGACCAGCTCTTCGGCGGCGCCGGTGCCGACACGCTGATCGGCGCCGGCGGCATCGACCGGCTGGAGGGCGGCAATGGCGCGGACCTGCTGCAGGGCGGCGCGGGCAGCGACACGCTGCTCGGCGAGGCCGGCGCCGACACGCTCGACGGCGGCGCGGGGGCCGATCTGCTGGATGGCGGCGCCGGCGCCGACAGCATGATCGGCGGCGAGGGCAACGATACCTATGTGGTCGATGCGGCGGGCGATACCGTCACCGAGCAGGCCAATGGCGGCACCGACACCGTGCGCGCCTCGCTCAGCTACAGTCTCACCGCGCAGGTGGAGAACCTGGAGCTGATCGGCGAGGGGCTGAACCTCGACGGCACCGGCAACAACCTGGCCAACCGCATCACCGGCACCAGCGGCGACAACACCCTGCGCGGCGGCGCCGGCGATGACACGCTGATCGGCGGCGCCGGGGCCGACATGCTAATCGGCGGCACCGGCGCCGATCGCATGGAGGGTGGCCTGGGCGACGACATCTACGTGGTGGACAATGTGCTGGACCAGGTGGTGGAAGCCCTCAGCCAGGGGACCGACACCGTGCGGGTGCAGGTGACCACGAGCGGGACCCTCTTCACCCTCGCCAACACGCTGGAGAACCTGACCCTGTTGGGCACCGTCGCCCTGAACGGCACCGGCAACGCGGAGGCGAACGTCCTGATCGGCAATGCCGGCGCCAATTCCCTCCTGGGCCTGGGCGGCGACGACCGGCTGGAGGGCGGCGGCGGCAATGACACGCTGGATGGCGGCAACGGCGCCGATACCCTTCTCGGCGGCGGCGGCGCCGATACGCTGATCGGCGGCGCCGGGGCCGATGTGCTGATCGGCGGCGCGGGGAGCGACACGCTGACCGGCGGCGCCGGCGCCGACATCTTCCGCTACACCGCCCTCACCGACAGCCGCCCCGGCGCCGCCGCGCGCGACCATATCCAGGACCTCCAGGCGATCGACCGGATCGACCTCTCCGCGATCGACGCCACGGCGGACACCATCGACGGCGGGGACGGCGCCTTCGTGCTGCTCGCGGGCGGGACCTTCCTGGGCGGCGGGCGCGGTTCCATCCTCTACGCCCAGAACACCGGCCTGCTGAGCATCGATTCCGGGGATGGCGGGGCGGCGGACATGGTCATCCATCTCGCCACCAACCCGACCTTCAACCTGGTCAGCAATATCCTGATCGCCTGAATCCTGATCGACTGACGGGGGCGGGGCGACCTCACCGGCCGCCCCCAACCGTCGCGACAATCGCCCGGACGGTTTTTCATTGTGAAGCGATGCGTCTGAGATATCCTTCCTTTCAGAATCGTAGTGATCACGGCACGCCGCATGCCCGCGCCCGCCTTTCCCGCCCTGAAGAAGGCCCGCCCTCCCGGGGCGAAGCGGATGCCGACCGCGCGGCCCCTCCCGGACAGCGCATCCTGCCTCCTCTGCGGCGCCGCGCTGGCCCCCCTGGCGCTTCTGCTCCCCCCTCCCGCCTGGCCCGCCGCCCTGGGCTTCGGCGGCCTGCTGCTGGGCCTGGCCTGGATGGATCTGCGGCATGGCCTGGTGCATGCCGCCCTCGTCCTGCCCCTGCTGCTGCTGGGCCTCCTCGTCGCGTCGGGCGGGGGGAGCGCCACCCTCGCCGCGGCCCTGGCCGGGGCCGGGCTCGGCTACCTGGCCTTCCGCGCGCTTGAGGCCGCCTATCGCCGCCTGCGCGGGCAGGACGGGCTGGGGCGGGGCGATGCCTGGGTGCTCGGCGCGGCCGGCACCTGGACCGGGCCCGGCGGCCTGCCCCTGCTGGTGACGCTGGCCGCGGCCCTGGCCCTCCTCTGCGTCGTGCTGCGCGACCGCGGCCTCGCCGCCGGCGCCTCCTTCCGCTTCGTGCCGGCCCTGGCCGTGGCGGCCTGGCTGGTCTGGATCCTCGACGGGGGCCACCCGGCATGGATCCTGTCCTGAGCGACCCGCCGGCCGAGGAAGCCCGGCTGGTGGCGCATCTCGCCGAGGGTGGCCTGCTGGCCCCGGCCGCGCTGCGGCGCGCCGAGGAGGCGCGGCAGGCGGCGGGCGAGGCGCTGATCCCCGCCCTGCTGGCGCTTGGCCTGCTGGGCGAGGAGCCGCTGGCGGCGGCGGCGGCGGCGGCGCTCGGCCTGCCCCTGCTGCCGCGTGCCGCTCTGCCGCCGGACCCGCCCCTGGCCGAACGTCTGCCCCTGCGCTTCCTGCGCCGGATGCGGGCCTATCCGGTCCGGCTGGAGGAGGATGGCGCGCTGCTGCTCGCCATGGCCGATCCGCTGGACCCCTATGCGGTGCAGGCGGCCGCCCTGGCCACCGGCCGGACGGTGCGGCGGGCGGTCGCCGCGCCCTCCGTCATCCTGGCCGGCCTGGCCCAGCTTGAGGCGGCGGCGGCGCCGCCCGAGGTGGCGCTGGCCGAGACGCGGCCCGGCGCACCCGAGGACGCCACCCGCCTGCGCGACCAGGCCAGCGAGGCGCCGGTGATCCGGCATGTCAACGCGCTGCTGCAGCAGGCGGTGGAGAGCGGCGCCTCCGACATCCACCTCGAATCGACGGAGAGCGGCCTGCGCGCGCGGCTGCGCGTCGACGGCGTGCTGCGCGAGGCGGGCCTGATCGCGTCCGGTCTGGGCACCGGCGTGCTGTCGCGCATCAAGATCATGGCGCGGCTCGACGTGGCCGAGCGCCGCCTGCCGCAGGACGGGCGCATGCGTGTCGCCGTGCGCGGGCGCGATGTCGACCTCCGGGTCTCCATCATTCCGGCGCTCGAGGGCGAGGGCGCGGTGCTGCGCATCCTGGACCGCGGCGCCGTGGCCCTCGACTTCGCCGCCCTGGGCTTCACGGCCGGGGAGATCGCCGCCCTGCACGCCATGCTGGCGCAGACCAGCCGCATGGTGCTGGTGACCGGCCCGACCGGCAGCGGCAAGACCACGACGCTCTACGCCGCGCTGAACGCCGTCGACCGGCAGCGGCTGAAGGTCTGCACCATCGAGGACCCCGTGGAATACCGCCTGGAGGGCGTCAGCCAGGTCCAGGTGCGGCCGCAGATCGGGCTGACCTTTCCCCAGGCCCTGCGCGCCATGCTCCGGCACGACCCGGATGTCATGCTGGTGGGCGAGATCCGCGACCCGGAAACCGCCCAGGTGGCGGTGCAGGCGGCGCTGACCGGGCATCTCGTCCTGGCCACCCTGCACACCAACGATGCGCCCTCGGCGGTGACGCGGCTGATGGACCTGGGCGTGCCGGACTATCTCATCGCCTCGGTGCTGCACGGTGCCCTGGCGCAGCGGCTGGTGCGGACCCTCTGCGCCGACTGCCGCGAGGCCTTCACGCCGGCGCCGGACCTCTCCGCGCGGCTCGGCCTGGCCCGCCTGGCCGCCGGCGCCCCGATCCGGCTGCACCGGCCGCGTGGCTGCGGGCATTGCGGCGGCAGCGGCTATCGCGGCCGCACCACCATCCTGCAGATCATGCTCGTCGACGAGGCGGTGCGCGCCCTGGTGCTGCGCCGCGCCGATGCCGGCGCCCTGGCCGCCGCCGCCATGCAGGCCGGCATGCCGAGCCTGCGCGAGACCGGGCTGCGCAAGGCCCTGGCCGGCGAGACCTCGGTCGAGGAAGTGCTGCGCGTGGCGGGCGGGGATTGAAGGCCATGCCGCCCAGCTTCGACTATGTCGCCATCGCCGCCGACGGCCGCACCCTGCGGGGCCGGCTCGAGGCGGCGGACCGGCGCGCCGCCGCCCGCCGGCTGCAGGAAGGCGGCCACCTGCCGATGGAGCTGCGGCCGGCCGGCGAGGGCCAGGCGGCCGCGCGGCCTGCCGCCGGGGCGGGGCTGCGCCCGCGCGAGCAGGCGCGGCTGGCCCGCGGCCTCGGCCTGCTGCTCGCCGCCGGCCTGCCGATCGACATGGCGCTGGAGGCGCTGGCGGGCTCGGAGGGCTCGGCCCGGCCGCGCCGCCTGCTGCGCGGCCTGTTGCAGGCGGTGCGCGCCGGCACGCCCCTGTCCGCCGCGATGGCGGCGCAGCCCGGCGGCTTTCCTGGCTGGCAGGTCGCCGCCGTGGCCACCGCCGAGGGCACCGGGCAGTTGCCGTCGGTGCTGGAGCGGCTCGCCGCCGAGACGCTGCGTCTGGAGCGCGTGGCCGAGAGGCTGCGCGCCGGCATGGCCTATCCCATGGTGGTGCTGGCGCTCTCCCTGGCGGTGATCGCGGTGCTGGTCGCCGTGGTGCTGCCGGCCCTGGAGCCCCTGTTCTCGGCCGCCGGCGGGCGCCTGCCGGCCTCCACCCGCGCCATGCTGGCCGTGGCGGAATGGCTGCGGGCCTGGGGAGCGCTGCTGCTGGCGGGGCTGCTGGCCGCCGGCCTGCTGCTGCGCCGCGGCCTGGGCGGCGCCGCGCGGCACCGGAGCCATCTCCGGCTGCTGCGCCTCCCGCTGCTCGGCCCCCTGCTCTGGCGCAGCGCCACGGCGCGCTTCGCCCGGCTGCTCGCCACCCTGCTCGGTGCCGGCGTTCCCTTGCCCCAGGCCATGGGGCATGCCGCCGCCGCCTCCGGCAATGCCGCCATCGCCGCCGGGCTGCGCCGCGCCGCCGATCGGCTGTCCGGCGGCGCGCGGCTGGCGGCCGCCCTGGCGGCCGAGGCCGCGCTGCCGCCGCTGGCCACCACGCTGATCGGCATCGGCGAGGAGGGCGGCCGGCTGCGGGAGATGCTGGAGGAGGTCGCGATCATCCATGAGGAGGAGGCCGAGCGTGCCACCGAACGCCTTCTGGTCCTGCTGGTGCCGGGCGTGACCCTGCTGCTGGGCGGGCTGGTCGCCGCCATCGTGCTCACCACGCTGAACGCCATCCTGGGCGCCAATGCCGCCGTCATGGGGGGGATGTGAGGCCCCGCGCCCGGCCCGCCCTGGCCCTGCTGTCCCTGGCCTTGCTGTCCCCGCTGGCGGCCTGCGGCGAGCCCGAGCTGCGCGGCCAGGCCGCCTTCGACCAGGCCATGCTCAGGCTGCAGGCGGCCGGGCAGCGGCCCCTGCCCTACCAGCCCGTCGCGGCGCCCGGCTTCATCGCGCCGCCTTCCGCCGCCACCACGCGCCGCCCGACGGTGATCGACCCCGCGGCCGAGCCGCGCGGCCTGCAGCGCGCCGCGCCCTCGGGCCTCGCCCCCGCGGGAACCGGCATGGTGACGCTGAACTTCGTCGAGGCCGGGCTGCCGCAGGTGGTGCAGACGGTGCTGGGCGATCTGCTGGGCGCCGACTACACCATCGACCCCCGTGTCAGCGGCAGCGTGACGCTGCAGACCCAGCGACCGGTGCCGGAGGAGGCCGCGCTCTCGCTGCTGGAATCGGCGCTGGAGGCGAATGGCGCCGCCCTGCTGCGCGGCGCCGGCGGCTACCGCGTCGTGCCGCTCGACAGCGCGCTGCAATCCGGCCCTCCGGTGACGCTGCGGATGCCGGGGGTGCGCGCCGGGCCCGGCTTCGCCATCCTGGCCCTGCCGCTGACCCATGCCCGCGCCGCCGACCTCCAGCGCGTGCTGCAGCCGCTGGCGCCGCGCGGCGGCTCCGTCACCGCGGACGAGACGCGCAACATCCTGCTGCTTGCCGGCACGGGTCCGCAGCTCGCCACCCTGGCGGAGGCGGCGCAGAGCTTCGACGTCGGCTGGATCCGCAACCAGTCGCTCGCCCTGCTGCCGCTCGATTCCGCGCCCGCCGCGCTGGTGGCGCAGGAGCTGAACACCCTCTTCGCCAGCGAGGGCGGCGGGCGCGAGGGGCTGCGCGTGGTGCCCGTGGCGCGGCTGAACGCGGTGCTGGTCATGGCGACGCAGCCGCAGCAGCTCGAGCGCGTGCGCCGCTGGGTGCGCTCGCTCGACGCCGCCGGCATGGGCAACGCGCCGCAGCTTTTCGTGCATCCGGTCCAGTATGTCCGCGCCAGCGAGCTGGCGGCGACGCTGCGGCAGTTGCTGCAGGGCGGCGGCGGGCGCGGCGAGGCCGGCGCGCTGCTGGCACCGGGGCAGACCGCCGCCCAGGCCCTGGCGGGCGGCGTCGCGCCGATCACCGACGCGCCACTGGGCAGTCCGGGCGGTCCGGGCGGGCCCCAGGGAGGAGGCCAGGGGGGAAGCCAGGGGGCGGGGAGCGTCGCGGCGCCCGGGGCTGCCGGGAGCCCCCCCGCCGGGAACGTTGCCGGGCGGCGGGCCGGGGGCCGGCCTGCCCGCCTTCCCGCCCGGAGGGGGCGGCGGCGGCGATCTGGGCGGCCTCCCCGCCGCCCCGGTCCGCATCGTCGCCGACGAGGCGCAGAACGCGCTGATCGTCTATGCCAGCCAGACCGACTGGCGCCTGGTGGAGCGCGCCGTCATGGCGCTCGACCGCCCCCCGAGCCAGGTGGCGATCGATGCGGTGATCGCCGAGGTGACGCTGAACCAGGGGCTGGAATACGGCCTCTCCTGGTTCTTCCGAACCGGCCGCTTCAGCTTCGCCTTGGCGCAGACCGCGACCGGCGTGATCGCCCAGAGCTTCCCCGGCTTCAACCTGCTCTATTCCGGCGGCGCCGATGCCGGGGCGGTGCTGGAGGCGCTGGCCAGCGTCACCGAGGTGCGGGTGATCTCCTCGCCGCAGGTGATGGTGCTGTCGAACCAGACCGCGCGGCTGCGCGTGGGCGATTCGGTGCCGATCGTCACCCAGCAGGCCACCGGCGGCGGCGTCACCGACACGCGGATCGTCAACTCGGTCTCGCTGCGCGACACCGGCGTCTCCCTCGATGTCACGCCGCGGGTGAATTCCGCCGGCGGCGTGCTGCTCGATGTCGACCAGGATGTCTCGGACGCGGTGGCCACCACCACCAGCGGCATCGACAGCCCGACCATCCAGCAGCGGCGGCTGCGCACCGTCGTCTCCGTGCCCTCGGGCGAGACCGTGGCGCTGGGCGGGCTGATCCGCGAGGCCGACAGCAGCTCGCGCTCCGGCCTGCCCTACCTGCTCGACATCCCGATCATCCGCGACCTGACCGGCACCCGCAGCCGCGACCGGCGCCGGACGGAGCTGCTGGTGCTGCTGACGCCGCGCGTGGTGCAGAGCGCGGAGGAGCTGCGCCGCGCCACGGAGGAGCTGCGGCTGCGCATGCTGAACATGGCACCGCGCGAGCCGCCCCTGCGCCAGACCCGCGGCCATGCCCTGCCCCGGCCCTAGCCGCCCGGGCTCGGCGCTGGTCCTCGCGCTCTGGATGGCGCTGCTCATCGGCACCGCCGGCAGCGCCGCGCTGCTGCTGGCCGGCGCGGGGGCCGGGGCGGCGCGTGGCGAGGCCGACCTCGCCCGCGCCCGCGCCGCCGCCGAGGGCGGCCTCTGGTCCGCCGCGCACCGCCTCGCCGCCACGCCGCCCGCGGCCCGCCCGCCGGGCGAGACCTACGACCTCGCCCTGGGCGGCGCGGCGGTGAGGGTGCGGCTGGCCGACGAGGATGGGCGGATCGACCTCAATACCGTCGCCGAACCGCTGCTGGCGGCGCTCTTCGGCGAGGCCGGCCTGGCCGAGCCCCAGGCCCGCCAGGCCGCCGCGCGGCTGCTCGCCTGGCGCGAGCGGAGCAGCGATCCCGGCGGCGGGCGGCGGCGGCTGCGCAGCCTGGGCGAAGCCTTGCCCGCCGCCGGCCTGCCGTTGGCGCTCGTGGAACGGCTGCGCGGCGCGGCGACCGTGCACAGCGGGCTGAGCCGCCCGGCCGAGGAGGCCGCCCCGCCCGCCGCCCTGGCCGTCCTGCGGCGTGATGCCGCCGCCCTCGCCCTGCCCGTCCTGATGCCCGGCCGCTACCGCACGCCGCAGCCGGGCGGGACGCAGGGGGGGCGGCGGCGCATCTGGCGGATCGAGGCGGAGGGGCGGTTCGGCGCCACCACGGCGCGCATGGCCATGGTGCTGGCGGTGGCTCCCGCGGCGGGCATGCCGGGCCAGGTGCTGGAATGGCTGCCCGTGGCCGCCGCGTCCGGTCCCTGAGGGACGACGGACGAGGCAGGCTTCCAGAACGCGAGCAATCCGGGCAGGCTGGGCCTTTCGCCCCCTCCGGCCGGGTATCCGCGGGCCGGACCAGAAAGAGGACATCCCGCCCATGCTGATCGCCGCGGACCCGCTTCGGGATTTCCTCGCCGAGGCCCTGGCCGCCGCCGGCAGCGGGGTCGAGGAAGCGGCGATCGTCGCCGATCATCTGGTGGAAGCGGCGCTGCGCGGCCATGACAGCCACGGGCCGGGCATGTTGCCGGCCTATCTGCGCAGCCGCGCCGCCGGCCGACTCCTTCCCGACCGCCATGCCGAGCGGATGGGTGGCCACGGCGCGCTCGCCGCCTTCGACGGCGGCATGGGCTATGGCCAGGTGGTGGCGCGCGAGGTCACGGATTGGGCCATCGGCGCCGCCCGCCAGCACGGCCTCGCCCTGGCCACGCTGCGCAATGTGCATCACATCGCCCGCGTCGGGCAGTATGGCGAGCAGGCGGCGGCGGCCGGCATGATCGGGCTGTTCTTCGTCAATGGCCTGTCCGGCGTGCCGCGCGTGGCGCCCTTCGACGGCGCCGATGCCCGCACCTCGACCAACCCGATCTGTATCGCCGTACCCCAGGGGAAGACGCCGGTGGTGCTGGATTTCGCCACCAGCCGCATCGCCCTGGGGAAGGTGCGCGTCGCCTACAACGCCGGCAAGCCGGTGCCGGAGGGCGCGTTGATCGACGCCCACGGCCAGCCGACGCGCGATCCGGGCGTCATCTATGGCAAGGGGGGCGGCGCCATGCTGCCCTTCGGCGAGCACAAGGGCTCCGGCTTGGCGCTGATCTGCGAACTGCTGGGCGGCGTCCTGTCCGGGGGCCCCACCGCGCCAGGGACCGATGCCGCCGACCCGGCCATCATCAATGGCATGACCGCCATTCTGATCGAGCCCGGGCACCTGATCGACCCCGCCGTGTTCGACCAGGACGTGGTGGCGCTGCTGGACTACATACGCGCCTCACCCGCCGCCGATCCGTCGCATCCGGTGATGCTGGCCGGTGAGCCGGAACGCCGCAGCCGCGCGCGGCGCCTGGCGGAGGGCGTGCCGATCGATCCGGCGAGCTGGGCCGAGATCTGCCGGGCGGCGGAGAGTGTCGGCGTCATTCCGCCGCCGGGGTGAGGGCCTCCCGCGCGCCTTCCCGCTCCAGCAGCGCCCGCTTGCGCGGCGCCCCCCAGCGGTAGCCGGACAGGCCGCCATCACCGCGCACCACCCGGTGGCAGGGAATGGCCACCGCCAGGGCGTTGCCGGCGCAGGCGCGGGCCACGGCGCGGGCGGCGCCGGGCGCACCGATGCGCGCCGCCACCTCGGCATAGCTCTCGGTGCGGCCGGCCGGGATCTGCCGCAGGGCCTGCCAGACCCGCTGCTGGAAGGTGGTGCCGCGCAGGTCGAGCGGCAGGTCGTGCCCCAGGCCCGGCGCCTCGATCAGCGCCACCACCTGCGCGACCAGCGCGCCGAAGCCGGCCTCGCCCTCGCGCAGGGCGGCGCGCGGGAAGCGGCGGCCGAGATCCTCGCGCAGCGCCTCGGGCGCATCGCCCAGCAGGATGGCGCAGACGCCCCGGTCGCTGGCCGCGACCAGCAGGGCGCCGAGCGAACAGCGGGTCGTGGCGAAGCGGATCTCCGCCCCCGCCCCGCCGTCGCGGAAGGCGGCGGGCGTCATGCCCAGGGCGCCGTCCGCCGCGGCGTAGAAGTGCCCGCTGGAGCCGAAACCGGCGCCATAGAGCGCTCCGGTGACGCTCTCGCCCCCGGCCAGCTCGCGCCGCAGCCGCTCGGCCCGGCGCCCGGCGGCATAGCCGCGCGGCGTCAAGCCGGTGACGGACCGGAACAGGCGATGGAAATGATAGGGGCTCAGGCCGGCGGCGGCGGCCAGCTCCGCGAGGGGCGGCGCCGCCTCGGCCGCGTCGATCCGCCGGCAGCTCTCCGCGACGAGCCGGGCCTGGCGCTCCCGCAGCCCGGCCTCGTCCGGGCGGCAGCGCAGGCAGGGGCGGAAGCCGGCGGCGCGGGCGGCGGCGCCGTCCGGATGGAAGGCGACATTCTCCCGCCGTGGCCGGCGCGCCGGGCAGCTCGGGCGGCAATAGACGCCGGTGCTGCGAACGGCGAAGACGAAGCCGCCATCGGCCGCCGGGTCGCGGCGCAGCACGGCCTCCCAGCGCTCCTCCTCGGCTCGCTCTCCGGCCGGGAATACGGGGCTGATGGTCTGCGCGATCATGGTGCGGCCTCCTCCTGACACTGACGGATCTAGGCCTTGGGCCAGGATCGCGCACTCCGCGGCTTGCGGGCAAATCCAAAAGCCCGGAACCCCGCCCGGCCCCGGTGAGTCAGCAAATTCAAGGGGGTTTCAGCCGCCGCCCCATGCTGTATTGATGGGCGGCGATCCGCCCCGGCGGACCCCCCCTTCCAAGCGGAGACCCTTCATGAGCGAGACCTTGCAGTCCGGCACCGCCCCCTCGACGACGCCGAAGCTGCAGCCAGGCGTCGTCACCGGTCAGGACTACCTGACGCTGCTGGCCGCCTGCCGCGAGGGTGGCTACGCCCTTCCCGCCGTGAACGTGGTCGGCACCAACAGCATCAACGCGGTGCTGGAAGCGGCGGCGAAGAACAAGTCCGACGTCATCATCCAGCTCTCCAATGGCGGCGCCCGCTTCTTCGCCGGCGAGGGCTGCCCGGACGCGGCCGCGGCGCGCGTGCTCGGCGCCGTCTCCGCCGCCCAGCACGTCCATGCCGTGGCCAAGGCCTATGGCATCTGCGTCGTGCTGCACACCGACCATGCCGACCGCTCGCTGCTGCCCTGGGTCAACGCCATGATCGACCATGGCGAGGAGCACATGAAGCGGACCGGCCGGCCGCTCTTCTCCTCGCACATGATCGATCTCTCGGCCGAACCGCTCGACGTCAATATCGAGGAATGCGCCAAGGTGCTGAAGCGCATGGCGCCGCTCGGCATGAGCCTGGAGATCGAGCTCGGCGTCACCGGCGGCGAGGAGGACGGCATCGGGCACGATGTCGAGGAGAGCGCCGAGAACGCGCATCTCTACACCCAGCCCGAGGATGTGCTGAAGGCCTGGGAGATCCTGTCGCCCATCGGCCATGTCACCGTCGCCGCCTCCTTCGGCAATGTCCATGGCGTCTATGCGCCGGGCAACGTCAAGCTGCGGCCGGAGATCCTGAAGGCCTCGCAGGCGGCGGTGTCGGAGAAGTTCGGCGGCGGCGACAAGCCGATGGCGCTGGTCTTCCACGGCGGCTCCGGCTCGGAGAAGGACAAGATCACCGAGGCGGTCTCCTATGGCGTGTTCAAGATGAACATCGACACCGACACGCAGTTCGCCTTCGCCGAGCCGGTGGGGGCCTATGTCGAGGCCAATGCCGTCGCCTTCAAGCATCAGATCGACCCCTCGAACGGCAAGCCGACCAAGAAGCTCTACGATCCGCGCAAGTGGCTGCGCGCCGGCGAGAAGGGCATCGTCAAGCGGCTGGACGAGGCTTTCGCCGATCTCGGCTCCGCGGGCCGCAGCCTGGCCGGCTGACGCGCGGGAGGGGGGCCGCGGCCCCCCCTTTTCTTTCCTGTCCCGGCCATGCCTTGATGCGCGCATGCGCGCGCCGCCGGCGCGACCGCCGGATCGGGGAATGCCGTGGCAGGCTTCAACTGGGACGATTTGCGCTTCCTCCTGGCGCTTGACCGGACGGGCACCCTGCTGGGCGCGGCCCGGCTGCTCGGCGTCAGCCACAGCACCGTGGCGCGTCGTCTGGCCGCCGCCGAGGAGGCCCTGCAGACCCGCCTCTTCCACCGACGCGGCCAGATGCTGTTGCGCAGCGAGGCGGCGGAGGAGGTGCTGGCCCATGCCGGGCGCATCGAGGAGGAGATCGCCGGCCTCGCCCGATCGGCCACCGGCGCCGATGCGCGGCTGGAGGGCGAGGTGCGCGTCACCGCCCCGCTCGCCCTGCTGACGGATTTCCTCGTCCCGCACCTGCCGGCCTTTCAGCGCGCACATCCAGGCATCCGCATCACGCTGTTCGGCGACCTCTCGCTGGAATCGCTGGTGCATGGGGAGATCGATCTCGGCCTGCGCATCAGCCGCCCCGTCTCGGACCGGCTGGACATCCGCCGCCTCGCCGAGTGCCGCTTCGCGCTCTACGCCGCGCCGGAGCTGGCCGAACAGGCCTGCAAGGCGGCGGAGCGGGGCATGCTGGCCGAGCTGCCGCACCTGCAGACCACCGGCCAGGAAGTCACCATGCCGGAAGCCCAGTGGATGACTGCCCTGTTTCCGGGCCGCCCGCCGGTGATGAGCGCGGCCACCATGCCCTTGCTGCTGGCCGCCGCGCGGGCGGGCCTCGGCATCACCGCCCTGCCCTGCTTCCTGGGCGACCATGAGCCCGGCCTGCGGCGCATCCCGGTGCGGCACGAGGGGCCTTGCGAGAAGCTCTATCTGGTGACGAAGCGCGAGCAGCGGGGCATCGCGCGGGTCCGGGCGCTGGTCGGCTTCATCGACCGCATGGCGCGGTCCGAGCGGGCGCGCTTCGACGGCGCGCCGCGGCCGGATGATCAGGCCATCGAGTTCTGGCGGTAGAAGGGCTGGTGCGTCCCGGGGTCGAAGTAGCCCTCGTAGAACTGCCTCACATGCGGCAGCAGGGCCTTCGACAGGCCGCGCCGCTCCACCTCATCCGTCGTCAGCGCCTTCGACAGATCCTCGTGCAGGGCCTTCAGCGCCGCGTCCTGGTCAACACGGGTGAACCGGCCGTCCTGGTAGAGCACCTCGCCCGCCACCATGGTGGCGCGCACCCCGCCCATCTTGGCCCGCTGCAGCACGGCATCCAGCACGGGCGTCGCCTCGTCCAGGAAGGGCCAGGCGACCTGCTGCCAGTCCAGCATCACCAGATCGGCCGCCTTGCCGACCTCCAGAGTGCCGATGCGGCCCTCGAAGGCGGTGGTGCGGGCGCCGCCGGCCGTCGCCATGCGCAGAACCTGCTGCATGGTCGGCACCTCGTCGCCGACGCCCGGTGTGCGATGCGCGCGCAGCACCATGCGCATCTCCTGCAGCATGTCGCGGTCGTCGTTGATGCCCGCCTCGTCGGTGCCGATGGCGGTGGTGACGCCGCGCGCCTCCAGTCGGTTCAGCGGCGCGATGCCGCTGCGCAGGCGGAAGTTGGAGGAGCAGTTGTGGCAGACGCAGGCGCCGACCTCGGCCAGCCGGTCGATATCCTTCTCGCTCAGCCAGACGCCGTGGCCGAGCGTCAGGTTCTTCGTCACCAGGCCGAAGCGGTCGATATACTCCACCGCCGTGCAGCCGCCGCGCCGTGCCGCGTACTCCTTCTGGAAGGCGGTCTCCAGGAGGTGCATGTGCATCGGCACGTCCTCGCCGGCGCTGACCTCGGCGAGCTTCGTCAGCGCCGTGTCGGAGCACCAATGAAGATTGGCGGGCGCCAGCTGCACCCGGACGCGCTCCTTCCCCTCGTGCCGCGCCCGCAGGTGGCGGAACAGGTCGAAGTTGTCGTCGAGGCTCATGCGGAAGCGCGCGAAATGCCGCGCCATCGGACCCTGCAGCGCCTCCGGCAGGCTGGCGACGAAGTCCTGGTCCGCCTGATAGACGAGGCGGTTCTGATCACGCAGCGCGAAGCAGTAGGAGACCCGCATGCCGATCTCCTCGTAGGCGCCGATCACCGCGTTGGAGGCGGCCTCCACGTCGTTCAGCGTGCCGGGGATCCAGCCATGGATGTGCTGCACCGTGGTGACGCCGGAGGCCAGCATCTCGAAGGCGGAGTAGAGGGTGTCCAGCCGCAGATTGACGTTGCGGCAGAGCAGCCGGGTGATGAACCACAACTCGAGCGGCATGTCGGGGCTGCCGAGCTGCACCGGGGTGAGGCCGACGTGGTGATGGCCGTTGACGAAGCCCGGCAGCACCACCTCCTGCCCGCTGCCCAGCACGGTCATGTCCGGATAGCGGGCGCGGAGGTCATCCCAGGCGCCGATCGCGGTGACGATGCCGTCCTCCTGGATCAGCGCCGCGTCGTCGAACTGCTCGTGCGTGTGGCGGTCGAGCGTCCGGGTGATCAGGTGGCGGGCGCGCACCATCGTCGCGGTCATGGCGATTCTTCCTTGTCTCAGGCGATGTCGGTTCGGGGACAATGTCGGTTCGGGCGGCGTGATCAGGCCGGCGCCAGGGCTTCCTGCTCGGCAAAGGCGCGGTCCACCTCGTCGCGCAGCAGGCCGGTCAGCTCCTGGCGCAGCGCCTCGGCCTCGCGCGAGAAGGGGTCGCGCGGGCGGGGCAGGTTGATCGGAACGACGGCCTTGATGCGGCCCGGCCGGGCGGTGAAGACGACGACCCGGTCGGCCAGGGCCACGGCCTCATCGATGCCGTGCGTGACGAACAGCACGGAGGCGCCGGAGCTGCGCCAGACGTCGAGCAGGAAATCCTGCATCTTGGCGCGTGTCTGCACATCAAGCGCGGCGAAGGGCTCGTCCATCAGGAGCACGCGCGGCCGCATGGTCAGCGCACGGGCGACGGCGACGCGCTGCCGCATGCCGCCCGACAACTCGTCCGGCCGCTTCTCCATCGCGTCCGAGAGGCCGACGCGCGCCAGCGCCTCGCGCGCCGCCGCCCGCCGCGCCTCCGCCCCCTCGCCGCGCAGCGAGAGGCCGAAGGTCACGTTCTGCCAGACCGTCAGCCAGGGAAACAGCGAGGTCTGCTGGAAGATCAGGCTGCGGTCCGGCGAGGGTCCGGTGACCGGCGCACCGAAGGCGTCCAGGGTGCCGGAGGTGTGCTCCTCCAGCCCGGCGACCAGATAGAGCAGCGAGGACTTGCCGCAACCCGAGGGGCCGAGCAGGACGACGAACTCTCCCGGCTTCACCGCGAGGTCGATGTTGCGCAATGCCTCATGCGCGCGGATCGTGCCGGCGTTCCAGGTCTTGCCCAGGTTGCGGCACAGGACGGAATTCTCCTCAGACACCGGCGATTACCTTCGTCTCGGGCACCCAGTAGAGGATGCGGGCCTGGAGCTTGCGCAGAAGCCAGTCGAAGCCGAAGCCGAGCAGGCCGATCAACGCGATGGTGAAGAAGACAAGCGAGGGGTTGAAGGTATTGCGCGCCAGCATGATCACCTGCCCCAGCCCGTAGCCGACGCCGGTCGCCTCCGCCACCAGCACCACCATCCAGGCGCCGAACAGGTTGAGCCGCAGCACGACGAGGAGGCCAGGCAGGATCGCCGGAACCACGACGCGGGTATAGATCTGCCGCTTCGTCGCCCCCATGGTGCGCGCGACGTTGATGAAGTTGCGGTCCACGGCGTCGATCTGCGCGATGGTCGAGATGGTCATGGTGAAGAACAGCGCGATGAACACCATGAACACCGCCGGCCCGTTGCCGATGCCGAAGAGGAAGATGGCGACCGGCAGCCAGGCGATGGGCGAGACCGGTGCCAGCAGTGTCACCGTCGGCAGCACCAGCCGCTCCGCCCAGCGGGAGTAGCGGATGCCGACACCGACCAGGATGCTGGCCGCGCCCGCCAGCAGCAGGCCGGCGAAGACGCGCGCGGTGGAGGAGAGGATGGTGATGCCGACCGCCTCCCAGGGGGTCGGGCCGCCGCCGCCGGTGCCGATCTGCCAGCGCTGCGCCGTGTTGAAGTTGCGCGCCTGCTCGACGAAGTTGCCCATGAAGACGTGCGGCGGCGGCAGCAGCTTGGGGTCTGCCCAGCCGATCAGCCAGAGGAACTCCCAGAGCAGGGCGAAGCTCCCGACCGAGAGGAGCGACCAGCCGAGCCGCACGCCCCAGGCGCGCAGCGCCGCGCGGCGCTCGAGGGAGAGGGTCGGCACCGGCACCGCCGCGGCCCGGGCCAGCTGCGCGGTCATGCCGCCGACTTCCACTTCAGGCTCTCATAGAGCGGCTTGTTCTCGGCGATCACCTGCTCCAGCAGCGTCCAGTCCAGGATGGCGGGGTCGGGCTTCTTCTTGGCGTAGCCCATCTCGATCAGGCTCTGCACGCGGCCGAGGATGAACGCCGCCTGGCTTCGCGCATCGACCACGCTGGGCTGCTTGGTCGAGGCCATGCGGGCATTCTCCATCGAGGTCTTGTAGTAGGTGCCAACCAGCTTCGGCAGCACCGCCTCCGGGTCCTTCTCGAACATCGCCTGCGCCTGCATCATCGCCTTGATGACGGCCTTGACGCCCTGCGGGTTGTTCTGAATGACCTCGGTGCGGGCGGCGAGCACGCAATCGGTATAGCCGCGGCCATAGAGATCGGTGCCGTCGGACAGCTTCACCGCGCCCTTCACGTCGTTCAGCAGCGCCGTTCCATAGGGCTCGATGGTGGCGATCCAGTCGAGCGCGCCGGCACGGAAGGCCTCGGCCGCCTCGGGCGTCGAGCCCATGTAGCGCACCGTGACGTCCTTGAGCGCGACGCCCTTCGACTTCAGCCAGTCATAGGGCAGCACCTCCAGCGTATCGAGCTGGAAGGTGCCGAGTGTCTTGCCCTTCAGCTTCTCGGCGCTGTCGAGGCCCGGCTGCGCCACCAGCACGCATCCCTCGACGCCGCCGCCGCCGACGATCCTGACCGGCGCGCCGCCGTCGATAAGCGACAGCGCGCTGGTATAGGGGAGGACACCGATGTTCGACTGACCCATGCCCAGGAAAGTGACCTGCTCGGCGAAGGTCGGCGCGTTCACGAAGTCAAGCTGCACGCCATCCTGCTTCGAGAACTGCATGGCATGCGCCAGGAACAGGTTCAGGTTGCAGAACCCCGTGCCACGGCTCGAGATCATGCTCTTGCCCTGCGCGAGGGCCTGCTGCCCCGGGCCGAGGGCCATGGTCAGGCTCGTGGCCGCGGCGGCTTTCAGGAAGCCGCGCCGAGCCAGGCGCGGCCTGTGGAGGGAGGTGGTGCAGCCCCAGCGATCGCACATCGGCGAGAACCTCCTGTCGGATTGGGTGTGGAGGCCATCCTATCCGGGAGCCTTGCCCCTCCGCAGACCCATTTTTGTGCAATGCCGAGGCACCTCGTTCATATCCGAACAGAAGGCGGGCTATTTGCCTGCGAATCGATCATAAGCAGCCTTGCTCCTCCTCTTGTTCCGCCATTCAAGTTCACTATATGTTCTTTGCGCCGGAGCCGGTGAGGCGGCGCCTGACCCCGCCTGACAGGGTGTTCCCCCCTCGCCGCCCCGGATGACCCATGTCGGAGTATTTCCCTGATCTCGCCTCGCGCGCGCTCTGGTATGCCCGCCGCGCCACCTTTCTCGACCTTCTCCAGCAGGCGCTAGACCCTCTGCCGGACGAGGGTCTGGAGCGGACGGTGATCCGCGACTGGGCGCTCTGGGCCCGGCTCGGCCGGCAGACCGCCGATGTGACCACCAGCGTGCCCTATAGTGGCTCGGAGGTCCTGGCGGTCCTGATGCGGCTGGGCCGCGAGACCGGCTTCGGTCCCGGCCAGCCGATCCTGGCCGAGGCCCGGCTCCGCTACCGGCCCGGCGAGGCGGAGCTCACCGCCGAGGGCCGGGCCACCGCCGAGGCCCTGGCGGCCAGGCTCGCGGCCCATCTGTCGGGCGCGGCGTCTCCCCCCGGCCGGACGGGGCGGGGGCGACGCGTCCGCCAGCCCTCGCGCCGCAGCCTGGCATTGCGGGCGGCCATGTCCGGTCCCGGCTGACGGGAGGGCCGCGACGCTCTCCGCAAAGGCTGGCCCTTTGCGGCACCGTGCGGCACACTGGGCGAGGATGAGGTTTCAGAACCGGAGGGACCGGATGATCCTTCGACGGCCCGGCTTGCGTGCCCTTGCCCTCCTGGCGCTGGTCGGGCTCGGTGCCTGCGCCGGCGCGGGCGGCCGGGATATGGCCTCCTCGGTGCCGACGGATGAGGAGTATCGCCGCATCGGCGCGGACTACGCCGATGCGATCCTCTTCGGCATGGAGCGGACCCGCCTTCTGCGGGAGGGCCGCCTGCCCCACGCCGCGGCGGGGTGGCCCGACTAGGGGACCAGCCCGCGGTCAGGCCACCACGCCGGGGATGTCGAAGAAGTCCCGGAGCCCGTCCTGGTCCGTATCCCGCTGCAGGACATCCAGCACCCCATTGCGGTCCGCATCCTCGAGCGCCGTCAGGGCATGGGGGCGGACATTGGTGATGAGGAAGACCAGGTCGTTGTAGTCGTAGTTGGCGCCGCCAGGATAATCCTGCACGCCGATATAGCTGCCGGCGATGACCTGCCCGTCCCCGTCCCGCGCCTGGAAGAAGCGGATCAGATGGCCCTGATCCGCGCCCACCAGCGGGCTCAGGGCCGGGTCGAGCCGGTTGGCCTGCGGGTCCGACCAGGAGGCATAGGTCGGGCGCCCGTCCACCGTCACATGCAGGCCGAAGGGCGCGGCCGGGCTGAAGCTGGCGCGGGCCACCGAGGCGCCGGCCCCCGCCCCCGCGACCAGCGAATCCGGCAGCAGCGTCTGGCCCTGCTGGTCGTCATTGGCCAGCAGGTTCGTGGTCTGGCCGGAGGAGAGGGTGTGGGTGCCGAGCCGCGCCACGGCGCCCTGGTTCAGCATGGCGGCGAGCTGGACGACCTCCACCGGCCTGCCGCCATCGAGCCGCTCCAGGTAGGGCATCAGCACCTCGTCGCCGATCGTCTCGACCCAGCCGCCGCCCGCCAGCGCCGCCTGCGCCACGTTGGTGTCGTAGCCGAAGGCCTCGACGATCTGCGCGACATTCGGCTCGGAATTGTTCTCGGAGAACTCCTGTGCCAGCCCGCTGAGGGCGATGACCTTCTGGCCCTGGGTGAAGTCGGTCGAATGGATCGTCAGGCTGGATTCGTAGAGCTGGGCGCCCGCCGCCGTCCCGGCATGGGTGCCGGTGAAGCGCAGCGTCAGGCTGACGCTGGCGCCCGGCGCGAGCGTCGCCGGCGCGGTGCCGATGAGCTGGAAGCCGTTGGGATCGTCCAGGGTCACGCCGGAGATACCGAGCGCCGCCGAGCCGTCGTTGCGCAGCGTCAGCACGGCCTCGTCGCGGAAGGCCTGGCTGGCATTGGCCGGATTGTCGATGCGGGAGAAGACCAGGCGCTCATCCGCCGCGGCATCATCGAGCCCGGCGACGACGAGCTGCTGCCCGAAGCCCACCGGCGTGATGCCCTCGATGACGGTCATGTTGTCGTTGTAGTCGTAGTTGATGCCCGTGTAGTCCATGACGCCGAGATAGACGTTCGGGATGACATCCCCGTCCTGATCGACCGCCTGGAAGATCCGGTGCGTGTAGCCGCGCGGGATGCCGGAGGTGCCGGCGGGTGGCGTGCCGCCGCCCGCCGGGTTGAGCCGGGGGTCGGTGGAGAGGCTGTCGATCGACATGCCGAAGACGTCGTTGCCGGCCCAGGCATCCGGGATGTCGGCGGCGGTGAAGCTGCGGCTCGAGAAGCCGCCATTGCCGAGCAGCGGCAGCAGCGTCTGGTTGTCGTTCCCGTCATGGGTCCAGAGCGTGCTCTGCTGGAACTTGTTGCCGGGATTATGGATGGCGAAGCTGGCGCCGCCGTTGCCGTGATAGGCCGCGATATGCGTGGCCGTCGCCGCGGTATAGCCATCGGCGATGCGCCAGTAGGGCGAGAGCACCTCGGTGGCATCGGCGGAACGGTAGAGATCGAAGTCGTTCAGCACCGAGTTCTCGCCGCCGCCGCGCGTGCTCAGCCCCTCAATGACATTGCCGAAGCCGAAGACCTTCCAGACCTCGTTGACATTCGGCTCCTGCCCGCCCTCGTCACGCGCCTGCCAGAAGCCGGCGAGCTGCACCGTCGCCTGCGGCGCCGCGGGATCATTGGTGTTGATCCGGAGATGGCCCTCGAAGGTGGTCGAGGTGAGATCGACATTGCTGGTCGGCGGCATATAGAGCGCCCGGTTGAACAGCACCGTGACATCGACCGACTGGCCGGCCGCCAGGGACAGGTTGCTGAGCGCGGCCGGATTGGCCAGGCTGAAGGGGCCGTCCAGCGTCGCGCCGCTGATCGCCAGCGGCCCCTCGCCGGAATTGGTGACCCGCACCACGCCGCTGGACTTGAAGGCACGGTCGACCAGATCGGGCCGCTGGGCGTTGGGATCCTCCAGATAGCTGAACTGAAGCCGGTCGTCGAAGAAGGTGGCGTCGAGGGCCTGCACGGCGATCCGGCCGGCACCGGCCGGCGCCGGGCGCAGGTCGAGATAGTCCAGCGCATTCGCGCCCGGCGCGTCGGAGACGACGCGGAGATGGTAGGACTGGCCCGCCGTCAAGGAGAGGCCCGTGCTGACCTCGCCTGCCGTGCCGCTTCCGGGGAAGGCCAGATCGGCCAGCAGCGTGTCGTTCAGGTAGAGGGTCAGGCCCTGCCCGTTCGGCGCGCCGGCATTGGCGGCGAGGTCGAGCAGATAGGCGCCGCTCGCGGACGGGGTGAAGTAGAAGTCGACCGTCCGGGCATTGACGATGCGCGTCGCATGCGTCGCCGTCTGCTCCAGCTCGATCCGCGTCTCGCCCGAGATGGCGGCATAGTCCGGCTGGAAGGCGGGCTGCGCCGGGCTCGTCGCCACCCGCAGCTGGTCGACATTCGGGCCGACGGCGTTCGGCGCGGTCAGGCGGATCGTGTTGTCGCCCTGCTGCAGCTCGACGGTCGTGGTCTGGAACCGCCATTCGCTCTCGGCGGCATTGCTGAAGCCCGGGAAGCTGAGCGCGCCGAGCGGCGCCTCGTTCACCGCCAGGGCCAGCGGGCGGTCGCCCTTGCCGGCGGCCAGGGCATAGCGGACACCGATCTCGTAGATCCCGGCCTGCGGCGCCTCCACCGTCCAGGTGATCGACTGGTCGGCGGTGCCGTCGTAATCGACGAAGGCGCCCGACTGGTTGCGGTTCTCGGTGACGACCCTGGCACCGACCAGCGCCGCCGCCTCCGCCTCCAGGAAGACGTAGGGCTCCTGCGGCTGCGGCGGCGCGGCGGGCGCCAGCACCTCGATCTGGTCGATGTTCGGGCCCGTGTTGGCGGTCGCGCGGAAGCTGACGGTGTTGGTCCCGGAGACCAGGTTGGCGGGCACCTCCAGGATCTGCCACGTGGCCCAGGCGGCGTCGCCGCTCTGGCCTGCGGGCGGGCCGAAGCCGCGCACTCCGGTGCTGACGCCGTTCACCAGCACGTCCAGCGGCCGGTCCGTCGCTCCGCCATTGCCGTAGCGGACGCGGATCAGCCCACTGCCTGCCTGCGCCGCCGGCACGGCGAAGGTGAAGGTGACGAAATCCCCGGCGAGGGCGCCGAAATCGGCATAGCCGCCCGGGACGCCATCGGTGTTGACGGTGTTCCCGTCGAGGCCGAAGGCGCCCGGCCGCAGGCCATTGACCAGCCCGCTTCCGCTCTCGGGATTGGCCGCCGTGCGGATCTGGATCTGCGCGCCGGCACCGGAGGAGAGGCCGACCGCCGTGCCGTCGCCGGGCGTGTTGTCCTCGGCCTGGATGGTGACCAGGGAGACAAGCTGCGCGGGCTGCTGGGGCGGGGTGTAGAGCGTGCTGGCCGTCGCCCGGTTGCCGGCACCGTCGGTCACCTCCAGCTGGGCGGTGACCGCCGTGCCGGCAGCGACCGCCAGGCTGAACCGTCCCTGCGCGTCGGGCGTGACGCTCCGCGCGGCGCCGCCGCCGAGGCTGACGGTGAAGCCGACGAGATCGGCATCGGCGCCGCCGATCTGGAACAGGACCGACGCGGGATTGCCGCCATCGACCACGCTGAGCGTCAGGTCGCCGCCCTCGTCGGCGGTGACGTCGGAGACGACGGCACCCGGCACCGGGCTGAGCAGGACGAGCTGGCTGGCCCCGGTGCCGCGGTTCAGCGTCATCAGGTAGAGCTGCCCGGTCGCGGGGTCCTCGACGATGTCGAGCGGATCGATGTAGTCGTCGATCACCGAGCCGTCGGGCCGGCGCAGCACGTCGTCGCCGATGACGGCGCCCCCGGCGTCGAGGCGGACCATACGGACATTGTCGCCGATCGAGAACTGGGCGACGAGGATGGCGCCCTTGAGGCTCTCGCCGAAGACATTGCTGCGGTACTCGATGGCGCCGTTGGGCGACTGGTTGTAGCCGAGGTCGTAGGTGCCGGCGAGGTCGTAGGCCGGATCGGGCAGCACGCCCACGTCATAGCCATCCGTGCCGGGCGTCCCGTCCTTCTCGGCGACGACCTCGTTCGGATCCTCCCCGGCGGTGGGATTGCCGCCGTTCAGGATGTACTGGTCCCGCAGCACGTTCGGATGGCCGTAGTACTTCCCTTCCGAGATCGTGAAGAGATAGTCCTTCTGCTTCGGCCCGTAGTCGATCACTTGGTCGCCGGGCTGGGTCGGATCCTCCGGCGTGTGCGGCCCGACCGCGCTGCCGTTCGTCGGCGCGTAGAGATGGCCGTTGCTGTGCCAGACGAGATCGTAGGCGTTGCGGACGCCGCTGGCGTAGATGCTCAGCACCGCATCCGCCGCGTAGGGGTTGTAGAAGCCGGGATAGGTTCCGTCGGCATTGAAGCTGGAGGGCGGGTTGCTGGTCGTCGGGTCCGTCACCGGCTCGGTGCGGACGTCGAAGCCGCCGGCGGGGGCGTCGCGGCTGGGGTCGATCTCCAGCACGGCGGCGTTGAGCAGGCGCTCGGGCCGGTTGCCCCAGGCATTGTCGGCGCTGCCGCCGGAGGAATTGGAGCCCTGGGTAACATAGAGCAGGTGGGCCGGCTCGCCCGCCTGCCCGGCATCGGGATTGGCGCGGAAGGCCAGGCTGTTGGTGACATGGTCGCCGCCGGAGCGCGGCAGGCCGGTGATATAGGCCTCCGCCGTCGCGCCGCTGAAGGAGCCGCCGGCACCGAGCTCGATCTTGCTGATCCTGCCGGAGAACTCCGGCGTGCTGAAGGCCTTGTTCTCGCGCGGGATCGGGTAGTTGTCCGACACCCAGATGACATCGGGGTTCGTCGGGTCGAAGACCATGCCGATGATGCCGCGCCGCCCCGCCGCGCCCTGGTCGAAGTGGCCGAGCGACAGCGTCTCCTGCGAGGCCTTGTCGAGGCTGCCATCGCCCAGCACCGACCAGCGGTGGATCTCGCCGGTGATGGTGGCGACGTAGAGCTTGCCGTCCGGCCCGAAGGTGATGGAGGTGAAGCCCGCCGCGCCGTCGATGAAGCCGTTGAGCAGCACCTGGGTGTTGAAGCCGACCTCGCGCGCCACGTTGACCGGCGTGGCGCCGGTGACGAAGCTGGTGGTGAGATCCTGCATCTGCCGCAGCGGCGCCGCGCCATCGGTGATGCTGCCGAGATCCAGGACATCCCTCACCATCAGCGTGTAGCCGGTGAAGGGCTTGAGGTCCTGGAGCGGGCGCAGCGTCAGCGAATCCGCCCCGCCGCTGATCTGGACATCCAGCGGCACCTCCAGGCCGGTCAGCGTCTCGACCAGGGTAACGCCGTCCGTGCGGGTCACGTTCGGTCCGCGGTGGCCAGGCGCCTGCAGGTTGACGCCGACGACGAAGCTGGAGAGCGGATTGATGCCGATCGGCAGGGCGCCGCCGGCGCCGATGGAGATCGGCACCTGCTCGTTCAGGTAGGCGGCGACGGGACCAACGAAGTACGAGTAGTCGCGATCGGCGCTGCGCCCGTCACTCGGCGTCAGGTCCGGCACGCGCTCGATCTCGAGATACTGCAGCTCGGTGTTGGTGCCACCGATGGAATCGATGGTGAGGCGGCCATCGGTCACCTGGACGATGCCGGTCTGCAGCGTCGAGCGGAAGCCGCCGCCGTCCTGCGCGCCATTGCCGCCGGGATTGGCGGGAACCCAGCTGCGGCCGAAGGCGAGCCCCTCGACATTGACGGCGTAGGTGCTGTCGAAGGGGCCGCCGCTGTCGCCGATGGACAGGCTGAGCTGATAGGTGCCGTTCTCCAGCGCGATCTCCCAGGCCCGCGCGCCCGCGGCGCCGGCCGCCGGCTGTTCCATCTGCGCCAGGGTCTTCTGCAGCGCGGTGGCGCCGGGCACGGTGTTGCGGTAGCTCAGCGCGCCCGTCGGCAGCGCGGCGGCGATGGTGCCGTTGGCGGTGCCGTCCGCGACGCTCGCCTCCGTCACCCAGCCATAGCTGAAGCCGCCGCCCCGGCTGCCGAAGGCTGCGCCGGTGTCGGCCTCGTAGCCGGCCGGCGTGGCATAGCCGGCCGGCAGGCCGCCCGCGCCCGCCGCCGGCTCGAAGTTGACGCGGACGACCTCGCCGAAGACCTGCGGCAGGCCGGGCCCGCCGGGCTCGTCCTGAAGCTGGAGCGTCACCTGGTCGATGTTCGGACCCGAGTTGGCGCCCGCCGGAATGCTGAGGCGCAGCACATGGTCGCCCGCCCCCAGCGTGACCGGAAGCGTGACCTCGCCCCAGGCATTCCAGCCGGTCGCGCCGGTGCCGCTGCCGGCCGTGCCGGCGGGCGGAAAGTTCACCGTGATCGCGTTGCCGCCATCGACGGCGAGCAGCAGCGGCCGGTTGCCGGCGCCGCCATTGCCGTAGCGGAAGGTGACATCGTAGACGCCGGTCTGCGCCACACTGACGGCGACGCTGATGGCATCTCCCGCATTGCCACCGAAATCCATATAGGCGCCGCCGGCGGCGCCGGCGCGGACATTACCGCCGGAATCGGGATGCGCCGCGTCCACCGCGCGGGTGAAATCGGCGCTCGCCGGGGAGCCGGTGTCCTGCACGGTGACGCGCGACGTGTCCTCCGCCTGGATGACGATGGCGGCCGCCGGATCGACCGCCGCGGCAATCTGCAGGCCGGCGGTGGCCGAGGCGACGTTGCCGACCTGATCGGTGACATAGACCGTGGCGGTCACGGCCCCGGGGGACAGATGGCTGGCGTCGAAGACGAAGTCGCCATCCGCATCCGGCCGGCCGGTGATGTCGGTGCGGGTGACGCCGCCATCGAAGCTGATCGCCAGAGCGACGATATCGGCATCGACGCCGCTGATGGTGAAGTTGACCGAGGCCAGGGCAGCCCCGGAGAGCGGCGCGTCCGGCGCGTCGAGGAAGAGGTTGCCATCGGCGTCGGCGCTGCTGTCGGCCGGGATCGGTCCGGTGCCGGCGGGGGTCAGCTCGATCCGATCGACATTCGGCCCGGTGGAGGCGCCCGCCGGAATGGCGAGGGTGACGGTATTGGTCCCCGCCGCCAGCGTCACGGTGCGGGTCAGGAAGCCCCAGACGTTGAAACCCTGCTGCGCCGCCGCGCCACCCGCCGGGCCGGTGTCGGGGAAGGCCACGACACCAGGGCCGCCGGCATTCACCCCGATGTCAAGGCTGCGGGGCCCCGAGCCGAAGATCTGCGACGCATAGCGGATGTTGAGATCGTATGATCCGGCCTCCGCCACATCCAGGTTGAAGCTGACCCGGTCGCCCGGCGTGTCGCCGAAGTCGAGATAGCCGGTGCCGGTGAAGCCCGGGCGCAGCGTGCCGCCACCCGGCACCGGTGAGGTTTCCGGGTGGGCGGCATCGCGGATGAGGGTGTCGTTGGTGTTGGCGTCCTGATCCAGGACCGTCAGATCGCCGCTTTCCACCTGGATGGAGAGTCGCGTGCTTCGCGAGGGAAGGGAGAATGTCGCCATGGGTTGTATCCGCCCGCCGGTGCACGGCCCAAAAGATTCAATTTCGATACAAGCTGAAGTTTTGTAAGCGGCCCGCACAAGAGACAATCTCTTTCCGCGACTTGAACTTGGTGTGACCAATCTTATTGAGACACGTTGCGTTGCGGGATACGCCTTGGTGCGCGAGAATTTCGACGACTCCCTGCATCGGCGCAGTGACCGGGGTCACATCGCGAAAAGGGCCGGATCCCTGCGGACCCGGCCCTTCCTCTCCCGATATGTCAGGACGATCAGACGCGCCGCATGTTCCACATGATGGCGAAGCCGGGAACACGGCCCTGGAGGTTCTTGTTGATCGCCGTCATCGACTTGTAGGCGCCGACCGGGATGTAGGGCAGCTCATCCATCGCCACGCGCTGCATCTCCTCGCCGATCCGCTTCTGCGCCGGGAGGTCGGTCGCGAGGAACCACTCGTCGCGGAGCTGCTCCAGGCGCGGCATGTCCGGCCAGCCGACCCAGGCGGCGGCACCGTTGCCGCGCAGCGGGAAATGCGCCGAGGGATCGGCGAAGTCGAAGGAGGAGAAGGAGGTGAGCAGCATGCTCCAGCCGCCCTTGTCCACCGGCTCGCGCGAGGTGCGGCGCTGCACCACCGTGCCCCAGTCGCCGAGTGCGATGTCGGCATTGAACTCGAGGCGCCGCACCAGATCCGCCGCCACCTGGGTCATGGCCGACGGCGCCAGGATGTCGGTGGGCCCGATCAGCCGCATGGGCTGGTTGCCGTAGCCGGCCTCGCGCAGCAGCGCCTTGGCGCGGTCGAGGCTGCGCTCGCCCTTCAGCGGCTCCAGCGCCACCTCGCTCGCCATCGGCGTGCCGGGCGTGAAGACGCCCACATTGTCGAAGTAGAGCGACGGCTCGGGCCCGACCACGGCGCTCATGAAATCGGACTGGCTGATGGCGGGCAGCAGCGCCTGGCGGATCTTCTTGTCGTTGAACGGCGCGTGCAGGTGGTTGAAGCGCAGCACACCGACCAGCGGCAGCGGGTCGATCGCCTCGATCGAGATCTGCCGGTTGCGTGCCAGCAGCATCTGGATCTCCGGCGGCGGCTGCTCGAACCAGTCGATCTCGCCGGTCTGCAGCGCCGCCGCGGCGGTCGAGGCATCGGTGATGATGTGCCATTCGACGCGGTCGAAATGCGGCACCTTCGGCCCGGCCGTCAGGCTCGGCTGACCGTCCGGCGTCGGGCTGTACTCGGCGTTGCGCTCATAGACGACGAGGCTGCCCGAGTTGAACTCGTCCGCCTTGAAGCGGAACGGGCCGCAGCCCGTGGTGTCGCGGATCTGGGTGAAGGCGTCGGTCTGCGCCAGCCGGGCGGGGACGATGAAGGGCGGGCTGTTGCTCACCTGCGCCAGTGCCGCCTTCAGCATCGGGAAGCGCTGCTTCAGGCGGAAGCGGAAGCGGCGGTCATCCACGACCACCATCTCCTCGACGAACATGGCGAGCTTCTGCCCCATCGGGCTGCGCTTCATCCAGCGCTGCAGGCTCGGCACCGCATCCTGCGCGCGCACCTTCTCGCCGTCATGGAAGCGGGGCCCGTCGCGGAGCGTGACGGTGACGCTGCGGCCCTCATCCTCCTCGACCATCCCTTCCGCCAGCTGTGGCCGGGGGGTGAAGCTGCTGTCCATGCCGTAGAGCGTGTCATGGATCATGTAGGCATGGTTGCGGGTGATGTTCGCCGTCGTCCAGACCGGATCAAGGCTGGTCAGGTTGGCCTGCGGCACGAGCTTCAGCAGGCGCTGCCGGGCCGGCTGGGCGATCGCGAAGCGGCCGGGCGCGGCGGCCACGCCGGCGGCGCCGGCGGCCGCCAGAAGAGTGCGGCGACTGAGCATATCCATCTCCGTTCAGGATCGACCGGCATGGAACAGGAGCGGGGCGGCCTCCGCAACCCCGCTCAGGCCAGCGGCAGCCCGGCCAGGGCCAGCAGCGGCGGCAGGGCCAGCAACCGCGGCGCATAGGGCATCAACAGGACCAGAAGGCCGGCGGCCAGGGTCAGCAGGCCACACCAGAGCACGCTGCCGATACCCCAGCCTGCCGCCAGGACGCAGGGCGGCAGGGACAGGCCGAGCAGCAGCCAACCCGCCCAGCGCAGGCCGGCCGAGCGGCCCGCCGCCAAGCGGCGGCCGAAGAGGTCGCGCTGGTGGCGGTCCATGGCCAGGCAGAGGCCGGCGAAGCCGGCATAGGCCAGGGCGAAGCTCAGCGGAATCATTCCGCCGGCCTCGCCGCCGGCTTCGCCGCGCCCCGCGCCGCCCGGGGCAGCGGCGCCTTCCGCCGCGCCAGATAGACTGCGCCTCCGAGCATCAGGGCGCCCAGCGCGGCCACGGTCAGCTCCACCGCCGCGACCGTGGCCGGCCCCCGCGTCAGGCTGGCGCCCAGATGGCTCGGCACCGTCAGCGCGCTGGCCACCGGCAGCAGGAGGCCGAGCGCCCCGGCCAGGCTGAGCTGCTCGATCCAGCCGCGCAGACCGGGGCGGCAGAGAGCGTGCAGCAGGCAGAGGCCCCAGAGGATGAAGAACCCGTCCGTTTCCCAGCCTGAGCGTCCCGGCATTTCCGCCGGCAGCAGGCGGTTGAGCCAGAAGAAGCCGGCCATGGCCACCGGCAGCCCCGCCAGGGTGGCGAGGTTCAGCACCTCCACCAGCCGCAGGCCGGGGCCGACGCGGCCCGCCTTGCGGTGCTCCTGCCGCTCCTTGACGGCCCAGAGCAGCACGCCGGTGCCAACCATGGCGGTGCCGGCTAGGCCGGAGAGGAAGAACAGCCAGCGCAGCGCCCCCTCGGCGAAGCGCCCGACATGCAGGCTGTAGAAGGCTCCATGCGTCAGGGCCGTGCCGCTGTCGCGGTCATCCCGATCCAGCAACGCGCCGCTCACGCCATGGAAGACCAGGCTCTGGCGGCTGGCGGCCAGGCGGTCGTCATCGCCGCGATTGATGTCGATGCGCGCTTCCGCATCACCCGGGTTGCGGATGGTGACCCGCGCGACGCGCCCTCCCTCCCAGAGCCGCGCCGCCTCGGCCAGGATGGGGTCGATCGCCACCAGCGGCGCGGCCTGGCCGGAGCGGCGGACCGGCGGCTGGCTGCCGAAGACCTCGGCGGTGAAGGTGCGGGGATCGTCGCGATAGGCGGCCTGCACGCCCCAGGGCATGTAGAGCAGCATCAGCGTGATCAGCCCGGTATAGGTGATCATCAGGTGGTAGGGCAGCGCCAGCACGGCGGTCACGGCATGCGCGTCGAGCCAGGAGCGCTGGCCCTTGCGCGGGCGGAAGGTGAAGAAGTCCGAGAAGATGCGCCGGTGCGTGATGATGCCGCTGACGATGGCGACCAGCATGAACATGGAGCAGAGGCCGACGATCCAGCGCGCCCAGATCGGCGACATGTAGTGCAGGTCGAAATGCAGCCGGAAGAAGAAGTCGCCGCCGCGGGTCTCGCGCGCCTTCAGGGCCTCGCCGCTGACAGGGTCGAGCAGGGCGGTGCGGAAGCCCCGGCCGCTGGCCGTGGGGTCGCGCCAGAAGGCGGAGGCCAGGGACAGGCGGGGATTGGGCAGCGTCAACGTCAGGTCATTGCCGCCGCTCATCCGCAGGGCGGCGTCCAGCACGGGCTGCAGCGAGGCCACTTCGGCCTGCGGCCGATGCAACTCCGGCCGCGCCCAGAACGAGATCTCGGGGCGGAAGTAGCTGGCGGTTCCGGTCAAGAAGATCAGGAACAGCACCCAGCCGACCAGCAGGCCGGACCAGGTGTGCAACCAGGCCATGGATTGCCGGAAGCCGGTCTTCATGGCGCCACCCAGCCTTGCGCCAGGAAGGCGATGCCGGCCAGCAGCGCCGCGGGCAGCAGGATGCCGAGCCAGGCCCGCAGCGCGTCACGCGCCGCGAAGACCCAGACCACGGCGCCGCAATAGACAGCGAAGCTGGCCAGCATTCCGGTCAGCACCGCATCGGCCCGCTGCATCGGCAGGGCGAGGGCCGCCGCCGTGGCGGCGAGCGCGGCCAGCGCATAGCCGCCGCCGATGGCGGCGACCACGCGCAGCAGGATACCGAGCTTCCTGCGCCATTCGGCGGCGGGCGGCGCGGCGCGGCGCGCCGCCGTGCTGCCGGATGCGGCCATCAGAAGCGGTAGCGCAGCGAGCCGGTGACGGTGCGGCCGTAGCCATACCAGCACCAGGCATAGGACAGGCAGCTCGCCACGTAGCGCGTATCCGCGACGTTCTGGATGTTGACCGCGAGCTGCATGCCGTTCAGGTCGCGGCTGACCTGGCCGAGATCATAGCGCAGCGCGGCGTCGAAGAGGGTCGCGGAATCCACCTTGAAGGTGTTCGCCGGATCGCCCCAGGAGGAGCCGAGGTAGCGCACGCCGCCCGCCACGCCGAGCCCGCCGAAGCGGCCCTCCGGCGCGGTATAGTCCAGCCAGGCCGAGGCATTGTGGCGCGGGATGCCGGTCGGCACCTTGCCCTCCTGCCGCACCGTGCCGCCGCTCGCCCGCCCCTCGATGCCGTAGTCGATGCCGACGCTGTTGTTGCTCTTGGTGTATTCCATGTCGAGATAGGAATAGGCGGCGGTCAGGCTCAGGCCCTGCGCCAGCGTCGCCTTGGCCTCCAGCTCGAAGCCCCGCGTGCGCACCTCGCCGTTCTGCACGCTGAACTGCGGATTGACCGGATCGGTGCTCAGCACGTTCTCCCGCAGCAGGTCGAAGGCGGCGACGGCGATCGAGAGATTGGTGCCCGGCGGCTGGTAGCGCAGGCCGATCTCGTACTGCCGCCCCGTGGTCGGGTCGAAGGGGTTCAGGTTGCGGTCGGTGCCGGTCTGCGGCTCGAAGCTCTCGGAGTAGCTCACATAGGGCGCGAGGCCGTTCTCGAAGAGATAGACGGCGCCGGCGCGGCCGGTGAAGGCGCTGTCGGTCTGCCGCGAGGTACCGGTCAGGGCGAAGCTGCCGGCGCGCCGGTTCTCCGTCGTGCTGTCCGACCAGTCGATGCGGCCGCCGGCCATCAGCACCAGCTGGCCGATCCGCACCTGATCCTGCAGATAGACGCCGAGCTGGTTCTGCCGCTGGCTGCTGTAGGTGGCGAAGCCGGGCCAGCGGGTGTTCTGGTTGGCATAGACCGGATTGAACAGGCTCTGCCGCAGGACGCCGTTCGGGGTGCGGCCGTTATAGACGTTCGAGCCGGTATAGACGTCGTTGAGCACGCGGAAGTAGTCGAGCCCGGCCAGCAGGGTGTGCCGCGCCGGTCCGGTGTCGAACTTGGCCTGCACCTGGTTGTCCAGGTTGAAGACATCGAGGTCGGCATCCGTGCCGAAGACCGAGCGGATCAGCTGCGTCATGTCGCTGCTGATCGCCGATCCGTAGAGGCTGCGATACTCGCCCTGCGTGTGCATGTAACGGAAGTTCTGCCGCACCGTCAGGGTGTCGTTGAAGCGGTGCTCGGCGAGATAGCCGATCTGGTAGTGCTCGCGGTTGCTGCGCTCGAAGTCCCAGTCACCGTCATAGAAGCGCGTGGCGATGCGGCCGTTCGGATTGGGCAGCGCCGAGCCCCAGCCCGGCACGCCGCCATAGGAGCCGGATTCCGGGTCGCGCTGGTAGTGGCCGAGGACGGTGATGGTGGTGTTGCTGGTCGGCCGCCAGGTCAGCGAGGGCGAGAAGAAGTAGCGCCGCTCGCGCACCTCATCGAGTTCGCCGTTGCCCTCGGCGTAGGAGCCGATGAAGCGGCCGAGCCATTCGCCGTTCTCGTCCAGCTTGCCGCCGTAGTCGCCGGCGACGCGCCAGTGCTCGCGCGTGCCGGCCTGCAGCAGCACCTCGCGGATGCGCTCCTCGGTCGGGCGCTTGCTGACGGCGTTGATGATGCCGCCCGGCGGCGTGGTGCCGTAGAGCACCGAGGCCGGGCCGCGCAGCACCTCCAGCCGCTCCAGCCGATAGGCGTCGAGGCTCGGATTGGCGTCGCGGCCGCCGGCGAGGCGCATGCCGTCGAGATACTGGCTCGGCGAGTAGCCGCGGATGGTCATCTGATCGAGGCGCACCGCGGCCGAGCCGCGCGTCTCGGTGACGGCGCCGACCGAGTAGCGCATGATCTGGTTGATGTTCTGCGCGTCGCGCGCGCGGATCTCGTCCGCGGTGATGACCGAGATGGATTGCGGCGTCTCGATCAGCGGCGTGTCGGTCTTGGTCGCGGTCGCGCTGACGCCAGCGACGAAGCCCTGCACCGGGCTGTATCCGCGTTCCACGCCGGCCTGCACGTTCACCTCGGGCAGCTGCACGGCATTGGGCGCCGGCGCGGCGGGAGATTGCGCGGAAGCCGTGAGCGGGCCGCCTGCCAGGCCGGTGGCCAGGGCGAGGAGGGAGACGCTTCGTCGGAGAGAGGCTGCGCGACCGCAGGTCATGATGGAGGGCGTGCCTTGATCTGATATTGAGAGTCGCTCGCATATACAGGACGCAAGCATCTCTCAAGGCCGCCTGGCGACGAAAGGTGCGAATTTGTCGCATTCCGAAACACAGCGTGGCGTCACGGGCACAGTTGGCCCGCTGTCACGCGCGGAAGGCTGCCGCCCTTGTGGTAGCGGGCGGTGTCAGGAATAGGCGCGGGCGGTGCGCGGGCGGATCACGCAGGGCCGGCCGGGCTCATACCCGGCGCCGCCCTCGACCTCGATCTCGATCGTCAGCCCCGCCAGATCGACCTCCAGGTGGCGCCGCCCGCCGGCGGGCCGGCTGGCGCGGATGACGGCATTCCTCCCACCCTCCCCTGGCCCCTCCCCGGCGCACCGCACCTCCCACTCATGCGGCCGCACGAAGGCCAGGGCCGCGCCCTCGCGCCGCGGCGCGACCGCCAGGGCCGCGCCCGGCAACGTGCCCAGGCCAGGGTCCTCGAAGCGCAGCGTGCCGCCCTGGAAGCGGGCCGGCAGGCGGGCGGCATGGCCGAGGAAGCCGGCAACGAAGGCATTGGCCGGCCGCTCCAGCAACACATCGGGCGGGTCGAACTGCGACACCTCCCCGGCCTGCATGACGGCCACCTTGTCGGCCAGCTCCATGGCCTCGTCCTGGTCGTGGGTGACGAAGACGATGGTGATGCCGAGCTGCGCGTGCAGCTCGCGCAGCCAGCGGCGCAACCCCTTGCGCACCTCGGCATCGAGCGCGCCGAAGGGCTCGTCGAGCAGCAGCAGCGGCGGCTCGATGGCCAGGGCGCGGGCCAGCGCCACGCGCTGCCGCTGCCCGCCCGAGATCTGGTCGGGATAGCGCCGCTCCAGCTCCGGGATCTGCACCATCTCCAGCAGGCGCCGCACCCGGCGGCCGATCTCCGCCTCCGGCGGGCGGGCGCGGCGCGGCCGGACGCGCAGGCCGAAGGCGACGTTCTCGAACACCGTCATGTGGCGGAACAGCGCGTAGTTCTGGAACACGAAGCCGATGCCGCGCTCGCGCGCCGGCACCTCCGCCATGTCCCGCCCCTCGATCCGCACCGTGCCCGAATCGGCGAAGTCGAGGCCGGCCAGGATGCGCAGCAGGGTGGTCTTGCCGGAGCCGGAGGGGCCGAGGAGGGCCACGAAGGCCCGCGCCGCGATGGAGAGAGACACGTCCCGGAGCGCCTGCGCCTCGCCGAACCGGCGCGACAGGCCGAGGATCTCGACACTCATGCGGGCGGTCGGCGGAGGCGGGCCAGGTCGCCGGAACGCTCGAGCAGCGCCTTGGCCGCCAGGGTCACGAGCGCCAGCAGGGCCAGCAGCCCGGCCACGGCGAAGGCCCCCACGAACTGGTACTCGTTGTAGAGGATCTCGATATGCAGCGGCATGGTGTTGGTCTCCCCGCGGATATGCCCCGATACCACGGACACCGCGCCGAACTCCCCCATGGCGCGGGCGTTGCAGAGCAGGACGCCGGAGAGCAGGGCCCAGCGGATGTCGGGCAGGGTGACACGCCGGAAGGTCTGCCAGCCCGAGGCGCCGAGCGTCGCCGCCGCCTCCTCCGCCGAGCGCCCCTGCTCCTGCATCAGCGGCACCAGGGTGCGCGCCACGAAGGGGAAGGTGACGAAGATCGTCGCCAGCACCAGCCCCGGCAGGGCGAAGACGATCTGGATGTCGCGCTCCTGCAGCCAGGGGCCGAGCCAGCCCTGCGCGCCGAAGAGCAGCACCCAGACCAGCCCCGAGATCACCGGCGAGACGGAGAAGGGCAGCTCGATCAGCGCCAGCAGCAGGGCACGGCCGGGGAAGTCGAACTTGGCGATGCACCAGGCGGCCGCCAGCCCGCCCAGGGTGTTGACCGGCACGGAGATCGCCGCGATCAGCAGCGTCAGGCGGATCGCGGCGAGGGCGTCGGGGTCGGTGATCGCGGCGACCACCGGCGTCCAGCCGCGGCGCAGCGCCTCCGTCGCCACGGCGAGCAGCGGCAGCAGCAGCAGCAGGCCGAGCACCAGCACGGCCAGCAGGATGGCCAGGCGGCGGACCCAGGGTGCCTCGGCCGCCACCTCGACACGGGGCTCGCCGCCGCGCCGCCTCATGCCGGCCGCCAGAAGCGGCTGGCCAGGTTGAGCACCAGCAGCAGAAGGAAGGACAGGAACAGCATGGCCAGGCCCACCGCCGCCGCGCCGGCGTAATCGAACTGCTCGAGCCGCACCACGATGAGCAGGGGCGCGATCTCGCTGACCATCGGCATGTTGCCGGCGATGAAGATGACGCTGCCATACTCCCCGATCGCCCGCGCCGCGGCCATGGTGAAGCCCGCCAGGAGCGCCGGGGCCAGGGCCGGCAGGATGACGCGCCGAAAGGTCTGCCCGCGGCCGGCGCCGAGGGTCGCCGCCGCCTCCTCCGCCTCGCGCGGCAGGTCGCGCAGCACCGGCTCCACGGTGCGGACCACGAAGGGGAGCCCGACGAAGGCCATGGCCAGCATCACGCCGAGCGGAGTGTAGGCGACCTTCACGCCCAGCGCCGCCAGCGGCGCGCCGAGCCAGCCGTTCGGCGCGTAGAGCGCCGTCAGCGCCAGGCCGGCGACGGCGGTCGGCAGGGCGAAGGGCAGGTCCACCATGCCATCCAGCAGGCGGCGGCCCGGAAAGCGGTAGCGCACCAGAACCCAGGCCGCCAGCAGGCCGATCGGCAGGTTCAGCGCCGCCGCCGCCAGCGCCGCCAGGAAGGAGAGCCGCAGCGCCGCCCAGACACGCGGCTCCGCCAGCGAGGCCCAGATCCCCGCCGGGCCCAGCTCCAGGGGCCGCAGCACCAGCGCCAGGAGCGGGATCAGCACGATCGTCGAGAGCCAGGCGAGGGTCAGGCCGAGACTGAGTCCGAAGCCGGGCAACACCCGGCGCCGCAGGCCGGAGGCGCCCCCGCCCCTCATCGTCCTGGTCGGTAGAGGCGGTCGAACAGGCCGCCATCCTCGAAGTGGTCCGCCTGGGCCTTGCGCCAGCCGCCGAAGAGCGGGTCGTCGATGGTGATCATCTCCAGCTGCGGGAAGCGGTCGCCGGCGGCGGCCAGGGCGGCGGGGTCGCGGGGGCGATAGAAATGCTGCGCCGCCAGGCTCTGGGCCTCGGGCTCGTAGAGCCCCTTCAGGAAGGCCTCGGCCGCGGCGCGGGTACCGCGCCGGTCCACGTTCCGGTCCACCACCGCGACCGGCGGCTCGGCCAGGATGGAGAAGCCGGGATAGACGATGTCGAACTGCCCGCGGCCGAATTCGGCGAAGGCCAGATGCGCCTCGTTCTCCCAGGCCAGCAGCACATCGCCCTGGCCGCGCTGCACGAAGGTCGTGGTGGAGCCCCGCGCGCCGGTATCGAGCACCGGCACGTTGCGGAACAGGGCGGCGATATAGGTCTCGGCCGCCTGGGGCGAGCCGCCCGGCTGGCGCTGCGCCCAGGCCCAGCCGGCCAGGTAGTTCCAGCGCGCCCCGCCCGAGGTCTTGGGATTGGGGGTGATGACGGCGACGCCCGGCTTCGCCAGATCGCCCCAGTCGCGCAGCCCCTTCGGATTGCCCTTCCGCACCAGGAAGACGATGGTGCTCGTATAGGGGGCGCTGTTCTGCGGCAGGCGGCTCTGCCAGTTGGCGTCGATCAGCCCGCGCTCGGCGATGGCGTCGATGTCATAGGCCAGCGCCAGGGTCACGACATCGGCCTGCAGCCCGTCGATCACCGAGCGGGCCTGCCGGCCCGAGCCGCCGTGCGAGGTGCTGGCGCGGATGGTCTGTCCCGTCCTGCGCTTCCAGTCCTCGACGAAGAGCGCGTTGTAGGCGCGGTAGAATTCGCGTGTCGGGTCATAGGAGACATTGAGCAGCTGCGTCGCGCCCTGGGCGCGCGCGCCGCCGGCCAGGGCCGTGCCGAGCGCCAGGCCGGCTCCGGCGACGCTGCGGCGGGAGACGGGAAATCCCTGCATGATGCTTCTCCTCCGGCGACGGCGGACCAGGCCCAGGGCGGGACCCTGGCCGCACAGGATAACAGAGACAGCACCCGAAGCTGCAAGCGCCTGTCGGAGCTTTGTCCCAAGCGGGGCGTCCGGACTGAATTCCGCTTCCCTGAAGCGCCAATTCCCCGCCTGCGGCTGTATCTTGACGTTTTCAGAACGCTATTCGCGCGTCAACACAATTCAATGTGGTGAATTTGACGGCAGGCCCTATGGCGCGGGGGCGGCGTGCCGCAGGAAAGCGGCCAGTTCCCGATAGCTCTCCCGCCGCGGGTCCGTGCGCCGCCAGACCAGGCCGATGCTGCGCCCCACCCGAGCATCGGCCAGCGGCCGCATGGCGATCAGCCCGCCCAGGTCGGCGCCCTCCTGCACCGCCAGTTTCGGCAGCAGGGAGAAGCCCTCCCCGGCCGCGATCATGTGGCGCAGCATCTCCAGGCTGCTGGCGAAGCGCTCCTCCCCGTCCGCGCGCGGCAGGCCGCAGAGGGAGAGCGCCTGGTCCCGCAGGCAATGCCCCTCCTCCAGCAGCAGCAGGCCACCGCCCTCGAGATCGGCGAGCGTCACCTCCGGGCGGGACTGCAGGGGATGGCCCTGGGGACAGGCCAGCAGGAAGGGCTCGAAGAACAGCGCCTCGCTGGCCAGGCCGGCGGAGGCCACCGGCAGGGCCACCAGGGCGGCGTCCAGCTCCCCCTGTTCCAGCGCCCGCACCAGGGCGGCGGTGCGCCCTTCCTGCAGCCGCAGCACCAGTTGCGGAAAGCGGTCGCGCACGGCGCGCAGCACCATCGGCAGGTAGTAGGGGCCGAGGGTGGCGATAGCGCCCAGGCGCAGCGGCCCCGCCAGGGGGGAGGCCTGCTCCTGCGCCAGGTCGAGCAGGCGCCGCGCCTCGCGCATCACCGCGCGCGCCTGGGCCAGCAGCACCGCCCCCTGCGGCGTGACGCCGACGCGGCGGGCCTGCCGCTCGAAGAGCGTGACGCCCAGCATGGCTTCCAGCTTGCGGATCTGTTCGCTGAGGGTAGGCTGACTGACGCCGCAACGATCGGCGGCCTGGCCGAAGTGACGCAGTTCCTCGACGACCACGGCGTATTCCAGGTCGCGCAGGGACAGGCCGGCCAGGGTCTGTGCTGCCATGATCACCCCTTTCGATAGGTTAGGCCTATCGCAACAGAATAGAGGATCGATTTAACCGATCAAGCGGCGACTGGTAGAAGATCCTCACCCCTGCCGAGAGGAAATTCCGGAATGTCCGAAAACCGTAAGCCTCCCACCCTGACCACCACCGCCGGCGCCCCCGTCGCCGACAACCAGAACAGCCTCTCCGCCGGCCCGCGCGGCCCGCTGCTCCTGCAGGACTACCAGCTGATCGAGAAGCTGGCGCACCAGAACCGCGAGCGCATCCCCGAGCGGGTGGTGCATGCCAAGGGCTCCGGCGCCTATGGCACCCTGACCATCACCGGCGACATCAGCCGCTACACCCGCGCCAAGGCGCTGCAGCCCGGCGCGCGGACCGAGGCGCTGCTGCGCTTCTCCACTGTCGCCGGCGAGCGCGGCGCGGCGGACGCCGAGCGCGACGTGCGCGGCTTCGCCCTGAAGTTCTACACCGAGGACGGCAACTGGGACCTGGTGGGCAACAACACCCCGGTCTTCTTCGTCCGCGATCCGCTGAAGTTCCCCGACTTCATCCGCACGCAGAAGCGCCACCCGGCGACCAACCTGCGCTCGCCCACCGCGATGTGGGACTTCTGGTCACTCTCGCCGGAGAGCCTGCACCAAGTCACGATCCTGTTCAGCGACCGCGGCCTGCCGCAGAGCTACCGGCACGTGAACGGCTATGGCAGCCACACCTACTCGCTCTGGAACGATGCCGGCGAGCGCCACTGGGTGAAGTTCCATTTCAAGACCCAGCAGGGCATCCGGACCTGGACCAACCGGGAGGCCAACGAGGTTATCGCCGAGGACCGCGAGAGCGCCCAGCGCGATCTCTACGAGGCCATCGAGCGCGGCGACTTCCCGCGCTGGACGGTGCAGGTGCAGATCATGCCGGAGCTGGACGCCGAGAAGACGCCCTACAATCCCTTCGACGTGACCAAGGTCTGGCCGCATGCCGACTATCCGCCGATCGACATCGGCGTGCTGGAGCTGAACCGCAACGCCAGGCACTATTTCGCGGAGATCGAGCAGTCCTCCTTCTCGCCCTCCAACATCGTGCCCGGCATCGGCTTTTCGCCGGACAAGATGCTGCAGGGCCGCATCTTCGCCTATGCCGACGCGCACCGCTACCGCGTCGGCACGCATTACGAGGCGCTGCCGGTCAACAAGCCGAAGGCGCAGGTCAACAGCTACCATGCCGATGGCGCCATGCGCTTCGACGCGCCGGTGGGCACGGACCACTACTACGAGCCCAACTCCTTCGACGGCCCGGTGCAGGACCCCGGCGTGAAGGAGCCGCCGCTGCGGATCTCGGGCGACGCCGACCACTACGACCACCGCGCCGGCAATGACGACTACACCCAGGCCGGCAACCTGTTCCGGCTGATGACCGCCGAGCAGAAGCGGCAGCTCTTCGAGAACATCGCCGGCGCGATGCAGGGCGTGCCCCGCTTCATCATCGACCGCCAGCTCGAGCATTTCCGCCGGGCGGACCCCGCCTATGCCGCCGGTGTCGAGGAGGCCATCAAGCGGGTCCATACCGCCCCGGCCTCGGCGCCGACCACCGCGGCCGACGTCGCCGCCGGATAAGGCTCCGGCCATCAGGAGGCCGGGCGCCGCGCCCGGCCTCCCCCTTCCCTCCCCGAGAGACTTCTCCGATGTCCGCCGTCCTCGACACCGCGCCGCCCCCGCTGGCGCGCCCGCGCCCGGCCGCCCTGCTGGCCGGGACGCGACAGAGCCCCCTCGCCCTGGCCCAGACCCGGCTCGTCCTGGAGGCGCTGGCGGCGGCCGGCGGCGCGGAGCCTGCCCTGGCCGTCCCGCTCGGCACCACCGGCGACCGTGAGGCCCGCCGCCTGGCGGATCTCGGTGGCAAGGGCCTCTTCGCCAAGGAGATCCACGAGGCGCTGCTCGACCGGCGGATCGACTTCGCCGTGCACAGCCTGAAGGACCTGGAGACCGAGCTGCCGCCCGGCATCGCCATCGCCGCCGTGCTGCCGCGCGCCGATGCGCGCGACGCGCTGGTGCTGGCCCCCTCCTGCCCGCCCGAGGAACACCGCCTGCCGCTGCCTTTCCTGCCCGTCGGCGCCCGCATCGGCACCGCCTCGGCGCGCCGCGCGGCGCAGCTGCGCGCCCTGCGCCCCGACCTGCGCTTCGGGCTGCTGCGCGGCAATGTGCAGACGCGGCTGGCGCGGCTGGAACAGGGCGACTTCGCCGCCGCGCCCCTGGCGCTGGCCGGCCTGGACCGGCTGCGCCTGCGGCACCGCGCCAGCCTGGTGCTCGAGCCGGAGGTGATGCTGCCCGCCGCCGGCCAGGGCATCGTGGCCATCACCGCGCGGGTCGGCGACCATGCCACCCGGCTGCGGCTGGCCGCCATCGACGATGCCGCGGCGCGGCTCGCGATGACCGCGGAACGGGCCCTGCTGACCGGGCTCGAGGGCTCCTGCCGCACGCCGATCGGCGCCCATGCCCGCCTGCTGCCGGGCGGCAGGCTGCGGCTGGACGGGCTGGTGGCGCGGGAGGATGGTGGCTTCCTGCTGCGCCGCCATATCGAAGGCGCGCCGGCCGAGGCCGCCCGCATGGGCGCCGCCCTGGCCGCCGAGCTGCGGCGCCTGAGCCCGGGAGACCTTCTCGCATGACCCGCCAGCCCCCCGGCGGCGCCTCCTTCTCCGCCCCCGGCATCGGCGTGCTGCTGGTCAATCTCGGCACGCCCGATTCCACGGGCTACCGGGACATGCGCCGCTACCTGTCCGAGTTCCTGTCGGACCGGAGGGTGATCGAGAACAACCCCCTCCTCTGGCAGCCCTTGCTGCAGGGGGTCATCCTGACCACCCGCCCCTTCCGCAGCGGCGCCGCCTACCGCCGCATCTGGAACACGGCGCGCGACGAATCCCCCCTGCGCACCCATACCCGTGCCCAGGCGGCCCTGCTGCAATCGGCGCTACTGCGGGATTGCGGGCAGGCGCCCGTCATCGACTGGGCCATGCGCTACGGCCGCCCCTCCATCGCCGAGCGGCTGTCGGCGCTGCGGGACCTGGGCTGCGACCGCATCCTGGTCGTGCCGCTCTATCCGCAGTACAGCGCCACCACGACGGCGACGGTGAACGACGACGTCTTCCGCGCCCTGATGCGGATGCGGCACCAGCCGGCGCTGCGCATCGCCCCCTCCTTCCCCGACCACCCGCTCTACATCGCGGCGCTGGCGGAGAGCCTGCGCGGGACCCTGGCCGGCCTGCCGCGGCAGCCGGAGCGCATCCTCGCCTCCTTCCACGGCCTGCCGGAACGCTACGTCGCCGCCGGCGACCCCTATCGCGCCGAATGCGAACGAACCATGGCGGCGCTGCGCGCGGCGCTCGGCCTCTCCGAGGCGGAGATGCCGCTCACCTTCCAGTCGCGCTTCGGGCGCGAACCGTGGCTGCAACCCTATACCGCCGAGACGGTGGTCGGCATGGCAAGGCAGGGGCTGCGTCACCTCGCCGTCATCACGCCCGGCTTCCTGTCCGACTGCATCGAGACGCTGGACGAGATCGGCCATGAGCTGCGCGACGAGTTCCTCGCCGCCGGCGGCGAAAGCCTGACGCTGATCCCCTGCCTGAATGACGGGCCGGGCGCCATCCGCCTGCTCGCGGCCATCGTCGCGCGGGAGACCTCCGGCTGGGGAGAAGTCCAGCCCCGCTGAGGGCGGCCTCCGGCGGAATTCATCCCGCCGGGCTTGCCGGGCGGCCGGACCGGGCGCAATTCTCCATCATGGAGTTCCATGCCCTCTACCGCCACGGCTTCGCCCGGGTGGCCGCCTGCACCACCCGCTGCCACCTGGCCGATCCGGCCCGCAATGCCGAGGCCATCCTGGCGGCGGCGCGGCGCTGCGATGCCGAGGGCGTGGCGCTCGCCGTCTTTCCCGAGCTGAGCCTGTCGGGCTACGCCATCGACGACCTGCTGCTGCAGGACACGCTGCTCGACGCGGTGGAGGCGGCGGTCGCGGAGCTGCTGGCGGCGACGGCGGCGATGCGCCCGCTGCTGCTGGTGGGCGCGCCGCTGCGCCATCGGGGCCGGCTGTACAATTGCGCCCTGGCCCTGCAGCGCGGCCGCCTGCTGGGTGTGGTGCCGAAGGTGCATCTGCCGAACTACCGCGAGTTCTACGAGCGCCGCCACTTCGCCGCCGGCGAGGGCACCGAGGGCGGGCACATCCGGCTCGCCGGGCAGGAAGCGCCCTTCGGCCCCGACCAGATCTTCCGCGCCGACGACCTGCCGGACCTCGCCATCCATGCCGAGATCTGCGAGGACGTCTGGGTGCCGGTGCCGCCCTCCAGCCAGGCGGCCCTGGCCGGCGCGCTGGTGCTCGCCAACCTCTCGGCCAGCAACATCACCGTGGGCAAGGCCGACACCCGCCGGCTGCTGGCGCAGGCGCAGTCGGCGCGCTGTCTCGCCGCCTATCTCTACGCCGCCGCCGGGGCGGGGGAATCCACCACCGACCTCGCCTGGGACGGGCAGGTCTCGATCTTCGAGAATGGCGCCATCCTGGCCGAGAGCGACCGCTTCCCCGAGGCCGACCAGATCGTCACCGCCGACATCGACCTCGACCTGCTGCGCCAGGAGCGCGCCCGCCAGGGCAGCTTCGACGACAACCGCCGCCGCCTGGCTCCCGCCTTCCGCGAGATCGGCTTCCGCCTCGACCCGCCCACCGGCGACATCGGCTTCCGCCGCGCGCTGGAGCGCTTCCCCTTCGTGCCCGCCAATCCGGAGCGGCTGCACCAGGACTGCTACGAGGCCTACAACATCCAGGTCTCCGGCCTGGTGCAGCGGCTGCGCGCCACAGGCAACGGCAAGCTCGTCATCGGCGTCTCCGGCGGGCTCGATTCGACCCAGGCGCTGATCGTCGCCGCGCGGGCCATGGACCTGATGCAGCGGCCGCGCACGGAGATCATCGGTTATACCCTGCCTGGTTTCGGCACCTCGGCCGGTACCAAGACCAACGCGCACCGGTTGATGGCGGCGCTCGGCATCGATGCCCGCGAGCTCGACATCCGCCCGGCGGCGCGGCAGATGCTGAGCGACCTCGGCCATCCCTTCGCCGCCGGCGAGCCGGTCTATGACGTCACCTTCGAGAACGTCCAGGCCGGGCTGCGCACCGACTACCTGTTCCGCGCCGCCAACCACGCCGGCGGCATGGTGCTCGGCACCGGCGATCTCTCCGAGCTGGCGCTCGGCTGGTGCACCTATGGCGTCGGCGACCAGATGTCGCACTACAATGTCAATGCCGGCGTGCCGAAGACGCTGATCCAGCACCTGATCCGCTGGGTGGCCGCCTCGGGGCAGTTCGAGGCGGAGGTGAACGAGACGCTGCTCTCGGTGCTGGACACCGAGATCTCGCCCGAGCTGATCCCGGCCGATGCCGAGACCCAGGCGCTGCAGAGCACCGAGGCCAGGATCGGCCCCTATGCGCTGCAGGACTTCAACCTGTTCTACACGCTGCGCTACGGGTTCCGCCCTTCCAAGATCGCCTTCCTGGCGTTGCAGGCCTGGGGCGATGCCGCCGCCGGCCGCTGGCCGCCCGGCTTTCCCGAGGCGCGGCGGCAGCATTACGACCTGCCGACCATCCGCCGCTGGTTGGAGGTCTTCCTGCAACGCTTCTTCGGCTTCAGCCAGTTCAAGCGCTCGGCCATGCCGAACGGGCCGAAGGTGGTGGCCGGCGGCTCGCTTTCGCCGCGCGGCGACTGGCGCGCGCCCTCCGACGGCAATGCCCGCGCCTGGCTGGAGGAGCTGCGCCGCAACGTGCCCGGCGACTGACACCGGCGACTGACACCGGCGGCTGGACACCGGCGGCTGACCGGCGCGCCGCCCTGCATCCCTCGCGCTCCTGGCTCATTCTTCACTCCGGGACAACGGGAGAAGGACGCCATGAGCAAGAAACCAGGTCTGCGCCAGGGCCCGCTCTCGGAGCGGTGCCTGCATCTCTGCATCGACATGCAGCGCCTCTTCGGACTGGGCTCGCCCTGGCACACGCCCTGGATGGAAAGGGTCCTGCCGGTGGTCGAGCGGCTGGTGGCGGCACATCCGGACCGCACGGTCTTCACCCGCTTCATCCCGGCCCGGCGCCCGGGCGAGGGGCACGGCACCTGGAAGCGCTATTACGAGAGCTGGTCGGAGATGACGCTGGAGGCACTGCCGCCTGGCCAGACCGAGTTGCTGCCCGAGCTGGCGCGCTTCGCACCGCCGGCGCGGGTGCTGGACAAGACCGTCTACTCGCCCTGGCTGGATGGCGCGCTCGACCGGCTGCTGCAGGAGCGCGAGGCGGACACGCTGATCATCAGCGGCGCCGAGACGGATGTCTGCGTGCTGGCGGCCGTGCTCGGCGCGGTCGATCGCGGCTACCGGGTGGTGGTGCCGATGGACGCCATCTGCTCCTCCTCCGACCGCACGCATGACGCGCTGCTGACCCTCTACAACGAGCGCTACGGCCAGCAGATCGAGACGGCAGACAGCGAGGAGATCCTGCGCGCCTGGGCCTGAGGGACGGGCGGCCTCACGCCTCCGGCGCGCCGCCGGGGGGATGGCGGGGGGGCGGGCTGGGCGCGAGGCGGTTGCGGGTCTCGCGCAGCGCGCGGTCCGCATAGCTGCCGCGCACCGCCTCCCGGCCCCCGGCCTCGTAGAGATCCAGCACCAGGGCGCTGTGGATCAGGCCGAGATGGCTGAAGGCCTGCGGGAAGTTGCCGAGGAACTCGCCCGCCTCGCCGATTTCCTCGGCATAGAGGCCGACATCGTTGGCCATCGCTACCAGGGCGGCGAAGCGCTCCCGCGCCTCCCGCTCGCGGCCGAGCGCCAGCAGCGCGTCGACCAGCCAGAAGGCGCAAAGGAGGAAGGTTCCCTCGTGCCCCGGCAGCCCGTCCTCGGTCTTGTAGCGATAGACCAGCGGGCCGTGCCCCAGCCGCGCGATCACGGCATCGACGGTGCGCTCCAGCACCGCGTCATCCAGCGGGAAGCCGAGCATCGGCGCCAGCAGCAGCGCCGCGTCCACGTCCTCGCCGCCCATGACCTGCGTGAGATGGCCGCGCACCGGATGCACGCCCTCGCGCCGGATCGCCTCCTCGATCGCCTGCCGCTCGTGCAGCCAGTGCTCGCGCGCTCCTAAGCAGCGGATGGCGCGGTCCAGTGCCACCCAGTTCATCAGCGCGGCATGGACGTAGTGCTGTTCCGGCTGGCGCGGCTCCCACAGCCCCGCATCCGGCTCGCGCCACTCCCGGGCCACGAGGTCGGCCAGGGCGATGGCGGTGTCGCGCAGCGGGCCTTCCACCGCGCCGCCGATGCTGTGGTGGAAATGGATCAGGTCCAGCACCTGGCCATAGACGTCGAGCTGGTGCTGCTCCGCCGCCTCGTTGCCGTTGCGCACCGGGCGGCTGCCGCGATAGCCCTCGAAATGCGCCACCTCCTCCTCTGCCATCCCCCGGCTGCCGGTGATGTCGAAGAGCGGCGGCAGGCGCCCGTTCTCGCCGCGGCAAAGGCCGAGGACGAAGTCGAGGAAGGCCTGCGCCTCCCGCACCTGGCCGTGCTTCTTCAGGGCATAGAAGGCCAGGCAGGAATCGCGCAGCCAGCAGAAGCGGTAGTCCCAGTTGCGAATGCCGCCGACCTCCTCCGGCAGCGAGGTGGTGGCGGCGGCCACCATGGCGCCGGTCGGGGTGTAGGTCAGGCCCTTCAGCACCAGGGCACTGCGCTCCACCATCTCGCGCCAGGGGCCGGCATAGGTGGCGCCGCGCGACCACTCGCCCCAGCGCCGGGCCGCCTCATCCAGCAGGGCCTGGAAGCCGGGCAGCTCCTGCGCCGCGCTGGCGGCATCGCCCAACAGGAAGTGGCGCGCCGCCCCGGCGGCCAGGGTGAAGCGCGCCAGGGCGGCCTCGCCGGCCGGGGAAAACTCCACATCCGTCGCCAGGGAAGGACCCTCCGCCATATCGACCAGGCCGGGCGTCAGGCGCAGCGCCGGGAAGGCCGTGGCGAAGCCCGCCAGGGGCTGATGGCGCGCCACCATCACGACCTCGCCGACGAGGCCCTCGACGCGGCGCAGCAGCCGGTCCGGTCCCTGCCCGGAGGGCGGGCCGGCGACCAGGGCATCGGTCAGCAGCACCTCGCCCCGCGCCGTCCGGAAGCGGGTCTCCAGGATCATGGTGCCGGGGCGGTAGGCGCGCGTGACCGTGCAGGCCTCGGCCGGCCGGACCTGGAAGAAGCCGCCGCGGCGGCGGTCGAGCAGGCGCGAGAAGACCGGCTCGGCATCGAAGCGCGGCAGCGCCGCCCAGTCGATCGAGCCATCGCGCGCGACCAGCGCGCTGCCATGGCCGTCGCCTAGGAAGGCGTAATCCGCAATCGGCCGGTAGTCGCGCCCCGCCGGCTCGGCCTCGCCCTCCAGCGCCGGCAAAGCCAGCGGCTCGGAAGGCCGCATCAGCCGCGCCTCCGGCCCAGCGCGAGACCGACGCCGCAGGCCAGGGCCAGGGCCGCGCCGCCGGCGAGCGCCCGCGCCGCCCCGCCCGAGAGCCGCAGCGCCCGGTCCGTGGCCTCGGCGGCATAGGGGCCGTCCAGCCGGTCGAAGACGGCGCGCGGCTCGAAGAGATTCCCCGCCGCCTGGGCCGGGCGCGGCGGCGCGGCCGGATCCATCTGCCCGGAGGGCGCGGCGCGGGCCAGGTAGCGGTCGGCGAGGCCCGGCATCAGGGGCCCGAGCAGCGCCATCAGCCCCGCGCCGCCGAGCCAGTGCTCACGGCCGCCATGGATCAGCGCCGCCTCGATGGCGCGGGCCGCCGCCTCGGGCGTCACCGCGCGGCCCATCGGACGGGGGCGGTGCGGCAGGCGCGCCCGGGCCCAGGCGAATTGCGGGGTGTTGACCGCCGGCAGGTGCACCTCGGTCACGCTGATCCGGCTGCCTTCCTGCCGCAGCTCGGCGCGGAGCGAATCCGTGAAGCCCTGGATGGCATGCTTGGCGCCGCTATAGGCGCCCTGCAGCGGAATGCCGTGATAGGCCAGCGCCGAGCCGACCTGGAGGATGCGGCCGGGCCGGTTCCGCCCCCGCATCCGCCGCAGGGCCGCCATGGTGCCGTGGACATAGCCCAGGTAGCAGACCTCGGTGACGCGGCGGAACTCCTCCGGGCTGACGTCATGGATCGGGGCGTAGAGCGTGACCATGGCGTTGTTGATCCAGGCGTCGATCGGGCCGAGCACGCGCTCGGCCTCGCCCGCCGCCACCTCGACCGCCGCGGCATCGGCCACGTCGCAGGGCAGCGGCAGGGCCTCGGCGCCCAGGGCCCGGACCTCGCGGGCCAGCGCCTCCAGGGGCTCGGCGCCGCGCGCGATCAGGCCGATATGCCAGCCGGCCCGCGCCAGGCGCAGCACCGTGGCCCGGCCCACCCCGGCCGAAGCCCCCGTGACCACCGCCACCCGGTCCCTGTTGCGCATGCCGGCTCCTTCCTCGAATGCCAGGGAAGAAGAGGCGGCCGGCCGGAAAGTTGCCGTTTTGTCATACGGTGCCGCTCTCGCTCCCCGCCTCGGCTTGCCGCATTGTGGAACCGGGGAGATGCCCGACGCGGACAAGGACCCGACGCGGACAAGGAAAGGTCATGCACGCCCGACGCTACAAGGGTCCGATCATCGACGCCCACCATCACCTGTGGGACCTGTCGATGCGCCGCCATCCCTGGATCTCGGGCCGGCATGTCGGCGTGCTGGGCGACGTCAGCCATCTGCAGCAGGACTACCTGATCGACGACCTGCTGGCGGACATGGCGGGCCAGGGCGTCGTCGGCTCGGTGCATGTCGAGGCGCTGTGGGACCGGATCCACGATCCCTCGGAGGAGACGCTCTGGCTGGAGGGGCTGGCGCGCCCGGCGGGAATCGCCGGACGCTATGTCGGCTATGTGCCGCTCGCGGCCGGCGGCGCGGCCGAGATGCTGGAGCGCCAGCTCGCCGCCTCCCCCCGCCTCGCCGGCCTGCGCGAGACCATCCGCTGGCATCCCGATCCGGCGCGGAGCTGGACCCTGCGCGGCCTGACGGAGCACGCCGCCTGGCGCCAGGGGCTCGCGCTGCTGCGCGCGCACGGCCTGGTCATGGAGCTGCTCATGAACCCCTACCAGGCCGAGGAGGTGGCGGCGCTGGCGGCGGCCCTGCCGGACCAGGTCTTCATCGTCGACCACTGCGCCTCGCCGCTCGACCGCGACGCGGCGGGGCTGGAGCGCTGGCGCCGCGGGCTGGCGATCTTGGCGGCGCGGCCCAATGTCGCCATCAAGCTCTCGCACCCGAGCGCCTACAGCGAGGGCACGGAGACGGAGGCGCTGGCGGCCGTGGTACTGCCCTGCCTCGAGGCCTTCGGACCCGGGCGGGCGATGTTCGGCAGCGATTATCCCATGGCCCGCCGCAGCATGTCCTACGCCGCCATCTGCGACGGCCTGCGGGAGATCCTGGCCCCCTTCAGCCCGTCGGAGCAGCGCGCCGTCTTTCACGACAACGCGGCGCGCTACTACCGCTTCCCACCCACGGAACCGCCGCGCCTCAGCCCGCCAGATGGCCCGTGGACGGTGGCCCGGGCGGCCGGGACCCGGCGGAGGCGGGAGCGGTCGGGGGAGAGGCCAGCGGATCCGCCGCCAGGGTGATCGGCCGGCCATGGGGTGTCGCCGCGGCCGCCCGTGCCCAGGCCTGGCGGCGCGCCTCCAGCGCCTCCGGCGCGACGATCCCCTTCTCCGCCAGCAAGGCCTCCAGCGCATCCAGCCACTGCGCGTAGTAGGAGCCGCCGCCGGAGGCGATGCGGCGGCCGAGCGCCTCCGCCCATTCGCCCCAGCCGAAGCATCCCGCCTCGTGCAGGGCCACGGCCATGGCGAAGGCCTGGGCTTCCCAGGGCTCGGCGAAGACCGGACCCTCCGCGTCGCGCGGCAGGCTCAGCGCCTCGGCCGTCGCATCGTCACACCGGCTCAAGATAGGACTCCCAGGCATCCAAGATGACGGTGACGGCCGGATCGGCGCCCTCGCCCCAGAGCTCGCCGGCGGTGAAGCGGACGGCGTAGAGCCATTGCGGCGCCTCGTCGCCGCCCAGCGCCAGCGTGTCCGGAAAGACGAAGACACCCTGCACCCGCTCGATGACGCCCCGCCGCCCGCGCGCGTAGCGTGGCAGGCGGGTGTGGCCGCTGGTCTGGAAGTTGCGCGCCCGCACGGCCTCCCCCTCGGCGAAGCGCGCCGGCGCCCCCGCCGGGCGGGAATAGGGCGAGCCGCGCGCCAGCATCGGCGCGACCTCGGCGGCGGCGAGCGGCTTCAGCGGCCTGCCGGGCCCGTATGCCTTGCCGTCGCGCAGTTCGGCCTCGGTCACCAGCCCCTTCTGCAGCAGCAGCTTCTCCAGACCCTTGATCCAGATCTCGTAGTAGCTGGAGGTCAGGTACTCGCCCGGCGGCAGGGTCTCCCGCGCATGCCGCGCGGCATCGATGCTCCATTGCCCGAGCGCCCCGGCCGCGAGCGTCACCGCCAGGGCGCGCTTCTCCCAGCCGGCATGGAAGCGGACCTCCTCCGGCTCCGGCCGCACCGGGCCGAAGCCCTGCATGCCGCCCAGGTCCTGCGCGCCGTTCATGCCGCCGGCTCGCGCGCCAGGGCGGTGCCGATCATGGAATCGCGGCTGACGAGATCGGCCAGCCGCGATTCCTCCCAGCCCTCGGTGCCGGCGGGCCGGCGGGGGATGACGAGGTAGCGCGTCTCGGCCGTGGAATCCCAGACGCGGATGCGCGTCGTCTCCGGCAGGGTGACGCCGAAATCGGCCAGCACGCCCCGCGGATCGAGCACGGCGCGGGAGCGGTAGGCGGGCGACTTGTACCAGGCGGGCGGCAGGCCCAGCACCGGCCAGGGGTAGCAGGAGCACAGGGTGCAGACGACCATGTTGTGCTCCGCCTCGGTGTTCTCCACCGCCACCATGTGCTCGCCCTGGCGTCCGGTATAGCCGAGGGAATGGATGGCGGCCGAGGCGTCGCGCCGCAGCCAGTCGCGGAAGTCGGGATCGGCCCAGGCCTTCGCCACGACGCGGGCGCCGTTGCGCGGGCCGATGCGCGTCTCGTAGGTCTCGATCAGCGCGTCCAGCGCGGCCGGATCGGCGTAGCCCTTCTCGACCAGCAGGGATTCCAGCGCGCGCACGCGCAGCGCCATCCCCGAGAGCTCGCTACCCTCGTCATGATGGTCATGGTCATGGTGGTGATGGTGATCGGGCCCGCTCATCGCCGCTCTCCCTGCCTGGGGACACGACACCATTCCGCCGGGCGCCGAAGGGGTCAAGACCGGAGGGGGCGGGGCCGGAAATGTCAGGGGCGGCGGAGCACCCGGAGGCCTCCGCCGCGCGCCGTCAGCCGGCCTCGCCGAGGCGGCTCTTGAGATCCTTGGCCGGCTTGAACTTCACGGTGCGGCTGGCGGCGATCTCCACCACCTCGCCGGTGGCCGGGTTGCGGCCCTGGCGGGCGGCGCGCTCGCTCACCGCGAAGGAGCCGAACCCGGCCAGGCGAACCTCGCGCCCGGCCCCGAGGGTGTCGCCCAGGGTCGACAGCACGGCCTTCAGCACCGCATCGGCCTGGGTCTTGGGCAGGCCCGTGGCGGCGGCGGCGGAATCGATCAGATCCTGGCGGCTCAGCGGGCGGGTATCTTCGGTCAAGGCGTCACTCCGACTTGGTGGTAATGCCCGAGGAGAGACACAACCGCCCGTGGCCGGTCAAGCGCGCGCCCGGCCCGGAAGGCCCGCGAAGCCCCGCCTTCCACAGGTTTTTTGGCGGGACGGCCCGAAAATGACGCTCCTGTCATCCCCGGGCGGGCCGGGACCCGCAGCGGCGGGCTGGGCGGCGCGGCGGGCCCGGCCTAGAAGACGGGGAGAGACAGGGAGACAGAGAATGCCGGTTCACCCCCTTCATCGTCGCCAGGGCTCCGCCCGCTGATGCGGATCCTCGTCGCCGGCCGCACCGGCCAGCTCGCCCTGGCGCTCTCCCGCCGCCTGCCGCGGGACGGGCACCAGGTCACCGCCCTGGAGGCGCCCGAGCTGGACCTGACGGACGCGGCCTCGATCGCCCGCGCCGTGGCCGACACGGCGCCGGAGGTCGTCATCAACGCCGCCGCCTACACGGCGGTGGACCGCGCCGAGGACGAGCGCGACCTGGCCTATGCCATCAACGCGACCGGCGCGGCCCTGCTGGCCGAGGCCGCGGCCCGGCGCGGCCTGCCCTTCGTGCATGTCTCCACCGACTATGTCTTCGACGGGCTGAAGGGCAGCCCCTATGTCGAGACCGACGCCGCCAGCCCGGCCGGTGTCTATGGCGCCTCCAAGCGCGCCGGGGAGGAGGCCGTGCTGGCCGCCAATCCCCGCTCCGCCATCCTGCGCACCGCCTGGGTCTGCAGCGCCGACGGCAACAACTTCCTCAAGACCATGCTGCGCCTCGGCGCCGAGCGGGAGACGCTCAGCGTCGTCGCCGACCAGCACGGCGCGCCCACCTTCGCCGCCGACCTGGCGGAGGCCATCGCCCGGATGCTGCCGCGCCTGGCCGCCGCCGGGGCCGGCGACGAGGCCTTCGGCCTGTTCCACCTGACCGGCGCGCCCTGGACCACCTGGCACGGTTTCGCCGCCGAGATCTTCGCCCAGGCGGCGGAACGCGGCGCCAGGGTGCCGGCGCTGAAGGCCATCACCACCGCCGAGTATCCGACCAAGGCGCGGCGCCCGGCCGATGGCCGGCTGGATTGCGGGCGGATCGGCCGGGTGCACGGCATCGAGCCGGCGGACTGGCGCCGCTCGCTGGCCGCCGCGCTGGAGGTGCTGCTGCCCCGCTGAGGCGGGAGGGCCGATTGTGCTTGACGGCGCCGGCGCGGCTTTGCCACCCTGCGCCGCGTCCGCCGAAGCCAGGCAGGAGAGCGCGGCAGGCCCTCGTCAGAGGCGCCATGCCGCCGCCGACGGAGCAACCCCCCAGGAAACTCTCAGGCACCCGGACTGCAGGGCGAGGACGATCTGGAGAGAGGCGGACCGGGCATGGCCCCGGCACCGCCCGCCGAAGGGGATATCCCGGCGCGCCGGGTTAAGCTCTCAGGCACCGTGACAGATGGGGGCAGACGGGCGCGGCCGAGGACCGCACCGCGCTGCCGCGCCATCCTCACGGAGACGGCTCGACCCATGAGCAAGATCGCCATCATCGGCGCCGGGATCACCGGCGTGACCACCGCCTATGCCCTGCTGCAACGCGGCCACCAGGTGGTGCTGCTCGACCGGCACCGCTATGCCGCGATGGAGACCTCCTTCGCCAATGGCGGCCAGCTCTCGGCCAGCAATGCCGAGGTCTGGAACAGCTGGGCGACGGTGCTGAAGGGCATGAAGTGGATGCTGCGGCAGGATGCGCCGCTGCTGCTGAACCCCCGCCCCGGCTGGCACAAGTACAGCTGGATGGGCGAGTTCCTGGGACAGATCCGCCACTACCGCGCCCATACGATCGAGACCACGCGCCTGGCCATCGCGGCGCGCAGGCACCTTTTCGACATCGCCGCGCTGGAGGGCATCGACTTCGACCTGGAGCGGCGCGGCATCCTGCACATCTACCGCGACCGGCCGGGCTTCGAGGCGGCGCAGCGCACCAACGCGCTGCTGACCGAGGGCGGGCTCGACCGCCGCGCCGTGACGCCGGAGGAGATGCGCGCCATCGAGCCGGCGCTGCAGGGCACCTATTACGGCGGATTCTTCACGCCCTCGGATTCCACCGGCGACATCCACAAGTTCACCCGCGGCCTGGCCGAGGCCTGCCAGCGCCATGGCGCCCGCTTCGTCGCCGAGGCCGAGGTCAGCCGCATCACCCACACCGCGCGCGGCATCGAGATCGCCTGGGACAAGGCCGGGCGGGGCGTGCCGGGCGGCGTGGAGGTGGTGGACCGCCTCGTGGTCTGCGCCGGCATCGCCAGCCGCCGCTTCGCCGCGCTGCTGGGCGACCGCGTCAACGTCTATCCGGTGAAGGGCTATTCCATCACCGTGCACCTGGACGATGCGCGGAGCCAGGACGCCGCGCCCCAGGTCAGCCTGCTGGACGACGCCACCAAGATCGTCACCAGCCGGCTGGGCCGCGACCGCTTCCGCGTCGCCGGCACGGCCGAGTTCAACGGCGAGAACCGCGACATCCGCGCCGACCGCGTCCGGCCCCTGGTCGATTGGGTGCGCGACCTCTTCCCCGAGGTCAGCACGGCGCGCAGCGTCCCCTGGGCGGGGCTGCGCCCGATGACGCCGGGCATGATGCCGCGCATCGGCCGCGGCAGTCGTCCGGGCGTCTTCTACAACACCGGCCATGGCCATCTCGGCTGGACCCTCTCCGCCGCGACGGCGCAGATGGTGGCCGAGGCGATCGGCGAGGAGGCGCGGCGCAACATCGCCGCCTGAGGCGGCCGGGCCGCGTCTCGCGGGATTGTGAGGCACGCCGGACTCCTCCGCGACTCCTGAGGCGAATCAATCGCTTGACGCATCTCGTGACCGTCCCGCTAGCCTGCGGCGCATGAGCCTTCCTGTCCTCGCGGCGGCGCCCGACCCCACCACGCCGCTCTACTACGCGCATGGCTATGCGCTGCATCTCCTCTGCGCCTGCGGCCAGGAGGCCTGGCCGACGGTGGAGGAGATCGCGCTCTCGCGGCGTTTCGCCCGCGACACCCGCTTGGCCGACCTGCCGCGCCGCCTGCCCTGCGCGGATTGCGGCGCGACGCCGGAGCTTCGGGCGGTCCTGCCGGCCCCTCGGGCGGGGCGGGGCGGGCGCTAGCACCGGCGGCGGCTTCACGCCCGGCGCCCTTCGGCGCACTCTGCCGCCTCGCGGGGAAGGAGCACGGCGATGCGGGGCATGGTGGTGGCGGCGCAGCCGGAAGCGGTGGAGGCCGGGGTCGAGGTGCTGCGGCGCGGCGGCAACGCCGTGGATGCCGCGATCGCCTGCGCCTTCAGCCAGGGCGTCGTCGATCCGCAGATGTGCGGCATCGGCGGCTTCGGCGCCATGCAGCTCTGCCTGCCGCGCCAGGGCGTGCACACGGTGCTGGAATTCTTCTGCCGCGCTCCGCTCGCCGCCACGCCCACGATGTGGACGGAGAAGTTCATCGGCCAGTCGCGCGACGGCTTCGTCTTCCTGCTCTCCGACCAGGGCAACGATCTCGGCCACGGCGCCATCGGAACGCCGGGCAATGTCGCGGGCTATTGCGAGGCGCTGTCGCGCTTCGGGACGATGCCGCTGGCCGAGGTGATGGCGCCGGCCATCGCCCAGGCGCATCGCGGCGTGCTGGTGCGGCCCTACATGCACTACTACTGGACCATCGACCACGGCGGCGACGGCCAGGTGAATGTCGAGGACAAGCTGCGCTTCAGCACGGAGGGGCGGCAGGTCTATTTTCGGCCGGACGGGCGGCTGAAGCGCCCCGGCGAGACGCTGCGCAACCCCGGGATGGCGCGCACGCTGGAGCGCATCGCCGCCGGCGGCGCGGAAGAGTTCTATCGCGGCGCCCTGGCGCGCGAGATGGTCTCGGACATCCAGGCGGGCGGCGGGCTGATCACCCTGGAGGATCTGGCCGCCTATCGCGTGCGGGAGAAGGCGCCCGTCTGGGGTCGTTACCGCGGCCTGCGCATCGCCTCCAACCCGCCGCCCGCCGGCGGCGCCTCGCTGATCGAGCTGCTGCAGATCCTCGGGCATTTCGAGCTCGGCGCGCTCGGCCATGGCAGCACGGAGCACCTGCGCATCCTCGCCGAGGCGATGAAGTGGATGACCATCGACAGGGACGCCCATATGGGCGACCCCGACTTCGTCGACGTGCCGCTCGGCCGGCTGCTCTCGCCGGAGCACGCCGCCCTGCTCGCCGGCCGCATCCGCGCCGGCGAGGTGGCGCATGTCGAGCGCGCCGGGGAGCCCCTGGACCCGCCGGACACCACCGTGGTTTGCGTCGTCGATGCCGAGGGCAACGCCGTCTCGCTGACGCACACGCTGGGCATCCCCTCGGGCGTCATCACGCCGGGGCTGGGCTTCATGTACAATGGCTGCATGAGCGGCTTCGACCCGCGCCCCGGCCGCGCCGCCTCCATCGCGCCGGGCAAGAGCCGCGGCAGCGCCATGGCGCCGACGATCCTCTTCGAGGGCGAGGCCCCGGTCATGGTGCTGGCCGCGCCGGGCGGCACCTACATCGTCCCGGCCCTGGCCCAGGCGATCATGAACGTGGTGGATTTCGGCATGGGCATGGCCGAGGCCGTGGCGGCGCCGCGCATCGTCGCGCTGTCCGACACCATCGACCTCTGCAATCGCATCCCGCACGGCACCGAGGCGGCGTTGCGGGCCATGGGCTATCCCACGGCGCGCTCCTACCAGAGCCACGCCTTCGGCGCGCCGCATGGCCTGCTGCTGCGCGACGGCCGCTGGGAAGGCGGCGCCGACCCGCAGCGGGACGGGATGGCGATGGCGGCCTGAGCCGGACGGAAGCGCCGCCTCAGCCGCGGCGCGGCCCATCCTGGGCCGGATCGGTGCTCACCCAGTAGGTGCCCTCGAACGGCACGGCCGAGAAGCGGCGGTTGATCTCCTCCAGCGTCGCGGCGGGATCGAGATCGGCGAAGAGGTCCGGCCGCCCCCAGCGGGCCACCGCCTCGGCGGCGACCATGCCGATCGGGCTGCCGGTGAAGAAGTTCCACAGCCCGTGCAGCCGCCCGTCGCGCACCGCGCCGAGGCTGCGCCATTCCGCCTCGCGCGTCAGCCGGGCCAGGCTCTCCCGCGCCACGGCCGCCGGCACGCCGCTGCCCAGGGCCAGGGCGCCGTCCCGGCCATCGCCGGACAGCGCCAGGCCGGTGCCGATCACCAGATCCGGCCGCATCGCCAGCACCTGCTCCAGCCCGGTCAGGCCGCCATCCGCCAGCCCGGCCTGGCCCTCGGTCGCGTTGCGCAGCCCGGCGGGCGCCAGGTACTCGCCGCCGCCCGAGGCGCCGGCCACCCAGCAGCAGGGCCAGCGGCCGGGGAAGGCGGTCAGCAGGGCCAGGGGCCCCGGCGGGCGGCCGGCAACGCGCTCGCGGAGACGGGCCAGCCGCGCCTCGTGCAGGGCGACGAACTCCGCCGCGGCCTCGCGCCGGTCCAGCACCTCGCCCAGCAGGCGGATGCTGGGGCCGACATTCTCCAGCGGCCTGCGGAAGACATCGATGAACAGCACCGGGATGCCGGCGGCCTCCAGCAGCGCCAGCTCCTGCGCCGAATCGTCGCGCCGCCTCTGCCACGCGCCGAGGATGACGAGATCCGGCCGCAGCGAGAGCACGCGCTCCAGCGAGAAGGCCTGCCCCACCCCGCCCGTCACCTCCGGCACCGCGGCCAGCGCCGGGAAGCGGCGCATCCAGGCCTCGTGGCTCCGCGGGTCGGCCTGGCGCAGATCACCGCCCATGCCGGCCAGCAGCGAGACCGGATCGGGGTGCAGAAGCCCCATGGCCAGGAGCTGGAAGCTCTCGCCCAGCAGGATGGCCCGTGGCGGCGCCTTCAGCGTCACGGTCCTCCCCGCCATGTCGGTGACGCGCCGCGGCCAGGCGGGCTGCGCCGCGGCGCGGATCGCCGGCAGCACCAACGGCGTGGCCAGGAGCGAAAGGAAGCCGGCGCGGGTGAGGCGCACGGATCAGCCCAGCCCGTTCCTGACGAAGCGGCCACCGCGCAGGATGGCGCGCAACGCCGCCTCCCGCTGCAGCAGCGCCGGGTCGCGGTAGGGATCGCCCTCGACCACCAGCAGGTCGGCATGGGCGCCGGGGGCGATGACGCCGATCTCCCCCTCCATTCGCAACAGCCGCGCCGCGACGGTGGTGGCCGAGGCGATGATCTCGGCCGCCGGAAGCACCCGGGCGCGGATCTCGAACTCCATCGACTGGTGCCGGTGCAGCCCGCCCAGCAGGTCGGTGCCGAAGGCCATGGGCAGGCCGGCGCGGCGCATGATGTCGAGCGATTCGAGGCCCGAGCGCCGCACCGTCTCGATCTTGGCGACCGATTCCGGCTTCAGCCCCATGGCCGCGCCCTCCATCGCCAGGGCCTCGTAGGTGACCAGCGTCGGCACCGCGATCGCCCCGGCCGCCGCCGCCTGCGCCGCCGTCTCGGCGGTGATCAGGTTGCAGTGCTCCAGGGAATGGACCCCGCATTCCACCGCCCGGCGGATCGCCGCGTCGGTGTAGAGATGCGCCGAGACATAGGTTCCGAAGTTCTCCGCCTCCTCGACCACCGCGCGGATCTCCTCGCGCGAGAAGCCGAGGGCGTGGATCGGGTCGCTCGGCGAGGCGACGCCGCCATTGGCCATGATCTTGATGAAGCGGGCCCCCGCCTTCAGCTCCTCGCGCGCGGCGCGACGCACGGCGTCCACGCCGTCGCAGAGGCGGCCGAGCGCGCCGACCCGCTCGGAGAAGATGCCGGGCCGGTCGTCGAAGGGGCTACGCAGGTCGGAATGCCCGCCGGTCTGGCTCAGCGCCTTGCCGCAGACGACGAGGCGCGGGCCCTCCACCAGCCCCTCCTCGACCGCGATGGCCAGGCCGGCATCGGCGCCACCCACGTCGCGCACCGTGGTGAAGCCGCGCATCAGCATGCCGCGCATCACCGCCCCGGCGCGGAAGGCCGCCAGCGAGGAGGGCTGCATGGCATTGGCGCCCAGATCGACCATGGCGGCGATGACGTGGACATGCGCGTCGATCAGGCCGGGCATCAGCGTGAGGCCATCGAGGTCCAGGCGCGTCGCCGAGGCGCTGTGGATCGGGCGGTCCGACACCTCGCGCACCCGGCCGCCCTCGACCAGCACGGAGAAGCCGTCCAGCAGCCGGTCCCGCGCCGGGTCCAGCAGGCGTCCGCCGGTGAAGAGGAAGGATTCCATCGCGCTGCTCCATGCTCGCCGGCGTGGCCGGCGGCCCGCCTCTTGCTTCCTCCTCTAGGCACTTCAGCAGGGAGCGTGAAGATGGCTTTGTCACGTCGCGGACTCATGGCCGCCGGGGCCAGCGGATTGATCGGCGGCGGGTTGGGCCTGCCCATCCCGGGCGCAGTCCGCGCCGCGCATGCCCAGGCGCCGGGCACGGGTGGCGGCACCATCCGCTACGGCATCTCGATGGCCGACATCCCGCAGACCACCGGCCAGCCGGACCGCGGCGCCGGCGCCTACCAGTTCACCGGTCACACGATCTACGATCCGCTGGTGGCCTGGGAGATGGATGTCGCCGAGCGCCCCGGCAAGCTGGTGCCCGGCCTCGCCACCTCCTGGGAGACCGATCCCGCCGACCGGACGAAGTGGATCTTCCGGCTGCGCCCGGGCGTCACCTTCCATGACGGCAGCGCCTTCGACGCCGATGCGGTGATCTGGAACTTCGAGAAGGTGATGAACAGCCAGGCGCCGCACTTCGACAACCGCCAGGCGGCGCAGGTGCGGCCGCGCCTGCCCTCCGTCGCGGCGTGGCGGAAGCTGGACGCCATGACGGTCGAGGTCACCACCAAGGCGGTGGACAGCCTCTTCCCCTACCAGCTGCTGTGGTTCCTGATCTCCTCCCCCGCGCAGTACGAGAAGCTCGGGCGGAGCTGGGAGAAATTCGCCTTCGAGCCCTCCGGCACCGGCCCCTTCCGGCTGGCGAGGCTGGTGCCCCGCGCCAGCGCCGAGCTGGTGCGGCATGACGGATACTGGAACCCGGCCCGCCGGGCCAGGGCGGAGCGCATCATCCTGCTCTGCGCGCCGGATGCCGTCTCGCGCACCAACGCGCTGATCGGCGGGCAGTTCGACATGATCGAGACCCCCGCGCCCGACATGGTGCCGCAGCTGCGCGCCTCCGGCTCGCGCATCGTCGAGAACGTCACGCCGCATGTCTGGAACTACCATCTCTCGCTGCTGGAGGGCTCGCCCTGGCGCGACATCCGCCTTCGCAAGGCGGCCAACCTCGCCATCAACCGCGAGGAGGTGGTGGCGCTGATGAACGGCCTGGCCAAGCCGGCGGTGGGCGTGGTGGACCCCTCCTCCCCCTGGTTCGGCAAGCCGGGATTCGAGGTGAAGTACGACCCCGACGCCGCGCGCAAGCTAGTGGCCGAGGCCGGCTACGGCCCCCGCAACCCGCTGAGGACAAAGTTCCTGGTGGCGACCGGCGGCTCGGGGCAGATGCTCTCCATGCCGATCAACGAATACTGCCAGCAGTCGCTGCGCGAGGTCGGGCTGGAGATCGAGCTGGTGCCGGTGGAGCTGGAGGTGCTCTACACCTGCTGGCGCCAGGGCGCCGCGGGGGAGCTGGCGAAGCGCAACGCCGTCACCGCCAACAATGTCGCCTATGTCACCTCCGACCCGCTCTACGCGCTGATCCGCTTCTTCCATTCGAAGCAGGTCGCGCCGACGGGGGTGAACTGGAGCCACTTCAGCGACGCGGAGGTGGACCGGCTGATCGACCAGGCGGTGACCAGCTTCGACACCGCCGAGCAGGACCGGCTGATGGCCGAGGTGCACCAGCGCGTGGTGGACGAGGCGTTGCTGGTCTTCGTCGTGCACGACACCAACCCGCACGCGATGACCCGCAAGGTCGCCGGCTACACCCAGGCCCAGCACTGGTTCCAGGACCTGACGACGCTGGCCTGAGGCGCCGCCGGGAGGGCCGCGCCCCTCCCGGCCCCGCCGCTCACAGCGGTGGGCGCCGCTCCATCCAGCCCGCCGCCTGCTCATAGGCCTGGGCAACGCGCAGCAGCATCGCCTCGTCATGGTTGCGCCCGACGAGCTGCACCGAGAGGGGCAGGCCATTGGCCGCGAAGCCGGCCGGCACGGCGAGGGCCGGATGACCCGTCGCGTTGAACGGGCCGGTCAGGGGATGCTGCCGGCGGAACGGGCCCTCATCCACCGCATCGACCCGCGGCGCGGCCGCGGCGATGTCGGGGCAGAGGATGGCGTCGCAGCCGGCGAGCACGGCATCGACCTCCGCCGCGATCATCCGCCGCAGCCGCTGCGCCTGCACGTAATGCGGCCCGGTCACGAAGGCGCCGACCATCAGCCGCTCCCGCGTCACGCGGCCATAATCCTGCGGCCGCTCGCGCAGGTCCCGCTGGTGGATGGCGAAGCCCTCGGCCAGCAGGATGACCTGCAGGCAGGCATCCATCACCCGCCGCGGCGGCAGCCTCACCTCGACGATCTCGGCGCCGAGCAGGGCGAGCAGCTCGGCGGCGGCGGATAGCGCCGCCGAGGTCTCGGCATCCAGCAGCGCCTCCTCGTTGAAGCGCGGGGCGATGCCGATGCGCAGGCCGGCGACACCGGCCCGCAGCTCGCGCAGATAGTCGCCGGGCGGCACCGGGGCCGAGGCCGGGTCGCGCGGATCGTGCCCGGCCAGCACCTGCATGGCCAGGGCGCAGTCCTCCACCGTCCGGGTCAGCGGGCCGGTATGGTCCATGCCGAAGCTCAGTGGCACGACGCCGTGGCGGCTGAGCCGGCCATAGGTCGGCTTCAGGCCGACCACGCCGCAATAGGCGGCGGGCAGGCGGATCGACCCGCCGGTGTCGCTGCCCATGGCCAGCCCCACCATGCCCGAGGCGACGGCCACGCCGGAGCCGGAGCTGGACCCGCCGGCGAAGTGCTCGACATTCCAGGGGTTGCGCGCGTTCGGCCAGGGCAGTTCGTCGGTCGGGCCGCCGCGGGCGAACTCATGCGTGGACAGCTTGCCGAGCAGGACCATGCCGGCCGCCTCGAGCCGCTCGGTCGCGTCGCTGTCGGCCTCGGCCACATGGCCGAGGCGCAGCCGGGAATGCGCCGTGGTGGGCAGGCCGGCGGCGTCGTAGATGTCCTTCAGCGCGAAGGGGACGCCGTGCAGCGGCCCGCGCCGGCGGCCGGCACGGATCTCGGCCTCGGCGCGGCGGGCGGCGGCCAGGGCGCGGTCCGCGGCCAGGGTGACGAAGGCATGCAGCCTGCCGTCGAGCGCGGCGATGCGCGCCAGCGCCGCCTCGGTCAGGGCGGTCGGGGATTCACCGGCGGCGATGCGCGCCGAGGCCTCGGCGAGGCCCGGGACCGGCGGCGGAAGGGCGGCGCTCACGACCGCCCCGCCGCCCGCCCGGCGCCCGGCGCCGCCGGCGTGAAGACGGCCGCCGGCTCGGCCGCGTAGGGGTAGGGCTCGTCCAGCACCGAGGCCAGCTCGGCATAGGCCAGATAGGCTTCGTACATGGCCGGCTCACGTTCGGGCGGGACGCTGATCCCGGCCCGCGCGAGGCAGGCCCTGAACTCGGCACGCAGATCCTGAGGCATCGTTCGTTCTCTCCAGTCGGGCGCCGCGGCGATCAGCCCATGCGGATCGGCGTCAGGTCCTGGAACCAGGACTGCGCCTGCACGAAGCCCTGCACCCTGGGGCTGATCGCCCGGGGATTGAGGTCGTGCGCGGCGAAGAGGAACAGCGCCTCGTCGACGATCTTCTCATGGACCCTGGCCAGCAGCGCGTCCTGCTTCGCCGCGTCGAAGGTGTTGTAGACCTCGGTGAACAGGGCATCGAAGGCGGGATCGTTGAACCAGCCCCAGTTGACGCCGCGCGGCGCGTGCAGATCCGATTTCAGCAGGCGGATGAAGGCGCTGTAGGGGTCGAAGGCGGCGTAGGAGAAGTTGATGCCGGTGCAGCCGCGCACATTGGGGCCCTTGGCGCCGCCCTGCCAGATGGTGATCAGCGTGTTCCAGTCGAAGACCTCGAAGCTGATGTCGAAATAGGCCTCCTTCAGCGCCTGCTGGATGTACTCGTTCATGGGCAGCGGCTGCATCTGGCCGGAGCCCGAGGAGGAGATGCCGATCCGGGTGCGCAGCGGGTTGGCGGCGCTGAAGCCGGCCTCGCCCATCAGCTTGCGCGCCTGCGGGAGGTCATGGACCAGCTTGAAGGACGGGTTGCCGGCCCAGGGGTTGCCCGGCGGCACCAGCCCGTTGCCCTCGATCATCAGCCCGCCCAGCAGTTCCTTCAGCTCCGCGCGGTTCAGCGCCAGGTTGGCCGCCTTGCGCACGCGGATGTCGCGCCACGGCGAGCCCTCGACCATCGAGAGGTGCCAGGTCCAGTTGTGCGGATAGGCATTGGTGATGATCCGGAAGTTGGCCGCCCTGAGGCTGTCCAGCGCATCCGGCGGCGGCGCCTCGATGAAGTCGACCTGTCCGGAGCGCAGCGCGGCGACGCGGGTATTGGCCTCGGGCAGCGGCAGCAGGGTCAGCCGCGCCGACTTCGCCACGCGCGCCTTGTCCCAGTACTCGTCGAAGCGGGCCAGCTCCGCCCGCTCACGCACGCTGAAGCTGGTGAGCTTCCACGGGCCGGTGCCCACCGCCTTCAGCAGGTAGTTGTCCCAGTTGCTGCCGGCCGCCTCCCAGGCGCCCTTGTGCACCACGCCGAGCCAGGTCAGCGCGTAGGGGATGGTGCTGTCGGGGATCGAGGTCTCCAGCCAGAAGCGGCCATCCTCCCCGGCGCCCCAGCGCGCGAGCGTCGGGAAGCGGGGCGTCACCTGGGCGGAGGCGCGGGCGTCGAACCAGGGCGCGTCGCGCTTGAAGGCGCGGTCGAAGGTGAAGATCAGATCCTCGACCGTCAGCACATGGCCGTCATGGAACGGCACGCCCTGCCGCAGGGTGAAGAGCCAGCGCTTCGGGTCGCCGGGATCGACGGCCCATTCCGTCGCGAGGCCGGGCTTCAGCGTGGCCGCCTTGTCGGACTGCGAGAGATCCCACATCACGAGCTGGTCGTAGAGGGTGATGCCCATGAAGCGCTGCCCCTCGCCGCCCTGGTCGGGGCAGCCGTTGGAGAGCGGCACGGCCGAGGCCGTCATGCCGACGCGCAGATGGCCGCCCGGCGCCTGGGCCAGGGCCGGGTCCCAGCCGATGGCGGCGGGACCTATCCAGGCCGGCAGGGCGGCGGCGGCAGCGGCGGCGGAAGCGCGGAACAGGCCGCGGCGGTCGAGGGAGAAGGTCATGTCCGGCTCCGGGAGGCGGGGTTCAGGAACGCACGTCCATGGCCGAGCGAAGCCCGTCGCTGACCAGGTTGAAGCAGATGCTGGTGGCGAAGATGCAGAGGCCCGGCAGCATGGCGATCAGCGGCTGGCTGTAGATCGCGGTCCGCAGCGTGTTCAGCATCAGCCCCCATTCGGCCTCCGGCGGGCGGGTGCCGAGGCCGAGGAAGGAGAGGCCCGAGGCCAGGATCATCGAGACGCTGATCAGGCTCGTGGCATAGACGAAGATCGGGCCCAGGACGTTGGGCAGGACATGCACCCGCACCACCGTCAGCGCGCCGGCGCCGCTGGCCCGCGCCGATTCCACGTAGTCGAGGTTGCGCACGGCGGTGGTGGTGGTCTCGGAGACGCGGATGATCTGCGGGATGAAGACCAGCGTCAGCGACAGCATGGCGTTGGAGATGCCCGGCCCCAGCGCGCCGCTGATGGCGACGGCCAGCAGCACCGAGGGGAAGGCGTAGAACACGTCGGTCGTGCGCATGATCAGCATGTTCACCCAGCCCCCGGCGAAGCCCGCGACGATGCCGAGCAGGCCGCCGATGCCGAAGGCGATGATCACCGGGGTGATGCCGAGGAACCAGGAGAGCCGGCCGCCATAGAGCAGGCGTGTCAGCATGTCGCGGCCCAGCTCGTCGGTGCCGAGGGGGTAGCGCCCGTCCTGGAACCAGACCGGCTTCAGGCGGCGGATCATGCTGGTCTGGTAGGGGTCGTGCGGCGCGATCCAGGGGGCGAGCAGGATCGCCGCCAGCATCAGCAGCAGGATGGCGCCGCAGACCAGCGTCACCGGATCGCGCGAGAGGCGCTTCATCACCCCGGCCCAGTAGCCCTTGCTGCGGGCCGGCGCGGCGGGCGTTGCGAGAAGGGTGGGGTTGTTGGCCACGGCGCTGTTCATGTGCGGCGGATCCGGGGATCGAGCGCGGTCTGCAGCAGATCGACCGCGAGGTTGAGCACCACGAAGAAGAGGGCGAGCACCAGGATCGTGCCCTGCAGCACGGGGATGTCGCGCTGGAAGATGGCGCTGTTCAGCAGGAAGCCGGTGCCGGGCCAGGAGAAGACGGTCTCGACCAGGATGGAGCCGCCCATCAGGTAGCCGAGCTGGAGGCCCATGATGGCCAGCACGCTGGGCGCCGCGTTCTTCACCACGTGGCGCACGACGCCGCCCCGGCGCAGCCCCTTGCCGCGCAGCGTGGTGATGAAGTCCTGGTTCAGGATCTCGACCACCGTGCCACGCACGGCGCGGGTGACGATGCCCATCGGGATGACGCTCAGCGTCAGCGCCGGCAGCACCAGGAACTGGATGTGCTGCCAGTCCCAGGCCCAGGAGGCCGAACCGCCCGGCCCCGCCCCCATCGCCGGCAGCGCGTTCAGTATGACGCTGAACACCACCACCATGACCATGCCGAGCCAGTAGTGCGGCACCGAGACGCCGGCCGAGGCGAAGGCCACCGCCAGCTTGTCCACCCAGGTGCCGCGGAAGGCGGCGGCGAGCGTGCCGAAGGCGGTGCCGGCGAGGAAGCCGATGCCGGCCGCGGCCAGCGCCAGCATCAGCGTGTTGCCGACGGCGGCGTAGAGATCCTCCGAGACGCTGCGGCCGGTGGCCAGCGAGCGGCCGAGATCGCCCTGCAGCACATGCCAGAGCCAGAGCACGAACTGCACCGGCAGCGGCTTGTCGAGCCCGTATTCGCGGCGGATCTGCTCGACCACGGCGGCCGGGGCGTCGGCGGGGACGATGGCGTTGACCGGGTCGCCCGGCGCGATATGCACCAACAGGAAGCAGACCAGGCTGACCGAGAGGGCAATCGGCACCGCGTAGAGCAGGCGGCGGAGCAGGTAGAAGAACATGGCCTTCTCCTCAGGCGGCGGCGTGCAGGGCGAGGTCGGGCACCCGCACGCAGCGGGCGGCGCGGCCGGGCTCGGGGCTGCGCCGGGACGGCACCGCGGCCAGGCATTCCTCGGCGGCGAAGGCGCAGCGCGGCGCGAAGGCGCAGCCCTGCGGCAACCGCTCCAGGTTGGGCGGCGCGCCGGGGATGGTGGTCAGCCGCTGGCCGCGCAGCCCGGCATGCACCGTGGCGCCGAGCAGCCCCTGGGCATAGGGATGCAGCGGCCCGCGCATCAGCGCCTCGGTCGGCCCCTCCTCGATGAAGCGGCCGGCATACATGACGGCGATGCGGTCGGCGATCTCGCCCGCCACGCCGAGGTCGTGGGTGACGAAGATCACCCCCATGCCCAGCTCCTGCTGCAGCTGGCGCAGCAGCAGCAGGATCTGGATCTGCACCGTGGCGTCGAGCGCGGTGGTCGGCTCGTCGGCCAGCAGCAGCTTCGGCCGGCAGGAGAGCGCGATGGCGATCATGGCGCGCTGCCTGAGCCCGCCCGAGAGCTCGTGCGGATAGGCGGCGAGGCGGCGCTTGGCCGAGGGGATCTGCACCAGTTCCAGCAGTTCCAGCGCCCGTGCCTCGGCGGCCGCCCGGCCGACGCCCTCGTGCCGGATCACGGTCTCGGTGATCTGCCGGCCGATGGTGAAGACCGGGTCGAGCGCCGTCATCGGCTCCTGGAAGATCATGGCGACGCTGCTGCCGCGCAGATCGGCCATCGCCGCCTCGGAGGCGCCGATCACATCCCGTCCGGCGACCCTCAGCGTGCCCTTCAGCACGGTGCGGCGCGGCGGGTTCAGGCGCATCAGCGCGCGCAGCGTCACCGACTTGCCGGAACCGCTCTCGCCCAGGATGCACAGGCTCTCGCCCTGGGCCAGGTCGAAGTCGACGCCGTTGACGGCATGCACCGTGGCATCGCGTGAGACGAAGCGGACCTCGAGGTCGCGCACATGGACGAGCGGTGCGGGGGACGCGCTCATGCCGCCGCCTCCAGGGCGGGCGCGCGCGAGTGGCCGCTGCCGGGGACCAGCATCAGGCAGGCCGCCTCCTGGCCGGAGGGCGCCGGGCTGAGCGCCGGCACGCGGCCGGCGCAGAGGTCCTCGGCATATGCGCAGCGGGTGCGGAAGCGGCAGCCGGAGGGCGGGTTGATCGGGTTCGGCGGGTCGCCCGAGAGCGGTGGCTCGGTGCGGCGGCGGCCGGGGATCATCGAGGGCCGGCTGGCCAGCAGCGCGGCGGTGTAGGGATGCGCCGGCGTGTCGTAGATCGCGTCCACGGCGCCGATCTCGGCGACCTGCCCGAGATACATGACCAGCAGCCGGTCCGACATGTACTGCACGACGTTGAGGTCGTGGCTGATGAAGAGATAGGTCAGGCCGAACTGCGCCTTGAGGTCGGTCAGCAGGTTCAGCACCTGCGCCTCGACCGACTTGTCGAGCGCCGAGACGGGCTCGTCGAGGATGATCAGCCGTGGCCGCAGCGCCAGGGCGCGGGCGATGTTCACCCGCTGCCGCTGCCCGCCCGAGAGCTCGTGCGGATAGCGGCGGGCGAAGTTGGCCGGATCGAGCCCGACGGCGGCGAGCAGCTCGCCCGCGCGCGCCAGCGCGTCGCGTCCGGCCAGGCCGTGCACCTTCGGCGCGAAGGCGATGCTCTCCTCGATGGTCAGGCGCGGGTTCAGCGAGGCGTAGCTGTCCTGGAACACCATCTGCACCTGGCGGCGGTATTCCTTCAGCGTCATGCCGCCGGGCCCGACCGTCTGGCCGTCGAAGATCACCTCGCCCGCCGTGGGCCGCATCAGCGCCATGATGAGGCGGGAGGTGGTGGACTTGCCGCAGCCCGATTCTCCCACGATGCCGAGCGTCTCGCCCTTGCGGAGGGAGAAGCTGACGCCGTCCACCGCCTGGACGACGCCGGCACTGCGGCCGAAGAATCCCGATGAGAGGGGGAAATGCTTGGTCAATCCCCGCACCGTCAGCAGCGGCTGGGCGGGGCCGCCGAGATCGGGCATGGGATGCAGGATGGACGGGGTCGTCAGCGGACAGGCCCTCCGGGGCTGCTGGAAGGAGACGGCAATCACCAAGCAGGTTTCGTGCCAGCAGAGGCCATGCCGCCGGAGGAGGACCGCGCCCGGCCGCCCTCGGCTTGCGGCCGGGCAGGACCGGCCATAGCCTGGACCGCCCGCAACGGAGAGACGCCCATGCCTGTCGGATTCCGCATCCTGCCACGCCGTCGCAAAGCGGAATCCCGCTGGATCGAGGCCTTCCGCCCGCTGCCCGTCGCCAATGTCAGCGACGTCATGGCGCGGATGACGGCGGGCGGCCCGCGCCTCCGTCCGATGCATCGCGCCGGTGCCACCGTGCTGGCCGGGCCGGCGCTCACCGTGCGCACGCGGCCGGGCGACAATCTGATGATCCACAAGGCGATCGGCCTGGCGGAGCCGGGTGATGTCATCGTCGTCGATGGCGGCGGCGACCTGACCAACGCGCTGATCGGCGAGCTGATGCTGGGCCAGATGATCTTCCGCAAGCTCGGCGGCATCGTCATCAACGGCGCCATCCGCGACAGCGCCGCCATCGCCGGGCAGGACTTCCCGGTCTATGCCGCCGGCGTCACCCATCGCGGCCCCTACAAGGACGGGCCGGGCGAGATCAACGTGCCGGTCGCGCTGGACGGCATGGTGATCGAGCCGGGCGACCTGATCCTCGGCGATGCCGACGGCCTGCTCTGCGTGCCCTATGCCGAGCTGGAGACGGTGCAGGCGGCGGCGGCGGCCAAGCAGGCGGCCGAGGCGAAGCAGATCGCCGAGATCGAGGCCGGCACCAACGACACGGGCTGGGTGGACGCGGCGCTGCGCCGCCTCGGCTGCGAGGGGCTGGACTGATCACGGCGGCCGGCCCCTCCCGCCGCGCGGCCTGAGGCGGAGCGGCGGCGATGCGCTGGCGCTGGCTGCGCCGGGGCCTGTCGGCCCTGCTGCTGCTGCTGTTGCTCGGCGCCGCCTGGCGCGGCACCGACTGGTATCGCGTGCGCGATCTCGTGCTGTCGGAGGAGCCGCCGCGCCGGGCCGCGCGCCTGGCCCTGCCCGCGCGGGACAGCAGCCTTTCCGTCGACCTGCGCGTGTCCTTCGATCTGCTCCGCCAGGCGGTGGAGCAGCGGCTTCCCGCCTCCTTCAGCCATGCCGGCGAAGGGGAGGACACGCGCTACGACTTCACCCTCCGCCGCACCACGCCGGTCGCCTTCTCCGAGGCCGGCGGGCGGCTGCGCGCCAGCTTCGGCGTCGATGCGCGAGGCACGGCGGGGCTGCGCGGCTGGCTCGCCGACACTGTCGGGCTGGGGCGGAAGAACTTCCAGGCCGCCGCCAGGGTGCAGGCGGATCTCGGCCTGCGCCTGGACCAGGGCTGGTGCCCGCATGTCGCCATGGACATCGCCTATGACTGGACCGAGGCGCCGCGGCTGGAGGTGATCGGCGGTGTCTGGATGGGGGTCGAGGGGCAGTTGCGCACCGCCGTCGATGCCGCCCTGCGCGAGCTTCCCGCGCAGCTGCACGGGCTGATCCCCTGCGAGCGGGTCCGCGCCGAGGTGGCGCAGCTCTGGCGGCGCCAGGAGATTCCGCTGCAGCTGCCCGCCGCGCCGCCGCTTTTCGTGCAGATCGAGCCGGTCTCCCTCGGCACGCCCGGTCTCGTCATCGCGGCGGACCATCTGCGGCTGCCGCTGTCGCTCCGTGCCCGCACCGCCGTCACCGACACGGCGCAGAAGGCCGCCCCCGCCCCGCCGTTGCCGCCGCTGCGCGACCTGCCGCCGGAGGCGAGCCGCCTGCGCCTCGCCATCCCCGTGCGCGCCGGCTACGATATGGTGCGCGACTGGATGATGCGGGAGTTCGGCGGGCGCGATTACCCGCTGGATGTCGCCGGATGGACCGTCCGGCTGCAGATCCGCGACATCTTCCTCTACCCCAGCGATCCCGGGCTGGCGCTGGCCGTCCGCTTCTCGGCCAGGACGCCCGGCGGCTGGCTCGACACCTCGGGCCGGGTGATCTTCTGGGCCCGCCCGGTGCTGGAGCAGGGCGGCACGCGGCTGCGCCTGACCGAGCTGCGCTTCGCCCGCGAGCTGGACAACCTCGTCTGGTCCATCGCCAGCGCCGCCTTCGAGGAGCGGATCCGCGCCCGGCTGAGCGAACTGGCGGTCTACGACTTCGCGCCGCTGATGGCCGAGGGTCTGGCCCGGCTGCGCCGGAGCCTGGACGATCCGGCGCTGACCGCCGGCCTGCGCCTGGAGGTCGCGAGGCCCCGGCTGCGGCTGGAGCGAATCGTGGCGGAGGAGGACGCCCTGGCGGTGCTGGGGGCGGCGGAGGCGGAGGTGGCGGCGGAGCTGGCCATCCTGCCGGAGGGGGGCTAGGCCGGCCCGCCGGACCGCGGCGGGAGGCCGGACACCGCCCTGGAATGTTCTGTTTTCAAGGCTCTTCCTCCGGCCGGCTGGCAAGGTTCACAGGGACGCCGCCGCCCGGCCCGCTTGCCCCTACCCACCGGCCGGGCCTAATCACACGCCCCTGCCCCGCCGCCGCAGGAGGATCCATGCGCAACGACCCGATGTCCCTCGCCACCCTGTCGGCCGAGGTCGAAGCCAGGAGCCCCGCCTTCGCCGCCATGGCCGACCGGATCTGGGGCCATGCCGAGCTGCGCTTCCAAGAGCACCGCTCGATCGAGGAGCAGATCGCCCTGCTGGAGGCGGAGGGCTTCCGCGTCACCCGCAATCTCGGCGGCATCCCGACCGCCTTCATGGCCGAGGCCGGCTCCGGCGGCCCGGTCCTGGGCTTTCTCGGCGAGTTCGACGCCCTGGCCGGGCTGAGCCAGGAGGCCGGCATCGCCGAGCAGAAGACGGTGACGCCCGGCGCCACAGGCCATGGCTGCGGCCACAACCTGCTCGGCGCCGGGGCCATGCTGGCCGCCGTCGCGGCGCGCGATGCCCTGGCGGCGCAGGGCCTGCCGGGCACGGTGCGCTACTACGGCTGCCCCGGCGAGGAGGGCGGCTCGGGCAAGACCTTCATGGCCCGCGCCGGCGCCTTCGACGACCTCGACGCCGCCGTCTCCTGGCATCCGGGCGTGGTCAGCAGCGTCATGTCCTCCCGCTCGCTGGCCAACTTCCAGGTCTACTTCCGCTTCCACGGCCGCGCCTCGCACGCCGCCGGCTCGCCCTGGCTGGGCCGCTCGGCGCTCGATGCCGTGGAGATCATGAATGTCGGCGTGAACTATCTGCGCGAGCACATGCCGCTCGACTGCCGCGTGCACTACGCCATCACCAACAGCGGCGGCAATTCGCCCAATGTGGTGCAGGCCGAGGCGGAGGTGCTCTACCTGATCCGCGGGCCGCGCGTGAAGGAGGCGCAGGCGCTGTTCGAGCGGGTGAAGGCCTGCGCCGAGGGCGCCGCCATCATGACGGGCACCCGCATGAGCCTGGAGATCGACAAGGCCTGCTCCGACACCATCCCCAACACGGCGCTGGAGATGCGGATGTTCGAGAATCTCGCCGCCCTCGGCGCCCCCGCCTTCGACGAGGCCGACCTCGCCTATGCCCGCGACATCCGCCGCACGCTGAGCGAGGAGGACATCGCCGACAGCATCGGCGCCGTCGGCGCGCCGGAGGCGGTGGGCGGACAGCCGCTGCACCAGGGCGTGCTGCATTTCGACGGCCAGTCGCGGCCCGGAAACGGCTCGACCGATGTCGGCGACGTCAGCCAGATCGTGCCGACGGTCCAGTGCTGGGGCGCCACCTGGGCGGTCGGCACGCCCTTCCACACCTGGCAGGCCGTGGCCCAGGGCAAGAGCCCGCATGCGCACAAGGGCATGGTGCAGGCGGCCAAGGCCATGGCGGCGACGGCGCTCGACGCCTTCCGCGACCCGGAGCTGCTGGCCCGCGCCAAGGCCGAGCTGCGCGAGCGCACCGGCGGCAGGCCCTATGCCTGCCCGATCCCGGCCGAGGTGCTGCCGCCGCCGCTGCGCGCGCCGCGGGCGTGACGGCCTGACCTATCCCGCCTTGGCCTATCCCGCATCGGCCTATCCCGCATCGGCCTATCCCGCATCGGCCTATCCCGCGCAGGCCGCGAGATAGATCCGGGCCAGGGCCTCGATCCCCGCCTGGTCCTCCGGCGTGAAGCGGGCGGGGCGCGGGCTGTCGAGGTCGATCACGCCCAGCACGGCGCCGTCCCGCAGCAGCGGCACCACCAGCTCGGAGCGCGAGGCCGCGTCGCAGGCGATGTGGCCGGGAAAAGCGTGCACATCCTCGACCAGCACGCTCTCCCGCCGCAGCACGGCGGCGCCGCAGACGCCGCGCCCGACCGGGATGCGGACGCAGGCGGGCTTGCCCTGGAAGGGGCCAAGCACCAGCATCCCGTCCCGCATGAGGTAGAAGCCGGCCCAGTTGAGGTCGGGCAGGCTGTGGAACAGCAGGGCGGACATGTTGGCGGCATTGGCCACCGGGTCCCGCTCGCCCCGCAACAGGGCCTCCAGCTGCACCGCCAGCTCGCGGTAGAGCCCGGGCTTGTCGGTGCTGGTCAGGGTCGCGGCCTCGAACATGTCTGTCGCCTCCTCGTTTCCGGCTGATGCGGCGGCCGCGATATAGGCGGCCCGCCCGCCGCGGCCAATGTTCCCCGCTCAGCCGGGGCGGAGGCCGGACAGCTCGCCCAGCCGCCCCGCGGCCACGCGGTTGCTCTCCGCCTCGATGGCCCGGTAGTGACGGATCACCGTCTCGCCCGCCGGTGTCAGCCGCGCGCCGCCGCCCCGGGCGCCGCCCGTCGCGGTCTCCACCACCGGCCGGCCAACGGCCTGGTTCAGCGCCTCCACCAGCTCCCAGGCGCGGCGATAGGACATGCGCAGGGCGCGCCCGGCCCCCGAGATCGAGCCGTTGCGGCCGATCTCTTCCAGCAGACGCACCTTGCCCGGGCCGATCCGCCTGCCGCCGCCCAGATCCAGGCGGATGCTCAGGCGCGGCGCTTCCTCGGCGCCGTCGGCGGCGGCAGGGCGGAGACGGGGCATGGCGGCAACTCCATCACGCCCTCGCGGCGGGCGCAATCGTAGCTCTCCGCCGTCTCGGCCACGCTGCCGAAGCCGTGCCGGCGCAACAGCTCCTGCCCCTCCGGCGAGAGAATGAAGAAGGAGAGCCACGCCGCCTCGGGCCGGCCGGAGAGCAGGGCCAGCGCGAAGTCGGTGGTGGCGGCGAGATCGGCCGGCAGGTCCAGCACCCTGGCGCCCGGGCAGGCGGCCAGCGTGACGGCGGCACCGCAGCGCAGGCCGAGGACCAGATCGAAGCGGCCGGTGCGCAGGCCCCGACCCAGGCCGCGCCCGGTGCCGGCGAGATGCGGCAGCGGCAGCGCCCGCGCCTCGGTCGCCGCCCGGGCGCCGGGTGCGAGCAACTCCGCCCGGTCCAGGACGCCGCCGGCCAGGGCGGCGCCATCGGCGGCGACGGCGAGACCGAGCCGCAGCCCCGGGTCCAGCAGCAGATCCAGCGCGGGGCGCGGCCGGTCCAGCAGGCCGGGCCGCAGATAGAGGCAGGGCAGGCCGCGGGCGAAGACCACGGCGGGCGCCGTCGATCCCGGCCGCGTCGCCGCCCGCGCCCGGGCCAGGCCGGCCACGGCGATGAGATCCGGTGCCGGGTAGATGTCGAGGCGATGGCGCATATCCTGCGGCGGGGTCGAAACGACCCGCGCCGGCGCGCGATGCGTCGTGGTGAAGGCCCCGGCGATCTCGCCCAGGACGGTCTCCAGCCCCTCCTGCGCCAGCAGCGTAACCTCGTTCCCCATGCGGGCGCCCTCACTCCGATGCCGGGCCGCCTGCCTCCGGGGTGGTGGCGCTGAAGGCGACGGACTTGACCAGCGCCCAGACGGGCATCCCCGGCACAAGCGCGAGTCTTACGATAGCATCTCTCGTTATGCGGGAAAGTATCCGCGTGTCACCGACCTTCAGTCGCAGCATGATTTCCGCCGGGCGAGGGCTCTCGATGGCCTCGATCTCCGCCGGAAGGATGTTCTGCACGGAGAGGCCGGCCGGCCTTTGCGTGGCGATCGAGACGTCCCGCGCCCGCATGCGGAGCCGCAGGGCGGAACCGGGCGCGGCGGCCAGCAGCGACACCAGCAGCGTGCCCCCGGCGAAGGACAGGCGGCTCAGCCCCCGGTCCGGCAGGTGCTCCAGCACCGTGCAGGCCAGCACCGCCCCGGCATCGCGGCGCAGGGCGAGCAACGGCAGGTCGGTCCGGAGGGAAAGCGCCTCCGGCGTGTCCTCGGCCAGGACGCGGCCGGCCTGCATCAGCACCATGCGGTCCGCCAGGTGGTCCACCTCCTCCAGCGCGTGGGTGACGTAGAGGAGGGGGATGCGCAGCCGCTGCCGCAGGCGGGCGAGGAAGGGGAGCAACTCCGCCTTGCGGCCGGCGTCCAGCGCCGCCATCGGCTCGTCCATCAGCAGCAGCCGGGGCCGCGCCAGCAGGGCCCGGCCCAGCGCCACCCGTTGCCGCTCGCCGCCCGAGAGCGCCGCGGGGCGGCGGCCCAGCAGGGGCTCGATGCCGAGCAGGGCCACCACCTCCCCGAAGCCCGGCTCCTCCCCCTCCGCCTCGCGCGGCGCCCGGCGCTGGCCGTAGCGCAGGTTGCCCTCCACCGAGAGATGCGGGAACAGCCGGGCATCCTGGAACACCACGCCGCAGCGCCGCTTCTCCGGCGGCAGCACCCGGCGCGCGGCGCTGTCGAGCAGCACCGTCGCGCCCAGCCGGATGCGGCCGGCATCGGGGCGCAGCAGGCCGGCGACGGCGGCCAGCACGGTCGACTTGCCGCAGCCCGAGGGGCCGAACAGCGCCGTCACCCGGCCGGCGGGCGCGGTGAAGGCGGCGTCCAGCGCGAAGCCCGCGCTCCCCCCGCCGTCTGGAAAACGATGCCGCAGGGCCACCTCCAGCGGCGGGCGGAGCGGGTCCGGGCCGTGCGGCATCAGCGCGGGCCCTGGCCCAGCAGCACCCGCATGCGGCGCCCCAGCATCTCGGCCAGCAGCAGCCCGGCCACCGCCAGCACCAGGGAGAAGCCGGCCAGGCGGGCGGCCGTCGCCTCGCCCCCCGGCGTCTGGGTGGCGGCATAGATGGCCAGCGGCAGGGTCTGGGTCTCGCCGGGAATGTTCGAGGCGAAGGTGATGACGGCCCCGAACTCACCGAGCCCGGCGGCGAAGGCGGTCACGGCGCCGGAGAGGATGCCCGGCAGGGCGAGCGGCAGGGTGACGGTCAGGAAGCGGTCCAGCGGGCCGGCGCCAAGGCTGCGGGCCGCCGCCTCCAGGCCGGGATCGACGGCATCGAGGCTGAGCCGCACGGCCCGCACGATGAGCGGGAAGGACATCACCGCCGTGGCCAGGGAGGCGCCGGCGGTGGTGAAGACCAGCCGTAGGCCGAACCAGTCGTTCAGCAGCGCGCCCACCGGCCCGCGCACGCCGAAGGTGACGAGCAGCAGCCAGCCCACCACGACCGGCGGCATGACCAGCGGCAGGTGCACCAGGGCATCCAGCAGCGCCCGGCCCGGGAAGCGGCCGCGCGCGAGCAGCCAGGCCGCCAGCACCGCCGGCGGCAGGCCGAAGGCCACCGAGCGCAGCGCCACGGCCAGGCTGAGGCGGACCGCCTGCCACTCCTCCGGGCTCAACCCCAGCGCCCCGCCCTCCATGCGCCCTCCATCCCCCTGGCCTAGGGCGCGCGCAGGCCGAAGCCGAAGCGGCGCCAGGTGTCGGCGGCCCGCGGACCGGACAGGAAGTCCAGCAGGGCGCGGGCCTCGGCATTCCCCTCGGCGCGGCGGGTCAGCGCGAAGGGGTAGGTCACCGGCGGATGGCTGCCCGCCGGGAAGGTGCCGACCACCTTGACGGCCGGCGCGGCGGCCGCGTCCGTGGCATAGACGATGCCGAGCGGCGCCTCGCCGCGCTCGACCAGCAGCAGGGCGGAGCGGACATTGTCGGCGCGGGCCAGGCGCGGCGAGACCGTCTCCCACTGCCCCATCCAGCGCAGCGCCGCCTCGGCGTACCTGCCGGCCGGAACATGGGCGGGATCGCCGGTCGCGATGCGGCCGGCGGGCCCGGCCATGGCCAGCAGGTCGCTCTCCCGCTCCAGGGTGACAGCGGCCTGCGGCGAGGCGGCAGGCGCGATCAGCACCAGCGTATTGGCCAGCGGGCTGGTGCGGCTGGCGTCGAGGATCAGGCCGCGCTGCTGCACGTAATCCATCCAGGGCTCGTCGGCCGAGAGGAAGAGATCGGCCGGCGCGCCCTGCTCGATCTGCCGCGCCAGGGCGGAGGAGGCGGCGAAGGACAGGCGTGGCGCCGGGTGGCCCTGGGCGCGCCACTGCTCGGCCAGGGCGCGCAGCGCATCGGTCAGGCTGGCGGCGGCGAAGACGGTGGGGCCTTCCTGGGCCCGGGCCACCGGCGCGGCGGCGAGGCCGGCCAGCAGCAGCAGGGTCGCGAGGCTTCCACGGAGGACGGAACGGCGCGTCATGGCGGGGCTCCCATCGTTGTTCCCGATTGAATATATCGTGGGGCGCCGGCTGCCAATCTCCACCTTCGCCTCAGCCCCTCACACGCCGGCCTCTCCCCCGGGCGGCCGCAGCCGGCGGGGCCGCCGGGTGGCGGGGGCCTCCGCCAGGCCGGCCTCGCTCATGGTGGCCAGGTCGAAGTAGTCGCGCGTGCCGGCATAGCCCTGGCCGCCCATCCGCCCCACCAGGTCCAGCACGGCGGGATCGACGTGGAAGCGCGCATCCACCGCGTCGGCGCGGATATGCGCCTGCACCACCGTGCCCAGCACCACCTCGCGCGAGCCGCCGAGATCCAGGAAGGAATGCAGCCGGCACTCCAGCGCCGCCGGGGCGAGCGCGATGCGCGGGCTGGCCACCGCGACGCCCGGCCGGGTCTCCAGCCCCGCGCGGGCCAGCTCGTCGACCTCCGGCCCGAAGGGCACGGCGGTGACGTTCATCGCCTCCATCAGCGCGTCCGACACCAGGTTGACGGTGAAGACGCCGGTCTCGTGGATGTTGCGGCCGGTGTCCTTGGGGGTGCCGTCGGGGCGGAACTCGATGCCGAGGGCGACCACCGGCGGATCGGCCGACAGGCAGTTGAAGAAGCTGAACGGCGCCGCATTGGCCCGTCCCGTGCCATCCACCGTCGTCACCCAGGCGATCGGCCGCGGCATCACCGTGCCGATCAGCAGCTTGTAGCGCTCGCGCGGGCCGAGGGCGGTGAAGTCGAAGGCGGCGGTCTCCATCGGCGGGCGGTCTCCGGAAGGTCGGTTCGGGGGCCGGATTGCTCCGGCGCGGCGGCTCCCATAGGCTGCGGCGGCGGTCCGGTCGATGCCGCGACGCGAAGCGAGGGGGGAAAAGTGCCATGACCGCCGATCTGCTGCTGAGGAATGTGCGCCCGATGGGCGGCGCGGCCACGGATGTCCTGCTGCGCGACGGCCGCATCGCCCGCATCGCGCCGGATCAGCGGGTGGAGAGCGGCGGGATGGAGAACGTGGTCGTGGAGGACGGCGGCGGCGCCATTCTCCTGCCCGGCCTGGTCGAGGCCCACACCCATCTGGACAAGACGCTCTGGGGCATGGGCTGGGTGCCGAACAGCGCCGGCCCCTCGCTGCAGGACAAGATCGACAACGAGCGGGAGAAGCGCCGGGCCCTCGGCATCGATCCGGCGCGGCAATCGGCCCGGCAGGTGGTGCAGTCGGTGGCCAAGGGCACCACGGCGATCCGCAGCCATGTCGATGTGGATACGGTGGTCGGCCTCGCCGGCGTGGAAGGGGTGCTGGCGACGCGCGAGCGCCTGGGCGGGATCTGCGCCATCGAGCTGGTGGCCTTCCCGCAATCCGGCCTGCTGGTGCGCCCCGGCACGCTGGCGCTGATGGAGGAGGCCATGCGCCTCGGCTGCGAGGTGGTGGGCGGCCTCGACCCCTGCGGCATCGACCGCGACCCGAAGGGGCATCTCGACGCCGTCTTCGAGCTGGCGCAGCGCTTCGGCCGGCCGGTCGACATCCATCTGCACGAGGCCGGCCTGCTCGGCGCCTTCAGCATGGAGCTGATCTTCGAGCGGGTGCGGGCGCTCGGGATGCGGGGACAGGCGACGATCAGCCACGCCTTCTGCCTCGGCGACCCGGACACCGCCCTGGTCGAGCGCCTACTGGCCGAGATCGCCGCGCTCGACATCGCCATCATGACCACCGGCAGCGCCAGCCGCCCGGTGCCCGCCGTGGCGCGGCTGGCCGCGCTCGGCATCCGCACCTGCGCCGGCTCCGACGGCATCCGCGACTGCTGGAACCCCTATGGCGATGGCGACATGCTGGAGCGCGCCATGCTGATCGGCCTGCGCAACAACTTCCGCCGGGACGAGGAGATCGCCCTCGCCCTCGATGTCTGCACCCGCGGCGGCGCCTCGGTGATGCGGCTGCCGGATTACGGGCTGGCGGAGGGCTGCGTGGCCGATCTCGTTCTCGTCGCGGGGGAGAGCCTGGCCGAGGCGGTGGTCGCGCATCGCGAGCGGAAGCTGGTGCTGCGGCGGGGCCAGGTGGTGGCGCGGGACGGCAGGGCCCTGGTCACGGTTCCCTGAGGCGGGCCCTTGTCCCCGCCCTCCCCGACGCGGCTCCATTGTTGGCGAGGGGGGATTGGCCCTAGAGTCACCCCGCCATCCGCGCGGATGGCCTGGAATGGCTGGTTGCGGGGGGCTGGCAGAAAACCGCCCCGGAGGGCGGAAGGCCGGGAAGGCCATGCTGCATCCGGATCGCTACTGACACGTTTCAGCCTCATCGACAGCCGTAAACGCGATAACCCTGGAGAACGGGATGCCAGCCAAGAAGACCGGTGAAGCCAAGGCCACCACCAAGCCGAAGGCCACCACCAAGCCCAAGGATGGCAGCAAGCCGAATGCCCTGCAGAAGCCGCTGACCCCCTCGGCCGAGCTCGCCGCCATCGTGGGCGACGGCCAGATCGCCCGCGGCGAGGTGGTCAGCAAGGTCTGGGACTACATCAAGTCGAACAACCTGCAGAATCCCGAGAACAAGCGGGAGATCCTGGCGGATGCGAAGCTGGAGAAGGTCTTCGGCAAGCCCAAGGCGACCATGTTCGAGATGAACAAGTTCCTGGCCGCTCACCTGAAATAGCCTCCTCCCGGGAGGAGGCGCCGGGGACGCGCGAGGCGTCCCCGCATGTTCCCCGTCATCCCGTGACGAGCTTGCAACCACCGTCGGCGATGGGCCGGAAGGCCTGATCCGCCGGTGTGGTGCCTACCAGCTTCAACAGGTCCCACGGGCCGCTGCTCTCCTCCGGCTTCTTGGCCTCGAAGAGGTAGGCCGGGTGGATCTTGCGCCCGTCGGCCCGAATCAGGCCCCGGCCGAAGCAGTCGTCATCCGTCGGCATGGCTTTCATCGCGGCACAGACCGCGCGCCCATCCGCCTTGGCGCGTGCCACGCCCATCTCGGCCACCACCTTCAGGTAGTGCAGTGTGGCCGAATAGGCCGAGGCATGGTCCATGTTCGGATAGTTGCCATTGGCCAGGCGCGGCCTGACCCGCTGGGTGAAGGCCCGCGTGCGGTCATTCAGATCCCAGTAGAAGGTCTCGGTCAACGTCAGCCCCTGCGCGACATTCAGGCCGAGGGCCTTGACGTCCTGGATGAAGGCGACCAGCGCGGCAATGCGGATGCCCTGGCGGTTCAGGCCGAATTCCGCCGCCTGCTTGACGCAGTTCAGCATGTCGGTGCCGGCATTGGCGAGGGCGAGGACGTCGGCCCTGCGCGCCCGCGCCTGGATCAGGTAGGAGGAGAAGTCCGTATTGCCCGGGAAGGGATGCAGGGCGGCGCCGACGACCTCGCCACCCTCCGCCTCGATCATCCGCGTGGCATCGGCCTGCATGGTCTTGCCGAAGGAATAGTCGGCCACCAGGAAGAACCAGCGTTTGCCGCCGGCCCGCACCAGGGAGCGGGCGGTCGAATTGGCATTGCACCATGTGTCGTAAGGCCAGTGAATGGTGTTGGGGCTGCACTGGCGGCCGGTCAGCTCGGAACTGGCGGCGCCGGTGTTGAGGTGCAGCTTGTTGCGCTCCGTCACCAGGCCGTTCACCGCCAGGGCGATGGCCGATTGCCCTGCATCCATCACCACGTCGACATCCCCCTGGTCGAACCACTGCCGGACGATGTTGAGGCCGACATCGGGGCGGTGCTGGTGATCCGCAAGCAGCACCTCGACCTTGATGCCGCGCTCGGCGGCACCGAAGTCGAGCACCGCCTGCTCAGCGCAAATGGCGCCATTCTGGCCCGTGATGTCCTTGTAGGCGCCGGACAGATCAGTCAGCACGCCGATGCGCAGGGTGTCGCCCTTCTGCGCCCGCGCGGGCCGCTGCATGCCGGGCGCGAGGAGTGTGGCCGCGCCAGTGCCCAGCAAGGCGCGACGGCCCAGCCCCGAAGATACCAGCCCCGAAGATACCTGCATCTTGAATCCCTCCCTGATATCGCAATTTCATTGAATGAAATTGCATTTCAGGAATGATGGCAGTTTCTCGAACGGGATGGAATGTGATTCACGCCCCGACGCCGCTCAGGCCAGGGCGGCGTCGAACCCATCCGGCACCACGCCGCGCGGCGCGGCGGCGGCATAGGGGCCTCGTGCCAGGAACCGGCCGGAGCCGGGGCGCGCCAGCACCTCCCCCTCGCGCACCGCCACCTCGCCGCGCCGGATCGTCACCACCGGCCAGCCCTTCACCGCCATCCCCTCCCAGGGGGTGTAGTCGATGGCGTGGTGCAGTTCGGCATTGCGGATGGTGCGCTCGGCATCGGGGTCCCAGAGCGCCAGGTCGGCATCGGCGCCCGGCATCAGGCTGCCCTTGCGTCCCTCCAGCCCGAAGAGCCGCGCGGCGTTGGCGGAGGAGAGACGGACGAAGGCCGGCAGGTCGATCCGCCCTTTCGACACGCCTTCGGAGAACAGCACCGGCAGCCGCGTCTCGATTCCCGGTACGCCGTTCGGGATGGCGTTGAAGGCCGGCGTGCCATCGGGGCGGGAGGCCGCCTCCCCCGTGCCATAGGCGCTGCTCCCCGCCACGCGCTTCTGCGTGGCGAAGGAGAAGCCGCAATGGTCGGAGCTGACGACGTCCAGCGTGCCGTCCTGGATGCGTGCCCAGACCCGCTCGCGTTCCGCCGCCTCGCGCAGCGCCGGGGAGCAGACCGCCTTGGCGCCGGCGAAGTCCGGCCCGACCAGATCCTCGTGCGAGAGCGTCAGGTACTGCGGGCAGGTCTCGCCCCAGACCTTCACGCCGCGCGCCCGGGCCCGGGCGATCTCGGCCGCCGCCGCCTCGCAGGAGACATGGAAGACCTGGATCGGCTGGTCCACCAGCTCGGCCAGCGCGATGGCGCGGTGCGTCGCCTCCCGCTCCACCACCGGCGGGCGCGACCAGGCGTGCTGCAGCGGATCCGTCAGCCCGGCCTTCAGCAGGGCCTGGATGCGCCAGCCAATGGCATCGAAATTCTCGCAGTGCACGGTGACGAAGGCCCCGAGCCGCTTCGCCGTGGCCAGCACCTCCAGGTACTGCGCATCGGTCAGGCGCAGCGGGTCATAGGTCAGGAAGACCTTCAGGCTGCGGATGCCGCGGGCGACCAGCGCCGGCACCTCGCGCGCCATGACCTCGGGCGTCGGGTCGGTGACGATCTGGTGGAAGGAGTAGTCGGCGCGGGAGGCGCGGGCACGCGCCTCGTAGCCGGGCGCGCTGGCGGCCAGGCTGTGACCCTTCCATTGCGGCAGGAAGCAGAGGAAGGACGTGGTGCCGCCGGCCAGCGCGGCGGCCGAGCCGCTGTCGAAGCTCTCCTCCTGCGCCGAGCCGTCCTGGCCCATCTCCTCCAGGTGGCAATGCGAATCCAGCCCGCCGGGGGTGACGATCAGGCCGCGCGCGTCGATCTCCTCGGCGCCGCGGCCGAGCCCCCGGCCAAGCGCCGCGATGCGCCCCTCGCGGATGCCGAGATCCGCCTCGAACACTTCCGCCGCGCTGGCCAGGGTGCCGCCACGGATCACCAGGTCGAAGTCATGCGCCGCCATCGGTCGCTCCTTTTCCGTCTCTGTCCCCGGGATCAGTCGCGCAGCGCACCGAACAGGCGGCCCCAGCCCTCGACGCGGGCGGGATCGACGCCGGCGAGGGCCAGGCTCTTCCAGACCACCGTCGCGATGGTGTCATAGACCGGCAGGCCCAGCTCCGCTTCCATCGCCTCGACCAGCGGCGCGGCGCGCAGATTGGTGCAGACCACGGCCAGGGCGTCCGCCCCCTCCCCGGCCACCGCCCGCGCCAGCTCGCGCAGCCGCCCGGCCCCCACCTCGGAGAAGGCGAAGTTCTCGCTGAGACCGAGATGCCGCTCGGCGGCGCAGGGAAAGCCGAGCGCCGCGTAATTGGCCAGGATGCGGGACTGCACGTCGTCGGTATAGGGCGTCACCAGGCCCAGGCGCTTCACGCCGGTCCGGTGCAGGATCTCGTTCAGCGCCAGCATCGAGGTGGTGGCGGGAATGCCGGTGGCCTCGGTGATACGGCGGCAGAGGCGCTCATCCGCCTCGAAGCCCAACCAGCCGGAGGAGGTGCCGTTCCAGGCGATGACATCCACCCGGGCATGGCCCAGCAGCTCGGCGGCGCGCAGGATCTCGCTGTCGTCGAACTGCGCCAGGGCGCCGGGCGAGAGGCCGATCTCGGTGACGCGGAAGCGGGCGAAATGCGCCGAGACCTCGGGCAGGCCCGCGACCATGGCCTGGGTCACCGGCTCCAGCACGGTGTTGGAGGAGGGCGTCAGCATGCCCAGCAGCACGCGCCGGGGGGTCTCGGTCTTGGCCATGATCGTCTCCATCGGCGGTCGGGGCGGCGGAAAGCCAGCAAGCAGCATGCCAGCCAGGGCTGCGGGCGCAATCCACCCCGGCCGCCGATTTGACGCCGCCCCGCCGGGCCGCAACTCTGTGCCCGGCCGATGGGACGGCCGCGGGGAGAGGATGGGGCGGGATTTCGACACGGTGGTGCTGGGCGGCGGCATGATGGGCGCCGCCATCGGCTACGGCCTGGCGCGGCTCGGGCAGCGTTGCGCCATCCTGGACGAAGGCGACACGGCCTTCCGCGCCAGCCGCGGCAATTTCGCGCTCGTCTGGGTGCAGAGCAAGGGGCTGGGCCTGCCCGCCTATTCCGACTGGACGCGGCGCTCCGCCGCGCTCTGGCCCGGCTTGGCCGCCGCGCTGCGGGAGGAAACCGGCGTCGAGTGCGGCCTGTCCCAGCCCGGCGGCTTCACCCTGCTGCTCTCCGAGGCCGAAGCCGCCCGCCGCGTGGATTTCATGACCCGTCTGCAGGCCCAGCCGGGCTTCCATCCCTTCCTCTGGGAGATCTGGGACCGTGCCCGGCTGCGCCAGGTCTTTCCCGGCATCGGGCCCGAGGTGATCGGCGCCTGCCACACACCGCTCGACGGGCATGTGAACGCGCTCCGCAGCTTCCGCGCCCTGCACACCGCCTTCGCGCAGCGGGGCGGGGCCTACCGGCCGGAGCATCCGGTCGAGCGGCTGGCGGCGCTGCCGGGGGGTGGCTTCCGTATCGCCACCCCGCACGGGGCCTTCTCCGCCGGGCGGGTCGTGCTGGCCGCCGGCAATGCCAATGCCCGGCTGGCGCCGATGCTGGGCCTGCGCGCGCCCGTGCGGCCGCAACGCGGCCAGGTGATGGTGACGGAGAAGGCCGCGCCCTTCCTCACCCACCCCGTCGTCAACCTGCGGCAGACCGACGAGGGCGGCATCATGATCGGCGACAGCGCCGAGGAGGTGGGCTTCGACACCGGCCAGGGCCTGGGCGTCATGGCGCTGATGGCGCGCCGCGCCACCCGCATGTTTCCCGACCTCGCCCGGCTCAACATCGTCCGCGCCTGGTCGGCCCTGCGGGTCATGACGCCGGATGGCTTCCCGATCTACGAGGAATCGGAGAGCGTCCCCGGCGCCTTCCTCTGCAACTGCCACAGCGGCGTCACCCTGGCCGCCGCGCATGCCCTGGCGCTGGCGCCCATGCTGGCGGAGGGCCGGCTGGAGGCCGCGACCCTCGGCCCCTTCACCGCCCGGAGGTTCGATGTTCCAGCGACTGCCTGAGGCGCGCCGCCCCGCCCTGCCCTTCCTGCTGGATGGCGCGCCGGCGGAAGGGCGCGAGGGCGACAGCGTCGCCGCCGCCCTGCTGGCGCTGGGCCAGGATGCCTGCCGCGAGAGCGCGGTTTCCGGCCAGCCGCGCGGCGGCTACTGCATGATGGGCGTCTGCTTCGACTGCCTGATGGTGATCGACGGCATTGGCAACCGCCAGGCCTGCCTGACACCGCTGCGCGCCGGCATGGTGGTGGAGACGCAGCGCGGCCGACGGGAGCCGGCGCGGTGAGCGCCCCGCCCCCAGGCGAAGCCGCCCCGCGCGACGCCTATGACATCGTCGTCGTCGGCGCCGGCCCGGCGGGACTGTCCGCCGCCGCCGTGGCCGCCGGGCAGGGCGCCTCGGTGCTGCTGCTGGACGAGGGGATGGGACCGGGCGGGCAGATCTATCGCGGCATCGCCAACCCCGCCCTGCCGGACCGCCGCATCCTCGGCGCCGATTACTGGAAGGGCGAGGCGCTGCTCCGCGCCTTCACCGCCAGCGGCGCCGCCTATCATCCCTGCGCCGCCGTCTGGCATCTGGATGCGGCGCGGCGGGTGGGCTTCTCGCGGGAGGGCAGGGCACATCTGGTGCGGGCCGGGCAGGTGGTGCTGGCGACCGGGGCGCTGGAACGTCCCTTCCCCGTCGCCGGCTGGACGCTGCCGGGCGTGCTGAGCGCCGGCGCGGCGCAGACGCTGCTGAAGGCGCAGGGCCTGGCCGCCACGGGCCGCGTCGTGCTGGCCGGCTGCGGCCCGCTGCTCTGGCTGCTGGCCAGCCAGCTCGTCGCCGCCGGGCGGCCCCCGGCCCTGCTGCTCGACACCACGCCGGCGGGCAACTGGCGCCACGCCCTGCCCCACCTGCCGGGCTTCCTGGCCTCGCCCTATGCCCGCAAGGGGCTGGCGCTGATGGCCCGGGTGCGGCGCGCCGTGCCGGTCATCGGCGGCGTCACCGATCTGGCCATCGAGGGCGAGGCGCGGGCCGGGCGCGTGACCTATCGGCGGGGCGGCGCGGCCCCGGCCGGCCTGCCGGTGGACCATGTGCTGCTGCACCAGGGCGTGACGCCCAACCTCAACCTGGCCGCCGCCGCCGGCTGCGCGCTGGACTGGGAACCGGTCCAGGCCTGCTTCCAGCCGCGCACCGATGCCTGGGGCCTGACCACCCGGCCGGGGATCTGGCTGGCGGGCGACGGGGCGGGCATCGCCGGGGCCGAGGCCGCCGCGGCGCGCGGCAGCCTGGCCGGCCTCGCCGCCGTCGCGGCACTCGGCCGGATCGATGCCGCCACACGCGACCGGCTGGCCGCCGCCCCCCGCGCCGCCCTGGCGCGCCATCGGCGCGGCCGCGCCTTCCTCGACCGGCTCTACCGCCCCGCCGGCCACTTCCGCCGCGCCGCCGACGCGGCGCTGGCCTGCCGCTGCGAGGAGGTGACCGGCGCCACCCTGCGCGCGGCGGCGGAGCGGCTTCAGGTGCCGGGCCCCAACCAGATGAAGGCCTTCCTGCGCTGCGGCATGGGGCCTTGCCAGGGGCGGCTCTGCGGCCTGACCGTCACCGAGACCATCGCCGCCGCGCGGCGGCTCTCCCCGGCCGAGATCGGCTACTACAACCTGCGCTCGCCGGTGAAGCCGCTGACCCTCGGCGAGCTCGCCAGCCTGCCGCATGACGAGGCCGATCTGCGCGCGACGGGAGGGGCGTGAGGGCCAGCCCCGCCTGACCCCGCCCCCGCTTGACCAAGCCTGCCCGATCTGCCCCGATCCCCGCCCATGACCGACCGCAACCCCCTGCTCGCCCCCTGGACCACGCCCTTCGGCCTGCCGCCCTTCGACCGCATCCTGCCGGAGCACTTCCCGCCCGCCTTCGAGGCGGCCATGGCGGAGCATCTGGAGGAGATCGCCGCCATCGGGGCCGACCCGGCGGAACCGGACTTCGCCAATACGATCGAGGCGCTGCAGCGCAGCGGCCGGGCGCTGGCGAGGGTGGGCAATGTCTTCGGCAATCTCGTGGTCAGCCAGGGCGGCGAGGCGCTGGAGGCGCTGGACCGCGCGCTCTCCCCCCGCCTCGCCCGGCATGGCATGACCGTCTCGCTCGACCCGGCGGTGTTCCGCCGCGTGGACCGGCTCTGGCGGCGGCGCGACAGGCTGGCGCTGGAGGAGGACCAGCGCCGGCTGCTGGAGCGGGCGCATCTCGGCTTCCTGCGCGCCGGCGCGGCGCTGGACGAGGCCGCCAAGGCGCGGCTGACCGCCATCTCCACCCGCCTGGCCGAGCTGCACACCGCCTTCGGCCAGAATGTGCTGCATGACGAGAAGAGCTGGTCGCTGCCGCTCGGGGAGGCCGATCTGGAGGGCCTGCCGGACTTCCTCCGCGCCGGCGCGGCCGAGGCGGCGGCTGAGCGCGGCCTGCCGGGCCATGTCATCACCCTCGGGCGCGCCCTGATCGAGCCCTTCCTGACCTTCTCGCCCCGGCGCGACCTGCGCCGCGCCGCCTATCGGGCCTGGATCGCCCGCGGCACGCATCCCGGCCCGCAGGACAACCGCGCGCTGATCCCCGAGATCCTGGCGTTGCGGGCCGAGCGGGCCAGGCTGCTGGGTGCCGCGGACTTCGCCACCTTCCGCCTGTCGGATTCCATGGCCGGCACGCCCGAGGCGGCCGAGGCGCTGCTGGCCGAGGTCTGGGAGCCGGCGAAGGCCAGGGCGGCGCGCGAGCGGGAGAAGCTGCTCGCCCTCGCCCGCGCCGAGGGGCTGGAGGGCCCGCTGGAAGCCTGGGACTGGCGCTACTACGCCGAACGCGTGCGGCGCGCCGAGTACGATTTCGACGCCGCCGCGCTGAAGCCCTATCTCGTGCTGGAGAATATCCAGCAGGCGGCCTTCGACACCGCCTCGCGCCTGTTCGGCCTGGAGTTCCTGCCGCGCCCCGATCTGCCCCTCTACCATCCGGATGTGCGGGCCTATGAGGTGCGCGACGCGGAGGGGCATGTCGGGATCTTCCTGGCCGACCCCTTCGCGCGGCCGGACAAGCGCTCGGGCGCCTGGATGAGCAGCTACCGCGACCAGGAAGCCATGCCGGGCGAGGCGGCGGTGTCCGCCATCGTCGTCAACAACAACAATTTCGCCCGCGCCGAGCCCTGCCTGCTCAGCTTCGACGATGCCGAGACCCTGTTCCACGAGTTCGGCCACGCGCTGCACGGCCTGCTCAGCCGCGTGCGCTATCCGGCGCAGTCCGGCACCTCGGTGCGGCGCGACTTCGTCGAGCTGCCCTCGCAGATCTACGAGCACTGGTTCGCCCTGCCGGAGACGCTGCGCCGCTACGCCCGCCACCACCAGACCGGCGCCGCCGTGCCCGAGGCCGTGATCGGGCGGCTGCTGGCGGCGCGCGACTTCAACCAGGGCTTCGCCACGGTGGAGTATGCCGCCGCCGCGCTGATCGACCTGGCGCTGCACCGCCATCCCGACCCGGGGGCCCTCGACATCGAGCGCTTCGAGCGGGACTTCCTCGACGGCATCGGCATGCCGCGCGACATCGGCATCCGGCACCGGCCGGCGCATTTCCAGCACCTCTTCGCCGGCGGCGGCTACGCGGCGAGCTACTACGCCTATCTCTGGTCCGAGGTGCTGGACGCCGATGGCTACGCCGCCTTCGAGGAAGCCGGCGACCCGTTCGATCCGGCGCTGGCCGCTCGGCTGCGGACGCTTCTCGGCGCCGGCGACACACGCGACCCGATGGCGCTCTACGAGGCCTTCCGGGGCCGCCGGCCCACGACCGCCGCCCTGCTGCGCAGCCGTGGCCTGGCCGCCGGGTGAACCTCAGAGCATCGGCCGGCCGCCCGTCACCGGAATGATGGCGCCGGTGATGTAGCTGCCCTCGTCGGAGGCCAGCAGCACATAGGCGCCGGCCAGCTCCGCCGGCTGGCCGGCCCGCCCGATCGGCGTGTTGCCGCCGAAGCTCTCCACCTTCTCCGGCGGCATGGTGGAGGGGATCAGCGGCGTCCAGATCGGGCCCGGCGCCACGCCGTTCACCCGGATGCCCTTCTCCGCCACGAGCTGCGCGAGCCCGGCCGTGAAGTTGGCGATGGCGCCCTTCGTGGTGGCATAGGCCAGCAGGTTGGGCGAGGGATCGTCGGCGTTGATCGAGGTGGTGTTGATGATCGAGGCGCCGGGCTTCATCCGCGGGATCGCCGCCTTGCAGAGGTGGAACTGGCTGTGGATGTTGACCCGGAAGGTCAGCTCCCATTCCTCGGCGGTGATGTCGCCGATCTCCGCGAAGGTGGCCTGGTGCGCCGCGTTGTTGACCAGGATGTCGAGCCGGCCGAAGGCCTCGAAGGCCCGGTCCACCAGGGCCTGGCAATGGCTCTCGTGCTGGATGTCGCCCGGCACCAGAACGGCGCGGCGCCCGGCCTTCTCGACCCAGCGCGCGGTCTCCCGCGCATCCTCCTCCTCGTCGAGATAGGAGATCAGCACATCCGCCCCCTCGCGGGCGAAGGCGATGGCCACCGCCCGGCCGATGCCGGAATCGCCGCCGGTGATCAGCGCCGCCCGGCCGGCGAGGCGGCCGCTGCCGCGATAGCTGTCCTCGCCATGGTCGGGGCGCGGCGTCATGGCGTCCGTGCGGCCCGGCATCGCCTGCTGCTGCCGCGGCTGCGGCGGCCTCGGATAATCCTTCTGCGTGTCGCCGGTCATCTCCGGTCCCTCCTCTGTCCGTCCGGGTAATGCGGGAGGTGCGCGGAAGGCTTCACGCGGGCATGGCGAAGTCGACCGGCCGGGGCCCCGCGCGGCGCCGCCGGGCGGAGGCGCACCCGATCACCGGCATCAGGCGGTGGCCTCGAAGAGCTCGCGCCCGATCAGCATGCGGCGGATCTCGCTGGTGCCGGCGCCGATCTCGTAGAGCTTGGCGTCGCGCAGCAGCCGCCCGGCCGGATAGTCGTTGATGTAGCCGTTGCCGCCCAGGCACTGGATGGTCTCCAGCGCCATCCAGGTGGCACGCTCGGCGGCATGCAGGATGGCGCTGGCGGCATCCCGCCGCGTCACCCGCCCGGCGTCGCAGGCGCGCGCCACGGCATAGACATGCGCCCGGGTGACGCTGAGCGCGGTGTAAATGTCGGCGAGCTTGCCCTGCATCAGCTGGAAGGTGCCGATCGGCTGGCCGAACTGGCGCCGCTCGTGCAGGTAGGGCAGGGCGAGGTCCAGGCAGGCCTGCATGATGCCGAGCGGCCCGGCGGCGAGCACGGCGCGCTCGTAATCCAGCCCGCTCATCAGCACGGCGACGCCGCCGCCCTCGGCGCCCAGCACATTCTCCGCCGGCACCGCGCAATCCTGGAAGATCAGCTCGCAGGTGTTGGAGCCGCGCATGCCGAGCTTGTCGAGCTTCGGCCCGGTGGAGAAGCCGGCGAAGCCCTTCTCCACCAGGAAGGCGGTGATGCCGCGCGCCCCGGCGGCCGGGTCGGTCTTGGCATAGACCACCAGCACATCGGCATCCGGTCCGTTGGTGATCCACATCTTGCCGCCGTTCAGGCGGTAGTGCCCGCCATGCCGCTCCGCCCGCAGCCGCATCGAGACCACGTCGCTGCCGGCGCCGGCTTCGCTCATCGCCAGGGCGCCGACATGCTCGCCCGTGATCAGTCGCGGCAGATGGCGCGCCTTCTGCGCCGGCGAGCCGTTGCGGCGGATCTGGTTGACGCAGAGGTTGGAATGGGCGCCATAGGACAGCGCGACGGAGGCGGAGGCGCGGCTGATCTCCTCCATCGCCACCACATGGTCGAGATAGCCCATGCCGGCCCCGCCATGCTCCTCCTCAGCGGTGATGCCGAGCAGGCCGAGCGCGCCGAGCTTCCTCCAGAGATCGGGCGGGAAGGCGTTGTCGCGGTCGATCGCGGCGGCGCGCGGGGCGATCTCGGCGGCGGCGAAGGCGGCGACCTGGGCGCGCAGGGCCTCGGTGGTCTCGCCCAGGCCGTGATCCAGCCCGGTGACGTCAAGACGGGCAGCGGTGGACATGCCGGCTCCTCCCTCATCGGGGCCTTCGCCGGCCCTCTGTTCAACGAACGTATGTTCGTTTATTTCCAAGGGCAAGGGAATACGGGGACATCCGGCCTTGGCACGCATCGCGGGTTCGCACGGCCCCACCACCGCCGCCGCCATCCGCCGCGCCGGCCTGGCGCTGATCCACCGCCACGGCTACGAGGCGACGAGCCTGCGCCAGCTCGCCGCCGCCGTCGGCCTGCGCCCCGCCTCCCTCTACAACCACTTCCCCACCAAGCAGGCCCTGCTCTTCAGCCTGATCCACGACCACATGATCGACCTGCTGGCCGGCACGGAGACGGCGCTGGAAGCGGCCGGGCGCGGCCCGCTGGCGCGGCTGCGCGCCTTCCTGGCGCATCACCTGCGCTACCATCTCGATCGCAAGGCCGAGGTCTTCATCGCCAATTTCGAGCTGCGCGCCCTGGCGCCCGGGAACCACGCCGCCGTCATCGGCCTGCGCCGCCGCTATGAGGGGCTGCTGATCGGGCTGCTGGAGGAGGAGGCCGCGGCCGGGCGCGTCACCCTGCCGGATGCGCCGGTCACCGCCTATGCCGTCCTGGCCATGCTGACCGGCGCCTGCACCTGGTACAAGCCCGAGGGCCGGCTCGACCCGGAGGCGATCATCGCCCTCCACACCGACCTGGTGCTGCGCGGCCTCGCGGCGGCGGCGCCCCCCCTTGCCAGGGCCGCCTCCGGGCCGGAATAACACCTCCGGTGACCCGCTTCCGCTTCCTGCACGCCGCCGACCTGCATCTCGACAGCCCGCTGCGCGGCCTCGACGCCGATGCCTCCGCCCCGGCCCGGCGCATCCGCGAGGCCAGCCGCGCCGCGCTGGACAATCTGGTCGGGCTGGCGCTGCGCGAGCGCGTCGACCTGCTGCTGGTGGCGGGCGACCTCTATGACGGCGACTGGCAGGACTACCGGACCGGCCAGGCCCTGGTCGCCGCCTTCGCCCGGCTGACGCGGGCCGGCATCCGCGTCGTCGCCATCCGCGGCAACCACGATGCCGAGAGCGTGCTGACCCGCAGCCTGCGCCTGCCCGAGGGCGCCACCCTGCTCTCGCACCGCCGGCCGGAAAGCCTGGAGCTGCCGGAGCTCGGCCTTGCCGTGCACGGCCAGAGCTTTGCCCAGCGCGCGGTGGTCGAGAACCTGGCGCTCGCCTATCCGCCGCCGCTCGCCGGGCGCTTCAACATCGGCCTGCTGCACAGCTCCGCCGCCGGCCACGCGGCGCACGAGACCTATGCCCCCTGCGCCATCGCCCAGCTCGCCGGCCATGGCTACGACTACTGGGCGCTCGGCCATGTGCATGAGCGCGCCGTGCTGCACGAGGCGCCCTGGATCGTCTTTCCGGGCAATCTCCAGGGCCGGCACATCAACGAGCCGGGCGCCAAGGGCGCCAGCCTGGTAACGGTGCGGGAGGGGCGCGTCGCCGCCGTGGAGCACCATGCGCTGGACGTGGTGCGCTGGCAGCGGCTGACGCTGGACCTGAGCGGGGCCGCCGACCTCGCCGCCGTGCAGGACCGCGCGCGCGACGCCATCGGCGCGGCGGTGGAGGCGGCGGAGGGCCGGCTGCTGGCCCTGCGGCTGGAGCTTGGCGGCACCACGGCGGCGCATTCCGCCCTGGCGCGCGACCCGGAGGCGCTGCGCGCCCATCTGCGCTCCGCGGGGCTGGAGGCGGCCGAGGCGGACAGCTTCTGGATCGAGGCGGTGCGCCTCGCGACCCGCGCGCCCGGTGCCGCCCCGGCGGCGGGCGACGATGCGCCGGCCCGGCTGCTCGGCGCCGTGCGGGACATCGCCGCCGCGCCGCGGACCGCGCCGGAGCTGGCCTCGGCCCTGCAGGACTACGCGACGCAGATGCTGGCCCGCGCGCCCGGCCTGCGCGAAGCCCTGCCCGCCGGCCATCCCGCCCTGCTGCTGGCCGAGGGGGAGCTTCCCCCCGAGCTGCTGCGCCAGGCACGCGACCTGCTGCTCGCCCGCCTGACCGAGGAGGAGGGGGCATGCGGCTGACCGCGCTTTCCCTGCACCACTACGGCAGCTTCCGCGACACGGTCCTGGCGCTGGATCCGGCGCCCGGCCGGGTCAATCTGATCCTGGCGCCGAACGGCGCCGGCAAGTCGGTGCTGCGGAGCGCGCTGGGCGACCTCCTCTTCGGCATCGGCGCGCAGACCCCGATGGGCTTCCGGCACGGCTACGGCGGCATGCAGCTGCGGGCCGAGGGCGCCGGCCCGGATGGCGCGGCCTTCGTGCTGGAGCGCCGCAAGGGCCGTGGCAACACCCTGGCCGGGGCGGACGGCCAGCCCCTGCCGCCGGCCCTGGCGCAACGGCTTCTCGGCACGGCCGACCGGGCCTTGCTCGAACGGCTCTTCGCCCTGGACACCGAGCGGCTGCGCGCCGGCGGCCAGGCGCTCCTGGCCAGCGGGGGCGACCTCGCCGAGGCGCTGCTGCAGGCCGCCGGCGGGCTGCGCCGGGCGCGCGATCTGCGCCAGGCGCTGGAAGGCGAGCGCGACCGCTGCGCGCCGCTGCGCCGGTCCGCGCAGCGCCCCTTCCACCAGGCCGCGGACCGGCTGAAGGACAGCCGCCGCCAGTTGCAGGACAGCCTGATCCGCCCCGCCGCCTGGCGCGAGCGTGAGGCGGTGCTGGACGCCGCCCGCCAGGCCCTGGCCGAGGCCCGCGCGGCCGAGCGCGCGGCGGCGCAGCGGCTGCATGTGCTGGAGCGGCAGCGCCGTATCCGGCCGCTGCTGGCGCGGCACGCCGAGAGCCTGGCCTGGCTGGCCGCGCATCCGGAGGCGCCGCTGCTGCCCGAGGATCTGTCGGCCCGGCTCGCCGCCGCGCGGGACGCGGCACGGCGGGCCGAGGCGGCGCTGCACCTCGCCGAGACGCAGCAGCGCGAGGTGCTGGCGGAGCTGGAAGGGCTCTCGCCGGACCAGGCGGTGCTGGAACAGGCCGCCGCCATCGAGGCGTTGCAGGCCGGTTCCGGCGTCGCCGCCCGCGCCCGCTGCGACCTGCCGGGACTGGAGCACCAGCTGGCGGAGTGCCGCGCCGCGCTGCTCGCCGAGTGTCGCGCCCTTGGACTGCCCGAGGCGACGGCCGAGGCCGCCACGCCGCTGCCCGCCCTGTCCCTGCTGGCCGAAGCCCGGCGCCTGGCCGAGCTGCACGGCACGCTGACCGAGGCGCTGGCCCGCGCGGCAGCGCTGACCGCCATCCGCGAGGCGGCACTGCGGGAGGAGGCGGCCGTGGCGGCGCAGCCCGTGCCCGCCCTGCCGGAGGGGCTCGAGCCCCTGCTGGAGATGCTGGGCGCCGAGGGCGACCCGGACCGCCGCCTGGCCGCCGCCGCGCGACAGGCGGAGGAGGCACGGGCCAGGCTGGCGGTCCAGCTCGCCCTGCTGCCGGCGCCGCTGCGCGACCCCGGACGGCTGCGCGACCTTCCCCTGCCGGAGCCCGGGGCGTTGCGCCGGCTGGCGCTGGCGCATCAGGCGGCGCGCGAGCGGGCCGGCCACGCCGGGGCGGAGGCCGGACGGATCGCCGCCGCGCTGCGGACCGCGCGGCAGGACCGCGCCGCGCTGGATCGCCAGGGCGGCCTGCCGGACGCCGAGGCCCTGGCCCGCCTGCGGGCCCGGCGCGAGGCGGGCTGGCGGCTCATCTATCGCCGCCACTTCGCCGGAGAGGCGCCGGAGACGGCCGAGGAGCACGCCTTCTGCCACGGTGAGCCGCTGCCGCTCGCCTATGCCCGCGCGGTCGCGGAGGCCGACCGGCTGGCCGACCGCCGGCTCGAGGAAGCGGAGCGCCTCGCCCGCGCCGCGGCGCTGGATGCCGCCATCGCCGATCTGCGGAGGGCGCTGGAGGAGGCGGAGGAGACGGCCGGACAGGCCGCCAGGGCCGAGGAGGAGGCCGCCGCCGCCTGGGCCGCGGTGGTCCTGCCGCTCGGCCTCGACGGCATGGCCGGTGACAGCGAGGTGGAGGCTTTCCTGGCCCGGCGCGAGACGGCCCTCGCCGCCGCCCTGGCGCTGGAGGAAGCGGAGGCGGCGTGGCGGGAGATCCAGGCGGGGCAGCAGGCCGCCGCGCGACGCCTCGCCACGGCGCTGGCCCTGCCAGGCGAGGCCGAGGCCGGGCTGCGCGCCCTGCTCGACCGGGCGGAGGCCCTGCGGCGCGATGCCCGGCAGGCCGCCGCCCGCCATGCCGCGATCGCGGCGCGCCGCGATCGCGCCGCCGAGGCCCTCGCCGAGGCGCGCCGGGCCGAGGCCGAGGCCGGCGCGCGCCTGGCGCTGTGGCGTGAGGACTGGCGGCAGGCCCTCGGCGGCCTCGGGCGCGACCCCGCCGAGCCGCCAGGCCAGGCGCTGGAGGCGCTGCGCCGGATGGAGGCGCTGCCGGCCCTGCTGCGGCAGCGCGCCACGCTGGAGCAGCGCCTGGCCGACCTGCGGCACGACCTGGACAGCTTCGCCGCCGGGGCCGCCGGCCTCACCCCCTCCGGCGAGGACGGCACCGACGCCTTCGTCCGGGCCGAGCGGCTCGGCCAGCGGCTGCGCGAGGCGCGCGACCTCGCCGCCCGCCGCGCCGCCCTGCGGGGCCAGGCGGAGACGGCCGCCCGGAACCGCGCCGCCTGCCGCGAGGCGCTGCAGCGGGCCGACATGGCGTTGCAGGGCGTCGTGGCGGCCGCGGGGACGGAGGATGCCAGGGCGGCGGAGGAGCGCATCGCCCTGGCGGAGCAGCGCCGGCGGCAGGAGGCGGCGCGTGACGAGGCCCTGCGCGACCTGCTGGAGGCGGGGGACGGGCTGAGCCTGGCGGCGCTGGGCGAGGAGGCCCGGGGCTTCGGCGCGCTGCCGCTGGAGGAGGCCCTGGCCGAGGCGCGCGCGGCGCAGGAGGCGCAGGCCGGCGCCATCGCCGCCGCCGCCCACCGCGCCGCGCAGCTCGAGGCGGAGCAGGCCACGCTGGTCGGCGACGACACCCCGGCCCGGGCGCTGCAGGAGCAGCAGGCGGCCCTCGCCCAGCTCGGCCGCATCCTGGAGGACGCGCTGCTGATGCAGGCGGCCTCGGGCCTGCTGGACGCCGCCATGGGCCGCCTGCGCGAGAGCGGGGACGACCGGCTGCTGCGGCGGATCGGCGCCGCCTTCGCCCTGCTGACCGAAGGCGCCTACCCCGTCCTGGCCTCCCGCGAGGATGCGCGCGGCGTGGCGCATCTGGTGCTCCGGCACCGGGACCATCCGGCGGAGGAGGTGTCGGTCGAGGGCCTCTCGGAAGGCACGCGGGACCAGCTCTTCCTGGCGCTCCGGCTGGTGGCGATCGAGGACCATGCCGCCGCCGCGCCGCCGCTGCCCTTCCTCGGGGACGACATCCTGCAGAGCTTCGACGATCGCCGCGCCGGCGCCGCCTTCCGCGCGTTGCTGGCGCTCAGCCGCCACACCCAGGTGATCCTGCTGAGCCACCACGAGCATCTGGCCGAGGTGGCGGCCGGGGCGCTGCCGGAGGGCGCGCTGAACCTGCTGCGCCTGCTGCCCGAGGCGGTGCCGGGATAGGGGCGTCCAACGGCCGTTGGACGGGGCGCCGGCTCCATGACCCGGCTCAGCGGAAGGGCGGCTCGTCGAAGGCGCGCAGCTTGCGGGAATGCAGCGCCGTGAGCTGCTCGCGCAGGATGCCCAGCGTCTCGATGCCGATGCGCAGATGCTCGCTCACGGCGCGCTGGTAGAAGGCGGTGGCCGCGCCGGGCAGCTTGATCTCGCCGTGCAGCGGCTTGTCCGAGACGCAGAGCAGCGTGCCATAGGGCACGCGCAGCCGGTAGCCCTGCGCCGCCAGCGTGCCGCTCTCCATGTCCACGGCGATGGCGCGGGAGAGGTTGATGCGCAGCCGCTCCTGCGACCAGCGCAGTTCCCAGTTGCGGTCGTCGTAGCTGACCACCGTGCCGGTGCGCAGCCGGCGCTTCAGCGCCTCGCCCGCCGCGCCGGTGACGCGCGCGGCGGCGTCCTGCAGGGCGAGCTGCACCTCGGCCAGGGCGGGCACCGGAATCTCCGGCGGCAGCAGCTCGTCGAGGATCTTGTCGCGCCGCAGGTAGCCGTGGGCCAGCACGTAGTCGCCGATCTCCTGGCTGGGCCGCAGGCCGCCGCAATGGCCGATCATCAGCCAGCAATGCGGCCGTAGCACCGCGAGATGGTCGGTGATGGTCTTCGCGTTGGAGGGGCCGACGCCGATATTGACGATGCTGATCCCCTCCCCCTCGGCGCGCAGCAGGTGGTAGGCCGGCATCTGGAAGCGCTGCCAGGGGCTGGCGGCGACCAGCGCGGCCGCCTCGCCGGGCGCCATGCCGCGCCGCACCGTGCCGCCGCCGGGCAGCACGAGCCGGTCGTGCGGGCTCGCCGGATCGGCCAGTTCGGCCAGGCCCCAGGCGACGAACTGCTCGACATAGCGCTGGTAGTTGGTCAGCAGGATCCAGGGCTGCACGGCGCGCCAGTCGGTGCCGGTGTAGTGCACCAGCCGGCGCAGCGAGTAGTCGACCCGCGCGGCGTCGAACAGCGCCAGCGGCCGCGGCGCGCCGGGCCGATGGCGCCAGAGCCCGTCCGCCACCTCGTCGCCCACGGCGGAGAGGCGGGGCACCGGGAAGGGCCGCGCCAGCTCGGCGGCCCCCACCCGGCCGCGCGCCAGCTCGTCGCCGCCTTCCAGGACGTAAGGGTAGGGGATTTCCTGGCTGCTCGGCCCGACCTCCACCGTGGCGCCGTACTCCGCCATCAGGGGTCCAAGCTGCTGCAGCAGGTAGTCGTGGAAGCCCGCCGGCTGGGTGACGGTGGTGGCATAGACGCCGGGTTGCTGCAGCTTCCCCCAGGCGCGCCGGGTGCGTGGCGGCGGGCGGTCGGAGGTCCAGGCGAGGCGCAGCGCGGGATAGCGGAAGGCCTCGCGCTCGGCGCGGCTGGGCGGGGCGCCGCCGCTGATGAAGCGGTCCAGCGCGGTGCGCTCCGCCTCCACCGCCGCATCGTAGAGGCTGGTCAGCCGGGCGACGGCGGCCTCGGGACTGTCGCAGGGCTGGTGTGTGCTGAGGGCCATGCAGGCGATATAGAATGGCCGCGCCGGGCCGGTAAGCCGGGGCGGCATGATCCCTCCGTGACGCCAGCGGCAGGGCGCCTCCCCTTCCCGGCCACCGGACTGTGATCGGACGCACAGCCTGGCCGGCCGCCTTCTGCTCCGCTGCGGCGCGGCCGCCCAGCCCCGGGAGGCCGACCCAGGGGAAGGCGGGGATGGGGACCAGGCTCGGCACGATTGGCGCTTCCGGCCCGCCCGGACCCGAGCCGGCAAGGCGGGCGGCCGAGCTGCGGCCCCGCTATCACGGCCTCACCATCCTGGCCGGCTGGGATGCCGGGCTGCGGAGCTACTGGCTGGAGGTGACGCGGGTGCCGCCGCCCGAGCATGCGGAGGATCGGCTGGTCTTCCGGGCCGGCCAGGCCGAACGGGAGATCCCCGATCTCGCCGCCCTGGCGGCCATGCTGTCCCCCTATGCGGAGACCGACGAGCCGGCGCTGCGCCGCCTGCTGGAGGAGACGGCGGGGACGAGCCTTCCCGCCGGCGCCCCGGCGGCCGCTTGGCGGCCGGCGGAGGGGACACAGCCCGCCGGATGACCGCGGCGGGCGGGCTCAGGACCCGGCGGCGATGCGCCGGCAATGCTCCAGCGCCGCCTGCACGAGCTTGTCGCCGGCCTCCGGCGTGCGGAAGGCGGAATGGGCGGAGAGGGTGACGTTCTCCAGCGTGGTCAGCACATGGCCGGCGGGCAACGGCTCGATGTCGAAGACGTCGAGCGCGGCATGGGCCAGGGCGCCGGAGCGCAGCGCCGCGACCATCGCCGCCTCGTCCACCACCGCGCCGCGCGCCGTGTTGACCAGCACCGCGCCGGGCCGCAGCCGGGCCAGGCGCTCGGCGGAGAGGAAGCCGCGCGTCTCGTCATTCAGCAGCAGATGCACGGAAAGCACATGGCTCTCGGCCAGCAGCCGGTCGAGCCCGACGAACTCGACGCCCTCGGCGCTTTTGGGCGTCCGGTTCCAGGCGAGCACCGTCATGCCGGCGCCACGACAGAGCCGCGCCATCTCGGCGGCGATGCCGCCGAAGCCGAGCAGGCCGACGGTCTTGCCGGTCAGCTCCAGGCCGTCGGTGCGCAGCCAGCGCCCGGCGCGCATGCCCCGGTCCATGCCGGCGATGCCCTTGGCGGCGGTCCACATCAGCGTGAAGGCCATCTCGGCCACGGCGGTGTCGCCATAGCCCTTGATGATGTGCACCGCGATGCCGCACTCGGCCTCCAGCGCCTCGGGGTTCATGTAGGAGCGCGCGCCGGTGCCGAGGAAGACGACATGCCGCAGGCCCGGCACCTGCCGCGCGATGTCGGTCGGCAGGGCGGTGTGGTCGATGATGGCGATCTCGTGGCCGGCCAGCACGCCCGGCAGCGCGTCCGGCGTGATGTCCGGCTGCAGGTTGATCGTCACCTCCGGATCGGCGTCCCGGCGCAGGCGGCGGAAGACCGCGCCCAGCGCCTCACCGGCATCGACGAAACAGGCGCGCATGGGACTCTCCTCGGAGGTGGCGGGCCGCGGGGCCCGAGGGCATAGAGGAGGCCCCCTGACCGCGCAATGATCCGCCCGCCTCAGGCCTGGGGACGGTTCCGCAGGGCCTCGGCCTGGGCGTAGAACTTCTTCTCCCAGTCCTTGTGGTTGTCGGCGCCCTCGCGGATGAAGGGCGTGAAGATGGCGAGGTTGAGCAGGGCCCAGTTGACCAGCCGCGCCGGGAAGCCGAGCGGCTTGACGAAATCGACGAACAGCACGACGCGGACCTTGTCGGTGTGGTTCCAGGCCTCGTGCTCATAGGCGTCGTCGAAGATCAGCGCCTTGCCTTCCTGCCAGTGGCAGACCTGCTTGTCGACACGGATGGCGAGCTGACCCTCCTCCGCCTGCGGCACGATCAGGCCGAGATGCAGCCGCAGCACGCCGTTGTAGGGGCCGCGATGCGCCGGCAGGTGCTTGCCCGGCTCGAAGATGGAGAACATCGCCGTCTGCAGGCCGGGGATCTTCCGCACGATCCGCCAGGTCTCGGGACAGGTCCTGGTGTTGCGCTCGGAGGTGACGCCGTAACCGGTCAGGAAGAAGGTCTTCCAGCGGTTGTCGGTGCTGATCGTCTTCACGTCCGTCGCGATGTCGTGGAAATTCGGCAGATCCTCCCGCCGCTCCAGCACCTTCTCCAGCTCCTTCCGGATCAGCGGCCATTCGCGCTCGATCTCGGCCGCCCAGGGGAAGGTCGCGTTGTCGTAGACGGGCGGGTTGCCGACCTTGGAATGGCGCAGGTTCAGCCGCTCCGCCCAGGCGACGATGCCCATGAACATCCGCGTGAGGGCGCTGGGCCGCTCCATGGGCGCCATGCCCGCGGTGCCGAAGGTCTGGGCGGGCTCGCCGGGCCGGGCGGTCTGGGTCGGGGAGTGCTGCACTGATGTCATCCTCTGATCTTGCCGGACGGCGCTGCGGCCGCCCGGCTGGCCGCCGGGGTTCTTGCCCTTGCCCTCGGGCCGGGTCCGGCGGAAGCCATCGCCGGCGGCGCCTCGGGTGTCACGGATTATTAATAGGCGCTCTCATCTGACTGTAAATTGCGCGGTGCGGACCGGTTGCGGAGTCGGCTGGGCTAGCCAGGGCTAAAATTGTCGATAATCTTGTCGATCAAGCTCCCGGCCCCCGCCGGGGGGACGTGGAAACCCTCTATGCCGGACACCGTCAGCGCCAGGGCCGAGGCCGCCCCGACCCCCCGCCTGCTCGCCAGGACCCTGGAGGAGGACATCGTCCTCGGCCGCCTGCACCCGCGCGAAAGGCTGGTGGAGGAGGAGCTGATCCAGCGCTTCGGCGCCACCCGCCACGTCATCCGGCTGGCCCTGACGGAGCTGGAGCGCATCGGGCTGGTCGAGCGCATCCCGCATCGCGGCGCCCTGGTGCGGAGCTACGCGCCGCAGGATGTGCGGCAGCTCTACAACCTGCGGGAGCTGCTGGAATGCGAGGCGGCGCGGCTGATCCCCCGCCCCCTGCCCGCCGCCGACCTCGCCGCCATCGAGACCCTGCAGCGGGAGCACGATCGCGCCGCCGGCGCGGCCGATCTGGCCGCCCTGTTCCGGGCCAACCAGGCCTTCCACCGCCGCATCAACGACTGTTGCGGCAATGCCTTCCTGGCGACGGCGATCGAGGCGGCCGCGCAGCGCGCCCATGGCATCCGCTTCCTCGCCTCGATCTCGCCCGAGGCGCGGGAGGCCGCGCGGCGGGAGCACCACGCCATGATCGCGGCGCTGCGCGCCGGCGATGGCGAGACCCTCATCGCCCTCACCCGCGCGCATCTCCAGCCCTCGCAGGCCGCCTATCTCCGCGCCTATGGCAGCGGTCCCTGAGCCGGCGCCCTTCCCCTCCACCCGGCGCTCCCTGGCGCCCAACCCCGCGAAGTCCAGCATCATGAGCGACGACACCCCGCACGGCCTGTCCCGTGGCCTCACCAACTATGGCGACCGCGATTTCGCCCGCTACCTCCGCCTCTCGATGGCCCGCGCCATGGGCTATTCGACCGATCTGCTGAGGAAGCCCGTGGTCGGCATCGCCAGCACCTACAGCGAGTTCAACAACTGCCACCGCGGCGTGCCCGAGCTTGTGACGGCGGTGAAGCGCGGCGTGCTGGCGGCGGGCGGCCTGCCGCTGGAATTCCCCACCATCTCGCTCGGCGAGGTCTTCCTCAACCCGACCAGCCTGTTCTTCCGCAACCTGATGGCGATGGACACCGAGGAGATGATCCGCGGCCAGCCGATGGATGCCGTCGTGCTGGTCGGCGGCTGCGACAAGACGGTGCCCGCCCAGCTCATGGGCGCGCTCTCCGCCGGCCTGCCGACGGTGCAGGTGGTGACCGGCCCGATGATGACCAGCCGCTGGCGGGGCGAGCGACTCGGGGCCTGCACCGATTGCCGCCGCTTCTGGGCCAAGTACCGCGCCGGCGAGATCGACGACGCCACCATCGAGGAGGTGGAGGGCAATCTCGCCACCACCGCCGGCACCTGCGCGGTGATGGGCACGGCCAGCACCATGGCCTCGCTGGCCGAGGCGCTGGGCATCATCCTGCCCGGCACCGCCGCCATCCCGGCCGTGCATGCCGACCGCATCCGCGCCGCCGAGGCCTCGGGCGCCGCCGCCCTGGCGCTGGCCCGCGCCGGCACCACCATCCGCGACATCATCACCCCGAAATCGGTGGAGAACGCGCTGCGCGTGCTGCTGGCCATCGGCGGCTCGACCAATGCCATCATCCACCTGACCGCCATCGCCGGCCGCGCCGGCATCCCCGTGGACCTGCACCGGCTCAACGAGCTGTCCGACACCACCCCCGTCCTGGTGGACCTGAAGCCGACCGGTCCCTTCTACATGGAGGACCTGCACGCGGCGGGCGGCATCGGCGCCGTGCTGCGCGAGCTGAAGCCGCTGCTGCACCTCGACTGCCTGACCGTCAGCGGCGAGACGCTGGGCCAGCGGCTGGAGGGCGGCCCGGGCCATGTGGACCATGCCGTGGTGCGCCCCCTGGCCGAGCCGCTGCAGCCGCAGGGCGGGCTGGTGGCCCTGTTCGGCTCGCTGGCGCCGCGCGGCGCCATCCTGAAGCGCGCCGCCGCCGACCCGAAGCTGTTCGAGACCGAGGCGCGGGCGGTGGTCTTCAGCTCGCTGGAGGACCTGGCGGCGCGGATCGACGATCCCGACCTCGACGTGCGCCCGGACGATGCGCTGGTGCTGCAGAACGCCGGCCCGCTCAGCCCCTCCGGCATGCCCGAGGCCGGCTACCTGCCGATCCCGCAGAAGCTGGCGCGCGCCGGGGTGAAGGACATGCTGCGCATTTCCGACGCGCGGATGAGCGGCACCGCCTATGGCACCATCGTGCTCCACGTGACGCCGGACGCCGCGTCCGGCGGGCCGCTCGGCCTGGTGCGGGACGGGGACCGCATCCGTGTCTCGGTGCGGGAGCGGCGCCTCGATCTGATGGTCGAGGCGGCCGAGCTGGAGCGGCGCCGGGCCGAGACGCCGCCCGTCACCGCCCAGGCCAAGCGCGGCTACGCCAGCCTCTACCGGCGCGAGGTGCTGCTGGCCGATCAGGGCTGCGACTTCGATTTCCTGCTGGAGAACCCGCAGGGCGCCGCCCGCGGCGGTTGAGCGGCCGGGGGGCGCTTTGACACCGGGGGGGCGGCCGGCCCAGAAAGGCCGGCCCGCCGGCCTGCCCTCGGCCCGGCGCGAGATGCCAGCACAGGCCGGAGCCGCATGAACGACCAACCCACCCCGGCGGCGAATCCGCCGGCGCCCCCCGCCGGCACCGCGCCGAAGCGGCAGCTCCGCATCGTCCTGGCCGGGGCGCTGCTGACGATGATCCTGGCGGCGCTCGACCAGAACATCGTCAACACCGCCCTGCCGCGCATGGTGGGGGAGCTGGGCGGCATGGCGCATCTCTCCTGGGTGGTCACCGCCTTCATGCTGACCTCGACCACCACCACGCCGCTCTACGGCAAGCTCTCCGACACCTTCGGCCGCCGCACCCTCTTCTTCCTGGCCATCCTGATCTTCCTGGGCGGCTCGCTGCTCTGCGGCGTGGCGCAGTCCATGGGCCAGCTCATCGCCTTCCGCGCCATCCAGGGCATCGGCGCGGGCGGGCTGCTGACCCTCTCCCAGGCCGCCATCGGCGATGTCGTCTCGCCGCGCGAGCGGCCGCGCTACCAGGGTCTCTTCACCGGCACCTTCGCCCTGGCCAGCGTCGCCGGGCCGCTGCTCGGCGGCATCATCACATCGGCCCTGTCCTGGCGGTGGGTGTTCTACGTCAACCTGCCGATCGGCCTGCTGGCCCTGGTGATGATCGGCCTCGGCCTGCCGCGCTCCACGACGCCGCCGAACCGGCGGCCAGTGGACATCCCCGGGGCGGCCCTGCTGGCGGGCGCCACCACCGCCCTGCTGCTGCTGCTGGCCTGGGGCGGCAGCGAGTTCCCCTGGGCGTCCTGGCCCGCCCTCGGCATGGCGGCGCTGTCCGTGACCCTCTATGCCCTCTTCGCCTGGCGCGAGCTGCGGGCGCCGGAGCCGCTGATCCGCCTGCCGCTGTTCCGCAACCCGGTCTTCGCCCGCGGCGTGGTGGTCGGCGGCATGATGACCTTCGCCATGCTCGGTTCCACCGTCTTCCTGCCGCTCTACTTCCAGCTGGTGCTCGGCATGGACCCCGCCCATGCCGGCGCGATGATGCTGCCGCAGGTGGTCGGCATGGTGCTCAGCTCGGTCGTCGGCGGCCGCATCGTCTCGAAGCTCGGGCGCAACAAGCTGTTCCTGCTCGCCGGGCTGGGGCTAGAGGCCCTGGCACTGGCCAGCCTGGCGCTCTTCGCCTGGTTCGCCGCCCCGCCCATGGTCTTCCTGGTCTCGATGGGGCTGCTCGGCCTCGGCATGGGCATGGGCATGCCCAACCTGACGACCGCCGTGCAGAACGCCGTGGCGCACCGGGAGCTGGGTGCCGCGACCGGCGCCATGACCTTCCTGCGCTCGCTTGGCGGCGCGCTCGGTGTCGCCGCCTCCGGGACCATCATGACCTCGCGGCTGCAGAACGCCTTCGCCGGGCTCGATCCGGCCGAGGTGGCCCAGGTCACGGCGCATGGCGTGGAGGCACTGGCGCGCTTCACGCCGGCCCAGCAGGCCGCCATGGCCGATGCCTATCGCGCCGCGCTGACCGGTTGCTTCCTGCTCAGCGGCGCCGTCATGACGGCCGCCTTCCTGCTGGTGCTCGGCCTGCCGGAGGTGACGCTGCGCGACCGCATCGGCGACGAGGCCGGACCGCCTCCGCGCTGAAGGCTCCTCTGCGGGGACTCCGGCCCGGCATATGCCCTTTGTGCAGGCGCGAAGGCCCGGCCTAGACTGGGCCCCGGCGCGCCGCGGCCGGAGAGCGCGAGACCGGTCCGCCACGACACTTCCTCCGCGAGCAGGGATGCATGGCCCAGATTCTACCCGTTCCGACCTTCGACTGCGTGATCTTCGGTGCCACCGGAGACCTGACCATGCGCAAGCTGCTGCCGGCGCTGTTCCATCGCTTCCGCGACCGGCAGTTCGACGAGGCCTGCCGCATCCTCGCCGCGGCGCGGACCGAGCTGGAGGAGGACGCCTACCGCCGGCAGGCCGAGGCGGCGCTGCGGCGCCATGTCGCGGTGGAGACGGTGGAGCAGGAGGAGGAGCTGCGCCGTTTCCTCGCCCTGCTGCGCTATCTGCGCATCGACGGCGCCGGCGAGGCGGGCTGGGACCGCCTCGCCGCCCTGCTGGCCGAGCGGCCGGAGCATGTACGGCCCTTCTACCTGGCCACCTCGCCCGAGCTCTATGGTCCGATCTGCCGCAACCTGGCCGAGCATGGGCTGATCTCGCCCCAGGCCCGGGTCGTGCTCGAGAAGCCGATCGGGCATGACCTCGCCTCCGCCCGCGCCATCAACGACGCGGTCGGCGCCGTGGTGCCGGAGGCGCAGCTCTTCCGCATCGACCACTACCTCGGCAAGGAGACGGTGCAGAACCTGCTGGCGCTGCGCTTCGCCAACACGATCTTCGAACGGCTGTGGAATGCCGACGTCATCGACCATGTGCAGATCACCGTGGCGGAGACGGTCGGTGTCGAGGGGCGCGGCGGCTATTACGACCGCTCGGGCGCGCTGCGCGACATGCTGCAGAACCACATGCTGCAGCTGCTGTGCCTGCTGGCCATGGAGAGCCCGGTCTCGCTCGACGCCGACGCGGTGCGCGACGAGAAGCTGAAGGTGCTGCGCGCGCTGCGCCCGATCACGCCGCTGGAGGCGCCGGGCTTCGCGGTCCGCGGCCAGTACACGGCCGGCGCCGTCGGTGGGCAACCGGTGCCGGGCTATCTGCAGGATCTGGGCGAGCCGACCAGCACGACGGAAAGCTTCGTCGCCATGAAGCTGCAGATCAACAACTGGCGCTGGGCCGGCGTGCCCTTCTACCTGCGCACCGGCAAGCGCCTGCCGTGCAAGGTCTCCGAGATCGTCGTGCAGTTCCGCACGCCGCCGTTCACGCTGTTCCCGGCGGAGGCCAGCATCACCGAGCCCAACCGCCTGCTGATCCGCCTGCAGCCGGCGGAGGGGATGCGGCTCGAGATGATGACCAAGGAGCCGGGGCCGGGCGGGCTGCATCTCCGCCCCACCGGGCTCGACATCTCCTTCGAGAAGACCTTCGGCCAGAGTTTCCCGGACGCCTATGAGCGGCTGCTGATGGATGTGGTGCGCGGCAATGCCACGCTGTTCATGCGCCGCGACGAGGTGGAGACGGCCTGGACCTGGGTCGAGCCGCTGCTGCGCGCCTGGGCCTCGACACCACAGCCGCCCCGCCCCTATCCGGCCGGCAGCTGGGGTCCGACCGCCGCCATCGCCCTGATCGAGCGCGATGGCCGCACCTGGTATCAGGAATAGGGCTCAGCTCAGCACGGGCAGCAGCGCGGCCTGCATCCGCGCCACGCAGGCGGCCTGATGGCGGGTCTCCGTCTTCTGGAAGATCCGCGCCTGATGCGTCCGCACGGTGGTGATGCGAAGACCCTGCATGGCGGCGATCTCGGCCGCCGTCAGGCCGGCGAGCATGCCCGACGCCACCCGGACCTCGGCCGGCGTCAGGCCGAACAGGGCCGGCAGTTGCGCCCCCAGCTCCTGCCGCGTCATCACCTCCTTGGCGACGACCAGCGCGCGGGGCGCCTGCCGCCCCTCGGCCGAGAGCGGGCTGACCTGGAGGCTGAGCGGCACGGCCGACCGGCCCGCGACGGTGGCCAGGAAGCCGCCCCGCCGCTCCAGCTCGGTGCCGAGGCAGGCCTGCTGCACATACTTGCGCAGCCGCGCCACCACCGCCCCGTTGCCAAGCCCGAGGGCGGCGATGCCGTGGTGCCGCGCCGCGCCGATGCGGGCCAGCAGCATCTCCCCCGCCCGGTTGGCGCGCAGCACCTGGCCATCGGCGCCAACCTCGTAGATGGCGATGTCCAGCAGATCGAGCCCGTCCACGATGCCTTCCCGCGGGAGGCGAAGCCCGCCGAACCGGTCGCGCTGCCCCAGGCCGGCGCGGATGAACGGCATCAGCTTCCGCATCAGCCGGTAGTCCTCGGCATCGAAGGCCGGGCGGGTGCGGCCCCGCTCGACATGGATCGCCCAGCCATCGCCCGGCCCGTCGATGCGGCAGCCGATCGAGGCATACATGTCCTGTGGCCGCATCCACTCGTTCCAGAACGCGCTGCCGTGCAGACCCGCGGGTCCGAGCAGCTTCTGGTCGCAGTAGATGGAGCCGGGGGCCAATGGCCTCGCCGCCTGCCAGACGAGATTGCCGCGCCAGTAGTGCTCGGCATAGCTGCGCAGATAGCCCTCGGTGTGACCGACGCCGAAGACGTCCTGCGCCTCCGGAGGGTGGCCGAGGCGGCCCAGGCACGCGGTGGTGCCGCCGAAGAGCTGGCGCAGTTCATGAAGCGCGGTGCCCAGCCTGCTCTCGTCGCAGGCCGCTTCCTGCCATAACCCGGCCACATCCAGCACGGCGTCCAGCGTCACCCGCTTCATGCCCGTGCCCCCTGTCGCAGCGACCCCGGAAGGTTCATTCCGGATTACATGAGAAAGGCGGAGGACAACGCAAGGCTTATGGTGCGCCGTCGCGGAGGCGTCAGAGGCGCTCCATCCTCGCCGTGATCTCCAGCGGCGGGGCGCTGTAGGGCGAGGCGGTGATCAGCAGGTCGGCGTCGGCGCGCGCATAGTCGGCGGCATTCCCCTCGGTCACGCCCCCCGCCGCGGCAATGACCGGGCGCCGGGGGTGATCGGCGAGGGCGCGTGTCACCTCCGCCAGCTGGGCCGGGCTCAGCCCGCCACATTGCACGATGTCGACGCCGGCATGGGCCAGCAGCACCGCCTCGTCCACCGTCCCGGCCTCCACGGCGATGCTGCGCTCCGGCTGCGCCGCGCGCAGGCGCGCCACCCAGCGATAGGCGGGCTCGCGGCCCAGGAAGGCGCGGTGCGGGGCGCCGACCAGGATGCTGTCCGACAGGCCGAGGCGGTGCGGCACGCAGCCGCCGGCGGCGATGGCGCGGAGCATCACGTCCCTGGCGCCGGGCAGATGCTCCCGCGGGCAGGCGACCGCGATGCCCGGCTTCTCCCGGCGCGCGACGGCGCGAATGCGGGCGGCCTGCGTGGCGATGCCGGAGGTGGTCGCCATCAGCGCCTGCGCCACCCTGGTGGCCTGATGCAGCGCGGCGGCCGGTCCGGTCGCGGTCAGGATCGGGCCGCCCTGATCCAGCAGGGCGCCGGAGGCGGCGACACGGTGCACGGCGCTGCAGCCCGCCAGCAGGAAGAGCCGTTCCGCCTCCTCCGAGCAGCACAGCGTCATGGTCCGGCCGGCGCAGAGCTGCACCTGCCCCACCGCGTCCCCGATGCCGAGGCCCAGGGTGGTGATGTCACCGTAGGGAGCCTCCTCCCGCAGCATCTCCTCCAGGCGAGCGGCGCGAAGCGGCAGCATCACCGGCAGCAGCCCCCCTGGCCGAGCTGCGCGGATCGGAAGGCGGAATGCGTCATGGACAGGTTTCCTCGGTGGCCGGCAGGGGCCGCCAGGCGCGAGGGCCAGGGCAGGAAGGCGGGCGCCGGCGGCGGGAACACTCTCCTGCCTGTGAGGCCCGCCCGCAAGGCGACCCCGCCGCATGGCAGGGCGGCCGGCGGTGCAGGAATTGCCCTGCCCCGCCGGCCCGGATCAGCCCTCGGCCTCGCGGGAGAGCGCGCGCAGGGCCTCGCGATATTCCTGCCCCAGCCGGCCGCAGAGCTCGGCCACGGTCGGCACGTCCTCGATGCTGCCGACGCCGTGCCCGGCCGACCAGATGTTCTTCCAGGGTCGGTGCTCGGCATCGGTGTGCTTCTCCGGCCGCGGCGGCAGGTTCTCCGGATCGAGCCCGGCGGCGACCAGGCTCTGGCGCAGGAAATTGGCGTTCACGCCGCTGATCGCCGGGGTGTAGATGACGTCCCGGGCCTTGGCCTCCAGCAGCATGGCCTTGTAGTCCGGCGGGCCCATGCTCTCCTGCGTGGCGATGAAGCGGGTGCCGAGATAGGCCAGGTCCGCCCCCATCAGCCGCGCGGCGGCGACATGCGCGCCCGTGCTCATGGCGCCCGAGAGCAACAGGGTTCCCTGGAAGATCTGCCGCAGCTCGGCCAGGAAGGCGAAGGGGCTGAGCTGGCCGGCATGGCCGCCGGCCCCGGCGCTGACGGCGATCAGCCCATCCACCCCGGCCTCCGCCGCCTTGGCGGCGTGGCGCAGGTTGACGACATCGTGGAAGACCAGCCCGCCATAGGCATGGACCGCATCCACCAGCTCCTTCACCGCACCGAGCGAGGTGATGACCAGGGGCACGCGGTGCTCCACCGTCCGCGCCAGATCGGCATCCAGCCGGGTGTTGGAACGGTTGACAATCAGGTTCACGCCGAAGGGCGCGGCGCCGGGCTGGCCCTCCAGCCGCCCGGCGATCTCGTCCAGCCAGTCGCCATAGGCCTCGCTGCTGCGCTGGTTCAGCGAGGGAAAGGTGCCCAGCACCCCGGCGCGGCAGGTCTCGACCACCAGATCCGGCCCGGAGACCAGGAACATCGGCGCGGCGACGATGGGGAGCGCGAGGCGGCCCTCGAGGGCGGGGGGCAATGGCATTCTCGTCATCTCCTCAGTGTTTGGCCTGGTGGTTTGACCCAGCTCGGCGCGGGGCCGGCCTTGTCCCGCCAACCTATCGGAGCGGGGCCGTGGCGGCCAAGCCCCCCGCCCCGCGACGGGCCCGCAGGGGACGGGCGGGGGATCGCGGGGCTGAAGATTTCGTGTCGCCCCTCCCGCCGCCCGCCGACCCACCGCATATCCGGTGGCCGAAGGCTCCGATGGAGAGATCCCTTGTCGCGATCCGCGCCGCATCACCTGTCCCTGGTCTCGACGCAGGCGGAGCTGACCGACGCGCTGTGGCACCAGCTGCGCCGCGAGGCAGAAGCCGCCCAGACCGCCTCGCCGACCCTGGCGCCGCTCTTCCTGGAATCGATCCTGAACCAGCCCGACTTCCCCACCGCGGCGTTCCACCGCATCGCCGCCCGGTTGCGCAACGACACCATCTCGCATTCCATCATCTTCCAGGCCTTCCAGCAGGCCAGCCGGGCCGATGCCGCGCTGGTGCTGGGGCTGAAGGCGGATATCGCCGCCGTCTTCGAGCGCGACCCGGCCTGCGAGCGGCTGATCGAGCCCTTCCTGTACTTCAAGGGATTTCACGCCATCCAGCTGCACCGGCTGAACCACTGGCTCTGGAAGCAGGGGGAGCGGGATCTTGCCCTCTACCTGCAAAGCCGCGCCTCGGAGGTGTTCCAGGCCGATATCCACCCGGCCGCCCGGATCGGCCGGGGCATCCTGCTCGACCACGCGACCGGGCTCGTGATCGGCGAGACGGCGGAGATCGGCGACGATGTCTCGCTGCTGCAGGGCGTGACGCTGGGCGGCACCGGCAAGGAGGCGGGGGACCGGCATCCCAAGATCCGGCGCGGCGTCATCATCGGCGCGGGGGCGAAGATCCTGGGCAATATCGAGGTCGGCGAGGATGCCCGCATCGCCGCCGGCTCGGTGGTGCTGGCGCCCGTGCCGCCGCGCACCACCGTGGCGGGCGTGCCGGCCCGGCCGGTCCGGATGGACCAGGGCGCCGCCTCGCCGCGCAGCGCCGACGAGATCCTGGCCGAGATGGCCTATACGGCCTTCGACTACACGATCTGAGAAGCCCCGCCGTCCCGCCCCGGCGGGCCTCAGCCCGGCAGGAAGTCCGGAACCGAGAGATAGCGCTCCCCGGTGTCATAGTTGAAGCCCAGCACCTTCGCGCCCTGCCCCAGCTCCGGCAGCTTGGCGGCGATGGCGGCCAGCGTCGCTCCGGAGGAGATGCCGACCAGCAGGCCCTCCTGCAGCGCCGAGCGGCGGGCATAGTCCTTGGCCGCATCGGCCGCGACCTTGATGACGCCATCCAGCAGGTCGGTGTGCAGGTTGGCCGGCACGAAGCCGGCACCGATGCCCTGGATCGGGTGCGGCGCGGGCGATCCGCCGGAGATCACGGGCGAGGCCTCGGGCTCCACGGCGAAGACCTTCAGCGCGGGCCAGGCCTGCTTCAGCACCTGGGCGCAACCGGTGAGGTGGCCGCCGGTGCCGACGCCGGTGATCAGCGCGTCCAGCCCCTCGGGGAAGTCACTCAGGATCTCGCGCGCGGTGGTCCGGACATGCACGTCGATATTGGCCGGATTTTCGAACTGCTGCGGCATCCAGGCGCCGGGCGTCTCGGCCACCAGCTCCTTGGCCCGCTCGATGGCGCCCTTCATGCCCTTCTCGCGCGGCGTCAGGTCGAAGGTGGCGCCATAGGCCTGCATCAGCCGGCGGCGCTCGATGGACATGGATTCCGGCATGACCAGAACCAGCCTGTAGCCCTTCACCGCCGCGACCATGGCCAGCCCGATGCCGGTATTGCCCGAGGTCGGCTCGATGATCGTGCCACCCGGCTTCAGCCGGCCCTCCGCCTCCGCCGCCTCGACCATCGACAGGGCGATGCGGTCCTTGATCGAGCCGCCGGGATTGGCGCGCTCGGACTTCACCCAGACCTCGGCGTCGGGGAAGAGGCGGCCCAGGCGGATGTGCGGCGTCTGGCCGATGGTCTCGAGAACGGAGGTGGCGCGCATCGGTGTCTCCCGGCTTGTGTTGCCGCTGACTTGGGGTGTCCGGCGCGCGGATGCTATGGGGGGAGCCGCCCCGCCGCCAAGCGGGGCCGTCACCCTATTCGTTCAGCCCGCGGCCGGGATAGGGATGCTGCCTCACCCAGTGCCGGGCGATGTCGATGCGCCGGGTGATCCAGACATCCTGATGCCTCTGGATATGGTCCAGCAGCCGCGCCAGGCCGGCCGCCCGGGCCGGATGGCCGATCAGCCGCATGTGCAGCCCGACCGACATCATCTTCGGCGTCCGCGCGCCCTCGGCGTAGAGCGTGTCGAAGGCGTCCCGCACGAAGCTGAACCACTGCTCCGAGGTCCCGACGGCGCCGGCGTACTTGCCGTCATTGTTGGTCAGCGAATAGGGCACGACCAGATGGCCCTTGCCCTCCACCGTGACCCACCAGGGCAGTTCGTCGGCATAGCTGTCGCTGTCGTAGAGGAAGCCGCCCTCCTCGACCACCAGGCGGCGCGTGTTCTCGCTGGGTCCGTAGCGGCAGTACCAGCCATCGGGGCGGTGCCCCACCGTCCGCTCCAGCGAGGCGACGGCGCGGCGGATGTGCTCGCGCTCCTCGGCCTCGGAGAGTTCGTAGTGCTTCACCCAGCGCCAGCCGTGGCAGCAGACATCGAAGCCGCTCTCTCGGATGGCCGCCGCCGCCTCGGGGTTGCGCTCCAGGGCCAGGGCGCAGCCGAAGACCGTCATCGGCAGGCCACGCTCCTGGAACAGCCGCATCAGCCGCCAGAAGCCGACCCGGCTGCCATACTCGAACATGCCTTCGGCAGCGAGGTCGCGACCCTTCGGGATATGCGCGATGCCAGGGGCCTCGGTCAGGCCGTGCTCGGAATAGCCCTCGCCATCCTGCACCGAGGGCTCGGAGCCCTCCTCGTAGTTCATGACGAAATTGACCGCGACGCGCGCGCCGCCAGGCCACCGCGGGTCCGGCGGGTTGGCGCCATAGCCGATGAAGTCGCGCTTCACCTGATAGGTCATCGGAGGTCAGTCCAGGTCCAGGGTGAAGGGTTCGACGGGGACGAATTCCTCATCCCCCGGCCCGCCATCGCGCCACATGAAGACGGCGAAGCGGGCCGGCGCGCCGAACACCGTCATGCCGTGATGCCAGACATTGATGCCATAGGTGACGGCCTGGCCCGGGCCGGGTAGGAAGGCGCGCGCCCTGGCCATGTCCGGTCCGCCATCCGCGCCATGCGGCGCCACCAGCACCAGCCAGGCGGCGGCGCCGAGCGGAACGAAGCTCTGCGACGAGAACTCGTGCCGCTCCATCGCCTCGACGCGCAGCCGCCGCGCGGGCTCGGGCTCCTTGCAGGACAGCGACAGGCTGGGCCAGGCGCCGGCCCGGCCATTGGCCAGCGCCGCCTCGTAGTAGAGGCGGCCGGCGGCCTCCGGCACCGTCAGCACCTCGCCGAAGGGCGCGAAGGCCTCGGCGGTCAGGGGTTCGGGCTTCAGCGTCATCCGGCCATCCTGCGGACCAGGCCCACGGCACGGTCCATCACCACGAGAAGAAGGAAGGCAACAGCCACCAGCACGCCGGAGGCCGCCGCGACGCGCACGTCGAGCGAGGTCTCCATCATGCCCCACATGCGGATCGGCAGCATGTCCGTCTCAGCCGAGGAGAGGAAGAGGGAGACCGGCACATTGTCGAGCGAGGAGACGAAGGCGAGGAAGGCCCCGGCGGCCACGCCCGGCATGATCAGGGGCAGCACGACGCGCCGGAAGGTGCGCCAGGGCGAGGCGCCGAGGATGGCGCTGCTCTCCAGCAGGGCGGGATCGAGCCCCGCCGCGCTGGCGCCGATGGTGCGCAGCGCGAAGGGCGTCGCGATCATCGCATGGCCGGCGACCAGCAGCCCGAAGGACGGCGGCTGCCGCAGCCAGGAGAAGAACATCAGCGTCGCCAGGCCATAGGCGATGCCGGGCAGCACCAGCGGCGCCATGAAGCCGCCTTCCGCCATGCGCGCCCAGGCGGCGCGGGAGCGGGAGATGGCCAGCGCCGCGCCGGTCGCCAGGGCGGTGGAGAGCGCGGCCGTGCAGGCGGCGACGGCCAGGGAATTGCCGGCGGCGACATGGATCTGCGCCGAGCGCGCGGGGTCGAAGAGGTCGGCGTACCAGCGCAGGGTCAGGCCCGGCGGCGGAAAGCGCAAGGCCTGCGAGGTGGTGAAGGAGGTGAGCAGCACGATCAGCACCGGCCCGATGAGGATCAGCAGCCCGATCGCGGCCAGGGCCAGGATCAGCAGGGCCAGCGGCTTGTCGCGGGCGGCGAATCTAGACATGCGCGGCCTTCCTTCCCACTGCCGAGAGCGCCGCCGCGACGGCCAGCACCGAGGCCATCAGCGTCAGCGCCAGGGCCGCCGCGAGGGGCCAGTTGAACACCACCATGGCCTGCTGCCAGACCAGCGACGGGAGATAGGCCAGCCGGCCGCCGCCGATCACCGACTGCGAGATGAAGGCGGTGGAGGCACTGGCGAAGACCAGCGTGGCACCGGCCAGCAGGCCGGGCAGCGCCATCGGCAGCACGACACGGCGCAGCGTGCGGAACAGCGAGGCGCCGAGCGAGGCCGAGGCGTCGAGCAGCGCCGGGTCGATGCGTCCGAGCGAGGCGATCAGCGGCAGCAGCATCAGCGGCATCTCGATCTGCGTCAGCGCCAGGATCAGCCCGGGTTCGGTCTGCAGCAGCGGGATGGGCGCGCTGGTCAGGCCCGTGGAAAGCAGCGTGCTGTTGATGACGCCCTCCCGCCCCAGGATGACGATCCACGCGAAGGTCCGCACCACCACCGAGGTCAGCAGCGGCAGCACGGCGGCGAGCAGGATGATCCGCTTGAGGGCCGGCCCCGCCACCATGTGCAGCAGCGCCAGGGGCACCGCGAAGAGCAGGGTGGCGAGCACGGTGAGGGCGCCGAGGCGCAGCGTGTTCAGAACCGCCTGGCGGTGGAAGGAATCGCCCAGCACGTCGCGCCAGGCCGCGAGGCTGGCAGTGTCGAGATTCTCGTCCGTCGCGAGGGAGGTCGCCGCCAGCAGCAGCAGCGGCGAGAGGAAGAACAGCAGCTGCGCCAGGGCGAGCGGCAGCGCGAGCCGCCACGCGCCCCGCTCGCTCACTTGGCCATCTCGCGGTTGAAGCGGTCGATCCAGCGCGGCCGCTGCGGGTTGATCTTGGTCCAGTCATGCGTGACGAAGGTCCTGAGGTCGTCGATCGACTTCATCGGCACGTCGGCGCCCGGCTTCACCTCGGTATTGACCGGCACGAAGAAGTACGGCGCCTGCGACAGCGCCGACTGCACCGGCGTGCTGATCATCGTGTCGATGTACTGGTAGGCGGCGTCGATGTTCTTGCTGCCCCTGGCGATGTGCATCGTGGTGCCGAAGGCGGCGGCGCCGCTCTCCGGCACCGCGAACTCGATGTCCACGCCACGCGACTTCAGCAGCGTCACCGTATAGGTGTTGGTGTACATCAGGCCGATCTGTCCCTGCTGGAACAGGCCCGGCATGGCGGCCGGCTGCGCCACGGCGGCGACATCGGGCAGGATCTTGCGCAGCGCCTCGAAGAGCGGTTCCATGTTCTCCTCGGAGCCGCCGACGGACTTGGCCATCTCGATCAGCGAGATGGTGCCGAAGGTGGTGCCGAAGCCGGTCAGGCCGAGCTGCTTCGCGTATTCGGGCCTGAACAGGTCCGCCCAGCCCTTCGGCTTCTCCATCTTCTTCGGATTGTAGGCGATGCCGACGACCTGCGCCGCGACCCCGGCGCCCACCGCGTCCGCGTAGCCGGCGGGCAGCTTGCCGCGGTTGCTCAGGCGGCTCGGATCGAAAGGCTCGAAGAGCTTCAGGTCCATGCCGCTGACGCGTGGGCCGGGATCGAGCACGAAGACATCGAAGGGCGCGACCCCGCGCGCCGCGCGCGCCTTGGCGATCTGGTCGACGGCGAAGAGCGGCTCGAAGGCCACGTCGACGCCGTGGTTCTGCTTCAGCGCCGGCGCCAGCACGGCCCGCAATGCCTCGTCCCAGCCGCCCGGATAGACCGCGGCGGTCATGCTGCCGGCGGCCCGCGCCGGCCCGGCCGGCAGGGCGGCGGCGCCCAGCAGCCCGAGGGTGGCGCTCAGGGCGTGGCGGCGGCTCATTTCGATCATGTCGCGTCTCCAACGGGGAAAAGGGCCGGACGGGCGCCGGGCGAGAGGCCGATGCGCACCGGTCCGGGCGAGGGCGGCGCGCCGTGTCGCGCCTGGTGCAGCTTGAGTTCGGTGTTGCCGGCCTCGACGTCGTGCACGAGGGCCGGGCCCAGCGGGAGTGAAAGGCGCAACCGCGCCGGCCAGCTCCCGGCTGTCTCCGGCGCGTCCGGATGCAGCATGAGATGCTCGGGCCGCGCGCTGAGCAGCACCCGTTCGCCCAGGGCGAAGCCGCGCGGGCTGGGCACCGTGACCGTGGCGCCGACATCGAGGCGGATGCGGTAATCCTCGCCCTGCCGCGCCTCGACCTTGCCATGCAGCCGGTTGCTGGTGCCGACGAAGCCGGCGACGAAGGGCGTGGCGGGAGTGTCGTAGACCTCCGCGGGCGCCGCCACCTGCTCCACCTGGCCGCGGTTCATCACCGCCATGCGGTCGGCCATGCTCATCGCCTCGTCCTGGTCGTGCGTGACCAGCACGGCGGTGACGCCGAAGCGGCGCTGGATGCGCTTGATCTCGAGCTGCAGGTCCAGCCGCAGGGCGCGATCGAGCGCGGCGAAGGGCTCGTCGAGCAGCAGGATGCGCGGTTCGGTGGCCAGTGCGCGGGCCAGCGCCACGCGCTGCTGCTGCCCACCCGAGAGCGCGCGCGGACGCCGCTCGCCGAACGCCTCCATGCGAACGGCGGAGAGCGCCGCCTCGACGCGGCGGACGATCTCCGCCTTCGGCCGGCCCCGGGCTTCCAGTCCGTAGGCGACATTCTGTGCCGCTGTCATGTGGGGGAAGAGGGCGTAGGACTGGAAGACGATGCCCACGCCACGGCCGCCGGGCGGCAGGTGATCGATCGGGCGGCCATCGACCAGCACGCGCCCGGCATCGGCGCGGATGAAGCCGGCGACGGTGCGCAGCAGCGTCGTCTTGCCGCAGCCGGAGGGGCCGAGCAGAGCCAGGATCTCGCCGGGCTCCACGGTGAGGGTCACGCCATCCACCGCGGTCGCGCTGCCATAGCGCACGCGGATGCCGTCCATGTCGAGACGATGGCCGGCGGTGGACGTTTCGATCGGAGAGGTCTTCAGCATCGCGCTCGTCGGCAGCAAGAGTTGTGCCAGCGACAGAAGTTCCGCCACGGGCAAGAATTCCGCCAGGGTGTCGCGATCAGGCGAGAAGCTCCTCCAGCGCGCCCGTCAGCACGGCGAGGCCGGCGGCGAGATCGGCCATGTCGAGCGTCTCGTCCGGATTGTGGCTGCCGTTCTCGTTGCGCAGGAACAGCATGGCGGAAGGAATGCCCAGCCCGGCGAAGGTGGCGCAGTCGTGCCCGGCGCCCGAGGCCATGCGCATCATGCCTGTCCCCGTCCGTTCGCCGGCGCGCCAGAGGATGTCCTGAATGCGCGCATCCATCCGGGCGGGCGCGGCATGGGTGCCGGGGCCGAGGTCGAAGCGCACGCCGCGCTCCGCCTCCAGCCGCGCCGTCTCCTCCCGCAGCCAGCGGTCGGTCTCCGCCAGCAGGGCGGCATCCTCGCTGCGGATATCGAGGCTGAAGCGCAGGAAGCCCGGCACCTTGGTCGGCGCCTGGTGGGCCGGATCGGTCGCCAGGATGCCCGCGGTGCAGACCAGGTCGGCCCCGGCCCGCTCCATCTCGATCCAGCGGCGCTCCAGCGCGGCGATCAGCGCGACGCCGGCCATCGCGGCGTCGCGCCGGAAGGCCCTCGGCACGGCGCCGGCATGGGTATGTTCCCCGCTGACGCTGGCGCGCGGATAGCGCAGGCTGCCGCGGATGCCGGTGACGATCCCCACCGGCAGCCCGGCCGCGACCAGGGCGGGCCCCTGCTCGATATGCGGCTCCAGGAAGCAGGCGATGCGCGCCGGGTCCATCAACGCCCGGCCCTCGCGGATCGGCGTCGGGTCGAGCCCCTCCTCGATCATGTGCTCGGCGAGGGTGCGGCCCGTGTCGGCGCGGCGCAGCTGGTCCGGCGTCTCGGGTGGCAACAGGCCGAACAGCGCGCGGCTGCCGAGATAATGCGCCGCGAACCAGCACATTTCCTCGGCACGGATACCCAGGATGATGAGATCGCGGGCAGTCCGCGCCCCCTTGCGCCGGAGCCGGGCGGCGGCGGCGAGGCCCATGACCACCCCGGCGGCGCCATCGTAATTGCCGCCATGCGGCACGCTGTCGAGATGCGAGCCGATCACCACCGCCGGCAGATCACGATCCTGACCCGGCAGGGTCATCCGCAAGGTGCCGATGGCATCGACGGCGACCTCCAGGCCAAGGGTGGCGGCGGCCTCGGCCATCAGGGCGTGGGCGACGCGCTCGCCGGGACCGAAGGAGGCGCGGGTCACGCCCGGCGCATCCAGGCTGGCGGCGCGCAGCCGTGCCAGGAGGGTTTCGGCGAGGGCGGATTCGGGCGCGATGTCGCTGGGCATGGCGCCGCGTCTTGCATCGCCCGTGCCAGGGCGGGGCCACCTCACGGAAGGAGATCCCGCATGACCCGCGACATGATCGGCTATGGCGGCCAGTGGCCTGACCTGCGCTGGCCCAACGGCGCCCGCCTCGCCGTCTCGGTGGTGGTGAACTTCGAGGAGGGCGCCGAGCAGCAGGTCGGCGACGGCGACGCGCAATGCGAGCGGATGGGCGAGGTGATCAGCGTCGTGCCGGCGGGCCGGCGGGACATCGGGCAGGAGCAGATCTTCGCCTACGGCACCCGCGCCGGCCTCTGGCGGATGCTCGATTCGCTGCGGCGCCACAAGGTTCCGGCCACCTTCCTGATGTGCGGGCGGGCCGTGGCCCGGGCACCGGCCCTGGCCCGCGCCGTGACCGAGGCGGGGCATGAGGCGGCGGCGCACGGCTGGCTGTGGCGACCGCATGCGGACTACACCTCGGCCGCCGAGGAGGCCGCGGACCTGTCGCGCACAGCGCGCGCCATCGAAGACGCTACCGGGACGCGTCCCGTCGGCTTCTTCTGCCGCGGATCCGAGAGTCCCTGGACTCGGGAGCTACTTCGGGACCAGGGATATCTCTATATTTCCAATGCCTTTGACGATGACTTGCCCTACCGCGACAGCAACCGGCCGGGCCTCATGGTTATTCCTTACGCACTCGATACAAACGACATGAAATTCTTCCACCCCAATGGATTTGTTCGATCTGTTGAGATGCTCGATTATATTTCGGACGCGCTGGAGGTGCTTCTGCGCGAGGGCGAGGAAGGGAAACCTCGGCTGTTGAATATCGGCTTCCACCTTCGGATCTGCGGCCGGCCGGGGCGCTTTCCCACCTTCGAGGGCACCCTTGCCAGGCTCGCGGCCCTGGGTGACAGGGTATGGCTGGCCCGGCGGGCGGAGATCGCAGCCCACTGCACTCTTACCCTGCCGGGTTGAAAACCGACAGATTGCACCATTTTTCGTCTCAAAGGCTTTGGTAAGTCTAAATGACTGCACAGTAATAAAATCAAGTCAGAATTCCTTGTTCGGGCGATAAAGACAGCGCACCCCGAAATACTCGGGCGCAGCGAACCAATCCGCCTCAGAAGAGGAAATTCGACATGAAGCTCAATCGAATCAACGTGCCGACCGGGGTCTCGCTGCAGTCCGTGCCAGGCCTGCGCGAGGATCCGCGCGCGGCCATGGCGCAGCGTCTGCCTGCTGCCCTGCAGCCCTTCCTGACCTGGCTGACTGCCAAGCCGGCCCCTGGCGAGGCCGCCCGGGAAATTCCGGCCCGGCGCTATGTCGCCGGCGGCCTGGCCTGGATGGCCGTGGGATGCGCCCTGAGCGCCACGGCGCTGCTCGCCGCGCTGCCCTGGCCCGTCGCCCTGCTGATGCTGGCCGCCGGCCTGACCGCCACCAGCTCCGGCCTTGGCCTCTACCAGGTCGTCATCTTCCATCACTGCTCGCACGGCACGGTGTTCCGGTCGCGTGAGCGGAACCGTCAGGTCGGGCGCCTGGTTTCGGCGCTGCTGCTGTTCACCCGCTTCGAGGACTATCAGCGGGACCACATGATGCATCACAGCGCCAACAAGCTGCTGACGGATGAGGACGAGTTCACCGGCTTCGTCTTCGGTGTCTGCGGCCTGGAGCCCGGCGTGCCGAAGCGCGAGTTGTGGCGCCGGGTGGTGATGAACCTGATCTCCCCCGCCTTCCACGCCCGCTTCCTGCTGCGCCGCGTCAAGGCCGCCATGTTCAGCGGCGATCGCCAGCATGACTGGATGGCCCGCGCCGGCTTGGCGCTGCCGTTGCTGGTCGCCGCGGCCACGGGCGCCTGGGGTGCCGTGCTGGTCGCCTGGTTCCTGCCGCTGACCATCCTGCTGCAGATCGCGACGGTCTTCCGCATCCTCTGCGAGCACCGCTTCCCCGATGTCGCGCTGATCGAGGCGCGCGGCAAGGCCTTCGTCTGCGCCTCCACCGTCGGCGTCTTCCCCGGCGCCCTGCCGCCCGAGGCGCTGGCGACGAGCCTGCGCGGCGCCCTGGCCTGGACCGGCTGGTGGGCGCGGATGCTGACCGCCGTCCTGTTCAGCCGTGTTTTCGTGCTGGTGGGCGACGCGCCCTGCCACGACTTCCATCACCGCCGTCCGGCGACCCGCAAGTGGACGGATTACGCCCGTGCCCGGCAGCAGGACGAGGATGCCGGCTCCCCGGGCTTCCCCATGAACTATAGCGAGAACTGGGGGCTGATCCATGCCGTCGACCGCAACCTGGCCACTCTCGCCGCGACGCCGCCCGGGGCCGTGGCCTGAGCCGGAAGGGGGCCCGGACGCCCGGCCCCTGCCCTCAGGGCTTGGCGGAGGGGGGCGCCGCGCCGCGGTGCAGCGCCTCCTCCGGCAGGCTGATCCAGACGCAGGTGCCGGCATCGCGCGCGCTCTCGATGGTCAGCTCCCCGCCATGGGCCCGGACCAGCCCCCGCGCGATCGGCAGGCCGAGGCCCGTGCCGGGCGAGGAGCGGCTGAATTTGTTGTCGAGCTGCTGGAAAGGCTCGAGGGCGCGCGGAATGTCCTCGGCGAGCATGCCGATGCCGGTGTCGCGCACGCAGAGCCGGATGCCCTCCGCCTCCGGCGCGACCTCGACCCGGACCTTGCCTCCGGCCGGGGTGAAGCGGATGGCGTTGCTCAGCAGGTTGTCGAGGATCTGGCGGAACCGCGTGCGGTCCACCTTCAGCCAGAGCGGCTCCTCGCCGAGCTGGCTGCCCAGGGAGATCCCGCGCTCGGCGGCGAAGGCCGTGGCGGCGCCCAGGCTCTCCTGCACCATGTCCTCCAGCCGCGCCCAGCGCAGCGACAGCGAGGTGCGGCCGCGCGCCAGGCTGGAATAGTCCAGGATCTCGTTGATCAGGGCCAGAAGGTGGTTGGCCGAGGTCAGGATGTGGGTGTTGTACTGGCCGATCTGCTCGGGCGTCGGATTGAAGGTCGAACCCGTGGCCATCATCTCCGAGAAGCCGATGATGGCGTTGAGCGGCGTGCGCAGCTCATGCGTCAGCGTCGCCAGGAAGCGCGAGCGGGTGGAGCTGGCCTCCTCCGCCATGCGCCGCGCCTCGCGCATCTCGACCTCGGCCCGCTTGCGCAGCAGGATGTCGATATAGACCGAGAGCGCCCCCTCGACGATCTCCTGATCCGCCTCCTCGAAAGGCCGGCTGACATTGCTCTCGCTCTGGTTGCCGAGAATGAGGGCGAGGCCCGAGGTCGCGTCATAGGCCCAGAGGATGTAGGGCAGCCGCAGGATGGCGGTGAGTTCATAGGCCGGCGGCTCGATCCGGCTGCGCGAGGTGGTGAAGAAGAAGCCGGGCGTGGCGGGCAGGCTGACCGGCGCCGGCAGCTCGCCGCCGAGGCCGAGCGCATGGGTCACGGTGAAATGCCCGCTTCCGGGCCTGTCCTCCCGCAGCAGCGCGGCACGGTCGCACATGGTGTTGTCGAGCAGGATGGCGAGCATCGGCCCGCCCAGCGCCTCGGGCGAGGTGCTGTGGTCGATCAGCCGATACGCCTCCCGGATCAGCTTGGCCACGGTGCGGCTGCGCCGCGCCTCGCGGAAGGCCTGGCTCTGCTCCTCCTGCAGGCTGAGGAGACGGGCGCCCAGCATGTTGCATTCGCGGCGGTAGTAGGCGAGTTCGCGCTCGAGCTGCCCGGCCTTGCCGCTCTGTGGCATGACGTTCATCGAGGGCGGCGGCGCAGGATGGCCAGCACGCCGGTCCAGTCCAGCGGGCGGGAATAGCCCTGGAACGGCGCGATCTCCACGCCGGAATAGAAGCCGGCGAAAGGCACCGGCAGGTCGAGCCCCTTGACGACCATCTCCGCCTCCTCCCGGAAGGCACCGCTGCGGGCGCTCGCCCGGCCGGCGCAGTCGATGTAGAGAGCCAACTGGTTGTCGTCCTCCCTCACGGCCTCGCGCAGGGAGGCCACGCCGTGCCGGACGGATTCCAGCATCAGGGAATTGTCCCGCGCCATGATCTGCACCTGCGCGCCGGTGAAGAAGTCGGGCTCGAACAGGGTCACGGACCCATTGGACGGGCTGGCGCGCAGGATCAGCCGGTTCACATAGGCGTTCTCGTCATAGGGGGCGAAGGGATCGCCCTGCTTCTGGCCGAGCGTGGCCAGCAGGGACAGCTCCTGGCCCTGGGACTCCCCAAGCTGCAGTCCCAGCATGCGCTCGATCACCACCAGGGCGGGCTCCCCGTCCAGCTCGTAGACATCCGCCCCGTCGATCCGGGTGATCTCCATGAAGGTGCTCACCGGCCGGCAGCCGTGCAGGATCTCGCACACCACCTCGATCTCGGGCGGGAAGACCAGGGCCACCGCCAGATGGTGGCGGACCCGATCGCCATCCAGCACCCAGCCATCGGAGAGATTCATGTCGGTCAGCAGGCCACCGCCGAAGAGGCGGACCTGGCGATCGCTCAGCCCGGCATGGAAACCGCTGACGATCTGGCTGGCCGGGTGCAGCCGCAGCGGCGGCCGGCTGGCGACGCTGTCGTACAGCAGCAGCACGGCTGCGTCCTCGGAGGCCAGATCGGCCACGCGCCGCCCCAGGCGCTCCCCCGCCGTCACCTCGTCCGGCGCCATCTCCTCGATGAGAATACGGGGCGTGACCCAGCCGGAGAAGGCGATCACCACGAGTTCCAGGCCGCTGTAGCCGATCCCCTGCCGCGTGATGCCCCCGGCGGAGGCGCCGCCCACCACGGGCACGTCGGAGAGGCTCTCCTTGAGCACGACCATCACCGTTTCCGGATCCAGTTTGCCGCCGCAGAAGACGAGCAGCAGATCGGGTTGCCGGGCCCGGAGGGCGTCGGCACAAAGGCGGGCAGCAATGCGGGGGTCACTGTGGCGAGAGTAGGTGACCTCTATCAAGGTACGCGCTCCTGGGGCAGGCCTTGCCTGTAAGCACAACTATACCGCAGGGGCGAGAAATCCTATGCTCTTTTGCCGGCCACTATCCTGAAATCACTTTTCCGTGACGGGCTTGGCTGACATAAACCTCCGGTCTCCATTAATACTGTTTCAGCATCCTATGGTTGTGTAGGTGGATCATTCCGCCGCCGCCGGCTGACTGCGCGTCATCTGGATGCGCTGCCGCCGCAGGCCCAGTTGCCGGTCGGCGATGACGCCCATCAGGATCACCGCCCCCATCACCGCGAAGTTGAGCGAGGAGGGAATGCCCAGGATGTTCACCAGGTTCTGCAGGATCTGCAGTAGGACGGTGCCGAGCACGATGCCGAGGATGCTTCCCTCGCCGCCCCGCAGCGAGCAGCCGCCGAGCACCGCGGCGGCGATGGCGTAAAGCTCGTAGAAGCTGCCGAAAGAGGAGGGGGAGACGGAGCTCGTGTAGAAGACCAGCAGCACGGTGGCCAGCCCCGCCAGGCCGCCGCCCAGCAGATAGGCCCCCATGATGACGCCGTCGGTGTTGATGCCAGAGTGGCGCGCCGCCTCCTCGTTGCGGCCCACCGCGTAGAGATGCCGCCCGAAGACCGTCCTGTGCAGCACCACCGCCATGACGCCGGCGACGAGCAGGAGGATCAGGAAGGGATTGGGGATGCCGAGGCTGCGGCCCGAGGCCAGCCAGGCGAGGGTGTCGAGCTCGGCCCCCGCATAGCCGAAGCCGATGGTGGAATCCTGCGTGTAGTAGCGGGCGATGCCGCGATAGATCAGCAGGCCGCAGAGCGTGACGACGAAGGGCTGCAGCTTCAGCCGCGTCACCAGGAGCCCGTGCAGCAGACCCAGCACCAGCCCCGCCCCCAGCACCGCCAGCACCGCCAGCGGCCAGGCCAGCTCGAAGTTCACCAGCAGATCGACCAGCACCACGCCGAGCAGCGCGAAGATCGAGCCGACCGAGAGGTCGATGCCGCCGGTGATGATGATCAGCCCCTGGCCGATGGCGAAGATGCCGAAGAGGCCGATCAGATTGGCCATGTTCAGCAGGTTCACCCCGGACAGGAAGAGCGGGTTGAGCGCCGCGGTGATGCCGCCGATCACGATCAGCAGCAGGGCGAGGCCGATTTCCTTCTTGCTCATGCCGGCAGGCTCTCCTGTTGTCCGGCGGCGTCCGGCGCCGGCACCTCCCCGATGGCCAGCCGCAGCACCGCCTGCTCGCTGAAGCCCTCCCGCTCCAGGCCGCCGCTGATGCGGCCCTCATGCATCACCAGGATGCGGTCGCTGACGCCCAGCACCTCCTCCATGTCGCTGGAGATCATCAGGATGGCGACGCCGCGATCGGCCAGGGCGCGCATCAGGGCATAGATCTCTCCCTTGGCGCCGACATCGATGCCGCGCGTCGGCTCGTCGAGCAGGATGACGCGCGGCGCCATGCTGAGCCACCTGGCCAGCACCACCTTCTGCTGATTGCCGCCGGAGAGGTCGCCGACCCGCGCCGCGGAGTCGGGCGCCCTGATGCGGAGGGCCGCCCGCTGCGCCTCGCTGGCCGCCCATTCCGCCGCGCGCCGGATCAGGCCGAAGCGCGCATAGGCCGGCGCGCTGGCCAGGGTGACATTCTCGACGATCGGCATGTCGAGCACCAGGCCATCCCGCTTGCGGTCCTCGGGCACCAGATAGATCCCGGCCTCCACCGCCTCCCGCGGGGAGGCCAGGCGCAGCGGCCGCCCGTCCAGAAGGACCGCCCCGCCCAGCGGCGGGTCCAGGCCGAAGAGGCTGCGCGCCAGGGAGGTCCGGCCGGCACCGACGAGTCCGGCCAGGCCGAGGATCTCGCCGGGCCTGACATGGAGGTCCACCGCCTGGCCGGGAAAGGCCGGCGTGACCAGGCCGCGCGCCTCCAGCCCGCCCGCCCCGGCCGCCCGGCCCGGCGGCGCGTAGAGCGCGCGCAAGTCGCGCCCGATCATCAGGCGGATCATCGCCGCATGGCCGATCTCCTCGCGCGGCAAGGCACCGGCCAGCCGCCCGTCGCGCAGGCAGACGACCCGGTCGGCGCAGTCGATGATCTCGCCCAGCCGGTGGGTGATGTAGATCAGGCCGGCGCCGCCCGCCCGCAGTTCCTTCACCACGGACAGCAGCCGCGCCGTTTCCGACAGGGTCAGGGAGGAGGTCGGCTCGTCCAGGATGATGATGCGCGCCTCGGCGGCCAGCGCGCGGGCGATCTCCACCAGCTGCCGCTGCGCGATGGACAGCTCCGCCACGGGCGTCTCCGGCGCGAAGTCGGCGCCGAGCCGCCGCAGCAGCGGCGCCACCCGCGCCGCGGCGGCACGGCGGTCGAGCAGGCGCAGCGGCCCGCCCCGCACCGGCTCCCGGCCGAACAGCACATTGCCGGCGACATCGAGATTGTCGAAGAGGTTGAGCTCCTGGTGCACGAAGGCGATGCCGGCGGCGCTCGCCTCGGCGACGCTGAGCGAGGCGCGGTCCCGGCCGGCGATCCGGATGCGGCCCTCGCTGGGCGGCACCACGCCGCCCAGGATCTTCATCAGCGTGGACTTGCCGGCGCCGTTCTCGCCGATCAGGCCCAGCACCTCGCCGGCTTCGAGGCACAGGTCGACGCCGTCCAGCGCGCGGACACCGGGATAGCTCTTCCCGATGCCCTTCAGTTCCAGCAGCGGCGCCACGGGCGCTCAGCGCCCGCGCAGCAGTTCGCGCATCTGGGCCTGGAACTCGGCGACGTTGGACTTGTCGATGATCCGCGTGGGAATGATGATCTGCTTGCTGGCGGGAATGAAGCCACGGTCGTTGTTCAGGTACCGCACCATCCCGACCATGCTCTGGTAGCCGAACTCGAAGGGCTGCTGCACGACGGTGGAGAGGATCGTGCCATCGGCGACCCCGCGCAGCGTCAGCGCATCCTCGTCGAAGCCCACGACCTGGACCTTGCCCTCCCGCCCGGCCGCCTTCACGGCCTGGTAGATCTGCGGCGTGTTGTAGGCCCAGAGGCCGACCAGCAGATCGATGTCGCTGTAGCGGGCGAGCGTATCCTCGACATTGCGCTTGGCGCGGGCGATGTCGGATTCATCGGTACGGATGTCGACGACCTGGATCTGGCTGCCCTGCAGGGCCTCGCGGATTCCCTGCACGCGCTCGCGCGCATTGTCGGCATCCATGGTGCCGACGAAGAGCATGGCCTTGCCGCCCTTCGGCAGGGCGCGCTTCATCTGGGCCCCGGCTTCGCGGCCGGCGGCGACGTTGTCGGTGCCGATATAGACGGCGCGGTTGCTGTTCGGCGCGTCGGAATCGCTGGTGAAGAGCACGGCCTGCGCCGCGGCGCGGTTCAGCATCTCGGTCGAGTTGGCCGGGTTGATGGGCGAGATGGCGATGCCGGCGACGCGGCGCGCCAGCAGCTCGTCGACGATGCGGCGCTGCTCGGCGGCGCTGGCCTGCCCGGGCACGATCATCTCCATGGCGAAATCGGGATGTTCGCGATTGGCCTTCTCGATGCCGCGCCGGCAGATGGTCCAGAAATCCGCGGAGACGTTGACGACGAAGGCGAGGCTGCGCTTCTCCTGCGCACCCACGCCGCGCGGCAGGCCGGCCAGGGCCAGCGCCGCCGGCGCCGCCAGAATTGAACGACGCTTCATATCCGCTCCTGTCGGTTCCTCCGGACTCCGTGCGGGGCACGCAGTCCTCAGCCTCGTTGGCCGGGCTGTTGCGCCGAGGCTAGCAGAGGCGCCGAGCCGGCGGGCAGGCGTCGCGCCCCGCCTACACGAAGCTGTGATGCCTCACGTCCATCCGCCATCCACCACGAATTCCTGCGCCGAGCACATCGCCGCCGCATCGGAGGCCAGGAACAGCGCCATCTCGGCGATATGCTCCGGCATCACCCGGCCGGCCAGCACCTGCCCCGCCTCGATCTCCTTCTCGGCGGCCGGCGTCACCCAGAGGCGAAGCTGCCGCTCCGTCATGACCCAGCCTGGCACCAGCGTGTTGACCCGGATGCCCTGCTTGCCGAAGTCCCGCGCCAGGCCGCGCGTCAGGCCGTGGATCGAGGCCTTGGCCATGGTGTAGGCCGGCATGCCGCCCTGCCGGAGCTTCCAGCTCACCGAGCCGAAGTTTACGATGGAGCCGCCGCCGGCGCGCTGCATCTGCGGCAGCACGGCCTGGGCGGCGAAGAAGACCGGGCGCTGGTTCACCGCCATGCGGTCGTCCCAGTACTCGGGCGTGACGCGGTCCACGGCGTGGCGCTCGTCATGCGCCGCGTTGTTGAGCAGCACCGTGATGTCGCCATGCCGCTCGCCGGCCCGCTCCACGGCGGCGCGCAGCGCCCCGATGTCACGCAGGTCGCAGGGAATGAAGAGCGGAGGGTGCTCGACCTCGTCCTCCCGGCAGGATTCGACGAGGGCCTCGCTCTCGTCGAGCGCGATGTCCACGAAGGCCACGCGGCTGCCCTGCAGGGCGAAGGCGCGGGTCAGGGCGGCGCCGATGCCGCTGCCGCCGCCGGTGATGAAAACGCTGCGCCCGGCGAGGTCCGGATAGACGGCCTTGGGTTGCATGTCGGTGATCCTTGCGCTTCCCCCGAGACTTCAGGGTGGGCCGGCGACACAGGCCGGCGCAAGCCCTCAGGCGGCCCCCGATCTTTGTCTTGGCTTCCCGGGCCGAGCGAAGATAGGCTCGGCGAGGGTGATGCGAATCACGAGGAGGAGCCGCTTGGCCTATGCGCTTCAGCAGCTGATCAACGGCATCTCCCTCGGGATGATCTATGGCCTGATCGCCGTCGGCTACACCATGGTCTACGGCATCATCGGCATGATCAACTTCGCCCATGGCGATATTTTCATGATCGGCGCCTTCCTCTCGCTGATCTTCCTGCTCCTCGTCACGGCCGGCGGCGGGCTCGACGGCGCCGCCGCCATCCTCCTGGTCCTGGTCCTCTCCATGGCCTTCACCGCGCTCTACGGCTGGACGGTCGAACGGATCGCCTACCGGCCGCTGCGCGGCTCCTTCCGCCTGGCGCCGCTGATCTCCGCCATCGGCATGTCGATCGTCCTGCAGAACTATGTCCAGGTCAGCCAGGGCGCCCGGGTGAAGCCGATGGAGCCGCTGGTGCGGGGCGGCATCACCGTCATGCGGGACGGCGACTTCGCCGTGCAGCTCTCCACCATGCAGATGCTGATCGTCGTGGTCACGCTGTCGGTTCTGGCGGTCTTCACCTGGCTGGTCACCCGCACGCCGCTCGGCCGCGCCATGCGCGCCTGCGAGCAGGATCGCCGGATGGCCAGCCTGCTCGGCATCGACACCGACCGTACCATCAGCATCACCTTCGTCATCGGCGCCGCGCTGGCCTCGGTGGCCGGCACCATGTACCTGCTGCGCTATGGCGTGATCGATTTCTACATCGGCTTCCTGGTCGGCGTGAAGGCCTTCACCGCGGCCGTGCTGGGCGGCATCGGTAGCCTGCCGGGCGCCGTCCTGGGCGGCCTTCTGATCGGCTTGATCGAGACCTTCTGGTCGGCCTACTTCAGCGTGCAGTACAAGGATGTCGCGGCCTTCTCGATCCTGATCCTGACGCTGTTGCTGATGCCCACCGGCCTGCTCGGGCGGGCGGAGGTCGAGAAGGTATGACGGCACCGGCGGCGCGGCCGGCCCTCGCGCCGGCGCTCAGGGATGCCGCCCTGGCCGCCCTCATCGCGCTCGGCCTCTTCCTGCCGCTGGTCGGTCTGCGCACCGATGTCGGTCCGGGCGGCGCCCTCTTCCTGCGGACCCGCTGGCCGGATGTCGCGCTGCTGGTCGGCGTCGTCTTCCTCGGCCGGCTCGCCGCGCGCCTCTGGCAGGACTGGCGCGCGGCGCGGCGCGGCGCATCACTGCCGAAGCGGCTGGCGGGCCCGCTGTCCCGCTCGGGGCGCCTGGTCGCGCCGCTCCTGCTGGCCTTCGCCCTGCTGCTGCCGGCCATTCCGGGCATCGGCCGCTACGAGCTCGATCTCGGCATCCTGGTGCTGACCTATGTGATGCTGGGCTGGGGGCTCAACATCGTCGTCGGCCTCGCCGGCCTGCTCGACCTCGGCTATGTCGCCTTCTACGCCGTCGGCGCCTATTCCTATGCGCTGCTGGCGCAGTCCTTCGGCCTTTCCTTCTGGATCTGCCTGCCGCTCGCCGGCCTCCTCGCGGCCTTCTGGGGCATCCTGCTCGGCTTCCCGGTGCTGCGGCTGCGCGGCGACTACCTGGCCATCGTCACCCTGGCCTTCGGCGAGATCATCCGGCTCGTGCTGCTGAACTGGGTCTCGCTGACCGGCGGCCCCAACGGCATCTCCGGCATCCCGCGCCCCAGCTTCTTCGGCCTTTCCTTCTCGGCGGGCGGCGGTCCGGGCAGCTTCGCCGACGCCTTCGGCCTGGAGCCGAGCCCGACGCACCGTGTCGTCTTCCTTTATTACCTGATCCTGGCCCTGGCCCTGCTCACCAACTGGGTGACGCTGCGCCTGCGCCGCCAGCCGCTCGGCCGTGCCTGGGAGGCGATGCGCGAGGACGAGGTCGCCTGCCGCAGCCTCGGCATCAACATCACCACGACGAAGCTCACGGCCTTCGCCCTCGGCGCCATGTTCGGGGGTTTCGCCGGCGCCTTCTTCGCCACGCGCCAGGCTTTCATCAGCCCGGAATCCTTCACCTTCATCGAGAGCGCCATCATCCTCGCCATCGTCGTTCTCGGCGGGCTGGGCAGCCAGCTCGGCGTGGCCATCGCAGCACTCGGGCTGATCGGCGGCTTCGAGGTGTTCCGCGACCTGCAGGAGTGGCGCATGCTGGTCTTCGGCGGCGCCATGGTGCTGATCATGATCTGGAAGCCGCGCGGCCTCGTCGGCAGCCGCACGCCCTCCGTCGCCCTGGGACAGCGCCGGACGATCAGCGCCAGCATGGTCGCGGAGGGCCGTGGCTGATGCGGCCGATCCTCTCGGTCGAGGCCCTCACGATGCGGTTCGGCGGCCTGACGGCGGTGCGGGAGGTGTCCTTCGCCGCCGCCACGGGGGCCATCACCGCCGTCATCGGTCCGAACGGCGCCGGCAAGACGACGATGTTCAACTGCATCACCGGCTTCTACCGGCCGAGCGAGGGCAGCATCACGCTGCACCGGCCGGAGCGGCCCGTCGCCCTGCACCGGCTGGCCGGGCACCGCATCGCCCGCGCCGGCGTGGCGCGGACCTTCCAGAATGTCCGCCTCTTCGGCGGCATGACGGTGCTGGAGAACCTTTTGGTGGCGCAGCACCGGCGGCTGATGGCGGCGACGGGCTTCGGCATCGGCGCGGTCCTCGGCCTCTCCGGCTACAGGGCGGCGGAGGCGGCGGCCATCGGCCGCGCCACGGCCTGGCTCGAGGCCTGCGGCCTGCTCGACCGCGCCGATGACCCCGCCGCCAGCCTGCCCTATGGCGCGCAGCGGCGGCTCGAGATCGCACGCGCCATGTGCACGGAGCCCGCGCTGCTCTGCCTCGACGAGCCCGCCGCCGGGCTCAATCCGCGTGAGTCCCTGGCGCTGGGCGCGCTGCTGCGCGCCATCCGTGACGGCCGCGCCGCGGAGGGCGCCTCGCCCTGCTCCATCCTGCTGATCGAGCACGACATGGGCGTGGTCATGGGAATCTCGGACCACATCGTCGTGCTGGACCATGGCAGCAAGATCGCCGATGGCCTTCCCGCCGCGATCCGGGCCGACCCACGCGTCATCGCCGCCTATCTCGGCGAGGGCGAGGACGAGGACGAGGAGGACGAGGCGGATGCGGGCGCCGCCGGGGACGGACCCGCCGCATGACGCAGCCCCTGCTCGAGATCCGCGAGGTCTCCACCTTCTATGGCGCGGTCGAGGCCCTGAAGGGCGTCTCGCTGCAGGTGGCCGCCGGCGAGATCGTCACGCTGATCGGCGCCAACGGCGCCGGCAAGTCCACCCTGCTGATGACCATCTGCGGCGATCCGCGCGCCCGCTCCGGTCGGATCGTTTTCGACGGGCGGGACATCACCCAGGAGCCGACCCACCGCATCATGCGGAGCGGCATCGCACAGTCGCCCGAGGGGCGGCGCGTCTTTCCGCGCATGAGCGTCCATGAGAACCTGCTGATGGGCGCGCAGAGCGCCGGTCACGACCCCGGTCCCGGCCTGGAACAGGCCTTCGGGCTTTTCCCCCGCCTCAAGGAACGCGAGGCGCAGCGCGCCGGCACGCTCTCGGGCGGCGAGCAGCAGATGCTGGCCATCGCCCGCGCCCTGATGTCGCGGCCGCGCCTGCTGCTGCTGGATGAGCCCTCGCTGGGCCTGGCGCCGCTCGTCTCGCGGCAGATCTTCACCGCCATCCGCCGGCTGAACGCCGAGACCGGGCTGACCGTGCTGCTGGTCGAGCAGAATGCCAATCAGGCGCTGCGCCTCGCGCACCGGGCCTATGTGCTGGTCACCGGCAAGGTCACGCTCTCGGGCACCGGCCGCGCATTGCTGGCGCGGCCGGAGATCCGCGACGCCTATCTGGGCGGTTGAGCTGGGCGGTTGACGATCGTTCCCTCCGAGGAACGTGCTGGCGAAGCGTGGCGAAGCCTCATAGGCTCGCCGGGGCGAGGCGGATCGCGGGGCGGCATGCGCCCGCGGCAGGCAAGCGGAGGCAGATCATGGTGCAGCGCAGACAGATTCTCGGCGGTGCGGCGGCTCTTACCGCCCTGGGCATGACCGGTCCGGTGCGCCGGGCCGCGGCGCAGTCGGGCGGTATCCGCATCGCCTCCGTCGGGCCGATGACCGGGCAATACGCCGCCTTCGGCGCGCAGCTCCGCGCCGGGGCCGAGCAGGCGGTGGCCGACCTGAACGCGGCCGGCGGCGTGCTCGGCCAGCAGCTCGCGCTCGAGATCGGCGATGATGCCTGCGATCCGCGCCAGGCGGTCTCGGTGGCCAACCAGATGGCGAGCCGGCAGGTGAAGCTGATCGCCGGGCATTTCTGCTCCGGCTCCTCCATCCCGGCCAGCAAGGTCTATCTGGAGGAGGGCGTGCTGCAGATCAGCCCGGCCTCGACCAATCCGAAGTTCACCGACGAGGGCGGCTGGAACACCTTCCGCACCTGCGGCCGCGACGACCAGCAGGGCATCGTCGCCGGCCAGTACATCGCCAGGACATATGGCGGGAAGAAGGTCGCCATCCTGCACGACAACTCGGCCTATGGGAAAGGACTGGCCGACGAGACGAAGAAGTCGCTGAACGCCGCCGGCATGACCGAGGCGCTCTATGCCGCCTATACTCCCGGCGAGCGCGACTATTCCGCCCTCGTCTCGCGGCTGAAATCCGCCGGCGTCGACGTCATCTATGTCGGTGGCTACCACACCGAGGCCGGTCTGATCCTGCGCCAGGCCAAGGAACAGGGCATGCCTGTGACGCTGATCGGCGGCGATGCGCTGGTGACCAACGAGTTCTGGCAGATCACCGGCGCGGCGGGCGAGGGCACGCTGATGACCTTCTCCTCCGATCCGCGGAAGCGCCCGAGCGCCGCCGAGGTGGTGGGCCGCTTCCGGGCGAGGAACGTCGATCCCGAGGGCTATGTCCTCTACACCTACGCCGCCGTCCAGATCTGGGCGGAGGCGGCGAAGAAGGCCAACAGCACCGATCCCCGCAAGGTGTCGGACGCGCTGAAGGCGGGCGGCCCCTGGACCTGCGTGCTCGGCTCCGTCAGCTTCGACCGCAAGGGCGATGTCACCGTGCCGGACTATGTCTTCTACGTCTGGAAGAATGGCGCCTATGCCGAGGTCTGACCTTCCCCTCGACCTCCCCCTCTGACCTCCCCCTCTGGCGCAGGGGCCGGCCCGGGGGCAATGTCGCAACCGGCCGGCTCGTGGCACGTTCGCCGCGGGTCGGCGCGGCCGATAGGACGCCAGCGGGAAGGATGACCAGAGATGCGGCTTGATGGGCCGGAGAGCCGGAATGTCGAGGACCGGCGCGGGGCCGGCGGCTTCCGCCGGGGCGGGATCGCCGTGGGGGGCGGGCTGGGCGGCGTCGCCCTGGTGCTGTTGCTGATGTTCCTGGGGGTTGATCCCTCGATCCTGCTGGATGACGGCTCGCTGAACCCGCAGCAGCAGCAGGCGGAGCAGCGGCAGGCCACCCCCTCGGCGGACGATCCCGGCCGCCGCTTCGTCGCCCAGGTGCTGGGCGATACGGAGATGGTCTGGAAGGACCAGTTCCAGAAGATCGGCCGCGCCTACCGCGACCCGGTGCTGGTGCTGTTCAGCGGCGCGACACAGTCCGCCTGTGGCGCGGCCCAGTCGCAGGTCGGGCCGTTCTATTGCCCGAACGACCAGCGCGTCTATATCGACCTCGACTTCATGGCGCAGTTGCAGCGGCAGCTCGGGGCGAATGGCGATTTCGCCGCCGCCTACATCATCGCGCACGAGGTCGGCCATCACGTGCAGAACCAGCTCGGCATCCTGGAGCTGACACGCGGCATGCAGCAGCAGGCGACCGACCGCGCCGAGGCCAATGCCATTCAGGTCCGTGTCGAGCTGCAGGCCGACTGCTTCGCGGGACTCTGGGCGAATCACGCGGAGCGCGCGCGCAGCATCCTCGAACAGGGCGATGTCGAGGAAGGGCTGAATGCCGCGGCCGCCGTCGGTGACGACCGCCTCCAGCGCCGCAGCCAGGGCCAGGTGCAGCCGGAGAGCTTCACCCATGGCTCGTCCGAGGAGCGGATGCGCTGGTTCCGCACCGGCCTGCAGCGCGGCGAGCTGGCGGCCTGCGACACCTTCGCCGGCCTGCGCTGATGCGGCGGCCAGGGGACACCGCACCGCTTCCCCCCACACCGCTTCCCTTGGCGCTCAGCATGGGCGAGCCGGCTGGCATCGGCGGCGAGATCGCGGCGGGAGCCTGGCGGGCCCTGCGGGACGGCGGCCCGGCCTTCTTCCTGGTGGGCGACGCGGCCGTCCTGCCGCCTTCCCTGCCCGTGCGGCGGATCGGCGCCGCGGCGGAGGCGGCGGCCTGCTTTCCGGAGGCCCTGCCGGTGCTGCACCGGCCGCTCGCCGTGCCGCCCGAGCCGGGCCGGCCGGACCCGCGCAACGCCCCGATGGTCATCGGCGCCATCGAGACGGCGGTGCGGCTGGTCCGGCAGGGCGCGGCCGCCGCGCTGGTGACCAATCCGATCCAGAAATCCGTCCTGACCGCCGCCGGCTTCCGCCATCCCGGGCACACCGAGTTCCTGGCCGAGCTGGCGCCGGGCGACGGGCCGCCGGTGATGCTGCTCGCCGCCGCCGGGCTGCGCACCGTGCCGGTCACCATCCATCAATCACTGCGCAGCGCCATCGACAGTCTGGAGCCGGCGCTGATCGAGCGCATCGGCCTCGCGACCGCCGCCGGGCTGCGGCGGTCCTTCGGCATCGCGGCGCCCCGCCTGGCCGTCGCCGGCCTCAACCCGCATGCCGGGGAGGACGGCACCATGGGGCATGAGGACCGCGAGATTGTCGCCCCCGCCATCGCGCGGCTGCGCGCGCGGGGGGTCGATGCCCGCGGCCCCTTCCCCGCCGATACCCTGTTCACGCCGCAGGCGCGGCGCGGCTACGACGTGGCGCTCTGCATGTATCACGACCAGGCGTTGATCCCGGTGAAGACGCTGGACATGGCGGGCGGGGTCAACGTCACCCTCGGCCTGTCCATCATCCGCACCAGCCCCGACCATGGCACGGCGCTGGATATCGCCGGCCAGGGCCGCGCCAGCCCCTCGAGCCTGATCGCCGCCCTGCGCCTGGCCGGGGAGATGGCCCGGCACGCCCACCTTACTTCATCCCTTGGCCCCTCCGAGGAGAGATCCGCGTGAATCCCCTGCGCCTGTCGGTCAATGTCGATCATGTCGCCACGCTCAGGAACGCCCGGGGCGGCCGCTTCCCCTGCCCGGTGGAGGCGGCGCGCTGCTGCATCGGCGCCGGTGCCGACGGCATCACGGTGCATCTGCGCGAGGACCGGCGGCATATCCGCGACGAGGATGTGCGGCGCATCCGGGCGGAGCCGGGCCTGCGGTTGAACTTCGAGATGGCGGCGACGCCCGAGATGGTGGGGATCGCGCTCGAATTGCGGCCGGCGGCCTGCTGCATCGTGCCGGAGAAGCGCGCCGAGCTGACCACCGAGGGCGGGCTCGACCTGCGCGCCGCCGGGGCGCCGCTGGCGGAGGCCATCGGAAGGCTGGCCGGCGCCGGAATCGAGGTCGCGGTCTTCGTCGAGCCGGACCCGGAGCAGATCGCCCTCGCCGCCGCCCTGGGCGCGCAGGCCGTGGAACTCCACACCGGCACCTATGCCGATGCGCCGGAGGCGGCGCGAGGGCCGCATCTGGCGCGGCTTCGCGCCGGCGCCGAGGCGGCATCGGCACAGGGCCTGCTGTGCCATGCCGGTCATGGCCTGGACGAGTGCAGCGTGGGAGGGATCGCGGCCCTGCCGCAGATCTCGGAAGTCAGCATCGGCCATTTCCTCATCGGCTCCGCCGTCTTCCATGGGCTGCCCGGCGCCATCGCGCGGATGCGGGCCGCGATGCAGGCGGCCCGAGCCGCCTGATTCCATTATGAAATGGAATCGTTCCTGGCTTGCATACACCCTTTGGTTAAGGGAATATCTGAGATCAGCTTGTAGTTGCATGGATCCATGGAACCGTTAGTTTTCGAACCGGTGCTGGCCGATGGCCACAATGGCCTCCCCGCGCCGGTGGCAGCCGGCCGGAGCTCCGGCGCGTCATTGTCCCGGTCCGGCCTGCTCCTGAGAGGGGCCGCCCGGCGACCGATCATGGATCCCGGCCTCCCTGCAGCGCGGTGATGGCGAGGATGGTCGTCGCAGGACGCGTATGAGGCCGCTTCTCTCGCCCGCGGGTCGCTGGCCGCCCCGTGGCCGCCTGTCCATCACCGTGAACCTGCTGCTGCTCTGCGGCAGCCTGCTGATCCCTATCCTCCTGGCCTGCGGCGTCCTGCTGCACGCCTATTTCAGCAGCGAGGAGCGCGGCCTGCGGACCACGGCCGCGGACCATGTGCAGAACATCCTCTCGGTGCTGGATTCCACATTGGGTGGCCATCTGCGCCTGCTGGAGGTCCTGGCCGGGCATCCCTCGCTGGATGATCTGGGTATGGGGGCCGACCTCGCCCCCTTCGCCCGGCAGGCGGCGACGGTCGCGACCCTGACCGGCCCCGCGCGGATCATCCTGCGCGATCCGGCCGGCGGGTTGATCTTCAACAGCTCCCCCTCCTCGCAGGCCCTGCCCGAGTTCCAGGAAAGCCGGGACAGCCCCTATGTGGGCGATCTGCTGGTGACGCGGGCGGGGGAATACGCCTTTCCCATCACCGTGCCGGTCATCCGGGACGGCCTGCCCAGAGCCTACCTGACCCTTCTCACCCCCATCGATGTGCTCTACCGCAGCCTGAGCAAGCTGGCGCTTCCAGGCCGCTGGGTGGCGACGATCTTCGATAAGCACAGCCACGTCATGGCGCGCAGCCAGCACCATGACGAGTTCCGCGGCTACCGTCTGTCCGAGGAGGTGCAATCCCTCTTCAGGAGTTCCGCCGGCACCGTCCCGGTGCCCTCGCTCACCGGCGAGGATTCCCTGGTGGCCTTCCGCCGCTCGCCGCTCACGGGCTGGCGGGTGCACATCACCCTGCCGTACCAGCCGACCGAATCTCCGCTCCTGGCGTCCATCCGCCTGCTCGGACCGGCGGTGGCCTGGATCGCCGGCCTGGCGATGCTGATGGCCTGGCTCTTCGCGCGCCGCATCGCCCGGCCGGTCGAGGGGCTGAGACAGATGGCCCGCGACATGGGGCGGGGGCGCCGCCTGAGGCCGCCGCCGATGTATGTGCGGGAGCTGGCCGAGGTGGCCTCGGCCATGGTCGCGGCCAGCATCAACCTGCACCGCCGGCAGAAGGCCCTGGCGGAGAGCGAGGGGCGGCTCAGCCGCGCGCTCTCCGCCGCCCGCATCGCGGCCTGGGAATGGGAGCTGGGCTCCGACAGCCTCACCGGCTCGCCGGGGCGCGAGGCGCTGTTCGGCCGGGTGCCCGGCGCCCTGGGCACGATGAGCCGGCTGCTGGAGACCGTCCATCCCGAGGATGTGGCGCAGCAGCGCGTGGCGCTGATGGAGGCCGCGGACCCCGCCGGCCCCGGAATGCACGAGATGCTCTATCGCGTCGTCTGGCCGGACGGCCGGACCCGCTGGCTGCACAGCCAGGGCGCGGTGGTGGACCGCGCCGCCAACGGCGCGGCCCTTCGCATGAGCGGCGTGGTCATGGACGTCACCGCCACGCAGGAAGCGGCCGAGCGGGAGAAGATGCTGAGCAGCGAGGTGGACCACCGCGCGCGCAATGTCCTGGCCGTCGTGCAGTCGGTGCTGCGCATGAGCCGGGCGGAGAGCAGCGGCGACTTCGCCGCGACCGTGCGGGGGCGGGTGTCCGTCCTGGCCAGGGTGCATACGCTCCTGGCGCGCGATCGCTGGCTCGGCAGCGATCTTCAGTCCGTGGCGCGGGAGACGCTGCTCGCCGAGCTCGATCCCGCCCAGTTGACGATCCAGGGCGAGGCGCACGCCATCGTGCCGATCGCGGTCCAGCCGCTGGCCATGGCTCTGCACGAGCTGGCCACCAACGCGCAGCGGCATGGCGCCCTCTCGACGCCGCAGGGCCGTGTCAGCCTCGGCTGGCGCATCGAGGACGCGCAGCTGGAGATGCTCTGGATCGAACGGAGCGGCCCGAAGTCACCGGCCGCCCCGCCCCGGCGCGGCTTCGGCCTGAAGATGGTCGAAGGCGCGATCACCCACCAGCTGGGCGGCAGGGTGGAGATGCGCTGGCAGGAGGAAGGACTGATCTGCACGATCCGCCTGGATGCCCCGCGCGTCCTGCTTCAGGCTCCGGAACCCGCGGTGCCGCAGGCGGTTTGAGCGGGTGCTCCCGCCGCCACGCCGTCAGCCGGAAGGCCGGCCCGGCGGCAGGGCGGCGGGAGCCTCGAGCAGGAACCAGAGGCGCAGCATCAGATCCTCCAGCCGCCCCTGCCGATAGAGGCCCGCCCGGCGCAGCCGGCGGCAGCGCGCCAGTGGAGACAGCTCCGGCAGGGGGCGCAGCAGATCCAGCAGAGCCCGCGAGTCCGGCGTCAACAGGGGCCGTGCCCGGTCGAGGGCCGCCAGATGCGCCTGGAACAGCGTCAGGAAGGCCCGGGCGCCCCGCTGCAGGGCGGCCACCGCGCGTCGCCCCGCCGAGGCCGGGCTGCCAACCGCATTGCCGCCATGCTGGCGGTAGAGCAGGGCTGGCTCCGGGTCGAAGATCACCGTGCCGCCCGCGCCCGTGACCATGAGATAGCTCCACCAGTCATGCAGGGAGCCGGGCGGCACGGCCGGGGCCGCCAGCATCAGGCGGCGCGCCGCGGGGTTCAGCACGGCGGTACAGCCCGTGACGATGTTCTGCACCAGGGCATTGCGGAATGCCGGCGGCTTGGGCGGAACCGGGGAGAGGCCGATCGGGCGCAGCGCCGCGTCCACCAGCCGCTGACGCGCGCAGTAGAGGGCCGGCTGGCCGGGCGGAACCTCCTCCAGCCGCCGCAGGGCGCGCGCGAGCTTGCCGGGCAGCCAGACATCGTCCTGATCGCAGAAGGCATAGGCTCCCGCCTCCGGCGCCGCCGCCAGCAACGCCATGAAGCTGCCCGCCGCCCCCGCCCTGCCCTGCGGCCCGGTGATCCGCGTCACGCGCCCGGCGCCCTCGCCTTCGGCGAAGGATCGCAGCAGCTCCGGCGTGGCGTCGCGCGAGGCATCGTCCCGCCAGAGCAGGCGCCAGTCCACCGGCTGCTGCGCGGCGATGCTGGCCAGTTGCGCCTCGAGGTGAGCAGCACCGTTGTAGGTGGCCAGAAGCACGGCCACGTCAGTCATGCGGGCCCTCCTCCCGCCAGGGCGGCGGCGCCCTGAGACGGTGGCCGTCCCGCAGGTCCAGCAAGGGGCTGTAGAAGGGATCCTGCTCCAGTGCGCGGCCCCAGCGGGCCCGCAGCATCGCCTCCGCGGCGGCGCGGAGCGCGGGGTCGGCGGCCGGCCCGCCCTGCGGATCCGGAGCGCCGATCAGGGTGGCATAGGGTGTCCAGAGGTTGCGCAGCCCCGCCTCGCGCAGGCGCAGGCCGAGGTCGAGATCGGCCCAGGGCGCCGGGCCGGCGTCGGCCTCGCCCCGCTCCAGGTAGAGCGCCCGGCGGATCGCCATCGCCTCCCCGCTCACGGCCACCACGTCCCGGACCAGGCGGAACTGCCCGGCGTAGCCGGGATTGCCCAGGCCGAGCCCGCGTATCAACGGATTCTCCCCGACCAGCGCGCCGCCGGCGCCCAGCACGTAGCCGGCATGGCGCAGCCGGCCATCCGGGCCGGCCAGGGCGGCGCCGGCCGCCCCGACACCGGGCCGCAGGGCCAGGGAGACCAGTTCCCGCAGCCAGTCCGGTTCCGCCGGCATGAGCCCCGGCGCCAGCAGCAGCAGAACCTCTCCCGATGCCGCCTCGGCCGCGCGCCGCAGCGCACCGACCCCTGCCCCGGCCCCGCCGGCCGGCGGGGACGCGGAAGCCGCGCCGGTGGGCAGGACTTCCACATCCGGATAGTCGGTGCCGGCCAGCAACGCCTCCAACCGGGCGGGATCGGGCTCCCCCGCCAGGATCAGACTGACGCGCGGCACCGGCTGCGGCAGGGGATGGAGGATCCTCGACCAGCCGGGCAGATCGGCATGCGGCACAACCTGGGCGCCGGCCTCGCGACGATGGCCGAGATGCGCCTGCACGGCCTGCCGGCCCCGGCTGGCGCAGCGCTCCAGGGCGCCCTCGGAGAAGGATTCCGTGCCCGCCCCCTGGCGCCAGTGGTAGAGGGGGCGAGGGATATGGCGGATCTGCCCCGGCCCGGCGAGCGCGGCGCTCCGCAGGGCCAGATCCCAGTCCTGGCTGCCCTCGAAGCCCTCGCGCAGCCCGCCGAGCCTCTCCAGCAGATCGCGCCGGTAGACGCCCAGATGGCTGACCAGATTCTGTTGCAGCAGGAGTTCGGGGCTCCAGCCCGGCTTGGCATAGAGATCGTAGCGACGCCCCTGACCGTCGATCTTGTCCTCATCCGTGAAAATCAGGGTGACGTCAGGATGGCGCCGGATCTCGAGCGCCACGTGGAACAGGGCGTCAGGCGCCAGGAGATCGTCATGATCCATCAGCGCGACATGCGAGCCCCCGGCCAGGGCCAGGGCCGAGTTCGTGGCCGCGCTGATATGGCCGTTGCGCGGGCGCCGCACGACCTGGATGCGGCGATCCCGCGCCGCCGCCGCCTGCAGCACGGCCTGCACATGCGGCGCTGTCGAGGCATCGTCGGCGATGCAGAGCTGCCAATGCGGATAAAGCTGGGTCTCGACCGATTCCAGCGCGGCACGGAGGAAGGCCTCCGGTGCGTTGTAGACCGGCATGACGACGGAGATGCAGGGCGGGTCGCTCAGGCCGGCGACGGCCTGGAGCATGGCCGCCCTCTCGCTGGCGGACAGCGTGCCATGCCGCCGCAGCCAGCGCTGATACTCCGCCAGATCCGGCCCCGGCTGCTGCAGGCCGGCCAGCATGAGAAGCCGGCTGGTGCCCGGCAAGGTCTGTTGGGCGTTGCGCGCCATCCGGCGAAGCAGCCGCGCCAGGCGGGGGCTACGGCGCAGCCAGTGGCGCAGCCGCTGGGCCACAGGCAGGCCGGAGGCCGCCGGCGGTACCGGAGGGTGCTGGGAAACCATCGTGATTCTATCAGGTCCTGTCGCCGGGCAGAGCGCTCATCGCAGCGCTTATGACAAGGCCCCGAAAGGGTGGCAAATCCACGGCACCCGGCATCACCGTCGCGTGATGCCGGGTGCCGCCGGCGTGCCTCAGTTCACCACGGCGATCTGCTGCGGATCGAACTCGAGCCAGACCGTTTCGCCGATCTCGTGCACCTGCAACGGCGGAGCCGTGACCCTCAGGCTAAGCCCGCTCTCCCGCGGCCGCACCACATAGTCCCACGACTCGCCGAGATAGGTGCGCTGGGCCACGGTGGCCGCCAGGACGGGCCGGCCGTCCTGCGGGACCGGCTCCCTGCGGTGCAGGGCCATGCTCTGCGGCCGGACCGAGAGCAGGATCGGCCGTCCGGCATCAGAGGGCGAGCCGTTGAGCTGCGCCGCCTTCAGGGCGAAGCCGTCGAGCCCGATCTCGCCATTCGCCATCCGCCCTTCCAGCAGATTGGTCCGGCCGATGAAGGCGGCGACGAACCGCGTGCGGGGCCGGGTGTAGATGACATGCGGCGCATCCACCTGTTCGATCCGGCCGCTGTTCATCACCGCGATGCGGTCGGCAGTCGCCATGGCCTCCGACTGGTCGTGCGTGACATAGACGGTGGTGATGCGGAACTCGTCATGCAGGCGGCGGATCTCGAAGCGCATCTCCTCGCGCAGATTGGCGTCCAGATTGGAGAGCGGCTCGTCCAGCAGCAGAACGGAGGGCTGCACGACGATGGCGCGGGCCAGCGCCACGCGCTGCTGCTGCCCGCCCGAGAGCTCGGCCGGATAGCGGTCGGCGAGATGCGACATCTGCACCACTTCCAGGATGCGGCCGATCCGCGCCTTGATCTCGGCCGCCGGCAGCTTCTGCAGCTTCAGGCCGAAGCCGACATTCTCCGCGACCGTCATGTTCGGCCAGATGGCGTAGCTCTGGAAGATCATCGACATGCGGCGCCGCTCCGGCGGCAACACCGCGCCGGGCGCCGAGAGGATCTCGCCGTTCATGCTGATGCTGCCGGCGGTGGGCTCGACGAAGCCGGCGATCATGCGCAGCGTCGTGGTCTTGCCGCAGCCGGAGGGCCCCAGGAGGGAGACGAACTCCCCCTCCTCCAGCGCCAGGTTCACATCGTCCACGACCTTGAGCTGGCCATAAGCCTTGCCGAGGCCCTTGAGCGTGAGGCGGGGCATGATCTCAGTTCCTCCGAAGCATGAAGTCGCGGCCCACCAGCTTCATGCCGATGGCGACCAGCACCAGGGTAATGGCGAGCAGGATGCCGCCGAAGGCCGCGAGCACCTCGAAATTCCCCGCCTCGCTCAGATCGTACAGCAGCACGGCCATGGTGCGGGTGCGCGGCCCGACCAGGAAGACAGCGGCGGACAGCTCGCGCGAGGCGACGATGAAGACGATCAGCCAGCCGCCGATCAGGCTGCGGCTGATCAAAGGCGCGGTGATCTTGCGGATGGTCAGCATCCGGCCGCCACCCAGGATGCGCGAGGCCTCCTCCATCTCCGGATGCACCGAGCGCACCGCGGCCGAGGAATTGGCGAAGGCGATCGGCAGGAAGCGCGAGGTGAAGGCCAGGATGATGATCAGCGCCGTGCCGTAGAGCGCGACCGGCGGCGCGGCATAGGCGGCGTAGAAGCCGATCGCCATGACGATGCCCGGGATGACGAAGGGGGCCATGGCCAGGAAGCTGAGCGCGCCGCCGAAGGGCACCAGCCGCCGGGCGACGATATAGGCGATCAGCACCGCGATCAGCACGGCGAAGCTGGCGGCCGAGGCGGAATAGAGCAGCGTGTTCCAGATCGAGGTCAGCGCCATCTCGTGCCGGAACAGGAGATAGGTGTAGTTGTCCAGCGTGAAGTTGCCCCAGGCGAGGCCGCGACCCCAGGCCTTGGCGAAGGAGGCCTGCAGCAGCACGCCGAGCGGCATCAGCACGGCGAGCGCGCCGATGAAGGCGCAGTAGCCGAACATCGCCCAGCGCCAGCGCCCGAGCTTGATCGGCCGCCGCTCGCCGCCCTTGCCGGTCTGTGAGACGAAGCCCTTGCGCGCCAGCAGCAGCTTCTGCACCACGATCATGCCGATGGTGATGAGCAGCAGCGGCATGGCATAGGCCGCCGCCACCTCGACGCGGACGGGATATTCGAAGAACTGCCAGAGCTGCGTGGTGACGACGTTGATGCGCGCCGGGATGCCGATGATGGCCGGCGTGCCGAAGAGCGCGATGGTCTCCAGGAAGACGATGATGATGCCGCCCAGGATCGCGGGCCAGACCAGCGGCAGCGTCACCTTGCGCGTCGCCGCCCAGGTGCCCGCGCCGAGGATGTTGGCGGCGTCCTCCATCTCGGACGAGATCAGATCCAGCGCCGATTTCACGAAGATGAAGATCAGCGGGAAGGAATGCAGGGCGATGACCACGGCGAGGCCGGGGAAGCTGTAGACGTTCACCAGCGTGGAGCCGGAGCCCGTCACCCATTGCCAGGCCTGGTTGATGAATCCGGAATTGGGCCCGGCGAGCAGGATCCAGCCGACCGCGCCCAGATAGGGCGGCAGGATGAAGGCGCCCATCACGATGGCCCAGGTGAACCCCTTGCCCGGCATGTCGGTGCGCGACACCGCCCAGGCGAGCGGCACGGCGAAGATCACGGACAGGAAGGCGGAGGAGGCGCCCAGGATGAGCGAGTTCACCAGCGCCTCGAGATACCGCGCGCGCCCATAGGCCTGGGCGTAGTTGGCGAAGGTGAACTCGCCCGTGGTGCGCGCCTCGAAGCTGACCACGAGCAGCTTGCCGATCGGCACCGCCACGAGGAAGAGCAGGGCGGCGACCAGCAGGATCCAGATCAGGTTCGAGGGCTCAAGGTAGCGGAGCCGGCGCAGCAGTCCCGGCCTTGGCTCCGTGACCCCGGCCGGCTTGGCCAGGATGGCGGCGGATTCAGTCATGCGGCAGAGGCTTTCCCATTTCGGCGCGCCCGGTTCGACACGGCGTCAGATCCCGAAGGTATCGCGCCATTGCTCCTTGACCTCCGGCACACCGGTCTCGATCTCCTGCGGTTCGGGGATCAGCAGCTTCACCTGGTCGAGCGGTGTGGCGCCGTCGGGCGGCGGCACGTCGGCACGAAGCGATTCGTTGTAGAATTCCCGCGTCACGCGGAAGTAGTCCGGCCCTGTGCAGTACTCCATGAAGAGCTTGGCGGCGTTCGGGTGCGGCGCGTTCTTCTGGATCGAGCTGGGTGAAGGCACCACCACCGTCCCGTCCTCCGGGTAGATCAGCTTCAGCGGATTTCCCCGCGCCATGCTCAGCAGCGTGCTGGCGGAGGGGATGGCCACGCCGATGCTGCGCTCGCCGGCGTTCAGCGCGGTCACCGGATCGATGCTGGAGCGGCCGATCTGCGGGCGATTGCGCTCGAGCTTGGTGAAGTAGTCCCAGCCGTAGAGCTTGCGCATCATCACCGTCCAGGCGCCGATGGCACCGCTATAGCCCGGATGCCCGACGGCCAGCTTGTCGCGCCACTTCGCGTCCAGCAGGTCCTGCCACCGGCGCGGCGCCTCGGACTCGCTCACCTGCCCTTCCCGGCGGGCGATGAGATGCACGCCGATGTAGAAGACGTGGAAGTGGTCCTCCGCATCACCGGCCTTGCGGACGAAGTCCAGCAGCCTTTCCGCGTTGCGCGGCCGATAGGCCAGCAGCCGCCCCTCCCGCTTCAGGAAGGTCGAGTGGCTGTAATCGGTCGAACTGAAGACATCGCATTGCGCGACGCCGGCCCGCATGTCCTGCGACAGGCGCTGGAAGGCGACCTGCGAGGCGCTGCGGACGACATTCACGCGGATGCCCGGATAGCGCTCGGTGAAGGCGCGCCCGACCGCTTCCGAGGGTTCGGCGCTCAACTGGCCGGAATACCAGGTGATCTCGCCCTCTCGCCGGGCTGCCTCGTAGAGCGCCTTCTCCTCGGGCGACATCGGCGTCGATGCGGCCTGGGCCGGGCTGCCGGCCAGGATGGCGGCAGCGGCCAGCACGCCGCGGCGGCTGATCTCCGTCATGATCCTCTCCTGTCGTTTCCTGCTTTGCCCCGGCGTCTCCGCACCGGGTTGTCCAGCCTGCTCAGACGCCGAAGGTGTCGCGCCAGAGTTCCTTGACCTCCTGGCCACCGCTTTCCACCTCCTCGGGCGTCGGCGTGATCATCAGGATCTTGTCGAGAGGTTGCGCGCCCGGCGGCGGCGGCACCTCGGGGCGGAGCGACTCCCCGAAGAATTCCCGCGTCGCCTGATGGTAGGCCGGGCTGGTGACGAATTCCATGAACAGCTTCGCCGCGTTCGGATGCGGTGCCTTGGCGAGCGCCCCGGTCGGGGAGGGCACCATCAGCGTGCCATCCGTCGGGTAGATCAGCGTGATCGGGTTGCCGCGGGAGATGCTCAGCAGCGTCGTGGCCGAGGGAATGGCCGCGCCGATGCTGCGCTCGCCGGCGTTCAGCGCCGTCACCGGGTCGCCGCTGGAGCGGCCGATCAGCGGATTGTTGCGCTCCAGCTGCTTGAAGTAATCCCAGCCGTACATCTTCTGCATCATCAGGCACCAGGAGGTGATGGCGCCGCTGTAGCCCGGATGGCCGACGGCGATCTTGCCCCGCCATTTCGGGTCGAGCAGGTCCTTCCAGCCCTTCGGCGCGTCGGCCTCGGTGACGGCGTTGTTATTCCGCGCCATGAGGTAGAGGCCCAGATAGGTGATCTGGAACAGCCCGTCGGGATCGGCGGCCTCGCGCGCCACGGGGATGAGCTTCGCGGCATTCTGCGGCCGGTACTGCATCAACCGGCCCTCCCGCTTCAGATAGGAAGCGTGGCTGTAATCGGTGGAGCTGAAGACATCGCATTGCGAGACGCCGGCCCGCATGTCCTGCGCCAGGCGCTGGAAGGTCACCTGGGAGCTGCTGCGGACCACATTGACCTTCACGCCGGGATAGCGGGCCGCGAAGGCACGGCCCACCGCCTCGGAGGGCTCGGCCTGCATCTGGCCGGTGTACCAGGTGATCTCGCCCTCGCGCTTCGCCGCCTCGTGAAGCTCCTTCTCGTGCGGCAGCAGATCCTCGGCTTCCGCCCGCCGCCCGAAGCCGGCCATCGCCCCGCCGGCCGCCAGCCCGAACAGGATCCTCCTGCTGATCCTCACCATCTTGCTCTCCTCCGCTCTCTCCGCCGCGGCCGGTCTCTGCCCGCCTTGACGCTCGCCGGGACGCTCACCGGCCGCTGAACCGGGGCGCGCGCTTCTCCTGGAAGGCGCGCCGCCCCTCCGCATAATCCTGGCTGTCGAAGCAGGCGCGGTTCAGCGCCTCGATCCGGCCAGGGTCGCGCCGCGCCGGATCGCCGGCGATCTGCTCGATGGCCTCGCGCGAGGCCCGGATGGACAGTGGCGCGTTGCGCGCGATCTGGCCGGCCAGCTCGCTGACCGTCGCCTCCAGCTGCGCGACCGGCACCACGCGGTTGACCAGCCCGAAGCCCAGCGCCTCCGCGGCGTCGAGCTGGCGGCCGGTGAACAAGATCTCCTTCGCCACGGCCGGCCCCGCCAGAGCGACCAGCCGCTCCAGGCTTTCATATCCGTAGGCGATGCCGAGCCGGGCGGCGGGAATGCCGAACCGGCTGTCCTCGGAGGCGATGCGGATATCCGCCATCAGCGCCGTGGCATAGCCGCCGCCGATGCAGAAGCCCTGGATCATGGCGATGAGAGGCTTGCCCAGCCCCTCCAGCTTCCGCCGCGCGTCACCGCTGCGCCGGCCGTAGGCCTCCTGGGCGGCGGCGTCGGCGCGGATGCGGTCGAACTCGCTGATATCGGCGCCCGAGGCGAAGGCCTTGCCGCCGGCGCCATGCATGACCACCACCCGCACGGCCGGGTCGGCGGCGAAGTCCTCGGCCACCGCGCCGATCGCGTCCCACATGGCGAGCGAGATGGCGTTGCGCTTCTCCGGCTGATTGATGGTCAGCCAGCCGATCCCCGCCTCCTTCCGGCTCAGGATCCTGCCTTCGGCCAGTTGCTGGATTGGCATGTCCATGCGCGTCGTTCGCCTTCCCTGCTCCATGCTCGGAACAGGCGCCGCCGGCCGCGCGCCGGGCGACATGGCCCCGTCGCGGCATGGTCGGCCTTTCCGGCACATCCTCTCCCGTCGGGAAGCTTGTCACCGGCAATGCAGGCTGTAAACAATAAACACCAACGCCGGGGGATGCCCCCGACGAGAAACACAGGGAAGGAAACGACGTGACGCTTCTCGACAGGATCGGCGTGGATATCGGCCGCCGCTTGCCGCTGGAGGACGCCATCGAATGGGCGGCCCGCAACCAGGTCCGCTACATCGACATCCAGCTCGACACCGGCGCCAATCGTGTGGACCGCTTCGACGACGCCCGTGCCGCCGCCATCCGTGAACAGGCCGCCGCCCGCGGCGTCACGCTTGGCCTGCACACCCTCTCGGCCGTGAACGTGGCCGAATACTCCCCCTTCCTCTCGGAGGCGGTGGACGACTACATGCGGGCCTATATCGACCTGGCACCCAAGCTCGGCGCCGCCTGGATCGTCGTGCATGCCGGCTATCACTTCACCGCGGACGTGAAGCTCCGCATGGAGGCGGGGCTGGAGCGGCTGCAGCGCATGGTCGAGCATGCCGAGAAGCGCGGCGCCCTGCTGCTGCTCGAGAACCTCAACAAGGAACCGCAGGATGCCGAGGTGCATTACCTCGCGCACAGCATCGAGGAATGGCGCTACTACTACGAGCGGATCCACTCTCCCGCTTTCGCGCTCTCCTTCACCGCCAATCACGCGCACCTCATGCCGGAGGGTGTGGAAGGCTTCGTCTCCGCCATTCCGCTGGAGCGCGTGGCGGAGGTGCGGCTGGCCGACTGCTTCCGCAACGGGCATGAGCAGCACCTGCTGCCGGGAGAGGGCAATTTCGACTTCGGCGCCATGTTCGCCCTGCTGGAGGGCCGGGGGTTCCAGGGCCACTACATGAACGCCTTCGGAACCCTGGAGGACATGCAGAAGGCCCGCCACGACATGGCCGGCATGGCGCGCGAGGCCGGCCTCATGCCCGGCTGAGGCCAAGCCGGCCCTCGGGTGGGCCGCCGGCGGCAGGGCGCAGATCCGGACCGCCGGCCGGTGACTTTGCCGGCGCGTCTGCTTTATCCCTTGACGGAAGGCTCAGTTCTTCCGACGGATAGAGCGCAGCGCGCCGGAGGTTCACCACCCATGATTGCGACCCTCTCCCGATTTCGCTGCCCGACCCCCCTCCTGACACCGGCGGTGTCCTGATGGACGGGCATGCGACGGAGGCCGGCCCCCCGGACCTCTCGGCCTTCCCGGTCAGCGCCACGGTCTCGCTGCAGGAAGGCCATCTGATCACCCTGAAGCATGGCGACAGCTTCGCGCTCTTCGACCATGCCGGTGATCTCGGACCCGGTGCCCAGGGCTTCTACCACGGCGATACGCGCTACCTGTCCCTCTACACCCTCCTGCTGAACGGGGCGCGGCCGATGCTGCTCAGCGCCGCCCTGCAGGACGACAATGCCGCACTGGCCTGCGATCTCACCAACCCCGACCTGCCGGCGGCATCCGGCGAGGCGGCGGGTCTTCCCAATGACCGCATCCACCTGCGGCGCAGCCGCTTCCTCTGGGACAGCACCTGCCACGAACGCATCTCGGTGCGGAACTTCGACGACCGCCGGCGCCACGTCACCATCGAGCTCTACTTCGATTCCGACTTCGCCGATCTCTTCGAGGCCCGTGGCGCCGAGCGCCTCCGCCACGGCACGCGGCACGCGGCCGAGACCGGGCCGGCGGAGGTCAGGCTGGCCTATACCGGTCTCGATTCCGTGCGGCGCGAGACGCGACTGCGCTTCGACCCCACGCCGGAACACCTCGAATCGCATCGCGCGGTCTTCCGGTTCGACCTCCTGCCGGGCGAGCGGCGGGCCTTCTTCGTCGAGATCGGCTGTGACCGGCCCACCGCCGCCTGCCCGCCGCAGACGGCCTTCGGCCAGGCGCTGCGGCACTCCCGCCGCGCGCTCCGCATGGTGCAGGCCCGCCGAACCCGCGTGGAGACCAGCAACGACATCTTCAACGAGACGCTGCACCGCGCCGGGGCCGATCTCAGCATGCTGACCACCGACAAGCCGGAAGGTCCGTACCCCTACGCCGGCATCCCCTGGTACAGCACCGCCTTCGGCCGCGACGCGCTGATCGCCGCCTGGCACACGCTCTGGTACGATCCCGCCCTGGCGCGCGGCGTCCTCGGCTATCTGGCGGCCCACCAGGCGACGGAAACCGATCCGCTGACCGATGCGGAGCCGGGCAAGATCCTGCACGAGACGCGCCAGGGCGAGATGGCCATGCTCGGCGAGGTGCCCTTCCGCCGCTACTATGGCAGCGTCGATTCCACCCCCCTCTTCATCATGCTGGCCGGCGCCTATCTCGACCGCACCGGCGACATCGCGCATCTGCGGCGGCTCTGGCCGAACATCGAGGCGGCGCTCGGCTGGATCGAGGAGAGCGGCGACCCCGATGGCGACGGCTTCGTCGAGTACCAGCGCAAGCGGCCGGACGGGCTGCTGAACCAGGGCTGGAAGGACAGCCACGATTCCATCTTCCACGCCAGCGGCGAGATGGCGGAAGGCCCGATCGCCCTCGTCGAGATGCAGGCCTATGTCTATGCCGCCTGGCGCGCCGCGGCCGGCATCGCGCGGCAGCTCGGCCAGGCGACCCGCGCCGCCGCGCTGGAGGAACGCGCCGCACGCCTGCAGCGTGATTTCGACACCGCCTTCTGGGACGAGGCGCTGGGCACCTATGTGCTGGCGCTCGATGGCCGCAAGCGGCCCTGCCGGGTCCGCGCCTCCAATGCCGGGCACGCGCTTTTCGCCGGCATCGCCCTGCCGCACCGCGCCGAGCGCGTGGCGCAGGCCATGATGGAGCCCGCCTTCTTCTCCGGCTGGGGCATCAGGACCCTGGCCGCCGGCCAGCCCCGCTACAATCCGATGAGCTATCACAACGGCTCGGTCTGGCCGCATGACAACGCGCTGATCGCGGAGGGCTTCGTTCGCTATGGTCAGACCGCCGCGGCCATCCGCATCTTCGAGGGCCTCTTCGCGGCCGCGACCTATGTGGACCTGCGCCGGCTGCCGGAACTGTTCTGCGGCTTTCCACGCCGGCGTGGCCAGGGACCGACGCTCTATCCGGTGGCCTGCTCGCCGCAGGCCTGGGCGGCGACCACGCCGCTCGCCCTGCTCGGCACCTGCCTGGGTCTCAGCTTCGATCCTGTCGCCGGCTGCATCCGCTTCGAGAAGCCCGCCCTGCCGCGCTTCCTGGACGGGCTGACGCTCCGCAACCTGCGCCTCGGCAAGGGCCATCTCGACATCGGCTTCGGACGGGCCGGCGGCACCTTCGCCCATCCCGCCGGCGAGGTGGCCATCCAGGTCCTGAGCCGGAGCAACGGGCTGCGCGCCGAGCTCCGGGCCTGATCCCGGATCAGCCGGGCAGCGGAAGGCCCGGCACCATCGCCCGCAGGCGCCGCACATCCGCCTCGGTCGGATGCGCGGTGCCGGCATTGGATACGGCGGCGGCACCCGCCGCGACGCCCCAGGCGAAGGCATCCTCATCCCCCGCGCCGCGCGCCAGGGCCAGGGTCATGGCGGCGACGAAGCTGTCCCCCGCGCCGACCGCGCCGCGTACCGTCACCGGCAGCGCGTCCAGGCGGCGCAGCCCACCCTCCCAGGCTAGCAGCGCGCCATCCTTGCCGAGCGTGACGGCGATGCGCCGCGCAATCCCACGGCCCAGCATCTCCCGCGCCGCCGCTTCCAGATCTCCCTCGCCCCGCAATTCGCGCCCGACCAGGGATTCGAATTCGCCGAGGCTCGGCTTGATGAGCTCGATCTCCGGCCCCACCCCGGCGCGCAGCGCGGCGCCGGAGGTGTCGAGCACCATGCGCAGCCCGCGCCGCCGGGCGATGGCACCGGCCCGGGCATAGAAATCCTCCGGCACGCCGCGCGGCAGGCTGCCGCTGGCCACCAGCCACTCGCCCTCCGGCAGCTCCTCCAGCGCGGCCAGCGCGGCCTGCCATTCCGCCTCGGCGACCTCGGGCCCCTCGGGGACGAAGCGGAACTCCTCGCCCAGGCTGCGGTCCAGCACCGTCTGGCTGATCCGGGTGCGGCCGGCGATCGGGATGCTGCGGTGCGGCACGCCGATCTCCTCGAGCAGCTCCTCCAGGAAGTGCCCGGTGACACCGCCGACCAGAACCATGGCCAGGGTCTCGCCGCCGAGCTCGCGCACCACGCGGGCGACGTTGACGCCGCCGCCGCCCGGGTCCTGCCGCTCGTCGAAGGTGCGGACCTTGCGCACGGGGCGGACCTTCTCCGCCTCGCAGGCCAGGTCGATGGTGGGGTTCAGGGTGAGAGTGCTGATTCGCATGGACATCCCCCCATAGTTCGGAGCCTGGCGCGGGAGCGCAACCCGAAGATGCCGTGCCCCCTGCCCCGTGCCTTCCGGTTCAGCCCGGCGCCTTGTGGATCGGGTCGACCCAGGGGACGTTCTCCGGCTTCTCCACCGGCTCGATGTCCAGGTTCACCACCACCGCCTCGTTGTCGCTGCGCACCAGCACGCATTCCAGCGTCTCGTCGGTGGAGGCGTTGATTTCCTGGTGCGGCACATAGGGCGGGACGTAGATGAAGTCGCCCGGACCACCTTCTGCGACGAATTCGAGCCGCTCGCCCCACCGCATGCGGGCGCGGCCCTTCACGATATAGATCACGCTTTCCAGCGGCCCGTGGTGATGCGCGCCGGTCTTGGCATTGGCGTGGATGTGAACTGTGCCAGCCCAGATCTTCTGCGCGCCGACCCGCGCGGCATTGATGGCCGCGGCGCGGTTCATGCCGGGCGTGCTGGCGGTGTTCGGGTCCAGGCTGTCGCCAGGGATCACGCGAACGCCGCTGTGCTTCCAGCCATCCTCCGGGATGCCCGGCGGAAGGTCGTGGTGGTCGTGTCCGTCATGCGGCATGAAGCTATCCTCCCGCCCCTCATCGTGGAATATCGAGATGTGTCCAGAATAATCGTGCTTCCGTCAAGCCGGCACGGGTCGTCTCCCTTTGTCACGGCAACGACATCGGGGCGTCATTCCATCGTCGTCATCCACGCGTAACCGGTCGCGCCCATTGTCGCAGATGGGGATGGGAATGGCGCGCCGGAAGAATGTCCTGCTGATTGTCGTCGACCAGTGGCGCGCGGATTTCGTGCCGGTCCTGGGCGCGAAGTTCCTGCGCACGCCGAACCTCGACCGCCTCTGCCGGGAAGGCGTGACCTTCCGCAACCACGTGACCAATGCCGTGCCCTGCGGCCCGGCGCGGGCCAGCCTGCTGACCGGGCTCTATCTGATGAACCACCGGGCGGTGCAGAACACGGTGCCGCTGGACGCGCGGCACATGAACCTCGGCAAGGCCTTGCGCGGCATCGGCTACGATCCCGCGCTGATCGGCTACACCACCTCCACGCCCGATCCGCGCTCCACCACGTCAGAGGATTTCCGCTTCACTCTCCTGGGCGACCTGATGGAGGGCTTCCGCAGCGTCGGCGCCTTCGAGCCCAGCATGGATGGCTATTTCGGCTGGCTGGCGCAGAAGGGCTACCCGCTGCCGGCCAACCGCGAGGACATCTGGTTGCCCGAGGGGGAGGATGCCGCCCCCGGCGCGACCGACCGCCCCTGCCGCATCCCGGCCGCGCTGTCCGACACCGCCTACTTCACCGAGCGCGCCCTGACCTACCTGAAGGGCAAGGGCGACAGGCCCTGGTTCCTGCATCTCGGCTACTGGCGTCCGCATCCGCCCTTCATCGCCCCTGCCCCCTACAACCGGATGTACGCGCCGGCGGAGATGCCGGCGATCCGCCGCCGGTCCGACTGGCGGGAGGAGGCGGCGCAGCATCCGCTGCTCGGCTTCTACCTGAGCGGCATCGGCCAGGGCTCCTTCTTCCAGGGCGCCGGCGGCGCCGCCGCCGAACTGTCCGAGGCCGCCATCCGGCAGATGCGCGCGACCTATGCCGGGCTGATCACGGAGGTGGATGACGCGCTCGGCGCGGTCTTCGCCCATCTGGACGAGACGGGGCAGTGGGACGACACGATGATCGTCTTCACCTCCGACCATGGCGAGCAGCTTGGCGACCACTTCCTCCTGGGCAAGGTCGGCTATCACGATGAGAGCTTCCGCGTCCCGCTCGTGGTGAAGGACCCGCTGGCGCCCCAGGGCGCCGGCCGCATCGAGGATGCCTTCACCGAGAGCGTCGACGTGCTGCCGACCATCCTGGAATGGCTGGGCGGCCAGCCGCCCCGCGCCTGTGACGGCCATTCCCTGCTGCCTCTGCTGCGCGGCGAGCGGCCCGCAGGATGGCGCGACCACCTCTTTTACGAATACGACTTCCGCGATGTGTACTATTCCAGGCCGGAGGCGGCGCTCGGCCTGCCGATGGACGCCTGTTCGCTCTGCGTCGTGCAGGATGCGCGGTGGAAGTATGTCCATTTCACCGCTCTGCCGCCGCTGCTCTTCGACCTCGAGCGCGACCCCCATCAGATGACCGATCTGGCCGGGGATCCAGGGCATTGCGACGTCGTCGCCCGTTATGCCCGGAAGGCGCTGTCGCACCGCATGTTGCACGCCGAGCGCACGCTGACCCATTTCCGCGCCATGCCGGGCGGCCTGGAGAGGCGCGGCGAGGTGTGAACCTTGCCCGCCGGCCCTGCGTCGGGAGGCTCGGAGGAAGGATGGCCTCGATCGCGCGGCGCGCTGTTCCTGGCGCCGTCCTCCCGTCTCCGGTCTCCCTTATGGCTGGCAAGGTTCACAGAGGCGCCCTGAGGCACGGACACCGCGTTTCCAGGCGTTAGCGAGCCTTCCTTGCCCCATCTGATGAGCGGGCCGGCGGCCTCCCTCCCCTGCCCGACCCGCGGTCCCACCCTGTTCCGGCAGGCGCGCCGGGGGGTTCCGGGCACCGCGTTCCGCGGCTGTCTCCTGCGGCGAGCAGGGATGTGAACTTCCCCAGCCGAACGCTTCATATGGTGTTTTGAAGCCTGTTCCTCTACCATATCTAGCATAAGGCCTGCGATCGATTCGCAACTTCCCAGGGCCTTGCAGACCGGAGCCAGTCGATATGGATGGTTACAGCCAGCCGCTTCACGCCCTTGCCCTGCCGGGGCGTGGCCCCGCCACGATCCCGGGTCGGAGCTTTGGCGAGAAACCGCTGGCGGCCCGCCGGCTGGACAGCGGCATGGGGCTCGCCATCGGGCGGCGCACGGTCTTCCGCCCCGAGGATGGGGAGGATTTCGGCCGGGTGGCGGATCGTGTCGCGGCGGGGAATATGAGCCTGCTGCCGGGCGGCAACAGGGCAGGCGAGCAGGCGAGGCTGCGCAACGCCATCGCGACCGGCGCGCTGCTGACCTCGGGGCGCCACCTGCAGCATGGCGATGCCGGACAGGCCGGGCGCAATATGGAGGTCTTCACCAACTGCGCCACGGCCATCACCGCCTTCGCGGAGTTCTACCTGCTGCTGAACGGCTCCGGCGTGGGGCGCGCCTATGACGATGCGCTGATCGCCATCGACTGGGCCAAGGCGCCCGAGCTGCGCCTGCATCTCGCCGCCGACCATGCCGACTATCCCGCCGATCGCGCCGCGCGGCTGCGCTTCGGCCTGGAGATGGGCCTGCTGCCCTGGGGCACGGGCGAGGCGGAGTTCGACGCCGCGGCCGAGGCGCAGGTGCTGGACTTCCTGGCCCGTGAGATGATCCCCGGCCTCGCCCCCCTGCCCGCGAATGCCGTGCTGCACCGCGTGGAAGACAGCCGGGAAGGCTGGGCGAAGGCCATCGAGATCCTCGAGGCCATGGCGTTCCGCCAGGAGCGCGACCGGGTGCTGGTGCTCGACCTGTCCGCCATCCGGCCTGCCGGCAGCCCGATCCGCGGCATGCAGGGCCGCCCCTCCTCGGGCCCGATCTCCCTGCTGCGCGGCCTGATCCATATCCGCCGCCACGTCATCGAGCCCGCCCGGACGCGCGACCCGGCCTCGGAGGTCCTGCAGCCCTGGGAGCAGGCCCTGCTGGTCGATCATCATCTCTCGGTGGAGGTGCAGGTCGGCGGAGCCCGACGCGCGGCCCGCATGGCCACCAAGTCCTGGCGCGATCCCGGCATCCGCCGCTTCATCCGCGCCAAGTCCGAGGGTGGGCTCTGGACCGCCAACCACTCGGTCATGGTGGACCGGGATTTCTGGCAGCGCCTGCGCGGCGGGGATCCGGCGGACGCCCTCACCCGCCAGGCCCGGATGGTCTTCGAGGAGGTCACCGCCTGCGCCTATATCAATGGCGAGCCCGGCTTCATCAACGGCGACCTGCTGGAGGACCACCGGACCGGCAGCGCCTGGAACAAGCCGGTGCATGAGGATGGCCGCGACTTCCACAGCGCCCGCTATCAGGTGGACGCCGCCGCCGGCCTGCTGGCCGAGGTGGCCCGCCGCGCGGCGACGGCGCGGTTTCCCGTCACCACCAATCCCTGCGGCGAGATCACGCTGCATGTCACCGGCGGCTACTGCGTCATCGCCGATTTCGCGCCCCTGCTGGCCTGCCCGTTGGACCTGGCCAGCATCACCCCCGACGCGGTGCCCGATGATATCGCTGCGCACTGGGACGCGCGGGTCGAGGACGCGGTGCGTCTCGGCGTCCGCTTCCTCATCCGCGCCAATCGGATGGACGCCCTCTACGGCGAGGAAGTGGCCCGGACGAACCGGATCGGCATCGGCCCGACGGGCCTCCATGAATGGGCCTGGATGCGCTTCGGCCTCGGCTTCGCCGACCTGCTGGACGAGGCTCGCGCCGCCCCCTTCTGGTCCATGCTCGACCGTCTTTCCGAAAGCGCCAAGCAGGAGGCGGACGACTACGCCGACGAGCTCGGCATGGCGCGCCCCGTGACGGTGACGACGGTGAAGCCGGCCGGCACCACCAGCAAGCTCTTCGGCCTGACCGAGGGCGCCCATCTGCCGGCGCGGCGCCAGTATCTGCGCTGGGTGCAGTTCAAGGGCACGCGGGACGAGACCGGCGCGTGGCGGCCGGGCTCCGATCCCCTGCTGGCGGATTACGCGGCGCGCGGCTATCCCCTGCGCGAGCTGCGCAGCTTCCCGGGCATGACCATCGTCGGCTTTCCCACGGTGCCGCTGGCGCAGCGGCTCGGCATGGAAAGCGGCCTGGTGACGGCGCCAGAGGCCACGCCGGACGAGCAGTATCGCTGGCTGCGGCTGCTCGAGCGGCACTGGATCGGCGCGGAGCGGGGCAACCAGGTCAGCTACACGCTGAAGATCTATACCGACCGGCATGATCTCGAGGCGTTCCGCGCCATCGTGCTGCGGGAGCAGCCGCGCATCCGCTGCTGCTCCGTCCTGCCGAGCCGGCCGGACTCCGAGCTGGGCTACGAGTATCTGCCGGAGGAAGAGGTGTCGGCCGGGCGTTTCGCTGCCCTGGTCGAAGGCATCGACGACAGCGCCGTGCGGGAGGCCGTGGACTGGGCGCACCTGCAATGCGCCAGCGGGGTCTGCCCCATCTGAGCACGACTTGCCCGGCCGACCTTCAGGGATCCAGGAAGGCCGGCCGCGCGTCGCGCGCCACGCGGATGCCGCGCGCGGACAGGCTGGCCAGCAGCCGGTCCTCCGGCAGGCGCAGATAGCGGATCAGCAGGCCCAGGTAGAGCCCCATGAAACGGGGACCGTGCCCATCCGAACGACCATCGAAAGTGGCGCTCAGGGCATGGGCCAGTTCGTGCAGCAGAAGCCAGGCCGGGAATTCCGGCGGCAGGCGGATGCGGAGACGATCGGCATCCGCCTGCCGCCGGCGCGCCTGGACCGGCAGGCGCTCGACACGAGGCGGGTGACGCAGCCCCTGCTCGGCCCAGAGCGCATCGACCATGGGCTGCGCCGCCTCGAAGCGAAGCGTCCCCGGCGCAAGCTCCGCCATGATGGCGTCCTCCCACGCATAGACCCGCCCGCGCTGGACATCGCGCGCCGTCACGGCAGCCGCTCCCTCCCCTGCCCCCGCAGCGGCCGGTTGAGATTGATCCGGCCTCCGGCGTCGTAGCCCTGTCGATAGGCGGCATCCAGCCGGACGGCGCTGGGCCGGGTTCGGGTCAGGCGGATGCGGGTTTCACAGAAGGCCTCTTCCACCGTCGCCTGCTTGACCACCATGAGCGCGGCGCCCGCCGGCGCCTCCCTGTGCCGCTGCCGGCCACGCTCGCGGTGCATGGCCTCCAGGCGCTCGCCGACGCGGACGGCCATGCCCTGCTGGTGGCGCCGGGACGCCACGCGCAGATCCGGGCCGCGAAGCTGCGAACGGAGGGCGCGGAAGGCTTCGAGCTCATGCCGCATGCCTCTCTCGACGACGGCAAGCAGATAGATGGCCAGGCTGACATCTTCCTCGAAACCAAAGAATACGTACTTCGCCTGTTCGCCCTCCCGCGCCAGCCAGACCTTGCAGTCACAGAAGCGCGCCACGGCCGGTACGCAGGCATCGATGGGCCGTCGCTGCCGTCCCATCAGAGGGACGCTGCGTTGGACGCAGACCGACTGCCGGACCTCGATCTCGCTCATGCTCAGCGCGTAGCGGTCGAGCAGGCGGCCCACCATCTCCGCGGCTTGCAGGGCCTCGGCCTCCGTGCAGCCGTTGGAGACCGTCCTCTCCGTCAGCAGGCGGATACGCTCCTTGACCTTCGCAAGTTCATCGGATTGGCTCACGAAAAGGCCTCTTCCTCTGCCTGCCCTCCCGCACTTGGATGCATCCAACCCTGGGTGCGGTGCCCATGGAGGGCGTCGATTGGATGCATCCAAGTGCGGGAGGGGCTTCCCATTCTGAAGCCGACTGCTTATGCGGAGAGCAACCGTTCGGGAAGCCGCGATCGCATGAGTCAGTCCGAAGCCTTCCGGCATGTCGCCCAGGTGCTGCGCGAGGCGCAGCGCAGCGCCATCGAGATCGAGAACGCGCCGGAGCGGCGCAAGCGACTGCGGGATTTCTCGGTCGCGGAAATCGCCAGTCTGTGGGGAGTGGCGCCGCGCCTGTTGCGTCAGGCCCTTCCGCGCCAGGAAGTCCGGGGGATCGCACCGCGCGCCCGTCTCACCTTCGGTGAGTTGCAACAGGCTCGGCGCCAGCTTGAGGCTCAAGGGAAGCTCATCTCCACGCGTCGCGACCCGGCTTCCGGCGAAGCCCTGGCCACTGTCGTCTTCACCAACTTCAAGGGCGGTTCCGCGAAGACGACCAGCAGCGTTCACTTCGCCCAGTATATGGCGCTCGCCGGCTATAGGGTGCTGATGGTCGATCTCGACAGCCAGGGCAGTGCCTCGGCGCAGTTCGGCTTCCAGCCCGGCCTCGACGTCGGAGCCGAAGGTTGCTTCACAGCCTGGCTGAACCGTCCTGTCGGCAGCGCGGCCGGTTCGGCCGCGAGGCTCTGTCGCCCGACCTACTGGCCGGCCATCGATCTCGTCCCTGCCAGCCCAGCTTTAGGAGAAGGCGAGGAGATTCTCGCGCGCCGTGCCGGGCAGGGGGTCGAGGAGGGAATCCTTTACTTCGACGAGTTGAAGGCTTTCCTGAGCATGGTTCAGGACCGCTACGACATCGCGGTGGTCGACACCCGCCCGGACGTCAACATGCTGATGTCCACGGCCCTGCACGCCGCCACAGGCATCATCGTGCCCAGCCGCGCCACCATGACCGACCTGGCCTCGACCGGCGAGTTCTTCGCCCATCTGTCCGATTACACCGCCGAGTTCCAGGCCGCCTTCGGCCACGGCCTGGACTTCGCCTTCAGCCATATCCTGCTCACCGCCTTCGATCCCACCGACCGCAGTCAGGATGCCCTGGCGCAGCTGATCCGCGAGCGCTTCGGGTCTCTTGTCCTGCGGGAGGCCTTCCTGCATTCCCGGATCGTCGGCACGGCGGGCTTCGGCAAGGAAACCCTCTACGAGTACGAGCCCAGCACCGACCGGGCCGCCTACAACCGGGCCATCGCCAGCGCCAACGCCGTCAACCGCGCCATCGAGGCCGCCATCCTGCGCCACTGGGGGCGGGCGAGCGGCGAGGGGCGGCCGGGTCGCAAGGAGCAACAGGCATGAAGCCTCCCGCATCCCGCTTCCAGAACCTGGCCCAGGCCTTGCGCGACCGGACCGCAACGGTGGCCGGTGAGCCCGCGGCCCTCGGCTCGCCTGGGGCGACGCACCGCCCCGCGGCGGCCCTGGGCGCCATGGCGGAAGGCCTGCGCGAGCGCATCGGCCGGCTGGAGGCCGAACTGGCCCGCGCCAGCACCACCAATGCCGCCCTGGAGGAGCAACTGGCCCGGACCCGCGGGCTGGCCGAGCGGGCGGGGGCCTCGGAGGAGGAGTTTCTCTTCCTGGACCCTGGCCTGATCCGCGACCCCTTGCCGCATGACCGCCTGCCGGGCGCCTTCGAGGGGCCGGAATTCGAGGCCCTGCTGGCCGATATCCGGGCCAACGGGCAGAACGATGCCATCACGGTCCGGGTGGCGGGGGAGGGGGGGTTCGAGATCGCGGCCGGGCGGCGGCGCCTCGAGGCCTGCCGTCAGCTGGGCCTCCAGGTCCTGTCCCGCGTCCGCCCGCTGGATGACGCGGCCATGCTGCGGGTCCAGTTCTCGGAGAACGAGCGGCGGGAGGATATCTCCGCCCTGGAGCGGGCGCGTTGGTTCGCACAGGTGCGGGCGCGCCTCGATCTCCAGTCGCGCGAGATCGCCGCGCAGTTCGGTCTCGATCCCTCAACCCTCAGCCTCTATCTGCGGCTGTCGCGCTTCCCCGAGGAGATCATCCGCCGGCTCAAGGAGCCACGACGCCTGGCCATGCTGCGGGCGCGGCGAGTGATGGAGGCCGTGGAGGCCGATGAGGCGGTGCTGCCCCGCATTCTCTCCGCGCTCGATGCCCAGATGCAGGATGCGGGCGGTGACCGCGGCCTGATCGATGGCGAGGAGCAGATCGCCCTCCTGATGCGGGCCGCCGAGGGGCGCGGTCCCGCCGCCTCCGGCCGGGCCGCCCTGCCGGAGCGGCGGCATATCGTTCATAAGGGTCAGAGGCTGGGAACCTTGACCCGCAATGGCGGCCAATGGGTGTTCCGCTTCGCGACGGCGCTGCCGGACGAGACGGTTCAGTCGTTGATCGACCGGCTGCCGGAGCTGATGGCGCGGGAGCCTTCCTCGAAGTCGTGACCCCGGGCGCTGCCGGGGTGTGAACCTTGCAAGCCGGCTAGGGGCGGATGGGAGGCGGGGAGGGCTCCAGCAGCAGTCCGCGGTCGGTGACGCGGACCTTGGCGTTCTTGTAGGAGGACAGCGCCAGGTGAAGCGGCCCCTCGAACTGGGTCTTGAAGTTCTTCAGCGCGCCGACCTTGGAGCCGAACTGCCGCCAGAGCCTTTCCCAGCCGATCGGCGTCTCCTTCTGCAGGGAGTGCAGCCGGTAGGCGAGCCAGAGGTAAATGTCGATGGCGAGAGGGGAGGTGGTCATGTCCCGCAGCGCCGCGCGGTCCACCAGCACCGGATGGCGCCGCAGCTCGTCGAAGAAGGCCTGCGACAGCATCACCCGTTCGACCAGCCGCGCCGTCTTCTTGGAGCGCGGGTCGGGCTCGCCGACATAGCTGAAGGCATCGACCAGCCGCTGGTTGACGATGACGCCTTTCTTGTCGTTGCCGAAGCTGAAGTCGACCGTGCAGGTGGCCAGCCGCTCCAGCTGGTCGGCCACCTTGCCGTTGCTCGGCCCGCCGCGGTTGATGCCGAGCCGGGTGACGACCGCGCTGGCGGAGCGGCCCATGTGGATCTCGCGGCTGCCGCGCTCCAGCGCCTCGGTCTGCCAGTCGATCAGCAGCAGCCGGGCATAGCTGCCGAAGGGCGTGCCGATATACTCCTGGCTGTTGTCGTCCCGCAGCCGCACGCCCGGCCGGACCAGCAGCCGGGCGAAGTCGGTCTCGATCAACCAGTTCTGGTCCTTGGGCTGGTCCCGGTGCGGCAGGCCGGCCAGGCACCAGGCGGAATAGCTGTAGCCGATCTCGCTGGTGCCCTCGAATTCGCGCACGATGGCCGAGGAGGCGTTGTCGGCGATCTGGCGCCCCATCCGGCCGGCCAGGGCCTTGGACAGGCTGTTCGGCCTGGGCTCCAGAATGGCGAGTTGGGCGGCCTCGACCGCACCCTTGACACCTTTGGTCGCGACCACCCGATGCACGTCCGTGCCGGTCTGGAACAGGTCGCCCTGGTTCCTGCGAGCCGTGCCTCGTTCAGCGGTGCGGCCAATGGGGTGGTCAGGGGGAATCGTCTTCGGCTCGACCATGGGGCGAAAACTGCAACGGCTTCCCGGCCGCCGTCGATGCGAACCTTGCCAGCCGTTCCCTCCCAGGCCTGTGATCCTTGCCAGCCCAGGGCAATCCTTCGGGATTCAGGAGGATTGTTATTGAAGAAGGGCTGGCAGGGTTCGCGTGGATAACCCGCTAGGCATTTGATTCTAGAGGCTTAATGCCGGATCGGCCGGGCTGGCAGGGATCACAGCGGACGCGGCGCGGGTGGCTGGCAAGGTTCACAGGGACGGCTTCGCCCAGGCTGGCAAGGTTCGCATCAGCTGGCAAGGTTCACAGCACGAGGGGCGATTCGCGGGATGCCGAGTCCCGCCTGCGGCCCACCCGCCGGCCTGGAGGGCGGCGGGAAGGCGGCACGGGCGGTCCTGGCTGGCAAGGTTCACAGGCCGCCTCAGCGGAAGTCGCGGCTGGGCTGCAGGCGGGGCGAGCGGGAGGCGGAGGTCTCCGCCTCCAGCCCGTCCAGCAGCGCCGTCCGATCGATCAGGCGGCTGGCGATCAGATGCAGGATGGGCACGGCGTGGTCGCCCTGGCCGCGCTCGACATGGCCTTCCACGATCAGCAGGCGGGCGCCGATCAGGGCACGGCGGTCGCGCCGCGCCAGGCTGGCATAGACCACGATGTTGGCGCTGCCATGCTCGTCCTCGGTGGTGAGGAAGACCACGCCCTTGGAGGTGCCGGGGCGCTGACGCATCAGCACCAGGCCGGCCAGGCGAAGGCGCGCGCCGCTCGCCGCCGCCGCCAGGCGCCGGCTGTCGTCGCAGCCGAGCGCGTCGAGGGTCGGGCGCAGCAGCGCCAGGGGATGCCGGCCGAGGGTCAGGCCGGTCGCACGGTAGTCGGCGACCAGGGCCGCGCCCTCGCCGAGGGCGGGAAGGCGGGGCTGCGGCTCCGGCAGCAGCGGCAGGCTGTCCTGGGTGGCGAAGAGGGGCGGCGGGGCGCGCTCGGTTCCATGGACGGCCCAGGCGGCCCGCCGGCGGTCCATCCCGCAATCCCGGAAGGCGTCCGCCGCCGCGAGGGCCTCCAGGGCGGCGCGCGACAGGCCGGCGCGGCGCAGGGCTTCCTCCGGCCCCGTGAAGGGCGCGCCGTTGCCGGCCTGGCGCGCCTGCACCAGGGCCTGCCCCTCCACCGCCGCCAGGCCCCGCACCATGCGCAGGCCGAGGCGCAGGGCGAGGCCGCCGGATCCTGCCGCCGCCGCCTCCAGCGTGCAGTCCCAGGCGCTGACGTTCACCGCGACCGGCCGCACCGTCACGCCATGGGCCACGGCGTCGCGGACGATCTGCGCCGGGGCGTAGAAGCCGAGCGGCTGGCTGTTCAGCAGAGCGCAGGCGAAGACCTCCGGATGGTGGCACTTGATCCAGGCCGAGGCCCAGACGAGATGCGCGAAGCTCGCGGCATGGCTCTCCGGGAAGCCGTAGTCGCCGAAGCCCCTGATCTGCTCGAAGACGCGCTCGGCGAAGTCCCGTTCATAGCCACGCGCCGTCATGCCGCCGACCAGCTTCTGCCGGTACTCGTCCATCTTTCCGGACTGCCGGAAGCGGCCCATGTCGCGCCGCAGCCGGTCGGCCTCGGCCTCGCTGAAGCCGGCGGCGACGATGGCCAGCCGCATCGCCTGTTCCTGGAACAGCGGCACGCCGAGGGTGCGGCCCAGCACCGGCACCAGCTCGTCCGGCGGGTGCGGCGGGGCGGGGGAGGGGAAGACGACCGGCTCCGCCCGGGCGCGGCGCTGGAGGTAGGGATGCACCATGCCGCCCTGGATCGGCCCCGGCCGGACGATGGCGACCTGCACGACCAGGTCGTAGAAGCAGCGCGGCCTTAGGCGCGGCAGCATGTTCATCTGCGCCCGGCTCTCCACCTGGAAGACGCCGACGGAATCCGCCCGCTGCAGCATGGCGAAGGTGTCCGGGCACTCGCGCGGCAGGCTGCGCAGCGCGGCGGGAAGCTGCTTGTGCGCGGCGAGCAGGTCGAAGGCGCGGCGCAGGCAGGAGAGCATGCCAAGGCCGAGCACATCGACCTTCAGGATGCCGAGGGCGTCGATATCCTCCTTGTCCCATTCGAGGACGGTGCGGTCCTCCATCGCCGCCCGGGTCACCACGGCCAGCTCGACCAGCGGCCCCTCGGTGATGACGAAACCGCCGACATGGGTGGCGAGATGGCGCGGGAAATCCTGCAGCTCCTCGGCGAGGCGGAGCGCCAGGGCCAGGCGCGGCTCCTCCGGATCGAGCCCCTCGCCGGCGGCGAGCGCCGGCAGCGTCTCTTCCCGCCCCGGCCCCCAGGCGGCGCCGGCCAGGCGCGCGGTGACGTCCTCGCTGAGGCCCATCGCCTTGCCGACCTCGCGGAGGGCGCTGCGGGGGCGGTAGCGGATGACGGTCGCGCAGATGGCGGCGCGGTCACGGCCGTAGCGGCGGTAGATGTGCTGGATGACCTCCTCGCGCCGCTCGTGCTCGAAGTCGACGTCGATGTCGGGCGGCTCGTCGCGCGCGGCGGAGAGGAAGCGCGCGAAGAGCAGGTCGTTCTGCTCGGGATCGATGGCGGTGATGCCGAGCACGTAGCAGACCGCGGAATTGGCCGCGCTGCCGCGGCCCTGGCAGAGGATGCCCTCCGCCTCGGCGAAGCGGACGATCTCGTGCACCGTCAGGAAATAGGGCGCGTAGCCGAAGGCGCCGATCAGCCGCAGCTCCTCCTCGAGCCGGCGCAGCAGGCCGGGTGCCGGGGCGTCCCACCGCGCGGCCACGGCCTGCCGCACGCGTCCCTCCAGCGTCTCCTGCGCGCTGCAGCCGTCCTCCAGGATCTCGTGCGGATATTCGTAGCGCAGCTGGCCGAGCGAGAAGCCCGCGCTGGCGCGCAGTATCCGCAGGCTCCAGTCGAGGGCCGCCGGATGGTCCCGGTAGAGGGCGCGCATCGCCGCCAGCGGCTTGAGCCGCCGCTCGGCATTGGGCTCGGCCTGGAAGCCCAGATCCTCGACCCGGCGGCCCAGGCGGATCGCGGTCATCACATCGGCCAGGCGGCGGCGGCCGGGCGTGTGGAAGCGCGGCTCGGTGCTGGCCAGCAGCCCGCCGCCCGCGGCCTCGGCCATGGCGGCGAGGCGGCGCAGGCGCGTCGCCTCGTCGCCCGCCTGGACGCAGGCCCCGACGCAGAGCAGCGGCAGGGCCAGCCGTCCGCGCAGTCGGTCCGACCAGTGGCGCAACCCCGCCGCGACCGCCGCGCCGGGCAGGCCGGGCGGCGGCAGCACGGCGAGCGCCCAGCCCTCGGCGGCCGCCTCCACCGCGTCCGGCGCGAGGCGACAGGCCTCGCCGCGCGCCGCCATCCGCGCCGCGGAGAGCAGCCGGGTGAGGCGCCCGTAGCCGGCGCGGTCGGTGGGCCAGGCCAGCATCTCCGGCCCATCCTGCAGCACCAGCCGGGCGCCCAGGGCGAAGGGCAGCCCCGCCTCGCGCGCCGCGACATGGGCGCGCACCACGCCGGCCAGGCTCATCCGGTCGCAGAGGCCGAAGCCGGCATGGCCGAGCGCCGCGGCCATGGCCACCAGCTCATCGGGCTGCGAGGCGCCCTCCAGCAGCGAGAAGCAGGAGCGGGCGCAAAGCTCGGCGAAGCCGGGCGGATCCTCAGGCGAAGAGGCCATGCAGGAACCAGCGGGCCTCGCTGCGGCAGAGCCAGAGGCGCAGCCCGTCCTCGCATTCCACGCGCCAGTAGTCGCGGGGCGGCCGCTCCGGCGCCGCACCCCACCATTCCGCCTCCAGCCGCTCCGGCCCCTCGCGATGCCGCAGCGGGCGCGGCCGGCCGCGCCAGACCAGGCCATCGGGGGCCGCCTCGACCGGCTCCGGCCGGGCTAGCAGCCAGACCGGGCGTGGACGGCCGCCCCAGGGGCCATCCCGGTGGTTGTCCCAGTCCGAGGGCGTCCGCACCACGGCGAAAGGCGAGACCGCCCGCACCGCCTGCTCCGGCCAGTGCGAGGCACAGGGCTGCGCCCGCCAGACGGGCAGGCGCTGGCCCAGCCGGTCCAGCAGCCGCTCCAGCGCCTCCCGCGCCGCCGCCTCGCCATCCGCCAGCCCCTCGGACTGGCGGGCCTCGAGCGGCTGGGTCTCGAGGGCGCGCACCTCCAGTCGTTCGATGCCGAAGCCCGGCGCCACCCCTTCCAGCTTCTCCCGCAGCAGGCGGGCAAGGTGCGCCGGGTCGCGCACCGGGCCGCCGGTGCCGAGCCCGATCTCCTGCCGGCTGCCATCCACCCGCCGCAACGCCAGCCGCAGGCGGCGCAGCCCCTGGCCCGCCGCCTCGAGCCGATGGCAGAGCTCGGGCAGCAGGCGCGCCAGGGCCGCATCCAGCCCGGCGCGCGTGATCAGCGGCTCGGGCGGGGCGAGGGTGGCGGCGAAGACCGGCGGCGGCGCGAGGGGGCGCAGCGCGGCACGGGCGGCGCCGGTGGCCAGGTCGAGCCGTGCCAGCAGGCCGGGACCGAAGCGGCGCGTCAGCGGCCCGCGCGGCTGCGCCAGCACCTCCCCGATGCGCCGCAGCCCCAGGCCGCGCAGCCGCCGCAGCATCTCCGCCGGCAGGCGCAGCCGTTCCAGCGGCAAGGGGGAGAGCGCCTCGGCCTCGGTGCCGGGGGGGAGGATGCGAGGCGGCTCGCCCGGCACCGCGTGCCGGGCCAGCGCCGCCGCGGCCGCGGCATTGCCGGCCATGGCCGCCAGGGCGGCATGTCCGCAGGCCTCCAGCGCCGCCAGGGCCTGCCGCGCCAGCGCCGCCTCGCCGCCCGCCAGCGCCTCGCAGCCGGTGGTGTCGAGCAGCAACGTGTCGGGTGCCTCGGTGGCCACCAGGGGCGTGAAGCGCCGCAGATGCAGCGCCAGGGCCGTCAGGCGCGCCGCCGCGCGGTGCGGATCGTGCGGCAGCACCGTCGCCTGGGGCACCATGGCGCGCGCATCGGCCAGGGCCATGCCGGCCCGCAGGCCGAGCCGCGCCGCCGCCGGATCCACCGCCATGACCAGGCGGCGCGGCCCCTCAATGCCCCAAAGCAGCAGAGGGCCGGGGTCCAGCCCCTCGCTCTCCAGCCAGGGCAGGTGCAGCGCCAGGATGCGGCGGGGCGCGGCCTCCATCACGCCGGCTCCGCGCGCAGCGACTCGCCGTCCCAGGACACCCGCCAGCGCCGTGCCGCCTCCAGCCGGGGCGCGCGCAGCAGCGTGATCTCCCAATGCGGCATGGCGGGGGAGCGGGGGTCGGGGGCCGGCAAGGGGCGGATCCGCCAGCGCGTGCGCGCCGTGGTGGGGCCGGCCGGCTCCCCGGCGGGGCGGAGGAGCAGGGCCAGGGCGCCGCGCTCCGCCGCCAGCTGCAGCCGCCGCAGCGCGGTCAGGCCCGGCGGCGGCCCTTCCGCCAGCCGCAGGAGCACTCCCGCCACAGCCGGGCAGCGCAAGCTCTCCTCCATCGCCCAGAGCGCCTCGTCGCGCCGTTCCGCCTGGACCAGCACCAGCCGCTCGGGCGGCAGGCCGAAGCCATGCAGCCCGGCGGCCCAGCCCGTCGGCCCCGGTTCGATCCAGCACACCGTGCCGCCGGCCCGGCCGAGCAGGATGGCGGCGAAGCCCAGCGCGGCCGGCATCTGCTCCTCCCCGGCGGTCAGGATCTCATGCAGCATGGCGCGCGGCAGCCCACCGGGAGGCAAGGCGTCATCCAGGGCGGCGCAGAGCGGGATGCCGGGCCAGGCCTCCAGGCCGGGGCAGAGGGCACCCCGCTCGAGGCGGGCGATGCGTTCCCGCAGGCTGGCCAGGGAGGGTGGGTGGGCGGGGCTGGGCATGTTCTAGTTTTGTTCTTATCTTGCCGCGCTTGCAAGCCTGTCGCGCCCAGGCTTGAGCGGGCGGGGCGGGGCTGCCCCTACGAGATTTCATTGCTGTGAACCTCCCGACCAGTATAGACGGGTCCGCCCCAGCCCCCGGAGCATGGATGTCAAGCAGTCTCGCGCAGTTTCAGGACGGAAATCCGCCGCCGCGGCGCGCCATCCGCCCTGACCGCGCCTGCCCTGCTGCCCTCCCGCGCCGCATGGCGGCTGGCACTTCGCCCCCCCGGCTTTCCGCTTGGCCTCTCCCTGGACACCGGGCCTCGCGATTTTCCTCCTCATGCGGAGGGGTTTTTGCGGTGGGTCCGCCTTCCTAGATAAGCGCGGACCGGTGGGCGGCCGACGCACCGCCCGACCCCCAGAGCGATCCCCCGCCAATGTCCGTGTTCGCCCTCCGGCGTGACGCGGGGCGGGCGGCGGCATGGCACGAGACAGACGGGACCCCCTCGGTCCCCCATAACGAAGCAGGTGAATCAATGGACGGGATGTTTACCTACGGTACGGCGGATCAGAACGATGCCGAGGGTGGCGAGACCCTCAAGGCGCGGCATTCGGCGTTCGGGGACATCCTGGGCCAGGAAGGTCAGGACCTGCCCGAGCGCGACGGCACCCTGACCGAGGAGGCGCGCGGCTGGCGCGCCGGCTATGACGCCGGCGAGGAAGGCCTGGACGCTTCCGCCGGGGAGCAGGACGACGAGGCCGAATCCCCCCGCGAGGAGGCGGAGGCCGAGGAAAGCGCCGACGAGGCGGGCGAGGGCGGCAACGTCAACGAGGCCAGCATGGCCCGTTCCGACGATCCCGTCCGCATGTTCCTGCGCGAGATGAGCGGCACCGACCTGCTGACGCGGGAGCAGGAGATCGCGCTGGCCCAGCGCATCGAGGCCGGGCGGGACGCCATGCTGGCCGGGCTCTGCGAGAGCCCGATGACCTTCGTGCACATCGCCGCCTGGAAGACCGCGCTGGAGCAGGGGCAGATGCCGCTGCGGGACGTGGTCGAGCTCGAGGCCATGGCGGCCGATGCCGCTTCCCCCGCCGTGGCCGTCGAGGTGGAGGAGGGCGAGGAGGCCGAGGCCGCGCCGCACGCCACGCTCGACGAGAAGATGAAGCCGGAGGTGCTGGCCGCCTTCGTGGCGGCGCTGGAGGCGCATGAGCAGCTGCGCGCCATGCCGCCCCGCAGCGAGGCCGCGATGGCCTATCGCCAGGAGATGGTGGGCCTCTTCGCCGCGCTGCGCCTGCGTCCGGCCCGGCTCGACCTGCTGGTCGGCCAGGTGCGCGACACCAACCGCCGCCTGCTGGCGCTGGATGGCAAGGCGATGCGCCTGGCCACCGCCGCGCGCATGGACCGCGACCTGGTGATCAGCCTCTGGGACGGCAGCGAGCAGGGCGCGGCGGCGCTGCTGCAGGCGGTGCAGAAGGCCAAGACCAGCTCTGCCAAGCGCGAGGCCAGCCTGCGGGAGCTGCGCGAGGGCCTGCCGGGAATCCGCGCCGCCGTGGCGGCGCTGGAGGCGGAGAGTGGCCTGCCGGCGGCCGAGCTGCGCCGTGTCTGCGCCGAGGTCGGCCGTGGCGAGCGCGACATGCGCAAGGCGAAGGAGGAGCTGACGCGGGCGAACCTGCGTCTCGTCGTCCACATCGCCAAGCGCTACCGCAACCGCGGCCTGATGTTCGGCGACCTGATCCAGGAGGGCAACATCGGCCTGATGCGCGCGGTCGACAAGTTCGACTGGCGCCGCGGCTTCAAGTTCGCCACCTACGCCACCTGGTGGGTGCGGCAGGCGATCACCCGCTCGCTGGCCGATCAGGCGCGCACCATTCGCGTGCCGGTGCACATGACCGAGACGGTGGGCAAGGTGGCGCGGATGAGCCGCCGCTTCCAGCAGAAGGCCGGCCGCGAGCCGACGCCGGAGGAGCTGGCGGGCGAGCTCGGCATGTCGGTGGACAAGGTGCGCGCCGTGCAGCGCCTGGCGCGCGAGCCGGTCAGCCTTGAGAACCCGATCGGCGAGGATGATGACGGCCGCCTCGGCGACTTCATCGAGGACGAGAACGCGGTGATCCCCTTCGAGGCCGCCGCCCGGTCCTCGATGCGCGACGCCACCATGCGCATCCTCTCCGACCTGACGCCGCGCGAGGAGCGTATCCTGCGCATGCGCTTCGGCATCGGCGGCGAGAACGACCACACGCTGGAGGAGGTCGGCAAGACCTTCAACGTGACCCGCGAGCGCATCCGCCAGATCGAGGCGAAGGCGCTGAAGAAGCTGCAGGTCTCGAAGCGCGGACGGTCGCTGCGCAGCTTCCTGGCCTGAGCCGGGCCAGGGGATCGCCCCTGGGCTCGCCCCCGGCCCCGCGATTGTCGGCGGCGGTTCAGAGGATCGCCGTCTCCACCGCGCCGACGCCCGCGAACTCCGCCCGCACCCGGCTGCCGGCCTCCACGGCGGGCATGCCGGTGCAGCTTCCCGTGGTGATCACCATGCCCGCCTTCAGCCCGCCGTAGCGGTGGGCGCCCTTGTTGGCGAGCCACTGGATCAGCCGGATCGGCTCCCCGGCCGAGTTGCCGCCAACCTGCTCGACCACCACCCTGTCATTGAAGGTGAGCTTCACCGGCAGGGCGGGCGGATCGATGTGGCGCCAGTCCATGACCGCCGGCCCGACCACCAGGGCGCCATGGCTCGCCTGGTCGGCGGTGTGGCTCAGCGGATCGCGCCCCAGGCTGACGAAGCGCGTATCGACGATCTCGATCGTCGGATGCAGGCTCTCGATGGCGTCCAGAACCTCCTCGCGCGAATAGGGCGCCTCGCGCGGCGGCAGGTCGGCGCCGAGGCGGTAGCCGATCTCGGCCTCGATGCGGGTGATATTGAAATCGGCGGCGGCATAGGGCGTGGCGTCGAAGCGCAGGTTGCGCTCGTGCAGCGGCGCGCCGGAGGGATCGGCGGTGGGGGAGGCGGCGCCGACCTTGAAACCGGCGATCGGGCCCAGCGCCTCAGCCACCAGCGCGTGGATGGCGAAGACATCCTCCATGGAGGCCGGCTGCGCGCCTTCCGGCAGCGCCTCCAGCCAGTTGCGGCTGCGCCGGGCTTCCAGCAGGGCGGCGGCGGCGGCGGCGGCGGCGGTATCGGTGGCCATAAGCGGGGTTTCTCCTTGGTGATCTGACGGTGGTCGTGGGGGCTGGGATCGTCGGGGCAGCGGGCCATGACGCGGCCGCGGCATCCTGCCGCAAGCCGGCGGGGCCGGGGAGGGGGGCTTGTGACGGGCGGCACCGATGCTATCGAGGCGGCTGTCAGGAGGCCCGCGAGTCGTGACGATCAATCCCCCCGGCATCTCCTCTGGCATCGCCGCGCCCGGCCGTTACCTGCTGCTGCGGCTGGGCACCCGGCGCTGTGCCCTGCCGGCCGCCGCGGTGCGGGAGCTGCTGCCGCTGCCCCGCCTCTGGCGGCCGCCCGGCCTGCCCCGTCCCCTGGCCGGTTTCCTGAACCTGGGCGGCGCGGCGGTGCCGGTGCTCGACCTGCCCCGCCTCCTCGGCCTGGCCGATCCCGCCGGCGGGGCCGAATCGGCGCTCTACCGCCACCTCGTCCTGACGGCGGGCGTGCTGCCGGGGCAGGATCTCGCCCTGCTGGTGGACCGCGTGCTGGACATGATGCCGGCCCCCGCCTCCGCGCTGCGGCCGCTCGCGCCGGAGCAGAGCCTGAACGGATGCGCCGCGGCGGAGATCGAGACGCCCGAGGGTTTCGTGCATCTCCTGGCGCCGGAGCGGATCCTGCTGGCGCAGGAGCGGTCGCGGCTCGCGGCGCTGCGCGACGCGGAACAGGCGCGCCTGGCGGAATGGGATGGCGCCGTCTGATGCCGCCGTGCTGATGCCGGGGTCGCGCCCGGACTTCATCCCCGATGCGGAGTTCGAGCGGCTGAAGGCGTTGCTCATCGCGCGGACCGGGCACTTCTACTACCAGGACAAGGATACCCTGCTGTGGGAGCGGCTGCGCCGCCGCCTGCAGCGCACCGGCCTGCGCGGCTGCGGCGCCTATCTGGACCGCCTCGCCGATCCTCTGCTGGGCGAGGCGGAATGGATAGCGCTCGAGGCCGAGATCACCATCGGCGAGACGTTCTTCTTCCGCTACGCCGAGCAGTTCGCCGCCCTGCGTGGCACCATCCTGCCGGAGATCCTGGGGCGCCGGGCGCCGTCACGGGGCCTGCGGATCTGGAGCGCCGGTTGCGCCAGCGGGGCGGAGCCCTATTCCCTGGCCATCCTGCTCCGCCGGATCCTGGGGGCGGAACTGGCGGAATGGCGGGCCTATCTCCTGGGCACCGACCTGAACGAGGCGGTGCTGCAGATGGCGCGGGCCGGGCGCTACAGCCGCTGGGCGTTGCGCGGCGTGCCGGCGGAGGAGGTGGAACGGGACTTCCTGCCGCAGCCCGGCGGGCGGGACTGGCTGCTGCGGCCCGAGCACCGCGCCATGGTGCGCTTCGAGCGGCACAACCTGCTCAGCCTGCTCGACGGCACGTCGCCGCTGCAGATCAATGAATTCGACCTGATCCTCTGCCGCAACGTACTGATCTACTTCCACCCCGACACGGTGGTGCGGATCGTGCGCGCCCTGGCGGAGCGGCTTGCCGAGGGCGGCTGGCTGCTGCTGGGCCATGCCGAGCCGAACCCCGCCTTCGCGGAGTTCCTGGAGGTGGTGAACCTGGCGGGCACCGTGGCCTACCGGCGGCCCGCCGCCGCCCTCCGGCCGCCGGAGGCGGCACCGCCGCCTCCGCCTCCGCCTCCGCCCCCGCCCTCCGGCCCCCCTCCCCCCCCGCGTGTCCTTCCGTCGTGGCCACCGCCGGCGCCCCGCCGGGCCGTTCCGCCGCCCCCGCCGGCGCCGCCGGGCGCGGCGGCGCGCGAGGATGCGGAGGTGGCGCTCCGGCGCGTCCGCCAGTTGGCCGATGCGGGAGACCTGCCGGCCGCCCGCGCAGCCTGCGAGACGGTGCTGGCGCAGCAGCCGATCCGGCCAGCGCCGCACTACTACAAGGGGCTGATCGCCCGTGGCCTCGGCCAGCCCGGCGAGGCGGAGCGCGCCTTCCGTGACGCGCTCTACCTCAAGGGCGATTTTCCCATGGCCCATTACCAGCTGGGGCTGTTGTTGCTAGATGAGGGCCGCCAGATGGCCGGCCGGCGCGCCCTGGCCACGGCCGCGCGCCTGGCCTGGGAGTTGCCCGCCGCCACGCCGCTGGAGGAAGGGGACGGCATGACGGCCAGGCAATTGAGGGAGTTGGTGCGGTTGCATCTCGAGGCTCCTCCCGCAGGCCCGGCCCGCTGATGCCCGGCGGGCTCTCGCCGCTGCCGGGACTGCGCCGCCAGGCCGAACGCCTGCTGGAGGAGCGCACCCGGGCCCTGGCCGGCCGCGCCGCCGGCAGCCGCGCGCAGCCGAGCGTCGCCGTGCTGGCCTGTGGCCTGGGCGAGGAGTTCTGCGCCCTGCCGCTGCATGCGGTGCTCCGTATCCTGAGTTTCGTGCCCTGCGCGCCGCTGCCGGGGACGCCGCCGGCCATGCTGGGCGTCTGCGGCCAGGGCGGCATGCTGTTCAATGTCCTCGACCTGGCCGCCGCCCTGAGCCGGGGCGCCGCGGGCGCCGCCCCGGCGGGGGGACATCTGCTGCTGCTGCGCCACACCCCGCGCCGCTTCGCCCTGCGGGTGGACCGCGCGCTCGGCCTCGCCCGGCTGCCGGCGGCGCTGCCCTTCCTGGCGGCGGAGGATGCCGCCACGCCGGTCACCGCCCATGCGCCCCTGCCGGCCGAGCTGGCCGGCGAACTGCCCGCCGGCCGGCGGCCGGTGATGTCGCTGATCGATCCCCACCACCTGCTGCGCCCCTATCTGGCGCAGAGCCATGCCGCCCCGGAGGCCGAGACTTGAGCATCGCCAACCGCATCCTCCTCGGCTTCGCCACCATGACGCTGCTGCTGGTCGGCCTCGGCGCCTACGGCCTGCACCAGATCGGCGTGGTGACGCAGTCCTCCGAGATCGTCGTCACCCGTGACGTCGCCATGCTGCGCCAGTTGCTGCTGTTGCAGGAAACCGAGGCGCGGATGCAGGAGACGCGCAGCCGCACCGTGGCCCGCTTCCTGGTGCGCCGCCTGGAGCAGCCGGTGGAGGGCGAGAACCCGCAGCAGGCCTGGCCGCGCCACGCCAGCCAGGCCGAGCGCGTGCTGGGCGAGATGCAGAGCCTGGCCGCCCAGAACATCGCCACGGCCATCACCCGCGAGCGGCGCGAGGGCTGGCAGCGGATCAGCCAGCAGCTGGCCCAGGCGGGGTCCGTGCTGCGGCAGCTGCGCGAGCTCAGCGGCGAACAGTTCCAGGCGATCCGCGCCGACGACCTGTCCGCCGTGGCGGCGGAGGGCGTCAGCCTGCTCAATGCCCATACCGAGTTCACGGTCCTGCTGCAGCAGATCCAGGAGACGCTCAACGAGATCGTCGTCACCGGCCAGCGCGCCAGCCTCGACATCTACGAGGAGAGCCGTGTCTCGGTCCTGCTGATGCTGCTCGGCGCGCTGCTGCTCGGCATCGCCGTCACGCTGATGATCCGTCGCTCCATCGCCCGCCCGCTGGCCAAGCTCATGACCTTCGTGGAGCAGGTCGGGCGTGGCGACCTCGGCGGGCGCGCGGCGGAGGACGGGCCGGCCGAGCTGCGCCGCCTCGGGGTCGAGCTGAACGGCATGGTGGAGGGGCTGCGGCAGCTCGCGCGGCAGAGCCGGGACGCGACGGAGAACCTGAACGCCGCCGCCGCCGAGATCCGCGCCAGCACCCAGGAGCAGGCGGCGAGCGTCGAGGAGCAGCTGGCCGCCGTGCAGGAAACCGCCGCCACGGTGGACGAGATCACCCATTCCGGCGGCCAGATCGGCAAGCGGGCGCAGGAGGTGATCGCCTCCGCCCAGGCCACGGCGCAGACCTCGACCGCGGGCCTCGTCGCGGTCGACGAGACGGTGCGCGCCATGGACGCGATCCGCGAGCAGGCCGAGGCGGTCGCCGGCCACATCGTCGCGCTGTCGGAGAAGACCCAGGCGGTGGGCGAGATCATCGCCACGGTGAACGACATCTCCGAGCGCTCGCACCTGCTGGCGCTGAACGCCGCCATCGAGGCGGCGGCGGCGGGCGAGCAGGGGCGCAGCTTCGCCGTGGTCGCCGGAGAGATGAAGACCCTGGCCGACCAGGCGAAGGACGCGACCAACCAGGTGCGCTCGATCCTGGGCGACATCCAGCGCGGCATCAACGCCTCCGTCATGTCGACCGAGGAGGCGGTGAAGCGCGTCGCCGCCGGGCGCGAGCGCACCGGCGTCACCCATGCGACGATCACCGAGATCACCGGACGGATCCAGGAAAGCGTGCAGACCTTCCAGCAGATCGTCGCCAGCACCAACCAGCAGCAGCTCGGCATCGAGCAGGTGATGAGCGCGCTGCAGAACATCCGCCAGGCCAGCCAGCAGACGGCCGCCGGCACCCGGCAGCTCGACATGGCGGCGGGCAACCTGTCGCAGCTCTCCCAGCAGCTGGTGACGCTCTCCGACCGGTACCGCCTGTGAGAGCCCGTTCGAGAATGACCGCCGCCTGAGCCCATGAACGATTTCCGCCAGGAGCTTCTTGCCGCCTTCGCCGCCGAGCATCGCGAGCATCTCGATGCGATCCGCGCCGGCCTGATGGCGGCCAGCGCCGGCGAGCCCTATGACCTGCGGGACATGTTCCGCCGGGCGCACAGCCTGAAGGGCGCGGCGCGGGCGGTCGATCTGCCTGCCGTCGAGGAGCTGGCGCACCGCCTGGAGGCGGTTCTCAGCCGCGTCTCGGAAGGCGGCCTGGCGCTGTCGGCGGAGGTGGTCGCGGCGCTGCGGGCCGGGCTGGATGGCGTGGAGAGCCAGGTGGCGTCGCTGGATGCGACGGGCGGCGCGGCGCCCCGGCCCACCGCCGCGCTCGGCGCCCTGGACGGCGTGCTGGGCGCCAAGGCCGGGCCGGGCGAGGCACCGCGGTCCGGGGCGGCACCGGCCCCGCCCTTGCCCCCGACCCCGGCTCTGGCCCCGACTCCGGCTCTGGCCCCGGTGCACCCGGCCGAGGTCGTGACGGGGCCGGACTATCTGCGCCTGCGTGCCAGCCAGCTCGATGCCTTGTCCGGCGCGGTGCATGCGCTGGCCGCCGGCCTGCAGCACCGCGATTCCCTGCAGGCCGGCCTGGCCGCCCTGGAGGCCGAGCTGCGCGGCCTGCGGCGCGGCTGGGAAGCCGCCCGGCGCGGCGCCGGCGGGCCCGGAGCGGGGGGCCAGCAGATGGCGGAGCTGGACCGGGCGCTGGACCGCGCCCTGCGCCAGGCGACGCGGCTCGGGCGGGAGCAGCGCGCGGCGGTAGCGGCGGAGGATGCGTCGCTGGCCGAGCTCCGCCGTCAGGTGGAGCGCATCGCCCTGGTGTCCGCCGAGACGGTGCTGGGCGGCCTCGGCCCGATGGCCCGCGACCTGGCGCGCGAGGCGGGGACGGAGGCGTTGCTGCGCCTGGAAGGGCTGGACCTGCAGGCCGACCGCCGGCTGCTGCAGGCGCTGAAGGACCCCGTCACCCACCTGCTGCGCAACGCCGTGGGCCACGGCCTCGAGAGCGACGCCGATCGTCGCCGCGCCGGCAAGCCCGCAGCCGCCGAGATCGGGCTGCGGCTGCGGATCCGTGGCGGCCTGTTGCTGCTGACCGTCTTCGATGACGGGCGGGGCCCGGATCTGGCGCGGATCGAGGCCGTGGCGGTGCGCCAGGGCCTGCTGCCACCGCGCCCGGCGGATGCGCCGCCGCCGCCGGCCGACCACCTGCTGTCGCTGGTCTTCGAGCCCGGCTTCTCCACCGCCGCCGCGGTCGATCGGCTTTCCGGCCGCGGCATCGGCCTTTCTGTCGTGGCCGAGGCGGCACGGCGCCTGCACGGCACCGCGCGGATGCGGCCCCGCCGCCCCTGGGGAACCGAGGTGGAACTGGCCCTGCCGCTGTCCGCGGCGCGCCAGCCGGTGCTGCTGGTGGAGGTCGCCGGGCGGATCTACGGCCTGCCGGGGCATGGGGTGGAGCGGTTGCTGCGGCTGCGGGCCGATGGGCTGGAAAAGGTCGAGGGCCGCAGCATCGCGCGCATCGGAATCGAGGGTCGGGACGTTATCGCCCCTGTCATGGCCTTGCCCCTTCTTCTGGACCAGCCCGCGCTCCCCATCCCCATCGAGGCCGATCACATCCAGGCCGTGCTGCTGCGCAGTGGCGAGCGGCGCTGCGCCCTGGCGGTGGACCGCCTGTGGGATGTGCGGGAACTGACCGTCGAGGGGCTGGACGCGCCCTTCGACGCCGGCGCCGCCAGCCTCCTCATGGGGGTGGCGTTGCGGGACAATGCGGCGCCCGTGCCGGTGCTGAGCCCCGAGGCGCTGATCGGCCGCTGGCTGCGCGAGGAAGGCCGGCTGGCCGCCGCCGGTCTCAGCCTGGCGCCGCAGGGCCCCGCCCCGGCCGCGGCGGCCACCATCCTGGTGGTGGATGATTCCATCACGACGCGGACGCTGGAGAAGAGCATTCTGGAGGCGCAGGGCTACCGCGTCCTGCTGAGCGTGGACGGGCTCGACGCGCTCAACCTGCTGCGCGGCGACGCGGTGCCCGACCTGGTGGTGGCGGATGTCGAGATGCCGCGCATGGACGGCTTCGCGCTGCTGCAGGCCATGCGCGCCGACCGCCGGCTGGCCGCCATGCCGGTGATCCTGATGACCTCGCGGGCGGATCCCGAGGATGTCCGGCGCGGTCTCGAACTCGGCGCCAATGCCTATCTGACCAAGCAGAAGTTCGACCAGCGCGAACTGCTCTCGACCATCGGACAGTTGCTTTGAGCCTTTCCGCGCCCGCCCGCGTCATGATCGTCGAGGATTCCGCGGTGGTGCGCCGCCTCCTGGCGCATATCGTCTCGCGCGATCCGCGCCTCAGCCTGGTCGCCGCGGTCGGCTCGGCCGAGGAGGCGCTGCGCGAGCTGCCGCGCATCCGCCCCGACGTGATCTCCATGGACATCCGCCTGCCCGGCATGGATGGGCTGGAGGCGACCCGCCGCATCATGGCGGAGCAGCCGACACCCATCGTCGTCATCGCCGACAGCGTCGAGGATGCCTCGCTGCGGATCTCCATGAACGCGCTGCGCGCCGGGGCCCTGGCGGTGGTCGAGAAGCCGGTGGGGATGGAGAGCGGTGGCCACGACCGCATCGCCGAGACCATCTGTACCCAGCTCTCGATCATGAGCCAGGTGCCGGTCATCCGCCGCCGTGGCGTCACGCCGGGCCCCGTTCTCCGGCCGGAGGCGGTTCCGGCGCCGCAGCCGGAGGCGCCGCGCCTGCTGGCCATCGCCGCCTCCACCGGCGGGCCGCCGGCCCTCGCCCAGGTGCTGGGCGCGCTGCCGGCGGATTTCCCGCTGCCGGTGCTGCTGGTGCAGCATATGGGAGGCGCCTTCATGGAGGGCTTCTCGCAATGGCTGGATGGGCTGGTCCCGCTCAAGGTCGGCCTGGCGCGGGATGGCGAGGCGCCGCGCCCCGGCCATGTCCACGTGGCCCCCGGCGACCGGCATCTCCTCCTCGGCCCGGGCGGGTTGATGCAGGTCAGCGCCGGGCGGCCGCTGGCCAGCCAGCGCCCCTCCGCCACCCTGCTGTTCCGCTCGGTCGCGGCGGCGCTGGGGCCGCGCGCCGTCGGCGTGCTGCTCACCGGGATGGGCGAGGATGGCGCGCTGGGTCTGGCGGAGCTGCGCCAGGCGGGCGGCTTCACCCTCACCGAGCATGAGAGCACGGCGGTGGTCTACGGCATGCCGGCGGCGGCGGTGCGGCTGGGCGCCTCCTGTCTCAGCCTGCCGCTGCCGCTGATCGGGCCACGCCTGGCGCAGATGGCGCGGGGGCGGGGGGCATGAGCGAGTCCGCCGGGCCGCTGCTGCTGGTCGAGGATTCCGAGACCCAGGCACTGCAGATGCGCCACATGCTGGAGGGCCACGGCTTCCCGGTGCGCCGCGTGGCCACCGCCGAGCTGGCGCTGGAGGCGCTGAACGGCCCGCTGCCGGCGCTGGTCATCGCCGACTATCATCTGCCGGGGATCAATGGCGATGAGCTGGTGCGGCAGATCCGGCTGAACAGCCGGACCCGCGCCATCCCCGTCCTGATGCTGACCGAGGCGCGCGAGGGCGACCTGGAGCGGCAGGGGCTGGAGAGCGGCGCCGATGCCTATGTGGCGAAGTCGGCGGCGCCGGAGATGCTGCTGCCGCGCATCCGCGCGCTGCTGCGGCAGCGGACCGCATCGGCGGCGCCGGAGACGGCCGCCGCGCCGTTCCGCCGCGCCCGCCTGCTGGTGCTGCATGAAAGCCCGACCTACCGGAGCTATCTCACCGGCCTGCTGGAGCGCAGCGGCCACGAGGTCACGCCCTTCGCCCGGCCGGAGGCGGCCCTGGCGGCCGTGGCGGAGCAGCGCGACCGGTGGGACGGCGTGGTCTTCGGCATGCCGCAGGAGGGCGGGGAGGCCGCGGACCTCTGCCGCCGCCTGGGCACGCTGCGCGACCCCGGCGCCGGCGCCGGCTTCCAGATCATCACCCTGGGCGCCGAGGACCCGGCCGGGCACGAGGCCATGGCCCGCACCTACGAGGCCGGGGCGGACGACATCATCCCCGCCTCCGCCGATGCCAAGGTTCTGGTCCTGCGGATCAACGCCGCCCTGCGCCGCAAGATGCTGCAGGAGGAGGACCGGCGTGCCGCCGAGGAGAGCCGGGCGCGGCTGACGGCCGTGGAGCGGGCCCGCGCCGAGGCTGCCGCCGCCCAGGCCAAGGCCGCGCTGGCCGAGGCCCTGGAGCGCGCCAACCGCGAATTGCGGGACACCCAGACCAAGCTGGTCCAGGCCGCCAAGATGGCCTCGCTCGGCGAGCTGGTGGCCGGCATCGCGCATGAGATCAACAATCCCCTGGCCTTCATCCTGGCGCATCAGGGCACGGTGGAGCGGTTGCTCGGCCAGATCGAGGCGACGATGCCGGAGGCGGCCGAGGGGCGGCCGCAGCTCCTCCGCTGCCGGGAGCGCGTCGGCGCCATGGCGCTGGGGCTGCGCCGCATCCAGGAGGTGGTGGTGAATCTGCGCAAGTTCTCGCGCCAGGAGGACGCCTTCCGGGTTGTGAATGTCCCCGATGCCCTGGACACGGTGCTGGCGCTGCTGGCACACAAGCTGGGCGACCGTGTCATCGTCCAGCGCCACTACACGGCCGTGCCGGAGCTTTGCTGCTCCCCCGCGCTTCTGAACCAGGTGGTCATGAATATCATCAGCAATGCCACCGATGCCATGCCCGAGGGGGGGACCATCGCCATCACCACCCGGAACGACATGCGCGACTACCAGATCGAGATCACCGACACCGGGCCGGGCGTGCCGCAGGCGATGCGCGACCGCATCTTCGAGCCCTTCTTCACCACCAAGGCGGTCGGCCAGGGCACCGGCCTCGGGCTGGCCATCGCCTACAACGTCATTCAGGCGCATGGCGGCACCATCCTTGTCGATGACGGCGAGTCCGGCGGCGCACGCTTCCTGATCAGCGTGCCGCGCGAGCCGGACACGGCGGCCGAGCATGCCTGATCGCAGTCCGGCGACGATCCTGCTGGTCGACGACGAGCAGGAGATCCTCGTCGCCCTTTCGGATCTCCTCGAGGATGAGTTCCGCGTACTGACCGCCGGCTCGGGCGCGCAGGGGCTGGAGATCCTGGCGCGCGAGCCGCGGGTGCATGTCATCATCTCCGATCAGCGCATGCCGGAGATGCCGGGCGACGTGTTCCTGGCGCGCGCGCGCGAGATCACCACCGCGGAAGCCCTGCTGCTGAGCGGCTATGCCGACCTCGAGGCGGTGATCAACGCGGTGAACAACGGCCGCATCGCCGGCTACGCGCCGAAGCCCTGGGAGCCCGCCGGCCTGCTCAGCATGGTGCGCGGCGCCGTGTCGCGCTACCGGCTGGCGCAGGCGCTGGAGACGGAACAGGCCCTGCTGCAGGGGCTGATGGCCAGCTCCGCGGCGGCGGTCAGCTTCAAGGATGAGGCAGGCGAGTTCGTCCGCCTCAACGCGGCCAAGGCCCAGTCCCTCGGACGCAGCGTGGAGGAATGCCTGCATCGCCGGGAGGCGGATATGCTCGACCCGCCGGCCCAGGAGGCCCTGCTCGCCGCCGAGGCGGCGGCGCTGGAGAGCGGCCTGCCGGCGGAGCAGGTGGAGCAGCGGCAGCAGGATGGCATGACGCGCTGGGTGCGCGTGACCCGCACGCCGATCCGCAACCGCGGCGGCCAGATCACGCATCTGGCCGTTCTGGAGCAGGACATCACCGACCAGCGCAACCTGGAGCAGCGCCTGCATCAGTCCGAGAAGATGCAAGCGCTGGGCACCATGGCCGGCGGCGTGGCGCACGACTTCAACAATCTGCTGACCGCCATTCTCGGCACGCTCGAGCTCCTGACCCGCATCGAGGATGGGGACAGCCGGCGCCAGCGGCTGCTGCGGAACGCCATCATGGCGGCGGAGCGCGGCTCCTCCCTGACGCAGCGGCTGCTGAGCTTCAGCCGCAAGCGGGATCTCCAGCTGCAGCCGACCGTGGTGGACAGCCTCCTGCGCGACACCGAGGATCTGATCCAGCGCAGCATCGGCAACGGGATCGGGCTGCGCTGGCACCTGGCGCCAGAGCTCTGGCAGGCCATGGTCGATCCCGAGCAGCTGAGCCTCGCCGTGCTCAACCTCTGCATCAACAGCCGCGACGCCATGGAGCAGGGCGGCACCATCACCATCTCAACGCGCAATGTCAGCCTGGCGGACGGCGAGGCCGCCGACCTGCCCTCCGGTGACTACGTGTCCATCGCGGTCACCGACGACGGGGCGGGCATGGCGCCCGCCGTCCTGCGCCAGGCCTTCGAGCCGTTCTTCACCACCAAGGAGGTCGGGCGGGGCACCGGCCTGGGCCTGTCCATGGTCTATGGGCTGAGCCGCCAGTCGGGGGGCACCACCCTGCTCAGCAGCGAGCCGGGGCGGGGGACCACGGTGGAATTGCTCCTGCCCCGCGCCCGTCGGCCACGGGCCGAGGCGAAGGAAGAGGATGGCCAGCCGGCGGCGGGGGCGGCGCGCGCCAGGATCATGGTGGTGGATGACGATCCCGGGGTCCGCAGCATCACCACGGCTTTCCTAACAGATCTGGGCCATCAGGTGACGGAGGTGCCCAGCGGCGAGGCCGCCCTGGCCACGCTGGAGCAGGGCGCGGGCTGCGACCTGGTGGTGACCGATCTGGTGATGCCCGGCATGAGCGGTGTCGAGTTGGCCCGCCGGCTGCGGGCGACATATCCTTGCCTGCCCTTGCTGGTGCTGACCGGCTATGCCGACCCCGAGCTGCTGCCGGAGGGCCTGCCCCTGCTTCGCAAGCCCTTCCGGCAGAATGAGCTGGCCGGCAGGGTGGCGGCCCTGCTGGACCCCGCGCGCGGCTGACGGCGCCGGGCCGGATCGGAAGCATCAGGGGCGCCGCAGCAGGTCTGCGGCCTTCTCCGCCACCATGATCACCGCCGGCTGGATGTTCGAGGACGGCACCAGCGGCATCACCGAGGCATCGGCGATGCGAAGCCCGGCAATGCCGCGCAGCCTGAGCTCAGGGTCCAGCACGGCGGCGTCATCGGCCCCCATGCGACAGGTGCCGCAGGGGTGATAGACCGTCCCGCCGGTGCGGCGGATGTGGTCGAGCAGCGTCGCGTCATCGTCCTGCCCGGCGGGCGGCGCGATTTCCTCCCGCACCAGCCCGGCGAAGGGCAGGGCGCGGCCGATGCGCCGGCCGAGCCGCGCGCCCTCCAGCATGATGCGCTGGTCCTGCGGCGCGTCGAGGTAGTTGGCATGGATCAACGGAGGCTCCGCCGGGTCGGGGCCGCGCAACCGGATCTCGCCACGGCTCTCGGGCCGGCACTGGCCGAAATTGATCATCACCCCCGGCAGCGGCGGCAGCACGTAGCTGCCGGGGTTCAGGCCGAAGTTGATGAACTGGTACTGCACCTCCGCCTCCTCCGCGCCCGGCGTCACGCGCGCGAAGGCGGTGGCCTCGGTGGCGCCCACCGCCAGCGGGCCGTCGCGCCGCAGCGCGTAGCCGAGCACCGTGCGGGTCAGGCCGAGGCGGCTGGCCATGATCTCGTTCAGCGTGCCGGCGGGGCGGGTGCGGAAGGCGAGGCGGGCGATCAGGTGGTCCTGAAGGTTGCGCCCGACGCCCGGGCTGTGCCGCAGCACGGGAATGCCGAAGGCCGCGAGATCGGCGCCGTCGCCGATGCCCGACAGCATCAGCAGCTTCGGCGTGGCGATGGCGCCGGTGCAGAGCACCACCTCGCGCGCGGCGCGGAAGGTCTCCTCCGTGCCATCGGCGCGGCGCGCCAGCACACCCATGGCGCGGCCCTGCTCGACCAGCAGGCGCCGCGCCTCGATGCCGGTGACGACACGGAGATTGGGCCGCCGCCGCGCCGGGCGCAGATAGGCCCGCGCCGTCGAGACCCGCCGGCCGCCGCGCACATTCATCTGGATCGGCATGACGCCATCCACCGCGCCGTCGTTCATGTCGGCGTTGCGCGGCAGGCCGAGGCTTTCGCAGGCGGCGATGAAGGCGCGCGCGCCCTCCGACAGCCGCGCCACCTGGCTGACCGGCAGGGGCCCACCCTTGCCGCGCGTCTCTCCCGGTGGCCCCGCCCAGTCCTCCATCCGCCGGAAATAGGGCAGCACGTCGTCATAGGCCCAGCCGCGCGCCCCCGCCTGCGCCCAACGGTCGTAATCCCGTGGCGAGCCGCGCAGGAAGACCAGGCCATTGATCGAGCCGGAGCCGCCCAGCACCCGGCCGCGCGGCCAGTTGATGCTGCGGCCCTCGAGCGCGGGTTCCGGCTCGGTCGCGTACTTCCAGTCATAGCGCCCGCTGGCGAACAGCCGCGCATAGCCGGCCGGCACATGGATCCACAGGTCGCGGTCCTCCGGTCCCGCCTCCAGCAGCAGCACCCGCGTGGAGGGGTCCTCCGACAGCCGCGCCGCCACCACGCATCCGGCCGAGCCGCCGCCGACGACGATGTAATCCGCGATCTCTCCCGTCACGTCATCATGATCCCGCCGGCGACATCGACGGTCTGGCCGGTGATGAAGGAACTTTCGTCGGAGGTGAGGTAGAGCGCCAGATCGGCCACCTCGGAGGGCAGGCCGAGGCGGCCGAGCGGCGTCGCCGCCACCTGCGCCGCGTTCATGCTGTCATCGACGGTGCGGATCAGCGGCGTGTCGATGCGGCCCGGCGCGATGGCGTTGACGCGGATGCCCGCCGGCCCGAGCTCGGCGGCCAGATGCTTGGTCAGCCCGATCAGCCCCGCCTTGGTCGCCGCGTAGTGCACGCCGACGACGCTGGAATAGGTCTTTCCGGCGACGGAGGACATGTTGACGATGGTGCCGCGCCCGGCCTCGCGCATCGCCGGCGCCAGCAGCCGGATGGTGTTGAAGCAGCCGCTGAGATTGACGCCCACCACGCGCTGCCACTCCTCCGGCGCCATCTCCCAGACCGGCGCCGCCTTGCCCTGATGCTTGGGCGAGATGCCGGCATTGTTGACCAGCGTGGTGAAGGCGCCGCCGAGCCGCGCCTGCACCGCCGTGACGGCGATGGACAGCGCGTCGAAATCCGCGACATCGGCGGCGACGGCCTCGGCCCGCCCACCCGCCTCGCGGATCGCCGCCGCCACCTCCTCCGCCCGCTCCGCATAGGCATCCAGCACGCCGACCGCGGCGGCCCGCCGGCCGAAGCCCTCCGCGATGGCGGCGCCGATGCCCTGCCCGGCGCCGGTCACCAGCACGATCTGCCCGGCATGGCTCGGGCGTCCGGCGATGGTCCCGCTCATTGTCTTCTCCTGGTGGTCCGGCCCTTGATCGTCCGGCTCTGGGCGAAGTGAGGCACCCCTCAGATCCCGAGATAGGCGCGGCGCACATGATCGTCGCGCAGCAGCGCGGCGCCGGTGTCGCTCATGACGATCGCGCCGTTCTCCAGCACATAGCCCCGGTCGGCGATGCTCAGCGTGCGGAACACGTTCTGCTCGACGATCAGCACGGTGACACCGGTCGAGGCGATGCGCTCGACCACGTCGAAGACCTGGCGGACGATGATCGGCGCCAGCCCGAGCGAGGGCTCGTCGAACATCAGCAGCTTCGGCCGCGCCATCAGCCCGCGGGCGATCGCCACCATCTGCTGTTCGCCGCCCGAGAGCGAGCCCCCGTACTGGTCCAGCCGCTCGCGCAGGCGCGGAAACAGGTCCAGCACCTCCTCCAGCGTCTCCTGCATCCGCGCGCGCGCGGCCGGGGTGTAGGCCCCCATGCGGAGGTTGTCGCGCACGCTCATGAAGGGAAAGAGCTGCCGCCCCTCGGGGATCAGGGTGATGCCGCGCGCCACAACCTCATGCGGCTGCATGCGGCCGATCTCCTCGCCCTCGAAGGTGATGCGCCCGGCGGTCGGCCGCACCAGGCCCGCGATGCTCCGCAGCGTCGTGGTCTTGCCCGCGCCATTGGCGCCGACGATGGTGACCACCTCGCCCGCCCGCACCTCGGCGCTGATGCCGTGCAGGATCGTGGTGCGGCCATAGCCTGCCTGGACCTCATGCAGGGTGAGCATGCGCGAACTCCTCGCCCAGATAGGCCTCGATCACCGTCGGGTCGCGCACCACATGCGCCGGCCTGCCCTCCGCGATCAGCCGCCCGGAATTGAGCACGATGACGCGGTCGGACAGCGCCATGATGGCCTGCATGACGTGCTCGATGGCGATGATGCTGACGCCGCTGTCGCGGATATCCTCGATCAGCCGGATGGCGCGCCGCACATCGGTCTGGTTGAGCCCGGCCATCACCTCGTCCAGCAGCAGGATGCGCGGCTCCATCGCCATGACGCGGGCGATCTCCAGCCGCTTCAGCCCGCCGATGGTGAGCGAGCGCGCCTCGGCGTCGCGCTGCGCCCAGAGCCCCATGCGCTGCGCCACCTCGAGCGCCTTCTCCCGCGCCGCGGCATGGGTGGGATGGTTGTGGAAGGCGCCGATCATGATGTTCTCCAGCACCGTCATGGCGGCGAAGGGCTGGACGATCTGGAAGGTGCGCCCCACGCCCGCCCGCGCGAAGCCGTGCGGCGTGCGGGGGGTGATGTAGCCCCCCTCCTCGGCGCGGATGCGCACGATGCCGCTCTGCGGCGCGAGGAAGCCGGAAAGCTGGTTGAACAGCGTGGTCTTGCCGGCGCCGTTCGGCCCGATGATGCCGAGAACCTCGCCCTGGCGCAGCGTGAGGCTGACATCGTCGGTGACAGTGAGCCCGCCGAAGCGCTTATGGAGATGCTCGGCCATCAGGATCGGCTCACCGATGGCGCGCCGGACGGGCGCAGCCGCCTCTGCCGGGACGGTGGCCGGCGCCGCCACCTCCACTTCGCGCGCCTTCGGCCTGCGGCGGATCAGCCCGGCCAGGCCATCGGGGACGAACAGCACGATCAGCACCAGAACCGTGCCGTAGACGAAGCCGTGCAGGCCGAGCGCCGAGGCGCCGAGCCAGCCGCGCGCCAGCTCGGTCAGCGGGACGACCAGCAGCGTGCCCAGCAGCGGCCCCATCACCGTGCCGATGCCGCCGATCAGAGCGAACATCGCGATCTGCACCGAGAAGGCGAGGGAGAACATCGCCTCCGGCTCGATGAAGGTCAGGTACATGCCATGGAAGGTGCCGACCATCGAGGTCAGCGCGGCGGAGAGCGCGACGGCGTGGAGCCGCACCCGGAGCGTGTCGACACCCGCCGCCGCGGCGGCCGGCTCACGCTCCCGCGTCGCCACCAGGTAGTAGCCGAAGCGGGCATGGCGGACCCAGGCGGCGACGGCCAGGGTCAGCGCCAGCAGGCCGAAGGCGATCAGCATGGAGGGCCAGCGCTCGAAGAAGATCATCCAGGCCCAGCCGGTCTGCAACGGCACCATCAGCCCGACGGCGCCTCCGGTCAGGTCGGTGAAATGCAGCGCCAGCAGCCGGATCACCTGCAGGAAGGCGATGGTGGCCAGCGCGAAGAACGGTCCGCGCAGGCGGAAGCAGGGCAGGCCGATGCCGACGCCCACCAGGGCCGAGAGGGCCGCGCCCGCGAGCATGCCGATCCAGGGCGAGACGCCGAGCGGCACCAGCAGACCCGCCGTATAGGCGCCGATGCCGTAGAAGATGGCGTGTCCCAGGGAAAGCTGTCCGGCGAAGCCGCCGACGATGTTCCACGCCGTCGCCAGCGCGCCATAGAGGCAGATGGTGATGAAGACGTGGAAGACGAAGTCGTCCTGCACCAGAAGCGGCACTGCCAGCAGCAGCAGCAGCAGGAGGAGGAGCGCGGCCGCGGCGGTGCGGGGATCGAGGAGCCTGCCCATGCCGTTCACTCCGAGCCGCGCCCGAGGCCGAAGAGCCCCGTCGGGCGCACCAGCAGGACCAGGAGGAAGAGGCCGAAGATCACCACCTCCTTGAGGTCGGGCGCGATGTAGTAGGCACTGAGGCTGTCCACCAGCCCGATCAGCAGCGCGCCGACGAAGGCGCCGTGCAGGCTGCCCATGCCGCCCAGCACCACGACGACGAAGGCGGTCAGCACGAAATAGGTACCGACCGTGGGCGATGTCGGATAGAGCGGCGCCACCAGCACCGCGGCCAGCCCGACGCAGGCGGCGCCGATGCCGAAGGTGACGATGTAGATGCGGCGCACGTCGACGCCCATGAGCTGCGCCGCCGCGCGATGCTGCGCGGTCGCGCGGATGGCGCGGCCGAGATAGCTGCGCTCCAGAAACAGGTGCAGCGCGACGACGACGGCGATGCCGCAGCCGAACATGACCAGCTGGCCGATCAGCACGCGGAAGGGGCCGAAATGGATCGCCTCCCGCACCCCGGGGGCGGGCGTGGCGTAGAGGTCGGCGCCGAAGACCAGCAGCGCCAGGTTGATCAGGGCCGTGGACAGCCCGACCGTCGCGAAGATCTGCACATGCGCGTCGCGCGCGTCGAGCAGCGGTTGCAGAATGAAACGCTGGATCAGCACGCCGATGACGAACAGCACCAGCACCACCGGCGGCGCCAGCACATAGGGGTGCAGGCCGAGCTGGCTGGTGCCGATCCAGGTCAGGTACATGCCAACCATCAGCAACTCGCCATGGGCGAAGTTCACGAGCCGGATGATGCCGAAGATCAGCGTCAGCCCGATGCTGATGATGGCGAAGAGACCGCCCAGCATGAGGCCATTGATGACGAGCTGCAGGAAGGTTTGCATGACGTCTCCCCCAAGGGACCTGGCCGGGCGTGGCCGGGCGCTGCCAGGCGCGCGGGCTGTCAGCGGCGCAGGCGCAGGTCGGAGACCGCCGCCTCGGACGGGAAGACGGTGACGAGCTTGCCGTCCTGCCATTGCAGGCCCATCATCTTGGACCGCTGGTTCTGGCCGTTCTCGCCGAACCGCACGCCCCACCCCACCGCGGTCTGGCCTTCCGGGATGTCGAGCGCGCGCAGCGCCGCGGCGATGTCGTCGGCCGAGAAGGACTTCGCCTTGTCGATGGCCTCAAGATAGATCTTGGCGCCGGCGTAATTGCCGAGGCTGTGGCCGGAGCGCGGCTCCATGCCGTACTTGGCGCGATAGGCCTCGAGGAAGTGCGGGATGCCCGGCGCCGCCTTGGGGTTGGTGGCGATCTGCGTGAAGTCGATGTTCAGCACGCCGTCCATGACGTCCTGGCCGACCGCCTGCATGGTCTCGCGCAGCGAGTAGCCGCCGCCGCCGCCGATGATGGCGCGCGGCCTGAAGCCGGCCTCGCGCGCCTGGCGGAAGAACAGCACCGTGTCGTTCTGGTAGGAGGTCTGCAGCACCACATCGGCCTTGGCCGATTGCAGCCGCAGGATCAGCGCGGACATGTCCACGACATTGGCCGGATAGGGCAGCGTCTCGACGATGTTGAGGCCCTGCTCCTTGGCGAAGCCCGCCTGGAAGCGCCCGACCGTGGTGCCGTAGAGGCTGTCCTCATGGATGATGGCGACGCGCAGGTCCCTGGGCTGCACCGAATGGGCCGGCGCCACGGCGTTGATCACCATCTCGATCGAGCGCTCGGCCATGTCCCTGGCCGTCGGGTTGGTGCGGAACAGATAGCGGAACTTGCGGTCGGTGATGGAGTCCGAGACCGCGCCCATCTCCAGGTAGGGGATGCGCGCCAGCTCGGCCACCTGGCTCGCCACCTGCGCGCGGGCCGAGGAATAGGTGCCGAAGATCGCCTTGACGCCGGAGACCGAGATCAGCCGCCGCGCCTCGGCCACTGCCTGGTTGTTGTCCACCGCGTCGCCGCGCACCAGGACGATCCTCTCGCCCTGCACGCCGCCCGCGGCGTTGCGCTCCTCGACCGCCAGCTCCAGCCCGCGCCAGCTTTCGTCACCCAGCACGGCCAGCTCGCCGCTGAAGGGATAGAGGGCACCGAAGCGAACCTCGGCTGCGGCCCGGGCGCTGCCCATCGCGATCATCGCGACGCCGGACAGCAGCCCCAGCGCCCACCGGCGTGTCGTCATTCCGTTCATACCCGTGATTCCTCCCCGTTCCGCCGTTCTTCGCGGCTGTTCAATCCTCGTCCGGCCGCAGCAGGATCTTCACCGCATCCTTCCGCCGCGCCATCTCGAAGCCACGCGCCGCCTCACGCAGCGGCAGGCGGTGCGTGACCATCGCCTCCAGCGCCGCGCGGTTGGCGGGATCGGCCAGCAGCGCCAGGACGCGCGGCCAGGCGTCGCGGGTCGTGTCATGCGCCGCGCGGAGCTGGTGCTTGTTGCGCACCAGCGTCGTGACCGGAACTTCCAGCGGCCGCGAATGGATGCCAGCGATCACCAGGATGCCGCTGGAGCGCAGCACCGACAGCCCCTCGGTGATGGAGGTGGTGACGCCGGTCGCCTCGATCACCCGGTCGACCGCCTCGCCGAAGACCTGCCGCACCGCCTCGGCCATCGGCGTGTCGCGCAGATCGACCCGGTGCCGGATGCCCATGCGTTCGGCGCAGGCGAGACGGAGCGCGTCGTCGAAGCCGGCCAGCAGCACGCGCGCGCCGCGAAGCTGCGCCATCCAGGCGATGCCCAGTCCGATCGGCCCCGGCCCCAGCACGAGAACCACGTCGCCAGGCTCGATCTCGGCGACGCGCAGCGCGTTGTCGGCGATCGAGAGCGGCTCGCTCAGCGCGCCCAGCGCGACATCGACACCCGCGGGCAGGCGGAAGCAGTTGAAGGCGGGGGCGACGAGATGGGGCGCGAAGCCGCCATCGCAATGCAGGCCCAGGATGCGCCGCGCCTGGCAATCCTGCATCCGGTCCTCACGGCAGGCGCGGCACTGGCGGCAGCCGATGGTCGGCCAAGCGGTGACGGCATCGCCGATGGTGAGGCCCTGGACGCCCTCGCCCACCGCCGTGACATGGCCGGCGAACTCATGCCCCATGGTCAGCGGCAGGTGCGGCACCATGAATTCGTAGCCCGGCGTCCATTCATAGGCATGGATGTCGCTGCCACAGATTCCGGCGGCGGCGACGCGAATGCCGACCTCGCCCGGTCCCGGCGGCGGGGGCGGCGCCACGTCCCGCAGTTCCAGTCCTGGCCCGGCGGCCAGCTTGCGCAGGGACAGCACGCGCCTATGTCCGCGGAGCCTGCGGATGGCGCGGGCCCGTGCCGGCCCGTCCCGTCCTGGTCATCGGCAACGTCCTTCCCTGGTCATGACACTTGTTATGCGTCATTTGTTATAACAGTGAGGATGTCGCACGGGGCCTGTCAATCATGAACACGCGGTCCGTCCCGTCTGCCGCTCCCCGGCGGGAGGCGGATCCCGGTTTCACCCGGATCTCCCGCGACAGTTTGAGCGGGCAGGCCTATCAGGCCATCCGTTCGGCGCTGATGCTCAGCCGCCTGCGGCCGGGCGAGAGGCTGTTGCTGCGGCCGCTCGCGGAACAACTCGGCATCAGCGCCACCCCGGTGCGGGAAGCCCTGTTGCGCCTGGTTTCCGAGCAGGCCTTGCAACTTGACGAACGCGGCACCGTCTTCGTCCCCGTCATCGACCGCGCGCGATTCCTGGAGATCCGTTCGCTGCGCTGCAACCTGGAAGGCCAGGCCGCCGCGGCCGCGGCCTCACGGGCGGGGGCGGAGCAGATCGACCGTCTGGCCGCCATCCATGAACGGCTTGCCGCCGCCGAGGCGGAGCGGGATTTCGGCACGGCCATCCAGTCCAACGAGGCCTTCCATTCCGGTCTCTGCCGCCTGGGCGGGATGCCGGTGCTCCTCGGGCTGGTCGAGATTCTCTGGATGCAGTGCGGGCCTTTGCTCAGTCACCTGTATGACCGGGGGCCGCTGCTCTGGCCCCGTCACGGCCATCTGTCGGTGCTGGATGCCCTGCGGCGCGGCGATGCGGCCGGCGCGCGGGCCGCCGTGATCCGCGATATCGAGGAGGGCGGCCGGCCGCTGCTCGACATCCTGGCCTGAGGCGGGCCAGGATCCTGTCCCGGCCCGCCTCGGGCGTCGTCCTCAGGCCTTGGCGGCCTTGCGCTTGTTCTTCTTCAGCGCCGTGTGCGCGGCATCCTTCAGCGACGGCGAGGGCTTGAAGCGCACGGTCGCGCCGGCCTTCACGGGAACCTTCTCGCCGGTGCGGGGATTCAGCGCCGTGCGCTTCGGGGTCTCGCGCACGATGAAGGCGCCGAAATCGGGGATGGTGAAGCGCCCGGTCTGGACGATCTCGGACTTGATCGCCTCGATGATGTCGCCGGCCAGGGCATTGGCGCCGATCCCGGTGATCTCGATGGACTTCTGGATGGTATCGGCCAGGAACTTCTTCGACATGCTCTTGCCTTTCAGAGGATGCGGATAGCCAAAGCACAGGCCGCGTCCGCCGTGAAGTCCCAGATTCGCCTTTGCTGCACTGAAACCGGCTTGATGTGGCCCCGGCGCCCGCCCACCCTGACGGTCAGCCGCGACGGGAAGGGAGCCCAGGCCGTGAAGAAGCTGATCAACGATCCGCGCCGTGTGGTACGGCAGATGCTGGAAGGGCAGGTCGCCCTGCATCCCGGTCAGGCCCTGCTGGCCGGGGAGGATGTGGTTCTGCGCGCCGAGATCCCGCCGCCCGCCGCGCGGCGCGTCGCCGTGCTGTCCGGCGGCGGCGCCGGGCACGAGCCGGCCCATGCGGGCTATGTCGGCGAGGGGTTGCTGGATGCCGCCATCGCCGGGGACGTCTTCACCTCCCCCAGCACCGATGCGGTGCTGAGCGGCATCCGTGCCGTCGCCGGCCCGGCGGGCGCCGTGCTGGTCGTCAAGAACTACACCGGGGACCGGTTGAACTTCGGCCTGGCCGCCGAGCTGGCGCGGGCGGAGGGCATTCCCTGCGACATCGTCGTCGTGGCCGACGATGTCGCGCTGCGCGACACCGTGCCGCCGGAGCGGCGGCGCGGCATCGCCGGCACGGTGCTGATCCACAAGATCGCCGGCGCCGCCGCGGCGCGCGGCCTGCCGCTCGGCGAGGTGGCCGGCATGGCGCGGGCGGCGGCGGAGAATCTCGGCAGCATGGGCGTGGCGCTCGGGGCCTGCACCGTTCCCGCGGCCGGCCGGCCGGGCTTCACGCTGGAGGAGGACGCGGTCGAGCTCGGCCTTGGCATCCATGGCGAGCAGGGCGTCCGCCGGGCGCCGTTGCAGCCGGCCGATACCCTGGTCGACACCCTGCTGGACAGCATCCTGACCGATCTCGGGCTGCGCGCCGGCGAGTCCGCGGCGCTGCTGGTCAACGGCCTGGGCGGCACGCCGCCGATGGAACTGGCGATCGTGGCGCGCCATGCCCTGGCCCGGTTGCGGCGGGAGGGGATCGAGGTGCCGCGGGCCTGGTGCGGCAACTATCTCACCGCGATCGAGATGCCGGGCTGCTCGCTGAGCCTGCTGCGGCTGGATGCCGATCGCCTGGCGCTGCTGGATGCGCCGGGGCATGCCCCGGCCTGGCTGGCCGATGGCCGCGTCGCGGAACCGCGTATCCTGCCCGAGACGCCCTCGCCGGCACCGCGCGAGGCCACGGCGCCCGGATCGCTCGCGCCCGCGCTGCGGGGCGGGTTGGAGCGCGTCGCCGCCGCGCTGGAGAAGGCCGAGGCTGAGTTGACCGCGCTCGACAGCGCCGCGGGCGATGGCGATCTCGGCCTCAGCATGGCGCGGGGGGCCGCCGCGCTGCGCGCCCTGCCGGAGACGGCCTTCGCCACCCCGGCCACCGGCCTGGCCCATATGGGGGAGGCGCTGCGCCGGGCCATCGCCGGCAGTTCCGGCCCCTTCTACGCCGTGGCCCTGCTGCGCGCCGCGCGGCGGCTGGAGGGCCGCGAGGCTTCGGATGCCACGGACTGGGCCGCGGCCTTCCGGGAGGCGGTCGAGGCCATCGCCGCGCTGGGAGGCGCCCGGCCGGGGGACCGGACCATGCTGGATGCCCTGCACCCGGCCGCCGAGGCCTTCTCCGACGCGACGGGGCGCGGCTCCGGCCTGCGGGATGCCTGGGGCGAGGCGGTGGCCGCCGCCGAGGCCGGCCTGCAGGCCACCGCCACCATGCAGCCGCGGCTGGGCCGCGCCGCCTATCTGGGCGATCGCGCCCGGGGCCAGCCGGATGCCGGAGCGGCCGGGGTGCTGGTCTGGATGCGGGCCCTGGCGCGATGAGCGGCAGGCCCGGGGCGATTTCCCGCTGGAGCCTGTTCAACCGGGGAGAGGTGCCGCCGTTATCGGTACGGCCCGTGCCGCCGCAGCCCCATCGGGCGGCGGCGGCCGGGCGAAACCGCCTCGCCCCGGGAAGCTCCCTGATGCACGACCTCTCCCCCACCCTGGCCCGGCCTCTCGCGGCGGCCTCGCTGCCCGCCCTGCTGCTGCTGGCGGCCCTGCCGGTACAGGCCCAGGTCGCGGCACCGGCGCAGCCTCAGGGGCAGGAGCAATCCCGGGAGCGGGCCCCGGCAGAGGGACAGGCCCAGCCCACGGCGCCGGAGGAGGCCCCCGCCACGCCGCCCGCCCAGCCGCAGCCGCAGCCGCAGCCGCAGCCGCAGCCGCAGCCGCAGCCGCAGCCGCAATCCAGCCAGCCGGGCGCGCCACCCGCTGAGGGGGAGGCGCTGCCTCTGGCGGGGCGGGAGATGGTGGGGAAGGGGGAGATGCTGCGCATCCTCGGGCAGGATGTGAAGGGCGTCAGCGGCATCGTGGTCGGCCAGCTGGTCAATGTCCTCGTCACGCCGGAGGGGCAGCCCCGCGCCGCCGTGCTGGACTATGGCGGCTTCCTGGGGGTCGGGCGGCGGCGCATCGCCGTCGCCTGGTCGACCCTCCGCTTCACCGAGAAGGGCATCCAGTTCACCCTCAGCCGCGACCAGCTGCGCGGCTTCCCCGATTTCCGCGATGGCGAGGACGTGGCCATCGCGACCGCTCCGCCGCCCCCCGCGCCGGGCGGCGCGGCGCCGCCGGGTGACGCTCGCACTGGCGCCACGCCCTCGCAGGACGCGGCCCCTCCCGCAGCGCCGCCGGCCGCCACGCCGCCACCACAGACCAGTCCAGCGGAGCCCGGTGGCAGGCCGGGCTGACGCGCCATGGCGAGCAAAGCCAGCCTGCGGGGTCTCGACGGTCTGAACTTCTTCATGGCGAATGTTCAGACCGGCTTCGGCCCCTTCGTCGCCGTCTATCTCACCACGCAGGCCTGGACCGAGGTCGAGATCGGCTTCGCGCTCAGCCTCGGCACGCTGACCACCATGCTCAGCCAGGTCCCCGCCGGGGCCCTGGTCGATGCCACCCGGCACAAGCGGCGCGCGGCGGCGCTGGCGCTGCTGGGCATCGCCGCCTCCGCGGTGCTGCTCGCCGCCTGGCCGGCCACGCTGCCGGTGCTGCTGTCCGAGATCCTGCACGGGGTGGCGAGTTGCGTGCTGACGCCGGCGATCGCCGCCATCAGCCTCGCATTGGTCGGCCGTCAGGCGCTGGGCGAGCGGCTCGGGCGCAATGCCCGCTTCGCCTCGCTCGGCGGCGCCGTCGCGGCGGGCGGCATGGGGCTGATCGGCACCTATCTCTCCAGCGCCGCGGTCTTCTGGATGACCGCGGCGCTGACCGTGCCCAGCCTGATCTCCCTCGCCTTCATCCGGGAGCGGGACATGGCGGCCGCCATCGCCGCCGCGCAGTCCAGCAGCGGCGAGCGCTCGCGGATCTGGCCCCTGCTGCAGCAGCGCGGCGTCTTCATCTTCGCCGCCTGCGCCATGCTCTTCACGCTCTCCAACGCCGCCATGCTGCCGCTCGCCGGCAGCATGGCCACCCGGCACGCCGGCGACGAGGCCAACCTGATCATCGCGGCGAGCATCGTGGTGCCGCAGCTCGTGGTGGCCGCGATCTCGCCCTGGGTCGGCCGGGTGGCGGAGCTGCGGGGCCGGCGGATCGTGCTGATCATCGGCTTCGCCATGCTGCCCCTGCGCGGCCTCCTGCTGGCGCTGGTCGATCAGCCGGCCGGGCTGGTCTTCATCCAGGCGCTGGACGGCATCAGCGCCGCCGCGCTCGGCGTCATGCTGCCGCTGATCGCCTCCGACCTGACGCGCGGCACCAACCACTTCAATCTCTGCATGGGCATCTTCGGCCTGGCCGTCGGGGTCGGCGGGACGCTGAGCACGACGATGGCCGGCCTGGTGGCGGTCTGGATCGGGTCGGGCGCGGCTTTCGCTCTGCTGGCGGTGATCGGCCTGCTCTGCACCCTCCTCGCCTGGCTCGCCATGCCCGAGACCCGCGAGGAAATTCCGGCCGGAGCCGTGGCGGCCGGCTGAGGGGGGGGCGGATCGCCCGCCCCCGCCCGCTCACTTCCCCTTCTGGTTCTTCAGTAGGTTGCCCTGCTCCCCCGGACCCGTCGTCTTGTCGCCCGGGCGCGTGGTCTCCGCGTCCTTGGTGCTGTGACCGGTCATCATCCCGGTCAACTTGCCGAGCTTCGGCGCATCCTTGGGCGGTGTCTTCGGATCGTCGGCCATGCCGGTGCTCCTTTCTGCGGTGACCGGGGATCAACCGGCGCGGCACAGGCAGGGTTGCCTCAGCCCTCCCGGCGAGGGTCCAGGATGTCGTCCACCACGTCGCCCAGCAGGTTCAGCCCCAGCACCGCCAGGGCCAGGGCCACGCCCGGCACCGCGGCCATGTACCAGTGGGTGCGGAGCGCCTCGCGCCCAGCGCCGATCATCGAGCCCCAGCTCACCAGGTTGGGATCGGAGAGGCCGAGGAAGGAGAGCCCCGCCTCGGTTAGCATGGCGGTGGCCATCAGCACCGAGGCGGTGACCAGGATCGGCGACAGGGCGTTCGGCAGCACATGGGCCAGCAGCAGGCGGCTGCTGGAGGCGCCGCAGCAGAGCGCGGCATCGACGAAGTCGCGCGCCCGCACCGCCATGACCTCGGCCCGCGCCAGCCGGGCGATGCCCGGCCAGGAGGTGAGGCCGATCGCCAGGATGACATGACCGATGGACGGTCCCAGCACCGCCACCACGGCGATGGCGAAGAGGAAGGGCGGCATGGTCTGGAACACCTCGGTCAGCCGCATCAGCAGCATCTCCGCCCGGCCGCCGAGGAAGCCGGCGAGCGCACCGACCGCCGTGCCGATGGTGAGCGACACCGCCGCCGCCGAGAGCCCCACCAGCAGCGAGACGCGGGCGCCGTGGAAGATGCCGCTCGCCAGGTCGCGCCCCATCAGGTCGGTGCCGAGCCAGTAGTCCGGGTCCTGGCCGGGCCAGAGGCTGGGCGTGGCGACCATGTCCAGCGGGTCGTCGGGGTAGAGCCAGGGCGCGGCCAGCGCCATGGCGCCGAGCCCCAGCACCAGCAGCAGGCCGATCAGCCCGCGCGGGGTGAGCAGCAGCCTCCACCCCCGGCTCATGCCGCGCGCACCCGCGGGTCGGCCAGGCCATAGAGCAGATCGACCAGGAAGTTCACCAGCACCACCGTGACCGAGCTGGCCAGCACGATGCCGAGCAGCAGGTTGAGGTCGCGCCGCAGGATGGCGTCGAAGGCGAGGCGCCCGAGGCCAGGCCAGGAGAAGACCGTCTCCACCAGCACGCCGCCGCCGATCAGCGCGCCGGCCTGCAGTCCCACCATGGTCAGCACCGGCAGCAGGGCGTTGCGGCCGGCATGCACCGCATCGACCTGCCAGGGCGAGAGGCCCTTGGCGCGGGCGGTGCGGACATAGTCCTGCTTCAGCGCCGTGAGCATCGAGGCGCGCATCAGCCGGGCATAGAGCGCGGCGTAGAAGAGCGAGAGGGTGCAGACCGGCAGCACCATGTGCCGCGCCGTGTCCAGCGCCAGGGCGAGGCCCGACAGATCGGCGCCGGGGTCGCGCATGCCGCCCACCGGCAGCCACTGCAGCCGGACGCCGAACAGCACGATGCCCATCAGCCCGACCCAGAAGAGCGGCGTCGCATAGGCCAGCAGCACGCCGGCCGAGATGATCCCGTCGAGCCAGCTTCCCGCGCGCCGCGCGGCGAGGCCGCCGAGCAGCATGCCGCTGCCGGAGGCGAGCAGGATGGCGGGCACCATCAGCAGCAGCGTCGCCGGCAGGCGCTCCAGGATCAGCGTCAGCACCGGCAGGCCGAGGCGGTGGGAATGGCCGAGATCGCCGGTGACGACATTGCCGAGATAGTGCAGGAACTGCATCCAGACGGGCTGGTCGAGGCCGAAGCGGGCGCGCAGCTCCGCCATCATCTCCGGCGTCGCCGCGCCCTGTTCGCCGGCCAGCACATCGGCCAGATCGCCGGGCGCCGCCTGCATCAGCAGGAAGTTCACCAGCACCACCCCGAACAGCACCGGCACCGCCTGCACCAGCCGCCGTGCGGCCAGCCAGGCCACGCCGCCCGCCATGCCGCTCAGCCCTCCAGCCAGGCGTGCTTGAGGGAGGAGTAGGCGGCGTCCGGCCCCGTGGCCACGTCGCGCAGGGTCTTGGCGTGCACGGTGAAGAAGTGCAGCTCGATCAGCGGCAGGTTGGGCAGGTCAGTCGCCGCCAGCGCCTGCATCTCGCGGAACAGGCGGGCGCGCTCGGCCGGGTCCACGGCGCGCTGCGCCGCCTCGATCACCTGGTCCATCTCCGGATTGCTGTAGCCCGAGGCATTGGTCCAGGGCGTACCCTTGTTGATCGCCTTCGACCAGAACAGCCGCTGCACGCCGATCTGAGGATCGGAGAAGGACGAGGCCCAGGAGCTGGAGATGTCGAACTCGTAGTCCGTGAAGACACGGCGCAGGTAGCTCGGCGTGTCCTGGCTGCGCAGCGTCAGGTCGATACCGACGCGGCGCAGCGCCTGCCGCACATACTCGCCCGTGCGGCGGTAGTCATCGCCATAGGGCAGGTAGTCGTGGCTGAGGGCGAAGCGCATGCCGTCCGCGCCACGACGGAAGCCGGCCTCGTCCAGCAGCGCCTCGGCCTTCTTCACGTCGAAGGGATACTTCGGCACGTCCGGATTGTGGAACCGCGTCAGGCTGGACGGCACCGTCGAGACCGCCGGCTTGCCGAAGCCGTGCCAGACGGTCTTGGCGATGATGTCGCGATTGATGGCATGGGCGATCGCCTGCCGCACCCGGCGGTCCTGGAGCTCCGGCTTGCGCAGGTTGAACTCGAGGAACAGCCAGGGCGAGATCCATTCGTAGCCCCGTGTCTCGACGGCGAGGCCGGGCAGGGCGCGCAGCCGCGCCACGTCGCTCAGCGGCACCGGGCTGTAGGGGGCGTACTGCGCCTGCCCGGTCTCCAGCAGGGCCGCGCGCGCCGCCGCGTCGGGGACGATGCGGAAGACGATGCGGTCGAGATAGGGCTTGCCCTCATCCCAGTAGTCCGGGTTGCGCTCCAGGATGATGTGCTCGCCGCGCACCCATTCCCGGAAGCGGAAGGGGCCGGTGCCGACCGGCTTCAGGTTGGCCGGGTTGGCCAGGGCATCGCCACCCGCATAGATGTGCCTGGGCAGGATCTGCGCCTCATAGGCGTTGAGCGCGCTCAGGATCACCGGCGAGGGTTGCCGCAGGCGCAGCGTGACGGTCAGCGGGTCCGGCGTCTCGACGGCCTCGACGGCGGCGAAGGTGGCGCGACCGCGCGGATGGATCTTCCGCCAGATCTCCTCCAGCGAGAACTTGACGTCCTCCGCGGTGAAGTCCTGGCCGTCATGCCACTTCACGCCCGGCCGCAGGCGGAAGGTGAGCGAGAGACCGTCCGCCGCCAGCGTCCAGCTCTGCGCCAGGCAGGGCTTCAGCGACATGTCCCAGTCGTAGGTGAAGAGGCCGTCGAAGATATTGGTCGAGACCACGCCGGTCGGCGCGCCCGCGTTCAGCGCCGAGACCAGGATCGGCGGCTCGGGCTGCACGATGGCGGTCAGCGTGCCACCGCGGCGCGGCGTGGAGGCGGGCTGGGCGAGCGCCATACGGGAGGGAATTCCAAGGGTGGCGGCGCCCAGGCCGGCGAGCAGGAGGCGGCGGGACATGGCGGGAGGGATCATGGCTTCTGCTCCGCGAGCGGCGAGGGGGGCGGACTATATTCAACGGAATCCGGTCGTCAAACCGCGAAACGCGCATGTCTGGACGCCGAAGCGGCACCTACACCGATAATTAGCGAGTGAAAATGGTAATAGGGTTTGCAAACCCTATTCGATTGTGTTGAATATGCCCCGTGTTCACCGGGCGGGTCACGCCGCCCCGCGGGGATTTGACCCATGCAGCTTGCACCGCGTCACCAAACGCTAAAGCGCCTTCCATGCTCCGCCTGCGGCGGGACGGGACGGCAGCAGACCTGCCGAATGCGTTGTCGGCGCTGAGCGCCGCCGCATCCCCCTCCCCATCGCAGGAGCCGCCACGACCGGCGGCCGGAGATATCCCATGATCGCTTCCCGTCCCGTCGATGTCGGCGGCCGCTTCGTCGGTGTCGTCGTCGCGTCCCATGACGCCTGGTTCTTCAAGGCCATCGATCCGATCGTCGACGATCTCGATGGCGGCCGCTTCGCCAGCCCCGCCGAGGCGGGCCGGGTGGCCCGGCTGGTGATCGAGCGCCAGCAGAGGGCCCGTCTGGTCCGGGCCCTGCCGGCTCGCCACGCCGCCTGACGGCCTCGCTTCGACGAAGAACCCTTGGCGAAAGGCTCTTTTCCCGGCGGGGGCGGCGCGTGCAGGATATCGGCACGCCAGTCCTCGCCGCGCTTTCCGCCGAGGAGATGACATGAAACGACGTACTCTGCTGCAGACCGCGGGAGGGGTGGCCCTGGCCGGCCTTTCCGCGCCCGCCCTCCATGCCGAGGGGCGCTGGCCCAACCGGCCGCTCCGCATGATCGTGCCCTACACCCCCGGCGCGGCCACCGACGCCATGGCGCGGCTCGCCGCCCAGAAGCTGCAGGAACGCCTGGGGGTCGGCGTCGTGGTGGAGAACCGCTCGGGCGGCAGCGGCACGCTGGGGGCCGGGCTGGTCCTGCAGGCCCCGGCCGATGGCTATACCATCATGGGATCGGCCTCGATCCATCCCGTGGCGCGGCAGGTGATGAAGGCGGTGCCCTACGATCCGGTCGCCGATTTCCAGCCGATCGCCCGCACGGCGCGCGGACCCTGCGTGCTGGTGCAGGACAGGCGGTTGCCGCAGCAGACCCTGGCCGAGACCATCGCCGCCGCCCGGGCCGAGCCGGCGCGGTGGAGCTTCGCCACCTCCTCGCTCGGCGCCGCCGGGCACCTCGCCTCGATCGAGTTCAACCGCCTCGCGGGCACCAGCATCGAGATCGTGCCCTATCGCGGTTCGGCCCCGGCGCTGACCGATGTCGCCGCCGGCAATGTCCAGCTGATGTTCGATCCGGCCCTGGCCACGCTGCCGCTGATCCGCGACGGGCAGGTGCGCGGCCTTGGCATCGCGACGCCGGCGCGCACCGAGCTGGCGCCCGAATTGCCGACCCTGGCGGAATCGGGGCTGCCCGGCTTCACCTTCTATTCCTGGTACGGGGTCTGGGCGCCGCGTGGCGTCCCGCGCGAGATCGCCCTGCAGCTCAACGCCGCCATCCTCGATGGCATGCATGAGCCGGAGACGGTCCGGCGCCTCGCCGGCCAGGGGTTCGAGCCGGTGCGGGAATCCATCGACGAGGTGGAGCGCTTCATCGCGGCCGATGTGGCGCGCAGCGCCGAGCTGCTGCGGATTGCCAATTTCGAGCCTGTGTAGTCCTCTGCGGACCCTGCTTCCCGGCCCTCCCCTTCAGGAACCTTCGCATGCCCGTTCAGGCCGCCGCCGCCGTCGACCCCGCCGACCATGAGAAGGTCCGCGACTGGTTCCGTGAACTGGCCGAGCATGTGCGCGCGGTGGACTTCGCCGCGGCGCGCCACCTCTTCGCCGAGGACTTCCTCGCCTTCGGCACCTTCACCGATTTCGTCAGCGGCCAGGCGGAAACCGAGGCGAACCAGTGGCGCAGGGTATGGGGCACGATCGACGGCTTCACCTACCGGCTCGACGGGGTGCGGTCGATCGTCTCGCCGGACCGTCTCTTCGCCATCGGCCTGGGCATCTGGGATTCCACCGGATACCACCCCGACGGCACGCCGTTCGACCGGCCGGGCCGCACCACCGTCTCCCTGGCGCGGGAGACGGTGGACGCGCCCTGGGTGGCGACGCATACCCATATGTCGCTCTTCCGCGGCACGCCCGATGTATCGCATGGCGACAGGCCGGCGAAGAGCTGAGGCGCATCCGGCAGGGAGAACCGCATGACGCGACCCGCCACTCTGGCCATCCACGCCGCCGCGCCGCCGCGCGCGGCGGGATCGCCGGTCACGCCGCCGCTGGTCGCCGCCACCAGCTTCCACACCGATCCTGACGCGGTGGGCTTCTCCGCCCAGGATCTCGGTGAATCCGCGCCGCATTTCTACACGCGCTGGGGCAATCCGACCGTGGCGCTGCTGGAACAGCGCCTGGCCGCGCTGGAAGGCGGGGAGGCGGGGCTCGCCTTCGCCAGCGGCATGGCGGCCGCGACCGGCCTGTTCCTGCACCGGCTGCAGCCGGGCGCGCATCTGCTGCTCAGCGATGTCTGCTACGCCGGCGTCGCCGAATTCGCGCTCGATACGCTGGCGCGCTACGGCGTGGCGGTCAGCAGCGTGGACATGTCGGACCTCGACGCCGTGGCGGCGGCGATGCGGCCGCAGACCCGGCTGCTGCATGCCGAGGTGCCGGCCAACCCGATCCTGCGCCTGGCCGACATCGCGGCGCTGGCGGAGATCGCGCATCGCGGCGGCGCCGAGCTGTCGGTCGATTCCACCATGGCGACGCCGATCGCCACGCGGCCCCTCGCCCTCGGCGCCGACTGGGTGATCCATTCCCTGACCAAGTATGCCTGCGGCCATGGCGACGCGCTGGGCGGCGCGGTGATCGGCCGCGCCGCGCCGGTCGATGCGCTCCGCAAGGACGCCCTGATCCATTACGGCGGCGCCATCAGCCCCTTCGCCGCCTGGCTGATCCTGCGCGGGCTGGAGACGCTGCCGGCACGCATGGCGCTGCATGAGAGCAATGCCCGCGCGGTCGCGCAGTTCCTGGAGGGGCATCCCCGCATCGGCAAGGTCTACTGGCCGGGGCTGGAGAGCCATCCGCAGCACGCGCTGGCGCGGCGGCAGATGCGCAATTTCTCAGGCATGGTCAGCTTCACCACGCCGCGGGACAAGGCCCTGGCGCGGCGCTTCGCGGAACGGCTGCGCGTCATCACCTACGCGGTCTCGCTGGGTAAGACGCAGAGCCTGCTCTTCCATATTCCCAGCGAGGACATCCTGCGCTCCTCCTTCCGGCTGGAGGGCGCGCGGGCCGAGGCCTACCGCGCCTGGACGGGAAGCGGCACCTTCCGCCTCTCGGTGGGACTCGAGGATTCCGCGGATCTGATCGAGGACCTGGCGCGGGCGCTGGAAGGCTAAGGAAGCGAGGCCACGGCGCCCGGGCCTCTCACCCGGCCCGCAGCCTCTCCTTCAGCGCCGCCACCACCTCGCGCCGCGCCGCGTTCGCCTGGGTCAGCAGCGCCGTCTGCCCGATGAAGCCGTGCGGCATGCCCTCATAGACGGTGAGCCTGTGCTCGACGCCCGCCTCCTGCAGGCGGTTGGCGAGATTCAGGCTGTCGTCCAGCAGGGGATCGAGCGCGGCGGCCTGCAGCAGCAGCGGCGGCAGTCCGGCGAGCCGCGCGTGCAGCGGCGCGGCGCCGGCATCCCGCCGCATCGCCGGATCGGGGAGGTATCGCGACCAGAACCAGTCCAGCTTGGCGGTGGACAGGCCGAAGCGGCCATCGCCCCGCTCCCGGTGCGAGGGCGTGTCGTGGTCCGCCGAGAGCATGCCGTAGACGAGGACACCGAACTTCGGTCCGGCCTCGCCGGCGTCGCGCAGCCGCAGCAGGGCGTTGAGCGCCAGGTTGCCGCCGGCGGAATCGCCGCCGACGGCGAGCCGGCTGCCGTCGATACCGACATCGCCGGCCTCGTCGCGCAGCCAGCGCAGCGCCGCCAGCACCTGCCCGATGGCGGTGGGATAGGGATGTTCCGGCGCCAGAGCGTATTCGAGACCGACGACGACGACGCCCGCCTCGTCGGCGATCTCGCGCTTCCAGCGGTCGAGGCTGTCGAGATCGCCCACCGCGAAACCGCCGCCATGGATGTGCAGATAGGCGGGCAGCGGCCCATCCTGGCGCGGGCGGTAGAGACGCAGCCGCAAGGGCGGGCTGGCGCCGTCCAGCCGGTGCTCGACGGTCTCCACGGCCGGCCCGCCCTGGTTCAGGAACCGCTGGTAGGCCCGCGTCGCCGCGCGCGCCTCCGCGATCGGCTGGGTCAGCACGTCGCCGTTGCTGACGCCGGCCTCCTTCAGGCGGCCCTGGGCGACGGCCAGCTCCGCATCGGGCTTCAGGACGGGTGCGATCATCGGCATCTCCAGGATCTGCGCCGCGTAAGGGAATCCCGGCTTACACCGCGCCCCCGGCGCTGCCCAGGAGGGGCGGCGCGCGGAAGGGTTCGTCCCAGGCGAAGGGCTCGCGGATGGCCTCGGCGAGATGGTCGATCAGCCGCCGCACCTTGAGGGGCAGGGCGGGGGTGGGTGGCCAGACCAGCTGGATGTCGTCCGACACCGGCGCCCAGCCGGGGATGTGGACCGGGATGAGCCGCCCTTGCCGCACCCGGTCGGCGACCAGGAAGGTGGGCAGGACGATCAGCCCCAGGCCGGCGCAGGCCGCGTCCATCAGCGCCTCGCCCGTATTGGCCGTGAGCCGGCCGCGCAGCACCAGGGAGCGCTCCTCGCCCTCCGGCGCCGCGCTGCGGGCGAAGCGCCAGAGATGGCCGGCGGCGATATTGGCGTAGCCCAGGCAGGAGTGCCGGGCGAGCGCCTCCAGCCGGTCCGGCAGGCCGTGCTGCGCCGCGTAATCGGGGCTGCAGCAGAGCGCCCGGTGGCTGCGGCCGAGGCGGCGGCTGCGCAGGGCGGAATCCACCAGCCGGCCGGTGCGGAGCGCCAGGTCGTGGCCGCCGCCCAGAAGATCGACATGCCGGTCGTCGAGATCGAGGGCGATCTCGACATGCGGCCATTGCCGCATGAAGCCGGCGATCACGGGGCCGAGGCTCAGGGCGCCGCCGCCGCCGAAGCTGAGCGGGGCGGCCAGACGGATCAGCCCGCGCAAGGCGCCCGACTGCGCCATCACGTCATCGGCGACGGTGTCGAGCTGCGCCAGCACCACGCGAGCCCGTTCCGCCAGCAGGGCGCCGGTCTCGGTGGGCGTCATCTGGCGCGGCGCCCGGTTCAGCAACTTGGTCGAGAGCTGCAACTCGAGCTGTGCGATGCGTTTGCTCACCACGGATTTGGCGAGGCCGAGACGGGCGGCGGCGGCGGTGACGGTGCCGCTGTCCACCACCTGTAGGAAGGTCGCCAGGGCTTCGATATCCGGCCGCATCGTTTCCATCTAACGAACGATGGGTTTCCCATCAACCGCTTGAGTGCGACGCCGCGCGAACGCACCTTGGGGCCACAGCGAGAAAGGGTTCTCCCGCATGAGCAAGATCCTGGTCCTTTACTACTCCTCATACGGCCATATCGAGACCATGGCGCAGGCCGTGGCCGAAGGTGCCCGCCAGGTGGCGGGAACCGAGGTGGTGATCAAGCGCGTGCCGGAGACGGCGCCGGAGGAGGTGGCGAAGGCGGCCCACTTCAAGCTCGACCAGTCGGCGCCGATCGCGACCGTGGCCGAGCTGCCGGACTATGACGCCATCATCCTCGGCACGCCCACCCGCTTCGGCCGCATGGCCTCGCAGATGGCGAGCTTCCTCGACCAGACCGGCGGGCTGTGGTTCCAGGACAAGCTGGTGGGCAAGGTCGGCTCGGTCTTCACCTCCACCGCAAGCCAGCATGGCGGGCAGGAGACCACGCTGATCTCCAACATGGTCAACCTGCTGCACTACGGCATGGTCGTGGTCGGGCTGCCCTACAGCGAGAAGCGGCTGACCGACATCACCGCGGTGAACGGCGGCACGCCCTATGGCGCCACCACCATCGCCAATGGCGACGGCTCGCGCCAGCCGAGCGAGGCCGAGCTGGAGATGGCGAAGTTCCAGGGCCGCCATGTCGCCGAGGTGACCAAGGCGCTGGTGAGGGGCCGCGCCGGATAGCCGGCCGGACCGTCGGGGGGCGCAGCCGCGTCCCCGGAACCGCAGGACAGGAGGACGGCCATGCAGCTTCACGGGATCCATCACCTGACCGCCGTCTCGGCCGATGCGCCGGGCAATCATGACTTCTACACCCGCGTGCTGGGCATGCGCCTGGTGAAGAAGACGGTGAACCAGGACGACACCAGCGCCTATCATCTCTTCTACGCCGATGGCATCGCCTCGCCCGGCAGCGACCTCACCTTCTTCGACTGGCCGGCCCCGCCCGAGCGGCGCGGCACCGGCAGCATCGTCCGGACCGCGCTGCGCGTCTCCGGCGAGGCGGCCCTGCGGGCCTGGGCGAAGCGGCTCGAGGCGGCGGGCGTCCGCGCCGGGCCGCTGGGCGAGTTCGACGGCCGGCTGCGGATCGAGTTCGAGGACCCGGAGGGCCAACGGCTCACCCTGCTGGACGATGGCGGCGCCGGGGAGGCCCGCCCCTGGGCGAAGAGCCCGGTGCCGGCGGCGGAGCAGATCCGTGGCCTCGGCCCGATCACCATCAGCGTGCCGGACCTGCGGCGCTCCGAGCCCTTCATGACGGAGGTGCTGCAGATGCGGCGCGGCCGCGCCTACCGGACCGGGGACACCCAGCCGGTGGAGGTGCAGGTCTTCGAGATGGGCGAGGGCGGCCCCGCGGCGGAGCTTCACGTCCGCGTCGAGCCGCACCTGCCGCGCGCGACGCCGGGAGCCGGCGGGGTGCATCACGTCGCCTTCCGGGTGCGTGACGAGGAATATGGCTACTGGGTCGATCGCTACACCAAGCTCGGCCTGCGCTCCTCGGGGCCGGTGGACCGCTTCTGGTTCCGCAGCCTCTACGTGCGGGAGCCCTCGGGCATTCTCTATGAGCTGGCGACGGACGGTCCGGGCTTCGCGACCGACGAGCCGATGGACCGGCTGGGCGAGACCCTCTCCCTGCCGCCCTTCCTGGAGTCGCAGCGCGCCGCCATCGAGCGGGGGCTGAAGCCGCTATGAGCGGCGGGACGGGGCTGCTGGCCGGCGGCACGGGACCGCATGCCAACCGGCCGGTGGCCCTGGCCGGAGCCCCCCTGGCCAGCGCCGCCGCGGCGCTGATCCTGGTGCACGGGCGCGGCGGCGGGCCGGAGGACATGCTGGCATTGGGGCGGGAGCTGGCGCCGCCGGGCATGGCGCTGCTGGCGCCGGAGGCGGCGGGTCACAGCTGGTATCCCCACCGCTTCATCGAGCCCATGGCGCGCAACGAGCCCTGGCTCTCCTCGGCGCTCTCGGTCCTGGCGGACGTGCTGCCGCGGACGGGCCTGCCGCCCGAGAAGGTGGCGGTCCTGGGCTTCTCCCAGGGAGCCTGCCTGGCGCTGGAATTCCTCGCCCGCCGCCGGGCCCCGCTCGGCGCCGCCATCGGCTTCAGCGGCGGGCTGATCGGCGACCGGCTCGGCCCGGTGCCGAGCGAGGAGGCGCTGGCCGGAATGCCGGTCCTGCTCGGCTGCAGCCGGCTCGATCCGCATATCCCGGAGCGCCGGGTGCTGGAGACGGAGGCGCATCTGCGGGGCCTGGGCGCCGCCGTGACCACGCGCCTCTATCCCGGCGGCTTCCACGGGGTGAACCAGGAGGAGGCGGCGCTGGCCCGGACCCTGCTCGCGACGCTCACCGCCGGCTGAGCCGGCCCTCAGCGCCCATGCCCGGCGAACCTGTCCGCCCAGGCCGGCAGGGCGCCGGGATAGGGCAGGGCGGCGGCGGCATGGACGCCGCGGGCGATGGCGCGGGCCATCACCGCCGTCGCCACCTGGCCCAGCACGGTGAGATTGCCCGCCGGGCGCGCCCCCGTGGCGGCCGCGAAGACCGTGTCGCCGTCATTCGGCCCATGGGCCGGCAGCAGGGCGCGCGCCAGCCCGTCATCCGCCATGACGGCCAGCCGGTGCAGCTGCGCCTTGGTGAGCGTGGCATCGGTGACGATGGCGCCGATGGTCGTGGCCGTGCCGGTGCCGCCCTTCAGCCGTGGCGCCAGCTGGCCCGGGGAGAGGCGCGGCGGCAGGCCCAGCCCGCCGAACTCGTCACCCTGCTCGAAGGGCGCGGCCCAGAACCAGGGGCCGTCGCCCACCAGCGGATTGCCCACCGCGTTCACCGCGACGATGGCGCCGACCCGTGTGCCGTCGGGCGCGAGGGCGCTGGCCGAGCCGAGCCCGCCCTTGACGGTGGCCGTGGTCGCGCCGGTGCCGGCTCCCACCGTGCCCAGCGCGAAGGCGCCGGGCCGCGCCGCGCGCGCCGCCTGGTAGCCCATCTCCAGATAGGGGCTGAGCCGGCCCCAGTCCTTGTCGCCGCCATTGACGAGGTCGAAGAGGATGGCCTGCGGCGCCAGCGGGATGAGGGCGCCGGCGAAGCGCTGGCCACGCCCGGCCTCGCGCAGCGCCGCCTGCACGCCGCCCGCCGCGTCCAGCCCGAAGGTCGAGCCGCCGGAGAGGACGAAGCCGTCCACCCGCTCCATCGAGGCCTCCGTGCTCAGCAGCGCCACGTCGCGCGAGCCGGGCGCGCCGCCGGAGACGCGGGCCGCGGCGACCGCCGGCTCGTCGAACAGGATGGCGGTGACGCCGGAGCCGAGGCGCAGGTCGGTGGCATGGCCGACGCTCACGCCCGGGATGTCGGTCAGCAGGTTCAGGGCGCACATGCGGCGAGGATGCCCGAGGCCACCTGCCCCGCCAAGCCGGCGCGCAGGCCTGCCGGAACCCTGGCTTGAGCGGTTTGCGGCGCGCGGCTTCTTCGCTAAAGCAGGGCGAGCATAGGCCGGAGGATTCATCATGCCGCTCGATCACACCGCACGGGGCGTCTATCCCATCGCGCCCACGCCCTTCGATGCCGGGGGCCGCATCGACTACGCCTCCGTGGACCGCATGACCGACTTCTATCGCGAGGTCGGCAGCACCGGCATGACGGTGCTCGGCGTGATGGGCGAGGCGCCGAAGCTGGACGGCGCCGAGGGGCTGGAACTGGCCACCCGCTTCGTGCGGCGCGCCGAGGGCCTGCCGGTGATCGTCGGCGTCTCCGCGCCCGGCTTCGCGGCGATGCGGGGCCTGGCGCGCGGCGCGATGGATGCCGGCGCCGCCGGGGTGATGATCGCGCCTCCCAACACGCTGCGGACCGACGACCAGATCGTCACCTACTACCGCCAGGCGGTGGAGGCGATCGGCGAGGACGTCCCCTTCGTCATCCAGGACTTCCCCCTGACCTTCTCGGTGGTGATGACGCCCGGCGTGATCCGCCGCATCGTGCAGGACAATCCCTCCTGCGTCATGCTGAAGCACGAGGACTGGCCGGGCCTCGAGAAGATCTCGACGCTGCGCGGCTTCCAGGCGGACGGCTCGATGCGTCCGGTCTCGATCCTCTGCGGCAATGGCGGGATGTTCCTCGACTTCGAGGTGGAGCGCGGCGCCGACGGCGCCATGACCGGCTACGCCTTCCCCGACATGCTGGTCGATCTGGTGCGGCTGCAGGCCGAGGGCCAGCGCGACGCGGCGCATGACCTGTTCGACGCCCACCTGCCGCTGCTGCGCTACGAGCAGCAGCCCGGCGTCGGCCTCGGCATCCGCAAGTACCTGATGGCGCGGCGCGGCATCATCGCCTCCGACGCGCAGCGCAAGCCCGGCGCGCCGATCAGCCCGAAGGCGAAGGCCGAGGTCGAGTATCTCCTGGCCCGCCTCGCCCGGACGGATGCGCGCGCCGGCAAGCTGGTCCCGGTCTGAGCCCAAAGGGGGGGCGCGGACACCGTGCCCCCGCGCCTGTCACAGCCAAGCCACAGTCCGGGCACATCTCTGCCGCGAGGCGCTGATCCCTTCTGCACGTCGGTTGATCCTGTGTTACGCCTGTCATCACGAAATCGCGAGTGATGCTGGGCGAGCCAGGGCGCCGCCGGACAGGAAATGGAGCAGGCAATGGTCGCAGGCGCGGACTGGTGGCGTGGCGCGGTTCTCTATCAGGTCTATCCGCGCAGCTTCGCCGACAGCAACGGCGACGGGGTGGGCGACCTGCCGGGCATCACCGCCCGGCTGGACCATATCGCCCGCCTGGGCGTGGACGCGGTCTGGATCTGCCCCTTCTACGCCTCGCCGGGGCGGGATTTCGGCTATGACATCGCCGATCATCTGGCCGTCGATCCGCAGTTCGGCACGCTGGCGGATTTCGACGAGCTGCTGCGCCAGGCCCATGCGCGCGGGCTGAAGGTGCTGCTGGATCTGGTGGGCGGCCATACCTCGGATCAGCATCCCTGGTTCCAGCGCAGCCGCGCGCGCCGCGACGCGCCGGAGGCGGACTGGTATGTCTGGGCCGATCCGAGCCCCGACGGCACCCCGCCCAACAACTGGCTTAGCGTGTTCGGCGGCGCCGCCTGGAGCTGGGAACCGCGACGACGGCAGTACTACCTGCATCACTTCCTCTCCTCCCAGCCCGCCCTCAATCTGGCCAATCCGGCGGCGCTCGAGGCGGTGCTGGCGGTGGGTGAGTTCTGGCTCCGGCGCGGGGTGGACGGCTTCCGTCTCGATGCCATCGACTTCCTGGCGCACGACCCGGCGCTGCGCGGCAACCCCGCCCGGCCCCCCGCCGACGGACAGGTGCCCGCCAAGCTCTTCGGCCTGCAGGAGCACCGGCACGACATGATGGATGCATCCATCATGCCGATCCTGCGCCGCATCCGCGCCCTGACCGACCGCTATCCCGGCACCACGACGCTGGGCGAGGTCTCCAGCCAGGACGGCGCCTTCGCCCGCGTCCGCCGCTACAGCGCGGGCGAGGACCATCTCCACATGGCCTATACGCTGCGCCCGCTGCGCGGCGGCTTCGACCACGCGACGGTGCGCGACCTGCTGCGCGAATCGGCGGGGGAAGGTGAGGAGGGCTGGCCCTGCTGGTCCTTCTCCAACCACGATGTCGAGCGCGCCGTCAGCCGCTGGAATCCCGACCGGCCGGCGGCACCCGATCCGCGCTTCGCCCGGCTGCTCGCCGCGCTGCTGCTGTCCCTGCGCGGCAGTGTCTGCCTCTACCAGGGCGAGGAGCTGGGCCTGACCGAGGCGGAGCTGACCCTGGAGCAGCTCCGCGACCCCTTCGGACTGTCCTACTGGCCGGAATTCCGTGGCCGCGACGGCAGCCGCACGCCCATGCCCTGGCGGGCGGCGGCGCCGCAGGCCGGCTTCACCACCGGCCAGCCCTGGCTGCCGGTGCCGGCCGGGCACCATGCCCTGGCGGTCGACCGGCAGGAGGCCGAGGAGGGCAGCCTTCTGCAGGTCTGGCGGCGCCTGCTGCGCCTGCGCCGCGCGCATCCGGCGCTGGTGCGCGGCAGCCTGCGGCCGCTCGACCTGCCGCGGCCCCTGGCGGGGCTGGTGCGGGACTATGCCGGGCAGCGCATCCTGGCCCTGTTCAACCTCTCCGGCGAAGCCGCCTCGACGGTGCTGCCGATGCCGGGCGGGGCGAGGATGCTGCCGGAGGCGGCGGGCCTCGGTGGCCGCATCCAGGGCGATACCGCCCTGCTGGCGCCCTTCGGCGTGGTGCTGGCGGAGCTGGAGACCAGCGACCGGACCGTGCCGCGGCGGGCGGCGCGCCTGATCCGCGCCTGAAGGTCGGCTCAGCCCGCGTCGGCTCAGGCGGTCGGTCGCAGCATCTCGAAGAGATGCGTGACCTCGGCATAGTCGCCGCGATAGCCGCAACGGGCGACCGGCTGCGCGGCGGCCGTGTCGAACCGGCCGTCCCGGAGGTACTCCCGGCGGATATGCACGCCCACCACCTGACCGATCGCCATGAAGCCGTCGAGCAGGCGGCCCTCGACATCCCGCAGCTGCAGCACCTGCAGCAGCTTGCATTCCAGCGCCGCCGGGGCGAGGGCGACGCGTGGCGGGGCCACCCGGCTCGAGGGCGCGGCCTCCAGCCCGGCGCGGATCATCTCGTTCTCGCCGGGCGGCAGGGGGGCGCAGGTCTCGTTCATCGCCCCGGCCAGGGCACGGCTGGCGAAGTTGCAGACGAACTCGCCGGTGGCCTCGACATTGCGGAGGCTGTCCTTGCGGCCCTCGCTACCGAAGGCCACCACCGGCGGATTGGTGTGGAAGCCGTTGAAGAAGCTGTAGGGGGCGAGATTGACCCGGCCCTCGGCATCGACCGTGCTGATCCAGCCGATCGGCCGCGGCGCCAGGATCGCCTTGAATGGGTCGTGCGGCAGGCCGTGGCCCTGGCGCGGGTCGTAGAAGTAGGTGTCGTCCATGGCATCGGCTCCTTCCGACGGGGTCGTCCGGGCGCAGCAAGCCAGGGGATCGGCGGCCTGTCGAGGACCTCCGCCTTGTCGGGCGGGCCGGCAGGGTGTTTCCTGGCGGCCCCGGCCCCTCGGGCCGACCGCCCCCGGAGACAGGAGCCTTCATGGACCGTCGCAGCCTTCTCGCCGGTGCCGCAGCCACCGCCGTCGCGGCCTCCCTGCCGCGCCCGGCCTTGAGCCAGCCCGCCTCGGCGCGGTTGCTGAGATATGTTCCCCAGGCCGACCTGACGGTCACCGATCCGGTGCTGACCACCGCCTATATCACCCGCACGCACGGGCTGATGATCTACGACCAGCTCTACGGGCTCGACGCGCAGCTGCGCCCGCAGCCGCAGATGGTCGAGGGGCACAGCGTCGAGGAGGACGGGCGCCGCTGGACCTTCCGCCTGCGCGAGGGGCTGCTGTTCCACGATGGCGAGCCGGTGCGCGGCCGCGACTGCATCGCCTCGATCCGGCGCTGGGCGCAGCGGGATTCGCTCGGCCAGGCGCTGATGGCGCGCACCGACGAGATGTCGGCGCCCGACGACCGCAGCTTCGTCATCCGGCTCAAGCGCCCCTATGGCGCCATGCTCGACACCCTGGCCAAGGTCGGCCCGCCGGCCCTGCTGATCATGCCGGAGCGGCTGGCCAGCGCCGATGCCAGCACCGCCGTCACCGAGATCGTCGGCTCCGGGCCCTTCCGATGGAAGGCGGATGAGCGCGTCGTCGGCGCCCGTGTGGTCTATGAGCGGTTCGATCGCTACCGCCCGCGCGAGGCGGGCACCCCGTCCTGGGCGGCGGGGCCGAAGCGGGTGCATTTCGACCGGGTGGAATGGCACGTCATGCCCGATCCCGGCACCGCCACCTCCGCCCTGACGAATGGCGAGGTGGACTGGTGGGAGAACCCGACCAACGACCTGCTGCCGATCCTGGAGCGCAACCGCAACATCCGCACCCAGGTCTCGACACCGCTCGGCACGCTTGGCACCGGCATCTTCAACCATTTGCATCCGCCCTTCGACAAGCCGGCGGTGCGCCGCGCCGTGCTGGGCGCCATCAACCAGCAGGACTTCATGATCGCCGCCGCCGGGACCGACCCGGCGCTGTGGCGCGCGCCGGTCGGTGTCTTCACGCCCGAGACGCCGATGGCGACGCGCGCTTCGCTCGATGTCTTCGGTACGCCGCCGGGGCTGGAGCGCTCCCGCAAGGCCCTGGCCGAGGGAGGCTACAACGGCGAGCGCGTGGTGCTGATGGCGCCGTCGGACCAGCCGGTGCTGGCCGCGCTGGGCGAGGTCTGCAACGACCTGCTGAAGCGCCTCGGCATGAACGTGCAGTTCGAGGTGATGGACTGGGGCACCCTGGTGCAGCGCCGGGCCAGCAAGGCGCCGCCGGGCCAGGGCGGATGGTCGATGTTCAACACCACCTGGTCCGGGCTCGACATGATCAATCCGGTCGTGACGCAAGTGCTGCGCGCCGGGGGCGCGCGCGGCTATTTCGGCTGGCCCGACATCCCGCGCCTGGAGGAGCTGCGCGAAGCGTGGCTGGAGGCGCCCGACCTCGCCGCGCAGCAGGGCATCGCCAGGGAGATCCAGGCCGTGACGATGCGTGAGGTTCCCTTCCTGCCGCTCGGCCAGTACTTCTACAAGACGGCCTATCGCAGTCATCTGACCGACCTGGTCGAAGGCCTTTTCGTCTTCTGGAACATCCGGCGCGCCTGACCTCGCGCCACAGGAATCCCGCCATGCCCGTACTCGACCATATCCGCCGCTATCAGGATGAGTTGACCGCCATCCGCCAGGATCTGCACCGGCATCCGGAGCTGGGCATGGAGGAGCGGCGCACGGCGGAGATCGTGGCGCGCAAGCTGGAGGAGTATGGCGTCGACGAGGTGCATCGCGGTGTCGGCGGCACCGGCGTGGTCGGCGTGCTGCGGGCGGGGCAGGGGAACCGGGCGGTGGGGCTGCGCGCCGACATGGACGCCCTGCCGATGCAGGAACTGACCGGCCTGCCCTATGCCAGCGAGGCGCCGGGCCGCATGCATGCCTGCGGCCATGACGGCCACACCGCCATGCTGCTGGGTGCCGCGAAGTACCTGGCCGAGACGCGCGACTTCCACGGCACGGTCAACCTGATCTTCCAGCCGGGCGAGGAGGGCTGCGGCGGCGCTCTGGCGATGCTGCAGGACGGGCTGCTGGACCGCTTCCCCTGCGACACCCTCTACGGCATGCACAACGCGACCGGCCTGGATGTCGGCCGCTACGCGATCGGTTCCGGCCCCTTCATGGCGGGCGGCGCCTTCTTCGACATCACCGTGCACGGCAAGGGCTCGCACGGCGCGCGTCCCGAAGCCAGCATCGATCCCGTGCTGACCGCCTGCCATATCGCGACGGCGCTGCAATCCATCGTCGCGCGCAACCTCTCCCCGCGCGACACGGCAGTGGTGAGCGTCACCCGGGTGACGGGTGGCGATGCCTACAACGTGATCCCGCAGAGCGCCGTGCTTTCCGGCACCGCCCGCTTCTTCCGGCAGGAGGTGGCCGAGCAGATCCAGGCCGCGATGCGCCGCGTGGCGGAAGGTGTCGCGACCGGCTTCGGCGCCCGGGCGGAGCTCGACTTCCGGCTGATCTTCGCGCCCCTCAACAACGACCCGGAGGCGACGACGGCGCTGGCCGATGCGGCCGCGGAGCTGGTGGGCGAGGAGGCTGTCAAGCGCGACCGCGACCCGGTGATGGGTTCGGAGGATTTCAGCTTCATGCTGGAGAAGGCGCCGGGCGCCTATATTCATGTCGGCAACGGCCCGGGGGCGGCGGCGCACAATCCGCACTACAACTTCAACGACGAGGCGATCCCCTACGGCGCCTCGCTCTATGCGCGGATCGTCGAGCGCAGCCTGCGCGGCTGAGGCGGAGCCCGCGCCGGGCCTTCCATCGGATCGGGTTCCGCCTCAGCGCAGCCCGACGATCCGGAGCGCCTTGTCGAGCAGGCTGGCGGGGCTGAAGCCGTGCACCTCCCACGCCTCGCCGTTGCGATCGACGGCGAAGCGCCGCTGCGGCGGTTCTCCCAGCCCCCAGAAGTCCAGGATGGCGTGGGGCGAGGAGAGCCCGACATCCAGCAGGAAGGGCCCGGCGCTGCCGGCGCGCCTCTCGCCCGTCCCGGCATGCAGCGGCACCCCATGCTCCATGGCGGGGATGCTGTGGATCTCCACCAGCGGGCGGTCCTCCCCCCTGCCCCAGGCGCGGTAGGTCTCGCCCGGTCGCGCCTCCTGGAGGGTGGGGTGCCCGATCTCCAGCCCGTGCAGATCGAGCCACTGCTTCAGCACCTCCTCCGCATTGCCCGGGCGGACCGTGGCATCGGCCTCGCCCTGCCAGACCGAGACACGGGGCCAGGGGCCCTGGTGTCGCGAGGCGGCGCGCACCGCGTCGCCCCGCTCGCCGGCACTGCGCTGCGGTGCCTGGAACATGGCCTCGAAAGCCTGGGGCACCGTGCTGGCCGCACCATAGGGCAGGCCGGCGAGGATCGCCCCGCCCGAGAAGACCTCCGGGTAGGTGGCCAGCATGACCGAGGTCATCGCGCCGCCCGCGGAAAGTCCCGCGATGAAGACCCGCCGCGGATCCAGCCCGTCATGCTCCAGCATCCAGCCGATCATTTGTCGGATGGAGAGGGCCTCCCCCGAATCGCGCCGGGTGTCCTCGGGCTCGAACCAGTTGAAGCAGAGATTGCCGTTGTTCTCCCGCCGCTGCTCCGGCATCAGCAGGCCGAAGCCGATTTGGCCGGCAAGGTCGGACCAGCCGCAGCCGTGGTCGAAGCCGGCCGCGCTCTGGGTGCATCCGTGCAGGGCCACGACCAGGGGCGCGCCGCGGGGCAGGTCCGGCGGCAGGAAGCGCAGCATCCGCAAGGCGCCGGGATTGCCGCCGAAGGCCGTGACCTCGGTGAGACGATCGGCCGTGGCTTCGGTGCCGGCCGGGTCCCGGAGCGGCGCCTCCGAGTTTCCTGTCATCAGCCGGGTCCAGCGTTGCCGCAGCCGTATCATTTCATCCAGGCCATGCAGGACGTCCGGCATCGTCGCTCCCGTGCGGGTGGTGGCGGGTTACATGTGGGGCGCGCGCATCATGTTGCAATGCAGCATACTCCACGCTGAAACCGATGCCTTGGTATTAAACTTCTGCAACAAGGCTCTTTGAGCCGAGGTTGACAGCCGCGGACCAGCGCCGGTTAGCTGCGACGCAGCACAGTCAGGAGGCTTCCATGCCCCAGTCCAGGACCATCCTCACGATCTGCGGCAGCCTGCGGAGCGGGTCCTACAACGCCGCGCTGGCGCGTGCCCTGCCGGCCCTGGCGCCGGAGGGCCTGCGGATCGTCGCCTCGCCCGGCCTGGACGAGATCCCGTCCTACAATGCGGATGTCCAGGGGGCGGGCTTTCCGGCTCCGGTCACCGCTCTGGGCGAGGCGGTGCGCCAGGCCGACGGCGTGATCTTCGTGACGCCGGAATACAACTACTCGGTGCCCGGCGTGCTGAAGAACGCCATAGACTGGCTCTCCCGCCTGCAGCCCGCGCCCTTCGCGGGCAAGCCCGTGGCCATTCAGTCCGCCTCGATGAGCGTGCTCGGCGGGGTGCGGGCGCAGTATCATCTGCGCCAGGTCCTGGTCTTCCTGGACGCGCTGGTGCTCAACAAGCCCGAGATCATGGTGGCCTCGGCCCAGGCGAAGTTCTCCGCCGAGGGAGAGCTGACCGACGCGGCGACGCGGGATTTCGTCAAGGCGCAGCTCGCCGCCTTCGCGGGCTTCGTCGACCGGTTCGGCGGCCGCTGAGCCCCGGGCTGGCTCGGGGCGCGGCAGGGATGGTACAAGGCCGTGGCCGCGCCGGCCCGGCCCGGCCGCCCCGACGCGAGTGAGCCCGATGCGCCCCTTCCGCCCTTTCCGCCCTTCGCGCTCTTGGGCGCTGGCGCTGCTGCTGGCCCTGTCGGCCGCGGCGCATCCCGTCCGCGCCGCCGGGCTGGTCTATGTGCTGAACTCCGGGGACGCCACCATCCAGGTGCTGGATGCCGAGACGCGGGCGGAGCGGCGCCGTATCCCCGTCCTGCGGGAGGTGCACCATCTTTCCCTGACGCCGGACGGCCGGTTGCTGATGGTGGGCGACTCCGGCGCGAACGAGATGCTGTTCATCGATCCGGGCACCGGCGAGGTGCTGCGCCGCGAGGCCCTGTCCAATCCCTATCATCTGGGCTTCAGCCCGGACGGGCAGATCCTGACCATCACCAGCCTGCGCCGCGATCAGGTGGACATCTACCGCTGGACCGGCGAGGCGCTGGAGCTGGTGAAGCGGCTGAACATGCCCGACATGCCGAGCCACCTCGCCTACAGCCCGGACGGCAAGGTGGTCTATGTGACGCTCCAGGGCACCGGCAATATCGCCGCGGTCAGCCTGGAGACGCTGGAGCCGCTCTGGAGCCTGGATGTCGGGCCGGAGCCCGCCGGCATCATCTGGCACAACGGCCGGCTGCTGGTCGGCATCATGGGCAGCGACCACATCGCCGTGATCGATCCCGAGACACGGAGCGTCGAGCGCACCATCACCATCGCGCGGGGTGCCCATGCGCTGTTCCCGGCGCCGAATGGCGGCCCGATCTACGTCACCAGCCGGGTGGACAGCCGCATCACCCTCCTCGATCCGCAGACGCTGGCGGTGACGCGGAGCTGGAAGATCCCGGGTGGGCCGGACTGCATCAGCATCGATCCGCAGGGGCGGCTCTGGGTGACGCTGCGCTGGCAGGGCCGCATCGGCATCGTCGATCCGGAGACCGGCCGGATGGAGACGCAGCGCGTGGGCCGCTCGCCGCATGGCATCCTCTATGCGGGCAGCGGCGGCACGGCGGGCGACAGGCCGGCCGCCCCCACCCCGTGACCCCGCCCGTCATGCCCGGCCGCCGGTCGCTGCTGGCGGCGCTGGGACTGGCCGCCGGCCCCGCCGCCCGCCCCGCCGCCGGACAGTCCCTGGCGCGGCCCGCCCTGCCGCAGTGCCGCGCCGGCACCCTCTACCTGACGATCGACACGGGATGGGGGCGCGAGGCCGAGATGATCGCCGCGGCGATGCGCCGCCACGAGGTCCGTGCCACCCTCTTCCTGGCCCATGAGCCGGATTTTCGCGGCGATCGGACGCTGGGACCGGGCTGGGCCGGATTCTGGCGGGCGCGGGTCGCCGAGGGCCATGCCTTCGCCAGCCATACCTGGCGCCACTGGTATCTCGGCACCGACCCCGGGCCCGGCCTGGTGCGCTACGCGTCGCGCCGGGGCGAGGGCAGCGAGACGCTGGATCAGGCCGGGTTCTGCGCCGAGCTGGCGCGGCCGATGGATGCGCTGCGCGCCATCGCGCCCGAGGCGCGCATCCTGCCGCTCTGGCGCGCCCCCGGCGGCCGCACCTCCCCCAACGCGCTCCGCCTTGCCGCCGCCTGCGGACTGCGGCACCAGGGGTGGACGGCGCGGGGCTTCCTCGGCGACGAGCTGGACAGCGCCCGCAGCCCGAATGCCGCGCTGCTGGCCCAGGCCCTGAGGCAGATCCGCGACGGCGAGGTCCTGCTGATGCATTGGGGGGTCCGCAGCCGGCGGGAGCCCTTCGGCCTGGTCTTCGAGGATCTGCTGACGGGGCTGCTGGCCCGGGGCTTCTGCTTCGCGCCGCTGCCGCCGCAGGGTATATGACAGCGTCACCGGAGCGAGGGGAGGGCGGGGTATGCTGGATGCGCTGCGGGATGCCTGGGATGGCCTGAACGGCTGGATCTTCGAGACCCTCGTGCAGCCCGCGCTCTATGCCGCGGGCCTGATGGAATGGGCCGAGGACGCCTTCGACTGGATCAACTTCGCCCTCTTCGGCCTGCTGCAGGTGGTGATCATCTACGCGGTCTGTCGCCCGCTGGAGGCCTGGCAACCCGTGGAGCCGCGCGCCGACCGCCGCAGCATCCGCACCGATATCCTCTACACCCTGCTGACGCGGCTGGGCCTGCTGCCGCTGATCGCCTTCGTCGCCTTCTCATCGCTCGGCGCCCGGCTGTCCGGCCTGGTGGCCGAGAGCGGCTGGGTGCCGCCGACGCTGGAGACGCTGTTCCCCATCCTGCGCGAATGGCCGCTGCTGGCGCTCGGCGTCTACATCGTCGTGTTGGACTTCGGGGAGTACTGGCGGCACCGCTTCCAGCACATGTTCAGCTGGTGGTGGGCGCTGCATGCCATCCATCATGCTCAGCGGCAGATGACCTTCTGGACGGATGATCGCAACCACATCCTGGACGACGTGATCGGCGCCGTCTGGTTCGGCGGCATCGCCCTGCTGATCGGCGTGCCGCCGGGGCAGTTTCCCATCGTCGTCGTGGTGCTGCGCCTGGCGGAGGCGATGAGCCACGCCAATGTCCGCCTCTCCTTCGGCCGGGTCGGCGAGCGTCTGCTGGTCTCGCCGCGCTTCCACCGGCTGCATCACGGCGTGCTGGGCTCGGGCGAGTCGGGCAGGAACTTCGCCGTGCTGCTGCCGGTCTGGGACTGGATCTTCGGCACCGCCGACTTCCGGCGCGATGTCTTCCCGCGCACCGGGGATCCGGATCTGCCGGAGGAGATGGCGACGGGCGGATGGCTGCGGCAACAGGCCGTGGGGCTGCGCCGCATGGGCGCGGCGCTGTTCGGCCGGAGCTGACACCCGCCGGGGCAGGCACCTTTGGCCGAGCGGACCCCCTCAGGCGGAAGGTCCCACCCGGTGCTGGCGCAGGATGCGGCCGGTCGCCGCGTCCACCTCCGCCAGGCTGACCTCATAGCCCCAGAGCGAGGCCAGCAGCTCCAGCGTCACCCGTGCATCGTTCTCCACCAGCAGATGGCCCGACTGGGTGCGGTGCTCCAGCATCAGCCGCCGGTCGCCGCCGAGGTCGACATCCACGACCAGGATCTCGGGCGCCATGCGGCCGATCTCGTAGGTGCCGGCGAGGGAGCGGCGGATCTGGCGATAGCCCTCCTCGTCATGGATGGCATCGACCGTCAGATGCGGGCGGGCATGCTCGTCACGCAGGCGGAACAGCCGGAAGTCGCGGATGACCTTGGGCGAGAGGTACTGCAGCAGGAAGCTCTCGTCCCGGTATTCGGACCAGGCGTGGCGCAGGGTGCCGAAGGGGTCCCGGTTGCCGGCGAAGTCGGGGAACCAGCGCCGGTCCTCCGCCGTCGGCTCGGTGCAGATGCGCTCGATGTCGCGCATCACCGCGAAGCCCAGCGCATAGGGATTGAAGCCGCCGAAGCGCGGATCGTCGAAATCCGGCTGCGTCAGCACATTGGCGTGGGAGGACAGGAACTCCAGGAAATGCCCGTCATGGATCCGGCCCTGCTGATGGAACCGGTTCATGATGTAGTAGTGCGTCCAGGTGGCGCAGCCCTCGTTCATCACCTTGGTCTGGCGCTGCGGGTGGAAGTACTGCGAGATCAGCCGGACGATGCGCAGGATCTCCCGCTGCCAGGGCGCCAGGCGGGGGCCGAACTTCTCCAGGAAGTAGAGCAGGCTCTCCTCCGGCAGGCGCAGCCGCCGCTGCCGCTCGGCGACCGGGTCGGCCGCGGCGGGGGCGGCGCCGGTCTGCGGCAGGGTGCGCCAGAGATCGTTGAAGACCCGCTCGTCATGCTCCCGGCGCTCGCGCTCGCGCTTCTCCTCCGCCTTGAGGTCGAGCGGCTTGCCGGCGGTCGGGTGATGCACGCCCTGCGCCGAGAGGGCATGGGCGGCATCCAGGATCCGCTCCACCGCGGCGCGGCCGTGGCGTTCCTCGCAGCGGGCGATGAAGCCGCGGGCGAATTCCAGATAGTCCAGGATGCCGGAGGGATCGGTCCATTCCTGGAACAGCCGGTTGTTCCGGAAGAAGTGGTTGTGGCCGAAGGCGGCGTGGGAGATGACCAGCGCCTGCATCGTGGCGCTGTTCTCCTCCATCAGATAGCTGATGCAGGGCCTGCTGTTGATGACGATCTCATAGGCCAGGCCCTGCAGGCCCTTCCGGTACAGGCCCTCGTGCTGCATGAAACGCTTGCCGAAGGACCAGTGCTGGTACATCAGCGGCATGCCGTTCGAGGCATAGGCATCGAGCATCTGCTCGGCGGTAATGACCTCGATCCGGTTCGGATGGACCGAGAGGCCAAGCTCCTTCTCGGCGATCTCCTCGGCGGCGTCATGAATGCGGCGCAGCGTGCCGAAATCCCAGTCCGCGCCCTCGAACAGCAGCCCATCCCCGCTCATGGCGCGCGCTCCCTCGCCCGGGCCTCGCCGCGCGAGAAGAGGCTGCGGAAGACCGGGAAGATGTCGCGCTGTTCCGAGACGCGGCGCAGCGCCAGCCGCTCGGCCCGCGCCGCCAGCCCGGCATAGCCGCGCCAGAGGTCGCTGGTGCGGTGCAGCAGCGCCTCGGGCGTGCCGATCTCGATATAGGCGTAGTGCTGCACGGCCGGCAGGATCTCGGCCTCCAGCAGGGCGACGGCGTGGCCCGTGTCGCTCGGATGGTTGTCGCCGTCCGAGGCCTGGGCGCCGTAGATATTCCATTCCGTGGCCGGGTAGCGCTCGCGCTGGATACGGATCATCTCCGTCAGCGCCGAGGAGACCACCGTGCCGCCGGTGCGCGGATCGTGGAAGAAGGCATCCTCGTCCACCTCCTGCGCTGTCTCGGTGTGGCGGATGAAGACCAGGTCGACGCGCTTGTAGCGCCGCTCCAGGAAGACGTTCAGCAGCAGGAAGAAGCGCTTGGCCATCTCCTTCATCGGCTCGGTCATCGAGCCGGACACATCCATCAGGCAGAACATCACCGCCTTGGAGGAGGGGCGGGGCACCTGCTCGAAATTGCGGTAGCGGATGTCGATCGGGTCGATGAAGGGCACCCGGCCACGCCGCCGCATCACCTCGTCCAGCTCCAGCCTGGCCGCTTCCAGCCGGGCGGGATCGGCGCCGCTCGCCTCCAGGGTCTCGATCTCCGCCTCCAGCGCCTCCGCCTCAGCCGGCTTCGGGCGGCGCAGCCCGATGCGGCGGGCGAGCGACTGGCGCATGGTGCGGCCGAGGTCGAGCTGGGCCGGATTGCCGGAGACGGTGAAGCCGGCGCGGGACGGGGCGGGCTTCTCCATGTCCTTGATCTGGCGCTTCACCAGATCGGGCAGTTCGAGATCGTCGAAGAACAGGTCGAGGAACTCGTCACGGGTCAGCAGGAAGCGGAAGCTGTCCTCGCCATCGCCCTGGCCGGCGCCGGGACCGCTGCCGCCACCCCCGCCGCCGCCGCCCGGCGGGCGGGGGATGCGGTCGCCGGTGGAGAAGCTCTTGTTGCCGGGCAGGACATGCTCGCGCGCGCCGCCGCTGAAGACCGTGTGGAAGCCCGGCTCGGCCAGCGTCCTGGCCGGAACGGTCACCGCCTCGCCGCGCCCGTCCTCGCCCTTGCCCGCATCCCGCAGCGAGCGCGCGGCGATAGCCGCCTGGGCCGCGCGGGTCACGGCCGCCTTGGCCCGGTTGAGCACGCGGACCCGGTTCTCGAGGCTCTTGCCGTGGGGGTTGGGCCGTCGGTCGATGATGTCCAAGTCGGACGCCTCCCTCTGGTGGCCTCAGGCCGACTGCTTCACGCGCATGTACCATTCGACCAGGCGGCGGACCTGGCGCTCGGTATAGCCGCGCGCGACCATCCGGCTGACGAATTCGTCATGCTTCCGCTCGGTGTCCCCATCCTTCTTGGAGCCGAAGGAGATCACCGGCAGCAGATCCTCCACCTGGCTGAACATGCGCTTCTCGATCACCTCCCGCAGCTTCTCATAGGAGGTCCAGGACGGGTTGCGGCCGCCATGGTTGGCGCGGGCGCGCAGCGCGAACTTGACCACCTCGTTGCGGAAGTCCTTCGGATTGGCGATCCCGGCGGGCTTCTCGATCTTGGTCAGCTCCTGGTTCAGCAGGTCGCGGCTCATCAACTGGCCGGTGTCGGGGTCCTTGAAGTCCTGGTCCTCGATCCAGGCATCCGCGTAATCCACGTAGCGGTCGAAGAGGTTCTGGCCGTAGTCGTGGTAGCTTTCCAGATAGGCCTTCTGGATCTCGTGACCGATGAACTCGGCGTAGCGCGGCGCCAGCTCTCCCTTGATGAAGGCGAGGTACTGCCGCTCCACATCATCGGGGAACTGCTCGCGCTTCACCGCCTGCTCCAGCACATACATCAGGTGCACCGGATCGGCCGAGACCTCGGAGGGATCGTGGTTGAAGGCGGCCGAGAGCACCTTGAAGGCGAAGCGGGTGGAGATGCCCTCCATGCCCTCGTCCACGCCCGCGGCGTCGCGGTACTCCTGCATGGTACGCGCCTTGGGGTCGGTCTCCTTGATGTTCTCGCCGTCATAGACACGCAGCTTGGCGAAGATGGTGCTGTTCTCGTGCGGCTTCAGGCGCGAGAGGACGGAGAAGCGGGACAGCATCTCCAGCGTGTGCGGGGCGCAGGGCGCGCGGGCCAGCTCGGAGCCGCGGATCAGCTTGTCGTAGATCCGCGCCTCCTCGGTCGCGCGCAGGCAGTACGGCACCTTGACGACGCAGACGCGGTCGATGAAAGCCTCGTTGGTGCGGTTGTTCTTGAAGCTCTGCCACTCGGCCTCGTTGGAATGGGCGAGCACGATGCCGGTGAAGGGAATGGAGCCGATGCTTTCCGTGCCGACGTAGTTGTTCTCCTGCGTCGCCGTCAGCAGCGGGTGCAGCATCTTGATCGGCGCCTTGAACATCTCGACGAATTCGAGGAGCCCCTGATTCGCCCGGTTCAGGCCGCCGGAATAGGCATAGGCGTCCGAGTCGTTCTGGCTGAACTGCTCCAGCTTGCGGATATCGACCTTGCCGACCAGGGAGGAGATGTCCTGGTTGTTCTCGTCGCCCGGCTCGACCTTGGCGATGGCGATCTGCCGCAGGCGGGAGGGGTAGAGCTTGACCACGCGGAAGCGCGAGATGTCGCCGTCGAACTCGTCGAGCCGCTTGATCGCCCAGGGTGAGGCGATGCCCGAGAGGCGGCGGCGCGGGATGCCATAATCGCCCTCCAGCATGGCGCCCATGCGCTCGGGGTCGAAGAGGCCGAGCGGGCTCTCGAAGACCGGGCTGAGCGCGTGGCCGGCCTTCAGCACATAGATCGGCTGCTCCTCCATCAGCGCCTTCAGCCGCTCGCCCAACGAGGACTTGCCGCCGCCGACAGGGCCGAGCAGGTAGAGGATCTGCTTGCGCTCCTCCAGCCCCTGCGCGGCGTGGCGGAAATAGGCCACGATGCGCTCGATCGTGTCCTCCATGCCGTGGAACTCGCTGAAGGCCGGGTAGAGCCGCATGGTGCGGTTCATGAAGATGCGGCCGAGCCGCGCGTCGCGCGCGGTGTCGACGAGCTGCGGCTCGCCGATGGCCTTCAGCATCCGCTCGGGCGCCGAGGCATAGAGGCTGGGGTCGTCACGGCACGCTTTCAGCCACTCCGCCAGGGACATGTCCTGCTCGCGGCGGTCCGCCTGCAGGGAGGCGTGGAGGCGGAAGAGGTCGTCAGCATGTCCCATTTGTCTCGCTCCTACCTTCGCGGTGGTCCGGGCGGCGGCGGCCTTGGATCGCGCCGCCCGTCAGCGTGCTCGTTCAGCGTTTCCGGGGGCCGGGCGGCGACGCCGCCTCGCCTCCGATTCCCCCGGCCTCCGGCCCTGGCATGGCCCTCGCGTCCCGTCTCCGCCGGCGACGCCTTCCCGCCGGGAGGGGAAGACCCGGGCCGGCTTCCGCAGTGCAGCGTAATCCGCAAATCTGTCATGCTGCACACGAAAAGGTGTAATTCGGCAAAATTCGTTCAACCTGTGCCTTCGGCACCACGCCGGCCGGGCGGCGCACCGAACCCTGGAAAAGAATCTGGGTCGGAAATGGAATGCCGCAAGCGCGCGGCGCTCCTGACCAGCCAATACGGCCTCTTGGGCTGGCCGGCCGGCCGCCATCCTCACCCCTGGCGGGGTGCTCGCGGAATGGGATGTCCGTGCCGCATGAAGCCTTCAATCGCATCACTCGAGAGGCATCCGGCGGTTCGGCGGGATCGCCGGTCCCGCACGGGACGCCATCGGCGGAAAGCGTGCCATGAGATTCCCATGGGCGCGACAGATGTTACATCGTCGTGGCAGAAAGCCGGGACATCATCCCGGAAACGCACAATCGAACGGGAGGAAGGGAGAGAGGATGCAGGAGCAGGACACGCCATTGCTGGTCCGGCGCCAGGGCGCCGTCGTCCGGCTGGTGCTGAACCGTCCGGCGCGGCGCAACGCGCTGAGCGCGGACCTCATCGCCCGGCTGCGCGAGGCGCTGGAGTCGCTGCGGCGGGATGCGGGCGCGCGCATCGTCGTGGTCAGCGGCGCGGGTGGCCATTTCTGCGCCGGGCTGGATCTGGGCGAGGTGGGGGCGGCGGAGGCCACCGACGCCAAGCTGGCGGCGCAGCTCGAACGCAACCGCAGCATCGGCGCCTGCTTCGAGGCGCTCGCCGCCCTGCCGCAGGTGGTCATCGCCCAGGTGGAAGGCTCGGTCTATGCGGGAGGCCTGGGCTTCGTCTGCGCCGCCGACATCGCCCTGGCCGACGCCTCCGCCCGCTTCGCCGCGCCCGAGGTGCGGCGTGGCCTGGTGCCGGGACAGATCCTGCCCTGGCTGGTGCGCCGCATGGGCCGGAGCGCCGCCACGCGCCTGGTGTTGCAGGCGGGCGTCCTCGATGCCGGCGCCGCGGCGCGGGCGGGGCTGGTGCATGAGGCGGTGGAGGATGCCGCCGCGCTCGACCGGCGCGTGGCCGAGGTGATCGCGGAGCTGCTGCAGGGCGCGCCCGGGGCGCTGGCGGAGACCAAGCGGCTGATCGCCGCCCTGGGCCCGGTCTCCCCCCCGGCCTATGCGGAGACCGCGGCGCAGGCCTTCGCCCGCGCCGCGGCCGGGGAGGCCGAGGAGGGCATCGCCGCCTTCCGCGAGAAGCGCCCGCCCGCTTGGACGCGGGGCTGAGCCGCGGCGGCAGCGGGGGAGGGACGGTTTGCCGGCCACCGGCCGCCCCTATATCGCGTCGCACAATGCCCCTGCTCCCCGCTCCCGGCTCCGAGACGCTCATGCCCTGTCCATCGCCACACCTGCCGCGACCGGCGCGGCGGCACGCCTTCCCGACGGACCGCGCCGCGCGGCGGCCGACGTGACGGCGAGCGGTCAGGAGAGGGCCGAGGCGCGCCCCGGCGAGGGGATGGACGGCGCCATGGTCCTGGTCTTCGCCCTGGCCTGCGGCGCCATGGTGGCCAACCTCTACTACGCCCAGGCGCTGATCGGGCTGATCGGCCCGGCCCTGAGGCTGCCCGACAGCCTCGCCGGCCTCACCGTCACCGTGACGCAGCTGGGCTATGGCGCCGGGCTGCTCCTGCTGGCCTCGCTCGGCGACCTGGTGGAGAATCGCCGGCTGATCCTGCTCACCGTGGGCGGCACCGGCCTGGGGCTGGCGGGCATCGCCGTATCGGGCTCGGCCGCCGGTTTCCTCGCCGCCTCCTTCGTGGTGGGCTTCTGCGCCGTGGGCGCGCAGGTGCTGATCCCGCTCGCCGCGCACCTCGCCGAGGAGCGGAACCGGGGCCGGGTCATCGGCAATATCATGGGCGGGCTGATCGGCGGCATCATGCTGGCCCGGCCGGCGGCCAATATGGCGGCGGCCGGCTTCGGCTGGCGCGCCATCTTCTGGTTCTCGGCCGGACTGATGCTGGTGATCCTGGCGATGCTCTGGCGCATCCTGCCGCGTCGGTCTCCGCGCAGCGGCCTGCACTATGGCCAGATCCTGGTCTCGACGCTGCATCTGCTGGCCCGGCAGCGGGTGCTGCAGCGCCGGGCCGCCTATCAGGGCCTGGTCTTCGCCATGTTCAACCTGTTCTGGACGGCCGTGCCGCTGCTCCTGGCCGGGCGCTTCGGCCTGGACCAGCGCGGCATCGCCCTCTTCGCCCTGGCCGGGGCGGGGGGCGCGCTCGCCGCGCCACTGGCCGGGCGGCTGGCCGACCGGGGCCTGGTCTGGCAGGCCACCGGCCTCGCCCTGCTGGGGCTGCTGCTGGGCTTCCTGGCCGCCGGCTGGATGGCGGCGGCCGGCTGGCTGCTGGGCCTGGCCGTCGTCGCCGTGCTGCTCGATGCCGCGACCCAGACCAATCAGGTGGCCGGCCAGCGGGTGATCTACAGCCTGGCCGCCGAGGCGCGGAGCCGGCTGAACGCCGGCTACATGACGGTGGTGTTCCTTTGCGGCGCGGCGGGCTCCTGGCTCGGCGCCTTCACCTTCACCCATGGCGGCTGGTGGGCGACCGTGCTGACCGGTGCCGGCCTTGCCGTGATGGCGCTGCTGATCTTCGCCACGGAGCGGCGGCCCCGGTAGCGGGGCCCGGTAGCGAGAGCCCGGTAGCGGGGCCCCGGCTTCCGGGCGCCCTTTCCCGCGGGCGCGATCCGCGTCAGCATGGCGGCGGCGTCCTCCGCCCGGCGGGCCTGGCCCACGGGACCGGCACGACTGCCACACCCGGCCGCGACGGCGCGGCCCCCCAAGGATTGCGCGCGATGGGCGATACCCCCAGGATCATGCTGCTGACCGGCGCCAGCCGCGGCATCGGCCATGCCACGGTCAAGCGGTTCCAGAGCGAGGGCTGGCGCATCCTCAGCGTCTCGCGGCAGCCCTTCTCGGAGGAATGTCGCTGGCCGGGCGCGCGCTGGGGCCATATCCAGGCCGACCTGTCCAACCCCGACCAGGTGCAGGCGCTGATCGCCGAGGTGCGCGAGCGCCTGCCGGGCGGCCGGCTGCATGCCCTGGTCAACAATGCCGGCATTTCCCCCAAGGGGCCGGGCGGCGCGCGGCTCGGCGCGCTGGACAGCGACCATGCCGTCTGGACCTCGGTCTTCAACGTCAACCTCTTCTCCACCGCCGCCCTGGCCCGCGGGCTCTTCCCGGAGCTGAAGGCGGCCGGCGGCAGCATCGTCAACGTCACCTCCATCGTCGGCTCCCGCGTGCATCCCTTCGCCGGCGCGGCCTATGCCTGCTCGAAGGCGGCGTTGGCGGCGCTGACGCGGGAGATGGCGCATGAATTCGGCGCCCATGGCATCCGGGTGAACGCCATCGCGCCCGGCGAGATCGACACCGCGATCCTTTCCCCGGGCACCGAGGAGATCGTCGAGCGGCAGATCCCGATGCGCCGCCTCGGCCGGGCGGAGGAGGTGGCCGAGACCATCCTCTTTCTCTGCTCCGCCGCCTCCTCCTACGTGAACGGGGCGGAGATCCACATCAACGGTGGCCAGCACGTCTGAGCCACGCAGGGCGGAAGGTCGCGCATGCTCAAGGGACTTCACCCCTATCTGACGCCGGAGCTGCTGCGGGTCCTGGCCGCCATGGGCCATGGCGACACGCTGGTCCTGGCCGACGCCAACTTCCCCGCCGCCGCCCGGGCGCGCCGCCTGCTGCGCTTCCCCGGCCTCGAGGCCGATGCCGTGCTGCGCGCCATCCTGACCGTCCTGCCGATCGACGACTTCATCGACGACCCGGTGCGGGTCATGGCCGTGGTGGGTGATCCGGCGGCGCGGCCCGAGGCGGTCCAGGCCTTCGCCGCCGTCCTGGCCGAGGCCGGCGCGCCGCCGCCCGTGGCCATCGAGCGCTTCGCCTTCTACGAGCAGGCGGGCGCGGCCTTCGCCATCCTGCAGACCGGCGAGCGGCGGCTCTACGGCAACATCCTGCTGACCAAGGGCGTCATCGCGCCATGAGCGGCTGGGTCGATGCCCACCACCATGTCTGGCGCCTGTCGCGCGGCGGCTATGGCTGGCTGCGGCCGGCGCTGCCGATCCATCGCGACTACGGGCTGGAGGATCTGCGGCCGCAGCTCGGCGCCGTCGACACCACCGTGCTGGTCCAGGCCGATGCCACCGAGGCCGAGACGGCCTTCCTGCTGGAGGTGGCGCGCGGCTCCGGCGGGCTGGTGCGCGGCGTGGTGGGCTGGACCGACCTCGCCGCGCCCGGGGCGCCGGCGCGCATCGCCGCCCTGGCCGCCGATCCGCTGCTGAAAGGGCTGCGGCCGATGCTGCAGGACCTTCCCGAGGCCGACTGGATCCTGCGGCCGGAGGTGCGGCCCGGGCTGGAGGCGATGGCGCGCCACGGGCTGCGCCTGGACCTGCTGCTGCGCGCCGACCAGCTCGGCCTCGTGCCGGTCCTGGCACGGCGCCACCCGGATCTGCCGATGGTGATCGACCATGGCGCCAAGCCACCGATCCGCGAGGGATGCTGGCATCCCTGGGCCAGCCGGCTGGCCGCCGCCGCCGCCATGCCCTCGGTCCATTGCAAGCTCTCCGGTCTGGTGACCGAGGCCGCGCCGGCCTGGACGGAGCAGGAGCTGGAGCCCTGGGCCGGGCATATGCTGGCCTGCTTCGGGCCGGAGCGGATGATCTGGGGCAGCGACTGGCCGGTGCTGGAGCTGGCGGGCAGCTATCCGGGCTGGCAGGAGGTCACCTCCAGGCTGCTGACGGGATGCACCGGGGCCGAGCGCGCCGCCGTGCTGGGTGGCAACGCGCGCCGCTTCTACGGCCTGGGCTGACGCGGCCGGACCGGTGGCCGGCGAGGCCCCCTCTGGCCAGCCGGCCCGATCCGGCCCACCCTGCGTGCTCCCGCTCCGCCAATGGAGGCCCCGCGCCGCGCCATGACCGCTTCCGCTTCCCCTGCTCCGGTCGCTTTGCCTGAACTGCTGCGGCTGGGTGCCGTGCCCCTGGCACGGATGATCCGCGCGCGCGAGATCTCCGCGGTCGAGCTGATGCGCGCCTGCCTCGGCCATGTCGCGGCGGTGAACCCGGTCTGCAACGCCATCGTCTCGCTGCGCCCGGAGGAGGAGCTGCTGGCCGAGGCCGAGGCGGCCGACCGTGCCGTGGCGGCGGGGGCGGCGGTGGGGCCGCTGCATGGCCTGCCGCAGGCGATCAAGGATCTGGCGGCCACCCGCGGGCTGCGGACCACCCTGGGTTCGCCGATCTACCGCGACCAAGTGCCCCAGCAGGACGCCATCTTCGTCGCGCGCATGCGGGCCGCCGGCGCGATCCTCATCGGCAAGACCAACGTGCCGGAGTTCGGCTACGGCTCCAACACCTATAATCCGGTCTTCGGCGTGACGCGCAACGCCTACGACCCCTCGCGCATCGCCGGCGGCTCGAGCGGCGGCGCCGCGGTGGCCCTGGCCCTGCGCATGCTCCCGGTGGCCGATGGCAGCGACATGGGCGGCTCGCTCCGCAACCCGGCCGCCTACAACAACGTCTTCGGCTTCCGCCCCTCGCAGGGCCGCGTGCCGGCGGAGAATGCCGACCCGTTCTACACCCAGATGTCCACCGACGGGCCGATGGCGCGCAGCATCGCCGATCTCGCCATGCTGCTCTCGGTGCAGGCGGGGCGCGACGAGCGCGTGCCGCTCTCGCTGGAGGATCCCGGCTTCCGCTTCGAGGACCGGCTGGACTTCGACCCCGCCGGCCGCCGCCTCGCCTGGCTGGGCGATCTCGGCGGCCACCTGCCGTTCGAGGCGGGCATCCTCGAACTCTGCGAGCGGGCCTGCGGGCGCTTCAGGGCGCTCGGCGCCAGGGTCGAGGCGGCCCGGCCCGACTTCGACCCGGAGCGGCTGTGGCGCGCCTGGGTGGTGCTGCGCCAGCACAGCATCGGCGGCAAGCAGCGCGGCCTGATCGAGGACCCGGCGACGCGCGACCTGGTGAAGCCGGAGGCGCGCTGGGAGATCGAGGGCAGCCTGCGCCTGTCTGCGAACGACGTCTACGACGCCGGCGTGGCGCGCGGCGCCTGGTACCAGGCGCTGCAGGCCCTGTTCCGCCACCACGACTTCCTGCTGCTGCCGACGGCCCAGGTCTGGCCCTTCGATGCCGGAGAGCACTGGCCGAAGGCCATCGCGGGCCGCGCCATGGACAGCTATCACCGCTGGATGGAGGTGGTGGTCGGCGCCACCATGGCCGGCTGCCCCGCGATCAGCGTGCCCGCCGGCTTCTCGCCCGAGGGCCTGCCGATGGGCCTGCAGATCATCGGCCGGCCGCGCGACGATCTCGGCGTGCTGCGGATGGCGGCGGCCTATGAGACGCTCTGCCCCGAGCTGACCCGCCTGCCGCCGATGATCGCCGGATGAGCGTCCGGCGGGGGAGGGGCCTGCCGGTTCCTTGTGCCGCGGCGCCGAACGTGCTGGAAACGCTGGAAAGCCTTCCCCGAAGCCTCGGCCAGGAGCGGAACCGATGAACAGCCCGACCCCGACCGGACGCCCTTCCCCCGAGCCCCGCGCGCCGGCGGATGCGATGCCGCGGCTGGTCGGCGACATCGGCGGCACCAATGCCCGCTTCGCGCTCTGCGGCCCGGATGGACAGGTGCGGGAGGAGCGCAAGCTGCCGGTCGCCGACCATCCCGGGCTGATCGAGGCGGCCGAGGCCTATCTGGCGGGGCGCAAGGTGCGGGATGCCGTCTTCGCCGTGGCGACGCCGGTGCTGGGCGATACCGTCGCCTTCACCAACAGCGCCTGGCGTTTCTCGATCCGCGCGGCGCGGGAGCGGCTCGGCCTGCGCGACCTCGCCGTCATCAACGACTTCGTCGCCCAGGCCACCGCCATCCCGGCGCTCGGCGGCGAGGATCTCCGCGCGCTGAAGCCGGGCGAGGCGAAGGCCGGGCGGCCGAGGCTGGTGATCGGCCCCGGCACCGGCCTCGGCGTCGCCTTCCTGCTGCCCGACGGCCCGGCCTCCGGTGGCCGGGGATGGCGCGTGGCGCCGAGCGAGGCGGGCCACGCCTCCTTCGCGCCGCAGGACGCGCTGCAGGCCGAGCTGCTGCGGCGGCTGCGGGAGATCCATGGCGGCCATGTCTCGGCCGAGCGGCTGGTCTCCGGGCCCGGCCTGTTGCAGACGGCGCGGTCATTGGCGGAGATCCGCGGCACCGCCATCCGCTACGAGACGCCGCGCGATGTCTCGGACCGCGCCGCCGCCGGCGACTGTCCGACCTCGGCCGAGGCGGTGCGGCTGTTCTGCTTCCTGCTGGGCTCGGTGGCCGGCAACTACGCCCTGACCCTGCTGACCGAGGGCGGCGTGCATGTCACGGGCGGGCTCTGCCGCAACCTCGGCCCCCTGCTCGACAGGGAGGAGCTGATCCGCGGCTTCACCGCGAAGGGTCGTTTCTCGGGCTATCTGGAAACCATCCCGATCGGGCAGGTGTTGCGCCCGCATACCGGGCTGCTGGGCGCCGCCCTGCATCGCCACGTCTAGATCAGGGAGCGCGCCGATGCCGGGCAGCGAGACCGGAGGCGAGGAGAAGGGGGTCCGCCTCGTCTTCGACGGGCACGCCATCGAGGCACGGCCGGGCCTTTCCCTGCTGCAGGCCTGGATCGGCGCCGGGCTGCCCCTGACGGAGAATGTCGGCTGCCTCGGCCAGGGCGTCTGCGGCGCGTGCCGGGTGCTGGTGCGGCGGACGGGCGAGCGCATCGCCGGCACCGCCCTGGCCTGCGAGGTGGTGGCCGAGGAGGGGATGCAGGTCGCCTTCATCGATCATTTCCCGGCCCGGCGGCCGCACGCCTACGACCTCGAGGCGCTGGGCGACAGCTGGTCCATCCCCGAGCAGATCGATCGCGTCTTCCCCGAGGCGCGGCACTGCCGCCATTGCAGCGGCTGCGACCGCGCCTGCCCCAAGGGGATCGAGGTGCAGCGGATGGTCAACCTGGCCGCCGAGGGCCAGGTCTTCGCGGCGGCCGGGCTCTTCGACCACTGCGTCATGTGCAACCTCTGCGTCGCCGCCTGCCCGGAGCATATCGACCCCGCGCATCTCGGCCAGTTCGCCCGCCGGATGAGCGCCGCCCTGACCCTGCGCCCGGCCGACCTGATGCAGCGGCTGCACGAGATCGAGGGCGGCGGCCAGCGGATCGACCCGGACGCGCCCGGGGCCCAGCCACCCGCAGCCCCGCCGGCATGAGCGGCGGCCTGCCCTATGACGAGGCGATGCGGGCCTGGGCCGCCGCGGCCCCGGCGCCGGAGCGGGCCTGCCCCCTCGCCGTGCCGGAACTGCTGAAGGGCTTCCATCCCGATCATCGCCCCGGCGGGCTGGTGCCGCTGCGCGCCGGTCCGGATGCCGGGGCGACCGTGCCGCCCGAGCTGGCCGCGCTGCTCGAGGCGGATTCCCTGCTGGAGGACATCGACATCGCCGGAGCGCCGATCCTCGATGCCGACGTGCTGGTGCTCGGCGGCGGCGGGGCCGGGTGCGTCGCCGCGCTGACGGCGGCGCGGGCCGGCGCGCGGGTGCTGCTGGCCACCAAGCTCCGCATGGGCGATGGCAACACGGTGATGGCCGAGGGCGGCATCCAGGCGGCCGTGGGCGCCGAGGACAGTCTGCAGCGGCATTTCGAGGATACGCTGCGCGCCGGCCATTTCGCCGCCGACCGGGCGCTGGTCGCGGCCCTGGTGGGCGACGGGCCGGATTGCATCCGCTGGCTGATCCGCCAGGGCATGGGCTTCGACCTGACCGACGAGCGGCAGCGCATGGGCGGCACGCTGCTGCGCCGGAAGCCCGGCGGCGCCACGGCGGCGCGGCTGCTCTCCTACCGCGACTTCACCGGGCTCGAGATGATGCGGGCGCTGCGCGAGGCGGTGCTGCTGACCCCCGGCATCGCCCTGCTGGACCGCCATCCGGCGCTGGAGCTGCTGACCGACGACCGGGGCCGCTGCGGCGGCGCCGTCCTGCAGGACCTGGAGCAGGGGCGGCTGGTGCTGGCCCGCGCCGGCGCCACCATCCTGGCCACGGGCGGCGCCGGCCGGCTGCATCTCGCCGGCTTCCCGACCTCCAACCACTATGGCGCCACGGCGGACGGGCTGGTGCTCGCCTATCGCGCCGGGGCGCGCCTGCGCGAGGCGGACAGCTTCCAGTTCCACCCGACCGGCATCGCCTGGCCGCCGCACATGGAGGGCGCCCTGGTCAGCGAGGCGGCGCGCTCGGCGGGAGCGCGGCTGGTGAATGCGCGGGGCGAGCGTTTCGTCGCCGAGCTGGCGCCGCGCGACGTGGTGGCTTCCGCCATGCTGCGCGAACTGGCCGAGGGGCGCGGCGTCGTGCGCGACGGCCGGCACGGCCTCTTCCTCGATACGCCCAGCCTGGAGCGGGAGCAGCCGGGCATCCTAAGCCAGCGCCTGCTGACCCTGTCGCACCTCGCGCGTCGCGCCGGCTTCGATCCGGCGCGGGAGCCGTTCCTGGTGCGGCCGACGCTGCACTACCAGAATGGCGGCGTGGCGATCGACAGCGCCGGCCGGACCGCCCTGCCGGGCCTGCTGGCGGCGGGCGAGGTGACGGGCGGGCTGCATGGCCGCAACCGCATGATGGGCAATGCGCTGCTGGAGCTGGTCGCCTTCGGGCGCCGCGCCGGGGCGGCGGCCGCCGCCGGGGCGCGGGCCGAGCGGCCGCGCAACCTCGGCCTCAACCACCTCGCCGGCTGGCGACGCGGCCTGCTGGCCGCCGGGCTGGATCTCGGCCGCAAGGCGCCGCTGCTCTTTCCGCCCTATGGCAACGTCACCGCCGAGGGCCTGCTGGGGCGCGCCGCATGAAGGTGCTCACCGATCCGGCCGCCTGTGTCGGCGCCGACCTCGGGGCCTGGCTGGCCGGGGGCGGCGGCCAGGGCCTGGCCCGGGCCCTGGCCGACCCGGGCGCCATCCTCCCCGTGCTGGAGCAGTCCGGCCTGCGCGGCCTGGGCGGCGCAGGCTTCCCGACGCACCGCAAATGGGCTGGCGTCGCGGCGCAGCCCGGGCCGGAGCGGTGGATCATCTGCAACGGCAACGAGGACGAACCCGGCACCTTCAAGGATCGCTTCCTGCTGGCCGCGACGCCGCATCAGGTGATCGAGGGGGCGCTGATCGCCGCCCTGGCGGTGAAGGCGACCCAGGTGGTGCTCTACATCAACCCGCGCGAGAGGGAGGCGGTGCTCACCTGCCGCGCCGCCGTCGCCGCCTGGATGGCGCATCCGCTGGCCGCTTCCGTCTCGGCGGCGATCGGGCAGGCGCTGACGCTGCAAGTGCGGGAGAGCTCCGGCCATTACATCGGCGGCGAGGAGACCGGCGCGATCTCCAGCGTCGAGGGGGGCTTTCCCTTTCCCCGGCTGAAGCCGCCCTTTCCCTTCCAGCAGGGCGTGCACGGGGCGCCGACACTGGTGAACAATGTCGAGACCCTGGCCCATGTGCCGCATATCCTGCGGCACGGCGCCGCGTGGTACCAGGCCCTCGGCCTGGGCGGGGCGGCGGGCACCAAGCTCTACTCCCTCTCGGGCGACGTGCTGCGTCCCGGCCTGCACGAGCTGCCGATGGGCACCAGCCTGCGCGAGCTGGTCTTCACCCAGGGCGGCGGCATGCTGGCGGGGCGCGGCTTCAAGGCGGTCTTCACCGGCGGCCCCTCCAACACCCTGCTGACGGCCGGCGACCTCGACGTGGCGCTGGATTTCGAGAGCCTGCGGGCGCGCGGCTCGCGCCTGGGCACCGGGGCGATGATCGTGGTCGGCGAGGGCACCAGCATCCTTCGCAAGACGGCGGAGTATGTCGCCTTCTTCGCCAACAATTCCTGCGGCCAGTGCCCGCCCTGCAAGATCGGCACGCATCAGGTCTCGCGCATCCTGGAGCGGCTGGACACCGGAGCCGGCCGCGCCGGCGACCTGGCGGCGCTGGAGAACCTGGCGCGTCTGCTGCCGGGCAGCGGCCGCTGCGGGCTGGTGGACGGGGCGGCGACGGTGCTGGCCAGCTCGCTCGCGACCTTCCGCGCCGAATACGAGGCCGCCCTGCCGCGCGGCTAGTCGCGGGGGCACGCCGTGTGCCGCATCTCCACCAGGGCTTCGGGGGAATGCCAATCATGACCATGGAGACTGAGCGCTTTCACATCGTCACCGGCGGGCCCGGGGCGGGGAAGAGCACCCTGATCGCCGCCCTGGCGGCCGCGGGCGTGGCGACACGGCCCGAGGCTGGCCGGGCCATCATCCGGGACCAGCGGGAGATCGATGGCCCGGCTCTGCCCTGGCGCGACCGCGCCGCCTTCGCCGAGGCGATGGCGCTCTGGGACATGCGTTCGCACCGGGAGGCGGCGGAGCGGGCGGGGCCGGTGGTGTTCGATCGCGGCCTGCCCGATGTCATCGGCTATCTGCGCCTTTGCGGCCTGCCGGTCCCGGCGCATCTCGACCGCGCCGCCCGCCGCTTCCGCTACCATCGCCAGGTCTTCCTGGCGCCGCACTGGCCGGCGATCTTCCACGGCGACGCCGAGCGGCGGCAGGACGCGGCCGAGGCCGCGCGCACCTGCGGGATGATGGCCGAGACCTATCCGGACTATGGTTACGAGCTGGTGCCGCTGCCCCTCGCGCCGGTCACGGAGCGGCTGCGCTTCGTCCTGGCCCGGATCGGCGCTCCACTCAGCGCAGCGGCAGCAGCCAGGGCACCAGCGCCACGCTGACCGCCATGACGATCAGGGTGAAGGGCACGCCCACCCGCACGAAGTCGCCGAAGCGGTAGCGGCCGGGGCCCATCACCAAGGTGTTCACCGGCGAGGAGACCGGCGTCATGAAGGCGGCGGAGGCGGCCAGCGCCACGATCATGGCGAAGGGGTAGGGCGAGAGCTCCAGCTCCCGCGCCGTGGCGATCGCGACCGGCGCCATCAGCACCGCCGTCGCGGTGTTCGAGATGAAGAGGCCGATGAGGGCGGTCGCCGCGAAGAGGCTGGCCAGCAGCGCCTGGGGGCCGGCCTGTCCGACCAGCCCGATCAGCCCCTCCGCCGCCAGGGCGATGCCGCCTGTGCGCTGCAGCGCCAGGGAGAAGGGCAGCATGCCGACGATCAGCACGATGCTCTGCCAGTGGATGGCCTTGTAGGCGCTGTCGAGGTCGATGCAGCGGAAGCCCAGCATCATCAGGCACCCGATCAGCGCCGCATGCACGTGCGGCACCAGGCCGCTGACCATCAGCCCGACCACCACGGCCAGGCTGAGCAGGGCCTGCGGCGCGCGTGTGACGGCGGGCGAGGGCTCCTCCAGCTCGCGCGGCTGGTTCAGCAGCACGAAATCGCGGCGGCCGAGCTGCGAGCGGCGCAGCGCCTTCCAGGGGCCGACCAGCAGGAGCGTGTCGCCCGATTGCAGCTTCTCCTCCAGCAAACCGTCGGAGAAGCTCTTCAGCCCCCGGCGCAGCCCGGCGACGGTGAGGCCGTAGTGGCTGCGGAAGGCCGCCTCCAGCACGGACTTGTCCCTCAGTTCCGAGCCCGGGACGATGATGACCTCGGCCAGCCCCACGGCATGCGGCTGGGCGGCGGGGTCGAGGCCTTCCAGAGGCAGGGGATGGAGGCTGAGCTGGTCGCAGAGCAGGGCCAGCTGCTCCGGGCTGGCGGGGAGCGTCGCCACCAGCACGTCGCCACCCAGCAGCGTCACCTCCGCGGCGGCGTCCAGCATCTCGGCCGCGAGGCGCCGCCGCCGCTCGACCACCAGGACATTCAGCCCATGCCCGGCGCGCAGCCGCAGCGATCCCAGGCTGTGCCCGGCCAGGGGCGAGCCATGGCCCAGGCGCAGCCGGTGCAGCCGCCCCTCCAGGCTGTAGTCCCGGATCAGTTCCTGGAGGGTGGGGGCGGTGCCGCGCGCCTCGGCCACCGCCTCGGCCGCGCCGGTGAGCCAGCGCCGCGCCACCAGCATGTAGCCGATGCCGAGCAGCAGCACCGGCAGGCCGAAGGGCGTGAAGCCGAAGAAGCCGAAGCCCTCATGCCCCCACCGCTGCAACTCGCTGTTGACCACCAGGTTCGGCGGCGTGCCGACCAGGGTCAGCATGCCGCTGATCAGCGCGGCGAAGCTGAGCGGCATCATCAGCTGGCCCGGCGGCGCCTGGAGCCGCGCCGCGGCGCGCAGCACGACGGGGATGAACAGCGCCACCACGCCGGTCGAGCTCATCACCGAGCCGAGCAGGGCCACGATGAGCATGAGCAGCACGATCAGCCGCACCGTGCTGCCGGCGGCCCGCCTCACCAGCCAGTCGCCCAGGCGGCGGGCGATGCCGGTCCGCACCAGCCCCTCGCCCAGCACGAAGAGCGCCGCGATCAGCACCACGCTGGGGTCGCTGAAGCCGGCCAGGGTCTCGCCGATGGTCAGGATGCCGGTCAGCGGCAGGGCGACGAGCATGATCAGCGCCACGGCGTCGACGCGCGGCCGGTTGCGGATGAACAGCACGACCGCCAGCCCGAGCAGGAGCAGCACCAGGACAAGGTCGGCATTCATGCGCGCGGATCCCCTTGAGGCGGATGGCGACGAGGAGGGGCGATCCTCCTCCTGGGCGGGAGGGTCCCGGCACGGCCGGGGCAGCATGGGCCCAGGGATGACCCGGCGCGGCGCGCATCGCAACCCCGCCGGGACAGGGACGCCGTGGTGCCCGACTATCGCGGCAGCCGGGGAAGCCGCAGCCGGCCGCTGATGACCACCAGGCCGAGCAGCACCATGGCGGTGCCGAGCCATTGCACCGGCAGCAGCCGCTCGCCCAGCAGCAGGCCGCCGATCAGCGTGGTGTTGACCGGCACCAGCATCATGGCCAGGGGCGCCGCATTGGCGCCGGCGCTGGCCAGGATGGAGAAGTACAGGATGAAGGCGAGGGCGGTGCAGAACACGCCGAGCGCCAGGATCACGAGCCAGATGGCCGGAGAGGGCGGCGGCAGGGTCCAGGGCCGGTCGATCAGCAGCGCCAGCGGCAGCGAAAGCAGGGCGGCGGCGGTGATCTGGCCGGTCGCCGCGGCCACCGGCCGGACCCGCAGGCCACGGAGCCGGCGGCCGAGGATCGCCGCCAGGGCCTGGGAGAGGGCGGCCAGCATCGCCGCGCCGGCGGCGAGCAGGACACCGTCCGAACCGGGGATGCCAAGCATCGGCGCCATCAGCACCGCGACCCCCGCCACGCCGATGGCGGTGCCGGCCAGCCGCGTGGCGGTGAGCCGCTCGTCCTGTGTCAGCAGATGCGCGGCGATCGCGGTCAGGAAGGGCGTGGAGGCGTTCAGCACCGAACCGAGGCCGATACCGATCGTCTTCTGCGACCAGATAATCATGGTGAAGGGCACAAGGTTGTTGAGAATGCCCATGCCCAGGCAGGCCAGCAACACCTCGCGCCGGAGCGGCAGGCGCTGACGCAGAAGGGGCAGCAGCGCCGCGAGGACGGCCGCGGCAATGAGCGTGCGCAGCAGGACGACGGTCAGGGGCGGCAGCGCGGCGACCGAAAGCTTCATCAGCAGATAGCTGCAGCCCCAGAGAAGGGAGAGCAACGCCACCCGCAGCCAGACCGATGCCGTCACGCGTCACGCCCCCTCTCGGTGCAGCGCCTGGATGGCACCCGAGGCAGGTTGCCACAGGTCGCGCCGGCGCGGCAGTCCGATGCGCGGGCGGCTGTGGCACAGGATTGTGCAGGATGGCGCGAATATCGTCGCGGCGGGCCGGAACGGCGCCGCGCAAGCCGATTTGCCGCCTTGCCGCATCACCATGGCGCTGCCAAGCTTCGCGCGGAGGGCCAGGTTTCACCACGGTCCGGGATGCGGGATCGTTCGCCATGACCACCTTTCTGCTCCGCCGCCTGCTGCAGTCCATGGGCCTGTTGTTGCTTGTGTCAGTCATCGGTTTCGCGATCCTGCATCTCGCGCCCGGCGGCCCGCTCTCGCAGTTCGCCACGAGCGACATGTCGCAGGAGGATCTGGACCGCATCGCCCGGCAGCTCGGCCTCGATCGTCCGCTGCCGGTGCAGTATCTTGACTGGCTGTGGCGCATGTTGCAGGGCGACTGGGGCCGTTCCTTCCGCGATCAACAGCCGGTGCTGTCGATCATCGGCTCGCATCTCGGCCCCACGCTGGAGCTGATGCTGACCTCGACGCTGATCGCCATGCTGCTTGGCGCCTGGATCGGCATCCTCGGCGCCATTCGCCGCTACTCCATCTTCGACATGCTGGCGACCGTCGGCTCGATGATCGCGCTGTCCATCCCGACCTTCTGGTTCGGCCTTGTCGTCATCTATGTCTTCTCGGTCGAGCTCGGCTGGTTGCCGGCAGGCAACCGCTACACCGTGGGGGACGGCACCTTCCTCGACCGGCTGCACCACCTGATCGCGCCCTCGATGGTGCTGGCGCTGGTCAGCACCGCGATCTGGAGCCGCTACATGCGCTCCTCCATGCTGGACGTGATCAACCAGGACTATATCCGCACGGCACGGTCCAAGGGATTGCCGGAACGGCGCATCCTGCTGCACCACACCGTCCGCAATGCGTTGCTGCCGATGATCACCATCGCCGGCCTGCAACTGCCCTCGCTGCTCAGCGGCGCGCTGGTGACGGAGACGATCTTCACCTGGCCGGGAATGGGCCGCCTGTTCCTCGATTCCATCAGCTACCGCGACTATCCGACGGTGATGGGCATCCTGATGTTCAGCGCCGTGCTGGTGCTGCTCGGCAGCCTGATCGCCGATCTGCTCTACGGCGTCGCCGATCCCCGCATCCGCCTGTCCTGAAGGGGCGCCCCATGTCCACCACCGCCCCCGCGCCGACGGCATCCTCCGCCGCGCCGCCGCCCGTCGCCTTCCCGGCGTTGCGGCGATTCCTGCGGCACAGGCTCGCCATGCTCGGGGCGGGCGTGATCGTGCTGATGCTGGCCGGCTGCGTGATCGGACCTTCCCTGCTGCCCTTCACGGATGTCTTCATCGACATCCGCGCGCGCTTCTCGCCGCCCCTCTCCGGCGCGCATGTGCTGGGCACCGACCAGCTTGGTCGCGACATGCTGGCCCGGCTTCTGATGGCGGGGCGCATCTCGCTGGCCGTCGGCTTCGCGGCAATGGCCATCAGCATGGCGATCGGCGTCACCGTCGGGCTGGTCGCGGGATACTACCAGGGCATCCCCGGCATGGTTCTGATGCGCTTCGTCGATGCCATGCTCTGCTTCCCCAGCATCTTTCTGCTGCTGGCGATCTCGGCGCTGATCGAGCCCTCGGTGGAATCCATCGTGCTGCTGATCGCCATCACCTCCTGGATGGAGGTCGCGCGCATCGTCGAGGGGCAGATCCGCACGTTGCGCGAGCGCGACTTCGCGGTGGCCGCGGAAGCCATGGGCGCGCGGGATTCGCGCGTGATGTTCCGCGAGCTGCTGCCCAATGCCATGGCGCCGATCGTCGTCGCCGCGACGCTCAATGTGGCGCACGCCATCCTGGCGGAATCCTACATCAGCTTCCTGGGCTTCGGCATTCAGCCACCCACCCCGAGCTGGGGCAACATGCTCGACAATGCGCAGAGCTATCTGACCAGCGCGCCCTGGCTCGCGATCCTGCCCGGCGCCGCCATCGCCCTGGCCGTGACCTGCTTCAACTTCATCGGCGACGGCCTGCGGGATGCGCTGGACCCGCGCATGGAGGGGCGGTGATGGCCATGCCGGACGAGATGGCGCTCACGGATGTCCTCGATGTCCGCGGCCTCAACATCAGCTTCCACACCCGTCGCGGCATCCTGCCGGCGGTGCGCGATCTCTCCTTCCGGCTGGGCGAGGGCGAGACGCTGGCGCTGGTCGGGGAGTCCGGCTCGGGGAAGAGCATCACGAGCCTCGGCATCCTGCGCCTGACACCGCCGGCGCCCTTCTGCCGCATCGGGGGGCGGGTGCTGCTGCGCGACCGGAACCGCTCGGTGCACGACCTGACCGCCCTGTCCGAAGACGGCATGCGCGGCCTGCGCGGGCGCGTGGCGGCGATGATCTTTCAGGAGCCCATGACCTCGCTCAACCCGGTGCACAGCATCGGCGACCAGATTTCGGAGGCCGTGCGGCAACACCTTGGCCTTGGCCGCCGCGCCGCCCTCGAGCGGGCGGTGGAGCTGCTCGACATGGTGGGCATTCCCGCCCCGCGCCAGCGTCTCTCGGCCTATCCGCACCAGTTGTCGGGCGGCATGCGGCAGCGCGCGATGATCGCCATGGCGCTGTCCTGCGAGCCCTCGCTGCTGATCGCCGACGAGCCGACCACGGCCCTCGATGTCACCATCCAGGCGCAGATCCTGGAGCTGCTGCGCCGGCTGCAGGAGAAGACCCGCATGGGGGTGATCTTCATCACGCACAATCTCGGCGTGGTGGCGGAGATCGCCGACCGCGTCATGGTGATGTATGCCGGGCGCGTCGTCGAGCAGGCGGATGTGGTGCCGCTCTTCAAGACGCCGCGCATGCCCTATACGCGCGGCCTGCTGCGCTCCGTGCCGCGGCTGGACCTGGCGGGGCGGCGCGCGGGCGAGCTGGCGGCCATTCCCGGCAATGTGCCTGATGCGCTGTATCTGCCGCCGGGCTGCGCCTTCGCGCCCCGCTGCGACTATGCGCTGTCCGGCGTCTGCGATGTCGCCGTGCCGGATCTGGAGGCGGCGGGGGCGGGGCACTTCGTCCGCTGCGCCCGCTGGCACGAGCTGGCCCGGGAGGACGCGGCATGAGCGCGCCGGCGGATGTCCTGCTGCAGGTCGAGGATCTGCGGAAGTGGTTTCCGGTCGGGGCCGGCCTGCTGTCGCGGGCACGCCATCACGTCAAGGCGGTGGACGGCGTCTCCTTCGAGATCAGGAAGGGCGAGGTGCTGAGCCTCGTCGGGGAATCCGGCTCCGGAAAGAGCACGGTCGGCCGGACCGTCCTGCGGCTGGAGACGCCGAGCGGGGGCAGCATCCGCTTCGCCGGCCAGGATGTCACCCGCCTGAGCCGGGCCGCGATGCGGCCGCTGCGGCAACGGATGCAGCTCATCTTCCAGGACCCGTACGCGTCCCTCAACCCCCGCATGACCGTGGAGGATCTGGTTGCCGCGCCGCTCGACATCCACGGCGGCGCCGGAACGGCGGCGGAGCGGCGCACCAGGGTGGAGGCGGCGTTGCAGCTCGTCGGGCTGCCGCCGCAATCGATCACGCGCTACCCGCACGAGTTCTCCGGCGGCCAGCGCCAGCGCATCGGCATCGCGCGCGCCCTGATCACCGGACCGGACCTGCTGGTGGCGGACGAGCCGGTCTCCGCCCTGGATGTCTCGATTCAGGCCCAGGTGGTGAATCTTCTGCTGTCGCTGCAGCGGCGGCTCGGCCTGGCCATCCTCTTCATCTCGCACGATCTGGCGGTGGTCGGGCATATCTCCGACCGGATCGCCGTGATGTATCTCGGCCGGCTCGTGGAGGTCGCCGAGACACGACGCCTCTTCACCACGCCCCGGCATCCCTATACCGAGGCGCTGCTTTCCGCGGTTCCCATCCCGGACCCCACGCTTCGGCGCGAGCGGATCATGCTCAGCGGCGACCTGCCGAGCCCCCTCGATCCGCCCTCGGGCTGCTCGTTCCGCACCCGTTGCCGCTATGCGCTGCCCGATTGCGCCGCGGTGCGGCCGCCGCTGCGTGAGGTGGCGCCGGGCCATTTCAAGGCCTGCATCCGGGACGATCTGAACATGGCGGGCCAGGACTGGAGCGGATCGTAAAGGCCGAGAAACTCGAAGCGTGGACGAGTAAAGGTCACGCACTAATCCGCTACCACAAGATCAGTCACGATGGTTCCCGGCATAGATTCGAAGCCGTAAAGATACAATATCGTGAGGCGACAATCTCATCATGAGAGATTGACCTTGGTTGAAAGCCATTATTCATCTCGCCGAGACAGATGCATTGCATGATGAAACTTAAACCTCATCGACAGGCGGCAACTTCTGCCGCAACCAGGGCAATATCGGGTTGCGAGGCTTGAACTTAACATTTACAAAAATGTGAGCGAGCCGGGACCGGAGGAAAAGCCTTCCGGTTCAGAGGTATCGACCATTGACGAGATGGAAAGGGACACCGCCGCCGCCACAGGATCATGTGCAGGAAGGTGTGCGGGTCCCTTCGATCACCCTCACCATCCCATTTCACCTGCAGGATGATCGCGACGCTCCTCGTCGCTTCGCCTCGACACCTACTTCTTTCGACCGCGACTGGTCCTGGGATCTGTCATCTTCCGGGATGACATCGGGCATCTGATGCGATGCCCATCGCTGCGAGTGCGGTGATCGCCGCGCATCGCCAGATCCGGCTCCCGCCGGATCGGCGCCGATCAGGACGGTGCCAGCAATATCCGATGGTCGACAACCTTCCGGTTGTCGCCTCCGTGCGCGACCCGCGTACGCAAGCGGAGGCGGCCGCATGCCCGGCGCTCCTCCTTTCATCGCCTTCGCACGGGCCTGGCCGGATATGGCCGGGCGTGAAGGACCCCGCGCGCGTCCACCTCCAGGGTGACGCCATGACGGCTGCCGGCGCCCGGTGAGGGGCGGCGCGGCGCGCCATGCGGAGATTCCGCTGGCTAAACGATTTCTTAACGCACTGTCGCTTAGTCCTTAACGGATCGAGCTAGCAGCAAGGGATTTTCCATGGCCGCTCAGACCCCCATCCGCGCCGCTGACTTCATCGACAGCGTCGGCATCAACACGCATCTGTCCTGGGGCGGATCGACGAGTGCCTACGCCAACCGGACGGCGGTTCTGGAAGCCATCGACTATCTCGGTGTCTCGTTCATCCGCGACGGCTCGCCGACCGAGGGCTGGACCATGCCCCTGTACCGGACGCTGGCCGACAAGGGCATCCAGTTCAACATCGTCGTCACCGGGCCGGAGGTCACGCAGTACGGTAGCTACGCGAAGGATCTCCAGCGTATCGAGACCCTGCTGAAGACCCATCCCGACGCCGTTGTGTCGATCGAGGGGCTGAACGAGATCAACATGTTCGGCGTCACCTACAATGGCGTCAACACGGCGCATGACATCTCGATCGGCCGCGCGCTGCAGGCGAAGCTGCATGCCGAGGTCAATGCCCGCGCCCTGCTGGACGACATCCCGATCCTGAACCTGTCGGTCGGCGGCCTGACGGCGCAGGAGGCCGCGAAGCTCGGCGATCTCACGGCCTGGGCCGATTACGGCAACTGGCATGTCTACTTCGGCAATGGCGACCAGCCCGGCAAGAACATCGAATCCGGCGTGGCCAACGCCAAGAAGTTCTCCTCGGGCGATCCCGTGCAGATCACCGAGGCGAACTACTACACCGCGGTTCACGCCATGGAATGGGGCGGCGGCGGCGTCACCGAGGAAGTGCAGGCGAAGCTCAACCTCAACCTCCTCCTCGATGCCAAGCGGGCCGGTGTCGAGCGCACCTATCTCTATGAGCTGATGGACAACAGCACCAAGGCGGGCGCGACCTCGACCGTCGAGGGCAGCCTCGGCCTGTTCCATTCCGACGGCACGCCCAAGAAGGCGGCGACCGCCATCCACAACCTGCTCACCATCCTCGAGGATGACGGCGGCAATGCCGGCGGCTTCGCGACCAAGCCCCTGGACTTCTCGGTCAGCGGCCTTCCTTCCAGCGGCCGCACGATGCTGATGCAGGAATCGAACGGCAACTACGACATCGCCATCTGGGCCGAGCCGGACATCTGGAATGAGGCCAGCCGGACCGCGATCTCGGCGCCGAATTCCTCCGTCACCGTCAATCTCGGCAAGGTCGCCGGCACCATCAAGGTCTATGACCCGCTGATCGGCACCTCGCCCATCGCCACGGCGAGCAACACCAGCAAGATCACCGTCAATGTCTCGGATCATCCGCTGATCGTCGAGGTGATCGGTGTGAACGACGCCTCCGCCGCGGCGCCGATCGACACGGACAAGGCCGGACTGACGCAGACCATCGGCTCCGGCTCCGACAGCCTGTCGATCCGCATCAGCCAGGATGCCTGGAACGGCGACGCGCAGTACGCGGTGTATATCGACGGCAAGCAGGTCGGCAGCACCTTCACCGCGCATTCGCTGCACAACTCCGGTGTGACCGACACCCTGACCGTCAAGGGCGACTGGGGCGGCGGCGTGCACACCGCCGAAGTCAGGTTCCTGAACGACGCCTGGGGCGGCACCCCCACGACCGACCGCAACCTCTATGTCGAGAGCGCGACGATCGACGGCGCGAGCATCTCCGGCGCCGCCAAGGACCTGAAGTCGCCGGGCAGCGCGACCTTCACCTTCACCGCCTCGGACAGTGCCTCCGAAGCGCCGAGCGCGGCGCCGGCGCCCGCCGCCATCGTGCTCGACGGCAGCGACGCGCTGACCGGCGCGCTGGGCAACCAGAGCTGGGGCGGCGTCTCCGTCACCGGGCTCGGGATCACCGGCAGCGCGGCCAAGGTGAACAAGACCGCGGACGGCCTGGCCGTGCAGGGCAGCCGCTTCAACAACCAGATCGACCATGACCACGTCACCGGCCGCAGCGAGGCCATCACCCTGGACTTCGATACCGGCGTGGACTCGGCGACGATCCAGCTCAGCCGCATGGTGGCGAACGAGCATGGCTCCGGCGCGGAGCGTGGCGCCTGGAAGGCCTACAGCGATGCCGGCGTGATGGTCGCGCAGGGGATCTTCGACCCGACGCAGGGCACCAAGGTCGGCGACTCCTCCTACAGCTTCTCCATCGATCCCGCCGCCAGCTTCTCCAGCCTGGAGATCTCGGCGACGGGCTATGCGAAGCCGAACGGGGTGAATGACAGCTCGGACTTCGCCCTGGCCAAGATCACCTATCACCCCGACGCGGTGCTCTGACGCGACCGGCGGCCGGATGGAGACATCCGGCCGTCACGCGCGGCAGGATCAGCCGAGGCCGCGCAGCGCCACGAAGGCGCGGCCCTGGCCGGCGCCGTTGGACCAGCCGAGCAGGGCAGGGTCCGCGGCGCCTTTCGCCGCCACGGCGGTCCCGTCCTCCCCCTTCGCCAGCAGCCCATCCCTCACTTCGGCCGGGCATCGCACGGGCAGGGATGGCGCGGCCGTGACGACGATGGTCAGTTCGCCCTCCCGCGCATCCAGCATGCAGATCCCGGCCACCGGCGCATCGGAGCGCGTGCCGCGCCGGACCCGCCCTCCCGGTGCCATCTCCAGCACGTCGCCCTGCTTCACGCCGCCGCCTGTGGCCACCTGCAGGAACTGTCCCCGCCACTCGCCGGGTTCCTCCAGCTTCCAGTAGCGGTGCCCGTGCATGGTCGCGGCGGAGGGATGCAGCAGCGGCTTCCCGCTCTTGCGGCAGTTGTTGATGAGATGGCCGATATGGCCCTGGATCTCGCAGGCATGCGCGAAGTCGACGCGCAGCAGGGCCTCGTCGCCGGGCAGCAGGGCGAAGGGTTCCTTGAGCTGCAGCCAGCGCACATGCTCCGCCCGCTGGAAATCCCAGATGGCGCGTCGGCCGCGCCCATCCGCCGTCAGCCGGTTGGAATCCTGCCATTGGAAGTAGCAGGTGTCGAAGGTCGTGTTGCGGACCACGGCGCGGCGCGGCGTGTTCTCGTCCTGCAGCCAGGCGTTTCCCACATACTCGAACATGCAGTTCAGGAAGACACAGTTGCCGACCATGACCTCCATGCCGTTGCCGGCTTCCTTCATGATGGCGTAGGGACCGCCGCCGATGTAGCAGGAGATCATCGTGCAGCCGCCCATCTGCGTCGCCGGATGGACCGCGACGGCCGCCATCGTGCAGCCGCTGAACATGCACTTCTCGAACAGCAGGTCACCCCAGAGGTAACGGCTGGGGCTGGAGAAGTAGACATTGTAGTGGTTCTCGCGGCAGACCACGTCCTCGAAGCGGCTGTGGTCGCCAACGATGTCGAGGCCGGTGCGGAAGCGCCGCGCCCAGCAGCGCGTCATGCGCCGCCGCGAGCCCCATCCCCAGCCGCTCATCTGCGCCGGCGCCTTGCCCAGCACCGGCTTGTCGCCCGGACCTTCCAGGCAGATGTCCTGCCACAGCCCTTCATACATGCCGTCGCCCTCGCGCCGCCTGGGGCAGAGCACGGCGAAGCTGTCCGGTCCGAGATCCTGCGGCCAGCGGTAGATCGTGGCCAGCGGCCCTTCGCCCAGCCAGTTGACGGTGGTGCCGGGGTCGCCCCATTCCCGGCTTTCCGGGAAGGTGAGGGTCCGGTTGCAGACATAGCGACCGGCCGGGGAGACGACCACGCCGCCGCCCCGCGCCGAAACCATGTTGATGGCGCCCTGCGTGGCCGCCCAGTCGATCTCGTCCTCCAGGCTGGTGGCGTGCGGATAGTCGGCCCTGGCGGCGGCGAGGCTGCGGTAGCGCTGCTTCAGCGGATGGCTCCGCCCGTCGCCGATGGCGCCGAGGTCGCGCACCGAGACGAAGCCCTGGCCGCGCAGACCGGCGACGGTGAGGGGCCGGGCGACGCCGTCCCGGCCCAACGCATTCACCATCCCCTCGCGGTCCAGAGGGCCGGCGGGTGGCGTATCGGTCGCCATGGATCAGGCCACCAGCTGCGGCTCGGCCGGGCGGGCGGGACGATCCGGGGCGGAGCCGGGGGCGCGGCCCTGGCGGCGCATGGCGCGCGCCACCTCCTCGCGGATGCGGCGCTGGAAGACCGTGCGGTCGTACTGCGCGGCATGCCGGCGGATGGCCTGGGGGTCATAGGCATCGGGGTCGAAGCCGCTCAGCACGCCGGCCAGGCTGCCGGCCTCCTGCTCGGCGAAGAACTCACCGGTGACGCCGGGCCGCACCGTGTCCAGCGCGCCGCCCTGGCCGAGCGCGATGACCGGCCGGCCGGACGCCATGGCCTCCAGGGGGGTGATGCCGAAATCCTCGATCGCCGGCAGGATGAAGGCGGCGCAGCGCGCGTAGAGATCCGCCTTGCGCGCGCCATCCACACGGCCGACGAACTCGATGGTCGGGCCGGCCATCTGCTTCAGCCGCGCCGTGTCGCGCCCGTCGCCGGCGACCAGCAGCTTCAGGCCGAGCCGGTTGCAGGCCTCGATGGCGACATCCGCGCGCTTCCAGCCCACCAGGCGCATCAGCAGCAGGTAGTAGCCGTCATGCCGCGGCGCGACGTGGAACTCGTTGATGTCGATCGGCGGCGGGATCAGCGCGCTGCGGCGGCGATAGGTCTTGCGGATGCGCCGCTGCACCAGATCGCTGGTGGCGATCCAGTGATCCACGCCCTGCGCCGAGGCGATGTCGAGTCCGCGCAGCGGCGGGAGGAAGGGCGCGATCAGTCCGCGCTTGACCTTGCCGAAGCCCTCGCGCCGCGCATAGGCGTCGAAGTCCCAGAGGAAGCGCGAGGGCGAGTGGCAGTAGCAGACATGCGTGGTGTCCGGCCCGGTGGTGACATTGTGCGCGAAGTTGAAGGCGCTGCTGATCACCAAGTCGTAGCCATCCGTCACCAGGCTCTGCATGGCGAAGGGGTAGAGCGGGAAGACGATGCGGTGAAAGCGGTTGGCGCCGGGCAGGCGGTCGAGCCAGCTGGTGCGGATGCCCCAGTCACGGAAGCGCGGCGGCAGCAGGTCCGGATGATAGCTCGGCGCCATGATGGTGGCGTCCGGATAGATCGCGCGCAGCTCCTCCAGCACCTTCTCGGCGCCGCCATACTGGTTGATGACGTCGTGGACGATGGCGACCTTCATGCCCGGCTCTCCGCATGCGTGGCGACAACCTGGTCGTAGACCTCGGCGACCTTCCGGCAGAACACCTCGGGCGCGAAGACCTCGCGCGCCGAGCGGGCCGCCGCGGCGCCGAGCGCCGCGCCCTCCGGCCCGGCCGCGCGCGCGATGGCGGCGGCCAGGGCAGGGGCGTCGCCCGGCGCCACGATCAGCCCGGTATGGTCGTCCCGAATGCCCTCCTCCGTGCCGCCGACGCGCGTGGCGACGATCGGCCGGCCGAGCGCCATGGCTTCCAGCAGCACCATGCTGAGGGATTCGTGCTTCACCGAGGCCTGCACGACGACATCCATCGCCCGCATCCAGGCGCCGACATCGGCGCGGAAACCGGTGAAATGCACGCGGCCGCGCAGCACGGGGTTCTCGGCCATGGCGCGGATCTGCGCCTGGAAGCCGGCCTTGTCCTTCAGCGCTAGCGGGCCGACGATCCAGAACTGCGCCTGCGGATGGTCCCGCGCCAGCAGCTCCGCCGCACGCAGGAAGACGTCCTGCCCCTTGCGCGGCTCGATGACTCCGAAGACGCCGATATGCGGGCCGGGGCCGGTGACCTCGGCGGCGGGAGCGGGCGTCGGGCCGTCCAGCAGGCGCGCCTCGATGCCGTTCGGAATGACGCTGCCGCGGTCGAGATCGGCGCCGATGCTGGCCAACAGCGCGGTACCGGCGCCGGAGACGGCGATGTAGCGGCTGTAGTCACGCACCGCCTGGCGCAGCGCCAGCGCGTAGAGCGGACGGGCCGGCAGGGATTCATGGACGTGCAGCAGGATTGGCAGGCCGAGCGCCCGCGCCGCGCGGCGCGCATAGAGCGAGCCGACCGGATGATGCGCGTGGATCAACGAGACCTGCTCGTCGCGGCAGATCCGCTCCACCGCCGCGGCACCCTGGCGCCAGGCCAGCGGATAGCGCAGCAGCACGCGCGGATCGGCGGTGATGCGCATGCGGTCGAAGGGCGTGGGCGCCACGCGCAGCCCCTGCGCGCGCGCCGCCTCGGCCAGCTCGCCGCCGTCGGGGCAGGCCAGGATGGGCTCCCAGCCATGCCGGGGGAGGCCGCTGGCCAGGTTCAGGATGACCCGTTCCACGCCGCCCAGATGGCCGACGCGGTTGACGATCAGGACGCGGCGGCGCTCGGCGCGCGGGGGGAGGGCGTTCATGTGCGGACCGGCTCCGTCGCCGCCGGCCGCCGCGCGGGCGCGGGCGGCGGCGCGTCGGGAGCGGCATAGACCGAGGCGGGCGGGTCGGGCATCGGCGTGACATGCTGCCGCTCCCAGGCCTTGGCCTGCCGCAGGAACTCGCCGGAGGCATGCAGCCCGGCCCAGATGAAGCCGCGTGGCCCGAGCTTCCAGCAACCCGAGACGATGTAGATCCAGCCGAAGCGCAGCAGCGGCTTCAGGAACAGCATCAACGCGCTGGCCTTGCCGGTCTCGGACAGCATCCGGCCCTCGAGATCGGAGTTGCGGTCCAGCGTCTGCATCTGCGCCGAGATGGAGTAGTTGCGCCAGTGCAGCAGCGGCCCATCCAGCATGAGGGCGGCGCCGGGGACGCGGATCTCCTCATGCACCAGCATGGTCGGGTCCCAGTTGCCGAAGCGGCGGTTGAACAGGCGGATGAAGTTCATCCGCTTACTGCGCCGGCGCATGCTCGGCATCAGCCGGCCCAGGAATTCATCCTGGCGGTCCACCACATAGCCATTCCGCGGATCGGGGCCGGCGGCCAGCGCGGCCTGGATGGAGGCAGCGAGCTGCGGCGTGACGATCTCGTCGGAATCGATGGAGAGCAGCCAGTCATGCGTGGCCAGCTCGACGCCGCGCCGGTGCTGCTTGCCCCAGCCCAGCCAGTCCTGATGCACGACGCGCGCGCCGAGCCCTTCGGCGATCTCCACCGTGCGGTCGGTGCTGCCGGAGTCGAGGATCAGCACCTCGTCGGCGAAGGCGACGCTCTGCACCGCGCGGGCGATGCAGCCTTCCTCGTTCTTCGCCAGAATCAGGACGGTCAGCCTCGCGCGGGCCTCGCCGGAGGGCGACAGGGGGGTGGCGGTCATGCAAGATGTTCCCGTCTCGGCTGAAGGGGAGGCGTGGGATGTTCGGACGGCGCGGCCTGCTGGCCACGGGATTGGCTTTCCTGCCGGGCGGCCGGACGGCGCGGGCCGCCGGGACCTCGCTCATTCCCGCCGCGCATCCGGTGCTGGGCGATCATCTCGATCGCCTCCTGGAGCGACTGCCGGCCGGCACCCGGGCGGAACTCGCCGCGATGGGGGGCCGGCTGCGGCACGGTGGCCTGCTGGCCGAGGCCCTGCCTTTTCCCGCGGCGGCGCTCTTCGCCGGGTTTCCCGGCGGCATGGCGGCGGAGGAACTGCGGGACTGGCTGCGCCACCCCGAGGGGCTGCGGCTGTGGCGGCAGGGCTGGGCGGAGGCCGGCTTCCACGCCCTGCCCTGCGGTGTCCTGGAGACGCCCCTGGCCCTGCGGGCCGGTCCCGGAACCACCGCCGACGACCTCCGCCCCCGTGCCATGGCGGTGCGGCCAGGGCCCCTGGCCATGGCCTGGGAGAGTCTGCCGGCCGCGACGCAGGGCGAGGGCACGGATGCCGCCCTGGGCTGGGACAGGCCGGGGTGGGACAGGCTGGAGTGGGAGAGAAGCGGGCCGCGGGCCTTCGCCTGGCCCGCCGCCTACGGTCAGCTGATCGAACTCGCCATGCCGGCCGAGGACTGGCGCCGGCTTTCCGGGGCGGCGCGTGCCCAGCTGACTGACGCCTGTGCCCTGGCCCTGGCGGAGCCCGCCCGGCTGGAACCGGCGGCCCGGCCCTTGCCGCCGGCCCTGGCGATGGGGCTGGCCCAGGCCCTGGGCCATAGCCTCGCCCTGCTGGTGCCCGAGCCGGCGCGGCGTGCCTACGCGGCGGCGCGCCGGGCCCGCTGGATCGGCCCGGCCATGGCCTGACGGCTGCCGGGCCTGCCTCATGCGCCCTGCAATCCGCGACGCAACAGGGCGATGTCGGCCGCGCTGGGCAGCAGCGCCGGCAGCGGCAGCCCGAGCGTCCGACGCATGCCGAGCAGCAGCCCCGTCAGGCGCACCAACCCGCCGGCCAGCACCGCATAGGCGGCACCGATGGCACCGAGCCAGGGCACCAGCACCACCAGCGCCAGCGCCGTGGCGGCGAAGGAGACGGCCTGCACCGTCGAGGTGAAGCCGGGGCGGCCCAGGCAGAGGAAAAGCTGCATCGGCACCTGGCAGAGGCAGGAGATGGCGGCGCCGATCAGCAAGATATGAAAGATGCCGGCGGCGGCGGCGAACTCGGGGCCGTAGAGCAGGCGCAGCGCCAGCCCGCCCAGCACCCAGCCGCCGGCCACCATGCCGAACATGGCGTAGAGGATGACGCGGAAGAGCCGGTCGTGCATCGCCTTGGTCGAGGCTTCGTCCCGCCCGGCCATGGCCGGGAAGCCGACCGAGGCGACCGCCTGCTGCACCACCATCACGAGGCGCGACAGGCCGAAGGCGACGACGTAGAGGCCGAAATCCGCCTGCGACACCATCGTCACCAGCACCATGCGGTCGAGCGAGAGGGCGAGATTGGCCAGCACCGCATTGGGCGCGGCGCGGAGCGCGAAGGAGACGAGCGGACGCGCCTCCCGCCCGGCGCCGCGCCAGTGCGGCCGGCCCAGGCGCCACTGCCAGACCAGGAGCAGCCCCAGCACCAGCACCGCGCCGGCGAACATGCAGCCGGCCGCCAGCTCCGGCGTCATCGGCAGGGCCGCCGCGGCCACCAGGAGCAGCAGAAGATAGAGCAGCACATCGGCCTGATTGGCCGTGTTGGCCAGGCGGTACTGGCCGAGCGCGCTGAAGCTGTTCTTCAGCACCATGGCGATCAGCATCACCGGCGTGGCGGCCATCACCATGACCTGCGCGGCCAGGACGGTTTGCGGGTCGTAATTCCGGCCCATCAGCCAGGGCAGCAGCGCCAGCCCGACCAGGACACCGAGGGCCGAGAGGCCGAGGCCCAGGATGAGCGTCGCGCCCAGCACGGCGCCGGCGCGCTCCGGATGGCCCTTGGTGCGATAGACCTGCGCATAGGGCAGGCCGGCCAGCGCCATGGTGGCCAGGACCAGCGGCCAGAAGGTGATGGCGGCATAGGCGCCGCGCCCCTCCGGCCCCAGCATGCGGGCCAGGAAGACGCCGGTGGCCAGGTTCACCAGGGTGATGAAGGCCTGGCTGAACACCGTCTGCAGGAAGGCGAAGGCGGTGCGCTCGCCACGGACCAGCCCTCGCAGGCCGCGGCGGAGCGCGGCGCCGATCTCAGGCATGGAAATAGGCCGCGCGCAGCCCCCGGCGGTAGGCGCCGTGCGCCGGCGCCATCTTCGGATCGATGCCGTTCAGCACCACGCCGGCGATGCGCACCTCGGCCATCTGCAGGGCGGCGACGCCGTCCAGCACCGCCTCGCGATGCGACTTGCCCGACTGCGTGACCAGGATGGTCTCCTGCACCATGCGGCCGATCAGCGCGGCATCCGACACCGGGCCCACCGGCGGCGTGTCGACCAGCACGTAGTCATAGGCCTTGTCGGCGGCTTCCAGCAGATCGGCCATGGCCGTGGTCGCGAGCAGGTCCTGCGGCGCCACGGCCTCCCCCTCGAAACGGCCCGCCGGCAGGATGTCCAGGCCGGCGACACTGTCGGAGGCGACGGCGGCGGTGGCCGGAAGCCTGCCCGAGAGGACATCCACCAGCCCCTGCTCGGCCTCCCGGCCGAAGGCGGCGCGCGCCACGCCGGGGCGGCGCAGGTCGGCATCGATCAGCAGCACCCGGAGGCCCGAGGCGGCCAGGCTGCGCGCCAGGGCCAGGGCCAGGCTGGTCTTGCCCTCGCCCGGCAGGGCCGAGGTGACCGCCAGGCTGCGGATCCGGCCGATCCCGGTGCGGGGCAGCGCCAGCAGCATGCGCAGCGAGCGCAGGGCCTCCGCCGTGGCGGATTTCGGCTGATGCAGCACCTGCCAGTGCGGCGGGCGCCGGCGGGAGGTCTGCGGCAGCGCGACAAGCCCGCGCAGGCCGGTGGCCGCCTCCACCTCGCCGAGGTTGGCGAAGCCGGGGCGCAGACGGTCGCGCAGCATGGCGAGGCCCAGCGCGGTCACCGCCGCGACGACGCCGGAGATCGCCAGCAGCAGGCTCTTGCGCGGGAAGCTCGGCAGCAGCGGCGGCGTCCCGTAGGAAACCACGCGCGCATCGGCCTGCTGGATGCCCTCCTGCGCCGCGACCTGCTTCTGGCGGCTGAGCAGGTTCTCGTAGAGGGTGCGGGTGATGTTGACCTGCCGCTCCGCCTCGCGCGCAGGCGCGTCGTTGCGCTCATAGGCGCCCATCTCGCGCTCGAGATCGGCGACCGAGCGGCGCAACTCCATCTCCCGGGCGCGCGAGATCTGCACCTCGCTCTGCAACCCGCGCAGGACTTTGCCCACCTCCTCGCCGATCTTGCGCTGCACCTCGGAAACCTCGGCGCGCGCCGCGCGCAGGGACGGGTGGCTATTGCCGAACTGCGCGGCCATCTCGGCCTCGCGGCGGCGGGCGATCGCCTCCTGCTCACGCAGGCGCGAGATGGTGGCGGAGGCCTGCACGTCGGTGTCGGCATCGCCGGCGGCGGCCAGGCTGCGGCTTTCGCGCACGCGCTGCAGGCGGGCCTCGCGCTGCGCCAGATCGGCGCGGGCCATGGTCAGCTGGGCGTTCATCTCCGCCAGGCGCTGCGCCGTCAGGGAGGTGCCACCGGGCTGATAGAGCTGGAAGCGCTCGCGGTACTCCTGCAGCTCCCGCTCCGCCAGGCGCAGGCGATTGGCCTGCTCCTCCACCTCACGGTCGAGCCAGCTGCGCGCCGCGGTCAGAGCCTCGTTCTTAATCCGCCGCTGGTCCTCGATGTAGAGATCCACATGGCGGTTCACGATGCGGGTGGCGAGCTCGGGGCTGGACGCCTGGAAGGTCACGTTGATGACGAAGGAGCGGCCCGTATTGAAGACGGACAGACCGCGCTGATAGCTGGCGACCGCGATCTCGAAGCGCGTCTGCTCGTCGGGATCGCCGGCGAGAGCATCGGTCCAGCCGTCCAGCATTCGCGCCGCCGAGGTCAGGCCGGCGCGGCTGGCCAGATCCGCCAGGCCGCCCACGATGCGCGCGGACAGCGGCGGCGTCGGCTGGAAGTCGGCGAGCTTGGTCAGCTCGAGATCCTCGACGACACGGCGCATCAACTGCGGGCTGGTCAGGATCTCCACCTCGCTGCGCACGGCATTGCCGTCGATGCCTGTCGCCGGGCCGGTCAGCACCTCGCGCAATTCCGCGTAATGCAACTGGCGCGTGTTCAGCATCACCATCGCGCTGGAGGAATAGATGGGCTGAAGGTTGATGATCACCACGAAAGCGAGGGCGAGCCAGGCCAGGATCCAGAGCGCGATGAAGCGCCGCGAGCGCCGGAAGATCCCCGCCAGGGCACCGAGCGAGGTCTCCTTCGACGCATGCGATCCCTGCGGCAGGGCGAGAGCGGGGAGATGGCTCTCCCCTTGTCCGTCAGGAATGCGGGCCGGGATCATCGCGAAATCCTCTTGCAGGGGCCGGGGGACAGCGACATGGCGAGGCGTGGTGGCATCGGTGGGGGGCTCCGCTTGGCAGATCCTGGAAAGCCGGACCCGCCCCTACTGGGCGCTTCGACAGGCGGCCGAACATCCTGGAATGCAGGTTTTCTGGCCTTCGGCGAGCACTTGGCCGGATACTAAGTCACAGTGAACCGCAAGTAGAACAAGATAAAATTTGGTCAGATCCGCTTACGTGATCTCACATTTCTTTGACCTTCGGCGTGCCTGTCGATGCGCATAACGCATTGCAGCATTCCACCGCAAGCCAGTATCTATTCCGAGCACGACACAAGACCTGTAGCAAAAAAAATTCATATCTGGTTATTCAACCAAAAAGTTTCCCCTTGCGTGCGGGGGTGGATTCGTCACCCCTAAATGAACGCGCTTGGAGACCGATTGCATGTCAAGGCAAAATTATCGCGTCCTGGTTGCGGGCGGTTCGGGCTTCATCGGATCCAACCTCTGCCGCCGCCTGCTCGAACAAGGACATGAAGTCCTTTGTGTCGACAATTACTTCACGGGTTCGCGCTCCAACATCGCGGACCTGATCGGGAACCCCCGATTCGAGGCGATGCGCCACGATGTTACTTTCCCGCTTTATGTCGAGGTTGATCGAATATTCAATCTCGCCTGCCCGGCCTCGCCGGTGCATTACCAGTACGATCCCGTGCAGACGACCAAGGTCAGCGTGCTTGGCGCGATCAACATGCTTGGCCTTGCCAAGCGATTGAAGGCGCCCATCCTGCAGGCTTCCACCAGCGAGGTGTATGGCGATCCCACCCAGCACCCGCAGCGCGAGTCCTACTGGGGGAATGTCAACCCCATCGGGAGGCGCGCCTGCTATGATGAAGGCAAGCGCTGCGCCGAGACGCTTTTCTTCGATTACCGCCGCCAGCACGGCCTGAATGTAAAGGTCGCGCGGATCTTCAATACCTACGGTCCGGCGATGCATCCCGCGGATGGCCGCGTGGTTTCCAACTTCATCGTGCAGGCGCTGCGCGGAGAGCCCATCACGATCTATGGCGATGGCTCGCAGACCCGCGCCTTCTGCTATGTCGACGATCTGGTGGAGGGGCTGATCCGCCTGATGGACACGCCGCCCGAGGTCACCGGCCCAGTGAATCTCGGCAATCCCGGCGAGTTCACCATCCGCGAGCTGGCCGAGATGGTCATCCGCATGACCGGCTCCAGGTCGCAGCTCATCATGACGGCGCTGCCGGCCGATGATCCGAAGCAGCGTCGCCCCGACATCAGCAAGGCGCAGGAGCTGCTCGGCGGCTGGACGCCGAAGGTGCCGCTCGAGGAAGGGCTGGCCAGCACCATCGCCTATTTCCGCGAGGTGCTCAGCGGCGACGAGCCGCAGCCGCTGCCGCACATGGCGGCGGAAGCCTATGCCAATGCCCGGCTGCGCGTCGCCGCGCCGGAGGCGCCGCGGCCCGATCCGGCCGGCAGGCTCCGCGCATGAGGACCGGGCAGGCTTACAACGCCGACCTGCTGCGCCTTCTGGCGGAGCCGTCGCGGCCTGTCCGCCAGGGCGCGGGACACGCCTTCCGGGCGTCCAGCCATGCCATCAGGGTCTGCGTCGCCCTGGTCGACGCGCTGCAGGTGGCGGCCCTGGGCCTGCTGATCTGGGCGTTGTTCCCGCAGTCGATGGAGAATGGCTGGAGCGCCGCCGGCCTCGCCGTGCTGGCCGCGGTGCTGGCCGGCGTCACGCGCCGCGCGCTGCGGGTCGGCACGGCGCCGCAGCCGGATGCCGTCGCCGCCGTCGCCCTGCGCGCCGCCCTGGCCGTGGTGATCGCCGTCCCCACGGTGCTGTTCTGCGCCTGGATCGCCCGCCTGCCCGATGCCGGGGTGGGGCAGTCCATGCTCGGCTGGGGCCTGTTCTGGATCCTGGGCGCGGCGCCGGTGGCCTTCGGGCTGCGGCATCTCGCCAACCACATGGCGATCCGTCTCGGCCGCGCCGGTCCCGCCGTCGCCATCCTGGGCGATCCGGCGGAGCGGCAGCCGCTGGTCGATGTCGTGCAGCGCTTCGGCGCCTCCGGCTGGCACCTGGCCGCCTCCGCCGAGGAATCGCCGGAGACCCTGGAGCGCCTGGCCGGCCTGGCCGAGGCCGGTGAGCTCGACACGGTGATCCTGGCCTGCCGGGGCGAGGGCGCCCTGGAGCGGATCGAGGCCGTCTGTGCCCGCCTGGCGGACCAGCCGGTGCGGATCTGCCTCTCGCCCGGCTTCACCCCGGCCATGGCCGGGGCCCTGACCGGCCCGAGCCTGGCGGCCCTGCCGCTCTATGACCTGCGCGGCCGGCCTCAAAGCGGCTGGCCGGCGACGGCCAAGCGCAGCATGGACATCCTGCTGGCGGGTGGGGCGCTGCTGGTGCTCTCGCCGTTCCTGGCGCTGGTCGCGCTGGCCATCCGTCTGGAATCGCCCGGCAGCCCCTTCTTCGCCCAGTGGCGCTTCGGGCAGGGCAGCCGGCCCATCAAGGTCTGGAAGTTCCGCTCCATGTATGCCGATCGCGGCGACCGCACGGGTGCCGCGCGCACCCTGGCGCGCGATCCGCGCGTGACGCCGATCGGGCGGTTCATCCGCCGCACCAGCATCGACGAGCTGCCGCAACTCTTCTGCGTGCTGCGTGGCGACATGTCCCTCGTGGGCCCGCGTCCGCATCCGCTTCACATGCGCGTGGGCGATGCCTACTACTTCGATGCCGTCGAGGGCTATCGCGTGCGCCATGCCATCAAGCCCGGCCTCACCGGATGGGCGCAGATCAACGGTTCGCGCGGCGAGGTGGACACCCTGGCCAAGGCCCGCCGGCGGCTGGAGCTGGACCGGTGGTATCTGGACAACTGGTCGCTTTCCCTGGATCTCTGGATCATTCTGCGCACGGCGCTGGGCGGCTTCTCGACGCGCGGCGCGGATTGAGGCGGGTCCTCCCGCCCATGGCCAGGCTGCCCCGGCCTGTTCCGGGCCGGGGGCTTCCGCAGGCGGGCCTTCGCCTGCGGCCTATCATCAGCGGACGGCGCGACCATCCATGACACCAGCCCTGACCCTGCCGGCCCGCGGCACGCGCCTCGAGGAGGGGGGTGGCCTGCTGCAGGCGGATGCCATGCTGGCGGCCTGCGTCGCCCTGTTCCTGCCGCTGGCGATGCTGGCGGCCGGGCTGGCCGGCCCCCTGCGCCTGCTCTACCCGGCCATGGCCGTGGCGGCGGCCGGCTATCTCTACTTCCGCAACTCGCCCTGGTATGTCGGCCTGCTCGTCTGGCTGTTCTGCGCCTCGCCGCTGATCCGCCGCATGGTCGATCTGCCGCTGGGCTTCCAGCAGTCCAGCCCGATCCTGCTCGCGCCCTACGCCGCGGCGCTGTTCTGCGCCATCTCCTTCGTGACCTACCTGCTGCGGCCGCGGGCCAAGCTGATCGGGCCTTTCGTCGTCTTCCTCGTCTGCGTCGGATACGGCTGGGTGCTCGCCGCCTTCGCCGGCCGGCTGGCCTCCGGCATGGTCGATGTCCTGAAATGGGGTATCGGACCGCTGGTGGCCGTGCATCTGATGGCCCAGGCGCAGCAGTATCCGGCGTTTCACCGCGTCGTGCTGAACAGCTTCGGCATCGCCTGCCCGGCCATGGCGGCCTATGGCATCATGCAGTTCATCGAACCGACGCCCTGGGACGCGGACTGGGTCTCGAACATGATCCTGCAGGGCATGACCTCGATGGGCCAGCCCTTGCCCTTCGAGCTGCGCGTCTTCGGCACCATGCATTCCCCGGGTTCCTTCGGCGCCTTCCTGATGGTCGGGTTGATCCTGCTGATCGGCCGGCCGCTGCCGCTGGCGCTGCCCGGCATGGCGCTGACGGTGCTGGGGCTGGCGCTGGCGCAGTACCGCGCCATCTGGACCGGCACGGCGATCGGCGTGCTGCTGGTCCTGTTCGGCGGCACGGCGCGCGAGCGGATGCGGATCATCATCGGCGGCATGGTGCTGGTGCTCGCCATGGGTCCCATGATCGCGGTGCCGGAGATGCAGGAGACCATCACCAAGCGCATCGAATCCCTGACGACGCTCGCCGCGGACGAGAGCGGCGAGGACCGGCTGAACCAGTACCGCGAGTTCCTGGAGGGCGAGGACCGGCTGATCATCGGCGAGGGGCTGGCCATCACCGGCGCCTCCCGCCAGATGGACGGCAAGCAGGGCGTGGTGATCGACAGCGGCATCATCGAGGTCTACACGGCGCTCGGCATCATCATGGCCACGGTGATGTTCGCCGCCATGGCCGTGCTGGTGCTGCGAACCTTCCGGGCCTCGGATGCCGTCTCACCGCATATGCACCTCTACCGCGCCGTGGTGGTGGCCAGCTTCCTGCAGCTGCCCTTCGGCTCGGTGCATGTGGGCGAGGCGGGCTTCGGCGCCTGGCTCTGCCTCGGCCTCGCCATGGCCTCGATGCTGCCACGCAGTGACATCAGGAGAACGACGTGACGGACCGGCTCTGCATCGCCACCTGGATCGTGCTGGACAAGGTCGAGGAGGCGACGGACTTTCCGTCGGTCGGCGAGAACTCTTCCCGCGCCGCCTTCCAGCTCGTCTACTGGCGCTGCGTCGCGACCTTCTTCGCCACCAGCCTGGCGCATGATCCGGAAGCGTGCCACGTCCTCTATTCCAATGTGGATGTGGCCGAGGCGGCGCCGCCCGGCATTCTCGCCCATCTGCGCGCGCTGGGAGTCGAGTTCCGGCTCTGCGACATCACCTTCCGCTTGCCGAGCGGCAGTGTCAGCCGCTGGGGCAATCAGTTCTATGTCCTCGATGTCATTCGCGACTTCGCCGCGCATCCCGGGGGCGAGGCGCTGGTCCTGGTCGATTCCGACTGCGTGATCCGGCGCGCGCTGACGCCCCTGCTGCCGCGCATCCGTGAGCATCGCTGCCTGACCTATACGCTGCGCCCGCGGGACCAGAAGAATTACGAGCTTGGCCAGCTGCTCAACGGCATGAGCCATGCCCGCATGGGGCAGGTGCTCGAGGAGACCTTCGGCGTCTCGGTCGCGGAGCCGCCGCAGTATCACGGCGGCGAGTTCTTCGCCGCCACGCATGGCTTCTGCCGCGACCTCCTGCCGCGGATCGAGCAGCTCTGGCCCCGTGCCGTGGCCGAGGCGCGCTGGCCGGATTCGATCAAGGAGGAGGCGCATTTCCTCTCCATCCTGGCCTATGCCCAGGGCGTTCCGCCCTATACGGCGAATGACGTGATCCGGCGCATCTGGACCAACTTCGAGGACATCAACACCCAGCCCGACGATGCCGCGCTGGCGATCTGGCATGTCCCGGCCGAGAAGAAATATGGCATCCGCCGTCTGTGGCGGCATATGGAACGGCGCCGGCTGGTCGGCCAGAGACTGTCGCCGGAGACGAGCAACCGCTTGACCCGCCGCTATATCGGCGTGCCCCGGCGGGGGCCGGTGAAGCTCCTGCAGGATGTCGCGGAGAAGCTGCGCGAGCGGCTGCGTCAGCAGCTGGCCCGCTCCCGCCCTTCCGTCGCGCCCAAGATGCGGCGCGATCCCGCCAGCGGCTGAGGCCGGATCTCAGCCCGCCGCCAGCACCGGCTGAGCCTCGGCCCGCTGGTCGCCGGCGGCCGGCAGCGGCTGGATCAGGCCAAGACGCACCAGCTGCGCGGAGGATTCGTAGCGTTCCGATACCGCGCTGCTGAAGTCGACGCCCCCCTTCTTCTGCAGCCCCTCGACATAGCGCCGGTAATCGGCGCCGTCGTTCTCATAGGCGCCGCGCGACAGCTCGGCCCGGGCGCGCTGCTCGAAATCGCCCAGGAACTTGAAGTGCAGCAGGGCCGCCGTCGCCGCGGACATGCGGGCCCCATGCAGGTAGTGGCCGGCGGAGGCGTAGCGCAGGCCAGGCCGCCAGCGCACCAGGGGCACCTTGTTCAACAGGGGCGGATAGGGCGGGCGCAGGCGCTGGATGGCGGGGATGCCGCGGAGGCCGGGCATATCGGCCAGGCGATAGCGGATGGCGCGCGCGATGCGGGCCGGCGGACGCCAGTCCAGCATGTCGGGATAGAAGACGCGCAGACGCGGACCGCCGATGACGCGGCGCCCGCCATCCGGCAGCATCTTGATGCGGTAGCCGCTGCGGTCGAAGTAGGGGCAGGCCTGGAGGAAAGGCATTCCTGGCCGGTAATCCGCCGCGATGGCCGCGCCGCGCGGATACATGTCGAGCATCATGGCATGCAGGGCTTCCTCCTCCCGCGCCGCCAGTCGTGCGCAGAAGTCCGGCAGAGGCCGCGTCTCGCATCCGGCATAGATCAGCAGCTCATCGGCATCGACGACAACGCACCACTGTCCCATCCCATGGAGGTTGAGCAGCGGCTCGATCCAATCCATTCCGGCGCGTGCCGAGGACATCTTCTGCTGCGTGACGAAGAGATGGCAATCCGGCTGCTGCCGCAGGAAGTCGACGGAGCCGTCATCCGACCCGTTGTCGATCAGGAGGAAGCGGCCGACGCCGAGGTTCCTGTAGTGGTCGAGGAAAGCGGGAAGGCGGCCGGCCTCGTTGCGAATCTTGGCGAAGAGGCGGATCTCCCGCGGGTTCTCGGGGATGGGGCGCCCGTCCTCCGGCGGAAGCGGCGGCGGCAGCTTCGGCGTGTCGGTCACCTTGGCATCTCCTTCTCGGCGGCGGCGGCGGGGCGATTGTTCCGCGCCCCCCCTTTGTCGTCCATTCCGTTCGCGGCCCGCCGATTGACAAGCGCGCGATGGTCTTGGGCCCTCAGCGGGTTCGCAGGAACGCGGCGAAGGCGGCGAGCGTCTCCTCGCTGACGTGGTGCTCGATGCCCTCGGCATCGCGTTCGGCGACCTCGGCCGGCACGCCCACGGCCTGCAGCAGATCGACCACGACCCGATGCCGCGCCCGCACCTTGCAGGCCAGCGCATGGCCGGCCTCGGTCAGGAAAACGCTGCGGTAGGGCTTGGAATAGGCGAGGCCGAGGCTCTTCAGCCGGCTGATGCTCTTGATGGCGGTCGCGTGCGAGACGCCGAGGCGCCGCGCCAGGTCGGTCGGCCGCGCCTCGCCGTCCTCGCTGAGCAGGTCATCGATCAGCTCGACATAATCCTCCAGCACCGCGGAGGCGCGGCCGGCGCGGGCGGAGGCGTGGCGCGCCGCCTGGTCGCCCTCCGCCGGCATGTCGGCGGCCGCCGCAGGCCGGTCGGGAGGCGTCTGGCGGACCTCGGGAAGCTTGGTGTCGGGCGGCGTCATCAGAGCCGCAAGATGCCCCAGGGGCGAAGGTGTTGCAATCGCGGCAGATCGCATCAGATAAGTGTTGATTGTAGCCGAAGCTACAGGCTTAATATCCAGCATCAGATCGGTGACGCTGGCACAAGAGGACCTGAATGACCCTTGCCCCCTATCGCCGCGCCCTGCTGGCGGCCTGCGGCCTGACCTTCCTGCTGGCCACCGCCGCTCCGGCCCAGACGTCGGAGAAGGCCGGCCCGCTCCGGGTGGTCACGACCTTCACCATCCTTCAGGACATGGCCCAGGCCGTGGCGGGCGAGGCGGCCGTGGTGGACTCCATCACCCGCCCCGGCGCCGAGATTCATGACTATGAGCCGACGCCGCAGGACGTGGTGAAGGCGCAGAAGGCCGATCTGGTGCTGTGGAACGGCCTCGGCCTGGAACGCTGGTTCGAGCGCTTCTTCCAGCGCCTGGACGGTGTCCCTTCCGCCACCCTCAGCGAAGGCGTCGCGCCCATCGCCATCACCGAGGGGCCCTATCGCGGCCGCCCCAACCCGCATGCCTGGATGTCGCCGGCCAATGCGGCGATCTATGTCGAGAACATCCGCAAGGCCCTGTCGGCGGCCGATCCGGCCCGGGCCGCGACCTATGCCGCCAATGCCGCCCGGTACACCGCCGAGATCCGCGCCCTCGACGCGCCGATCCGCGAGCGCTTGGCGCGGATCCCCGAGCCGCAGCGCTGGCTGGTCAGCTGCGAGGGCGCCTTCTCCTACCTGGCGCGCGACTATGGCCTCCGGGAACTCTATCTCTGGCCGATCAACGCCGAGGAGGAGGGCACGCCCCGGCAGATCCGCCGGGCCGTGGACACCATCCGCCAGCACGCCATCCCGGCGCTGTTCTGCGAAAGCACGGTCAGCGACCGCGCCATGCGGCAGGTGGCGCGGGAGGCCGGCTCGCGCTTCGCCGGGACGCTGCACGTGGACAGCCTGACCGATGCGGGCGGCGAGGCGCCGACCTATCTGCGGCTGCTGGACTTCAACGCCAATGCCATCCTGGCCGGCTTCCGTGAGTGAGGCGCCGGCGGCCGGCCTCTGGCGGCGCCTTGGCCAGGCCCTGTCGGGCCGCCGCGCCACGCCGGGCGGGCCGCCGGGCCTTGTCGACCTGGTTGTGGAGGGGCTCGACGTGGCCTACGCCAATGGCCATGTGGCGCTGCGCGCGGCCGATCTGCGGCTGCGGCGGCCCACCATCTGCGGCCTGCTCGGCGTCAACGGCGCGGGCAAGTCCACGCTCTTCAAGGCCATCATGGGCATGGTGACGCCGGCGGCCGGCTCGGTCCGCATCGGCGGGCTGGCGGTGCGGGAGGCGCAGCGCCGCAACTGGGTCGCCTACGTGCCGCAGAACGAGGAGGTGGACTGGTCCTTCCCCGTCTCGGTGCGGGATGTCGTCATGATGGGTCGCTACGGCTACATGAGCCGCCTCCGTATCCCCGCCGCCGCCGATCGCGCGGCGGTGCGCGCGGCGCTGGAGCGCGTCGGCATGGCGGATTTCGCCGGGCGGCAGATCGGCCAGCTTTCCGGCGGCCAGAAGAAGCGGGTCTTCCTGGCCCGCGCCCTGGCGCAGGACGGGCGGCTGATCCTGCTTGACGAGCCCTTCGGCGGGGTCGATGTCACCACGCAGGAGCAGATCATGGCCCTGCTGCGGGAGTTGCGGGAGGAGGGACGGATCATCCTGGTCTCCACCCATGACCTCGCCAGCGTGCCGCAGCTCTGTGACGAGGTGGCGCTGATCAAGGGCACCGTGCTGGCCGCCGGCCCAACCGGGGCGGTCTTCACCCGGGCCAATCTGGCGAGGGCCTTCGGCGCGGGCACGGCCGCGGGGACCGGCGGCGGCGCGGTGACGCTGCTGGCCGAGCCGGAGGGCGGCACGCTGGTGCTCGGCGAGGGGGGCGAGATCCTCGGCCGGCTGCAGCCCGTCGAGGCCCCGCTGGATGTCCCGGCGCATGGCTGAGGCGCTGCTGGTTCCCTTCGACTACGAGTACATGCGCAACGCCATGCTGGTCAGCGCCCTGGTCGGGCTGGTCTGCGGTCTGCTCTCCTGCTTCGTGGCGCTCAAGGGCTGGTCGCTGCTGGGCGACGCGCTGTCCCACGCCGTGGTGCCCGGCGTCGCGCTGGCCTGGATCCTCGGCCTGCCCTTCGCCCTCGGGGCCTTCGCCTCCGGCCTGCTGGCGGCGTGGTGCATGGGCTTCATCCGCCGCAACAGCCGCATCCGCGAGGATGCCGCCATCGGCATCGTCTTCACCGCATTCTTCGGCGCCGGGCTGGTGCTGCTGACGCTCTGGCCGAGCAACATCCGGCTGCAGACCATCATCTTCGGCAACGTGCTCGGCATCGACCCGGCCGACCTGACGCAGATGCTGCTGGTCACCCTCGGGGTGCTGCTGGTCCTGGCGCTGCGCGGACGCGACCTGGTGCTCTGGGCCTTCGACCCGGTGCAGGCCCGGGCGATCGGGCTCGACACGCGGCTTCTGCAGGTGCTGCTGCTGGGCTCGGTCGCCGCGGTGGCCGTGGCGGCGATGGTGGCGGTCGGCGCGGTGCTGGTCATCGCCATGCTGGTCGCGCCCGGCGCCACGGCCTATCTGCTGACCGACCGCTTCGGCCGCATGCTGGCCCTGGCCGGCGGGATGGGCGCCGGCACCGCCTTCCTCGGCGCCTATGCCAGCTACTTCCTGGATGGCTCGACGGGCGGGCTGATCGTCAGCCTGCAGGCGCTGCTCTTCCTGCTGACGCTGCTCCTGGCGCCGCGCCACGGCCTGCTGGCCGGGCGCCGGGCGCGGCGGGCGGCCCTGGCGGAGGGTGGCGGGTGATGGACCTCCTGACCGCGCCCTTCGCGCACGGCTTCATGCTGGAGGCGCTCGGCATCGGCCTGCTGGTCGGCACCGCCTGCGCCCTGCTCTCCTGCTACATCGTGCTGAAAGGCTGGTCGCTGCTGGGCGACGCCGTCGCGCATGCCGTGCTGCCGGGCGTCGTCCTCGCCTCGGCCGCCGGCCTGCCCCTGGCGCTCGGCGCCTTCGCCGCCGGCATGGCCTGCGCGCTGGGCGCGGGCTTCGTGCAGTCGCACAGCCGGGTGAAGGAGGACACGGCGCTCGGCGTGGTCTTCACCGGCATGTTCGCGGCCGGGCTGGTGCTGCTCGCCTTCCTGACCACCGAGGCGCATGTCACGCACATCCTCTTCGGCAACATCCTGGGCATCGAGGCGGAGGACTTCTGGCAGACCCTGCTGGTGGGCGGCGCGACGCTGCTGCTGCTGGCCTTCAAGGGGCGGGACCTGATCCTCTTCTGCTTCGATGCCGGCCATGCCCGCAGCATCGGGCTGAACACCACGGCGCTGCGCTATCTCTTCCTGGCCCTGCTCTCGGCCGCGGTCGTGGCCGGGGTGCAGGCGGTGGGCGTGATCCTGGTGGTGGCGCTGCTGATCACGCCGGGCTGCATCGGCTATCTCCTGGCCGACCGGTTCGGCCGCATGGCGGCGATCAGCGTGGCCGCCGCGGCGGTCTCGGTCCTGGGCGGGTTGGCGGCCAGCTTCCATGTCAACGTCTCGCCGGCCGGCGCCATCGTCTGCCTGCTCTCGCTGCTCTTCGCCGTGGCGCTGCTGCTGGCGCCCCGGCACGGGCTGCTCGCCGCCCGCCGGGCGCGGCGCCGCGCCGCCGCGGTGCCGCGCTAGGCGGGGCGCTATCCCGCCGCCGTCTCGCCCGGAAGCCCGCCCGGCACCACCTCCGCCAGGCCGAAGGCGGTGCCGGCGCCGGTCGCCATCGCCCGCCGGGTCGGTGCGAAGGAGCCGAGATCGACCACCACGGCGGCCTTGAGCCGTTCGGGGACGCGGTAGGGCCTGGGTTCCGCTTCCGGGTGAGGATCCGGGATCGGCGAAGAACCGCTGTGCGAACCTCTGCTCTTCATGTCCGGCCCGAAGACAAAGAAAAACGGCCCGCGGCAGGGCCGGGGCCGTCGGTCGGGGCTGCAGGCCGCCTGCCTCAGCGGGAGCCGGCCTCCTCCTCGTTCCGGGTTCGGGGTGTGAGGCTCAGCGCCCGCTCCAGCCGGGGCAGCATCCGCTGCAGGCCCGCCAGGCGGTGGCTGGCGGAGGGCACGGCCTCGCCGCCCAGGGTACGCGCGATATGGTCGCGGCGAGCCTGCAGGGCGCTGCTCTTCAGCACGCGAAGATTGTCGTTCATGCTCATGGAATTCCCCCGTTCCTTGTTCTTGTCCACGGAAGATGTGCCGCCCGCCGGAGCCGGGCAAGGGCCAGCGGGGGCAGTTCAGACCTGCGCCTGATTCAGGCTGCGGCGGATGACGTCGGTGGTCTCGGCGAGAAAGCGTCGTGCGGTCCGTGGCAGTTCGGTGCGGCCGGACCAGAAGGCGTAGGCGATGGAGGGAATGGCCGGCTCGAAGGGCCGGACCGCCAGCTCACGGGGTGCCCGGCGGGGCGAGAAGGGGTCCACCACCGAGGCGCCGAGCCCGGCCGCGGCCAGGGCGCAGGCGGTGTCGGCATAGCGGACCTCGGCGCGGAAGAGAAAGGGCTGTCGCGCCTCCAGGAAGGCCTGCCGCACCGCCGCCCCCATGCGGCGCCCGGCCTCCAGCGCGATGAAGGGATGCGCGGCCAGATCCGCCGGCCGCACCACCGGCAGCGCCGCCAAGGGATGCTCGGGGCGGCAGACGCAGACCATGCGGTCCTCCAGCAGCGGCTGCGCCGTCAGCCCCGGCCGGTGCTCCAGGCTCAGGCCGAAGCCGAGATCCGTGGCGCCGGCCTCGATCTGCCGCTGGATCTCGTCGAGATCGCGGACATCGAAGAAGATCCGCACCCGCGGATTGTGCCGCAGGAAGAGATCGAGCGCGCGGGGCAGGGCGTGGTGCCCGAGCGGGGGCGTGCTGAGAATGCGCAGCCGGGTGATGGTGTCGTCACGCAGGTCCTGCAGCTTCTGCTCCAGGGCCGTGTGGATGGTGAAGAGCGGCTCCGCCTCCTGCTGCAGCATGCGCGCGGCCTCGGTGGGAAAGAGGCGGTTGTTGACGCGCTCGAACAGGGCGAAGCCAAGCTGCGATTCCATCTGCTTCAGGGCCGCGCTGACGGCGGGCTGCGACATGCCGAGAACCCGCGCCGCGGCCATGGTGGTCTGGAAGCGGAGGACGGCGCGCAGGATCTCCAGTTGCCGCAGGGTCATCCCGAGCAGCTATAGGCGGTTTCCCGGCCCCCAGGGAGCCCCTCAGGGAGCCCCCCAGGGAAACCGCGCAGGGGGAGGGAGCCGGGATGCGGGTCAGGCCCTCAGGCGCTGGCCTGATCCAGCCGTGCGATATCCTCCGGCCGCAGGGTCAGCGACACGGCCCTGACCAGGCTTTCCAGCTGGGTCCGGCTGGTGGCGCTGGCGATCGGCGCCGTCACGCCCTCGCGCGCGATGAGCCAGGCGAGCGCCACCTCGGCCGGCCTGGCGCCGTGCCGCTCCGCCACCTCGTCCAGGGCCGCCAGGATGGCGAGGCCGCGAGGGTTCAGATACTTGGCGATGCCCTGGCCGCGCTGGCTCTGCCCGAGATCCGCCTCCGAGCGGTACTTGCCGGACAGGAAGCCGGAGGCGAGGCTGTAATAGGTGATGACCCCCAGGCCCTCGCGCAGCGCGAGGTCGCGCAGCGGGCCGTCGAAGCCCTCGCGGTCGTAGAGGTTGTACTGCGGCTGCAACGTCTCGTAGCGCGGCAGGCCCTTGTCGCGCGCCGTGGCCAGGGCCTCGGCGAGCTGCCCGGCATCGAGGTTGGAGCAGCCGATGGCGCGCACCTTACCTTGCCGCAGCAGCGCGTCATAGGCGCCGAGCGTCTCCTCATAGGGGGTGCGCGGGTCCGGCCAATGGGACTGGTAGAGGTCGATCCGGTCGGTGTTGAGCCGGCGCAGCGAATCCTCCACCGCCTTGATGATCCAGCCGCGCGACAGGTCGCGGTGGCCCTGCCCCATGTCGGAGCCGACCTTGGTGAGCAGCAGCACCTTTTCGCGCTTGCCGGGATTGGCCCGCAGCCAGTTGCCGATGATGGTCTCGGACTCGCCGCCGCGGTTGCCGGGCACCCAGGCGGAATAGACATCGGCCGTGTCGATGGCGTTCAGCCCGGCATCGACGAAGCCATCCAGCAACCCGAAGGAGGTCTTCTCGTCCACGGTCCAGCCGAAGACATTGCCGCCGAAGACGAGGGGGGCGATGTCGAGGCCGCTGCGGCCCAGCGCGCGTTTCTGCATGTCCATTCTCCACAGCTCGGCGGAGGAGCCTCCGCCAGACCCTGCGGCATGTGGGACGGCGGGCCGGCAAGTCCAGGCTGCGGCGGGGCCGTCGGCTGCGCCGGGCGACCCAAGGGCAACCGAACGGACGATCAACGGGACGATATCGTGCTACCTCAGAAAACACCTTCCCTGGCCGTGCAAGGAGTGGAAGCATGGCGCCGCACCGGGCCACGGCGCCCAGGAGGGGAGACAAGAATGACCGACCGGAAGCCGGAAACCCGGCATCCCGAGACCCTGGCCCTGCATGCGGGCTGGTGGCGGGACGAGGCCACCAAATCCGTGGCCGTGCCGATCTATCAGACCACCTCCTACCAGTTCGACGATGCCGGCCAGGCGGCGCGGCTCTTCGCCCTGCAGGAGCTGGGCAATATCTACACCCGCATCGGCAATCCGACGACCGACGTGCTGGAGCAGCGGGTCGCGGCGCTGGAAGGGGGCGTGGCGGCGCTGGCCCTGGCCTCCGGCCAGGCGGCCTCGGCGCTCTCGGTGCAGAACCTGGCCAGGGCCGGGGACAATATCGTCGCCTCCACCGATCTCTATGGCGGCACCTGGAATCTCTTCGCCAACACGCTGAAGGACCAGGGCATCGAGGTCCGCTTCGTCGATCCCGCCGATCCGGAGGGCTTCCACCGCGCGACGGACGACCGCACGCGTGCCTATTACGCCGAGGCCCTGCCCAATCCGAAGCTGGAGGTCTTCCCCATCGCCGAGGTCGCGGCCATCGGCCGGCCGCTCGGCATTCCGCTGATCGTGGACAACACCGCCGCGCCGCTGCTGATCCGCCCCTTCGAGCATGGCGCGGCGGTGGTGGTGCATTCGCTGACCAAGTTCATCGGCGGGCACGGCAGCAGCATCGGCGGCATCATCGTCGATGGCGGCAATTTCGACTGGGCGGCGCACCCGGCGCGGCAGCCGGCGCTGCACCGGCCCGACCCCTCCTATCACGGCGCGCAATGGGTGGAGGCGGCCAGGCCGCTCGGCCCCATCGCCTATATCCTGAAGGCGCGCACCACCCTGCTGCGCGATCTCGGCCCGGCGCTCAGCCCCTTCAACGCCTTCCTGATCCTGCAGGGCATCGAGACCCTGCCCCTGCGCATCCGCGAGCACAGCCGCAATGCCAGCCTGGTGGCGGAGTTCCTGGCCGGGCGGCCGGAGGTGACGCGGGTGATCCATCCGGCGCATCACAAGGGTGTGGCGGCGGCGCGCACCGAGGCCTATCTCCGGCGCGGCCATGGCGGGCTGCTGGGCTTCGAGCTGGCCGGCGGAGCGGAGGCCGGGCGGCGCTTCATCGACGCGCTGCGCCTGTTCCACCATGTGGCCAATATCGGCGATGCCCGCAGCCTCGCCATCCATCCGGCCAGCACCACGCATTCGCAGCTCTCCGAGGCCGAGCAGCGGGCGACGGGCGTGACGCCGGGCTATGTGCGCCTCTCGGTCGGGCTGGAGCATCCGGACGATATCCTGGGCGACCTGCGCCAGGCGCTGGAGGCGGCCGGGCGGGGGTGAGGGCACGCGCCCCGCTTCAGGCGTGTTCCGGCGGGGCGTGTTCCGGCGGGGCATGCTGCGGCGGGGCCGTGACCGGCGCCTCCAGCCGCGCGCGCAGTTCCGCCTCCCGCCGCCGCGCCTGGATCAGGTGCCGCTCGCGCACCGGCCCATAGCCCCGGATAAGCTGCGGGATGGCGGCCAGCTGCACCGCCACGGCATGGCAGGCCGGGTTCAACCGGGCGCAGAGCCCGGCGATGGTGGCCTCGTATTCCCGGATCAGCGCCCGGTCGCGGCGGCGCTCGGCCGTGTGCCCGAAGGGGTCGAGCCAGCCTCCGCGCAGCCGGCGGGCGCGCGCCAGCCCCCGCAGCACGGGCAGGATCCAGGGGCCGAAGGCGCGCTTGCGTGGCTCGCCCGTGCGCGGATCGCGCCGGGAGAGCAGGGGCGGGGCGAGATGGAAGACCGGCCGCGCCTCGCCCTCGAAGCCCTCCCGCACCCGTTCGAGGAAGCCCTCCGCCGTGTGCAGGCGGGCCACCTCGTATTCGTCCTTGTAGGCCATGAGTTTGTAGAGGTTGCGCGCCACGGCCTCGGCGAAGCCGCCGAGCCCCGGGGCGCGCTCCGCCTCCGCGCGGCGCGCCCGCTCCACCAGGGCGGCGTAGCGCGCGGCATAGGCGGCATCCTGATAGGCGGTGAGGTCGGCGACGCGGCGGGCCACGATCTCCTCCAGGCCCCGCTCCAGGGCCGGCGGGGTGGCGCCGGGGCCGGCCGCCTGCCGGACGGCGGCCAGGTCCAGCGCGGCGCGGCGGCCCCAGGCGAAGGCGGCGAGGTTCATCTCCACCGCCGCGCCATTCATGCGGATGGCCTGGCGCAGCGCCTCCCCGCCCACCGGCAGCAGGCCCTGCTGCCAGGCATAGCCGAGCAGGAAGAGGTTGGTGGCGATGGCCTCGCCGAGCAGGCCGGTGGCCAGGGGCGTCGCCGCCAGGAAGCTGGCGCCGCCCGGGCCGCAGGCGGCGGCGATGCGCCGCTCCATCTCGGCGGCGGGCAGGCGCGGGTCGGGCTGGCCGGCGGCATCGCCGCTGCGCGCCTGGGCGGCGAAGCCGCGCACCATGTCGCTGGTCGCCTGCTCATGCGCGTTGACCACGGCGCGGGTGTGGCCCGGCCGCATCTTCAGCAGGCTGTCCGGCGCTGCGGTCACCACCAGGTCGCAGCCCAGCACCAGCCGCGCCTCGCCGGCAGCGATGCGGGAGGCATGCAACTGCTCCTGCCGCGCGGCCAGGCGCAGGTGCGACCAGACCGGCCCGCCCTTCTGCGCCAGCCCGGCCATGTCGAGCGCCGTCGCGGCCTTGCCCTCCAGCGCGGCCGCCGTGCCGATCAGCGCGCCGATGGTGATGACGCCGGTGCCGCCGATGCCGGTGACAAGGATGCCATAGGGCCGGTCCAGGGACGGCAGGGCGGGTTCGGGCAGCCCGGCATCGGGCGCCTGGAGCGCGGCGGGGCGCGGCCGGGGCCGGCCGCCCTCGATGGTGACGAAGCTCGGGCAGAAGCCCTCCAGGCAGGAGAAGTCCTTGTTGCAGGCCGACTGGTCGATGGCCCGCTTGCGGCCGAACTCGGTCTCCACCGGCACCACGGCGAGGCAGTTAGACTTGGCGCTGCAATCGCCACAGCCTTCGCAGACGCGGTCGTTGATGAAGACGCGCCGCGCCGGGTCGGGCAGCAGGCCGCGCTTGCGGCGGCGGCGCTTCTCGGCCGCGCAGGTCTGGTCGAAGATCAGCACCGTGGTGCCCGGGGTCTCGCGCAGCTCGCGCTGCACCCGGTCCAGCTCCCGCCGGTGCAGGACGGGGATGCCGGCCGGCAGGTCCGAGCCGGCATGGCGCTCCGGCTGCTCGGCCAGCACGATGACGCGCGCCACCCCTTCCGCCGCCACCTGCCGGGCGATCCGTGCCACGCTGGGTTGGCCCTCGACAGGCTGGCCGCCGGTCATCGCCACGGCGTCGTTGTAGAGGATCTTGTAGGTGATGTTGACGCGGGCGGCGACCGCCTGGCGGATCGCCAGGATGCCGGAATGCGCATAGGTCCCGTCGCCCAGATTGGCGAAGACATGCCGCGTCCCGGTGAAGGGCGCCTGTCCGATCCAGGCCACGCCCTCGCCGCCCATCTGGCTGAAGGTCTGGGTCTGCTCGGGGTTCATCCAGAGCGCCATGTAGTGGCAGCCGATGCCGGCCAAAGCGCGGCTGCCCTCGGGCACACGGGTCGAGCTGTTGTGCGGGCAGCCGGGGCAGTAATGCGGCAGGCGCTGCGCCGCCGCGGCGGGGGGCGGGGCGTCCTGCGCCTCCAGCCGCGCCAGCGCCGCGCGCAGCCCGGCATCCTCGCGCATCCGCAGCAGGCGGCGGGCGATGACGCGGGCGACGAGCCCGGCGGAAAGCTCGCCGGCGGCGGGGAGCTGCCAGTCATGCACCGGCAGGTCCCATTCGCCCTGGTCGTCGAACTTGCCGACGACGCGCGGCCGCACGTCCTGCCGCCAGTTGTAGAGCTGCTCCTTAAGCTGATACTCGATGAGCTGGCGCTTCTCCTCGACGACCAGGATCTCCTCCAGCCCCTCGGCGAAATGCCGCGTCCCCTCGGCATCGAGCGGCCAGGGCATGCCGACCTTGAACAGGCGGATGCCGGCCGCGGCGGCCGCGCCGTCATCGAGGCCCAGCAGCTCCAGCGCCTGGCGCACGTCGAGGTAGGACTTGCCGGTGCTGGCGATGCCGAGACGGGCGCGGGGGCTGTCGAGCACCACGCGGTTCAGCCCGTTCAGCCGGGCATAGGCCATGGCGGCATAGGCCTTGTAGCGCTGCAGCCGCATCTCCTGCGCCATCGGCGTGTCGGGCCAGCGGATGTTGAGCCCGTCCGGCGGCAGGGCGAAGTCGCCGGGGAAGAGTGTCTCGACCGCCATCGGGTCGAGGCGCACGGCGGCCGAGGTCTCGACCGTATCGGCCACCGCCTTCATCGCCACCCAGCAGCCCGACCAGCGCGACATGGCCCAGCCATGCAGGCCGAACTCGATCAGCTCCTGCACGCCCGAGGGGTTCAGCACCGGGATCATGGCCGCGGCGAAGATATGGTCGCTCTGATGCGGCAGGGTCGAGGACTTCGCGCCGTGATCGTCGCCGACCACCGCCAGCACGCCGCCATGGCGCGCCGTGCCGGCGGCGTTGGCGTGCTTGAACACGTCCATGCTGCGGTCGGCGCCCGGCCCCTTGCCGTACCAGAGGGCGAAGACGCCGTCATGCCGCGCGTCCGGAAAGAGCCCGACCTGCTGCGACCCCCAGGCGGCGGTGGCCGCGAGATCCTCGTTCAGGCCGGGCTGGAAGGTGATCCGCTCGGCCGCCAGGGCCTCGGCCTCCTTCCAGAGCGCCTGATCCAGCCCGCCGAGGGGCGAGCCGCGATAGCCGGAGACGAAGCCCGCCGTGTTCAGCCCGGCGGCGGCATCGCGCCGCCGCTGCAGCAGCGGCAGGCGGGCCAGGGCCTGGATTCCGGGGAGGTAGAGCAGCGGCGTGGCCTCGGCCCGCCGCAGGGGCATGTCGGGCATTCGTCGGACCTTCCCTGTCGGCCGCCGGAAGGCGAGGCTGGCGGCGGGGCCGGAGGGTCTGTCGCCCCGCCTGGCCTATGCCGCAGCATAACGGGGCGGCGGCGGAAGAGGCTTCCGAAACCATACGGGAACCACCCCGGCAGGGGAATCATCCCTCGAAGGAGGGCGTATCTTCGGAATGATCGTCCGATATTGCGCTGCAACACGGAAAATCCTGCTGCCATACGCCGGCGCGGTTGATCTGGAACGGCCGTCGCGCTGCGGCGTTGAATCGAGCGGACGCCCGGTGTCCCGCCGGGTGGAAGGAGCATCATGGCCAACAATCCCCGCTACAACACGGCCCGGCCGGACAATGTCGGCCCGCACGACCCGAACGAAGACCAGACCGACCCCAAGGCGCCGAAGCGGCGCCCGGAAGAGGCATACAAGAACGAGACCGAAGGTCAGGCGGCCGCGGTCATCCCCCCCAAGGGCAAATCCGGCGACTGAGGGGCGGCTCAGGCCACGCCGCTGCGCAGCAGGTCATGCAGGTGGATGATGCCGGCCGGCCTGTCGCCTTCCATGACGAAAAGGCTGGTGATCCGCAGCCGGTTCATCAGTGCCAGCGCCTCCTGCGCTAGCAGGTCGGGCGCCACGGTGCGGGGGCTGGGCGTCATCACCTCCCGCACCGGGCGGTCCACGAAGGCGGCCTCGAAGGCGCGGCGGACGTCGCCATCGGTCACCACGCCGATCAGGCGGCCGGCCTTGTCCACCACGCCGGTGATGCCGAAGCGCTTGCCGGTCATCTCGACGATGGCCTGGGAGAGGCTGGCATCGTCCGGCACCAGCGGCACGCTGCTGCCGCCATGCATCATGTCGCGCAGCTTGCGAAGCTGCGAGCCCAGCTTGCCGCCCGGATGGAACTGGCGGAAATCCGTCGCGGTGAAGCCGCGCAGCGACAGCAGGGCCACGGCCAGGGCGTCGCCGATCGCCATCTGCATGGTGGTGGAGGTGGTCGGCGCCAGGCCGTTGGGGCAGGCCTCCGGCATCACCGGCAGGATCAGCGCCACATCCGCCGCGCTGCCCAGCGCGCTGTGGGCGGAGGAGGTGATGGCGATGAGCTTCACCCCGAAGCGGCGCGTGTAGGCGACGATATCCGACAGCTCCGGCGCCTCGCCCGACCAGGACAGGGCGATCACCACATCCTCGTTGCGGATGATGCCGAGATCGCCGTGGCTGGCCTCGCCCGGGTGCACGAAATAGGCCGGCGTGCCGGTGGAGGCGAGGGTGGCGGCGATCTTGCGCCCGACATGGCCGGACTTGCCCATGCCGGTCAGGACGACGCGGCCCTCGGCGGCCAGGATCAGCCGGGTGGCTTCGTCCAGCCGGCTGCCCAGCGCCGCCGCCCCTTCCTGGCCGAGCGCGGCGCGCAGCGCGGCGAGCCCCTCGATCTCCAGCTCCACGGTACGGCGGGCCGC
>NZ_JBMPSU010000001.1:3212500-3883227 GCF_049340465.1 Pseudoroseomonas sp. WGS1072 | reverse complement strand
GCTCCCGTCGCGCAGCCCGTCGGGTGAGGCCACCAGCAGGCGGGCGGCATCGCGCGGGCGGGCGGGGGATTGGGCGATCAGCGCCTCGGGCAGGGCGAAATCGAAATCCTCGGCCCGGAGGGGGGGCAGGGCAGGGTCTGGGGTCATGGCGCTTGCGCGGCGGGCGGTAGCGGAGGGGGGAGGGGAAGGCAAGCGCGGCCTCGACATTTCCACCCCCCGGCCTGCTTCGCCGAGGGTTGCCGGGCCGCCCGGCCAAGGGCAGGCTTGCGCCCAACATGCGAGAGGGAAACGATCCATGAGCCTCAAGGGCGCGGACTGGCTGGCGCGCAGCATCGCGCGATCGGGCCAGAGCCATGTCTTCTTCATCGACGCGGTGTTGCGGCCGACGCTGATGGCGCTGCTGGCCGAGGGCGTGCAGCCGGTGCTGGCGCACTCCGAGAAGGGCGCGGCCTATATGGCCGACGGCTATGCCCGCGTCTCCGGCCGGCCCGGCATCGTCGCCGCCCAGTCGGTCGGCGCGGCGAACCTCGCGGCCGCCCTGCAGGACGCCTATCTCGGCCGCGCGCCGATGATCGCGCTGACCGGCCGCAAGCCCCCCTCCGCCCAGCACCGCAACGCCTATCAGGAGGTGGCGCACGCGCCGCTCTTCGCCCCCGTGACCAAGTGGGCGGCGGCGGTCGAGGAGGCGGCGGACCTGTCGCGCCTGTTCCGCCAGGCCTGGGCGGCGGCCACCAGCGCCCCGCCGCGCCCCGTGCATCTCGACCTGAACGGGCTGATGGGCGAGTTCGTCGAGCAGAGCGTGACCCCGGCCGAGCCCGCGGAGCTGACCGCCTGGACGGCGCCACGCCACCGGCCGGTGGCGGATGCGGCGGAGGTGGAGCGCGCCGCCGCCCGGCTGCGGCAGGCCGGACGCGTCCTCCTCCTCGCCGGCGACGGCGCGGCGCTCTCGGGCTGCGGCGCGGAGATCCTGGCGCTGGCCGAGGCGCTCCGGGCCCCCATCGCCACCAGCCTCGGCGCGCGCGACCTGGTGCCCTCGCGCCATCCGCTGAATGTCGGCGTCGTCGGCAGCTATTCCGCTCCGCCGGCCAACCAGGTGGTGCACGCCGCGGAGCTCGTGCTGATGGTGGGCGCCGATGGCGGCGACCAGCTCACCCATGGCTGGCGCGTGCCGCGCCCCGGCACGCCGGTCATCCAGATCGACGCCGACGCGCTGGAGCTGGACCGGATGCCGGCCGAGATCTCGCTGCACGGCGATCCGCGCGGCACGCTGCGGGCGCTGCTGGAGGCGCTGGGGACCGCGCCGCGCGACGACGGCTTCGCCCGCGAGGCGGCGGCGCTGATGGAGGAGTGGCGCGGCGCCATGGCCGGACGCCTGGCCAGCGGCGAGGCGCCGATCGACCCCGCCCGGCTCTGCGCCGAAATCTCCGCCGCCCTGCCGGAGGATGGCATCCTGGTGGCCGACACCGGCTATTCCGGCATCTGGACCGGCACGCTGGTGGAGTTCAACGGGGCCGGGCAGCGCTATCTGCGCGCCGCCGGCTCGCTCGGCTGGGCCTTCCCGGCCGCGCTCGGCGCCAAATGCGCGGCCGGGGCGCGCAAGGTGGTCTGCTACAGCGGCGACGGCGCGCTCTACTACCACCTGCCGGAGCTGGAGACGGCGAAGCGGCGCGGCATCGCCGTGACGCTGGTGGTCAACAACAACCGCGGCTTCGGCCAGGGCTGGCCGAACCTGCTGCGCGCCACCGGCAACCGGCCGGAGGTGGCGAACACCCTGCTGCGCTTCGGCGAGCACACCGATTTCTGCGCCATCGCGCGCGGCTTCGGCCTGCACGCCATCCGCGTCGAGCACCCCGACCGGATCGGCCCGGCGCTCCGCGAGGCCATGGCGAGCGACGAGACGGTGGTGGTGGAGGTGATGACCGGCATCGAGCACCGCGCGCCCGAGCCCTGGACCCCAGATGCGTGAACCCGGAGGGTTGAGTTCCATGAAGATCGCGATCATCGGCGCCGGGCTGATGGGCCATGCCCTGGCCCTGGTCTTCGCCATCGGCGGCCACCGCGTCAGGCTGACCGACACCAATGCCGAGACCCTGGCCCGCGCGCCGGGCCTCATGGAGACGGCGCGGGCGACGCTGGAGGCGGCGGGCGAGGCGCAGGGCCTGACCGGGGCCGGGCTGCGCGAACGGGTGACGACGCATGGCGCCCTGGCCGAGACGGTGGCCGATGCCGAGCTGGTCATCGAGGCCATCGTCGAGAAGCCGGAGCCGAAGCGGGCGCTCTATGCCGAGCTCGACGCGCTGATGCCGAAGGACTCGATCCTGGCCAGCAACACCTCCTATCTCGACGTCTTCCCGCTGATGCCGCCCGCCCGCCTGCCGCGCGCCATCATCATGCACTGGTATACGCCACCCTATCTGGTCGATCTCGTCGACCTGGTGGGCAGCGAGCAGTGCCCGCCGGCGCTGGTCGAGGAGGGGGCGGCGATGCTGCGCGCCATGGGCAAGGTGCCGCTCGTCATGCGCCGCTTCCTGCCGGGCTACATCGCCAACCGGCTGCAGTCGGCGCTCAGCCTGGAATGCTACCGGCTGATGGACGAGGGCTACGCCACGCCGCAGGAGATCGACGAGGCGATCATCCATGGCCTGGCGCTGCGCCTGCTGCTGCTGGGGCAGATGGCGAAGGGCGACTTCACCGGCCTGCCGCTCTCGGCCCATGCGCTGGCCAACCGGATGTACCAGCCGCCGGAGCCGAAGGGGCATAGCGAGACGCTCGACCGGCTGCTGGCCGAGGGCCGCACCGGCGTCATGTCCGGGCACGGCTTCTATGACTGGGAAGGCTCGCCCGAGGCGCTGTTCGCCGAGCGCGACAACCGCCTCTTCGCCCTGAAGCGCGCCCTGCGCCAGACCGGCCCCATGGCGGGCCTCGCCGCCGACACGAAGAAAGGATGACCGAGCGCATGATCCGCTACGACCTCACCGGCCGCACCGCCCTCGTCACGGGCGGCGCCTCCGGCATCGGCCTCGCGACCGTGAAGCTGCTGGCCGGTGGCGGCGCCCGCGTCGCCATCAACCATCTGGCCGACGATGCGCGCGGCGCGGCGGTGGTGGCCGAGCTGAAGGCGGCCGGGCATGACGTGATCGCCGCGCCCGGCAATGTCGGCGACGCCACGGACGGGCCGCGCATGGTGGAGCAGGCGGTGGCCGACCTCGAGGGCCGGCTCGACTACCTGGTCAACAACGCCGGCACGCCGGGCACCACCAGCCTGATCCCGCCGACAGCGATCGACCGCATCACCGAGGAGCTGTGGCAGACCGTGCTGCAGGTCAACCTGCTCGGCGTCTTCCGCTGCGCCAAGGCGGCGGCCCCGGCCCTGAAGGCGGCGCGTGGCGCCATCGTCAATGTCGCCTCCATCGCCGGGCTCGACAGCCCCGGCAGCTCGATGGCCTATGGCGCCACCAAGGCGGGCGTCGTCAGCCTGACCAAGAACCTGGCGCGCGGCCTGGCGCCGGAGGTGCGGGTCAATGCCGTGGCGCCGGGCGCGGTCGACTCCTCCTGGATGGTGGAATGGACCGAGGAGCGCCGCGCCGCCTCGGCCAGCAAGGCGTTGCTGAAGCGTCGTTGCCAGCCGGAGGATCTGGCCGAGGTGATCGGCTTCCTGCTCGCCGGTGCCGCCATGGTGACGGGACAGACCGTGGTGGTGGACGGTGGGCTGACGCTGGAATCGCGCTGAGGCGCCGCCGGGTCCCGGCCGGGTGACTCGCCTGGCCGGATGCTGCTTCCTCAGTCGATCTCGGCCACGCATTCGATCTCCAGCAGGAATTGCGGCACGGGCAGGGCCGTGACGACCGCGGTGGTGCGGGCCGGCCAGGGCGGGCCGCCGAGCCATTCGGCGTAGAGGCTGTTCATCAGCGGAATGTCCCGCTCCCGCGTCAGCAGGACGTTCACCTTCACGATGCGGTCGCGCGTGGTGCCGGCCTCCGCCAGGACCTTGTCCAACGTGTTCAGCACCGCCCGCATCTGCAGGCCGAAATCCTCCGCCGCCACCTGGAAGTTCTCGTCATGCGGGCCGACACCCGAGACGAAGAGGAGATTTCCGGTGCGCACCGCCATGGACAGCGGCGGCATGCGGCCGGGCTCGGCGGGCGGATAGTGTCGCGGCATGGCGGATTCTCCTCGGTCGATGCCGGAGGGTGGCTTGCCGGCATGCGCCTTGCAAAGCAGGATCGGCGATCCATCAGACACCGCGCCCACGCCACCTCTTCAGCCGGACCATGACGATGATCAAAGCCGATAGCCAGGCCTTCCTCCGCGACCTCCACGAGCTGCGCAAGATCGGCGCCTTCAGGACCGGCGTGCATCGCCCGACCTATTCGCCGCAGGACATGGAATCGCGCCGCTGGCTGATGCGGAAGATGGAGGAGGTCGGCCTGGAGGCCTCGATCGACGGCATCGGCAACGTCTTCGGGCGTCACCGGGGCGAGGGGCCGCACCTGCTGGCCGGCAGCCATATCGAAAGCCAGAACGAGGCCGGCTGGCTGGACGGCGCGCTCGGCGTGGTCGGCGCGCTGGCCATGGCGCGCGCCGGCCTGCCCGTCGATGTCTGCGCCTTCGCCGATGAGGAGGGGCATTTCGAGGGCGGCTTCCTGGGCAGCCGCTCGATCATCGGCGAGCTGTCCGAGGAGGAGATCGACCGCAGCCGCAACCGCACCGACGGCACCCCGCTGCGCGAGGCCCTGAAGGCCGCCGGCCTCGAGGGCCTGCCGCGGACGCGGATCGATCCCGCCCGCTACAAGGGCTTCTTCGAGATGCATATCGAGCAGGGCACGCAGCTCGAGCAGGCCGGCCTGCAGATCGGCGTCGTCACCGGCATCGTGGCCATCTGGCAGTGGCGCCTGGTGATCGAGGGGCAGCAGGACCACGCGGGCGGCACCACCATGGCCGAGCGCCGCGATGCCGGCCTGACGGCGGTGCGCCTGCTGGCGGCCATCGACGCCGAGTTCCCGCGCTTCTGCGGCGAGCGCAGCACCTGGACCACCGGCCGCATCACGCTGGAGCCGGGCGCGCCGAGCATCATTCCCGGCCGGGCGGAGGTGCTGTTCCAGTTCCGCGACGTGTCGATGGACAAGCTGCGCGAGATGGAGGCGGGGCTGCGCCGTCTGGTGCAGGAGAGCAACCGCCGCGAGCGCTGCCGGACGGAGCTCGTCGCTGTCGCCCAGGCCACCCCGGCGCTCTGCGACCCGGCGACCATGCGCGCCCTGCGGGGCGCGGCCGAGGCGCTGGCGCCCGGGAATTGGCAGGACATGCCGAGCGGCGCCGGGCATGACGCGCAGTACATCGCCAAGGTGATGCCGGCCTCGATGCTCTTCGTGCCCTCGATCGGCGGCATCAGCCACCACTGGGCCGAGAACACCTCGGACGAGGACCTGGCGATGGGCGTCTCGGTGCTGGTGGAAGGCGCGCGGCGCTACCTCGCCGGCTCTAACTGATAGGACGGGCGCGCACGGTTGTTGCCTGGCGCCGTTGTGATATGCCCAGGCCCGGATATTCATGAAGGGAGCAGCGCATGGTGCTGGAGCGGCTGATCAGGGCGTTCCGGCGCCCCGCGCCCGAGACGCCCGTCGTGCCCCCCGCGATCGCCTCCGGGCCGCGGCCGCGCATCATGGGCCTCGCGATGGTGAAGAACGAGCAGGACATCATCGAGCCGTTCCTGCGCCACAACGCGCCGCTGCTGGATGCCCTGGTGCTGCTGGACAACGCCTCGCTCGACGAGACCCGGTCCATCGCCCTGGCCTGCGCGCGGGAGTTGGGGAATGTCATCCTCGGCGACAGCGAGGCCTTCGATTACCGCCAGGCGGAGCGGATGACCCGCCTGCTGCACTTCGCGCAGGGCGCCTTCTTCGCCGATTACATCCTTCTGCTGGACGCCGACGAGTTCCTCTCCTGTCCGGATCGCGCGGCGCTGGAAGCCGCCCTGGCCGGCATTCCGCCCGGCGGGGTAGGCTATCTGCCCTGGCGCAGCTTCGTCATCCGCCCGGGTGAGGAGGCGGCCGTGGCGGCCGACCCGCCGCGCGGCTTCACGCATCGCCGCACCGCCGAGGTGCCGCAATTCTTCAAGGTGGTGCTGAGGCTGGACGGCCGCCTGCCGCATGGCCTGCGGCTGGCGCAGGGCAATCATGATGCCCTGCTGGGCGACACGCCGCTGCCGGGCCATCAGATCATGGAATGGCCGCTGCTGCACTTTCCGGTCCGCAGTGGCGCGCAGATCGCCGCCAAGGGCGTGGTGGGCTGGGCCGCCTATCTGGCGCGCAATCCGGCCGCCCGGCAGGAGGATCTCGGCTTCCAATGGCGCGAGGTCTTCGACCGCGTCGCCGCACGGGGCCAGGCCGGGCTGGCGGAGGAACTGGCCGAGACCTCGATGCGCTATGCCCAGACACGGGCGGCCATCGACTGGACGGCCGATGCCGTGCCGGAAGCCGCGCCGGCCGGCTACCGGCGCCGTCATTCCACAGGCGCCTTCGCCGATCCGCTGGCTTTGCTGGCCCGGTCCTGGGAACGCTCGCTGACCGGCGGCGCGCCGCCCGTGCGGCTGGAGCGGCCCGAGGGCCTCTCCGCCACCGAAGGCGTCACCACGACGGCCTTCGACGCCGCCTGGCACTGGGACCATCTCTTCATGGATGTGGCGCCGTTTCGCTACATCGCCGAGAAGTACCAGCCCAGCGCGGTGCTCGATATCGGCTGCGGCATCGGCCAGTATCTGGCCCTGTTCCGCCGCTTCGGCACGGCGGAGGTGTATGGTATCGACGGCGTGCCGCCCGAGGCGGTCCGGGGCGTGCTGGCTCCGGCCGATTATGCCGCCCTCGATCTGGCGGTACCGCTCGATCTCGGCCGGCGCTTCGATCTGGTGGTTTGCGTGGAGGTGGCGGAGCATATGGCGGCGCCGGATGCGCTCGTGCTGCTCGACAGCATCGAACGGCATGCCACGGGCCGCATCGTCTTCTCGGCTGCGGAACCAGGGCAGCCCGGCCATGGCCACATCAACTGCCAGCCGCTTCGCTATTGGCTGGAACATTGGGCGGCCCGCGGCTGGGTGCCGCATCTCGTGGACTCGCTCGGCATGCGCGCCATGGCCACGCTGTCCTGGTTCCGGCGCAACCTCGTGGTGCTGGTCCCTGGTACGCGGGAAGCGGGGGCCGAAGCCATCCAGGCGCTCACCGCCATCGCTGAGCGACCTTACGGATGGTATGGCCAGGCACCCGGCATCCGGGATTTCCCTTTGGGTGAGGAGCCACCGGGGTCGGACGAGGCCTGCTATACTGTCTTGCCCGTTCCGGAAGACGCCGGGTGAAGCGTATCAGGACCGAAGGGCCGGGGCGGCCTGCCGTGCCAGCGGAAAGCCTCCGGCGCTACCTCACCGGTTCCAACTGACGCGCGGCGGCATTGACGGGGCGCGTCACCAGCCGGGCGATGCCGCTGGCCAGCACCTCGGCCATGCACTGGTAGCCGAGGTCGTTCATGTGGAAGCCGTCCTCCGAGAGCATCGGCACCGGCTGCGGCAGGGCCGCCCAGTAGCGCATGATGGCGTAGCGCCGCATCAGCGGCGCGCGCCTCTCCACCGCCACCCGGTCCACGCTCTGCACGAAGGTCATGTAGAGGTCCTGGTGCGGGATGTTCGGGAAGAACTGCGGGTCGATGATCAGCAGATCCCGGCCGCGCTCCTGCACGAAGCCGATCCCGTCCCGCATGACGCGGGAGAAGGCCTCGGCGGTGATGCCCTGCAGGGCATCGTTGGTGCCGAGCTGCCAGATCACGACATCCGGGGCCCAGCTGTCCACGGCACTGCGCAGGCGGAGCAGGGTGGTCGAGGCCACCTCCCCACCGATGCCGTCGTTGCGCACGGTGACGTCAGCGCCGGGCAGCAGCCGCTTCAGCGCCGTCTCCAGCCGCGGCGGATAGGCGCGCTGTGGCGCGCTGGCGCCGATCCCGGCGGTGGAGGAGGAGCCGATGGCCAGGATGCGGACCGGCTGCTTCTCGCGCAGCAGCATCGACAGGCGCGGCATGGCGAAGGCGAGGTCACGCAACTCGTCCGGCACGGTGCAGGCCGTGGGCACGTTGTCGGTGCGCACTTTCGGGAGGTCGGGCGGTTCCGGCGCGGGGGACAGGCGCGGCGGCGGCCCGGCGGGGCGCGTCTCGGTCGGCACCTGCGCGTTGGAGGCGGCCGGGACAGCCAGCAGGGCCAGGCCCAGCAGCAGCGGCGGGAACGGGCGGCGCATCAGCCCGGCCGCATCCGTGCCGGCAGCGCGGCGGGGTTCGGCCCGCGCCGCTTCGCCTTGCTGAGCATCCAGGCCACGGCGACCTGCACCATCACGCCGGCCCCCACATAGGCGAGGTCGAAGGCCATGCCGCCGAAACCGGTCTGTCGCAGCGCCACCCCGGTGATGCTGACCACCAGCCCAGTGCAGAAGACCGGCAGGGAATGGCGGCCCAGCAGCGCCAGCGGATGGTGGGGGGCCAGCCGCTGCGCCCAGCCCTGCAGCGGCGAATGCGCGACGACATAGCAGAGCGCCAGGACGTGCAGCAGCCGGGGCAGGGTCTGAAACTGCTTCTCCGGCACCGTGAGGAAGTCGGGCAGCGGCGCGAGCCATCCGGGCTGCGGCAAGCCGGTGCTGCGCATCGCCACCAGCCCCAGGACCAGATAGGCGAGCGCCGCGTACCAGAGCAGACGGTGATACGGGAAGGCGTGACCGAGCCGGCTGCGGCGCTCGCCCAGCGCGAAGCCGAGCACGAAGAGGAACTGCCAGCAGAGCGGGTTGAAGAACCAGCCGCCCGGCAGCGGGTCCGAGGGCAGGTTGGTGGCGGTGAGCCCGGCCGCGACATAGAGCGCGGCGGACAGGCCGACGGCGGTGGACAGGCTGCGCGCCGCCACCGCCAGCAGCAGTGGCAGGATGCCCACCAGGACGAAGTAGAGCGGCAGGATGTTCAGGAAGCCGGGCTGGTAGCGCAGGGTGACGGCCGCGACCAGGGCCGTCGCCGGGTCCAGGATCAGCGGCTCGAGCGCGATCACCGTGAACAATCCGGCGTCACCGGTGCGGATGACCCCCAGGGAGAACACGGCAGCGCCCATCACCACCAGCGCCAGGTGGGTGATGTAGAGTTTCACCGACCGGCTCATCAGCGCCATCGACACACCGAGGCGGTCGCCATCCGCGTACCTGCGGAAATACGCCGCAGCGGCGGCATAGCCGGCGAAGAGCACGAACAGGTCGGCGGCGTCGGAGAAGCCGAAGTTCTTGTGCGTGAACTGCTCGAGGACATTGCCGGAGACGTGGTTGACGAAGATCGTGACGAGGGCGAGGCCGCGCCAGACATCGACGGCGGTATCGCGCCTGCCGCCGCCTCCCGCCCCTTCGCCCTCGAATGGCGCCATGCCTGCCCCTTGTGCCCTTCCGCCAGAACGCCGCCGGGGATCGCTCCCTGGGGGCGCCCTCGGGGCAGTCGCCTGCGCCTATACACCTTCAACGCCGCAACCGGCGGCGGGTTATCGTGACGAAAGGTTGCCGAAAGTTCAGGAACGGGCCAGCAGGGCGGCCGCCTCATCCGGCGGCAGCAGATCCACGCCGACCTCCAGGCTGTGCCGCCCGCCGCCCAGGATGATGCCGCGGAGCGGCGAGATGTCGCTGAAGTCCCGGCCCCATCCGAGCACGACATGCTCGTCCCGCACGATCAGGTCGTTCGTCGGGTCGAGGTCCACCCAGCCCAGGCCCGGCCCCATCCAGGCGCCGACCCAGGCATGCGACTGGTCCGATCCCAGCCGGCGTTGCTGGCCGGGGGGCGTGAAGGTGCGGATATAGCCCGAGACGTAGCGCGCCGGTAGGCCGAGGCCGCGCAGGCCGCAGATCATCAGATGGGTGAAGTCCTGGCAGACGCCGGCGCGCTGCGCCAGGATCTGCGTCACCGTCGTCGAGATGCCGGTCACGCCGGCGCGGAAGCTGAACTCGCGGCGGATGCGGGCGTTCAGCTCCAGCAGCCCCTCCAGCACCGGCCGGCCAGGCGGGAAGGAAGGGGCGACATAGTCCCGTGCCCCGCCATGCTCCGGCAGCATGGGCGAGGGGTAGGTGAACTCCGCCGCCTCAGGATCGCCCCCCGCCGCCGCCACGACCGCTTCCCAGGCGGGGGTATCGGCCGCCGCCGGCGGGGGCGGGAACTCCACCGCCACCTCGGATTCGGCCACCACCTCGAAGCGGGTATGCGGCCGGTCCAGGAACAGCCAGGTGACGCGGTTGCCGAAATGGTCCGTGGCAGTGGAGATCCGCGTCGGCTCCGGCGTGCAGGCCAGGCTGTCCCAGAGGATGCGCTGGTGCGGCAGCGGGCGCGGCGAGAGATGCAGCTGCTGCGTCGCCAGATCCACCGGCTCGGTATAGCGGTAGAGGGTGGAGTGCCGGACGCGCCAGTTCATGCGGTGCCCCAGAACTGCATGACCGGCTCGGGCTCGGCCATCTCGGGCCCCAGCGTCTGGGCGGGAGGCAGCAGGGCGAAGTAGCGGCGGTAGATGGTGTCGGAGAGGCCGGCGATCTCGCCCTCCATGGCGGCGAGCCGGGGCGCCAGGGCGACGGCCGCGCCGGCACCGTCGCGCGCCGCCAGGATGGCGGGCGGCATGGCCTCGGTCTCGGCCATCAGGGCGCGCACCTGGGGCAGCAGGCTGTCCTCCGGCTCGCCGCCCAGATCCTGCACGAGATGCAGCATGGCCTGGAGCTGGAAGGCCAGGCCGCGCGGATTGCCCGGATCGGCCAGCACCAGGTCGAGCGCCGGGGCAGCCTGCAGCACGCCCATGTAGCGGTTGCGGTAGGTGATGACGGAATCGCAGAGCTCGAGCGCCAGCCGCAGGCCGGTCTCGGCCCGCGCGGCCGGCTGGTCGAGCGCGATGCCGAGCTGCAGGACGATGCCGCGGGCCCGCTCGATGCGGCGGCCGAGGTCGAGGAAGGCATAGCCGCCGGCCCGCACCATGTTCTCGGCGGCGACCCCGGCGACGCCGGCGGAATAGCGCACCGCGCCGCCCAGCGCCTCCTCCAGCCCCTGCAGCCCGCGATGCTGCGCCGCCGCCTGGACCTGGACGGCGCGCAGCGGCAGGGTGAAGAGGCTGTGCATGTCCCCCGTCATGCGGTCGCGCACCGCCTCGACCAGCCGGCTGATCTCCTCGAACAGGTTGCCCAGCGCGCCGCCCTTCTGCAGGGCGCGCCACAGGGCCGGCTGCAGCGCGGCGGGGGCGGCGCCGTTGGGCATGTCCTCGGGCCGGACGAGGCGGGCATGGCGCAGCATGGCGGCGAGGGCGGACAGCTCGGCCATCTCGCGCGGCAGCAGGGGGCCGCGATCCAGCCGCGCCAGGGCGGCGCGCATCAGCCGCGCGCCGCTCTCCATCCGCTCGACATAGCGGCCGAGCCAGAACAGGTTGTCGGCCACCCGGCTGGGCAGGTCGCCGGTGGCGCGGCGGATCGCCAGCGGCGGGTGCGGCAGGGCGGAGGGGCCGAGGATCTGCGCCCCCTCCTCGCTGAGCACCCAGACATCCTTGGCCAGGCCACGCACCGGCAGCGGCGCGGAAAGACTCTCGCCCGGCGCCATCACCCGGGCCAGCCCGCCCGGCATGACCTGCCACTCCTGCCCGTCCTGGATCAGGTAGAGGCGCAACATGACGGGCTGCGGCACCAGCCGCCCCTCCTCGGCCACCGGAGCCTGGGAGGGCTGCACGTCGCGCGAGGCGGCGAAGTCCCGCGGCTGGCGGGCGATCCGCTCGAGCAGGGCCTCGCGCGCGGCGGGCTCCATCCGGTCGGGGTTGCGGCCGGGCCGGGTGGCGTCATGCGCCGAGCGGATCACCCACTCGCCCGGCTCGCGCAGCACCATCGCCCGGGCCTCCCCGTCGATCAGCCAGTGGGTCTCGACCGAGGGCAGCAGCAGCGGTTCGCCGAGCAGCCGCCGGCAGAGGGCGGGCATCAGCGCGGCCAGCGCGGGCGCCTCGGCCAGGCCGCAGCCGGGGGCGTTGAAGACACGCACGGCGCCATGCCGCATGGCGTCCATCAGCCCGGGAACGCCCGGCGCGTGGCCGCCGAATTCCAGCGGATCGAGGTCGCGGCCATCCATGCGGCGCAGCAGGACATCGACCGGCTGCAGGCCCTTCAGGGTCTTGAGGCAGACGCTGCCGCCCCGCAGGGCGAGGTCGCCCGGCTCGGCCAGGGCGCAGGACAGCTCGCGCGCCAGCAGCACATGCTCGAACCACAGCGGATGCCGGACCCCGGGGGTCAGCAGGGCGATATTGGCGTTCTCCCGCCCCGACGGGGCCAGGCGTTGCAGCGCGTCCTGCCAGCGGTCGAAGAAGGGCTGCAACGGCTGCACCTGCTGGGCGCGGAAGAGCTGCGGCAGCACCCGGCCCAGCATGCGCCGGTTCTCCTGCGCGTGGCCGAGGCCGGCGGCCCGGCTGGTGCGGTCCGCCACCACCTGCCAGCCGCCCGCGCCGTCGCGCACCAGGTCGGCGGCATAGGATTGCAGCAGCGGCAGCCGCGGCGGATGCGTGGCGCTGCGGCAGGGGCGCAGGAAATTGGCGTTGGCGAAGACCAGGCCCGGCGGCACCAGGCCCTCGGCCAGCAGATGCTGCGGCCCGTAGAGATCGGCCAGCACCAGTTCCAGCAGGCGGGCCCGCTGGGTCAGGCCGGCGGCCAGCCGGTCGAACTCGGCGGCGGGCAACGGCAGCGGCACCGGATCGCACCGCCAGGACCGGGCGGGCGCCTCGCCGGAGATGCCCGGCAGCATCGAGGTGATGCCCTCATCCTCGGAGGCGCGGTCCAGCCGCCGCCTCGCCTCGATCAGGCCGTTTCCGGCCTGGTCCTGGGGCAGGTCGGCCAGGGCCGAGAGCACGCCGCGCCAGTGCGGGCGGACACGACCATGGCCATCGACCATCTCGTCCGGCGAGGGCGGCAGGGCATTCACCCTGCGGGCGCTATCACGCGAAACGCCGCAGGTCGAGCGTCCTGCGCAGCTCCGGCGAGTCGATCACCACCGGGGCCGGGCTGGTGCCGGCGCTGTGGCCGAAGGGGAAGAAGCGGGCGCGGCGCCGGGCCTCGGCCTCGTTGGCATTGACCGGGAAGCGCTCGTAGTTGCGCCCGCCCGGATGCGCCACATGGTGGGTGAAGCCGCCGAGGGAGCGGCCCGTCCAGCTGTCCCAGAGGTCGAAGATCAGCGGTGTCTGCGCGCCGATCGCCGGATGCAGCGCCGAGGGCGGCGCCCAGGCCTTGAAGCGCACCCCGGCGACGAACTCGCCCGCCCTGCCGGTGGGTGCCATGGGCAGGGCGCGGCCGTTCACCGCCAGCGTGAACCGCTCCGGGGCGAAGCCGGTGGCGCGCAACTGCAGGCGCTCCGTGCTGCTGTCCACGTAGCGCGCCGTGCCGGAGCCGGTGCTCTCCTCGCCCAGCACGTGCCAGGGCTCCAGGGCGTGCCGCAGCTCCAGCCCGACCCCATGCAGCGCGACCTCGCCGACCTGCGGGAAGCGGAAGGCGAAATGCGGGTCGAACCAGGCGGCCTCCAGAGGGGCGCCGAGGCCCCGCAACTCCTCGATGGCATCGGCGAAGTCCTGCCAGGCGTAGTGCGGCAGCATGAAGTCGTCGTGCAGCCGGGTGCCCCAGCGGACCAGCCGCCGCTCATAGGGGTGCTGCCAGAAGGCGGCCACGGCGGCGCGCATCAACAGCATCTGGGCGGCCGACATCTGCGGGGCGGGCGGCATCTCGAAGGCGCGGAACTCGACCAGACCGCGCCGCCCCGCGCTCGAATCCGGTGAATACATCTTGTCGATGCAGAACTCGGTGCGGTGCGTGTTGCCGGTCATGTCGGCCAGGATGTTGCGGAACAGCCGGTCGGTCAGCCAGGGCGGCACCGGCTGGAAAGGCCTGATCTGCTGGAAGGCGATCTCGAGGTCGTTCAGCGAATCCTGCCGCGCCTCGTCGATGCGGGGATGCTGGCTGGTCGGACCGATGAACAGGCCGGAGAAGAGGAAGCTCAGGCTCGGATGGTTGTGCCAGAAGCCGAGCAGGGACTTCAGCAGGTCCGGCCGGCGCAGGAAGGGGCTCTCCGCCGCCGTCTCGCCGCCCATCACCACATGGTTGCCGCCGCCGGTGCCGACATGGCGGCCGTCCAGCATGAACTTCTCGGCCGCCAGCCCTTCCTCGCGCGCCAGGGCATAGAGCTGCTCGGTGCGGGCGACGTGTTCGGGCCAGCTTGTCGAGGGGTGGATGTTCACCTCGATCACGCCGGGATCGGGGGTGACCGAGAAGCTGTTGAGCCGCGGGTCGGAGGGCGGGCCATAGCCCTCCAGGATGACGCGGCGCCGCAGGGCGGCGGCGGTGTCCTCGATGGCGGCGCAGAGGTCGAGCCAGTCCTCCAGCGCGTAGAGCGGCGGGAAGAAGACATGCATCCGCCCCTCCCGCGCCTCGACCGCGAGCGCGGTGCGGACCAGGTCCGGTTCCGGCCGGCCGGCCAGCGGGCGGGCCTCCGGGTAGGGCGCGCGGACGCCGCCCGGCAGCGGGGTGGGGCGGCCCTGGCGCAGGCTGGCGGCGGAGGGCAGGGGGCCGGGCGGCGGGCCGCGCTCGAAGCCCATGCCGGTGTGGCTGACGCGGTCCGCCTCGGTGTCGTGCACCCCCTGGCCGTGCATCGGCACGCCGCCTGCCTCCGTGGCGCGCTGGCGGAAGGACTGCGCCGGCGGCAGGGCCTGGCGCGGCGCGAAGGGATCGACCTCGAACTGCGCCGGGATGCTGGCCGCATCGGCCCAGGGCAGGCTGTCGAGCGGCAGGCGGAAGCCGAGCGGACTGTCGCCGGGGATCAGGAAGATCGGGTCGTCCTCGCGGAAGAACCAGCGGCCCGTCTCCCAGGCCCGGCCGTCGGCGCGGCGGCGCAACGGCAGCACCGAGCCGACGCTGGCCGCCAACCCCTGGCCGAAGACGCGCGCCAGCCGGGCGCGCTCCAGCGGGTCCCGCAGCCTGGAATCCTCGGCGATGACATTCGCCGGGAGCCGGTTCTCCTTCCAGAGATGATAGTGGATGTCCTCATGCGCCGGATGCACGTGGCGCGGATCGAGGCCGAGGCGCAGCGCCAGGGCGGCGGCGAACTCCGCCGCGTCGGCCGCCGTGGCGTCGTCCACATGGTCGTCATCGGCGAGCCAGGCGGGGTCGGTCCAGACCGGCTCGCCATCCTTGCGCCAGAAGGCGTTCAGCGCCCAGCGCGGCAGCTGCTCGCCGGGGTAGTGCTTGCCCATGGCGTATTGCACCACGCCGCCCGGCGCCCAGAGTGGCATCAGCCGGTCGAGCAGCCGCCCGGCCAGCCGGCGCTTGGTCGGGCCGAGGGCGGCGGTGTTCCACTCCTCCCCCTCCTGGTCGGAGGCGGAGACGAAGGTCGGCTCGCCCCCCATGGTGAGGCGGATGCCGCCCCGCTGCAGCTGCGCGTCCACCGTCTCGCCGGCCTGCAGGATCGCCTGCCAGGTCGCATCGGAATAGGGCTTGGTGACGCGCGGCGTCTCGCGCACCCGGGCCACCTCCATGGCGAAGTCGAAGCTGACCTCCGCCTTGGTCATCAGGCCGCTGATCGGCGCGGCGGATTGCGGCTCCGGCGTCGCGGCCAGCGGGATGTGGCCCTCGCCGGCCATCAGCCCCGAGGTGGCATCGAGCCCGACCCAGCCGGCGCCGGGCAGGTAGACCTCGGCCCAGGCGTGCAGGTCGGTGAAATCGGCGGCGGGGCCTTCCGGCCCTTCCAGCGGCTTCTGGTCGGCGACAAGCTGGATCAGGTAGCCGGAGACGAAGCGGGCCGCGAAGCCGAGGTTGCGCAGCAGCTGCACCAGGAGCCAGGCGCTGTCGCGGCAGGAGCCCTTGCCGTTGCCGAGCGTCTCCTCCGCCTCCCAGACGCCGGGCTCCATGCGGACGATGTAGGAGACGCGCTCGCCGATGCGCCGGTTCAGGTCCATCAGCAGGCCGACCGTGCCCTGCTCGCCGCGCGGCACCTCGTCGAGCAGGGCCCGCAGCAGCGGCCCCGGCGCCGGGACCCTGCGGAACGGCGCCAGCTCCTGCTCCAGCACCGGGTCGTAGCTGAAGGGCCAGGTCTCGGCCTCGGGCTCGAGGAAGAAGTCGAAGGGATTGATCGTGGCCATGTCGGCCACGAGGTCCACCGTCACGTCGAAATGCGTCACCGGCTCCGGGAAGACCACGCGGGCCAGGAAGTTGCCCTGCGGGTCCTGCTGCCAGTTCAGGAAATGCGGCTTCGGCGCGATCGTCAGCGCATAGGAGAGGATCGGCGTTCGGGCGTGCGGGGCGGGCCGCAGCCGGATGGTCTGCGGCCCGAGCGTGACCGGACGGTCATAGCGGTAGCTGGTGCGATGGGTCAGCGCGACGTGGATGGACATGCAGGCTCCCGGCAGGACTTCCTGCGATGCAGCATAGGCATGGCCTTGGCGGCGGTGGAACGGTTCCTGTTCCGGAATTCGCCCGGGCGCGCCGATTCCGGCTCAGCGGCGGGGCGAACCGTCCATGCGGCGCAACTCCGCGTTGACCGCGCCTGCCGCCTCCGAGGCACGCGGCAGGCGCGGCAGGGCGGACAGGCGGCGCAGGGTGGCGGCGCCGCCGAGGGTGAAGTCGGGGCCGGAGAGGGCGGCCTCGGCGCTGGCCATGCGGCCGTCGCGCACCGCAGCGGCGGCCTGCCGCAGCGCCGCCATCACCGCCTCCGGCGCCGCGTCGCGTCGGATGCCGAGGTGATCGCGCGCCTGGTCCCGCGCCTGTTGGAGCTGGATCACGACGGTGGGGGAGACCTGGGCGGTGTAGAAGGGGTCGGTCGCCAGCGCCTGGGCCAGGAACTCGATCTGCACCAGGGCCAGCGCCGCCTGGTCCGGCTGGCCCTGCCAACGCGAGAGGTCGCCGAACTGCCGCGGCGCATTGAGCGCGGCGCCGCGGACCGGGTCGCCGAAGCCCCAGAGGTGGCTCCGCGCCGCGTCGTCGGCGCAGGCGGCGAGCAGGGCCAGGGGAAAGGCCAGGGGAAGGGCGGAGAGCAGGGCGCGGCGCTTCATGCCCGCAGGATAGGCCTTTCCACCCTCCGATCCCAACCATGCTTGCGTGACCGCCCGCGCCGGCTGCGGTGCTTCCCTGCGCGATCCGCCCTTGCCCGGCGCGCCCGCCGCTGCCACACAGCCGCCGCCCGTGCATTGCGGCGTGCCGCCCGCGCGGCGCGGTGCTAAAGCCGGGCAGCCGCTCCGGCCGCCGTGCTCCGCGCCCCGGATGCGGCACCTCGCGCAGACCCTCACGGACCCACGGTGCATCCGGCCCAGGACCCATGACCGAAGACCCGCCCAACCCCGCCCTGCTGCCCTCCGGCCTGAACGACCTGCTGCCCCCCGAGGCGGCGCAGGAGGCCACGCTGGTGGAGGCGATGCTCGCGGTCTTCGCCGGCCATGGCTACGAGCGGGTGAAGCCGCCCCTGCTGGAGTTCGAGGATTCCCTCCTGGCCGGATCCGGCGCCGCGATGGCCGAGCAGACCTTCCGGCTGATGGACCCGGCGAGCCACCGCATGATGGGGCTGCGCGCCGACATCACGCCGCAGGTGGCGCGCATCGCCGCCACCCGGCTGGGCGACGTGCCCCGGCCGCTGCGGCTCTCCTATTCCGGGCAGGCGCTGCGGGTCAGCGGCAGCCAGCTCGCGCCGGAGCGGCAGATCCCGCAGGCGGGGATCGAGCTGATCGGCGCCGACAGCGCCGAGGCCGATGCCGAGGTGGCGCTGCTCGGAGTCGAGGCGCTGGCCGCCATCGGCATCGCCGCGCCCAGCCTCGACATCACCCTGCCCACCATGGCGCCCGCCCTGCTGGACGCCGCCGGGGTGGAGGGCGAGGCGCGCCGCCGCCTGGCCCGGGCGCTGGACCGCAAGGACGCCGCCGCCGTCACCGAGCTGGCCGCCATCGCGGGGCCGCCGGCCAATGGCCTGACCGCGCTGCTGACCGCGGCCGGCCCGGCCGACCGCGCGCTCCAGGCCCTGGCCGATGCCGAGCTGCCGCCCGCCGCCCGCGCCATCGCCGACAATGCCGCCGCCATCGTCACCGCCATCCGCGCCCGCGCGCCGGGGCTGCGCATCACCCTCGATCCGGTCGAGTTCCGCGGGCTGCGCTACCATGTCGGCGTCGCCTTCACCCTCTACGGCCCGGGCCGCACCGGCGAGCTGGCGCGCGGCGGCCGCTACCGCAGCGGCGAGGAGCCGGCGACCGGCCTGACCCTCTATCCCGACGCGGTGCGCCGCGCGGCCCCGGCCGCTCCGCCGCCGCCGCGCGTCTTCCTGCCGCTCGGCGCCGATCCGGTTGCGGCGGCGCGGCTCCGGACCCAAGGTTTCATCACGGTGGCGGCGCTGTCGGCCGCCGACACGCCGCAACGTCTGCGCTGCGGCCACATCCTGCGCGGCGGCAGCGCCGCGCCGATCGAGGAGAACGCGTAGCCATGGCCAATGTCGCCATTATCGGCGCCCAGTGGGGTGACGAGGGCAAGGGCAAGGTCGTCGACTGGCTGGCCAGCCGGGCCGATATCGTCGTGCGTTTCCAGGGCGGCCATAACGCCGGCCATACCCTGGTCGTCGGCAACCAGACCTACAAGCTCTCGCTGCTGCCCTCGGGCGTGGTGCGCGGCAAGCTGGGCGTCATCGGCAATGGCGTGGTGCTGGACCCGGAGGCGCTGCTCTCCGAGATCTCCAGGGTGCGCGGCCAGGGCCTCGATGTCGGCCCGCACAACCTGCGCATCGCCGAGAACGTGCCGCTGATCCTGCCGCTGCACCCCGCCATCGACAAGGCGCGCGAGGAGGCCCGCGGCGAGGCCAAGATCGGCACCACCGGGCGGGGCATCGGTCCCGCCTATGAGGACAAGGTGGCGCGCCGCGCCATCCGCCTCTGCGACCTGGCCGAGCCGGAGACGCTGTCGCGGAAGCTCGACGAGCTTCTGCTGCACCACAACACGCTGCTGAAGGGTCTGGGCGCGGCCACCTTCGAGAAGCAGGCGCTGCTGGATGGGCTGGTGGCGCTGGCGCCGAAGCTGCTGCCCTATGCCGAGGCGGTGTGGGAGCGGCTGGACGGGGCGCGCCATGCCAACAAGCGCGTGCTGTTCGAGGGCGCGCAGGCGGTGATGCTGGACGTCGATCACGGCACCTATCCCTTCGTCACCTCCTCCAACACCGTCGCCGGCAATGCCGCCGCGGGGTCGGGCATCGGGCCGCACGGCATCGGCACGGTGCTGGGCATCGCCAAGGCCTATACCACCCGTGTCGGCTCGGGCCCGTTCCCGACCGAGCTGTTCGACGATGTTGGCAAGCGCCTGGGCGAGCGGGGCCGCGAGTTCGGCACCGTCACCGGCCGGCCGCGCCGCTGCGGCTGGTTCGATGCCTGCCTGGTGCGGCAGGCGGTCAAGGTCGGCGGCGTGCAGGGCCTGGCGCTGACCAAGCTCGACGTGCTCGACGGCCTGACGGAGCTGAAGATCTGCACCGGCTATGACATCGACGGCGAGGTGGTGAAGCGCCTGCCGGCCGCGCTCGGCGCCCAGGCCAAGGCGAAGCCGATCTACGAGGTGCTGGAAGGCTGGAGCCAGTCCACCATGGGGGCGCGCTCCTGGGCGGAACTGCCGGCCACCGCCATCAAGTACGTCAAGCGCATCGAGGAGCTGGTGGAGGCGCCGGTGACGCTGCTGTCCACCTCGCCGGAGCGCGACGACACCATCCTGGTGAGCGACCCCTTCGCGGGCTAGGGGAGAGGCCGGCCGGGAAAGAGCCTCCGTCCGGAATCCCGCCAGCGGAACATCTCAATATCGGAACGAAAAAGCACCTCCGGAGATTCTGACAATCTCCGGAGGACACGCCCATGTCACTCCCGATTTGTGAGATTCTGTCGCCCCATGCCGGGCCCTTCCCCATTCGGGGGGAGGCGAAACGGCATGAGGCCCGTATGGCGATCTATCGCGGCACCCTGGGGAACGACGTCATCAACCTGTTCTGGCACCGGGAGGGGGACACCATCTTCGGTGACGACGACGCCGATCCGAACGCTCCGCCGGGCGACAATGTCATCATCGCGGGCCACGGCGCCGATACCATCCATGCCGGCTACGGGCGTGACAGGGTGTCCGGCGGCGCGGGCGACGACCTGATCCATGGCTATGGCCCGGCCGGGCCCAGCGCCGGGGCCGTGGACGCCTTCGCCGCGCGGGACCTGGGCGACCACCTCGACGGAGGTCCGGGCCAGGACGTCATCCTGGGCGGCGGCGGGGCCGATCTCCTCCTGGGCGGCAGCGGCGACGACCAGCTTCGCGGCGGCAGCGGCGACGACATCATCCTGGGCGGCGAGGGGAACGACCTCATCGGCAGCGGCAGCGGCGCCGACCGGCTCTGGGGCGGCGTCGGCGGCGACATCTTCGTCTATGCCTACAGCAGCTTCAGCGAGGAAGCGGCGGATGCCAATGGCGGCATCGACACCATCATGGACTTCCAGCCCGGCGAGGATCGCATCGACCTGCGCGGCTATGGGCTGAGTGAGGCGGCGGTGGCGGTGACGCCGCAGCCCTGGGGGCTGTCCCTCGACTTCACCGCCGTCTACGAGCCCGCCGGGATCCATCTGTATGGTGTCGCCGCCCTGCAGGCGGGGGACATCCTCTTCGCCTGACGGGCGCGGGCGCGCTCCCTCAGCCGCCCGCCGCCGACCGCAGGCCCTCCCGCGTCCGGCGCACCTGCTCGGGCGTCACCGGCGGGGCGGCATTGCCCCAGCTGTTGCGAATGTAGCTCAGCACATCCGCCACCTGCCGGTCGCTCAGCCGCCAGCCCAGGGAGGGCATGGCCGGCGCCGTCGGCGCGCCCGGCGTCGCCACGGGGCGGGAGCCCTCGACCACCATCCGGATCAGGCTGGTCGGATCGGGCGCCTGCACATGGGCGCTGCCGGCCAGCCGCGGGAAGAGCATGGTCACGCCCTGGCCCTGACTGACATGGCAGGCGGAGCAGGTGTCGGCGTAGATGGCGCCGCCGGTGCGCAGGCGTGGGTCCTCCGCCGCCAGCGGCGCGGGCTTGGCGGCGGGGTCGGGCACCTCGCGCAGATAGGCCGCGATGGCGCGCAGATCCTCCTCCCTCATGTGCATGGTGGAGTTCTCCACCACCTCCGCCATCGGGCCCGAGGCCATGGCGTGGCGGTTGGCGCCGGTGCGGAGGTACTGCACGATCTCCTCCGCGCTCCAGCCGCCCAGGCCCTGCCAGGGGTTGCCGGTGATCGGCGGCGCGTACCAGCCCTGCAGCACCGCGCCGCGTAGCGCCTCGTCCGACCTGTCGGCGCCCAGGAAGGTCTTCGGCGTGTGGCAGGTGCCGCAATGGCCGGCGCCCTCCACCAGATAGGCGCCGCGATTCCACTGCTCGGACCGGTTCGGGTCGGGCCGGAAGCGGCCGGGCGAGAAGTTCAGCGTGTTCCACACCCACATCACCGCGCGGATGTTGAACGGGAAGGGAAGCTGATTGGGCTCGATCGCGTTCCGCACCGGCTCGACCGTGCGCAGATAGGCCCAGATGTCGCGCACGTCGCGCTCCGACATCCTGGTGTAGGCGGTGTAGGGCATGGCCGGGTAGAGCCGCTTGCCGCCGGCGGCGATGCCCTCATGCATGGAGCGGAGGAACTCCTCCTCGCTCCAGGCGCCGATGCCGGTCTCGCGATCGGGGGTGATGTTGGGCGCGACCAGCGTGCCGAAGGGCGTCTGCAGTGCCACGCCGCCGGCGAAGGGCGGGCCGCCCCGCAGCGTGTGGCAGCCGGTGCAGTCGCCCTGCGCCGCCAGGTCGCGGCCGCGCTCGATGCGCTCGAAGGAGGGCATCTGCGCGGCGGCCGTGCCGGCCAGGCCGAGGATCAGGCCGAAGGCGAGTCCGGCGAGGCGCCGGGCGGAGGCGTTCATCCTCATGCCGGCACCAGCGGTCCCGGGGCCGCGAGATAGCGCGTCCGGATGGCATCGGCGGCCTTGAAGGCCAGGGCGCCCACCGTGCCGGTCGGATTGTAGCCGGAGTTCTGCGGGAAGGCCGAGGCGCCGACGACGAAGAGGTTCGGCACGTCCCAGCTCTGCAGGTACTTGTTGACCGCGCTGGTCGTCGGATCGGCGCCCATGATCATGCCGCCCACCACATGGGTCGACTGGTAGGGCACGCTGGACCAGTGCCCGTCGCGCACCGTCTCCACCACCTGGCTGGCGCCCATGGCGCGGCCGATCTCCGCCGCCCGTGCGGTGACGTAGCGCGACATGCGCCGGTCGTTCTCCGGGAAGTCGAAGGTGATGCGCAGCAGGGGGCGGCCCAGCCTGTCGGTATAGGTCGGGTCGAGATCGAGGTGGTTGGCCGGGCTGGAATAGGAGCTGGACTCGGCGCTGACGTTCAGGTTGGCCTGGTAGTACTTCACCGTCGCCCGCTTCCAGGCCGAGCCCCAGCGCGGCGTGCCCGGCGGCACCGGCCGCTGCGCGATGGGCGTGGCGCCGACCGGGATGCAGCGCACGCTGCCGCCGCCGAAGAAGCCGAGCCCCCCATGGTCGAAGTTGTCGTTGTTCAGGTCGTCGATGGCCATGCCGATGGCGCCGCCGCCGATGAAGGTGTTGAACACCTTGTCCTCGAAGTAGCACTGCGCGCCATTGCCCATCTGGTACGAGAAGTTGCGCCCGATGGTGCCCCGCCGCGTGCGCGGGTCGTAGGTCTCGCCCACGCCGGAGAGCAGCATCAGCCGCACATTGTCGAGCGTGAAGGCGGTGACGACGACGAGGTCGGCGGGCTGCTCCCATTCCTCTCCGTCGCTGTCGAGGTAGATGACGCTCCGCACCTGTCGGCGGCTGGGGTCGAGACGCAGGCGCAGCACCTCGCAGAGCGTGCGGAGCTCGAAGTTCGGCTTGCGCATCAGCACGGGCAGCACGGCGGTCTGGGCGCTGGCCTTGGAATAGTTGGCACAGCCGTAATTGGTGCAGAAGCCGCAATAGGTGCAGGGCCCCATGGCGATCCCGAGCGTGTTCACATAGCCCTGCGAGAGCAGCGCCGAGGGCGCGGGGAAGACATGGTAGCCCAGGCCGCGCGCCGCCTCGGCGAACAGCGTTGGGCCGTAGGGCTGGCGCATCGGGGGCAGGGGATAGTCCCGCGCGCGCGGCCCCTCGAAGGGGTTGCCCCCCTCCTCGATGCGGCCCTGGATGTTGCCCGCCTTGCCGGAGATGCCGGCCAGATAGTCGAACCTGTCATAGAAGGGCTCCATCTCCTCCCAGTCGGTGCCCCAGTCCTGCACCGAAAGCTCCTCCGGGATGGCGGCGGCCCCGTAGCGTTCCGTCAGGTGGCTGCGCAGGCGGAAATCCGTGGGATGGAAGCGATAGGTGATGCCGGCCCAGTGGATGCCCGCGCCGCCCACCCCGTTGCCGGGATGGAAGCTGCCCCATTCGCGCATCGGCAGCGCGGTCTGGCTGGCGTTGTTGCGGGTGGTGACCGTGACCTGGGCGGGGGAGACCATCAGCTCGCGGCGGCGGGCGAAACGCAGCTCGTCCGGCGCCACCCCGATGTTGAAATCCGCTGCCGTGTCGCGCCAGGGGCCGCGTTCCAGCGCCACCACGTCCAGCCCTTCCTCGGTCAGCTCATTGGCGATGATGGAGCCGGACCAGCCAAGCCCGACCACCACGACATCCCGGCGGGGAAGCAGGCGCGCCACCGCCTCAGCCTTCCCGGATCCAGCCGGCGCGGCCGGCGATGCTGACGGGCGGCAGGTCGAGCTTCTGATTGTGCCGATCGACGAAGTCGCGGAAGTCGTAGCGGGTGCCGGGAAAGCCCAGCATCTTCCAGCTCACCATGTCGCGGTTGCCGCCATGGATCGGGTCGGCGAAGAAGCCCTCCATGGTGTTGCCGAGAAGCTGGTCGAAGAAGAGCTTCTCGTCCACACCCCTGAGGCCGGCCTCGCCCTTCTCCATGGCGGCGAGGAGACGGTCGCGCTCCTCCGGCGGCAATTCGGCGAAGCCACGGCCGCCCAGTCGTTCGCGGCAATGGGTGTCGAGCGACGCCAGGCCGCGGCGATAGGTCATCGCGGGGGTGGTGTTCTGCTGGAAGCCCTGTTCCGGCGTTCCGGCCTGGAACGGCGCGCGCATATAGGCCCGCTCGGCACGGCCATAGGGACCGGCGAGCTGACGGTCGATGAACTCGGCGCAGCCCGCCTCCTTGCCGCTCATGCTGAGCTCGTCGCGCGGGATCAGCCGCTCCACCGCCGCTTCCACGGCCTGCGCCTCCTCCAGGGTGAAGTACTGCCAGGGGCCGGGGCGGAAGGGGCGGGGCGGATCCGCGGCGAAAGGGGTCCAGGGCAGGCCACCCTGGATGCTGCGGCCGAGGGCGCCGCCGGAGGCACCCAGAAGCAGCGCGGCGGAGGCGAGGAGAAAGCGTCGCCTCCCGGGCGACGGAAGCAAGGCGGTCATGGCGGCACCTTGGGCAGGGGCTGCTACCGGAATACCAAGTTGAGGTAAGCCGTTGCGCTACAAGGTGGCCATGATTCTCGCATTCCGGTGAAAACGGAAAAGGCGCGGCCAGCCGGCCGCGCCCCAGTGCAGCGTCGGAAGGGACGGGCGGTCAGTCCACCGCCAGGCGCCGCTCCATGATCTGCGTCTTCATGCTCTTCTGCAGCTTCTCGAAGGCCCGCACCTCGATCTGGCGCACGCGCTCGCGGCTGATGCTGTACTGCTGCGAAAGCTCCTCGAGCGTCGTCGGCTCGTCCTTCAGCCGCCGCTCGATCAGGATGTGGCGCTCGCGCTCGTTCAGCGTCTTCAGCGCCTCGCCCAGAAGCTGGCGGCGGTTGGACATGTCCTGCCGCTCGGCGATCTCGGTTTCCTGGCTCTCGCTGTCATCGACCAGCCAGTCCTGCCACTCGCCCTCGCTGTCGGCGCGGACGGGCGCGTTCAGCGAATTGTCCGGCGAGGCGAGGCGGCGGTTCATCGAGATCACGTCCTGCTCCGGAACCTGGAGCGTGTGCGCGATCTTCTCCACCTGCTCGGGCTTGAGATCGCCCTCCTCGAGCGCGGCCATCTGTCCCTTCAGCCGGCGCAGGTTGAAGAACAGCTTCTTCTGCGCGGCCGTGGTGCCCATCTTCACGAGCGACCAGGAATGCAGGATGTACTCTTGGATCGCGGCGCGGATCCACCACATGGCGTAGGTGGCCAGACGGAAGCCACGGTCGGGATCGAAGCGGCGGACCGCCTGCATCATGCCGACATTGCCTTCGCTGATCAGCTCGCCCACGGGCAGGCCATAGCCGCGATAGCCCATGGCGATCTTGGCGACGAGGCGGAGATGCGACGTGACAAGGCGGTGGGCGGCCTGCTGGTCGCCTTCGTCCTTCCACTTCTTGGCAAGGCGAAACTCCTCCTCGGGGGAGAGCATCGGGAACTTGCGGATCTCCTGCAGATAGCGGGAGAGATTGCCCTCGGGGGCCATGGTCAACATCGAAGAAGTCGTGGAAGCCATAACTGCTTTGCCTCCTGCACCGGCCGGGAGCCCCTGTGACAGCGAACCCCTGGAATGTCCCGCACGGTCGGCGTGCGGTCCGGGTCGTCCTCCGCTCGGGCCCTGACGCGCCCTCCCGCCTGGCGTCACGGGCCAGACAGGTTCGGCGGCCGCGCCATGGCGATGGCACCCGGCGTTGGCGACAGATGAACGCTACCGCGCTGCGAAGAGTTGCGCAAGGAAATCCCGACTGTAATAGTCGGGTTACTCCGGGTTACCGTCCAGCAACGTGATCAGCGCCGCCATGTCGGGCGGCAGGGGGGCGGAGAAGCGCAGCGTCTCGCCCGTCACAGGATGCTGGAATCCCAGCGTTTCCGCATGCAGGGCCTGACGCGGAAAGGCCAGCAGCGTGTCCCGCGCCGGCTGCGGCACCGCCCGCGCGGCGGCCGGAAGCCGGCGGAGATAGACCGGGTCCCCGACAAGGGGATGCCCGATATGCGACAGATGCACGCGAATCTGATGCGTCCGCCCCGTCGCCAGGCGACAGCGCAGGAGGGAACAGCCGGTGCCCCAGGCCCGTTCGGTCTGGTAGCGCGTCAGGGCGGTCTTGCCGCCGCGCGTGACCACCGCCATCCGCTTGCGGTCCATGGGGTGACGGCCGACGGAAGCCTCCACTTCGCCGCGCGGCACGGCGGGCACGCCCCAGGCCAGGGCCAGGTAGGACCGCTCCAGGTCGCGGCTGGCAAAGGCCTCGGATAGGATCTGGTGCGCCCGTTCGCTCTTCGCAACCACCATGACGCCGGAGGTGTCCTTGTCCAGCCGGTGGACGATGCCGGGTCGCCGCTCGCCGCCGATGCCGGTTAGCTCCTCCCCGGCATGGGCAAGCAGGGCGTTGACCAGCGTGCCGTCCTGATTGCCCGGTGCCGGATGGACGACCAGCCCGGCGGGCTTGTCCAGCACGATCAGGTGGCGGTCCTCGAAGAGAATAGTCAGCGGGATCGCCTGGGCTTCCGGCACCGCCGGCGCGGCGGGCGGCGGCGCCACCAGGTAGCGCGCCCTCGGCCGCACGGCCTCGGAGGGATTGTCGACCGGGGCGCCGTCCCGCGTCACGTGCCCGCCCTCGATCAGCGCCTTGACGCGCGAGCGCGAGACGGCGCCTATCGCGCCCGCCAGGAAGCGGTCGAGGCGGAGACCCGCATCCTCCGCCGTGGCGATGACGGGGAAGGGGCCCTCCGGCGTGCTGCCGGCGGGGTCCGTGGTGTTGGGAGGAGGATCGGTGCGCTGGCTCAAGATACTGGTTGGGGTGATGGGGGTCATGATCATCGTCGGCACGGTGGCGCTGGTCGTGGCGCTGGTCCAGCGCATGGGCGAGGCCACCACACGCCTCTCAGCCCCGGAGGTGACCTCCCAGGGCTCCCGCGAGGGCGGCCTGCCCTGGACTAGCACGGATCTCTCCCTGCGGCAGCCGCCAGGAACGCGGATCGGCCAGATCGCCGCGCTGGAGGGGCGGCTCGCGGTCTGGGTCGAACGGCCGGACGGCGCGCGCATCCTGCTGGTCGATCCGCGCTCCGGCCGCATGGCGGGGGAGATCCGTCTGGGCGAGTAGGTTTTTCGCGTTTTTCCGCGGAAGCCCCCTTGCGGAGCCCCGGCCGGGCGGATAGAAGCCCGCCCACGCCATCTAGTCCCCTTCGTCTAGAGGCCTAGGACACCGCCCTCTCACGGCGGCAACAGGGGTTCGAATCCCCTAGGGGACGCCAGGCGCGCTCTTGACCGCGCGCCATGGCCTTGGCTTTTCCGGACATTTCTGCATCCGCCGGCACGAGCCGGAGCGACCGCCGCGAGGGCGGGCGCTCGCGGCCACGCCGTCAGGCCCGCCGCATGCGTCGGGCGAGGTTCTCACCGATCATCACGCAGGTGAAGTGCAGGTTGGCGCGGCAGTCGGTCGGCATGATCGAGGCGTCGGCCACGCGCAGCCCGGCGATCCCCTTCACCGTCAGATCCGGGTTCACCACCCCGCGCGGGTCCTCGAAGGCGGCCATTCGGCAGGTGCCGGCGGCGTGCTGGATGTCGCCGGCCTCCCGCAGCATCAGCGCGTCCAGTTCGTCGTCGGGCAGCGCCGCGGCCTCCGTCATGCCGATCCCGCTGTCGCCGAAGGTGACGGCCTCGCAGAGCCCGGCCACCGCCGGCTGCCGCACGATCCGCGCCAGCCGGCGTACCGCATCGCGCAGGCGCAGCCGGTCGCCCGGGTGGTCGAGCATGTTCTCCTCGACGATCGGATGGGCCTCGGGATCGGCCGAGGTCAGCTCCAGCTGCCCGCGGGAATACGCATCGTAGAGCGCGGCGCCGATCGCCCCTTCCGGCGCCGGACCGGCCTCCGACAGGCCGCGATGGTTGTAGGCGATCATGATCATGTCGCGCTCGCCGCCGCCGGCCAGGCCGCTGCTGTAGGTCAGGCAGCAATTGGTGTGGCGCGCATCCGCGCCGCGCGCCCGATGCTCCGGCCTCAGCTTCAGCGTGGCGCGGAGGATCGGGTGGTCCATCAGGTTCCGCCCGACCATCGGCAGGTCCAGCGCCACCGGGATGCCGAGCGCGCGGAGCGGCGCCGCGGGGCCGATGCCCGAACGCAGCAGGATGGCCGGGCTGTGGATGGCGCCGGCGGAGAGCACGATCTCCCTCGCGCGGATCTCCTCCCAGCCCCCGTCACCGAACCGCACCCGGACACCGACGGCGCGGCCGCCCTCGAGCAGGACGCGGTCCACCAGGGCCTCGCCGCGGATCTCAAGGTTGGGCCGGCCGCGCGCCGGCTCCAGGTAGCCGTCATTGGTGGTGACGCGCCGGCCGTCGCGGCTGTTGATCGGGTTGCAGGAGATGCCCTCCCCGGTGGGCGCGTTGAGATCGGCCTTCCAGGGATAGCCCTCGGCCAGCGCCGCCTCGCGCAGCGCCAGATCGACCGCGCCCCATTCGGCGAGGGGCGCGCGATGGACCGGCAGCGGCCCGCCCCGGCGGATGCCGGGTGCCGTGCCGGTCTCCGCGTCGTCCTCGATCCGGTCGAAGAGCGGCAGCACATCCTCGGCCGACCAGCCCTCGCAGCCGGCCTCGGCCCAGGCGTCGAAGGCGGCCGGCACGCCGCGGATGGCGATCTGCGCGTTCACCGTCGAGGAGCCGCCCATGGTCCTGCCGCGCCAGTAGAACTTCGGTGCCTGGGCGGCGGTGCGGCGGGCCATCAGGCCGGGCCACTGCCACTTCGCCTGGTGCGCCGGGTCATGCATGAAGGGGACGATATTGGCGCTGCGAAGCTCCTGCGGCGCCTCGGCCGAGCGCCAGTCGCGCCCCGCCTCCAGCAGCAGCACACGGCACCGGGGATCCTCGGAAAGGCGGGCTGCGAGGGCGGCGCCGGACGAGCCGGCACCCACCACGATCACGTCGTGCATCTTACTTCTTCTCGATGTTCCAGAACAGGGGAATGGCGGAGGGGATCACGCCCGACAGCACGGCGCGATAGGCCGCCGGCTGGGCGAACTGGCCGAAGGGGATGCCGAGCCCCTGCTCGTAGACGATGGACTGGATCTGGCCCGCCACCTCGCGCTGGGCCTCGCGCGTCGGCGCGCGGGCGAAGGCGTCGAAGAGCGGGACCATCCGCTCATCGCACATGAAGCCGGCGGTGGCGGCGCTGGTGCAGTTGAAGTTGATGACGGAGTTGGTCAGCGGCGAGGCGAGGTCGAGGCCCAGGGCGTGCACGCCATAGACGCTCCAGCCCTGGCGGTTGGTGCGGCGCGCCAGCAGCGTGGCCCAGTCGGTCATCTGCAGGTCGACCTTGAAGCCGGCGCGGGCGAGGCGGTCGGCCAGGATGGTCGAGGCGACGCGCGGTGCCTCCAGGTCGCTCGCCGCCATGACCACCACCGGCGTGCCATCGTAGTTCGTGGCCTTCAGCGCGGCGGCGGCGGCCTCGATCGAGGGATCCTTCAGCGGCGCCGTGCCGGCGGCACTCTCATAGGGCGAGCCGCAGATGAAGAAGGCGGCGCAGCTCTGGCCGTAGCGACTGTCGAGGCCGAGGCCGGCGACCACCTCCTCCTGGTTCACCAGCCGCAACAGCACGCGGCGGATGGCGGGGTCGTTGAAGGGCGGGGAGGCGGTGTTGATGCGGTAGTGGCCGGTGAACATGTGGGCGCCGGCGAAGTTCAGCACCTTGAGGCGCCGGTCCTTCTCCATCGCCGGCAGCAGGTCGAAGGGGGCGTATTGCATGTAGTCGATCTCGCCCTGCTGCAGGGCCGCCGCCGCGGTGGCGCCATCCGGCACGACCCGGATGTCGAGCGCGTCGGCCTTGACCACATGGCCGCCCGCCAGGAAGTCGGCGGGCTCGGGGCGCGGCACATAGGCGGCATTCCTCCGCAGCAGCATGCGGTCGCCGGGCCGGTGATCCGCACGGCTGTAGACGAAGGGCCCGGAACCCATGATCTCGGACACCTGCGTGCTGCCTGGCGTGGTCGCCGCGATGCGCGCCGGCATGATGAACGGCGTCGGCGAGGAGGTGGTGCCGAGTGTGTCGAGCACCAGGCCGTAGGGCTCCTTCAGCTGCAGGCGGAAGCTCTTCGCGCCGGTGGCCTCCAGCGAGGCCGCGACCTTCATCAGCCGGCCGCCGAGCGCGCTGCGCGTGCTCCAGCGCTTCAGCGACGCGACGGCATCCTCGCCGGTGACGGGGGCGCCGTCATGGAAGGCCAGCCCGTCGCGCAGCGTGAAGTCCCAGGTGAGCTGGTCGTCCGAGACGGTCCAGGACTGCACCATCTGCGGTTTCGTGTTGCCCTCGCTGTCCGGAGCGAAGAGCGTGTCGAACACCATGTAGCCGAAGGTGCGCGTGATATAGGCACCGATGTAATGGGGATCGAGCGTGACGATCTCCGCTTCCAGCACCGCGGTGATGGTCTCCGCGCGAGCCTCGCCGGCTCGCGAAGACCCTCCCGCGGGCCATGTGGGCGGCATCCAGGCGGCCAGCATCGCCACGCTGGCCAGGACGCCTCGCCTGATCGTCTTCATCCTCGTGCTTCCCTTTCCGGACAGCCTGCTCTGAGAGCCGCGCCGGAGCCAGTCCGGCGCCGCGGTCGGGCGGACTCTGCAAAGCCTGGGCCAGAGCGGCCGCGCGCCGTGGCACGCGGCTTGCACAGGGCATCGCACCGTCTCCCTGTCGAAGGACCGAATGGATGCGTCGTCGCCCGCTCCTGGCCCTGGGTGGCCTTCTGGCCATGCCCGCCCTCGCGCAACCCTCGGGCTGGAGACCGGCGGCGCCCATCCGCTATGTCGTGCCCTTCCCGCCGGGCTCGGCCATCGATCTCGTCGGCCGCCTGACGGCGGACGCGGCCGGCCCTCTGCTCGGGCAGAGCTTCGTCGTGGAGAACCGGCCGGGCGCCGGCACGCTGCTGGCGGTGCAGGCGGTGAAGGTCCTGCCGCCTGACGGGCAGACCCTGCTGATGGTCGCCAACAGCTTCACCGTGAACCAGACCCTGCACCGGCCCCGGCCCTATGACGCCTCAGCGGACTTCGATCCGTTGGCGCTGCTGGTCGGCACGCCGCATGTGCTGGTCTGCCATCCCTCGGTGGCGCCGGACTTCGCGAGCTTCCTCGCCAAGGCGCGGCAGCCGGGCGCCGGCCTCTCCTTCGGCAGCAATGGCAACGGCACCAGCCAGCACATGGGCCTCGAGCATCTCAAGCAACTCGCGGAGTTGAATGCCGAGCATGTCCCCTATCGCGGCGTCGCGCCCATGCTGACGGACCTGCTGAGCGGCCGCGTGGACTACACCTTCGGCAACCTGCCCGACGTGCTGGAGGCGGTGCGTGACGGCAGGCTGGTGGCGCTGGGCGTCGTGTCCCCTGGTCGGCACCCCTTGCTCGCCGACCTGCCGACCATGGCCGAGCTCGGCTGGCCGCAGCTGGTGAACGACACCTTCTACGGCGTGGTGATGCCGGCCGGGGCCAACCCGGAGACCAGGGCGGCGCTGTCCGACGCGCTGCTGCGGAGCATCGGGCGGCCCGAGGCGCGCGAACGCATGAGGGCGATCGGGCTGGACGTGCTGGCCCAGGGCGGCGCCGATCTGGCGGCCCGCATCCGGCGCGACACGGCGATCTATGCCGAGGTCATCCGCCAGGCCAACCTCACCCCCTCCTGAGCGCGCGCGGCGGTAGGCGCCGGAGCGGGCGGGGCGGGCCTACCCGCCGAAGCGGTTGTTGCGCGGGAAGCCGTTCGGCGGCTGCTTGCCGGCCCCGGCGCGGTTGCCGCGCCAGGTGGTCAGGTCGGTCTCCAGCCGCACCCGCTCGCCGATGCGCCATGTCAGGCCGGCCGTGGCGGTGAAGACCTTCACGTCGGCCAGGCCGCCATCGCGATAGCCCTGCAGCGCCACGCCGCGTCCGCGCATCATCTCCGGCACCTGCTCCAGCGGGAAGACCAGCAGCTTGCGGTTCTCGCCGATGATGGCGACGCTGTCGCCCTCGGCCGGCACGCAGGCGGCGGCCTCGGCCGGCGGATCGACCAGCAGCACCTGCTTGCCGGTGCGCTTCTCGGCCAGCAGGTCGTCGCTGCGGACCACGAAGCCGCGCCCGTCCGTCGCCGCCAGCAGGAACTTCCGTCCCTCCTTCCAGACGAACAGGTCGACCACGTCATCCTCGTTCGTCAGGTCCACCATCAGCCGCACCGGCTGGCCGTCGCCGCGTCCGCGCGGCAGCGCGTCGGCCTTCAGCGTGAAGCACTTGCCATTGGTGGCGAAGAGGCAGAGCCGGTCGGTGGTCTCGGCATGCAGCGCGATGCGCAGCCCGTCGCCCTCCTTGAACTTGTGCTCCGTCTCCATCGGCACATGGCCCTTCAGCGCGCGGATCCAGCCTTTCTGCGACAGGATGACGGTGATCGGCTCGCGCTCGACGAAGGCGCGCTCGTCGATGACCACGGCGGCGGGGGCGGCGTCGATGGCGGTGCGGCGGCGGCCCGCCTCGGTCTCCTCGCCGAAGCGGCGGCGCGTCTCGGCGATCTCGTCGGCGATCCGCTTCCAGCGCAGCTTCTCGCTGCCCAGCAGGGACTGGAGCGACTTCTGCTCGGCGGTGAGCTTCTTGTGCTCCTTGCGGATCTCCATCTCCTCCAGCTTGCGCAGGCTGCGCAGCCGCATGTTGAGGATCGCCTCGGCCTGCACGTCGGTCAGGCCGAAGGTCGAGATCAGCACCGGCTTCGGATGGTCCTCCTCACGGATGATGCGGATCACCTCGTCGAGGTTCAGATAGGCGATGAGGTAGCCGTCGAGGATCTCCAGCCGGCGGGCGATGGCGTCCAGCCGGTGCTGGCTGCGCCGCACCAGCACCTCGTGCCGGTGGTCGAGCCAGCAGCGCAGCACCTCGCGCAGGCCCATGACGCGCGGCGTGCGGCTCGCATCCAGCACGTTCATGTTGAGCGAGACGCGGGATTCCAGCGGCGTCGCGCGGAACAGCGTCTCCATCAGCACGGCGGGATCGACCGCGCGGCTCTTGGGCTCCAGCACGATGCGGACGATATCGGTGCTCTCGTCGCGGATGTCGCCGAGCAGGGGGAGCTTCTTCTCCTCCATGAGCTGCGCGATCTGCTCGATCAGCCGCGACTTCGCCACCTGGTAGGGGATCTCGCTGACGACGATCTGCCAAGCGCCGTTCCTCAGCGCCTCGCGCTCCCAGCGGGCACGGACGCGGAAGCCGCCGCGGCCGGTGGCATAGGCCTCGCGCACCGCCTCTGCGCTCTCGACCAGCACGCCGCCGGTGGGAAAATCCGGGCCCGGCATGTGCCGCAGCAGCTCGTCCACCCCGGCCGCCGGATCGGCGATCAGCGCCAGCGCGGCGGCGCAGAGCTCGCCCGCATTGTGCGGCGGGATCGAGGTCGCCATGCCGACGGCGATGCCATTGGCGCCATTGGCCAGCAGGTTGGGGAAGGCGGCGGGCAGCACGACCGGCTCCCGCTCCTCGCCGTCATAGGTGGCGCGGAAGTCGACCGCGTTCTCCTCGATGCCCTCCAGCATGGCGCTGGCGATGGCGGTGAGGCGGGCCTCGGTGTAGCGCATGGCCGCGGCGTTATCGCCGTCGATATTGCCGAAATTCCCCTGGCCCTCGACCAGTGGGTAGCGGGCCGCGAATTCCTGCGCCAGCCGGACCATGGCGTCGTAGATCGCGGCGTCGCCATGCGGGTGGTACTTGCCCATGACGTCGCCGACGATGCGGGCGCATTTCTTGAAGCCCGCCGCGGGGTCCAGCTTCAATTGGTGCATGGCCCAGAGCAGCCTGCGGTGCACCGGCTTCAGCCCGTCCCGCACATCCGGCAGGGAGCGCGCCGTGATGGTGGACATGGCATAGGCCAGGTAGCGCTCGGAGAGGGCGGCGGAGAGGTTGGTGGGCCGGACGTCGCCGCCTTCGGGCAAGGTGTTCAGGTCGTCGGGCATGGGCAATCCTCCGGGCGGTCGCGGCCGCCCCGGGCTAGCGCAGTGCGCGGTCTGGCGGAAGGGGCGAATGGCCGGCACAGAACATAAGCCGAACATATGCCGGCCACCAGACGCGATCCTCCTCGCCGCCCGCCGCTCACAAACACGGGAGCGAGGGTTCGGGTGGGGCTGACCGGTGGCGTGCTTCCGGCCATAGGGAAGAAGAGGGGTCCAAGACCACGAACAGGCCGTCCCTCGTCTGAATGATCCGGGAGGATGCGCCTTTGAATGCCGACAACCCCGTAGCCACCCCTCGCGACCGGGTGGATGCCGAGGACCCCTATTGCCTGACACCCGAAGGCATTCGTGAACCACCGGTTGGCTGGAAGCACTCGCTGCGGCATCTCGGCCCCGGCCTGATCCTGAGTGCCTCCATCGTCGGATCGGGCGAGCTGATCGTCACCACCACGCTCGGCGCCACGGTCGGTTTCGCGCTGCTTTGGATGGTGATCTTCTCCACCTTCGTGAAGGTGGCGGTGCAGATCGAGCTGGCGCGCTGGACCATCTCCACCGGCCAGCCGGCGCTGACGGGCTACAACAAGGTCGGCCCGCATCTCGGGAAGCTGAGCTGGATCAACCTGCTCTGGGCGCTCATGGCGCTGTCCAAGGTCCTGCAGATGGGCGGCGTGGTCGGCGGCGTGGCGCTGGCGATGAGCATCATGCTGCCGATCGGCGGCGATCCGATGAGCGGGACGTCCCTCGGCCTCTGGACGGTGATCATCGTCCTCGGCAGCATCGCGCTGCTCTATTCCAGCAAGTACAGCCGCATCGAGCACGGCGCCGGGCTGCTGGTGGTGGTCTTCTCCTTCATCACCATCGGCATCGCCCTGGGCCTGCCCTTCACGCCTTACGCCTATTCGATGGAGGACATCGCCAGCGGCCTGTCCCTGGCCATCCCGGCGGGCGCGATCGGCGCCGCCATCGCCATGTTCGGCATCACCGGCGTGGGCGCGGATGAGCTGACCTTCTACACCTACTGGTGCGTCGAGAAGGGCTATGCCCGCTATGTCGGCCCGAACGACGGCAGCGAGGCTTGGCGCCGCCGCGCCCGGGGCTGGATCGCGGTGATGTACAAGGATGCCTTCCTCTCCTGGGTCATCTACACCTTCGGCACCATCGCCTTCTTCGTCATGGGCGCCGCGGTGCTGCATCCGCAGGGGATCGTGCCGCGGGGCAACGAGATGATCACCGCGCTCACCCGCATGTATACCGACACGCTGGGCGAATGGGCGGGGCTGCTCTTCCTGGTCGGCGCCGTGGTGGTGCTGGGCTCCACCCTCTGGGCCGCCATCCCGAGCTGGGCCCGGATGTACACCAACCTGCTGGCGGTGATGGACGTGCTGGACTGGCAGGACAGCCGGCAGCGGCTGCGCTGGATCCGCGGCTTCACCATCGGCCTGCCGGTGGTCTGGGGACTCGCCTATCTCTTCATGCGCTCGCCGGTGCTGATGGTGCAGATCGGCGGCGTCGCCACCGGCATCTTCCTGCTGGCCGTGGTGGTCGCCGTCTGGCACCTGCGGCGGACCGAGACCGACCCGGCGCTCTACGGCAGCCCGGTCTTCAACGCCCTGCTGGTGGTCAGCAGCATCGCCATCGTGCTGCTCGGCCTCTACACCATGCTGAACGTCTTCGGCGCGTTCTGAGCCGGCGCGCGCGCCTCAGCCGGGCGCGCCGCCCCCGCGCTCGGCCAGCAGGCGTGTCAGCAACGCGATCTGCCGCTCCTGCTGGGCCAGCAGGGCGGTGATCTGCTCGGACCGCATGCGGTCGAGCTTCTCGTGCAGCGCCATGATCTCGATCTCAGCCTTGAGATTGACCTCGTAATCATGCGTGGCGTCCAGCCGGTCCTTCGCGGCCTGCCGGTTCTGGCTCATCATGATGATCGGCGCCTGCAGCGCGGCCACCATCGAGAGCAGCAGGTTCAGGAAGATGAAGGGGTAGGGGTCGAAGGGGTGGACCAGCGCCCAGCCATTCACCACGACCCAGCACGCCAGCGCCGCCGTGCAGCCCAGGATGAAGCTCCAGGAACCGCCGAAGGCCGCCACCCGGTCCGCCAGCCGGTCGCCCAGGCTGAGCCGGCCGGAGAAGGCCTCGTTGGTGTCGCGGCTGACCGGCCGCCGCGCCAGCGCATGGCTCAGCGCGCGCTGCTCCGCGTCGCCCAGGGTGTGGCTGGCGCCGAACCAGCGCCGGGCGGCGGTGGCGAAGTCGGGATGCGGCTGGTTCTGCATGGGCGGGGGATCTCGGCTACGGCGGCGCGGGCCTGGGAGCGGCTCGTGGGCCGGACAGTATGGGCCGTGGTCAGGGGGCTGCGCCACCCGGCGGCCGCTCCCGGAACCAGGCCCCGAGCGCCATCCAGGGCCGCACATCCCAGAAGCGGCTGGCCTGGCCGGAGGTGGAGGGCAGGACCCAGACCGGCGGGAAGTCGGCCGGCCCTTCCACCCGCCCATAGGCCAGGGCGGCGGTCGGGCGGCGCAGGAAGGCGGCCGCCGGCGCCTTGGCGGTGAAGGCCAGCATGGCCGGGCGGACGGCGCGGATGCGCGCCGCGAAGCCCTCGGGGTCATAGGCATCGCGCGGCAGCTCGGCATCGTTGCCGGCGGCGTGCTTGGCCATGTCCGTCAGGCCGATGCCGTAGTCCAGCAGCAGCGGATACTCCGCCGGCGCCAGGCGGCGCGGCGTCAGCCCGGCCGCCTGCAGCACCGGCCAGAAACGGTTGCCCGGATGCGCGTAATAGGCGCCGCGGGCCGCCGAGACCGCGCCGGGCGCCGAGCCGCAGAAGACCAGTCGCAGGCCGGGCCGCAACAGATCCGGCAGGATCGGCTCAGCCGGGCGGGGCATCGTCCGGGGGGCCGGGCGGCAGCAGGGTGGCGATGCGCGCCTCCAGCCGCTGTCGCGCCGGGGGCAGGGGGCGGTGCCGGGCGCCGAAGGCGTCGCGGGCCAGGAAATGGCCGGTCAGGCGCAGCCCGGCCAGCCATTGCGCCGGGTCGCGCTCATCCTGCCCGCCGCGCAGGAAGAGCGGCAGGGGCAGCAGCCGGTCGCGATACGGCCCGGCCGCCCCGGCGCTCACCGCCCGGCCGCTGCGGGGCGAGACGAAGGCCAGATCCTCCGCCCCGCCGGTCACGGCGCAGGCGTCGAGGTCGAGGCCATAGCCCAGCGCGTCCAGCAGCAGGGCCTCCCAGCGGATGTAGTCGGCGACCGAGGCCGCCGCGCCGCGGCCGAGATGGGCCATCAGGGTCAGCAGGCCGGAGAAGACGCGCGGCTGCGGCTCGCGTTCCGGCAGGGCCTCGGCGGCCAGCGCGCAGGCGGAATTCAGCAGGGCCAGGGCGAGCGGATCGTCCAGCGCCAGGGCGGCGGTGGGGTGCACCATCTCGCCGCTGAGGGCGCCCAGCTGCTCGGCCAGCCGCCCGACCCAGCGCACCTCGACCAGGTTGCCCGGCTGCCACAGCCCGGCCTGGGCCCGCGAGGTGCCGCCCTTGGCCAGGCCGGCATGGCGCCCGTGTCGCTCGGTCAGCACCGAGACGACGGCGCCACCCTCGCCATGCGGGCGGGCTTCCAGCACGATGGCGGGCGCCTGCCATTCCATGGCCTAGAGGGGGGTGGCCGGTAGCCCCGGCCCGGCGCCCGAGATCACGCCGCCGCCTCAGCCGGCGTCGTCCAGGCCGATGGCGCGCAGTCGGGCGCGCTCCTCGTCCCAGCCCTGGCGCTCCTTGACGTTCAGGAAGAGATGGACCCGGCGCTCCAGCAGCCGCTCCAGCTCGGCGCGGGCCCGCTGGCCGATATCCTTCACCTTGGTCCCGCCGTCGCCGATCAGGATGGCCTTCTGCGAGGCGCGGCCGACATAGATGGTGCAGTCGATCCGGACCGAGCCGTCGCGCCGCTCCTGCCACTGCTCGGTCTCGACCGTGGCATGGTGCGGCACCTCCTCATGCGTCAGCCGCAGGATCTGCTCGCGCACGATCTCGGCCGCCAGCATGCGTTCCGGCAGATCGGAAAGCTCGTCCTCGGGGAAGAGCCAGGGGCCGTAGGGCAGGCGGGAAGCGAGCATCTCCAGCAGACGGTCCAGCCCGTCGCCGCTCTCGGCGCTGACCATCAGCGTCTCCTCGAAGGAGAGCTGCTCGTTCAGGCTGGCCGTCAGCGGCAGCAGGCGCTTGGTGTCGATCAGGTCGGACTTGTTCAGCACCAGCCAGATCGGCACGCGCGAGCGCTTGAGGACCGAGACGATCGACTGCACCGCCTCGGTCATGCCGGCGCGGCTGTCGACGATCAGCAGGGCCAGATCGGCGTCCTGGGCGCCCTCCCAGGCGGCGGCGACCATGGCGCGGTCGAGCCGGCGGCGCGGGGCGAAGATGCCCGGCGTGTCGGTCAGCACGATCTGCGTCTGGCCGCGCATCACCACCGCCCGGATGCGGAAGCGCGTGGTCTGCGGCTTGGGGGAGACGATGCTCACCTTGGTGCCGGCCAGCCGGTTGACCAGGGTGGACTTGCCGGCATTCGGCGCGCCCACCACGGCGACCAGGCCGCAGCGCGTCTGCCCCGGCTCTGGCTGCGTCCGCTCTGGCTGCGTCTGCCCTGGCTGCGTCTGCCCTGGCTGCGTCCGCTCTGGGGCGGCGTCCTGCGGGGGAGGGCCGTGCTCGCTGCTGTCGCTCATGCCTTGCCGCCGGGCTTGCCGGCCTCCGACCTGTCCAGCCGGGCCAGCCAGGCCTCGGCGGCGGCCTGCTCGGCCGCGCGTTTCGATTCGCCCACCCCCTCGGCCACACGCCCGCCGGCGGTCACGGAGACGGTGAAGACCGGCATATGGGAGGGCCCGGCGGTGCTGACCAGCCGGTACTCCGGCAGGCCCTCGGCGCGGCCCAGCGTATGCTCCTGCAGGCGGCTCTTGGCCGACATCGGCGGCGTGGGGTCGGCCTCCATGAAGGCGGCCCATTCACGGCGGACGAAGTCGCGCGCCGGCGGCAGGCCGCCATCCAGGTAGAGCGCGCCGATCAGCGCCTCGGTGGCATCGGCGATGACGGTGTGGCGGCCGCGCAAGCCGGTGCGCCCCTCGGCGGGGGGGATGCGCAGCGCGGCGGGCAGGCCGATGGCCTCGCCCACCTTGGCCAGGCTCTCCGCCGCCACCAGGACGGAGAGGCGCTTGCCGAGCGCGCCCTCGCGCTCGCGGGGGAAGCGCTCGGCCAGCCATTCCGCCATGACGAGGGCCAGCACCCGGTCGCCGAGGAATTCGAGGCGCTCGTTGGAATCGAGCATGCCGCGCCGCGGATCGGCGGCCGAGCGATGCGTCAGCGCCTGTTCCAGCAGGCGGGGATCGGCGAAGCGATGCCCGATCCGCGCCATGAAGCCGGCCTTGGCCCCCTGTCCCGCAGCCTGGGTCATGCGCCGTCAGTTCACTCCCGAGAAGAGCCGCGACCAGCGGATGGCGGAGGGCCAGTTCCAGACCTCGTACCAGGCGGCCGAGCCGTCGACGCTGAAGAAGATCATCTCGGCGCGGCCGACCAGGTTCTCCAGCGGCACGAAGCCCACGGCGTTCATCTCGCGGCTGTCGAGGCTGTTGTCGCGATTGTCGCCAATGGCGAAGACATGCCCGGGGGGGACGAGAAACTCCTGCGTGTTGTCGTAGGGTCCGTCATCCATGGCCTCCAGGATCTCGTGCTGCCGGGTGCCGCCATTGCGCGGCAGGGTCTCCCGGTAGCGCCGCACCGTCATGCGCGGGCCGTCGCCCTCGACCGTGTAGGGGCCGAGGGACTCGCGCGGCACCTCCTGCCCGTTCAGGAACAGCCGGCCGCCGCGCATCTGGATGCGGTCGCCCGGCAGCCCGACGATGCGCTTGATGTAATCGGTGCTGTTGTCGCGCGGGTACTTGAAGACGGCGACATCGCCGCGCTTCGGCAGGGCGCCGAGGATGCGGCCCTCGAAGAGGTTCGGGCTGAACGGGATCGAGTGCCTGGAATAGCCGTAGGCGTATTTCGAGACGAAAAGGTAGTCGCCCACCTGCAGCGTCGGGATCATGCTGCCGGAGGGAATGTTGAAGGGCTCGAAGGCCACGGTACGGATGCCGACGGCGATGAGGACCGCGTAGACCACGGTCTTGATGCTTTCGAGCCAGCCGCCCGTCGTCTTCGTCATCACTGCTCTTCGGTCGTCCGGGAGGGTTGCGAGAGGTCGCACGACATCCGCCACGCCCTCCGCCGCGGCGGCGTGCAGGGGTAGAGCCCGGCGCGGGGCGGGCTGTCAAGGAACGGCCGGCGCGGAGGGGGCAGGGGGGGCGGCGCCGGCTTCCCGCCGGGGCAGGCCGAAGGCCTCGGCCAGCAGCGTGACCGACCGGCGCCGCGCCTCGGGATCGTGCACCGGCGTCAGCACCGCGACCTCGGCGGCGCCGAGCTCCGCCGCCAGCGCCTCGAGCCGCGCCCGCACCCGCTCCGGCGTGCCGATGATCGCGCTCTCGCGCATGCGCGAGAGCTTCTCCCGCTCGGCGGGCGTGTAGGGATGCGCCACCGCCGCCTCCGGGCTCGGCAGGGCGGGGTAGATGCCGCGGTCCCGCGACAGGCGCCAGAGGGCGCGGGAGGAGAAGAGCCGCTCCGCCTCCGCCTCGGTCCCGGCGCAGAGGGCGACCACGGCGAGGGCGGCGTGCGGCGCCGGCAGCCGGCCCGATTCGGGGCGGAAGCTCTCGCGGTAGAGCGCCATCGCCTCGGCGGCGCCGGCCCCGTCGGTGATGAAATATGCGAAACAATAAGGCAGGCCCAGCCAGGCCGCGAGCTGCGCGCCATAGCCCGAACTGCCCAGCATCCAGACCTCCGGCCGGGTCGGGCCCCGGGGCTGGGCGATGACGCTCGCGAAAGGGTGCCCCTCCGGCAGCCCTTCGCCCAGCCATCCCATAAGCTCCTGAACCTGGGCTGGAAAACGGTCGGACTGGGACTGCGCGGCGGCGGGATTCAGGGCATAGGCGGTGCGCCCGTCGCTGCCGGGCGCGCGGCCGACGCCAAGATCGATGCGGCCGGGAGAGATGGCTTCCAGGACACGAAACTGCTCGGCCACTTTCAGCGCGGAATAATGCGGTAGCATTACGCCAGCGGAACCAATACGGATGCGTTGTGTTGTGGCTGCGATGGCGGCGATCAGGATCTCGGGGGCGGCGCCCGCATGGCTGCGGCTGTTGTGATGCTCGGCCAGCCAGTAGCGCGCATAGCCGAGCCGGTCCGCCAGGGCGGCCAGGGCGAGGGTTTCACGGATCGCCTCGTCGGCGCCGCGGCCGGAGGCGATGGTGGACTGATCCAGGATCGAGACAGCGAGCGCCATGCCGGCAGCGTAGCGCGCCATCGGCGAGAAGGAAGGAGCATCTGATGGGGCGGCGCGTGGAGGCCGTTCACGGCCCGGGTGAGACCGGCGGAGGCGCCGCCGGGGATCGCGGCGCGCCAGCCCCCCCCGATGCCGCGAGCGAGGCGGCGGTGGCGGCGCATGTCGCGGTGCTGCGCCGCCAGTACGCCCTGCTCGCCCAGGCGGGGCGGGGCGGCCCGGTGGTGCGCGGCCCGGAGATGCTCTGGTGCTTCCTGGAGGCGGCGCTGGCGCAGAGTCGCGGGGAGCGGCTGACGCACAAGGACCTGCAGGCCCATTGCGCCGGCGCCCTGAGCCCGGCGACCCTCTCCCGCGCCCTGGCCGATGCGGTGGCGCGCGGCTACCTGCTGCAGAGCCCGGCGCCCGAGGACAGCCGCGTGAAGCTCATCACCCCCTCGGAAGGCGGGATGCGCTTCCTGGCCGAGCAGGCGCCGGCCGCCGTCGAGGAACTGCGGCAGATTCTGTCGCCCGCGCGGCGCTAGTCCGAACCGCCGGCCGGATGGCGCCGCGGGCGGCCGTCCAGCGGGCCGTCGACCAGCCAGTCCTCGCCCTCGGCCCGCGCGAAGTCCGGGCCGAGCGGCGCCTTGCCGGCACCCCCCGGCAGGTCCAGCACATAGGCGGGCCAGGCCAGGCCGGTCAGCCGGCCCCGCAGCGCCCGCAGCAGGGCGCGGCCCTCGGCGATCGGCACCTCGAAGCGCGCCGTGCCGGGAGCACGGTCGAGCTGGTGCAGGTAATAGGGCTTGACCCGAGCCGCCAGCATGGCGCGGAACAGGGCCTCCAGCGCCGCCGCGCTGTCGTTCACCCCGCGCAGCAGGACGCTCTGCCCGAGCAGCGCGACACCGCCCAGCGCCAGCCGGCGCAGGGCCGCGCGCGCCGGCGGAGCGAATTCCCGCGCGTGGTTGGCGTGCACGCAGAGGAACAGCGCCTTCTCCGTCTGCAGCGCGGCGACCAGCGCCTCGCCCACCCGCTCCGGCGCCGCCACGGGCACGCGGGAATGCAGGCGGATGATGTCGAGATGCGGGATCGCCGAGAGCCGCGCCACGATATGCGCCAGGCGCCGGGGCGACAGCATCAGGGGGTCGCCGCCGGTGAGCACGGCCTCGCGCACCTGCGGCGTCGCGGCGAACCAGTCCAGCGCCGCCTCCAGCTCCGCCTCCGACAGCAGCCCGCCCTCCGGTCCCACCACCTCGCGCCGGAAGCAGAAGCGGCAATAGACCGGGCAGGCCAGCAGGGGCTTCAGCAGGGCGCGGTCCGGATAGCGGTGCACCACGCCCTTGACCGGCGTGAAGGGCGCGTCGCTGGTCGGGTCGCTCCGCTCGGAGGGGAGGGTGACGGCCTCGGCGGCGTCGGGCACGTATTGCCGGGCGATCGGGTCCGCCGGATCCGCGGGGTCGATCAGCGCCCGCGCCGCCGGCGTGACCGAGATGGCATAGGTCCCGGCCAGGGCGGCGATGCCGGGCAGCTGCGCGGGCGTGATCAGCCCGGCCTCGAGCAGGGCCTGGGCGTCGCGCAGCGTGCGCGGCTTCAAAGGGGGCGTCCCGTCAGGCATGGTCGCGCCGCTTACGCCCGGAGGAGGCCCGCCCGCAATGCCCGAAGACGCGTCCCAGCCCCGCGCCGGCAGGACCGGCCCGCCGCCCCCACCTCATCCCTTCTGGCATCCGGACAGCCTGGCCGCGCGGCTGCCGGCGCTGCGCCGCCGCGCCCGGCTGGTGGCGGAGACGCGCGCCTTCTTCGCCGCGCGCGGCTACTGGGAGGTGGAGACGCCCGCCCTGGTGCCGGCGCCGGGGATGGAGGTGCACCTGGCCGCCTTCCGCAGCGAGTTCCGGCCGATCCTGGACGAGGGGGGCTATCCCCTCTGGCTCCGCACCTCGCCCGAACTGGCCATCAAGCGCCTTCTGGTGGCCGGGAGCGGGCCGGTCTTCGAGCTGGCGCGGGTCTGGCGCAACGGCGAGGTCGGACCGCGCCACGCGCCGGAATTCACCATGCTGGAATGGTACCGCCCCGGCTTCGGCCTGGAGCCGCTGATGGCGGAGACCGGGGCCTATCTGCGGGCGGTGCTGCCGCCCACGGTATCCCATGGCGGCGTGACCACCGACCTGTCCCTTCCCTTCGAGCGGCTGAGCCTGGCCGAGGCCTTCCGCCGCCATTGCGGCGGGCTCGACCTGCTGGCCACGCTCGATGCGGCGGGCGAGGGGGATGCCGCCGCCCTGCGCGCCGCCGCCGCCGCCATCGGCGTCGCCCCGCGCGGCGAGGAAGGCTGGGAGGACCTGTTCTTCCGCCTGCTGCTGGAGCGGGTGGAGCCGCATCTCGGGCGCGGCCGCGCCACCTTCCTGACCCACTGGCCGGCGCCGCAGGCGGCGCTGGCGCGGCGCGACCCGGCCGATCCGCGCGTCGCCCTGCGCTTCGAGCTTTTCGTCGCCGGCCTCGAACTGGCCAATGCCTTCGACGAGCTGACCGACCCGACCGAGCAGGCCGCGCGTTTCGCCCGCGACGTCGCCGAGCGTCGGCGGCTCTATGGCGAGGGCTGGCCGGTGGACGAGGACTTCCTGGCGGCGCTGCGCCACGGCATGCCACCCACCGCCGGCATCGCCCTGGGCTTCGACCGGCTGGCGATGCTGGCGGCGGGCGTCGGGCGGGTCAGCGACACGCTGGCGCTCGGGGGGTGGCCCTACGAGGCGGCCGGCTGAGCCTCGCCGCCGCCAGCGCCCCGTTCCAGCCGCGCCAGCACGCGGTCGATGAAGGCATCGGCGCTGCCGAGGTAGTTCGCCGGGTTCGTCAGCCGGTCGATGCTGGCGCGGCTGAGGGCGGCGCTGACGCAGGCATCGCGTGACAGGGCCTCGGCCAGCGGGATGCGCTCGGCCAGCGCCAGGTCGCAGGCCTGGTGCACCGCGTCATGCGCCGCCCCGCGCCCGATGGCCGGCGCCAGGCCCATCATCACCGCCTCGGCGACGATCAGGCCGCCGGTGGAATCGAGATTGGCGCCCATCCGCTCCGCATCCACCGTCAGCCCCTCGGCGATGGTGATGGCCTGAACCAGCGCGCCATGCGCCAGGGTGAAGGCCTGGGGCAGGACCAGCGGCTCGGTCTGCCAGGGGCCGGTGCCGCGCTCCTGGTCGATCGCCATGGCGCCGAGCATCTGCGGCACCAGCGCCTGCACGCCGCGCGTCTGGGCGAGGATGTACTCACAGGCGATCGGGTTGCGCTTCTGCGGCATGGTGGAGGAGCCGCCGCGGCCCGGCGCGTGCGGCTCGAAGACCTCGGCCACCTCCGTCTGCATCAGCAGCACGATGTCGGTGGCGAACTTGGACAGCGCGCCGGTCAGCAGGCCGAGGAAGCAGACCGCCTCGGCCATGCCGTCCCGCGCCGCGTGCCAGGGCGCGTCGGGCAGGGCGAGGCGGAGCTGCGCGGCCAGCGCCCCGGCCACCGGGATGCCGTCCTCGCCGAGCGAGGCCAGCGTGCCGGCGGCACCGCCGAACTGCACCTTCAGCACGCGCGGCAGCAACTGCTCCAACCGCTCGCGCATCGAGATCAGCGGCGAGAGCCAGATGGCGCATTTGTAGCCGAAGGTGACGGGAAGTGCGTGCTGCAGGTGCGTGCGCCCGGCCATCACCAGGCCGCGGTGCCGCTCCGCCTGCCCGGCCAGGGCGCGGATCAGCCGGTCCAGGTCGGCGCCGATCAGCGCGAAGGCCTCGCGCAGCTGCAGCACGACGGCGGTGTCCATGATGTCCTGGGTGGTGGCGCCCCAGTGCGTCCAGCGCCCGGCCTCGGCACCGGCCAGGGCGGAGAGCTGCTTCACCAGCCCGACCACGGGATAGCCGGTGTTCTGCGTGGCGCGGGCCAGGGCGGGGAGATCGAAGCGGGAGAGGTCGGCCGCCGCCTCGATCGCCGCGGCGGCCTCGGCGGGAATGATGCCGAGCCCGGCCTGCGCCCGGGCCAGCGCCGCCTCTACCTCCAGCATCCTGGCCAGGAAGGCGCGCTCGCCGATGATGTCGCGCATGGCATCGGTGCCGTAGAGCACGGAGAGCACCACGCCGTCGGCGGGATTGACCGAGAGCATCAGCGGCGGCCCCTCGGCGCGGCGGATATCGTCATGGCACGTCCTCCATCTGGCGATAGGTCTCCTTGGCCAGCTTCAGCGCGTGGTTCGCCGCCGGCACGCCGGCATAGGCGCCGAGTTGCAGCAGGACCTCCGCCAGCTCCTCCGGCGTGACGCCGGTCTGCCGCGTCGCGCGGACATGCAGCGCGAACTCGTCGTCGCGGCCGAGGGCCGCCATCATGGCGAGCGTCAGCAGGCTGCGCGTGTGGCGCGGCAGGCCGGGCCGGGTCCAGATCTGCCCCCAGACATTGCGGGCGATGTAGTCCTGGAAGGGTGCGTCGAGCGCCGTGGCGGCGGCGGTGGCGCGGGCGACATGCGCCTCCCCCAGCACCGCCCGGCGCACCGCCATGCCGGCCTCCAGCGGATCGGCGGCGGCGGCGGCTTCCGGCGGCTGCGCCGCGAGATGCGCCAGCATGGCCGCCGTCAGTCCCTCGGCCGCCTCGTAATTCGGGATGTGGCTGGCCGCCGGCAGCACGACCAGCCGCGCGCCCGGAATGCTGTCGCGCAGCGCCTCGGCGGCCGGCAGGGGCGAGGCAGGGTCGTGCTCGCCCATGATCACCGTGGCCGGCGCGCGGATGCGGCCGCGCACATCCTCCGCCCGCGCGTCGCGCAGCGCCGCCGCCGCCGCGGCATAGCCGATCCGGTCGGTGCGCAGCAGCATCCGGCGCAGGCCCTGGGCCGAGGGTGTCGTGGGGTCCACCACCCAGCGCGGCATGACGGCCTCGACCAGCGCCTCGGTGCCATGCTGGCGCACGGCGTCGATCCGCTGCTGCCAGAGCGAGGGCTCGGGGAATTCCAGCGCGGTGTCGATGAGCAGCAGCGACTGCACGCGCTCCGGCGCGTCCGCCGCCAGCTGCTGCGCGATGCGGCCGCCGATCGACAGGCCGGCGACATGCGCGCGCTCGATGCCGAGGGCGTCGAGCAGCGCCACGAGATCCCCCGCCAGCCCCGCCATGGTGTAGTCGCCCGGCGTGACCCCGCTCAGCCCATGGCCGCGCATGTCGGGGCGGATGACGCGGAAGCGGCGCGCCAGGGCCGGGGCCTGCGGGTCCCAGACATGCTGCGTCGTGCCGATGGAATGCAGCAGCAGCAGCGGCGGCGCCTCCGCCTCGCCCTCCACCACGCAATGCACCAGATGGTCCCCGATCTGGACGAACATGCCTCAATCCTGTCCCGATGAAAAAGGTTGGCGGTGGCGCATGGTCACGGCCTGACTCGCCTGGAGCGCGATCATCCTCCGAGCCAGCGCACCAGCGCCAGGGAAACTCCAGGGAAAGCGACGCACAGCAGGAGACGGAGCAGATCCGTCGCCAGGAAGGGCAGCACTCCGCGATAGATGCGAAGGATCGGCACGTCCCGCGCCAGGCCCGAGACCACGAAGACATTCAGCCCGATGGGCGGCGCGGTGAGGCCGATGCCGACCACGGCCAGCACCAGGATGCCGAACCAGAGCGCCGTCTCCTCCGCCGTCAGGCCGAAATCGAGCGCGGTGACGATGGGGAAGAACACCGGCAGGGTGAGCAGGATCATCGCCATCTCGTCCATCACCGCGCCGAGCACGATATAGGCCAGCAGCAGCAGGGCCAGCACGCCATGCGGCGGCAGCGCCAGCGCGACGATCCATTCCGCCAGCAGGTCGGGCGCCTGGGTCAGCGCCAGGAAGGCGTTGAAGACCTCGGCCCCCAGCAGGATGGCGAAGATCATCGCCGTGGTCTCCGCCGTGCCGCGCAGCGCGCCAAGCAGCTCGGCCGGCGCGAGGCTGCGGCGCAGCAGCGCGACCGCCAGGGTGGCGACGACGCCGATGGCGGCGCTCTCGGTGGGCGTGAAGATGCCGCCATAGATGCCGCCCACCACCACCACGGCGATGCTCAGCACCGGCAGGACGCGAAGCATCGCGGCCCGTCGCTCGCCCGGCGCCAGGCGCGGCGCCACCGGCATGACGGCGGGCCTGAACCGCGCCACCAGCGCCGCCGCCAGGATATAGAACAGCGTCGCCATCAGTCCCGGCAGCAGCGCCGCCATGAACAGCTTGGCGATGTTCTGCTCGGTGCTGATGGCATAGATCACCAGGATCACGCTGGGCGGGATCAGGATGCCCATGGTGCCGCCCACGGCGATGGTGCCGCAGGCGAGGCCGGGGTCGTAGCCGTAGCGCCGGAGCTCGGGCAGGGCGGCGCGGCCGAAGGTGGCGGTGGTGGCGACCGAGGAGCCGCAGACCGCACCGAAGGCGGCGCAGGCGCCGATGACGCCGATGGCCAGCCCGCCACGCCGGCCGCCGACCAGCGCCTGGGCGGCGATGAAGAGATCGCGCGCCAGCCCGCCCCGCTCGGCGATCGCTCCCATCAGGATGAAGAGCGGGATCACCGAGAGGGTGTAGCTGGAGAAGAGGTGGTAGGGTGTGGCCTTGAGGTAGTTGCCGAGCGCGCCCCAGCCCAGGATATGCTGATAGCCGAGCGCGCCGGTCAGCAGCATCGCCAGGCCGACCGGCGCGCGCAGCGCGATCAGCAGCAGCAGGACGCCGAAGCCGGCGCCGGCCTGCAGGATCTCCTCGCTCATGGGGTGGGGCTCACAGGGCTGGGCTCACGGGGGCGGAGGTCCGGCCGGCCGGTCCGAGGGCGGCGAGCAGGGCGGCGAGGGCGGTGACGCCGAAGCCCAGCGCGCCGAGCGCGATGGCCCACCAGATCGGCAGGGAGAGCACCATGCTTCGGGTGTCGCTGGCCCAGGCGTCGGCGGCGCCGAGCGCCATGCGCCAGGCCAGCAGTCCGGCGACCAGCGCCCAGACCAGGTTCCAGAAGCTGTCGATGGCGGCCTGCAGCCGGGCCGGCAGCCAGCCGGTGAGGCTGTCCACCATGATGTGGCTGCGGCGCAGCGTGCCCCAGGCGAGGAAGCCGGCGACGGCCAGGCCGCTGCCCATCTGCACCAGCTCGAAATCGCCCGGAATGGGCAGGCCCGCCACCCACCGGCGCAGCACGCTGGCGGTGGTCAGCAGGGCGGTGGCGATCAGCAGCAGGCTGCCCGCCAGCATCAGGGACCCGGCCGCCGCGTCGATCTGGCGCGCCGCGCGGGGCGCTTCGGAGGAGGTGGACAGGAGCGGCGGCCCCTAGCTGGCGAACTGGCGGAACAGGGCCTGCGCGTCGGCGAGCAGCGCCTCGCCGTCGATGCCGCGTCCGCGCATCTGCGCGAGCCAGGCCTCGACCACCGGCTTCGTTGCCTCCCGCCAGCGCGCCGCCTCGGCCGGTTCCAGCTCGATCAGCGTGTTGCCGCGCTTGCGCGCCAGCTCGGAGACGGTGACGGCCTGCTCGTCCAGCGTGGCGCCGACCATGGCGGCGGCCGCGTCGCCCGACTGCGCGTCAAGCGCGCGCCGCAACTCGGCCGGCAGACCCTCGTAGCGCGCCTTGTTCATGGCCAGCACGTTGGTCGCGGTATAGAAGGTCGGGCTGCCAGGGAAGGCGGTGTGGTTCCTCACCAGCTCCTGGAGCTTGATCGACGGCACCACCTCCCACGGCACCACGGCGCCGTCCAGCACACCCTGGGTCAGCGCCTCCGGCACCTGCGGCACCGGCATGCCGATCGGCGCGGCGCCGAGGACGCGCAGCGCCTCGCCGGCCTGCCGCGTCGGGAAGCGCAGCTTCAGCCCGCGCAGATCCTCCAGGGTGCGGACCGGCGTGCGGGAATGGATCAGCCCGGCGTCATGCGCCCAGAAGCAGAGCGGATGCACCTCGCCGAATTCCTGCGCCAGATGCCGCGCGGCGAAAGCCTGGGCGGCGCGGGCATTCGCCACCCCGCCGCGGTCCGCGACGAAGGGCAGCTCCAGCGCCTCGATGCGCGGGAAACGCCCGGCCGTGTAGCCCGGCAGGGTCCAGACGATATCAGCGACGCCATCGCGCGCCTGGTCATAGAGCTGCGGCGGCGCGCCGCCGAGCTGCATGGCGGGAAAGAGCCGGATGCGGAGCTGGCCGTCGGTCGCCGCCTCGACCTTCCTGGCCCATGGCGCCAGGAAGTTGCGGTGGATGTTGGAGCCCGGCGGCAGGAAATGGTGCAGCCGCAGGGTTTCGCCCTGCGCCCGGGCCGGCCGCGGGAGCGCCGGTGCCGCCAGCAGGCCGGCGGCCGCGAGCGAAAGCCGGCGGCGCGAGATCTTGGACATGCTTTCCCTCCTGGCCTTGTGGCCGTGTCGCGGCGCGGCCGCTTCTGCCGCGACTGTAGCAGAGTTCCCGCCGGCGCCATGACGCTTCGCCATGCGAGGCGCCTCAGCCGGGGTGATCCAGCGCGATGAGCAGCGCCGGGCGCCCCTCCGCCACCGGCCGGGCCGAGAGCTCGATGCGGGCCGCCGGCGCCCCGGCCCCGGCCGGCGGGATGCGATAGCTGCGCTGGAGCAGGATGCCCTCCGCCGCCGTCTCTTCCCGCGTCGCGGCGCCGGCGATGCGGGCGAGGTGGCGCGACATCATGGCATCGAAGGCCTGCCCGGCCGCCGCGGCGTCACCGAGCGGGGAGAGCACGGCGCAATCGGCCTGGCCGGGCCGCAGCGTCACGGCGAGCGGCTGTGCCGGATCGGGGCCGATCCAGACCTGCCGGCCCGGCGTGGCGACCTCCTGGCCCTTCCGCACCGCCAGGGCGGCCCGGTAGCCCGCGGCGGTCAGCCAGGCCTCCCGGCGCGCGGCATCCTCCGCCGCCAGGCAGGCCGCCTCGAAGATGGCGATCGCAGTCTCCGCGGCCTGGCGCGCCTGGGCGGGCGAGGGTGGCGGAGGCGTCGGCGCCGGGTCCGGCGCCGTCGCGCAGCCCGCCATCAGCGCCAGCGGCGCGGCCAGGAGCACGGTCGAACGGGGCATGGCATCTCCTGCGATGACGGGGCGGGGGCAGAGGAGGCCCCGATTCGCCGCCGCCGTCCAGTCCGCGCCTCGCCTCAGCCGCCCCGCATCTCAGCCTCCGGGGACGGAGGCAACGCCCTGGTCCGCCTGCCCGCGCATCGCCCATCCGGTGGTGCGCTCCTCGATCGCCACGGCGACGGCGTACATGGCGACGCCCATGATGGCCGTGACCATCAGCCCGGCGAAGACCAGCGGCACGTCGAAGCGGCTGCTGGCCAGCATCATCAACTGGCCGATGCCGCTGTTGGAGCCGACCGTCTCGGCCAGGATCGAGCCGACGAAGGCGACCGTGATGGCGATCTTCAGCGAGGCGAAGAAGTAGGGCATCGCGCGCGGCAGGCCGACCTTGCGGATGATGTCGGTCCGCCGCGCGCCGAGCGCCCGCAGCACGTCGCGCAGCTCCGGCTCGACGGTGGCGATGCCGGTCGCGACATTCACCACGATCGGGAAGAAGCTGATCAGGAAGGCGGTGATGATGGCCGGCACGGTGCCGATGCCGAACCAGATCACCAGGATCGGCACCACCGCCACCTTGGGCACCGAGTTGAAGCCGATCAGCAGCGGGTAGAGCCCATGATAGAGCAGCGCCGAGCTGCCGATGGCGACACCGAGCAGCAGGCCGAAGACGATGGCGAGGCCGAAGCCGATCAGCGTCGTCATCAGCGTCTGCCAGGCGTTCTCCAGCAGCGGCTGCCACCACTGGATCATGCTGGCCAGGATGGCGGAGGGCGCCGGCAGGATGAAGGCGTCGATGGCGAAGCCGCGCACCACCGCCTCCCAGAGCAGGAAGCTGCCCAGGATGACGAGCCAGGGCAGCAGCCGCTGCAGCCGGCGGCGGCGGCGCGCGGCGGTGGCCATGGCCTCGACGCGACGGGCATTGGCCGCGCCGCGCGCCGCCGAGGGTCCGGTCTCAGGCGGCATCCGGTCGTTCCTCCCCCTTGCGGGCGGTGTTGATGTGGTCGCGCAACTCGTGCACCAGGTCCTGGAAGTCCTGCCTGTAGCTATCGTCCAGGCTGCGCGGACGCGGGAAGGGGATGCGCCGCTCGACCAGGATGCGGCCCGGCCGGCCGGACATGACCAGCACGCGGTCGGCCAGGTAGACGGCTTCCTTCAGATCGTGCGTGACCAGGATCACGGTGGGCTTCAGCGTCAGGCAGACCCCCTGCAACTGGCTCCAGAGATCCTCGCGGGTGAAGATGTCGAGGGCGCCGAAGGGCTCGTCCAGCATCAGCAGCTGCGGATCGTGGATCAGCGCGCGGCAGAGGCTGGCGCGCTGCTGCATGCCGCCGGAAAGCTGATAGGGGTGCTTCGCCTCGAAGCCGGCGAGGCCGACCATGGCCAGCAGCCGGCGCGCCTTCTCCTCATAGGCGGCGCGCTCGCCGCGGAGGCGGCGGCGGTGCGGCTCGACCACCTCCAGCGGCAGCATCACATTGGCCAGGATGCTGCGCCACGGCAGCAGGGTCGGGTTCTGGAAGGCCATGCCGACGAGCGGGAGCGGCCGGTCCACCTCGCGCCCGCCGACGATGACGCTGCCGGCGCTGGAGGGCCAGAGGCCGGAGACCAGCTTCATCAGCGTCGACTTGCCACAGCCCGAGGGGCCGACCACGGCGACGAACTCGCCCCGCCCCACGGTGAGCGAGACATCCCGCAGCGCCAGCGTCCCCTCCGCGCCGCCATAGCGCAGGGAGACCCCATCAATCTCGACAAATGGGCGTTCCATCGCCGCCATCCCGCCTCCATCCTCGGGGACCTTCAGCCCGGCCCCCGGGGGACCCTGGAAGCAAGCCCCGGGCCATGCCGGCGCGCCGGGCGGGCGGGCGGGCACGCCCTGGTCTGCCCGGGCCCGGGGCAGGGCGCCCGCGATCCGGGCATCGCGGTCCCTCTCGCGGAGACGGGCGGGGCGGGCGACATTCCCTCCCCATGGCGCCGAGGAGCGTGGAGATGAACGAGTTGCTGACCCCGGAGGAGATGGCACGGGCCGATGCGGCGGCGATCGCCGGGGGCCTGTCCGGCCTAGCCCTGATGCAGGCGGCGGGGCAGGCGGTCGCCCAGGCCATCCGCGCCCGCTTCCGGCCCTGCCGCACCCTGGTCCTGGCCGGGCCGGGCAACAATGGCGGCGATGGCTATGTCGTGGCCCGGCGGCTGGAGCAGGCCGGCTGGCCGGTGGCGGTGGCCGCGCTCGCGCCACCCCGACCAGGCAGCGACGCGGCGCTCGCCGCCGCCGCATGGCGCGGGCCGGTGCTGCCCTTCGCGCCCGGCGAGGCGGCGCGCGCGGCGCTGGTGGTGGATGCCGTGCTCGGCGCCGGCCTGACGCGCGATCTGCCGGCGGAGGTCGCGGCGGTCCTGGGCGCGGCCGGCGGGCCGGTGGTCGCGGTGGATGTGCCCTCGGGCCTGGATGGCGCCACCGGCCAGCCACGCGGCCCCGTGACGCCGGCCGCGCTCACCGTCACCTTCTTCCGCCGCAAGCCGGGCCACCTGCTGCTGCCGGGGCGCGACCTCTGCGGCGAGACGGTGCTGGCGCCGATCGGCCTGCCGGAGGCGGTGCTGCCGGGCCTGGGCGTGCATTGCTTCCACAACGGGCCCTGGCTGTGGACGCTGCCGCGCCGCACATCGGAGAGCCACAAGTTCGCCCAGGGCCATCTGACGATTCCCGCCGGGGCGGAGATGCCGGGGGCGGCGCGGCTGGCGGCGGCGGCGGCGCGGCGCGCGGGGGCCGGGCTGGTCAGCCTCGCCACCGCGGATGCCACCACCGCCGCGCTGTTCCGCGCCGATGAGCCGGGCCATCTGGTAACGGAGTCGCCGCTCCAGGCGCTGTTGGCGGACACGCGGCGCCATGCCTGGCTGGTCGGGCCCGGCCTGCCGCCCTCGGCGGAGACGCTGGCGGTGCTGGCGCGTCTCCTGGCGGCCGGGCGCGCCGTGGTGGCGGATGGCGGGGCGCTCAGCGCGGCCGCCGGCGCGCCGGACCGGCTGCGTGGCGCCGCCATTCTCACGCCGCATGCGGGCGAGTTCGCCCGGGTCTTCGGCCCGCCCGGCGCGGATCGCCTGTCCGCCGCCCGTGGCGCGGCGGCGGCGACCGGCGCCGTGGTGGTCCTGAAGGGCTCCGACAGCATCATCGCAGCCCCCGACGGCCGCGCCGCCATCAACGACAACGCCCCGCCCGCCCTGGCCACCGCCGGCAGCGGCGACGTGCTGGCCGGTCTCGCGGCGGGGCTGTTGGCACAGGGCCTGCCGGCCTTCGAGGCCGCCTGCGCCGCCGTCTGGCTGCACGGCGAGGCGGCCCGCCGCGCGCTCGGGGGGCGCCCTCCGGGGAGCCCGCTGATCGCCGAGGACCTGCTGCCCCACATCGCCGAGAGCTTCGCCTTCGCGCTTTCCCGGCGGGCTGGGATAGGGCAACCTCCTCACCATATATTTCGTTGAATTACAAAGCCCGGCCTGCCGCCGGGCCCGCTACCGAGGAACCCCCCATGTCCGATGTCGCCGTCGCGGAACCAGGCCTTTTTGACCGGGCGCTGAAGCGTGTCGCCCTGCTCTGGCGTGACATGGCCTCCTCCGTCTCGGCCCCGGCGGAGGATGCCTCCTGGGAGACGCGCCTGCGCGCCAGCCTGGAGGCGCCGGGCGGCGAGATCTCGGCGCGGAACCGCGCGGCGAGCCTGGCGCAATCCTACCTGGCCCTCGACCCGGCCGGGCGCATGGCCTTCTTCCGAGCGCTGGCGGGCTTCGATTCCGATCCGGTGGCGGTCGAGGCGGCGATGCGCGAGGTCAGCGCCGCCCGCGACGGCGCCGCGCGGGCGGCCGCCAAGGCGAAGCTGCGCCGCGTGCTGGAGCCGCCGCGCCTGCGCCTGCTGACCCAGTTCACCACCATCCCCGACGGCATGAAGTTCCTGGTCGATCTGCGGGCCGATCTGCTGCGGGTCATGGGCCAGGACCCGATGCTGCTGGCGCTGGACGCCGACCTGCGCGGCCTCTTCGCCAGCTGGTTCGACCTCGGCTTCCTGGAGCTGCGCAGCATCGACTGGCACTCGCCCGCCGCGCTGCTGGAGAAGCTGGTGGGCTATGAGGCGGTGCATCGCATCCGCACCTGGCGCGACCTCAAGAACCGGCTGGATTCCGACCGCCGCTGCTACGCCTTCTTCCACCCCCGCATGCCCGAGGAGCCGCTGATCTTCGTCGAGGTGGCGCTGGTGCAGGGCCTGTCCGGCTCGGTGCAGAAGCTGCTGGACGAGAAGGCGCCGGTGCAGGACCCGCGCAAGGCGGATACCGCGATCTTCTACTCGATCAACAACTGCCAGCGCGGGCTGGATGGCATTTCCTTCGGCAATTTCCTGATCAAGCGGGTGGTCGCGCTGCTGTCCCAGGACCTGCCGAACATCAAGGCCTTCTCGACCCTCTCGCCGATCCCGGGCTTCCGGCGCTGGCTGGAGGAGAGGCTGGCGGCGGAGGAGCCGAAGCTGCTCAGCGAGGAGGAAGCCCGGCAACTGGCGGAGGTTTCCGGCCTGGAGAGCGGCGAGGCCGCGCTGCGCGCCCTGCTGGCCTCGCCGAGGACGCTGCCGGCGCGCTGGGCGCCGAAGGCGGAAGCCATCCTCACCCGGCTCTGCGCCCGCTACCTGGTGCTGGAGACGGGACGGGGCGGCCGCCGGGCGCGCGATCCGGTCGGGCACTTCCATCTCTCGAACGGCGCGCGGGTCGAGCGGATCTGCTGGCGCGGCGACACCTCCGAGAAGGGCATGCGTGAAAGCCTCGGCTTCATGGTGAACTATCTCTACGACCCGGCGAAGATCGAGGACTATCACGAGGCCTATGTCGGCGAGGGCAGCCGGGCGGCGGCGACCAGTCTGCGCAAGCTGGCGCGCAGCGTCTGAGCCGGCCCCGCCCCCGTCAGGCCGCCAGGCCGGGCAGGTGCTCGAAGCCGGGGCGGCCGAAGTAGTAGCCCTGGAAGAGCTGGATGCCGAGGTCGCGCAGGGCCTCGAATTCCGGCCGGGTCTCCACCCCTTCGGCAACCACGGCGATGCCGAGCTCGGCGCACATGGCGGCGAGGTGGCGCAGGATGACGCGGCGCGCCGGATCGGCGTCCACGCCGCGCAGCAGTTCCATGTCGAGCTTCACGATGTCGGGGCGGAAGCGGGTCAGCAGCACCAGGCCCGAGTAGCCGGCGCCGAAATCGTCGATGGCGATGCGGAAGCCCAGGGCGCGGCAGCCGTCCATCAGGGCCTGCAGCTGGGCCGGATGCAGCATCGCCTCCTGCTCGGTCATCTCCAGGATCAGGTGCCGCCGGGACAGGCCGGCGCGCCGCGCGGCGGCCAGGGTGGCGCGGATGCAGGCCTCGGACGCCGTCGCGGCGCCGGGCAGGATGTTCAGCGACAGGGCCGCCCCGGTCCCCGCCAGGCCGAGTTCCGCCGCCAGCTCGATGGCGCGGAGGCGGCAGCACCGGTCGAAGGCAAAGCGGTTGCGGTGGTTCACTTGTGCCATGACGCTGCCGGCGCCCTCCCCGGCGGGGCCGCGCACCAGCGCCTCGAAGCCGAAAAGCTCCCGTCCCGCGCCGCTCCAGCGCAGGATCGGCTGGAAGGCCATGGACAGCGGCGGCAGGGCCGGGCGCGGCTTCTGGCCGCCCCGGCAGGCGAGGGAGAGGTGGTCGGGCACGGGGACGGTCCCTTGGCGCAGGCAGGAGGGAAGTCTGCCTCCACCTGTCCTGCCGGGGCGTTAATGCCGCGACGCTTGGTGGATCGCCGGCCCGTCTGTAGCCTGTTCCGACAAGGTCCCAGGAAGGACGGAAGGGGAGATCCATGAACGCCACGCCCGACCCCCGCGCGCTGCGCCCCGAGCAGGACCCTTCCCGGCGGCTGAAGCTGCTGCAGGCGCTGGAGCGCAAGCTGCTCTGGCTCTCGGCCTGGACCATCCACAACGCCAACCACATCCGCCCCAACCGGGACGGGCTGAAGGTCGGCGGCCACCAGGCCTCCTCGGCCTCGGTCGCCGCCATCATGACGGCGCTCTATTTCGACATCCTGCGGCCGCAGGACCGCATCGCGGTGAAGCCGCATGCCGGGCCGGTGTTCCATGCCGTCAACTATCTGCTCGGCCGGCAGGAGCGGGAGAAGCTCGCGACGCTGCGGCAGTTCGGCGGCATCCAGCCCTATCCGAGCCGGGTGAAGGACGGGGCGGAGGTGGACTTCTCCACCGGCTCGGTCGGGCTCGGCGTGGCGCTGACCAGCTTCGCCGCGCTGGTGCAGGACTATGTCCACCTGCATGGCCTGGCGCGGCCGGGCATGCCCAAGGGCCGCCATGTCGCCATCGTGGGTGATGCGGAGCTGGACGAGGGCAATATCTACGAGGCCCTGCTGGAGGGCTGGAAGCACGACGTCCGCGATGTCTGGTGGGTGATCGACTACAACCGGCAAAGCCTCGATTCCGTGGTGCCGGACCGGCTCTTCGGGCGCATCGAGGGGCTGTTCCGCGACATGGGCTGGAACGTCGTCACGCTGAAGTACGGGCGCAGGCTGGAGGCCGCCTTCGCCCGCGAGGAGGGCGAGCATCTCCGCCGCTGGATCGACGACTGCCCGAACAGCCTCTATGCCGCGCTCACCTTCCAGGGCGGCGCCGCCTGGCGCGCCGCCATCCTGGCCGAGCTCGGCCGCCTCCCCGGCATCCGCGCCATCATCGACCCCCTCACCGACGAGGAGCTGGGCGCGCTGATGACCAATCTCGGCGGGCACGACATCGAGACCCTGACCGAGGCCTTCCGCGCGCAGGAGGCGGCGGGCGACCAGCCGACCTGCTTCATCGCCTATACCGTCAAGGGCATGGGCCTGCCCTTCGCCGGGCACAAGGACAACCACGCCGGGCTGATGACCCGGGAGCAGATGCTCGCCTTCCGCGACGGGATGGGCATCCGGCCGGGCCATGAATGGGACCGTTTCGAGGGGCTCGACATCCCGGAGGCCGAGCTGGAGGCCTTCCTGGCCTCGGTGCCCTTCGCCAGACCCCTGGCGGAGGAGGGGCGCAGCCTGACGGCGCCCGAGGTTCCGGTGCCGGCGGCGCTGGCGCCGCCGCGCCTGCCGCCCAACCGCATGCTCTCGACCCAGGCGGGCTTCGGCGAGATGATGGCCGAGATCGGCCGCGGCGGGCGGGAGCTGGCGCCGATGGCGTCGCGCATCGTCACCACCAGCCCGGACGTCACCGTCTCCACCAGCCTCGGCCCCTGGGTGAACCGGCGCGGTATCTTCGACCGCCACCTGAAGAACGATGTCTTCCGCGACTCCAAGCTGGCCTCGGCGCAGCGCTGGGGGATGTCGCCCAAGGGGCAGCACGTGGAACTCGGCATCGCCGAGCAGAACCTCTTCCTCGTGCTGGGCGCGCTGGGCCTGGCGGACCGGATGCACGGGGCGCGGCTGCTGCCGGTGGGCACGGTCTACGATCCCTTCGTCAACCGCGGCCTCGATGCGCTGATCTATGCCTGCTACCAGGATGCCCGCTTCCTGCTGGTCTCCACCCCCTCGGGCCTGACCCTGGCGCCGGAGGGCGGGCAGCACCAGAGCATCAACACGCCGCTGATCGGCATGGCGCAGGACCGGCTGGCCGCCTACGAGCCGGCGCATACCGACGAGCTGGCCATCCTGCTGCGACATGCCTTCCACCACATGCAGCAGCCGGAGGGCTCGGCGGTCTGGCTGCGGCTCTCCACCCGCGGCATCGTCCAGCCGCAGCGCGACCTCGACCCTGCGGCGGTGATCGCCGGCGGCCACTGGGCCGTGCCGCCGGCGGAGGGGGCGGGGATCGCCATCGCCTATCAGGGGCCGGTGGCGCCGGAGGCGCTCGCCGCCTTCGAGGCGCTGCGCGAGGAGGAGCCGGGGGCCGGGCTGCTCGCCATCACCAGCCCCGACCGGCTGCATGCCGGCTGGCTGGCGGCCCGGCGCGCCGCGCGCCGCGCGCCGGGCGCGGCACCCTCGCATGTGGAACGGCTGCTGGCGCCGCTGGCACCGGATGCGGCCCTGGTCACGGTGCTGGATGGCCATCCCTCCGCCCATGCCTGGCTGGGCGCGGTGCGCGGGCAGCGGGTGGTGCCGCTCGGCGTCGACCATTTCGGGCAGGCGGGCGATATCCCGGACCTCTACCGGGAGTATGGGCTCGACACCGATGCCATCCTGGACGCCTGCGCCCAGGCATTGCTCGGCTGAGGGCTTCAGCCCCGCGCGGGATGCGCGGCGAGGATGGCGTCGAACCGTTCGCGCCGCAGCCGCTCGTAATGCCGGCGGTGATGCGCGTCCACCGCCTCCAGCCGCGCCGGGTCCAGCGGATGGAAGGCGAAGGCCTCCGCCGCGACGATGCGGTGGCGGTCGAAGCCCATGGCGCGGAAATGCGCCGGCGAGAAGGAATTGCCGCGCTCCCCGATGTAGCGTCCGAAGCTGACCGTGGTCAGCACGCGGGAGAGGCCGAGCTCCAGGCAGGCGATGCTCTTGGCCGCGTCCTGGGAGGAGGCCTCGCTGGCAATGCTCAGCCCCTCCCACAGGCGGAAGATCCGCCCGTGGTCACGGTCGTTGTAGTCGCGGCCCTCCAGCAGCGCGTAGTAGGGGGCGAGCCAGTCGGCCATGCGTCGCCAGGCCCGGCGGTAGAGGCCGAAGCCCCAATGGTGCTCCAGAGGGATGTACTTCACCTCCGGCCCCGGATAGTCGCGCCGGTGATCGCCATAGGCGCCGAAATAGGCGATGCGCGGCTCGGCCTCGCTGCGGCGACGGAGCTGCTCCAGCGCCCAGAGGTAATGCGGGCCGGGCTCCAGATCGTCCTCGAAGAAGTAGGCCAGGGGCGCGTCGAGCGTCTCGAAGGCCAGGCGCTCGCCGCGCAGGATGTTGTGGGCCACGCCCAGATTATGCGCGCTGTCCAGCACCTGCCCCGCCGGGAAGGCCTCGCGGAAGACGGCGATGCTGGCCGCGATGGCGGCCGGATCGCCGCGCCGGCGCCCGGTGTGCGGCGAGACGGCGCCGTCCTGCAGCAGCCAGATCCCGGCCGGATCGAGCCGCACGCCCCGCTGCGCCCGCAGGCCGGCGCAGACCCGCCGCAGATAGTCCGGGCGGTCGAAGGAATAGAGGATGACCGGCGCCGCGACTTCGACGGGCTCGTCCTCCGGGCGGATCGCGCGCATGACACCTCCAGACTCGCGACTTCCGGCTGCGGAGGGGCCAGGATAGACAATCGCCGGCCCGGCGCCAGGGAACTCAGCGGCGGCGGAAGAACCCGTCCAGGCGGCGCATCGCCTCCCGCGCCAGCTCGGCATCGATGGCGAAGCAGAGGCGCAGCCGGCCCTGGCCGGCGGGGCCGAAGGCGGTCCCGGGCGCCAGCCCCACCTTGGCCTCGGTCAGCACCCGGCGCGCCAGGGCGCGGGCATCCGCCTCCCCGTCGACGCCGAACATCAGGTAGAAGGCCCCCTCCGGCGGCTGCAGCCGGATGCCGGGGAGGGCGCCCAGCCCCTCGCAGAAGATGCGCCGGCTCTCGGCGCAGCGGCCGACCATGGTGCGGATGAAGTCGTCGCCCTGCTCGAGCGCGGCGATGCAGGCATGCTGCACGAAGGTCGGGATCGAGGTGGTGTTGTACTGGCCGAGATTGTCGAAGACGGGGGCCAGCCCCTCGGGGAAGATCAGCCAGCCGGCGCGCCAGCCGGTCATCGCCCAGTTCTTCGAGAAGGTGTTGCTGACCAGCAGCTTGTCCGTGCCGTCGCAGATCTCCAGGAAGGAGGGGGCGATGGCGTTGCCATAGGTGTAGTGGTTGTAGACCTCGTCCGAGAGCAGCCAGAGGTCCTTCTCGCGCGCCAGGTCGCGGAGCGCCACCATCTCCGCCTTCGGCATCACCCAGCCGGTCGGGTTGGAGGGGGAGTTGATGGCGATGAGGCGGGTGCGCGGGGTGAGGGCGGCGGCGATGTCCTCGAGCGCCAGGGTGAAGCCGCCGCCCTCGCGCTCGCGCAGCGGCACGTCCACCGGCACGCCGCCCAGCAGCTTCACGGTCTCGCCCAAGTTGGGCCAGTGCGGGCCCGGGATGATGACCTCGTCGCCAGGGCGCAGGATGGCCTGCAGTCCCTGCATGATGGCGTTCATGCCGCCGGCGGTGACGGTGAAGCGCCCGGCCGGCACCTCCACCCCCCAGTGGCGGCGGTGATAGTCGGACAGCGCCTGGCGCAGCCGCGGCAGGCCGAGGGCGTAGGTATAGCGGGTCTGGCCGGCCCGCATGGCGGCGGCGGCGGCCTCGGTGACGAAGGCGGGGGTCGGCAGGTCGCCCTCGCCGATCCAGAGCTTGATGACCTCGGGATCCTCCCGCGCCAGATCGGCGATCTCGGCGATCTGGTTGATCTCGATGCCCCGCACGCGCTCCGGGAGGCTTTCCAGGGGCGGGAGGGTGGCGGTGCTGGCCAGGCTCATACGGGTTCTCCGCGTCGTCGCCCTACTCTCTGCCGCCCCGGCGGGCGGGGCGCAAGCCGGCCTCCGGCGGGCGCCGCGACGGCCGCCCTTTCAATAAGGGCGCCGCTGCGCTAAACGCGCCGGCTCATGACAACGCCGGCCTTTGCGTCCGCGGGCGTGGTGGAATTGGCAGACACGCTGGATTTAGGTTCCAGTGGCGCAAGCCGTGGGGGTTCAAGTCCCTCCGCCCGCACCACCGGACCGCCGGCACGGAACTGATCTCAGGAGCGGGTAGAGCGACGATGCAGGTGACCGAGCTGGCAGCCGACGGGCTGAAGCGGGCCTTTACGGTGGTGGTTCCGGCGGCGGATATCGCCGCGGCGCGGGACCAGCGCCTGGCGTCGCTGGCCAAGGACATCCGCCTTCCGGGCTTCCGCCCGGGCAAGGTGCCCCTTGGCGTGGTGAAGCAGCGCTATGGCTCCGCCGTCATGGGCGAGGTGCTGGAGGAGCAGGTGCAGTCCGTCACCAAGACGGTGGTGGACGAGCGCGGCCTGCGCCCGGCCATGCAGCCCAGGATCGAGCTGGTGAAGTTCGAGGACGGCGCCGATCTGGAGTTCAAGATCGAGCTGGAGCAGCTGCCCGAGATCCCGCTGCCCGACTTCTCCGGCATCAGCCTGGAGAAGCCCGTCGCCAAGGTCGGCGACGAGGAGGTGACCAAGGCGCTGGAGGGCATCGCCGCCCGCAACCGCAGCCTGGAGGATGTCACCGAGGAGCGTCCGGCCGCCCAGGGCGACGTGGTGGTGACGGATTTCGTCGGCCGCCTGGTCGAGGGCGACACGGCGGGCGAACCCTTCCAGGGTGGCTCGGGCCAGGACATGCCGGTCGAGATCGGCGGCGCCGGCTTCATCCCGGGCTTCGCCGAGGGCCTCGAGGGCATCAAGGTCGGCGAGACCCGGAATGTCGACGTGACCTTCCCGGCCGAGTACGGGGCGGCCGAGCTGGCCGGCAAGCCGGCGCGCTTCGAGATCACCGCCAAGGCGCTGAAGAAGCCGGTCAGCCCCGCGCTCGACGAGGACTTCGCCAAGAAGCTCGGCCTGGAGAGCCTGGACGAGCTGAAGACGCGGATCACGGAGAGCCTCCAGGGCGAGTACGACCAGCTCTCCCGCCTCAACGTGAAGCGCAAGCTGCTCGACGCCCTGTCGGAGCAGGCCAGCTTCGAGGTGCCGCCCTCCATGGTCGAGGCCGAGTTCGCCCAGATCTGGCAGCGCGTCGAGGCCGACCTGAAGGCGGGCCGCCTGGACGACGAGGACAAGGGCAAGGACGAGGAGACGCTCAAGGCCGACTACCGGGCCATCGCCGAGCGCCGCATCCGCCTCGGCCTGCTGCTCTCCGAGATCGGCCGCAGCAACAACATCCAGGTCTCCAATGACGAGCTGACCCGCGCCATGCGCACCGAGGCCCAGCGTTACCCGGGCCAGGAGCGGCAGGTGCTGGAGTTCTTCCAGAAGAATCCGCAGGCGATCGAGAATCTGCGGGCGCCCCTCTTCGAGGAGAAGGTGGTCGATTTCATGCTGGAACTGGCCCAGGTCAGCGAGAAGGAAGTTCCGGCGGGCGAGCTCTCGGCCGATCCGACGGCCTGATTAACGACTGTTTTTGCTGCTGTTCGGCGGAAATGCGGGGGCTGGGCGCGGGGAGGGTTCCCCGCCCCGGCCCCTGGCCGTTTCGGGCGCCGGGGGGACCCCCTCTTTCCCGCCGCCGCCGGCTGCCCCATGTTAACCTGGAAGCTTTAGGGTGACGGCGGCGGCCAGCAGCCGGAAGGCCATGGACAGGGGGTCCATGGCAGGTCCGGCCGGCTCCGCCACCGCGAGAGGATGCACAATGCGGGACCGCGATCCGGTCGAAATCTACAACAACCTCGTCCCGATGGTCGTCGAGCAGACCGCCCGGGGCGAGCGCGCCTTCGATATCTATTCGCGCCTGCTGAAGGAGCGGATCATCTTCCTGACGGGGCCGATCTACGATCAGATGTCCTCGCTGATCTGCGCCCAGTTGCTGTTCCTGGAGAGCGAGAACCCGAACAAGGACATCGCCTTCTACATTAACAGCCCGGGCGGGGTGGTGACGGCGGGCCTCGCCATGTACGACACCATGCAGTACATCCGCGCCCCCGTCTCGACGGTCTGCCTCGGAATCGCCGCCTCGGCGGGGTCGCTGCTGCTGATGGCGGGCGAGAAGGGCAAGCGCTTCGCGTTGCCGAACAGCCAGGTGATGATCCACCAGCCGTCCGGCGGCGCCCAGGGCCAGGCCACGGACATCGCCATCCAGGCGCGCGAGATCCTCAAGACGCGCGAGCGGCTGAACAAGATCTATGCCCATCACACCGGCCAGTCTCTCGAGGAGATCGAGCGGAAGATGGAGCGCGACACCTATCTGACCGCCGAGGAGGCCCGCGAGTTCGGCCTGATCGACCAGGTGGTGGAGCAGCGCCCGGCCGCGCCGACCGAGGCGCCCAAGGGGTGATCCCCAGCGGGGAGGGCCCGTTCCCGCGGCACCGCCCGGCCCTGGCCGGTGCCGGCTGTGGGAATGTTTCACGGGTCATCCCCCGAATGGCGGGGAAGGAGGGGGGTCAAGCCGCTCCTTTTCCGTTCCGCTTCCCCCTGGATGACAGGGGGGCTACAGTCCCGAAAGATCCGCCGGCCCGATGCCGGGGGGTCCAGGAGCGCTCATGAGCAAGTCCGGCGACTCGAAGAACACCCTTTACTGCTCGTTCTGCGGCAAGTCCCAGCACGAGGTCCGCAAACTCATCGCCGGCCCGACGGTCTTCATCTGCGACGAGTGCGTCGAACTCTGCATGGATATTATCCGCGAGGAGCACAAGACGCATCTGGTGAAGTCCCGCGACGGGGTGCCGACCCCTCGCGAGATCTGCAAGGTGCTGGATGATTACGTGATCGGGCAGGAGCACGCCAAGAAGGTGCTCTCCGTCGCGGTGCACAATCATTACAAGCGCCTGGCCCATGGCGCGAAGGGCGGCGAGGTCGAGATCGCCAAGTCCAATATCATGCTGGTGGGGCCGACCGGCTCGGGCAAGACCCTGCTGGCCCAGACGCTCGCCCGCATCCTGGACGTGCCCTTCACCATGGCCGACGCCACGACGCTGACCGAGGCGGGCTATGTCGGCGAGGATGTGGAGAACATCATCCTCAAGCTGCTGCAGGCGGCCGACTACAACGTCGAGCGGGCGCAGCGCGGCATCGTCTATATCGACGAGGTCGACAAGATCAGCCGCAAGTCCGACAACCCCTCGATCACGCGCGACGTGAGCGGCGAGGGCGTGCAGCAGGCGCTGCTGAAGATCATGGAAGGCACCGTGGCCTCCGTCCCGCCCCAGGGCGGCCGGAAGCACCCGCAGCAGGAATTCCTCCAGGTCGACACCTCCAATATCCTGTTCATCTGCGGCGGCGCCTTCGCCGGGCTGGACAAGATCATCGCCGCCAAGGGCAAGGGCTCCGGCATGGGCTTCGGCGCCGAGGTGCGCGGCCCCGACGAGCGGCGGATGGGGGCCATCCTGCGCGAGGTCGAGCCGGAGGATCTGCTGAAGTTCGGCCTGATCCCCGAGTTCATCGGCCGCCTGCCGGTCGTCGCCACCCTGGAGGATCTGGACGAGAAGGCCCTGGTCGAGATCCTGACCAAGCCGAAGAATGCCCTGGTCAAGCAGTACCAGCGCCTGTTCGAGATGGAGGCCACCAAGCTGACCTTCACCGACGACGCGCTGAAGTCGGTGGCCAACCGCGCCATCCAGCGCAAGACCGGCGCCCGCGGATTGCGCTCCATCATGGAGGGCATCCTGCTCGGCACCATGTTCGACCTTCCCGGCCTCGAGGAGGTCGAGGAGGTCGTGGTCAACAAGGAAGTGGCGGAAGGCCGCGCCGCCCCGCTCTTCATCTATGGTGAACGGGCGGCGGAGCAGTCTTCCGCATGAGGGGGCCGGCCTGGAGTCGGGGCGGCCCCACGGCTTGCCCCGCGACCAGGCCGGTACCATCTCATGGGAGAACCCCGTGGCGTGGGTCCGTGCCGATACGCGGGCGGGCCAGCGCCGACTGTCCTGAGTGAGGTCCCCGATGGCGGATGAGAAACCCGAATTGCTGACTGGCGAACTGCTCCCCGTACTGCCGCTGCGGGACATCGTCGTTTTCCCCCATATGATCGTTCCCCTCTTCGTGGGGCGCGAGAAGAGCGTCCGCGCGCTTGAGGCGGTGATGCGGGAGGACAAGCAGATCCTGCTCGTCGCCCAGCGCAATGCCGCCCAGGACGATCCCGGCGCGGAGGATCTCTATGATGTCGGCACCGTCTCGACGGTGCTGCAGCTGCTGAAGCTCCCCGACGGCACGGTGAAGGTGCTGGTCGAAGGCGGCAAGCGCGCCCGCGTGCTCGGCTTCAAGGAGACCGACCAGTATTTCGAGGCCTATACCGCCCCGATCGAGGAGGCGCCCGCCGAGGCGCCCGAGGTCGAGGCCCTGGCCCGCACGGTCGTTTCCCAGTTCGAGCAGTACATCAAGCTCAACAAGAAGATCGCGCCCGAGGTCCTGGTTTCGATCAACCAGATCGAGGACCCGGCGAAGCTCGCCGACACGGTCGCCAGCCACCTCAACCTGAAGATCAGCGAGAAGCAGGAGCTGCTCGAGATCGCCGGGGTGGCGCAGCGGCTGGAACGGGTCTTCGCTCACATGGAGAGCGAGATCGGCGTCCTGCAGGTGGAGAAGCGCATCCGCAACCGCGTCAAGCGGCAGATGGAGAAGACCCAGCGCGAGTACTACCTGAACGAGCAGCTCAAGGCGATCCAGAAGGAACTGGGCGAGGGCGAGGACGGCAAGGATGAGTCCGCCGAGCTGGAGGCCAAGATCAAGGCCACCAAGCTCTCCTCCGAGGCGCGCGACAAGGCCATGGCCGAGCTGAAGAAGCTCCGTTCCATGTCGCCGATGAGCGCCGAGGCGACGGTGGTCCGCAACTACCTCGACTGGATCCTCTCCATCCCCTGGAAGAAGAAGTCCAAGATCCGCAACGACCTGGCCAAGGCCGAGGAGGTGCTGGACGCGGACCATTACGGGCTGGAGAAGATCAAGGAGCGGATCCTCGAATACCTGGCGGTGCAGTCGCGCAGCCCGAAGATCCGCGGCCCGATCCTCTGCCTCGTCGGACCGCCGGGTGTCGGCAAGACCTCGCTGGGCAAGTCCATCGCCCGGGCGACCAACCGCAACTTCGTCCGCATGTCGCTGGGTGGCGTGCGGGACGAGGCCGAGATCCGTGGCCACCGGCGGACCTATATCGGCTCCATGCCGGGCAAGGTCATCCAGGGCATGAAGAAGGCCAAGACCAGCAATCCGCTGTTCCTGCTGGACGAGATCGACAAGCTCGGCGCCGACTGGCGCGGCGATCCCTCCTCGGCGCTGCTCGAGGTGCTGGATCCCGAGCAGAACGCGACCTTCGCCGATCACTATCTGGAGGTGGACTACGACCTCTCGGACGTGATGTTCGTCACCACCGCCAACAGCCTGCGGATGCCGCAGCCGCTGCTGGATCGCATGGAGATCATCCGCATCCCCGGTTACACCGAGGATGAGAAGGTGCAGATCGCCAAGCGCCACCTGATGCCGAAGGTCACCGAGGCCAACGGGCTGAAGGAGGGCGAGTGGAGCGTGACGGACGAGGCCCTGCTGGACCTGATCCGCTACTACACGCGCGAGGCCGGCGTCCGGAATCTCGAGCGTGAGGTGGGGGGCCTGGCGCGCAAGGCGGTGAAGGAGATCGTCTCCAAGAAGGCCCGGAAGGTCACGATCAACCGGAAGAACCTGGACAAGTACGCCGGCGTCCGGAAGTTCCGCTATGGCGAGGCCGAGGCCGAGGACATGGTGGGTGTCGTCACCGGCCTGGCCTGGACCGAGGTGGGTGGCGAGATCCTGACCATCGAATCCGTCATGGTGCCCGGCAAGGGCAAGGTCCAGACCACCGGCAAGCTCGGCGATGTCATGCAGGAGAGCGTCTCGGCGGCGATCTCCTATGTGCGGAGCCGCTCGGCCAGCTTCGGCATCAAGCCGACCCTGTACGAGCGGCGGGACATCCATGTGCACGTGCCGGAGGGCGCGACGCCGAAGGATGGCCCCTCGGCCGGTATCGCCATGGCGACCAGCATTGTCTCGATCCTGACCGGTATCCCGGTGCGCAAGGATGTCGCCATGACCGGCGAAGTCACGCTGCGCGGCCGTGTGCTGCCGATCGGCGGGCTGAAGGAAAAGCTGCTGGCGGCGCTGCGCGCCGGCATCAAGACGGTCTTCATCCCGAAGGACAACGAGAAGGATCTGGCGGAGATCCCGGACAACGTGAAGCGGGGGCTGAGCATCATCCCCGTGGCGCATGTGGACGAGGTCATCGCCCAGGCGCTGGTGCGCAAGCCCGAGCCGATCGACTGGTCCGAGGAGGAGCCGCCGCCGGCCCCGGACGGCAAGGCGTCACAGCCCGCCACCCTGCCGCACTGAGACTTTCCACGGCCGGAACCCGCGGGTTCCGGCCGTGGCCTTCCGGCATCACTCCGGCAAATAGCCGCCGCCGGGGAAGCTGGCCTGGGCGTAACATTGACGCCGGGACCCCCCCTTGTCTTAGTGTCCTTCCGATGGAGCCGCCGCCGGCGGCTTCCTCGTTCCTGGAACCGGGGGCTTAACCACGTGAATAAGCAAGATCTCGTGACGATTGTCGCGGAGTCCGGCGAACTCTCCAAGGCCAAGGCGGGAGAGGTGCTCGACGCCGTGTTCGATGCCATCAGCCAGTCGCTGAAGAACAAGCAGGAAGTCCGCCTGGTCGGCTTTGGAACCTTCTCCACCTCCCGCCGCAAGGCCGGCAAGGGACGCAATCCGCGCACCGGGGAGGAGATCGAGATCGCCGCCACCACGACCGTCCGCTTCAAGGCCGGCAAGGCGCTGCGCGACGACCTGAACTGACCGCGTGCCGGGGAGAGGGGGTCCATCCGGGTCCCCCGACGCTCCTGGCCAGCTTTCCCCTCCAGTCTCCTTTTGCCGCTGGTCCGGGCGTCGGGGGCAGGGTAAGTCCCGTCGCGACGGGCACTTAGCTCAGCGGTAGAGCGCCTCGCTTACACCGAGGATGCCGGCGGTTCGAATCCGTCAGTGCCCATGTCCCCCTTCAAGACTGTCCATCCCACCAGCGTCATCTGCCGGCCTTACGGGCCTGTTCGGTGCGAGGCCGAATCTATCTCGCGGGAGGCGATTTTCGTCGATTGACAGGGGGCGGCCCGGGCCCTATTTCCCCGCCCACGCCGCAAGCGGGTGTAGCTCAGTTGGTTAGAGCGCCGGCCTGTCACGCCGGAGGTCGCGGGTTCGAGCCCCGTCACTCGCGCCAAGCGCGCTGTCCGAAAACGCCGCCCGGGAGCTTCCCGCGCGGCGTTTTGGCTTTCTGACCTTTTGGTTTTTCAATCTCCTTACGCGGCATCCGGCCTATGGCGATCCTCGGCCTGCGGGGGTAATGTCCGGCCCAGCGTTGCGCTGCGGTAGTTTCGCGGCGTGACGATCCACGCGCTCCCCTGTGCGTGGCGGTGTAGGGCCTTGGGCCCCAAGGGACGGATGCATCATGACCCAGCCCCTGCTGGCGGACTATTTCCCGATCCTGGTCTTCCTGGCCATCGCGGGTGGCATTGCCATCGCCATGGTGGGGGGGAGTGTACTGGCGGCCCGTCAGAAGCCCTATGCGGAGAAGATCTCCGCCTATGAATGCGGCTTCGAGCCCTTCGACGACACGCGGCGGCGCTTCGATGTGCGATTCTACCTGGTCGCCATCCTGTTCATCATCTTCGACCTCGAGGTCGCCTTCCTCTTCCCCTGGGCGGTGGCGCTGGGCGACATCGGCTGGCTGGGCTTCCTCTCGATGATGGCCTTCCTCGCCGTGCTGACGGTCGGCTTCATCTATGAATGGCGCAAGGGCGCCCTGGACTGGGAGTGAGCGGCGAATGAGCGCGAGCAACCAACTGGCCTGGAACAAGCAGGCCCTGCCGCCGGGCGCCGAGCAGGACGCCGTGATGAAGGGCGTGAACGGCGAGATCGAGGACAAGGGCTTCGTCGTCGCCAATCTCGACAAGGTGGTGAACTGGGCGCGCACCGGCAGCCTCTGGCCGATGACCTTCGGTCTCGCCTGCTGCGCGGTGCCGATGATTCACGCCTACATGCCGCGCTACGACCTGGACCGCTTCGGCGTCATCCCGCGCGGCTCGCCGCGGCAGTCGGATGTGATGATCGTCGCCGGCACCCTGACCAACAAGATGGCGCCGGCGCTGCGCAAGGTCTACGACCAGATGGCCGAGCCGCGCTACGTCGTCAGCATGGGCAGCTGCGCCAATGGGGGCGGCTACTACCATTACAGCTATAGCGTGGTGCGCGGCTGCGACCGTGTCGTGCCCGTGGACATCTATGTTCCCGGCTGTCCGCCGACGGCGGAGGCGCTGGTCTACGGTATCCTGCAACTGCAGAAGAAGATCCGCCGGACGGGGAGCATCCTCCGTGGCTGATACGACCCCGACCGAACTGACCGCCGAGGCGCCGCGCGAGCCCACGCCGCAGGAGGCGCTCCTCTCCGCCGTGCTGTCCGGCCTGCCCGCCGGCGTGTCGCTCGAATCCCGTGTGGCGCGCGGCGTCGAGGTGGAGATCCGGGTGCGGCGCGAGGCGCTGCATGCCGTGATGCTGATGCTGCGGGACGACCCGCGCTTCGCCTTCGAGCAGTGCATGGACATCTGCGGTGTCGACTGGCCGGGACGTGCCGAGCGCTTCGACGTGGTCTACAACCTGCTGTCGCTGACGCAGAACCATCGCATCCGCGTCATCATCGCGACCGACGCCGAGCGGCCGGTCGCCAGCGTGCACGACATCTGGCCGAGCGCCACCTGGTTCGAGCGCGAGACCTGGGACATGTACGGCGTCGTCTTCGAGAACCAGCCGGATCTGCGCCGCATCCTGACGGATTACGGCTTCCAGGGGCATCCGCTGCGCAAGGACTTCCCGCTGACCGGCTTCGTCGAGGTCCGTTACGACGCCGAGCGGCAGGCGGTTGTCTACGAGCCGGTGCAGCTGACGCAGGAATTCCGCAACTTCGACTTCCTCTCGCCCTGGGAAGGCATGACCACCCTGCCGGGCGACGAGAAGGTGCACCTCAACCGGATTGGCCGCGAATGAGCCTCAGCACCGAAGACACCCCGGCCGCCGGCGGCACGCGCACGGTCGAGATCGACAGCCACACCATCAACTTCGGCCCGCAGCATCCGGCGGCGCATGGCGTGCTCCGCCTCATCCTGGAGATGCAGGGCGAGGTGGTGGAGCGCGCCGATCCGCATATCGGCCTGCTGCATCGCGGCACCGAGAAGCTGATCGAGTACAAGACCTATCTCCAGGCGCTGCCCTATTTCGACCGCCTGGACTATGTGGCGCCGATGGCGCAGGAGCACGCCTTCGCCCTGGCCACCGAGCGGCTGCTCGGCATCCAGGCGCCGCTGCGCGCCCAGTACATCCGCGTGATGTTCGCCGAGATCAGCCGCGTGCTGAACCACATCCTCAACATCACCACCTACGCGCTCGATGTCGGCGCGACGACGCCCTCGCTCTGGGGCTTCGAGCAGCGCGAGGTGCTGCTGGAGTTCTACGAGGCGGCCTCGGGCTCGCATTACCATGCCAACTACGTGCGGCCGGGCGGCGTCGCCAAGGACATTCCGGCCGGGCTGACCGATCGCATCGCGGCCTGGGCCGAACAGTTCCCGAAGTTCGTCGACGATATCGAGCGGCTGCTGACCGGCAACCGCATCTTCAAGCAGCGGACCGTCGACGTCGGCATCATGATCGCCGAGGAGGCGATGGCCTGGGGCTTCAGCGGCCCCTGCATCCGCGCCTCGGGCTGTGCCTGGGATCTGCGGCGCAGCCAGCCCTACGACATCTACGACCAGCTCGATTTCGAGATCCCGGTCGGCAGCCATGGCGACTGCTACGAGCGCTACCTCGTCCGCATCGCCGAGATGCGCGAGAGCCTCAAGATCATCAAGCAGTGCCTGGCGGCGATGCCGGGCGGCCCGATCAAGGTGCAGGACAGCAAGATCGCGCCGCCGAAGCGGGGCGAGATGAAGCGCTCGATGGAAGCGCTGATCCACCATTTCAAGCTCTATTCCGAGGGCTATCACGTGCCGGCCGGCGCGACCTATACGGCGGTCGAGGCGCCCAAGGGCGAGTTCGGCGTCTATCTCGTGGCCGATGGCGGCAACAAGCCCTATCGCTGCAAGATCCGTGCGCCGGGCTTCGCGCATCTGCAGGCGATGGAGAAGCTGTCCAAGGGCCACATGCTGGCCGATGCGGTGTCCGTCATCGGCAGCCTGGATATCGTGTTCGGAGAGATCGACCGGTGAGCGCGCATCATCACGAGGAGCCGTCGAGCTTCGCCTTCGACGCCGAGAGCGAGGCGCAGATCGCGAAGATCCTGGCGCGGTATCCCGAAGGGAAGCAGGCGAGCGGCGTGATCCCGCTGCTCTATGTCGTGCAGAAGCAGATGGGCCGGCAGACCGGCAGCGCCTGGGTGCCGCGCGTGGCGATGGATCAGGTGGCGCTGCGCCTTAGCATGGCGCCGATCCGCGTCTACGAGGTCGCCACCTTCTACTTCATGTTCAACACCAAGCCGATCGGACGCTTCCACCTGCAGGTCTGCGGCACCACGCCCTGCTGGCTGCGCGGCTCGGACGAGGTGTTGCGCGCCTGCAAGGATGCCGGGCACCTGGCGGGCTATGGCGACACCAGCGAGGACGGGCTGTTCACGCTGAGCGAGGTCGAGTGCCTGGGCGGCTGCGTCAACGCGCCGATCCTGCAGGTCGATGACGACTACTACGAGGATCTCGACTACGACAGCACCGTCCGGTTGATCGAGGCGCTGAAGCGTGGCGAGCGGCCGCGGCCGGGCAGCGCCAAGGGGCGGCTGTGCAGCGCGCCGGAGGGCGGGCCCGAGACCCTGCTCGACATCCCGCTGGTGGAGGAGAAGTGACGCCATGGCGCTGAGCGACAAGGACCGCATCTTCACCAACCTCTACGGCCTGCATCCCTGGGGCCTCAAGGAGGCGCGGCGGCGCGGCAACTGGGACGGCACGGCAGCGATCATCGCCAAGGGGCGCGACTGGATCATCGAGGAGATGAAGCAGTCCGGCCTGCGCGGCCGCGGCGGCGCCGGCTTCCCGACCGGCATGAAGTGGAGCTTCATGCCGAAGGAGAGCCCGGACGGGCGCCCGTCCTATCTCGTGGTCAACTGCGACGAGTCCGAGCCGGGCACCTGCAAGGACCGCGACATCATCCGCAACGATCCGCACACGCTGATCGAGGGCTGCCTGATCGCCGGCGTCGGCATGGGCGCGCATGCGGGCTACATCTACGTGCGCGGCGAGTACTACAACGAGCACGTCGTCCTGCAGGCGGCCATCGACGAGGCCTATGAGGCCGGGCTGCTGGGAAGGAACGCGGCGGGCTCGGGCTGGGACTTCGATCTCTACGTGCATCGCGGCGCGGGTGCCTATATCTGCGGCGAAGAGACGGCGCTGATCGAGAGCCTCGAGGGCAAGAAGGGCATGCCCCGCCTGAAGCCGCCCTTCCCGGCGGCGGTGGGCCTCTATGGCTGCCCGACGACGGTCAACAACGTCGAGACGATCGCGGTGGTGCCGACGATCCTGCGGCGCGGCGCGGCGTGGTTCGCCAGCTTCGGCCGGCCGCGCAATTCCGGCACCAAGGTCTTCTGCATCCAGGGCCATGTGAACAAGCCCTGCAATGTCGAGGCCGAGATGAGCATCCCGATGCGGGAGCTGATCGAGCGCTATGCCGGCGGCGTGCGCGGCGGCTGGGACAACCTTCTCGCCGTCATTCCCGGCGGCTCGTCGACGCCGCTGCTGCCCAAGCACATCTGCGACGACGTGCTGATGGATTTCGACGCGCTGCGCGAGCACAAGTCCGGCCTGGGCACGGCGGGCGTGATCGTGATGGACAAGTCCACCGACATCATCAAAGCGATCGCGCGGCTCGCGGCCTTCTACAAGCATGAGAGCTGCGGCCAATGCACCCCCTGCCGCGAGGGCATGGGCTGGCAGAAGCGCCTGATGGACCGCATGGTCGAGGGGCGCGCCGAGATCGCCGAGATCGATGTGCTGGAAAGCGTCACGCGGCAGATCGAGGGGCATACCATCTGCGCCCTCGCCGATGGCGGCGTCTGGCCGGTGCAGGGGCTGATCCGGCACTTCCGTCCGCTGATGGAAGAGCGCATCGCGGCCTACAAGCAGAAGAAGAGCGGCGGCGCGATGCCGCTGGCGGCGGAGTAAGACGCCATGGCGAAGGTCACGGTTGACGGGATCGAGGTCGAAGTCCCGAACGGCGCCACCGTGCTGCAGGCCTGCGAGGCCGCGGCCAAGGAAATTCCGCGCTTCTGCTACCACGAGCGGCTGAGCGTGGCCGGCAATTGCCGCATGTGCCTGGTCGAGGTGGAGAAGGCGCCGAAGCCGGTGGCCTCCTGCGCCTATCCGGTCGCGGACGGTATGAAGGTGTTCACGGACAGCACCATGGTCCGCAACGCCCGCCGCAACGTCATGGAATTCCTGCTGATCAACCATCCGCTGGACTGCCCGATCTGCGACCAGGGCGGCGAGTGCGATCTGCAGGACCAGGCCACCGCCTATGGCGGCCAGGGCGGCCGCTACGTCGAGGAGAAGCGGGCGGTCAAGGACAAGTACATGGGGCCGCTGGTCAAGACGATCATGACCCGCTGCATCCAGTGCACCCGCTGCATCCGCTTCGCGACCGAGGTGGCCGGTGTGCCGGAGCTCGGCGCCACCGGACGCGGCGAGAACATGCAGATCGGCACCTATGTCGAGAAGGCGCTGACCACCGAGCTTTCCGGCAACCTGATCGACATCTGCCCGGTCGGCGCGCTGACCAGCCGGCCCTATGCCTATGTCTCGCGCCCCTGGGAGCTGCGGAAGACCGACAGCGTCGACGTGCTGGACGCCGTCGGCGCCGCCATCCGCATCGACACGCGCGGGCCCGAGGTGCTGCGCATCCTGCCGCGCGTCAATGAGGACGTGAACGAGGAGTGGATGGCCGATCGCGGTCGCTTCTCCTTCGACGGGCTGAAGCGCAAGCGGCTCGACCGCCCCTGGGTGCGGAAGGACGGCAAGCTGCGCCAGGCCTCCTGGGAGGAGGCGCTGGCCGTGGTGACCGACCGCCTGAAGGCCATCCCCGGTGGCCGCATCGGCGCGGTTGCCGGAGACCTGGTCGATGCGGAGAGCGCCTTCGCCCTGCGCGAGCTGATGATCGGCCTCGGCTCGGCCAATCTCGACTGCCGCCAGGATGGCGCGCGGCTCGATCTGTCGCGGCGCGACTACTACCTGTTCAATTCCGGCATCGCCGGGATCGACGAGGCCGACGCGCTGCTGATCATCGGCAGCGATCCGCGCCGCGAGGCGCCGGTGCTGAACGCCCGCATCCGCAAGCGCTGGTCGAGCGGGGCGCTGAAGGTGGCGACGATCGGCCCGGCCGGGCTGGATCTCACCTACAATGCCGAGCATCTGGGGGAGGGGGCCTCCCTCATCGCCGATCTGGCGGCCGGGCGCGGCGATTTCGCCGAAGTGCTCAAGACGGCGAAGAAGCCGATGATCCTGCTCGGGCGCGCGGCGACGGCCCGGGCGGATGGCGCGGCCGTGCTGGCCGCGGCCTGGGATCTGGCCCGCTCGGTCGGCGCGCTGACCCCGGAATGGCATGGTTTCAACCTGCTGCACCTCTATGGCGGACAGGTCGGCGCCCTGGATGCCGGCTTCTTCCCCGGGCCCGGCGGGCTCGACCTGGCGGCGATGCTGGGCGGCGGGGTGGACGCGCTCTGGCTGCTGGGCGCGGATGGCTTCGAGCCGGGGCTGATCCCGGCCGGCACCTTCGTCATCTACCAGGGCCACCACGGCGACCGCGCCGCATCCCGGGCCGATGTCATCCTGCCGGGCGCCGCCTATCCCGAGAAGGACGGCACCTACGTCAACACCGAGGGGCGGGTGCAGCGCGGCTACAAGGCGATCTTCCCGCCGGGCGAGGCGAAGGAGGACTGGCGCATCATCCGCGCCGCCGGCGCCGCGCTGGAGGTACCGATGGCCTTCGACACGCTGGAGGCGCTGCGTGCCCGCATGGTCGAGGCCAACCCGGTCTTCGGGCTGGTCGAGGGCCGTGTCGAGGGCGGCTGCGGCGACACCGCCGGCCCCGCCGCCGGCGAGGTGGCGCTGGCCGGCGAGGGCTTCACCCTGCCGATCACCAACTACTGGCAGGCGGACACGATCAGCCGGGCCTCGGACACCATGGCCGAATGCGCCCGGATCTACCTGGGCGACACCACGCCCAAGCTGGCGGCGGAGTAACCGGGGATGGAAGCCTTTCTCACCTCGCCGCTCGGCGTGCTGATCATCACGGTGGCGCAGACCCTGGCGATCCTGGTGCCGCTGCTGATCGCGGTCGCCTACATGACCTATGCCGAGCGCAAGATCATGGCCGCCATGCAGATGCGTGTCGGCCCCAACATGGTCGGGCCGCTCGGCCTGCTGCAGCCCTTCGCCGACGCGGCGAAGATGCTGTTGAAGGAGACCATCATCCCGGCCGGCGCCAACCGGGCGCTGTTCATCGTCGGGCCGGTGCTGACCTTCATCCTGGCGATGATCGCCTGGGCGGTGATCCCGGTGAACGAGGGCTGGGCGATCGCCGACATCAATGTGGGCGTGCTGTACCTGCTGGCGATCAGCTCGCTCGGCGTCTATGGCATCGTCATCGCCGGCTGGGCCTCCAACTCCAAGTACGCCTTCCTGGGCGCGCTCCGCTCGGCGGCGCAGATGGTCTCCTACGAGGTCTCGATGGGCCTTGTGATCGTGACCGTGCTGCTCTGCGTCGGCAGCCTGAACCTGACCCAGATCGTTCTGGCGCAGAAGACGGTGTGGTTCTTCATCCCGCTCTTCCCGATGTTCGTCATCTTCTTCATCTCGACCCTGGCCGAGACGAACCGCCCACCCTTCGATCTGGCGGAGGGCGAGTCGGAACTGGTGGCGGGCTTCATGGTGGAATACTCCTCCATGACCTACGCCCTGTTCTTCCTGGGCGAATACGCCAACATGTTCCTGATGTCGGCGATGACCTCCCTGCTCTTCCTGGGAGGGTGGCTGCCGCCGATGGATATCGCGCCCTTCAACTGGGTGCCGGGGCCGCTCTGGTTCATCCTGAAGATCTGCCTGGTCATGTTCACCTTCGTCTGGGTGCGCGCGACCTTTCCCCGCTACCGCTATGACCAGCTGATGCGGCTGGGCTGGAAGGTCTTCCTGCCCTTCAGCCTGGGCTGGCTGATCCTGACGGCTTTCGTGCTCAAGGTGATGGGATGGCTGCCGGCATGAGCGGGCTTGTCGAAATGTTCGGCGCGGGCTACCCCCGCGCGGCGAGGTGAGAGATGGCGACGCTGGACCGCATGGCGCGCACCTTCCTGCTGGCCGAGCTGGCCTCGGGCATGGCGCTGACGCTGAAGTACTTCTTCAGTCCGAAGAGCACGATCAGCTATCCCTTTGAGAAGACCGCGCTCTCGCCGCGCTTCAAGGGCGAGCACGCGCTGCGCCGCTATCCGAACGGCGAGGAGCGCTGCATCGCCTGCAAGCTCTGCGAGGCGGTCTGCCCGGCGCTGGCCATCACCATCGAGGCCGAGCCGCGCGAGGACGGGTCGCGGCGCACCACGCGCTACGACATCGACATGACCAAGTGCATCTATTGCGGCATGTGCGAGGAAGCCTGCCCGGTGGATGCCATCGTCGAGGGGCCGAACTTCGAGTTCGCCACCGAGACGCATGAGGAACTGATCTACGACAAGGCCCGGCTGCTCTCGAATGGCGACCGCTGGGAGCCGGAGATCGCCAAGCGCCTCGAACTCGACGCGCCCTACCGTTGACGACCGCCGCGGGGATGGATCTGGCCGTGACCTCCCCGCTGCCTGACCCTCACGGCCCCGCCCTCCTGCCAGGGCGGCTCTCCCGGAACGGTGCCATGACGCTGCATCAGCACGAGGGCGGGCTGCGATGATCGCCGCACTCGCCTTCTACGTCTTCGCGGCCATCCTGATCGCCTCGGCGGCCATGGTGGTGACCAGCCGCAACCCCGTGCACAGCGTGCTGTTCCTGATCCTGGCGTTCTTCAACGCCGCGGCGCTGTTCCTGATCGCGGGGGCCGAGTTCCTGGCGATGATCCTGGTCATCGTCTATGTGGGCGCGGTCGCGGTCCTGTTCCTGTTCATCGTGATGATGCTGGACATCGACTTCACCCAGCTGCGCGAGGGCTTCCAGCGCTACGCGCCGGTGGGCGCGGTGATCGGCGGCATCCTCTTCCTGGAGCTGCTCTTCGTCTTCGGCAGCTGGCAGTTCGCGCCCGAGGCGACGGCGCTGCGGATCAACCCGATGCCGGCCGATCCGACGCTGACCAACACCGAGGCGCTGGGGCGGCTGCTCTACACGGATTATATCCTGCTCTTCCAGATCGCCGGGCTGATCCTGCTGGTCGCCATGATCGGCGCCATCGTGCTGACGCTGCGCGACAAGCAGCCGAACAGCCGGCGGCAGGACATCGCCGTTCAGGTGGCCCGCGCCGAGGCGGTCAGCCTGACCTCGGTGCCGCCGCGCACCGGCCTCGGCGTGCTGGGCATCCAGCGCCGCAAGCTGCCGGAGCCGCCGAAGCCCAAGTCGCTCGGCCATGCGGGGCATGGCCACGGCCATGACGAGGACGGCCATCATGGCGGGGGGCACCACTGAGATGCTGACCATCGGTCTCGGCCACTACCTGACGGTGGGGGCCATCCTGTTCCTGCTGGGCGTGCTCGGCATCTTCCTGAACCGGAAGAACGTCATCGTCATCCTGATGTCGATCGAGCTGATCCTGCTCTCGGTGAACCTGAACATGGTGGCCTTCTCCGCCGCGTTGCAGGACCTCACCGGCCAGATCTTCACCCTCTTCATCCTGACCGTGGCGGCGGCCGAGGCCGCCATCGGCCTGGCCATCGTTGTCATCTACTTCCGCAACCGCGGCAGCATTGAGGTGGAGGATATCTCCACCCTGAAGGGCTGAACCCATGTATGTCGGTGCGGTTTTCTTCCCCCTGCTCGGAGCCTGCATCTCCGGCTTCTTCGGCCGCTGGATCGGCGACAAGGCGGCGCAGTGGTCGACCGTGGTCTGCATGGCGCTGGCCGCGGCCTGCGGCCTGACCGCCTTCGTCCAGGTGGCGCTGGGCCATGTGCCCGTCACCCTCGAGATCGTCACCTGGCTCGATGTCGGCGGCCTGCAGCTCTCCTGGGCGCTGCGCTACGACACGCTGGCGGCGATGATGGTCGGCATGGTCACGCTGATCTCGACCATGATCCACCTCTACAGCGTCGGCTACATGTCGCATGACGAGACGCAGCCGCGCTTCTTCGCCTATCTCTCGCTCTTCACCTTCATGATGCTGATGCTGGTGACCGCGGACAACCTGCTCCAGCTCTTCTTCGGCTGGGAAGGCGTCGGCCTCGCGAGCTATCTGCTGATCGGCTACTGGTACGAGCGCGAGAGCGCCAACCGCGCCGCGATGAAGGCCTTCATCGTCAATCGCGTGGGCGACCTCTTCTTCATGCTCGGCATGGCGCTGACCTTCTGGACCTTCGGCAGCATCGAGTTCAACACCATCTTCCAGGGTGTCGAGGCGGCGCGTCAGCTCACCTTCGCCGGCCTGCCGGTGCTCGAGGTCATCGCGCTGCTGTTCTTCCTGGGCGCGATGGGCAAGTCGGCGCAGATCGGCCTGCACACCTGGCTGCCGGACGCGATGGAGGGCCCGACCCCGGTCTCGGCCCTGATCCACGCGGCCACCATGGTCACCGCCGGCGTCTTCCTGATGGCGCGCATGTCGCCCCTGGTGGAATACGCGCCGAACGTGCTGGGCTTCGTCACCGTGATCGGCGCGACGACGGCGCTCTTCGCCGCCTCGGTCGGCATGGTGCAGAACGACATCAAGCGGGTCATCGCCTATTCGACCTGCTCGCAGCTCGGCTACATGTTCTTCGCGGTCGGCGTCGGCGCCTATCAGGCGGCGGTGTTCCACCTCTTCACCCATGCCTTCTTCAAGGCGCTGCTCTTCCTGGGCGCGGGCTCGGTGATCCACGCCATGTCGGACGAGCAGGATGTCCGCCGGATGGGCGGGATCTGGAAGAAGATCCCGGTGACCTACGCGATGTTCTGGATCGGCTCCCTGGCGCTGGCGGGCGTGCCCTACTTCGCCGGCTACTACTCCAAGGACATGATCCTCGAGGCGGCCTTCGCCGGTCATGGCTGGACCGCGACCTATGCCTTCGTCTGCGGCATCCTGGCCGCCTTCCTGACCGCCTTCTACTCCTGGCGCCTGATCATCCTGACCTTCCACGGCACGCCGCGCGCGGACCATCACACGATGGAGCATGTGCACGAGAGCCCGCTGGTCATGCTGGTGCCGCTCCTCGTCCTGGCGCTGGGCGCGCTGTTCACCGGCGCCTATTTCTACGACGACTTCGTCGGCCACCACTGGGCCGAGTTCTGGAACGGCGCCATCGTCAACGCGCCGCACAACCACATCATGCACGAGGCGCACGAGGTTCCCTCCTGGGTGCCGCTGGCGCCGACGGTGGTGGGACTGGCCGGCATCGCCCTGGCCTATGCCTTCTACATGTTCATGCCGCAGATGCCGGGGCGGATCGCCGCTGCGGTGCCGGGCCTGTACCGCTTCCTGCTCAACAAGTGGTATTTCGACGAGCTCTATGACCGGATCTTCGTGCGGCCGGCGCGCCGCCTCGCCGTCATGCTGTGGAAGGTCGGGGATGTGAAGATCATCGATGGCATGCCGAACGGCGCGGCGGCGTTGACCGCCCAGGCGTCCGGTCGCGTGGTGCGGCTGCAGTCCGGGCGGGTGGCGAGCTACGCCTTCGCCATGATCATCGGGCTTGTCCTCTTCGTCAGTATCTTCCTGTTCGGGATCGGCCGATGAACGCCGCGGGCTTCCCCCTGCTCTCGCTGCTCACCTTCCTGCCGCTGGTGGGCGCGGGCATCATCCTCTTCATCCGTGGCGAGGAGGCGGTCGTCGCCTCCAACGCCCGCTGGACGGCGCTCTGGACCAGCCTGATCGTCTTCGGCCTGTCGCTGATCCTGTGGTTCCAGTTCGACAAGACGACGGCGGATTTCCAGTTCGTCGAGCAGATCGAGTGGATGCCCGAGTTCGGCCTCGGATACCGCATGGGCGTGGACGGCATCTCCGTCCTCTTCGTCCTGCTCTCCGCCGTGCTGACCCCGCTCTGCATCCTCGCCTCCTGGGAGGCGGTGGAGAAGCGGGTGCGGGAGTACATGATCGCCTTCCTGGTCCTCGAGACCATGATGATCGGCATGTTCTCCGCCCTCGACATCGTCATCTTCTACGTCTTCTTCGAGGGCGTGCTGATCCCGATGTTCCTCATCATCGGCATCTGGGGTGGCGCGCGCCGGGTCTATGCCGCCTACAAGCTCTTCCTCTACACCCTGCTCGGCTCGCTGCTGATGCTGCTGGCGGTCTTCACCTTGTGGTTCGAGGCCGGCACCTCCAGCATCCCGGCGCTGTTCGAGCTGACCATCGCGCCCAATGTCCAGGTCTGGCTGTTCCTGGCCTTCTTCGCCTCCTTCGCGGTGAAGGTGCCGATGTGGCCGGTGCACACCTGGCTGCCGGACGCCCATGTCGAGGCGCCCACGGCGGGCTCGGTCATCCTGGCCGGCGTGCTGCTCAAGATGGGCGCCTATGGCTTCCTGCGCTTCTCCCTGCCGCTGCTGCCGCAGGCGACCGAGTGGTTCGCGCCGCTGATCTTCGCGCTCTCCGTCATCGCCGTGGTCTACACCTCGCTGGTGGCGCTGGCGCAGGAGGACATGAAGAAGCTGATCGCCTATTCCTCGGTCGCCCATATGGGCATCGTGACGATCGGCATCTTCACCCTGAACCACCAGGGCATCTCGGGCGCCATCTTCCAGATGCTGAGCCATGGCGTGGTCTCGGGCGCGCTCTTCCTCTGCGTCGGCGTGCTCTACGACCGGGTGCATTCCCGCGAGATCGCCCGCTATGGCGGCGTCGCCAAGATCATGCCGAGCTACGCCATGGTCTTCATGCTCTTCACCATGGGCTCGATCGCGCTGCCCGGCACCGCGGGTTTCCCTGGCGAGTTCCTGGTGATCGTCGGCGCCTGGCACGCCAACCCCTGGGTCGCCTTCGGGGCCGGCCTCGGCATGATCCTGGGCGCGGGCTACATGCTCTACCTCTATCGCCGCGTCGTCTTCAGCAAGATCACGCGCGAGGACCTGCGGGCGCTGCTCGACCTCAGCCCGCGCGAGTACATCACCTTCGCGCCGCTGATCCTGCTGACCCTCTGGATGGGCGTCTATCCTTCCTCCTTCCTTTCCTTCTTCGAGGCCAGCGTCGCGGCCCTCGTCACGCGGCATGAAGCCGCGATGGCGCTGCCGCGCATGGCCGGGATGTGACCGGCATGAACTGGACCCTCATCCTCCCCGAGCTGGTGCTGGCCCTGGTGGGCCTCGCCGCCCTGGCCGGTGGCGTGCTGCCGAAGCGCGACACGCATTTCGCCGTCAACATGGCGGTGCTGGGCGGGCTCCTGCTCACCGCTGTCCTGGTCGTGGCGCAGCCGGAGGGCGACGCCTTCAACGGGCAGTACGTCGCCGATGCCTTCACCCGCTTCATGAAGCTGCTGGTCCTGGCCGGCGCCGCGCTCGGCCTCCTCCTGGCGATGGACTGGAACGAGAAGGAGGGGTTGGGCAAGTTCGAGTTCCCGGTGCTGCTGCTGTTCAGCAGCCTCGGCATGATGGTCATGGTCTCGGCCAATGACCTCATCGCGCTCTATCTCGGCCTCGAGCTGCTCTCCCTCTCGCTCTATGTCATCGCCGCCTTCAACCGCGACAGCGAGCGCTCGGCCGAGGCCGGGCTGAAGTACTTCATCCTGGGCTCGCTGGCCTCGGGCCTGCTGCTCTACGGCTCCAGCCTGATCTATGGCTTCAGCGGCTCGACCAATTTCGACGCCATCGCCGATGCCCTGACCGGGATGGAGAGCGTTCCTTTCGGCGTGGTGGTGGGTCTGGTCTTCGTGCTCGCGGCCCTGGTCTTCAAGGTCTCGGCCGTGCCCTTCCACATGTGGACGCCGGATGTCTACGAGGGGGCGCCCACCCCGGTGACGGCCTTCTTCGCCTCGGCGCCGAAGGTCGCCGCCGTCGCCCTTCTGACCCGTGTGGCCGCGGGCCCCTTCGGCGACCTGGTCGGCCAGTGGCAGCAGGTGATCATCCTCTGCTCGCTGGGCTCGATGATCCTTGGCGCGCTCGCCGCCATCGGGCAGAAGAACATCAAGCGCCTGATGGCCTATTCCTCGATCGGCCATGTCGGCTATGCCCTGCTGGGCCTCGCCGCCGGCACCGAGTTCGGCGTTCGCGCGCTGCTGCTCTATATGGCGATCTACCTCTTCACCAATGTCGGCGCCTTCGCCGTGCTGGTGGCGATGCGCCGCAACGGCCGCGCGCTGGAGGGGGTGGACGACCTCGCGGGCCTGGGCAAGGCGGACCCGGCCATGGCGCTCGCGATGACCTGCTTCATGCTCTCCATGGCGGGCATTCCGCCGCTGGCCGGCTTCTTCGGCAAGCTCTACGCCATCGGCGCGGTGTGGCAGGAAGGCTTCGTCACCCTCGGCGTGGTCGCGGTGCTCAGCTCCGCCGTCTCGGCCTACTACTACCTGCGCGTCATCAAGGTCATGTACTTCGATGCCGGAGAGGCGCTCGATCCACGCCCGACGAGCCTGTCGGTGGTGCTGACCGGGACCGGCCTCTTCACCGTCTTCTTCTTCGCCTTCCCGGCGCCCTTCATGGCGGCCGCGCAGGCGGCGGTGCTGGCCCTGCTGGGGTGAACCGTCCCGACGCCTCGTGGCGCCTCGCCGTCCATGAGGAACTGGCCAGCACGCAGGATATCGTGCTGGCCGCCGCGGCGGCGGGCGAGCCGGCGGGGTTCGCCGTCCTCGCCCGGCGGCAGACCGCCGGTCGCGGCACCCAGGGGCGCGCCTGGAACTCCTCCGAGGGCAATCTCCACCTCTCCCTGCTGCTGCGCCCCGATGGGCCGCTGCGGAGCGTGCCGCACTGGTCGCTGCTGGCCGCGGTCGCCCTGGCTGAGGCCGTGGCCGCCCATCTGCCTGAGCCGGCTGCGCTGCGGCTGAAATGGCCGAACGACCTGCTGCTGGATGGGGCGAAATGCGCCGGTATCCTGACCCAGGCGGCGCCGGACGGGGCGGGGGGCGCCGGCTGGGTGGTCGTCGGGATAGGGGTGAACCTCCGCCACGCCCCGCATCTCGGGGACCGCGCCGCCATCAGCCTCGCGGCGCGGGGCGGCGCGGTGCCGGAGCCGGTTTCCTTCGCCTGGGAACTTCTCGGCAGGCTCGATCTCTGGCGTGCACGGTATGCCGCCGAGGGCTTCGGTCCGGTGCGGCGGGCCTGGATGGCGAGGGGCCCGCGGCCCGGCAGCACCCTGCGGCTGCGCCAGGCCGGCCGGCTGGTCGAGGGACGCTATGGCGGCCTGGATGGCGACGGGCGGTTGCTGCTGGAACGGGAGGAAGGGCCGCTGGCAATCTCCTCGGGCGAGATCGAGACGCAGGACCCGTCGCCCGTCCGCAATCCGTGATCGCGGGCGGTCTCGTTCCGTCGGTGCAATCGGCTGGCAAGTAAGGCTATGTGGACGGTGTGAGAGGGTATGACGTCCGACTCCGCGCGGGACGGCGCGGCGACATCCAGCGATTCCCGCTGCCTGGGGCCGCGCCGCGGTGGCCCGTGGGCACTGGCGATATTGGCACGGGCCCGTGCCACCCCATCTTTCTTCCACGGAATTCGCCTGACGCGCGCCACGCTCCCGCTGGAGCGGCGCTGACGAAGGCTCTCGAATCTGCCCCCGGATCACCCCTGGGAGTATGACTGCATGAACATCACGACTGGTCAGGATACATGAATCTTTACAATAGCGATCTGGCCTTCATCCCGCTCGGCGGGACGGGGGAGATCGGCCTCAACCTGAATGTCTACCGCTGCGACGGGCAGTTGCTGGCTGTCGACTGCGGCATCGGCTTCGGCGGCGCCGAGCAGCCCGAGGCCGAGGTGATGGTGCCGGACCCGGCCTGGCTGGCCGAGCGGCGCGACAAGCTGCTGGGCCTGGTGATCACCCATGCGCATGAGGACCATATCGGCGCGGTGGCGCCGCTGTGGCCGCAGCTGCGCTGCCCGGTCTATGCCAGCCCCTTCGCCGCCTCCGTGCTCCGGCGCAAGCTGGGCGAGGCCGGCCTGCTCAACCAGGTGAAGATCGTCACCGTCCCGCTCGGGGGCAGCCTGGAGCTTGGCCCTTTCCAGCTGCGCTTCATCCGCGTCACGCATTCGGTGCCGGAGCCGCAGTCCCTGGCCATCCGCACCCCCTACGGCACCGTGCTTCACACCGGGGACTGGAAGCTCGACCCCGATCCGCTGATCGGCGAGGCGGCCGATGAGGCGGCCTTCGCCGAGCTCGGCCGGGAAGGGGTGCTGGCCATGGTCTGCGACAGCACCAATGCGCTGGTCGAGGGGCATTCCGGCAGCGAGGCGGAGGTGCGGCGCAATCTCACCGCGCTGATCCGCCAGCTGAAGGGCCGCGTCGCCGTGACCTGCTTCGCCACCAATGTGGCGCGGGTCGAATCCATCGCCCTGGCGGCCCGGGCGGCCGGGCGTCAGGTGGCGCTGTTCGGGCGCAGCCTGCGCAACGCGGAGGCCTCGGCGCGGGAATGCGGCTATCTCCGGGAGGTGCCGCCCTTCATCCATGAGGATGACGCCGACGACGTGCCGGACGATCAGCTGCTGATCATCTGCACCGGCAGCCAGGGCGAGCCGCGCTCGGCCATGGCCAAGATCGCCGCCGATACCCATCCGCGCATCTCGCTGGGCGAGGGGGACACGGTCATCTTCTCCTCCCGCATGATCCCGGGCAACGAGCGGGCCATCCTGCGGCTGCAGGACGATCTGGCGCGCGGCGGTTGCCGGGTGATGACGGCGGATGACCACATGGTGCATGTCTCCGGCCATCCGGCGCGGGACGAGCTGAAGCGCCTCTATTCCCTGGTGAAGCCGCGCTTCGCCGTGCCGGTGCATGGCGAGTGGCGCCACCTCCAGGAGCACGCCGCCCTGGCGCGGGAGATGGGCTCGACCCCCGTTCTGGTCGAGGATGGCGATGTCCTGCGCCTCGGGCCGCTGTCGGGCAACGCCGTCCCCGACGTGGTGGAAGGCGTGCCGACCGGCCAGCTGGTGCTCGATGGCGACAGGCTGCTCCCCCTGGAGGGCGGCGTGCTGGGCGCCCGGCGCAGGATGCTGTTCAACGGCATCGTCGTGGCGTCGCTGGCGGTGGACCGGGGCGGACGCGTGCTCGGCACGCCCCAGGTTTCGGCGCCGGGCCTCTTCGACATGGCCGACGTCGCTCCGGGACAGATCGCCGAGGAACTGGCGCGCGCGGTGGGCGACCTGCCACCGGCCCTGAAGCAGGAGGACGACATGCTGCGGGACGCCGCCCGCACGGTGCTGCGCAAGGCGCTCGGCCGGCGCCTGCGCAAGCGGCCGAGCGTCGAGGTGCATCTGCTGCGCGTCTGAGAGCGGCGGCGTCCGGCCGGTGGCTTATCCCGGTTGGGTCCGCAGGGCCCCGCCGCGCGGTGGCGGAAGCGTGCGGGCCAGCCGGTGCGCCGGCTGTTCCACGCCATGGTGCAGCGCCAGGGCGAGCGGGAAGGAGAGCGGAACGGCGAGGGCGGCAATGGCCAGCGGCCCCGCCTGATCCCGCAGCGCATGCGTCAGGGTCAGCAGCACCGGCATGTGCGCCAGATACAGGCTGAAGGAGATGCGGCCGAGCCGGAGCAGGCCTGGCCGCCTCAGGATCCGCGCCAGCGCGCCCTCGTGCTGCGCCAGCAGGATGAGCAGAACCGAGCCGGCGATGACACCATAGTCATGCGCCGCCGCCGCCATGACGACCACGGCGATGCCGGCGGCAAGGCGTTGCGTGCCGTCCAGCGAGAGAGGGGGCCGGAGCGCCAGGGCGGCGCCGGCGGCGAAGGCCGGCAGGAAGCCGGCGGAGGCCGCGAAGGTGCGCCCCAGGCTCTCGCCGAGGGAAATATGGCCTTCCGGCATCCCGGCCATTCGCGCCACCGCCGCGCCGAGCATCGCGAGGGCCATCAGCAGGGCGAGCCTGCCGTGGAACAGCAGGGCGAGCGGCAGCAGGAGGGCGATGCGCCACTCATGCACCAGGGACCAGAGGACGGGGTTGAGCTGGAAGCCATCGCCGTGGCTGAGCAGCATCCCCTGCTCCAGGAGGCCGCCCCAGGACCAGGGGGCGCTCCAGGCGGCACCGGCCAGGAGATGCGGCGTCCCTTCCGGCAGCGGGCCATGCCAGACCAGCCTTTGCAACAGTGCCGAGAGCAGCAGCGAGGCCATCACCGGCAGGCCGAGGCGGAAGGCCCGCTGCAAGGCGAAGTGCCACCAGCCGGCGACGCTCAGCACCGAGCCGGGCTGTCGCGCCTCCTGCGCGGCCAGCGCCCGGGTGAGGACAAAGCCGCTGAGCACGAAGAAGAACACCACCGCCTGCCGCCCCGTGGCGAGGGGCCGCAAGGGCGTCTCGGCCAGCAGCCAGGCCAGGGCGGGGGGCACCGAGGGGAGGGTCAGATAGGCATGGTGCAGGACCACGACGAGCGCGGCGAGGCCGCGCAGGGAGTCGAGTTCAACCAGTCTTGCGTTGGAAGCCGTCATGCGTGTCCCGGTTCAGGAGAAGGCCGGGACGCCGGGGCGGAGCCGGGCCATGGACCGCGCCGTGACGCGGATCCGAGGAGGGGCGAAGCGCGGAAGCGGCGCCGGCGCAGGCAAGCGCCAGGATGTGGCAGGCTTGTGGCAGGCGTTTCACAAGGCCGTGGGCCCGCTCCGTCCTGGCCCCTGGTCCCGGCCCCTGGCCGGCGCGCGGCGGCTGGCCTATGTCCCGCGCCAGGTGCCAGCCCACGGCGGCGCCCGGAGGAGGAGTGGCTGGCATGAACCTGTTCACCGGCTTCGTGGTCTATTTCCTGGTCTGGTGGACGGTGCTGTTCGCGGTGCTGCCCATCGGAGTCCGGCCCGAGCCCGAGGGCGATCCCGCCATCGGTGGGTGGCGCGGCACCCCCCGATCGCCAGGGCTGCTGAAGAAGGCTTTGCTGACGACCCTGCTGGCGACCCTCATCTGGCTGGGGATCGAGCTGCTGGTGAGCAGCTCCTGGCTCAGCTTCCGCGAGGGATGGCTGGCGATGCCTACGGAATAGGCTTCTTGGCGGGATTTGAGCAGAAAAAGCTCATCATTCGAGCGCATACGCCTCGGACGCCCGTTTTTTCAACAGGCATCCGAGGTTTTTGCATTGCAGCGTGAAGCCTGGCCAGACACCATGGGTTCAGGAAGAGAGCTGGTTCTCTTCCTGCCGTGTGACTGGCGTTTCCTCCCTAAACTCGGGCCGCACTTCGGTGTGGCCCTTTTTTTTCGTTGTATCCGGCGACACTGCGGGAGTGAAGGAGGTTTGTTCGTCATTCGATGGGGAATTGACGTATTATTTCTATTTCTTGCAGTGCAGCATAATTTTATTGCGGCGCATCATGGCTGGCGGCGGCCTCTGGCATAACGCGCCGCCGGCCCTTACCTTCCGCCGGCCTGATGCTCCGGAGTTCCGACCTTGCGCCTGTCCCGCGCCTTCCTGCCGACCCTGAAGGAAATTCCCGCCGAGGCGGCGATCGCCTCGCACAAGCTGATGCTGCGCGCCGGGATGATCCGGCAGACCAGTGCCGGCCTCTACGCCTGGTTGCCGCTCGGCCTGCGCGTCCTGCAGAAGGTCAGCCAGATCGTGCGCGAGGAGCAGGATGCCGCCGGGGCGCAGGAGATCCTGATGCCGACGATCCAGAGCGCCGACCTCTGGAAGCAGTCCGGCCGCTACGAGGATTACGGCAAGGAGATGCTGCGCATCACCGATCGCCACGAGCGGGAGATGCTCTACGGCCCGACCAATGAGGAGATGGTGACCGACATCTTCCGGTCCTATGCGCGCTCCTACCGCGATCTGCCGCGCAATCTCTATCAGATCCAGTGGAAGTTCCGCGACGAAATCCGCCCCCGCTTCGGCGTCATGCGCGGCCGCGAGTTCCTGATGAAGGACGCCTATTCCTTCGACCTCGACCAGGAGGCGGCGCGGCTCTCCTACAGGAAGATGTTCGTGGCCTATCTGCGCACCTTCGCGCGGATGGGGCTCAAGGCCATCCCGATGCGCGCCGACACCGGCCCGATCGGCGGCGATCTCAGCCATGAGTTCATCATCCTGGCCGAGACCGGCGAGAGCCAGGTCTATCTGCACCGCGACCTGCTGGAGTTCGACGTGCTGGCGCAGACGCCGGACTACGACGGCGACCTCAGCCCGATCGTCGACTTCTGGACCAGCCGCTACGCCGCGACCGAGGAGATGCACGACGAGGCCGCCTGGAACGCCGTGGAGGGCGATGCCCAGGTTTCGGCCCGCGGCATCGAGGTCGGCCACATCTTCTATTTCGGCGAGAAGTACGCGAAGCCCATGGGCCTGACCGTGGCCGGGCCGGACGGCCAGCCGGTGGTGCCGCATATGGGCAGCTACGGCATCGGCGTCTCCCGCCTGCTCGGCGCCATCATCGAGGCCAATCACGATGAGGCCGGCATCAAGTGGCCCGAGCCGGTGGCGCCCTTCCGCTGCGCCATCCTCAACCTCAAGCCTGGCGATCTGGCGACCGACGCGCTCTCCGAGAAGCTCTTTGCCTCGCTGCCGGGCGACGCCGTCTATGACGACCGCAACGAGCGGGCGGGCGTCAAGTTCAACGACGCCGACCTGGCCGGCTACCCCTGGCAGGCCATCATCGGCCCGCGCGGCGCGGCCAATGGCGTCATCGAGCTGAAGCGCCGCGCGACCGGAGAGCGGCAGGAGGTCTCGATCGAGGCGGCCCTGGCGCAGATCCTCGGCCGCTGAGCCGCCACGTGTTCGGAGCCTTCGAGCGCAAGGTCGCGTTCCGCTATCTGCGGGCGCGCAAGGGCGAGCGCTTCGTCTCGGTGATCGCCACCTTCTCCCTGGTCGGCATCGCGCTCGGCGTCGCCACGCTGATCATCGTGATGAGCGTGATGAACGGCTTCCGGCAGGAACTGCTGGGCCGCATCCTCGGGCTGAACGGGCATCTCGGGGTCTATGCCGCCGGGCCGGGCGGCCTGCGCGACTACGACGACATCACCGCGCGCATCCGCCAGCTCGCCGGCATCGATTCCGCCGCGCCCATCGTCGAGGGGCAGGTGCTGCTGACCAGCGAGGCCGGCGGCGCCACCGGTGGCCTGGCGCGCGGCATCCGGCCCGAGGACCTGCGCGCCCGGCCGCTGCTCGCCGGCAATATCCGCGCCGGCAGCCTGGAGGCCTTCCAGGGCGAGGACGCCATCCTGATCGGCACCCGGCTGGCGCAGAAGCTCGGGGTCGGCATCGGCGACAGGGTCACGCTGGTCTCGCCGCAGGGCCGCACCACCGTCATCGGCACCGTGCCGCGACTGCGGGCCTATACGGTGGTGGCGATGTTCGAGGCGGGGATGAACGAATACGATTCGTCCTATGTCTTCCTGCCTCTGCCGGCGGCCCAGATCTACTTCCAGATGCGCGACGCCGCCTCGCAGATCGAGGTCTTCGTGCGCGACCCCGACCGGGTACGGCAGGCGAGCCGGGAGATCGTCGACGCGCTCTCGCCCCGCCCGGTGCGGGTGCTGGACTGGCAGGCCAGCAACAGCAGCTTCTTCGCCGCCGTCCAGGTCGAGCGCAACGTGATGTTCCTGATCCTGACGCTGATCATCATCGTCGCCGCCTTCAACATCGTCTCCTCGCTGATCATGCTGGTGAAGGATAAGGGACGGGATATCGCCATCCTGCGCACCATGGGCGCGACGCGCGGCGCGGTGATGCGGGTCTTCCTGATCTGCGGCACCTCGATCGGCGTGCTCGGCACCGGCATCGGCTTCGCCCTCGGCCTGGTCTTCTGCCTGAACATCGAGAGCATCCGCCAGGCGCTGCAGGCGCTGACCGGCACGCAGCTGTTCAGCCCGGAGGTCTATTTCCTGACCCGGCTGCCGGCGGTGGTGAACCCGCATGAGGTGGCGCAGGTGGTGCTGATGGGCCTCGGCCTGTCGCTGCTGGCGACGCTCTACCCGTCCTGGCGCGCCGCGCGCACCGATCCGGTGGAGGCCCTGCGCAATGAGTGAGGTCCGCCTGCGCCTCGAGCGCGTCGAGCGCCGCTTCCGCACCGAGGCGGGTGAGCTGCCCGTGCTGCGCGGCGCCGAGCTGACCCTGCATGCGGGGGAGATCGTCGCCCTGGTCGCGCCCTCGGGCACCGGCAAGTCCACCCTGCTGCACCTGGCCGGGCTGCTGGAGCGGCCCGATGCGGGGGAGGTGGTGATCGGCGGCCGGCCGGCCGGCACCCTGTCCGACGACGCGCGCAGCGCGCTGCGCGGCCGGGCCATCGGCTTCGTCTACCAGTTCCACCACCTGCTGCCGGAATTCACCGCGCTGGAGAATGTCGTGCTGCCGCAGATGGCGATCGGGACCGGCGAGAAGGAGGCCGCCCGCCGGGCGCGCGAGCTGCTGGCGGGCTTCGGGCTGGAAGGGCGGGAGGCGCACCGGCCCGGTCGCCTCTCGGGCGGCGAGCAGCAGCGCGTGGCCATCGCCCGGGCCCTGGCCAACCGGCCCGGCCTGCTGCTGGCCGATGAACCCACCGGCAACCTCGATGTCGCCACCGCCGAGCAGGTCTTCGCGCAGCTTCTGGCGGCGGTGCGGGGCGCCGGGCTGGCGGCGCTGATCGCGACGCACAATCCCGAGCTGGCGGCGCGGATGGACCGGGTGGTCACCTTGCGGGACGGACAGGTGGTGGTGGCCTGACCGCGCCGACTCCGCGGCGCGGCCTGCCTTCGGCGGCGGCTTCTGCTAAACTGCCGGGATGACCGCCAGCTTCGTCCATCTCCACGCCCACTCCGCCTATTCCCTCGCCGAGGGGGCGATCAAGACGGAGAAGCTGGCCGAGCTGGCCAGGGCACAGGACATGCCGGCCCTGGCGCTGACCGACACCGCCAACATGTTCGGCGCGCTGGAATTCGCCAAGGCCTGCTCGGGCAAGGGCGTGCAGCCCATCATGGGCTGCCAGCTCTTCCTCTCGCGCGGCGCGGCGGACGAGCGGCCCGAGGTGCTGCGCCTGCCGCCCGATCCGGTGGTGGCGCTGGCCATGAACGCGGAAGGGCTGGAGAACGTGCAGCGGCTCTCCTCCCAGGGCTTCCTGCGCGACGATCCCAGCGGCCGGCCGGCGGTCACGCTCGAGCTGCTGAAGCAGCATGCCGCGGGCGTCATCCTGCTCACCGGGCCCAGCACCACCGGTCCGCTGGGCCGCCTCCTGCAGGAAGGGCGGCGGGACGCGGCGCTGCGGCTGCTGCATGCCCTGCGGGAGAGCTTCACGGACGACCGCCTGGTGGTGGAGATGACGCGCCACGGGCTGGAGATCGAGCGCGTTCTCGACCCCGCCCTGCTGGCGCTCGCCGATGCCGCGGACCTGCCGGTCGCCGCCGCCAACGACATCTACTTCGCCCGGCCCGAGATGTACGAGGCGCATGACGCGCTGCTCTGCATCGCCGAGGGGCGCACCCTGGCCGAGACGGACCGCCGCCGCGTGACGCCGGAGCATCACTTCAAGTCCGCCGAGGCGATGCGGGCCCTGTTCCGCGACCTGCCCGAGGCCTGCGACAACACCCTAGCGATCGCGCGGCGCTGCACGGTCATGGCGGAGACGCGCAAGCCCGAGCTGCCGGTCTGCCCCAAGGTCCAGCCCGGCATGACCGAGGCCGAGACGGTGCGCGACATGGCGCGGCGCGGCCTGGAGGTGCGGCTCGATGCGCAGGGCACGCCGCCGGGGGAGAAGGACCGCGCCGCCTATCGCGAGCGGCTGAACTTCGAGCTCGACGTCATCGAGAAGATGGGCTTCTCGGGGTACTTCCTGATCGTCGCCGACTTCATCCAGTGGGCCAAGCAGAACGACATTCCGGTCGGGCCGGGGCGTGGCTCGGGCGCCGGCTCGGTGGCCGCCTGGGCGCTGCTGATCACCGACCTCGACCCGCTGCGCTTCGGCCTGCTCTTCGAGCGCTTCCTGAACCCCGAGCGCGTCTCGATGCCGGATTTCGACATCGACTTCTGCCAGGACCGCCGCGACGAGGTGATCCAGTACGTCCGCCGCGAGTATGGCGAGGACCGGGTGGCGCAGATCATCACCTTCGGCCGGTTGCAGGCCAAGGCGGTGGTGCGGGATGTCGGCCGGGTCATGGGCATGCCCTACGGGCAGGTCAACAAGATCGCCGAGCTGATCCCCTTCAACCCGGCCAAGCCGGTGACGCTGCAGCAGGCCATCGACGGCGAGCCGCGCCTGCAGGAGATGCGCGAGGCGGACGAGACGGTCGCCCGTCTGATGGAGACCGCCCTGGTGCTGGAGGGGCTGTACCGCAACGCCTCCACCCACGCGGCGGGCGTCGTCATCGGGCGCAAGCCGCTGATCGACACCGTGGCGCTCTACCGCGATCCGCGGTCGGACATGCTGGTGACGCAGTACTCGATGAAGTACGTCGAGAATGCGAGCCTGGTGAAGTTCGACTTCCTCGGCCTCAAGACGCTGACGGTGCTCGAGCGCGCGGTGGGGATCCTGCGCGAGGAGGGCGAGACGATCGACCTCGCGAAGATCCCGCTCGACGACCGGAAGACCTACGAGATGCTGGCGCGGGGCGATTCCGCCGGCGTGTTCCAGTTCGAGGGCCAGGGCATGCGCGACTGCCTCCGCATGATGCGCCCCGACCGCTTCGAGGACCTGATCGCCGCCGTCTCGCTCTATCGGCCGGGCCCGATGGCCAATATCCCGGCCTACTGCGCCCGCAAGCATGGCGAGCCCTGGGAGCCGGTGCACCCCTCCATGCGCCATCTGGTGGAGGAGACTTACGGCATCCTGGTCTATCAGGAGCAGGTCATGCAGATCAGCCAGGACGTGGCCGGCTATTCGCTGGGCGGCGCCGACCTGCTGCGCCGCGCCATGGGCAAGAAGATCCGCTCCGAGATGGAGGCCCAGCGCAGGATCTTCGTCGAGGGCGCGGTGCGGAACGGCGTGCCGGAAGGCAAGGCCGGCGAGATCTTCGACCTGATGGAGAAGTTCGCGGAATACGGCTTCAACAAGTCGCACGCGGCCGCCTATGCGCTGGTCGCCTACCAGACCGCATGGCTGAAGGCGAATTATCCGGTCGCCTTCCTGGCCGCCTCCATGACGCTCGACATGGACAAGACCGAGAAGCTCGCCAACCACATGCAGGAGGCCTCGCGGCTCGGCATCCCCGTGCTGCCGCCGGACGTGAACCGCTCGGCGGCCGAGTTCCGCGTCGAGCGCCGGGAGGATGGCGGGCAGGCGATCCGCTTCGCGCTCGCCGCCGTCAAGCGCGTCGGGCTGCAGGCGATGCGGGATCTGGTGCGGGCGCGCGACGCCCGGGGGTCCTTCGCCTCGGTGGCGGAGTTCGCCGGCCGGGTCGATCCCAAGCTGCTCAACAAGATGCAGCTGGAGAATCTGGCGCGGGCCGGCGCCTTCGACAGTCTGGAGAAGAACCGGGCGCGGATGGCGGCCAGCGCCGAGGTCATCCTGCGCCGCGCCCAGGCCAGCGCCGAGGAGCGGGTCTCGAGCCAGATCGGCCTGTTCGGCGGCGGCGACTCCCGGCCCGAGCCGCTGCGCCTGCCGGAGGTGCAGGACTGGCCGGAGCTGGAACGGCTCAGCCAGGAGGCCGAGGCGGTCGGCTTCCACCTCTCGGCCCATCCGCTCGACACCTACCGGGATGTGCTGAGGAAGCTGCGCGCCGTGCCGATCGCCCAGCTGCAGCAGCGCGCCGAGGCGGGGGCGGGGGTCCTCAGGATCGCCGGCACCGTGGTCAACAGCAAGGAGCGCACCACCCGGACCGGCAGTCGCATGGCCTGGCTGCGCCTCTCGGATGCCAGCGGCAGCACCGAGGTGACGCTCTTCTCCGAGGTGCTGCTGAAGAACCGGGCGCTGCTCTCCGAGGGCAACGCCCTTCTGGTCACCGCCGAGGCGCGCATGGAGGGCGAGACGCTGCGCCTGACCGCCCAGGGCCTCGAATCCCTGGATAAGGCGGCGGCGGGGGTGGGGCAGATGCTGCGCCTCAGGATCGAGGCGGCCGAGGCCGTGGCGCCGATCCGCGCCATGCTGGAGAAGGAGGGGCCCGGCCGGGGCCGCGTCGTGCTGGTGCCGCGCCTGGGCCCGGCGCAGGAGGTCGAGGTCGCCCTGCCGGGGCACTGGAACGTCTCGCCCCGCCTGGCCCAGGCGATGAAGGTGGTCCCCGGCGTCGAGGTGCTGCCGGCCTGACGCCGCTATCCGCTGGCGCCCGCGGACCAGGGATTTCTTGCCAGCGGCGGCCCATCCGCCTATATCGCCCCCGCCGGCGCGGGACGTCCCCGCGCCGGCAAATCCGCACGCGGCGCGCCCTTCCACCGGCAGGTGACAGGGTCCGGTCCCCGAAAGGGGCGAAGCGCCGCGGAGGCTCAACCGGACGTGACCTGAAGGAAGGACCGCCACCATGGCGATGCCAGAAGTTTCCCTGCGCCAGCTGCTCGAGGCCGGTGTCCATTTCGGCCACCACACCCGCCGCTGGAACCCGCGCATGGCGCCCTACATCTTCGGCGTGCGCAACCAGGTGCATATCCTGGACCTGCAGCAGACCGTGCCGATGCTGGACCGCGCGCTGCGCACGATCCGCGACGTGGTGGCGGGCGGCGGCCGCGTGCTCTTCGTCGGCACCAAGAAGGCGGCGGCGGAGTATGTGGCGGACGCGGCGACCCGCTGCGGCCAGTACTACGTCAACCACCGCTGGCTCGGCGGCATGCTGACCAACTGGAAGACCATCACCGGCTCCATCAAGCGCCTGAAGCAGATGGACGAGCAGCTCGCCGGCAACACCCAGGGCCTGACCAAGAAGGAGGTCCTGATGCTGACCCGCGAGCGCGAGAAGCTCGACCGCGCGCTGGGCGGCATCCGCGAGATGGGCGGCCTGCCGGACATCATCTTCGTCATCGACGTGGTGAAGGAGAAGCTGGCGATCGAGGAGGCCAACAAGCTCGGCATCCCCGTCGTGGCCGTGGTCGACTCCAACGCCGATCCCGAGGGCGTGGCCTTCCCGATCCCGGGCAATGACGACGCCATCCGCGCCATCAACCTGTATTGCGACCTGGTCGCCGGCGCCGTCTTCGACGGCATCAGCGCCGAGCTGCAGGCCTCCGGCGTCGATCTCGGCGCGTCCGAGGACCTGGGTGCCGAGGAGCTGCCGGTGGTCGAGGGCGTCGAGGGTGCCGCCGTGGCGGAGGCCGAGGCCGCCGTGGGCGGTCCCGATGCTCCGGTCGCGCCGCAGGCCTGACTGATCGATCCGTCCGACAGGAGCGAGTGATATGGCTGAAGTGACGGCCCTGATGGTCCGCGACCTGCGCGAGAAGACCGGCGCGGGCATGATGGACTGCAAGAAGGCCCTGGTCGAGAACAACGGCGACGCCGAGGCGGCCATCGACTGGCTGCGCAAGAAGGGCCTCGCCGCCGCGGCGAAGAAGTCCGGCCGCGTGGCCGCCGAGGGGCTGATCGGCACCGCGACGGGCCCGCAGGTGGCGGGCATGGTCGAGGTCAATGCCGAGACCGACTTCGTGGCGCGCAACGAGATGTTCCAGAACTTCGTCGCCGAGGTGGCCGGGCTGGTCCTCTCGGTGGGCGAGGATGTCGAGCAGCTCAAGGCGGCGACCTATCCCGGCACCACCCATTCGGTGCAGGACGAGCTGACCCGGCTGATCGCCACCATCGGCGAGAACATGTCCATCCGCCGCGCCCGGCGCCTGACGGTGCCCTCGGGCACGGTGGCGACCTATGTCCACTCGGCGGTGAAGCCGGGCCTGGGCAAGATCGGCGTGGTCGTGGCGCTGGAGGCCGCCTCCGAGCTGGAGGCGCTGGAGACGCTGGGTCGCCAGATCGGCATGCATGTCGCGGCCGCCCGCCCGGATGCGCTCGACGTCTCGGCGGTCGATCCCTCGGCGCTGGAGCGAGAGAAGGCGGTGCTGACCGAGCAGGCGCGCGCCTCCGGCAAGCCCGACAACATCATCGAGAAGATGGTCGAGGGCCGGGTCCGCAAGTACTACGAGGAAGTGGTGCTGCTGGAGCAGGTCTGGGTGCATGATGGCGAGAGCCGCGTGAAGTCCATCGTCCAGAAGGCCGGCGCCAAGCTGACGGGCTTCGCCCGCTTCCAGCTCGGCGAGGGCATCGAGAAGGAAAGCAGCGACTTCGCCGCCGAGGTCGCCGCCGCTGCCGGGACCGCTGGCTGAAATGTGAAGGGCGGGAGGGTTCGCCCTCCCGCGCCTCGTCTTATTCGCGTCATATTGTCTGATTTTAAAGGCTGTACCTCCACCGGGCCGGTTCATGGCCTTGCTGCGGGAGTGGCGGCTGCCTATCGTGCCGCGCCCCTTCATGACTCTTGTGCCCGGAACCAGACCCATGTCCGCCCCGACCTACAAGCGCGTCCTCCTCAAGCTGTCGGGTGAGGCTCTGATGGGAGAGCGGGATTACGGGCTGGACACCGGCACCGTCCGGGCGATCGCCGACGACATCAAGGACGTGGTCGATCTCGGCGTCGAGGTCTGCGTCGTGGTGGGCGGCGGCAATATCTTCCGGGGCGTCGCCGGCGCCTCCTCCGGCATGGACCGCACCCAGGCTGATAGCATGGGCATGCTGGCCACCGTGATGAACGCCCTGGCCATGCAGAACGCGCTGGAGAAGATCGGCGTGCCGACGCGGGTGCAGTCGGCGATTCCGATGAGCAGCGTCTGCGAGCCCTTCATCCGCCGCCGCGCCGAGCGGCACATGGAGAAGGGGCGGGTAGTGATCTTCGCCGCCGGCACCGGCAATCCCTTCTTCACGACCGACACCGCCGCCGCCCTCCGCGCCGCCGAGATGGGCTGCCAGGCGCTGCTGAAGGGCACGCAGGTGGACGGGGTCTATTCCGCCGATCCGCGCAAGAATCCGCAGGCCGAGCGCTACACCACCCTGACCTATCTCGACATGCTGGCGCGCGATCTCGCGGTGATGGATGCCGCGGCCATCAGCCTGGCGCGCGAGAACAAGCTGCCGATCGTCGTCTTCAACATCCACGAGCCGGGCGCCTTCACCGCCGTGATGCAGGGCGAGGGCCGCTTCACCACGGTGGTGGACCAATAAGAGCAGAGAGAAGGAGGCACTGGCCATGGCCGCACCTGCCGATCTGAACACGCTGAAGCAGGATCTGACCCGCCGCATGGAGGGTGCCCTGGAGTCGCTGCGCAAGGAGTTCTCCGGCCTGCGCACCGGCCGCGCCTCCCCGGCGCTGCTGGAGCCGATCCGGGTCGAGGTCTATGGCGCCAACCAGCCGCTGGCCCAGGTGGCGAATGTCTCGGTCTCGGGGCCGAGCATGTTGTCCGTCCAGGTCTGGGACCGTTCGGCGGTGAAGGCGGTCGAGATCGCCATTCGTGACTCGGGCCTCGGCCTCAACCCCCAGGCCGAGGGCCAGACCATCCGCGTGCCGCTGCCGCCGCTGAGCCAGGAGCGCCGCAACGATCTCGCCAAGCAGGCGGCGAAGTACGCCGAGGCCGCCAAGGTGGCCGTGCGGGGCGTCCGCCGCGATGGCATGGAACAGATCAAGGGCTGGGAGAAGAAGTCCGAGATCGGCAAGGATGACGCCAAGACCTGGTCCGACGAGGTGCAGAAGCTGACCGACCTGAACATCAAGAAGGTCGATGAGCTGCTCGCCGAGAAGGAAAAGGACATCAAGGCGGTCTGACCAGCAGAATGAGCGCCGCGCCCCTCAATGCCGGCGTCGCCCTGGCGGCGCTGCCGGTGCCGGCGGAGCCTCAGCAGGGCCCGCTGCATATCGGCCTGATCATGGACGGCAACCGCCGCTGGGCGAAGGCCCGCGGCCTGCCGCGCGCGATCGGCCACAAGGCCGGGGTGGACGCGGTGCGCCGGGCCATCCAGGCCACGGCCGATGCCGGCATCCCCTGGCTGACGCTCTTCGCCTTCTCCTCGGAGAACTGGCGCCGCTCGGCCGACGAGGTGCGCGACCTCACCGGCCTGCTGCGCGTCTATCTGCGGCGGGAAGTGGGATCGCTGGCGAAGAATGGCGTGCGCCTTCGGGTCATCGGCGAGCGTGACCGCTTCGGGCCGGAGACGGTCTCAGCGATCGAGGCGGCCGAGGCCGCGACGGCGCACAATACCCGCCTCAACCTCACGGTCGCGCTCTCCTACGGCGCCCGGGCGGAAATCGCCGCCGCCGCCCGCGCCCTGGCGCGCGAGGTCGCCGCCGGGCGGCTCGATCCGGACCAGGTGGACGAGGGGGCCCTGGCGCGGCATCTGGCGACGCGCGACATGCCGGACCCCGACCTGATCATCCGCACCTCGGGCGAGCAGCGCCTGTCCAACTTCCTGCTCTGGCAGGCGGCCTATGCCGAGTTCGTGTTCCTCGACGTGCTCTGGCCGGATTTCGACGCCCCGCATCTGCAACAGGCCCTGGCGGAGTATCGCAGCCGCAACCGCCGCTTCGGCGTCGGCGCCGGCTGAGGCATGACGCCGGAAAGTCCCGCCGCGGCGAAGCGGTGGCGCGACCTGCGCAAGCGCGCCCTCTCGGCCCTGGTGCTCGGCCCCGGGGCCCTGCTCTGCATCTGGCTCGGCGCGCTGGCCTGGACCGGGCTGATGACCATCGCGGTGGCGGTGCTCACCTGGGAATGGGTGCGGCTCTGCGGATTGCGGAGCCATCTCTGGCCCGGCATGGCGGTGCCGGCGGTGGTCTTTCTCGCCTGCGCGCTGGCGGTGTTCCAGTTCAGCCACCTGGCCCTGGCGGTGCTCGTCCTCGGCTCCCTGGCGGTCTGGCTGACGGCGCCGCGGCTGCGCCGCCGGACGGGGCCGCCGCCGCCGGCGAGCTGGCTGGCGCTGGGTGTCCTGTATATCGGCCTGGCCGGCATCGCGCTGATCGAGCTGCGGCACGACAACGAGGCCGGGCGCGGCAATGTCTTCTTCCTCTTCCTGGTGGTCTGGGCGAGCGACATCGGCGCCTATCTCGTCGGCCGGCTTCTCGGGGGGCCGAAGCTCGCCCCGGCGATCTCGCCCGGCAAGACCTGGTCCGGCGCCGCCGGCGGGCTGGCCTCGTCGATGGCGGTCGGCTGGCTGGCGGCCGACTGGCTGGCGCCGGGCAATCCGGATGCCGTCAAGGTGCTGGCCGTGGCCGCCCTGCTCGGCGTCGCGACCCAGTTGGGCGACCTGCTGGAAAGCGCGGTGAAGCGCCGCTTCAAGGTGAAGGATTCCTCGATGCTGATCCCTGGGCATGGCGGGCTGCTCGACCGGCTGGACGGGTTGCTGGCCGCGGCGCCGGTCGCCGCCCTGCTGGCCTTCGGGGTCGGCTATGGCGTGCCGCTGTGGCGATGAGCCCGCGCAGCGTCACCATCCTGGGCAGCACGGGCTCGGTGGGGCGCAGCACCGTCGCCCTGCTCGATGCCGCCGCGCCGGGCCGCTTCACCGTCACCGCCCTGGTCGCCGGCCGTGATGCCGCCGGCCTGGCGGAGCAGGCCCTGCGGCTGCGCCCACGCCTGGCCGTGCTGGCCGATCCGGCCTCTGGCGCCGAACTGGCCGAGCGCCTGAAGGGCAGCGGCATCGCGCATGACTGCGGCCCCGCCGCCGTGGCGGCCGCCGCCTCCCTGCCGGCCGACTGGACCATGGCGGCCATCGTGGGCGCCGCCGGACTGCAGCCGGCCCTGGCGGCGCTGCGGCGCGGCGGCACCCTGGCCCTGGCCAACAAGGAGGCACTGGTCTGTGCCGGCGAGCTGGTGCTGGCCGCCGCGCGGCAGGCCGGCGCCACGCTGCTGCCGGTGGATTCGGAGCACAACGCGATCTTCCAGGCCTTCGACGCCGCCCGGCCCGGCGCGGTGGAGAAGATCATCCTGACCGCCTCGGGCGGCCCCTTCCGCGAGATGGCGCCGGAGCAGATGGCGCGGGTCACGCCGGAGCAGGCGGTCCGGCACCCGGTCTGGTCGATGGGCGCCAAGATCAGCGTCGATTCCGCCAGCATGATGAACAAGGGCCTCGAGCTGATCGAGGCGGCGCGGCTCTTCCCCATCCCGGAGCCGCGCATCGAGGTGCTGGTGCATCCGCAATCGGCGGTGCACGGCCTGGTGCAGTACACGGACGGCTCGCTGCTGGCCCAGCTCGGCACGCCGGACATGCGGACACCGATCGCCCATGCCCTGGCCTGGCCGGAGCGCATGGCGGTGGAGGTGCCCCGGCTGGACCTGGCGGCGCTGGCACGGCTCGATTTCTTCCCGCCCGACCCCGGGCGCTTCCCCTGCCTGCGCCTGGCGCGCGAGGCCTTGCGGGCGGGGGCGGGGGCCACCACCATTCTGAATGCCGCGAACGAGGTCGCCGTCGGCCTTTTCCTGCAGCGCCGGCTCGGCTTCCTCGACATCGCCGTGGTGGTCGAGGAGGCGCTGGAGGCGCTGGGCGCGCCGCAGACACCGGATCTCGATGCCGTGCTGGCGCTGGACGGGCTGGCGCGGCAGGATGCCCTGGCGCGTGCGGCCCGACGCGCCGCCTGAACAGACGCCCGCCGGAGCTTGCCGCGGGCTGGAGACGTGACCTTGGACTTCCTGCCTGAGCCGCTGCGCTCGATCCTCGCCTTCATCGTGGTGCTGGGCGTGCTCGTCTTCATCCATGAGCTCGGCCACTACCTGGCCGCCCGCTGGCGCGGGGTGCATGTGGAGGTCTTCTCGGTCGGCTTCGGCAGGCGCATCCGCAGCTGGACCGACCGTCACGGCACGGAGTGGCGGGTCTCCTGGCTGCCGCTCGGCGGCTTCGTGAAGCTGCACGGGCAGGAAGGGCCGGACGACGCGACGCCGGAGCAGCGCGCCGGATGGAAGCCCGGCCGCACCTTCCACGACAAGCCGGTGAAGGACCGGGCGATCGTCGTCGCCGCCGGGCCCGTGGCCAACTTCCTGCTCGCCGCCGTGCTGTTCGGTGGCCTCTACATGACGGTCGGGCAGCCGCAGCCCAGCGCCATCGTGGGCACGGTGGTCGCCGGCAGCGCCGCCGAGCGGGCCGGCCTCCTGCCGGGCGACCGCATCCTCAGCCTGGACGGCGCGCCGGTGCGCCGCTTCGAGGAGTTGCAGCGCCACATCCAACCGCGCCCGGGGCAGCCGGTGGCGGTGCGAATCCAGCGTGGGGACGAGGAGCGCACCCTGACCGCCATCCCGGAACCGCGGGAGGTGAATGGCGCCAGTGTCGGGATGCTCGGTGTCTCGGGCGGGGCGGCGGAGTTCCGCCGCCTGAACCCGTTCAGCGCCATGGCGGCCGGCGTGACCCAGACCTGGGACGTGACGGTGCAGACCCTGGCGGGGCTCTGGCAGATGATCGCGGGCCAGCGCGGCACGGAGGAGTTGGGCGGCCCCCTGCGCATCGCCCAGCTCTCCGGTCAGGTGGCCGAGCTGGGCCTGCCCAGCCTGATCTCCTTCATGGCCGTGCTGTCGGTGAACCTGGCGCTGATCAACCTCTTCCCGATCCCCATGCTGGATGGCGGCCATCTGCTGTTCTACGCCGCCGAGGCGATCCGCGGCCGGCCTCTGCCGCCGCGCGCCATCGAGTACGGCTTCCGCGCCGGATTCGCCCTGCTGATCGCGTTGTTCATCTTCGCCACCTGGAACGACCTCTCGGGGATGGGCGTGGTCCGCTGGGTCAGCAGCCTGGGCGGCTAGCGGCGCGCCTGGCGGGATATTCAACCCCCGCGCGAGCGGCGGCGGGCCGGATCATGGCAACCGATCAGGCGGGGGTGGCGGGCCACGGTTTTCCCCGCTAGTCTCCCGCCGCCCGAGACGCCTTGTTTTCGGTTGTTTTCCCTTCGCCTATCCGGGGGCCTTTCCATGGGCTCCCATCCACCGGCTCCGGATTCGACCTTTGAACGCTACCCGCGCTCTTCTGCTTGCCGCCACCTGCCTGGTGCCCGCCCTGCTGCCGCCGACGGCCATGGCCCAGCCACGCCGGCCCGGTCCGCCCGCGGCCCAGCCCGCTGGCGGCGTGATCAGCCAGATCGAGATCCAGGGCAATCAGCGCATCGAGGCGGACACGATCCGCTCCTATATGCTGCTGCAGCCGGGCGATGCCTTCGACGGCGAGCGCCAGGATCGCAGCCTGCGCACCCTCTTCGCCACCGGCCTGTTCCGCGACGTGCAGATCAGCCGCGAGGGGGGCCGCATGATCGTGCGGGTTCAGGAGAATCCGAGCGTCAATCAGGTGGCCTTCGAGGGGAACAGCAAGCTCTCCGACGACACGCTGCGCGGCGAGATCCAGCTGCGGCCGCGCGCCGTCTTCACCCCCGCCGCCGCCCAGGCCGACCGGCAGAAGCTGCTCGACCTCTATGCGCGCCGGGGCCGTTTCGCCGCCCGGGTCGAGCCGAAGATCATCGAGCGGGACCAGAACCGCGTCGATGTGGTCTTCGAGATCACCGAGGGCGATGTGGCCCTGATCAGCCGCATCAACTTCGTCGGCAACGAATCCTTTTCGGACAGCCGTCTGAAGGAAGTCGTCTCCTCGCGCGAAGCGGCCTGGTACCGGCCCTTCTCATCCTCCGACACCTATGAGCCGGAGCGGCTGAACTTCGATCGCGAATTGCTGCGCCGCTACTACGAGCGGCAGGGCTATGCCGACGTGAACGTCACCGGCGCCGCCGCCGAGCTCGCGCCCGACCGCAGCGGCTTCTTCGTCACCTTCACCCTGACCGAGGGGCCGCGCTACCGCTTCGGCAAGGTGGAGATCCAGTCCAGCCTGCGCAACGTGACCGCCGAGCGGCTGCAGCGCGTGCTGGAGATCTATTCCGGCGACTGGTACGACGGCAGCGCCGTCGAGCGCATGCAGCAGACGCTGATCGACGAGGCCAACCTGGCCGGCGCGCCTTTCGTCGACGTCGAGCCCCGGATCACCCGCGACCGTGCCGCCAACACCATCGACGTGGTGTTCGACGTCACCGAGGGGCAGCGGGCCTATGTCGAGCGGATCGACATCACCGGCAACACCCGCACCCAGGACCGCGTGATCCGCCGCGAGATGCGCCTCGCCGAGGGCGACGCCTTCAACGCCGCGCAGGTCCGGCGCTCGCGCCAGCGCATCCAGGATCTGGGCTACTTCTCGGCCGTCACCATCACCCCCGTCCCCTCCGGACAGGACCGGGTGGTTCTCGACACCAGGATCGCCGAGCGCGCCACCGGCGAGATCTCGCTGGGCGGCGGCTATTCGACGGATGCCGGCGCGCTGGCCGATGTCGGGTTGCGCGAGCGCAACCTGATGGGCACCGGCATCGACGCACGGATCAACACCACCATCGCCCAGCGCCGCAGCCAGGTCGACCTCTCGGTCACCGACCCGTCCTTCCTGGACCGCAACCTCTCGGTCGGCGGGGATGTCTTCTTCATCCAGCGCGATCTGACCGACTATTCGGGCTATGAGGAGCGCCGCGCCGGCTTCAGCGTGCGCGCCGGCTACGAGTTCAATGAGCGGCTGCGCCAGTCCTGGGCCTATACCCTGTCGCGCCGCAACGTCTTCAACGTGAACGATGACGCCTCGATCTACATCCAGGAGCAGCGGGGCGTCACCTGGCTGTCGCAGATCAGCCAGACGCTGACCTATGACACGCGCGACTCCCGCCTCGATCCGCGCAGCGGCTACGTTGTCCGCCTCGCGACCGATCTCGCCGGCCTTGGCGGCGACGTGAACTACGTCCGCGGCCGCCTGGACGGCACCTATTACATCCCCTTCGAGCGGCTGCTGGGCGATCCCGACTATGTCCTGGCGGTGTCCGGCGGCGTCGCCGGCATGGCCAGCTATGGCGGCAAGGATGAGCGCATCATCGACCGCTTCTTCCTGGGCGGCGAGAACCTGCGCGGCTTCTCCGTCGCGGGCGTCGGCCCGCGCGACATCAACACGCGCGATTCGCTCGGCGGCCGCACCATGTGGACGCAGAGCACGGAGATGCGCTTCCCGCTGCCCGTGCCCTCCGAGCTGGGCCTGATCGGCCGGGCTTTCGTCGATGTCGGCGCGCTGACCGGCATCGACTCCGCCCCCAACATCGTCGACGATTCCGCGCCCCGCGTCGGCGCCGGCGTCGGCATTTCCTGGCGCAGCCCCTTCGGGCTGATCAACATCGACGTGGCCCAGGCCGTGGTGAAGAAGTCCTACGACGAGACGCAGGTCTTCCGCTTCGGCTTCGGGACGCGCTTCTGAGTTTCCACGGAGTTTCCACCATGGCGCGACGCGCATCCTCGGCGCTGGCCGCGGTCCTGTTCTCCTCGAGCCTGATGGCCGGCGGCTCGGCCGTGGCGCAGCAGCAGCAGGAGTGGTTCGTTCCCAACCAGCAGCAGCAACAGCGCCCGGCCCAGGCGCAGCCGCAGCAGCAGCAACGTCCGCCGCAGCAGCGCCCAGCGCAGCCGCCGCGCGCTGTGCAGGCCAATCCCGCGCCGCTGCCTCCGGGCGAGCCGCCGCCGGCCGCCGTCATCGGCATCGTCGATGTGCCGGAGGTGCAGCGCAACTCGACCGCCTTCAACCAGGTGCGGGAGGAGATCGAGAAGCGGCGGCAGAAGCTGAACGACGATCTGCAGCGCGAGCAGAACCGCTGGCGTGAGGAGCAGCAGCAGCTCGCCAATCAGCGCAGCACGCTCTCGCCCGAGGAACTGCGCAACAAGGAGCGTGACCTGCAGGAGAGGGTGACGGACGCGCAGCGCGTCTTCCGCGACCGCAGCCGCAACATCGAGCAGGCGGCGCAGCAGAGCCTGCAGGAGATCGAGCAGGCGCTGGCCATCGTCATCCGGCAGGTCTCGGCCAGCCGCAAGGTCAACCTGGTGCTGCCGCGCCCGCTGGTGATCTTCAACGAGCCGCCCTTCGATCTGACCGGCGAGGTGTCGGCCCAGCTCAACAAGGTCATCAAGAGCGTCAATATCGCGCCGGAGGAGCCGACCCCGGCCTCCACGCCCGCGGCCCGCCAGGGCCAGCCGCAGCGCCGGAACTGACCGCGTGACGGCGGATCCGCGCTTCCACCCGGCAACGGGGCCCCAGCCGCTGTCGCGGCTGGCGGAGGTCGCGGGTCTGCGGTTCGAGGGCGATGGCGGGCGCCTGTTCCAGGGGGTCGCGCCGCTCGCCGAGGCGGGGCCGCGGGATGTCACCTTCCTGGACGGCCGCCGCCACCTGGATGCCCTGCGGGCGAGCGGGGCGGGGGCGGTGATCCTGCCCCAGGATCTCGCCGGCGCCGTGCCCGCGGGCATGGTGGCTCTTGTCACCCCGGCGCCGCATCTGGCCTTCGCCCGAATCGCGGCGCTGTTCCATCCCCGCCCCGCCCCGGCCCCCGGGATCCACCCGACCGCAAGCGTGGCGGCCGATGCGGTGCTGGAGGAGGGGTGCGAGGTCGGCCCCTATGCCGTGATCGGTGCCGGCGCCCGGCTCGGGCCGGGCTGCGTGGTCGGTCCGCATGCGGTGATCGGGCCGGGCTGTGTCTTCGGCGCGGGCGGGCGCATCGGCGCTCATGCCAGCGCCTACTATTGCCTGGCGGGGGATCGGGTGACCCTGCACCAGGGCGCGCGGGTCGGCCAGGAGGGCTTCGGCTTCACGCCGACGCCCGAGGGCCGCTTCGTGACCATCCCGCAGCTGGGCCGCGTGGTCCTGGAGGATGAGGTGGAGATCGGCGCCAATGCCTGCGTCGATCGCGGCGCCATGGGCGACACCGTGCTGGGGCGCGGTACGCGGCTCGACAACCTGGTGCAGATCGGACACAACGTCGTGACCGGGCGGGGCTGCGTGATCGTCGCCCAGGTGGGCATCTCCGGCTCCACGCGGCTGGGCGACTATGTCACCATCGCCGGCCAGGCCGGCTTGACCGGGCATCTGAAGATTGGCAGCAAGGCCCGCATCGGCGCCCAGGCCGGGGTGCAAAGCGACATCCCCGCCGGACAGGACGTGACGGGATCGCCGGCCATGCCGGTCAAGGATGCCTTGCGGGCCGCCCTGTATCTGCGGAAGCTCGGCGCCCGGAAACGGAAGGACGCCGAGGGGAGTTGAGACGTGCGGCGGGGGCGTGCCCGCCGTCAGGTTTCCAGGAGACTCGGAGTGACCGGGATGGCGACGCCATCCCGCGATTTTGGCTTTTGGCAGAACAGAAGGGGCCGCGGATCGCGGCCGGGACAACGGACTGATCGGCATGGACCAGCAAGAACAGGCGGCCCGGGAACAGGGCGTCCCTGGTGACGGTGAGGCGCGGACCGTGATGGAAAGCTGCGACATCGCCCGCATCATGCGGGCCATCCCGCACCGCTATCCCTTCCTGCTGGTCGACCGCATGGTGGACATGGTGCTGGGCGAGAGCGCCATCGGCATCAAGAACGTGACGATCAACGAGCCATTCTTCCAGGGCCATTTCCCCAGTCATCCGGTCATGCCGGGGGTGCTGATCATCGAGGCGATGGCGCAGACCGCCGCTGTCCTCGTGGTGGAGACGCTGGGCCCAAGCGCGCATGGCAAGATCGTCTACTTCATGAGCGTCGAGAACGCCAAGTTCCGCCGCCCCGTTGGCCCGGGGGATCAGCTCCGCATCCACATCGTCAAGGAGCGCCAGCGCGGCGCGGTCTGGAAGTTCAAGGCCGTGGCCCGTGTGGACGGTGTCGCGGTGGCCGAGGCGAGCTATGCCGCCATGATCATGGACCATTGAGCGGGATGCTCGATCGCGTGTTGCAGAAAACCGGCCGGATCGATCCGGCAGCCGAAATCCACCCCACCGCCCTCGTCGCGGAAGGCGCCAGCATCGGGCCGGGCTGCCGCATCGGGCCCTGGTGCCTGGTTGGCGCCGATGCGGTGCTGGGCGAAGGGGTCGTGCTGGCCTCGAATGTCGTGGTCGAGGGCCATGCCGAGATCGGCGACGGCGTGCAGGTCAGCCCCTTCGCCACCATCGGGCTGGCCCCGCAGGACCTGAAGTACAAGGGCGAGCCGACCCGCGTCGTCATCGGGCCGCGGACGTTGATCCGCGAGCATGCCACCATCCACCGCGGCAGCGTCGGCGGCCATGGCGTGACCACCGTGGGTGCCGACTGCCTCATCATGTGCACCGCCCATGTCGGTCATGACTGCACGCTGGATCACCACGTCATCCTGGCCAACAACGTCATGCTCGGCGGCCATGTGCAGATCGCCGACACGGTGTTCGTCGGCGGCGGCGTGGCGATCCACCAGTTCGTCCGCATCGGGCGGCAGGTGGTGATCGGCGGCATGAGCGGCGTCGAGGCGGACGTGATCCCCTTCGGTGCCGTTCTGGGCAACCGCGCGCGGCTGACCGGGCTGAACCTGATCGGGCTGAAGCGGCGCGGCTTCCAGCGGTCGCAGATCCATACGCTGCGCGCCGCCTATCGCAGCCTGTTCCGCACGGCGGGCGTCTTCCAGGACCGTGTCGCGGCCACCGAGAAGGCCTTCGGCGCGGAGCCGGCGGTGCGCGAGATCCTGGCCTTCATCCGGGCCGACAGCCGTCGCGGCCTGTGCCGGGCCGGGCGCGAGCTGCTGGAGGATGAGGACAGCGAGGCCAATTGAGCCGATGGCCGGCCGGATGAACGAAGGCGTGCCGGCGGGCCTCGCGGCCCCGTCACCGCTGATGGCGCCGGGCCAGGGGCCGATCGGCATGATCGTGGGCGGCGGCCAGATGCCGCAGCGCGCCGCGGCTTCCGCCGCCGCGGCGGGGCGCCCGCCGCATGTCGTGGTGCTGGAGGGCTTCGCCCGGCCGGACGACTACGCGACCTATCCGCATATCGTCTGCCGCCTGGGGGCCGCCGGGCGCATGCTGGACTGGCTGAGGGCCGCCGGGGTGCGCGATCTGGTGCTGGCGGGGCAGGTGACGCGCCCGAGCCTGCTTTCCCTGCGCCCCGATTCCGGTGCCGCCCGCCTGCTGCCCCGGATCGGCATGCGGGCCTTCAGCGGGGATGATTCCCTGCTGCGCGCCGTGCTTCAGGTCCTGGTGGAGGAGGGGTTCCGGCCCATGGCGGCGCAAAGCGTGCTCGGCGCCCTGCTGGTGCCGGAACCGGCGGTGCTCACCCACGTGCAGCCGGATGAGGTGGCGCGCCGGGATATCCGCCGCGGGATCGCCGTGGTCCGCGCCCTGGGTGCCGTCGATGTCGGCCAGGGCTGCGTCGTGCAGCAGGGTCTGGTGCTGGCGGTCGAGGCCATCGAGGGCACCGACGCCATGCTGGCTCGGGCCGGGGCCTTGCGGCGCGAGGGGGAGGCCGGGGTCCTGGTCAAGATCCTCAAGCCGGGCCAGGACCGGCGGATCGACCTGCCGACCATCGGCCCCTCCACCGTCGCCGCCGCCGCCGCCGCCGGCCTGCGCGGCATCGCCATCGAGGCCAATGGCACCATCGTGGTGGACCGCGCCGAAACCGTCTCCGCCGCCGACGCCGCCGGACTTTTCCTGTTGGCGATCGATGTCAACGATCCCATCTGGACCGCGCCGCAACCCTGAAGGACATCCGCGCATGAGCAGCTTCCTGCACACCATGATCCGTGTCGGCGACCTGGAGCGCAGCGTCGATTTCTACACCCGCCTGCTGGGCATGAAGGAGTTGCGCCGCAACGACGTGCCGGAGGGCAAGTACACGCTGGTCTTCGTGGGCTATGCGCCGGAGAGCAGCGGCGCCGGCGTGATCGAGCTGACCTACAACTACGGCGTTAATAACTATGAGTTGGGCAACGCTTTTGGCCATTTGGCCATTGGCGTGCCCGATGTTTATGCAACCTGCGAAGCCCTCCGCGCCGCCGGCGCCCGCATCACGCGCGAGCCGGGGCCGGTGAAGTTCGGCACCACCGTGATCGCCTTCGTGGAGGACCCGGACGGCTACAAGATCGAGCTGATCGAGCGCAAGAGCGCCGAGGCCGGCACGCGCGGCTGAGGCGGGCGGCGCCTCAACGCGCGCTTTCCTCGATCAGCACCTGGGCGGTGTGGCAGAGCAGCCCGTCCGGGGCGCAGAGGCTGTCGAGCAGCCCTTCCTGATCGGTGCCCGGCAGGGCGAGCAGCGGGCCGACCCCGCCCTCCGCCCGCCGCCGGGCATGGAAGGCGCGCGACTGCCGCCGCGCCGCCGCCGGCTCCTCCTCGCCGTAGGCGATGGCGAAGGGCTTGCGGACCACCGGCCGGTGCTGCGGCGACAGCACGGCCATTTCCAGCCCGTCCAGTTGCAGCGTCTCTTCCAGCCGCGGGTCGCCCATCGCCGTCAGGTCATAGAGGCCGGAGAGGCCGAGGCCCGCCACCACGCGCGGATGTTCGAGCAGCAGCGCCGCCAGATGCGCGCCGGAGCCCCAGCCGCACACCAGCACCGGCCCCGAGATGCCGTGCTGCGGGCCCTGTGCCATCAGCCAGTCCAGCGCCCGCTGTCCCTGCCGCACGATGCGCGCCAGGCTGGCCTGGGGCGCCGGCGTGTGGCCGGGCAGGGCGGCCGACCAGCCATGGGCCATCACGCCATGTGCCACCGCGCCGGCCTGCGGCCGCCCGTCGGCCTCCCAGCCGCCGCCGTTCAGCAGCACCAGGCAGGGCGCGGAAGGCTCGATGGCTGGGAAGAGATCCCATCGGCACTCCGCCGTCGCGGCATAGGGCAGATCGAGCTTGGAAGGCCGCGCGGCCCGGAGCGCGGCCGAGGCCTCGCGCCGCCGGGCGACGCGCTCCACCAGGGGGAGCGTCCCGCCGGCCGGCCGTGAGCGGGGCAGGGGGGAGGTGCCGCGCGCGGCGTCGGGGCGGATCACCGCCGGGCCGCCATGGGCGACATGCGGAGGCCGTGGTGACGGCACCGGCAGACGAAGGCGGTCGGGGCTGGAGGCATCGGGCGGCTCCCACGGGACGACGTCCCATCGCCTTGCAACCGCCGTGCCGCCGCGCGGCGGGCTGTCAGACCCGCCTGGCGTCCGGCGCCATCAGCGGCGCCAGCGCCTCGCGAAGTTCCGGCGCCACGGGCAGGGGGCGCGCCTGGGTGGCGGCATCGACCTGCACATGGATGAAGTGCCCCTCGGCGCAGGCCGTCTCCTGGCCGGGCCGGAACAGGCCGATCTCGTAGCGGATGGAGCTCTGCCCGATCCGGGCCACGCGCAGCCCGCCGCTCAGCACGTCCGGGAAGAAGGCGGGGGCGTGATGCCGGCAGAGGGTTTCCACCACCACGAAGGTCTCGGCGCGCCCGCCCGCGCCCAGGCGGCCCAGGCCGTGCAGGAACCGCGCCACCAGCGTGTCGAAATAGAAGTAGTAGGCCGCGTTGTTGACGTGGCCCTGGCTGTCCTGGTCGCCCCAGCGGGTGGGCATGTCGAGGAACCAGCGGTACGCGCTGCGGCGGGGCGGGGTCTGGGCCATGGCGGATCTCCTTCAGGAAGGGGCGTCGGCCTGTGGCGAATGGCCCACGCGTGCGGCAAAACCAGGGGACCGGGCGGCGCTTCCTGCGCTATGGGGCTTCGCCCGGAGGGGATGCGCCTGTATAGGTTAAGAATTCCTGGCGAACAGGGTGTGGTCCGATGGCAGAATGACCGGCCGGCCGCGCCTGCCCTGCCGGATTTCCGCAACGCCCGATAGCAGGATGGCCGCCGCCCCCCATGTCAGCCCCCGCCGCAAATCCCCGCCTGGAGCCGTTCCGGCTGCGCGGCGCGAACTTCAACCTGCTGGTGCTCCGGCTGCTGGACCCGAGGCCGGAGGTGATCGTTCCGGCGCTCGCCGATCAGTTCCGCCGTGCGCCCGGCTTCCTGCGTTTCGCGCCGCTGGTGCTGGGGCTGGATGATCTGGACGTGCCGCCGCACGCGGTGGATTTCGGCCGCCTGGCCGCCGAGCTGCGCGCCATCGAGATCATGCCGATCGGCACCACGGGGGGCACGCCGGAGCTGCGCGCCGCCGCCCAGTCCGCCGGCCTGCCGCCGCTGCGCACCGCCGGGGGCAAGGAGGAGGCGGTGAACCTCGCGCCGCCGCCCCCGGAGCCCGCCGCGGCCGCGGAGCCGCCGGCTCCCCTGTCGCCGGGCGGGTCCCGGCCGACCATGGTGATAGATCACGCGGTCCGGGCGGGGCAGCGCATCTGGGCGCAGGGCGCCGATCTGATCGTCAATGGCACGGTCAATCCCGGCGCCGAGGTCATTGCGGACGGCAATGTGCACGTCTATGGCGCGCTGCGGGGGCGGGCGATCGCTGGCGGGGCCGATAATACCGATGCGCGCGTCTTCGCGTTGAATTTCGAGCCGGAGTTGGTTTCCATCGCGGGATACTACGCGGTGCGGGAAGGACTTACGGATGCTCCGATCGGCAAGCCCGTCCAGGTGCGGCTGATCGGCGAGAATATGCGATTCGACCGGCTGGGCTGAACAGGCTGGAACGAACAGGCCCGGGCGGCAGAGAGGAGAGACCTAATGGCGCAAGTGATCGTGGTGACGTCGGGCAAGGGAGGGGTCGGCAAGACCACAAGCTCCGCCGCCTTCGCCACGGGCCTGGCTCAGAGCGGCAAGAAGACGGTGGTCATCGACTTCGACGTCGGTCTGCGCAACCTCGACCTGATCATGGGCGTCGAGCGCCGCGTGGTGTTCGACATTGTCAACGTGATCAGCGGCGAGGCCAAGCTGAGCCAGGCGCTGATCCGCGACAAGCGGATCGACAACCTGTCGATCCTGCCGGCCAGCCAGACCCGTGACAAGGACGCGCTGACCAAGGACGGCGTGGCGACGATCATCGAGGAGCTGTCGAAGGATTTCGACTACATCCTCTGCGACAGCCCGGCGGGCATCGAGAAGGGCGCGCTGCTGGCGCTCTACTTCGCGGACCAGGCCATCGTCGTCACCAATCCGGAAGTCTCCTCCGTCCGGGACAGCGACCGCATCCTCGGCGTGCTGCAGTCGAAGTCGAAGCGGGCCGAGGAGAAGCGGGACCCGGTGAAGGAGCACCTCGTCGTCACGCGCTACGACCCGAACCGGGTCGAGAAGGGCGAGATGCTGAAGCTCGAGGATATCCGCGAGATCCTGGCCATTCCGCTGCTCGGCGTCATCCCCGAGAGCGAGAGCGTGCTGAAGGCCTCCAACACCGGCAATCCGGTGATCCTGGACGAGGCCTCGAATGCCGGCCGGGCCTACAAGGATGCCGTCGCCCGCTTCCTCGGCGAGGACCGCCCGCACCGCTTCCTCGATCCGGAGAAGCGCGGCTTCCTGTCGCGCCTGTTCGGGGGGAGGGCCGCATGAGCTGGCTCGACGTCTTTCGCGGCAAGAGCAAGCCGCCACCCAGCAGTGCCGGCGCGGCCAAGGAGCGGTTGCAGATCGTCCTGGCGCATGAACGCATCAGCCGCAACGGCAACGACTTCCTGCCGCGGCTGCAGAAGGAGTTGATCGAGGTGGTGGCGCGCTATGTCGCCATCGATCCGAAGGCGGTGAACGTCTCGCTCGACCGTGGCGGCGATATGAGCACCCTCGCCATCGAGGTCGAACTGCCGCCCCCGGGCCCGCAGGACCGGGTCAAGACCGCCCAGGGTGCCGCGTCCGCCAGCCCCAAGGCCGATCCGGCGCCCGGCGAGGGCAAGCCCGCCTGAGGCGGCAGATGGGGCCCTGGGGCGGCCGCCGGGCCCGCCGCCCTCAGCCGCCGGGGCGGGCCCGGGCGCGGTCCGAGCGGACTAGGTAGAGCGTGGCGGCCAGCATGGTCAGCGTGCCGGCCACCAGCCCCCAGCCGGGCTGCTCCGAGAAGACGGCCCAGCCGATCATGGCGCTGGCCGGGATCTGCGCATACTCCATCGGCGCCAGGAGCCCGACATCCGCACGCCGCGCCGCGGCCGAGGCGGCCAGGTCGCAGATCAGCGCGAAGAGCGAGCCGAGCACCAGCATGGCCAGGGCCAGGAGGCTCGGCATGCGCCAGACGAACAGGCAGACCGGCCCCCAGAACAGCACCGAGAGCAGCGAGTACCAGGCCACGACACGGGCTGGCGGCTCGGTGCTGGACAGCGCCTTGAAGCAGATCAGTACCAGGGCGCTGCACAGGCCGGCGACCAGCGCCGCCGGCGTGCCCGGCGAGAGATCTCCGCCCGGCTGGGCGATGACCAGCACGCCGAGAAAGCCGATGCCGGCGGCCAGCGCGCGGTCGCGCCGGACCCTCTCGTGCAGCAGCAGGGCGGCCAGCGGCAGCACCCAGAGCGGCCTGGCGCTGACTAGCGCCACCGCATCGGCAAGGGGCAGCCAGAGAATCGCCAGAAGGCTGAGCAGGAAGGAGGTGATGCCGGCCGCGCCACGCGCCAGATGCAGCAACGGGCGCCGGGTGGCGAGCGAATTCAGCCCGCCGCGCAGCATCCAGGGCAGCAGGAAGGCCAGGGTGAGCAGACCGCGAGCGAACGGCACCAGCGGCACGGGCAGGCCATCGCGCAGGGCGGCGCGGTAGCAGGCATTCACCCCGGCGCCGCTGAGCGCGGCGAGCAGCATCAGCCCCAGCCCCGCCAGGGGCGTGGCTGGCAGGCGGAAGGGAGGCATGGGCGGCGGCCCGGCTCAGCGGCGCGGCGCCAGCTCCGTCTCCAGGGCCTTGATCTTGGCGGTCAGGGACTGCCGCAACGTGGCGGCGGCATGCGGCTTCAGCGCGGCCAGGGCTTCCTTCAGCTCCCGGAGCTGACGCTTCTTCTCCTCCTGATTGCGGGAGATCGGACGATTGCCGGAAAGCTGGCCGTCGAAGGCACGCATGTCGTTCATCCTCGAGTCGAAACGTCGCCCGGCTGTCAGGGGCAGGAGAGGCTTTAGAGCGGATCAGCGGGCGGCGATATCGGGCTGGCAAGAAATTCCCGCCATGGGCGACAGGGGAGGGCGGAACTCGCGGCGCCAAGGCTCACCGCCGAGCAGGGTGGGAGCCCTCCTCCCCTCCGGCGGGTCAGCCAGATTGCCCAGCTTTATCCAGACCAGAGGTGTGGTGATCGCGACCGTGGCCCTGGTGTTCGCCATCCTCCGCTTCAGCGCCTAGTCCACCCTCAACCCCCGGCCCCATTGCCTCGGGGCCTTCCCCGCCACGCACCCGGCCGTGCTGCCGTCGCCCGCCCCGCCCTGTGTCCGCAGAACCCGCGCTTCCCAAGGCAGGCTCTCCATGCGCGACGAATTCGCCAAGAACAAAGATTGGCAGGCCAGCCGGGCGCCAGGGCCGCCCACAAATCAACCGATCACACTACTTCCTGCCGCCCGCCTTCAGTAAAGCGGCATGAAGCCGGCGGTGACAGCCGGTTCAGCTTCCGCAGGAGTTGCATCAGGCAATCCCGCTCCGCCGCGGTGAGCGGCGCCGCCAGCCGGCTCTCCATCTCCGCAACCCGTCGCTTGAGGGGGGCCAGAACCTGCTGTCCGGCCTCGCTCAGTTCCAGCGCCTGGGCGCGCCGGTCGCCGCTCACGGCGTGGCGCTCCACCAGACCCCGTTCAGTTAAGCGCTGCATGGCCGGGCTCAGAGTCGACTTGTCCAGCCCGGCGGCGCTGGCCAGAAGGCCCAGCGTGATGCCGGGATTGGCTTCGACCAGGCAGAGCAGGGTGAATTCGCCCGCGGTCACGCCGACATCGGCTGTGTTCTCGGAAAAGTCCAGCAGCATCCTTGTATGGGCTCGCCGCAGCAGATGCCCCAGGAGGTCCGGTAGAGGACCCAGATCAACCCTATCCGACCGGATGCGCATGCTCTCCATGACCGGAGACTAGCGCAGGCGATTCATTTTCGAAACGGTATAGCGGCCGCCCGATGCAGGCCGCCATGTCGCGGGCCCTCCAAGCCTCAGTACTCGAACTCGTAGCTGAGCCCCAGCCGCTCCCCGGACTCGCCGCCGGTGCTGCTCTCGAGCTTCAGGCGTGGCGTCAGCTCCACCTCCACGCCGACGCGCGGCCCCCCCTCGGTGCCCTGCTCGACCCCGACATAGACGCCCGGGCTGCTATAGCCGCCGGCCTGGACGGAAGGGTTGTTGGCGTTGCTGCTGTCCGTGTCGGTGCCGCTGCCGCCGCCGCCCACGCCAAGCCGGTCGAGGCCCAGCCGGTCGGCCAGCCGCCCGAGGAAACCGCGGCCGCCCGTGGGCCCGACGCCCGCCAGGCTGGCGGCGCCGCCGGCCAGCTGCGCGATCTCGAAGGGCGAGAGCCGGTCGACCGAACGGTTGAAGAGCAGCCGCGCCAGCACCTCGTCCTGCGGCAGTTCCGGCTCGGAGCTGAAGGTGATGGTCGGATTGCTCGGCTGTCCGGTGACGGTGATCGTGATGGTGATGGATTGCGAGCGGGTGGTGGCCAGGAAGTCCAGCGCCGGCGTCATCGCGCCATCGAAGGTCAGGTTGCCGCGGTCGAAGGTGATGCGCCGGTCCAGCAGCTGGAAGGTGCCGCGCCGCATGCTGAAGGCGCCGTCGGGCTGCACATTGGCCGCGGTGCCGCCGATATGGAGGTTGCCGCCCAGCTCGGCATCCAGCCCCCGGCCGCGGATCAGCAGCGATTGCGGGGCCTCGATCCGGATGTCGAGGGCGATCGGCGGCGGCGGGCTGGAGGGGGCGGGCGGCGGCGGGGCGTCGCGCCCGCGCTCGTACACCTGGCCCAGCGTGGCGACGCCACCCCCCGGCAGGCTCTGCGGAATGTTCACCGCCACGCGCCGCAACCGCACCGTGCCGCCCAGGGCGGGGCTGGTCTGCAGCGGGCCGGTGAAGCGGAGGTCGGCATCGAGCAGGGCGGTGACCAGCTCGCTCTGCACCGGCGTGGCGTCGCGCGCCGTGATGGCGATGTCCAGCGGGATGCCCGGGGCGAGGGGCTGCGCCGTGCCACTGGCGCTGATGCGGCCTTCGCCGGCGCGGGCGACGAAGTTCTCCAGCACGACCTGGTCGCCGGCGGCGCGCACCCGGCCGGTGATGTTCGTCAGACGCAGGCCGTAGAGCGGGTTGCGCACCTCGCCGCCGGTGAGCGTCGCGGTGCCGTTCAGCACCGGGGCCGCGAGGGTGCCGGTGGCGCCGCCATCGAGGGCGATGCGGCCGACCACGCGATTGGCCCCGCCGCCCAGGCTGGGCGCCAGCAGCGGCTGCAGATTGGCGTTGCCGGTGACGCGGGCCGAAAGCGGCGCCTCGGCGCCCGGACCCTGCGGCAGCCGCGCCTCGGCGTCGAGGGTGAGGAGGTTGCCCATCCGCACCGCGGCGGTGGCCTGGACGGCGCCGGCGCCGCTGCGCCGCGCCTCGACGCGCAAGGTGGCGGCCGGCCAGCCGCGCGACCAGTCGGCCTCGGCGCGGAGGTCGGTGCCGTTCAGCGTCGCCTGCACCTCGGGCGCGCTGGTGGGGCCGGTGACGCGCGCCTCGCCCACCACCGTGCCGGAGAGGCGTGGTTCGGGGGCGAACATATTGACCAGGGAGGCAGGCAGGGCGGCCAGGGCGAGGCGCAGGTCCGCGGTGTCCGGCCCCCAGCGGCCGCTGAGGGTCAGGTTGCCGGCCGGGCGCGCGGCGAGACGCAGGCCGGGGATCTCCACGGCACCCGAGGGCGGCAGCAGGATCGCGCCCGGCGCCGCGAGGCGGATCCCCATATTGCCCTGGGTGACGTCGAAGGCGGCGATATCGAGGCGCTTGCCGGCCTCGCCGCTGCTGAAGCGGCCATGGCCGCTGACATTGGCCTGCGGAAGCTGGCCCCGCGCCGCCCAGTCCAGGGCGGCATCGGTGCCCTTCAGGGTCATCTCGGCGGCGTAGGCCTGGCCTCCCAGCTCGACGCGGCGGATATCGGCGCGGGCATCCACGGCCTGCCGGCCCTCCGGCGTGGCGTTCAGCTCCGCGGTGATGCTGAGCTGGCCGGCGATGGGCTGTCCGGCCAGCTCCGAAAGCGGCCGCAGATCCGGCGCGGCGACATTGGCGCTGCCGTCGAACAGGCCGGTCGCCGTGTTGAAGGCGCCGTCGGCCGTGGCACGGATCGGGCCGAAGGTCGCCTCGCCCTCCGCCAGCCGCACCAGATCGCCCTCCCGGGCGGCGCGCAGCGCCACCGAGATCGGCTGGCCCTCGGCCCGGCCGGTCAGGTGCAGCCGCCCCGCCATGCCGCTGATTGCCGGCACCTCGGCCGAGAGTCGGGGTGCCTCGACCTTGCGGCCCGAAACCACCAGCCCGGGGCTTTCCGCCTGCAGAGTGAAGCCGGGATCGGTGACCGGCCCGGTGACATGCGCGTCGACGGCGATGGGGCCGGAGAGCTCCGGACGGATGACGCCGAGTTCCGGCACCTCCAGCCGCGCCGTGAGGTCCAGCACGTCCCAGCCGGTGCCCTGTGCGGTGAGCCGGGCGCCCGCGCCGCGCAGTTCCAGCCTGTCGATGCGGGTCGGCGTGCCGGTGAAGTCGATCTCCGGCGCCGGACCCAAGGCGCCGCCCAGCGGATCGGGGCCGCGCAGGCCGCGCGGCCGCAGGCTCGCCTCGATCCGCTCGGCCTCGGCGATACGCGCGGTGAGCGAGAGGGCCTCCCAGCCGAAGCCCTCGGGCACCAGCGCGCCGAGCCGGGCGGAATCGGCGACCTCGGCCTGGACGTTCAGCAGCGCCATGTCGCCCTGCGCGGTGACGGTGGCGGCCTGGGTGGCGAGGCGCAGGGCGCGCAGTTCCGGCCGGCCATCCGCCAGCCGCCCGCCCTCCACCGCGAAGTCGATCTGCCGCACCGGCTCCGGCGCCAGCTGGGCCGGCGCGTCCAGCCGTCCCTGCAGCCGCAGGTTGGCGGCGCCGTCCTCCGCCAGCCCGACCCGGCCATCGGCGGTCAGCGCGGCCTCCGTCCCGAGCGAGGCGCGCAGGGCGAGCTCGGCGTCCTGCGCCGGCCCATCGAGCCGCAGGCTGATATCGGCGGGGGCCTGGGGCAGGCCCAGGGCGCTGGCCAGCACGCCACCCGGCGGCTCCTGCCCACGCAGGTCGGCCAGCAGACGGCCCTTGGGGTCCAGCCCCAGATCGAGGTCGAGCTGCCCGGGCGCGTCCAGCCGCCGCACGGCCAGCTTCGCGCGCAGGGCGGCGGCGATCAGGCTGGCCTCGCCGTCCAGCGACAGGGCGACGGGCTGCCCCTCGGCGCCCGCCTCGGCCGGCAGGCCGACAAGGGCGCGGGGCAGCTCGATGCGAGCGGCGTGCAGGCGGTCGAGATGCAGCGAGACCGGCAGGTCCGGCAGGCTGGGAATGGTGGTGGGACCGCTCTCGGGTTCCGCTTCGGGCTCAGGCGCCGGCTCGGGCAGGCGGAGCAGGGCGATGCGCTCGGCGGCAATCTCCTCGATGCGGAACTCGCGCCGCACCAGATCGGCCAGGGCGAGGCCGATGCGGCCGCGCTCGATCTCCAGCCAGGGGCCGGCGGAATCGGCCATCACCAGCCGTTCGAAGCCGGGCGCGCCGGGAATCGGCCCGTGCAGCCCCTGCAGCGTCAGGCCGGGCACGAAGCGTTCCGCGAGGCTGGTGATCATCCTCTGCCCCGGCCCGGTGTTCGCCGCCAGCAGGGCGCCCCCGATCAGGAGGGGAGGCAGGAGAACGAGAACGAGAAGAATGATGAGGAGCCAGCGCAGGAGACGACGCATCAAACCGACAGCCTGTCCTTTCTGGAAGCGTCTGCCAGGGACAGGGCCCTGGAGAGGCGAAGCGGCCTCAGAAGGCCTGTCCGATGCCGATATAGACACCGAAGGCCGAATCCCCCCGTTCCTTGTTCAGCGGAACGGCGATATCGGCGCGGATGGGCCCGATCCCGGTGAGATAACGCAGGCCAAGCCCCGCGCCCACCTTCACATTGTCGAAATCCGGCGTGGGATCCTCGGTGACCGAGCCGGCATCGACGAAGGCGGCCAGGCCCCAGGGGCCGCTGACCCTTTGCCGCAGCTCGATGGACCCTTCCACCAGGGACAGGCCGCCCGCCGGCTCGTTGATCGCCGTGCGCGGGCCGATCGACTGGTAGGTGTAGCCGCGTACCGAGCCGCCGCCGCCGGAATAGAAGCGCTTGTCTGGCGGCACGCCGCCATAGGAGGCGCCGACGATGCTGCCGACCACGCCGCGCACGGCCAGGATGCTGCCCTTGTCGCCCAGCATGTCGAAGTAGGTGCTGCCCTGGGCGCGCAGCCGCGTGAAGACGTTGCTCTCGCCCATGCTGTAGATCGGGTTGACCAGCAGCGAGGCGCGGGTCCCGCGCGAGGGGTTCAGCGGATTGTCCACATCCGCCCAGCGCAACTGGCCCAGAAGGCCGAGCAGCTGGTAATCGGTGGTCACGCCATCCTGGGTGACGCGGCTGAACTCGATCTGCGGGCCGAAGCCGTAGCTCAGCCGGGGCGACCAGGTGCGCTCGAGCAGAGCGCCCAGCGTGAAGGCATCGCGGTCATAGGCATCGGGCCGCTCGCGCAGGGCGGCGATGTCGAAGGTCAGCGTCTGGTTGCGGCCCAGGAACCATGGGGTGCGCAGGCTGGCGCCGATCTTGCCGCCGGTGTCGCTCGTGTCGCCGGTGGTGCCGAGGCGGTTGACCTCCGCCTCCAGGCGCAGGCGCTCGGCGCCGCCGAAGAGGTTGCGGTGCTCCCAGTAGGCGCTCACCGTGGGGCCGTAGCGGGTCTCGTAGGCGGCGCCGAAGCCCACCGCGTGCAGCGGCCGCTCCACCACCGTGAAGGTCATCGGCAGGCGCCCCTCCTCGTCCAGCCGGTCTCCGGCGCGGGCGCGGACGGTGCCGAAGACGCCGAGGCTGAGCAGGTCCTGCCGTGTCTTCTCGATACGTTCCTGGCTGAAGACCTGCCCTTCCAGCGGCTGGACCATGCGGGCGAGCAGCTCGCTGCGGGTCCGTTCCTCCCCGGTGACGCCGGGGCGGGCGAACAGGGCGCGCGGACCCGGCGTCACCAGGAAGGTCACCTCGAGCTTGCGCGTGTCGTGATCGGCGATGACGCGGCGGCCGAGTTCGGCGAAGGGATGGCCGGCATCGCGCAGCGCCTGGTTGATCCGCCCCTGGGCGTCCAGGATCGGCTGCGCCCGGGCCGGCTGCCCCTCGGCGAGCCCGGTCTCGCCCATCGCGCCGAGCGGGAAGCCGGGCGGATCGGTGCGCAGCAGCACCGGGGCCAGGGTGTATTGCGGCCCCTTCTCCACCGTGATGACGACGGGGACCGGCTGGTCCGAGGCGCCGCGCGCCGCCAGCCGGTCGGCCAGGCCGGGCGTGTCCGCCGGGGCGCCATCCACCGTCACGCGGCTGCTGCCGTTGTAGTAGCCCTCCGAACGCAGCGCGTCGCGCATGTTGTTGGCCTCGGCCAGGGCGCGGCTGACCAGGCCGAAGGCGTCGACCGGAGCCCGCTCGCGCAGCTGCTCCAGCGCCGAGGCCCGCGAGATGGCGTCGTCGAGCGCCGAGTCGCCGGTTTCGGGCAGGCTCACGCTGTAGGCCAGGCCCGGCTCCTCGGCATTCTCCTCCGGCGCGGCGCCGGCGGGAGGGGGCTGGGCGGCGGCGTGCAGCATCGCCGCCAGGGGCAGCGCGACGGCCAGGGTGCCAGCCAGCGGCAGGGAGACGGCGAGGGGGAGAAGGCGGGATTTGAGGCGCATGGCTTTAGGGGGTATGCCCTAGCACATGGACGCGACCCTTGCCGAAACACTGACGCGTTGGCGCAGGCATCTCCACGCCAACCCGAGCCTCACCCTTCACGAAGGCCCGACCGCGAGCTTCGTCGTCGAGAAGCTGAGGGAGCTCGGCGTGACGGAGATCGCCACCGGCGTCGGCGGCCATGGCGTCGTCGCCACGCTGCACCGGCCCGGCAGCAACCGCAGCGTCGGCCTGCGCGCCGACATGGATGCGCTGCCGATCGAGGAGGCGGCGCAGGACCTGGAATGGCGCAGCACCAATCCGGGCGTCATGCATGCCTGCGGTCATGACGGCCATACCACGGCCCTGCTCGGCGCCGCGGCCATGCTCCTGCGGGACGAGAGCTGGAGCGGCACGGTGCGGCTGGTGTTCCAGCCGGCCGAGGAGGGCGGCGGCGGCGCCGCCGCCATGGTGAAGGACGGGCTGTTCCGGCGCTTCCCGATGGACCGCATCTTCGGCTGGCACAACTGGCCCGGGCTCGCCGCCGGAACCATCGCCGTGCATGACGGCGCGGTGATGGCCGCCGGGCGGCGCTTCGAGATCGCCATCGAGGGCCATGCGGGCCATGCCGCCCTGCCGCATCTGACGCGCGATCCCATCGTCGCGGCCGGCCATGCCATCGTCGCCTGCCAGTCGATCGTGGCCCGCACCCTGGACCCGATCGATACCGGCGTGGTCAGCCTGACCATGGTGAAGGGTGGCGAGGCGGAGAACCAGATCGCGGCCCGTGTCTCGATCAAGGGCAGCATGCGCTTCCTGCGCCCGGAGGTCGGCCGGCAGATCGAGGAGGGCCTGCGCCGCGTCGCGGAGGGCGTCTCCGCCACCTTCGGCGTGCAGGCCACCAGCCGGATCTGGGGCGGCGTGCCGGTGACCAGCAATCACCCCGAGGAGCGCGATCTGGCCGCCGAGGCCGCGGCCGCCGTGACCGAGCTGCGGCGCGACATCCCGCCGGCGATGACGGGGGAGGACTTCTCGCACTTCCTCAACGAGGTGCCGGGCGCCTTCGTCTGGATCGGCAACGGCTCCTCGGAAGGGGGGCGGGAGCTGCACAACCCGCATTACGACTTCAACGACGCCGTCCTGCCGGTGGCCAGCGGCTTCCTGGCCGAGACGGCGCGGCGCGCCCTGGCACCGGAGGCCGTTTCGAAGGGCTGAGGCGGGACGGAACTCCGGGCGCATGGCGGTGCAACGCCTGCGGCCAAGCCCAAGTTGCAGCAGCCCAGGTTGCAGGGGTCACGCGGGGCGGCATGGTGCCGCCCCGCGGTCGTTCCGCCACGGAGCCGAGACATGACACAGCCCGCCGAGACCCCTGTCGCCATCCCGCTGGCCGAATCCTCGCGCATCGCCATCCCCAAGCTGGGGCTGGGCACCTGGAAGCTGGCGGGGGCGGAAGGGCAGGCGGCGGTGGAGAGCGCCCTGGCGCTCGGCTACCGGCATGTCGACACGGCGGACCGCTACGGCAACGAGGTCGAGGTCGGCGCCGGCCTGGCCGCCGCGGGCGTGGCGCGCGGCGAGATCTTCCTGACCAGCAAGGTCTGGTACGACAATCTCGCCCCGGAGGCGCTGCGCCGCTCGCTGGAAGGCTCACTGCGCAAGCTGACCACACCCTACCTGGATCTTTTCCTGGTGCACTGGCCGGCGCCGGACATGGACCTGCCCGCCGTCGTCGCGGCGCTGGAGGCGGCGCGGTCGGAGGGGCTGATCCGCCGCTGGGGCGTCTCCAACTTCCCCCTCGGCCTGATGCGCCGGCTGGAGGAGATCGGCGCCGCGCCGGCCTGCCTGCAGGTCGAATACCATGCCCTGCTGTCGCAGCGGGCGCTGCTCGAATGGTGCGTGCCGCGCGGCATCGCGCTCACCGCCTATTCGCCGCTCGGCCAGGGCGCGCTGGCGGAGCAGCCGGTGCTGCAGGAGATCGGCCGCAAGCACGGCGCCTCGCCCCTGCAGGTGGCGCTGGCCTGGCTGCTGCGGCAGGAGATGGTGGTGGCCATTCCCAAGGCCGGGCGGCGCGAGAGCCAGCAGGCCAATCTGCGGGCCGTACCACTGGCCGCGAAGCTGGACGCGGCGGATGTCGCGCGGATCGACGCCCTGCCCAAGGACCGGCGGCGGGTGAACCCGGACTTCGCCCCTGATTGGAACGCCTGAGTCGAAGTGGCCGGCGGAGGCGCCTCAGCCGCCTTCCTCGGCCACCGCGATCCGCGACCAGATCGGGTCCTTGATCTTCTTCAGGAACTCCGCATGCGCCTCCAGCTCGGCCGCGGCGGGGCGGATCGGCCGGGGGGCGCGGGTCACCGGCGCGGCATCGAGCGCGATCATCACCGGGGCGGCGACCCGGGGCGCCGAGGCCAGGGCGAGGTCGGGCTGCTTGCCGCCCATCAGCTCCAGATAGACCTGGGCCAGCAGCTGCACGTCGAGCAGGGCGTTGTGCGCGGTGCGCATGGAGTTGTCGATGCCGTAGCGGCGGCAGAGCGCGTCCAGGCTGTTCGGCAGGCCGGGGAAGCGCTTCTTGGCGAGCACCAGGCTGTCCACCATGCGCGCGCGGTCGAGCACCGGATGGCCCGCCTTGCGCAGCTCGAAGTCGAGGAAGCCGAAGTCGAAGGGCGCGTTGTGCGCGACGATCGGGTCATCGCCCAGGAAATCGAGCATGGCCGGGGCGATCTCGGCGAATTTCGGCTTGCCGCGCAGCATGTCCCAGGTGAAGCCGTGCACCTTCGCGGCCTCCTCCGGCACCTCCCGCTCCGGATCGATCAGCACGTGGAAGTGCCGCCCCGTGGGCACCAGGTTGACCAGCTCCACCGCCGCCACCTCCAGCACGCGGTCGCCGGTCTGCGGGTCGAAGCCGGTGGTCTCGGTGTCCAGCACCAGGGTTCGGCTCATCGGTAGTGCTCCAGCAGGCGGCGGATCGAGCGGCGGGCATGGGCCAGGGACAGGCCGGTGCGGATGACATGGTCGGCACGGCGGCGCTTGACGGCGTCGGGGGTCTGGCGGGCCAGGATCGCCTCCAGCCGCTCCGGTGTCATGCCCTTCCGCCGCAGCACGCGGGCGCGCTGAACGGCGGCGGGGGCGGAGACCACCACGACGGCATCGACGCGCGCCTCGCCGCCGGTCTCGAAGAGCAGCGGGATGTCGAGCACCGCCAGGCGCCGGCCCTGGCGGCGGGCGGCCGCGAGGAAGCGTCGCTCCTCCTCGCGCACCAGCGGGTGCACGATGCGCTCCAGCCGGGTCAGCGCCGCCGGATCGCCGAGCACGGCGCGGCGCAGCGCCTCGCGCTCCACGGCGCCGTCGCGGACCGTGCCGGGAAAGGCGGCGCCGATCGCCCTCACCGCGCGGCCGCCGCGGCCCTGCAGCCGGTGCACCGCGGCATCGGCGTCGAAGACCGGCACGCCATGGCGTCGGAAGGTGCTGGCCGCCGTGGACTTGCCCATGCCGATGCCGCCGGTGAGGCCGAGGATCCTCATGCGTGGCGCGGGATGTCGTCGGCCACGAATTCGCGCAGCGCGGCATCGACCGTGGGCGCGGCGCCGAACCACGCCGCGAAGCCCGGCCGCGCCTGATGCAGCAGCATGCCGAGCCCGTCCACGCCGCGCAGGCCGCGGGCCCGGGCGGCGGCCAGCAGCGGCGTCTCCAGCGGGACATAGACGGCATCCGCCACCACAGCATGGGCGGGCAGGGGGGCGAGGTCGATCTCCAGCGGCGGCGCGCCCGTCATGCCGAGGCTGGTGGAATTGACCAGCAGGGCGGCGCCTTCCAGCGGCGGCGCCTCGGCCACGGCGACCGGGCCGCCCAGCGCCCCGGCCAGGGCCTCGGCGCGGGCAGGGCTGCGATTGACCAGCGTGAGGCGCGGGCAGCCGGCATCGAGCAGCGCGGCGGCGATGGCCCGCGCCGCGCCGCCGGCGCCGAGCAGCACCGCCGGACCATCCGCCGCGCACCAGCCCGGCGCCTGCTCGCGCACGCTCTCGAGGAAGCCGAAGCCGTCCGTGTTGCTGCCGTGGATGCGGTCCTGGTCGAAGACCAGCGTGTTCACCGCCCCCGCGCGGTGCGCCGAGGCATCGACTTCGTCGCACAGGGCGAAGGCGGCCTCCTTGTGCGGGATGGTGACATTGGCGCCGCGGAAGCCGAGCGCGACCAGGGCGCGGACGGCGGCGGCGAAATCCTCCGGCCGCACCTGCAGGGGGATGTAGGTGCCGTCGATGCCATGCTGGCGCAGCCAGTAGCCATGCAGCCGCGGGGAGCGGGAATGCGAGGCCGGCCAGCCCAGCACGCCGGCCAGCCTGGCCTTGCCGGAGAGGATCGTCATGCCGCCATCCATCCCCCGCGCGGGCGGGACGGTCAAGGCGCTGCCCGCCGCCCCGCTCCCCCCCCCCCCGGGGTCATCTGACCCCTGGCGTTCCGCCGTCCGCGATGCCACCACTGGCGCCGAGCGAACCGACGGAGTGGAGCACCCCATGACGCGTGCCTTGAAGGTCGCGGTCCAGATGGACCCGATCCAGAGCATCAACATCGACGGCGACAGCACCTTCGTCCTGATGCTGGAGGCCCAGGAGCGGGGCCACCAGCTCTGGCACTACCATGTCCGGGACCTGACGCTGGCCGGCGGCCGGGTGCTGGCCCGGATGCAGCCGGTGACGGTGCGGCGGGAGAAGGGCAACCACCACACGCTGGGCGAGGCGGCGGAGCACGACCTCTCCGCCATGGACGTGGTGCTGATGCGCCAGGACCCGCCCTTCGACATGGCCTATATCACCGCCACCCACATCCTGGAGATGATCCACCCCAAGACCCTGGTGGTGAACGACCCGGCGAGCGTGCGCAACGCGCCGGAGAAGCTCTTCGTCATGCAGTTCCCGGAGCTGATGCCGGACACCATCATCACGCATGATCCGATCGTGGTGCGGAAGTTCCGGCAGAAGCATGGCGACATCATCGTCAAGCCGCTGTTCGGCAATGGCGGCGCCGGCGTCTTCCACCTGCGGCCCGAGGACGGCAACCTCAACGCCCTGCTGGAGCTCTATGCCGAGAAGTCCCGCGAACCGCTGATGATCCAGCAATACGTCCCCGCCGTGCGCTTCGGCGACAAGCGCATCATCCTGGTCGACGGCGAGCCGCTGGGCGCCATCAACCGCGTGCCCGCCGAGGGCGAGAGCCGCAGCAACATGCATGTCGGCGGCCGGCCCGAGGCGGTGGCGCTGACCGAGCGGGACCGCGAGATCTGCGCCCGCATCGGGCCGGAGCTGAAGCGGCGCGGGCTGATCTTCGTCGGCATCGACGTGATCGGGGATTACCTCACCGAGATCAACGTCACCTCGCCGACCGGGCTGCAGGAGCTGGCGCGCTTCGACGGGGTGCATCTGGAGAAGGCCATCTGGGACGCCATCGAGGCGCGTCGCGCCTGACGCGGAGGCCGCCCAGGGGCCTCACCAGGGCCCTTACCCCGGCGGCAGCACCGCGATCAGCCCCAGCGCCGCCAGGCCGAGCAGCAGCAGGGAGAGCACCACGGTCAGCGAGACGCGCAGCCCGGCCCTGGCCACCACCCGCACATCCACACCGAGGCCGAGCGCCGCCATGGCGAGCAGCGTCAGGGCGCCGGTCACGGTGGCGATCGGCCCGAGCAGAACGGGGGGAAGCAGGCCGAGCGACCGCAGCAGGGCCAGGCCGAGGAAGCCCAGGATGAACCAGGGCACCAGCCGCGCCAGGCCGGGCCGCTGGCCCGCCCGCGTGCCGGCCAGCAGGGAGAAGCCGAGCACCACCGGCCCCAGCATCAGCACCCGCACCAGCTTGACCAGCGTGCCCATCTGCACCGCCAGGGCCGAGACCGGCGCCGTCGCCGCCAGGACCTGCGGCACGGCATAGACCGTCAGCCCCGCCAGGGTGCCGTACTGCAGGTCGTTCAGCCCGAGCAGCGGCGCCGCGAGCGGCAGCGCCAGCACCAGGCCAACGCCGAGCACCGCGGTGAAGGCGATGGCCGCCGTCACGTCGCGCGCCTGGGCGCCGATCACCGGCGCCACGGCGGCGATGGCCGAGTTGCCGCAGATCGAATTGCCGCAGGCGACCAGGACGGCCATGCGGCGCGGCAGGCCGAGACCCCGCCCGATGGCATAGCCGCAGAGGATGGACAGCCCCACCACCACGGCGATGCCGAGCGGCAGCCATGGCCCGGCCGCCATCAGCGTGGTGAGGCTGAGCGAGGCGCCCAGCAGCATCACCGCGATCTCCAACAGCGTCCGGGCGCTGAAGGCGATGCCGGGGGCGGTGGCGGCGGGCAGCGGGCGCAGGCTGCGCAGCCCGGTGCCGAGCAGGATGGCCAGCACCAGCGCGTCCAGCCAGGCGCGGCCGAACAGCGCCTGCTGCGCCAGGGCGAGCAGGGCCGCCGCGCCGGCGACGGCGCCGCAGAGCAGCAGGCCGGGTAGCAGGGGCAGGGCGATGCGGGGGCCGGGAAGGGCCGCGGACTGGGACATAGGCACCGGAGCGATGACAGTGGGATGACAGCGATTGTGCCGCCAGCCAATCCATCGATCCAACGCGTTGTTCTTGTGGTTTCGTTCGATTAGACCGAACGGTCATGACCCTGGAGCAACTGCGCATCTTCCTCGCCGTGGCCGAGCGGGAGCATGTCACCCGCGCCGCCGCTGCCCTGCACCTGACGCAATCCGCGGTCAGCGCCGCCATCCGCGCCCTGGAGGCCCGGCATGGCATCACCCTGTTCCATCGCGTCGGCCGCCGGATCGAACTGACCGGGGAGGGCGAGATCTTTCGCGCCGAGGCGGCCGCCGTGCTGGCGCGGGCCGAGGCGGCGGAGCTCGTGCTGTCGGAGCTGGGCGGCAGCCTGCGCGGCACGCTGCGCATCCAGGCCAGCCAGACGGTGGCGAGCTACTGGCTGCCGCCGCTGCTGGTCCGCTTCCGGGCCGCCTGCCCGGAGGTCCGGGTCGAGGTCGGCGCCGGCAACACCACCAGCGTGGCGCTCTCCGTGCTGCAGGGGGTGGCGGAGCTGGGCTTCGTCGAGGGGGAGGTGGAGGAGCCGGCGCTCAGCCAGACCCCGCTGGCGACGGACCAGCTGGTGGTGGTGGTGGGGCCGCGCCATCCCTGGGCCAAGGTCGGACCCATCGCCACGGCGCGGTTGTCCGAGACGCCCTGGATCATGCGGGAGGCCGGCTCCGGCACCCGCGCCGCCTTCGAGGCCCTGCTACGGGGCTGGAACCTGGCGCCCGAGGCGCTGGAGGTGGCGCTGAAGCTGCCCTCGAACGAGGCGGTGCTGGCGGCGGTGGAGGCGGATGGGGGGGCGACGGTGGTCTCCGAGCGGGCCGCGGGACCGCATCTGGCGGCCGGGCTGCTGGTGCGGGCGGGCCTGGACCTGCCGCCCCGCAGCTTCAAGGCCCTGCGGCACCGGGAGCGCTACCAGAGCCGCGCCTCGCGGGCGCTGGTCGCTCTGGCGCTGGACGGCGGAGCCGCTCAGTAGAGGCGCTTGCCCGGCCCGTAGGGCACCACGAGCTCGTCCTTGCCCACCATGTTGAGCAGGGCGCGGGCGCGCTCGTCGAGCTGGTCGCGGTCGATGCGGTCGCCCCGCAGGCCGGCGACGCGCCGTTCCAGCGCGTCCCGCTCGGCTTCCGCCTCGGCCAGGGTGATGCGCGCGGTGGCGATCTCCTGGGCCTTGGCCTCGCGGGCGAGGGAGCCGACGCGCGGGCCATGCACGGCATACCACGAGAAGTGCCAGATCATCCCGGCGAAGACGAGCGGCAGCCAGAGAACCTGGATCGTCCGCTTGATGGCGCGCATGGCCGGAATCCCCCTCGCACGGCGTTTGCTGCGCCAGCTAACCGCAGCACAAAGCCGTTTCGCAAGAGGGGTTTAGCCGAGGCCGTGACATTCGGCCCATAGCGTGACATTCGGACCACAAGCGGCCGGGGCACGACACCCCCCGGCCGCTTCCGGCCCCGGCCCTCAGCGCCGCAGGATGGTGCGGCCGGCATAGCGGCCGGCCGGGCCCAGACCCTGCTCGATGCGGATCAGCTGGTTGTACTTGGCCAGGCGGTCGGAGCGGGAGAGGGAGCCGGTCTTGATCTGCCCGCAATTGGTGGCGACGGCGAGGTCGGCGATGGTGCTGTCCTCGGTCTCGCCCGAACGGTGCGACATGACGGCGGTGTAGCCGGCGCGATGCGCCATCTCGACCGCCTCCAGCGTCTCCGTCAGGGAGCCGATCTGGTTCACCTTCACCAGGATGGAGTTGGCGGTCTTCTTCTCGATGCCCTGGCGCAGGCGCTCGGGATTGGTGACGAAGAGGTCGTCGCCCACCAGCTGCACCTTGTCGCCCAGCTTCTCGGTCAGCAGCTTCCAGCCGTCCCAGTCGTCCTCGGCGCAGCCATCCTCGATCGAGATGATCGGGAACTTGGCGCAGAGCCCGGCCAGGTAGTCCACCATGCCGGCGGCGTCGAGCTTCTTGCCCTCGCCCTCCATGTCGTAGACGCCGCTCTTGAAGAACTCGGTGGAGGCGCAGTCGAGGGCGAACATGATGTCCTCGCCGACGCGGTGACCGGCGGCCTCGCAGGCCTTGCTGATGAAGGCCAGCGCCTCCTCGGCCGACTTCAGGTCGGGGGCGAAGCCGCCCTCGTCGCCGACATTGGTGTTGTGCCCGGCATCGTGCAGCGCCTTCTTGAGGCTGGCGAAGACCTCGGAGCCGATGCGGACCGCATCCGCCTCGGTGCCGGCGGCGACCGGCATGATCATGAATTCCTGGATGTCGATCGGGTTGTCCGCGTGCTGGCCGCCATTGATGATGTTCATCATCGGCACCGGCAGGGTGCGGGCGAAGACGCCGCCGACATAGCGGTAGAGCGGCACGCCGAAATGCTCGGCCGAGGCCTTGGCGGTGGCCAGGCTGACGGCGAGGATGGCGTTGGCGCCGAGGCGCGACTTGTTCGGCGTGCCGTCGAGCGCGATCATCGTCTCGTCGATCTTGACCTGCTCGGTGGCGTCCATGCCGCTGAGCGCGTCGAAGATCTCGCCCTCGACATTGGCCACCGCCTTCTGCACGCCCTTGCCATGGAAGCGCGACTTGTCGCCGTCGCGCAGCTCCACCGCCTCATGCGCGCCGGTGGAGGCGCCGGAGGGGACGATGGCGCGGCCCATGGCGCCGCTCTCCAGGACCACATCCACCTCGACGGTCGGGTTGCCCCGCGAATCGAGGACCTCGCGGGCGATGATGTCGGCGATGGCGGTCATTCCGGAAATCCCTCGTCGTTACGGCCTGGATGCGCCGCGGGCGGCCCACGGTCTGTGGGTCGCCGGCGCGGGCGGCCCTGCGCGGATAGGACGCCGGCGGCGCCAGGGCAAGGCCCCGGCTTCTCCCCCCGGGCCGCGCGCGAAAACGTCAGGATATCGTCACGCGGCGGGGGGCGGGGCTCAGACCAGCCGGGCCTGCTTCACCGCCGCGCCGACGAAGCCCGCGAAGAGCGGATGCGGCTGGAAGGGCTTCGACTTCAGCTCGGGGTGGTACTGCACGCCGATGAACCAGGGATGGTCGGGATACTCGACGATCTCCGGCAGCAGCCCGTCCGGCGACAGGCCGGAGAAGCGCAGTCCCGCCGCCTCCAGCCGCTCGCGGTAGCCGATGTTCACCTCGTAGCGGTGGCGGTGGCGCTCGCTGATCTCGGCCTGGCCATAGACCTGCCGCACCAGGGAGCCCTCGACCAGCTGGGCCGGATAGGCGCCGAGGCGCATGGTGCCGCCGAGATCGCCCTCGGCCGAGCGCTTCTCGCGCTCGTTGCCGCGCAGCCACTCGGTCAGCAGCCCGACCACCGGCTCCTCGGTGGGGCCGAACTCGGTGGAGGAGGCGCGCTCCAGCCCGACCAGGTTCCGCGCCGCCTCGATTACCGCCATCTGCATGCCGAAGCAGATGCCGAGGAAGGGAACCTTGCGCTCACGGGCGAAGCGCACCGCCTCGATCTTGCCCTCGGCGCCGCGCTCGCCGAAGCCGCCGGGCACCAGGATGCCGTGCACCCCCTCCAGCCGCTCCAGCGCGTTCGGCGTCTCGAAGATCTGGCTGTCCACCCAGTCCAGCTTCACCTGCACGCCGTGCTGGATGCCGCCATGGGTCAGCGCCTCGGCCAGCGACTTGTAGGCGTCGAGCAGCGTGATGTACTTGCCGACGACGGCGATCCGCACCTCGCCCTCGGGATGCTCCAGCCGGTGCACGATGCGCTTCCAGTTGGAGAGGTCGGGCTCGCCATAGATCGACAGGCCGAAATGCCGCAGCACCTCGCGGTCCAGGCCTTCCTGGTGATACTGCAGCGGCACGGCATAGATGCTCGAGGCATCCAGCGCCGGGATGACGCTCTCGGGGCGGACATTGCAGAACAGCGCGATCTTGCGCCGCTCGTTCTCGGGAATCGGCCGGTCGCAGCGGCAGAGCAGGATCTGCGGCTGGATGCCGAGGCCCAGCAGTTCCTTGACGCTGTGCTGCGTCGGCTTGGTCTTCAGCTCGCCGGCGGAGGGGATGTAGGGCACCAGGGTCAGGTGCATGAAGAGGCTGTTCTGCGGGCCCAGCTCGTTGTTGAGCTGGCGCAGCGCCTCGAGGAAGGGCAGCGACTCGATGTCACCCACCGTGCCGCCGACCTCGACCAGCACGAAGTCTAGCCCGTCCGTGTCGGCGGTGGCGGCTTCCTTGATGGCGTCGGTGATGTGCGGGATGACCTGGACGGTGCCGCCGAGATAATCGCCCCGCCGCTCCTTGGCGATCACCTCGGCATAGATCCGGCCCGAGGTGTGGCTGTCACCGCGCGTGGCATGCACGCCGGTGAAGCGCTCGTAATGGCCGAGGTCGAGATCGGCCTCGGCGCCGTCGTCGGTGACGAAGACCTCGCCATGCTGATACGGGCTCATCGTGCCCGGATCGACGTTCAGGTAGGGGTCGAGCTTACGGATGCGGACCTTGTAGCCCCGCGCCTGCAGGAGCGCGCCGAGGCTGGCCGCCGCGATGCCCTTGCCGAGGGAGGAAACCACGCCGCCGGTGATGAAAACGAACCGCGTCATGGGCCACCTTTCTAACGCGCCGCGCCGCCGGCGGGAAGCGGCGGCGGGGCAAAGCTGCTGTCTGCTGGAAGCGTGGGTCGCTGTGGCCCGCGCCGGGGTCGCGGGCGCGGCGGATGCCGGCCCTCATAAAAACGGCGTGGGCGCCGCGGGGTCTTCCCGGGCGCCCGTCTCGGCGGAGGCACGGCCCGGAGGCCGGCGGCTCAGTTGGTCGGCACGCCGGCGGGGGGCGGCGGCGCCGGCTGGGCGGGCGCGGCGGGCAGGCCGGCCGGCGCTCCCTGGCTGGACGTCCCTGGGCCGGATGTCCCTGGGCTGGACGTCCCTGGGCCAGATGTCCCCTGGCCGGGCACCGGGGCGGCCGGCCGCGGCTGCAAGGGCTGCTCGCCGGTGACCGAGGGCGGCGGCGGCACGTCCAGGATCGAGCCGCGCTGCGCCGCGCCGCGCCCGAGAAGCGCCATCGCCATGGCCAGGACCATGAACAGCGTGGCCAGCACGGCCGTGCTGCGCGTCAGCAGGTTGGCGGTGCCGCGCCCGCTCATGAAGGAACCCATGCCCTGCGAGGAGCCGATGCCGAGCCCGCCCCCCTCGCTGCGCTGCAGCAGCACGACGCCGATCAGCGCGAGGGTGACGAAGAGATGCAGGACGAGCAGGACGGTCATCATGGCGCAGCGCTCTTAGCCGCATCCCCGGCGGGATGCCAGGGCCAAGCGCGGCATGGCCGGCGATATCGCATGGGCTCATCCGCCGGGCAGGGGCTGTCCGGGCAGGGTGAGCGCGAAGATCAGACCGGGATCGCCGGCCGCCGGGCCCCAGACGAAACTGCCGTTCAGCTTCTGGCTCATGCTCTGGATGATCGTCACGCCCAGGCTGGAGCCGGGATCGAAATCCGGCGGCAGGCCGTCGTCCCGCAGCTCAAGGCTCAGCGCGCCCTGGGCGCCGGGCCCGAAGCGCAGCTGAAGGTCGCCCCCGCCGGCGCGCGCGGCGATGGTCACCAGCTCGGTGACGATCAGCCCGATCGGCACCGCGTCGTCCGCCGGCCAGTCCCGGGAGGCGACGTCGCAATGCAGGCTTCGTCCGCCATCGGTCAGGCCCGAGGCCGCGCGCAATTCGCCGCAGAGCTCGCCCAGGTAATCCGAGACCTCGACCACGCCGATGCGGGCGCTGCGGTGCAGGCGGTCATGCGCCCGGGCGATGGTGGCGACACGCTGCGCCGCCTCCTCGAGCGCCTGGCGGGCGGTGTCCTCGGTGCTGGCGCGAGCCTGGATGGAGAGCATCGAGCGGGTCATGGTCAGGCTGTTCTTCACCCGGTGGTCGATCTCCCGCATCAGCAGGTCCTTCTCGGCCAGCAGGGCGTCGCGCGCCGCCAGGGCCTCCTCCGCCTCGCGGGCGCGCCGCTCGGCCAGGCGGTGCAGCCGCTCCATCTCGCGGCCCGACAGCTCGCGGTCCACCGCGACGCCCAGGGTATTGGCCAGGGCCTGGAGGAAGTGGACGTCGTCGGTGGTGAAATCCTCCCGGTCGCGGCCATCGACCTCCAGCACGCCGAACGGCTCGCCGCTGCCCCGGATGATGACGTTGATCGCCCGCCGCACCCCGTGCTCGGCCAGCAGGCGCGGCGTGCGGAAGCGGGTCTCGTTCTCCAGGTGGTTCGAGATCACCGGCTTGCCGGTGCGGTAGGCGTAGCCGGCGGGGCTTTCCAGGTCGCTGCCGATCCGCGCCCGGCCGACCTCGCCCTCGCGCCAGCCATGACCCGCGCGCAGCAGGAAGTTCCCCTCCTCGGGCAGGTATTGCAGCACCTTGGTGAAATCGCTGCTCAGCCCCCGCCCCGCCAGGCTGGCCGCCATCTCGAGCAGGGGTTGCAGCCCCTCCAGTCGCAGCGCGCTCAGGCCCAGCTCCGCGATGATGGCCTGCTGGTGCAGGCGAAGGGTCAGCTCCCGCGTCTTGTCCATCCTGACCCCTTCTCCTCTGGCAGTCCCGGCATGGATATCGCGCCGCGGGGCCGGGCGCTAATCCCGCGTCCCCGCGGGCCCGTCATGCCCCGCCGCCGAGGCCGGCCTGCGCGCCCAGCAGCCGCAGCGCCAGGACGACGCTGGCGGCGCGCACCGCGTCGCGGTCCCCGGGGAACACCTCGTGCCGCAGCAGGGTGGGCGCGCCCCGCCGGGCGGCGGCGAAATGCACCAGCCCGACCGGCTTGCCCGGCCTGCCGCCGCCGGGACCGGCGATGCCGGTGATGGCCACGGCGAGATCCGCCTCGCAGCCGCGCAGCGCGCCCTCGGCCATGGCCTGGGCCACCGGAGCGCTGACCGCGCCGTGCTCGGCCAGCATCGCCTCCGGCACGCCCAGGATGCGCGCCTTGGCGGTGTTGGAATAGGTGATGAAGCCGGCCAGCAGCGTGGCCGAGGAGCCGGGGATGGCGGTCAGCGTGGCGCCCACCAGCCCGCCGGTGCAGCTCTCCGCGGTGGCCACGGTGAGGCCCCGGGCCTGCAGCTCGCGCAGCAGCGTGGCGGCCTGCTCGCGGGTGCCGGGCAACAGCATCTCGGTCATGGCAGCAGGCCTCCGGCTCGCAGGGCGAGGATGATGGCGCCGGCCAGGGCGCCGGCCAGGATGTCGTCCAGCATCACGCCCGCGGCGCCCTTGCGGCGGTCGGCCCAGCCCACCGGGCCCGGCTTGGTGATGTCGAACAGGCGGAACAGCAGGAAGGCCAGGATGATGCCGGGCGCGCCGGCGCCGGCCGGCAGGGCGGCGAGCGCCAGGGCCTGTCCGGCGCCCTCGTCGATCACCACCCAGGACGGGTCCTGCCGCGCCGCCGGCAGCCGTTCCAGCACCCACCAGCCGAGCAGGCCCAGCAGCGCGGCCAGGATCAGGCAGGCCTCGGGTCCGAGCAGCACGGCGGGCAGCACCGCGGCCGAGCCCCAGGTGCCGGGCGCCGGGCGCAGATGGCCGATGCCGCCCAGGCTGACGACCAGCCGCGGCAGCGGGGCCGCCGACAGGCCCGGAGCGAGGGCGGGGGGCAGGCCGGCCGGGGGGAGCGCCGGTGAGGGCGGAGCAGGCTCGCCCATCTCAGCGCGCCGCGCCGGCCGGCGCCTGGGGCAGCCAGGGCTTCAGCGGATGGTCCAGCTCGCCCTGGCCGCCGAGCGCGCGGTAGATCACCGCGTTCTCGACCACGCGCTGAGCGTAGTTGCGGGTCTCGGAGAAGGGGATCTGCTCCATCCAGTCGATCAGGTCGGTGCCGGGCTGGCGCGGGTCGCCATAGGTGGCGATCCATTCCTCGACGCGGCGGGGGCCGGCGTTGTAGGCGGCGGCGGCCATGGCCAGGTTGCCGAAGCGGCCGAGCTGGTCCGCCAGGTAGCGCGCGCCGAGGCGCAGATTGTGCTCGGGCTGGCTGGTCAGCCAGCCGGTCTGGTGCGCAACGCCCATCTGGCGCGCCACCAGGGTCGCGGTGCCGGGCAGCAGTTGCATCAGCCCGCGCGCATTGGCCGAGGAGACGGCGGCCGGGTCGAAGTTGCTCTCCTGCCGCGCCACGGCGTGCACGAAGGCGGGCTCGATCCCGGCGGCTTCGGGCGGGCTGTAGGGCATGGGCCAGCCCTCGGGCAGCATCATCACCCCGTCGATCCCGGCGCGGCGGGAGACCCAGACGGCATGGTCCTGCCGGCCGATGCTGTTGGCGAGCCGCGCCGCCAGAACCTGTTCGGCCGGGTCCGGCGCGGTCTCCTCCAGCCGCAGCAGGAAGAGGCGGGCCCGGTCGGTGTCGCCGAGGTCGGCCAGCGTCAGCACCGCCTGCGCCAGCTCCTTGTCGAGAAAGGCCGCCGCGGCGTCGGGGGTGGGCTGGGGCGGGCGGGTGGCGAGGATGCGGGCGGCGAGCTGGGGCGCGGTCTCGCCGAGGGCGAGGGCGCCGAGCTGGCCGTAGAAGGCGGTGGGGAAGCCGGCGGCCTCGGCGAAGCCGGCGCGTGCCTCGGCCGCCCGGCCACGCGCCGCCGCCGCCCGGCCCCGCCAATAGGCGCCGCGCGCCTGGGTGATGATGCTGGTGCTGTCGCGCCCCACCCGTTCGAAGTGCGGCGCGGCGCGGGCGGCGTCGTTCAGGGCCCGGAGCGCGATGAAGCCGGCCAGGAACTCGGCCTCCTGCAGATCCGCGCCGCTCCCCTGGCCATTCCCCTGGCCATTCCCCTGGCCATTCCCTTGGCCGTGCCGCGCCGCGACGCGGTAGGCGGCCTCGGCCTGGCCGAGCCGCAGCAGCTTGCGCGCCAGCACCTGCCGCTCGGCCCAGACGGCGCGCGCCGCCTCGGGCGGCAGGTCGCGCTGCAGCGGCTCGGCCTTGCGCCACACCGCCGCCGCCTCCTGGTCGCGCTCCTGGCGGCGGAGGAAGCGGGCCAGCTCCAGGGCCAGGCCGAGATCCTCGCCCAGCCGCGCCTGTGTCCCCGCCTCGGCGCCGGCCTGGTCCGCCGCCATGGCCAGGCGAAGCTCGGCGGCGAGGCGCGTCTCCGGCGGCAGCAGCGGCAGCAGGCGGGCCGCGGCGGCGCCCTGTCGCGCCCAGGCCAGGCGCTGATAGCGCGCCAGATGGTCGGCCGGCGTCAGCACCGTGCCGAAGGCGGCCAGGAAGCCGGCCTCCGCACCGGCGTCCGGCGCGGCGTCCCGCCAGCCCTCGCGCAGCGTGCGGCGGGCGGCCTCCGCCTGGCCCTGGCGCTGCCGCGCCTCCGCGAGCTGGCGCACCGCCACCAGCCCGCGCGGCGGGATGCGGGCGAAGAGCCGCAGCACGATAAAATCCTCCGCCAGCACGGGCAGCGCCTCCTCGCCGCGCAGCGTCAGGGTCTGCAGCGACGGCCAGTGCGGATTGGCCTCGGTGAAGGCCGCCACCTCCGGGGCGGTGGCGAGGCCGCGCACCTGCAGCCGCATCCAGGTGAAGAGCTTGGCGGCCAGCGGGTCCGCGCCCTCCCGGGCGATCGCCTCGGCCTCGCTCCAGCGGCCGGCCTGCGCGGCAACCATGGCGGCGCGGCCGGCGGCACGGGCGGCCTCCGGCGCCCAGGGTTGCGCGGCCGCGGGCGTCGCCGGCAGCAGCAGCAGGGCGGGCAGCAGCGCCAGCGCGAGGGCGCGGCGGCGGGGCGGGCGGGGTGGCGCGGAGCACATGGCCGTGACCCTAGCCGATCGGCGAAACCTCTCCCAGGGGTTGCGCCCCCGCGTCGCCCCTCCGGCGCCGCACCGCTTGTGCCGCGCGGTCGGCGGCCCTAGCTTCCGGCCTTCACGGCAAGCGTCCCCCGGGAAGGAAAGTCAGGGCCGATGTTCAAGGGTTCCCTCGTTGCGTTGATCACGCCGATGACCGAGGACGGCGCGCTGGACCCGAAAGCGTTCCAGGACTTCGTCGCCTGGCAGATCGCCGAGGGCACCCAGGGGCTGGTTCCGGTCGGCACCACGGGCGAGAGCCCGACCCTGTCGCATGACGAGCATCGCCGCGTCGTCGAGCTCTGCGTCGAGGCGGCGGCGGGGCGCGTGCCGGTGATCGCCGGCACCGGCTCCAACAGCACGGCCGAGGCGATCGAGCTGACGCGCCATGCCAAGGAGGCCGGCGCCGACGCCGCCCTGGTGGTGACGCCCTACTACAACAAGCCGACGCAGGAGGGCCTCTACCTCCACTTCACCGCCATCGCCGATGCGGTGGATCTGCCGATCATCATCTACAACATCCCCCCCCGCAGCGTGATCGACATGTCGGTCGAGACCATGGCGCGGCTGGCGAAGCACCCGAACATCGTCGGCGTGAAGGATGCCACCGCCAACCTGACCCGGCCGCTGCACACGCGGCTCAGCTGCGGCACGGAATTCTGCCAGCTCTCCGGCGAGGACCACACGGCGCTCGCCTTCCGCGCCGCCGGCGGGGTGGGCTGCATCAGCGTCAGCGGCAATGTCGCGCCGCGCCTCTGCGCCGAGATGCACGCGGCCTGGGAGGCCGGGCGCATCGAGGAGGCGATGGCGATCCAGGACCGTCTGACGCCGCTGCACGATGCCATGTTCTGCGAGACCTCGCCGGGTCCGGTGAAGTACGCCGCCAGCCTGCTCGCCAAGTCCAGCGCGCATTGCCGCCTGCCGATGGCGCCGGTGGCCGAGAGCACCCGCGCCCGGGTGAAGGCGGCCATGGTGCAGGCCGGCCTGCTGAACTGAGCCGCCGGCCGCGCCCCCGCCCGGGTGGCGCTTCCTGAAACCGCCGCGGGGGAGGGGTGTTTCCCCGGTCCCGCGGGACCGCCGGCAGCGCCAGGCCGCTGCGGGCCGAGAAATGAGACGACCATGGCCGAGCCCCGCAAGAAAGCGCTGATCTCGCACGGCACCGCCGCGCAGAACCGCAAGGCGCGCTTCGACTACAAGATCGGCGAGACCTTCGAGGCCGGCCTGGTCCTGGTGGGGCCGGAGGTGAAGTCGCTGCGCGCCGGCCGCGCCGCCCTGGCCGATGCCTGGGCCGGCGAGCGGGACGGCGAGATCTGGCTGTTCAACAGCTACATCCCGGAATGGCAGGCCGGCAGCTACGTCGCCAAGTTCGAGCCGCGCCGGCCGCGCAAGCTGCTGCTGAAGAAGAAGCAGGTGCGGCAGCTGACCGGGGCGGTGACGCGCGAGGGCGTCACCCTGGTGCCACTCGAGATCCTGTTCAACGAACGCGGCATCGCCAAGGTCGTGATCGGCCTCGGCGAGGGCAAGAACAAGGCCGACAAGCGGCAGAGCATCGCCGCGCGGGACTGGCAGCGCGACAAGGCGCGGCTGATGCGCGAGAAGGGCTAGGCCCCGCCACCCGGCACGCCTTCCTGGACCGACGTGCCTGGACTGGCGCGCCTTCCTTGAAAGGCCCGCGCGCTTCCCCATCTGCACGGCCTTCCCGAGGTCTACCGGAGGCAAGCGGATGGCGAACGGATGGGCTCCGGATGGCGGCGTCCAGGACCAGATCGAGGACACCGTCACGGAGGGCGTGCTGCGGGCCCGGGCGCGCATTCCGGCCGGCCCGGCCCTCGAGCACTGCCTGGAATGCGGCGAGGAGATCCCGGAGGCGCGGCGCCGCGCGCTGCCCGGCGCGCGCACCTGCATCGCCTGCCAGTCGGCGCTGGACCGGCGGCCGCAGAGCTTCGGCATCAACCGTCGCGGCAGCAAGGACAGCCAGCTCCGCTGAGCCTTCTTCCGGGTGGCCTGCAGGGGGAGATCAGGCGGGGTGCCGCTCCGCCACCTCCACCTCCGCCGCGCCGGAGGGGCGCGGTGGCAGCCGCCGCAGCAGGAAGAGCATGATGCCCATGGCCGGCAGGGCCGCCGCCGTGGTCAGCAGGAAGAAGCCGGGCCAGCCCAGCCGCTCGGCCAGGTAGCCGCTGAACACGCCGACCGTCTTGCTCGCCACCGCCGCGAGCGAGGAGAGCAGGGCATACTGCGTGGCGGTGAAGGCGCGGTTGGTCAGCGTCGCCAGATAGGCCAGGAAGGCGCTGTCGGCCATGCCGTCGGTGAAGTTCTCGACGCCGGTCTGCAGATAGAACATCGGCATGTCGTGTCCGGCATAGGCGAGCGCCACATACATGAGGTTGGAGAGCATCTGCGCCAGCCCGGTCAGCACCAGGGCGCGGGCGGTGCCGATCCGCGCCACGATCCAGCCGCCGGCCAGCGCGCCGGCCAGGGTGGCGACCAGCCCGAAGACGCTGCCGACCTGCGCCACCTCGCTCCGGGTGAAGCCGAGCTCCGCCTGGAAGGACGGCACCATGACGCCGGCCAGGGCCTCGCCCAGCTTGAACAGCGCGACGAAGAGCAGGATCGGCAGCCAGTACCGCCGCCGCGTGAAATCGGCGAAGGGATCGATCACGGCCGAGCGCAGGCGCGCCCGCAGGCTGGCGCTGGCGGAGCGGATCCGCTCCTCCGCCCGCGGCCCCAGCCAGGTGGCCAGGAAGCCGACGCCGATCAGCGCCGCCGCATAGGCGAAGCCGCCGCTCCAGCCCCAGTGCTCGGAGAGGGTCAGCACCCCCGCGCCGGTCGCCAGCATGGCCAGGCGATAGCCCCAGACATAGAAGGCGAGGCCGAGGCCCTGGCTGCGCTCGTCGAGCACCTCGATGCGATAGGCATCGACCACGATGTCCTGGCTGGCCGAGAGGAAGGCCACGGCGATGGCCGCCAGCACGGTGGCGGTGGGCGCCACCGCGGGGTCGGTCAGCCCCATCAGCAGGATGGCGGCGGCCAGCAGCGGCTGGATCGTGGCCAGCCAGCCGCGCCGCAATCCCCAGCCGCGGAACAGCGGCGGCGCCGCGTGGTCCAGCAGCGGCGACCAGAGGAACTTCAGCGAGTAGGGCAGGCCGATCAGCGCCGTCAGGCCGATCTCGGTCAGCGAGACGCCGGATTCCGTCATCCAGCGGCGCAGGATGGCCAGGGTGAGCGGCAGCGGGGCGCCGGAGGAGAAGCCGAGCGCCAGCATGATCAGGAAGCGGCGGTCGTGGAGGATCGAGGAGAGGGTCGGGCGCATCGGCGCGCAACCTGACATGCCGGCGCCCGGCTTGAACAGCGGCGCCGGTGGGCCAGGGCCGTCAGATGGATGTCACGCAACCTTTCCGCCACCTGGCGAGCTTCTGCGCCGGATGCGGCGGAGCAGGGGGCGCGGATGATCCGGGGTGGGATGAAGGGCATGGCGGCCGGGCTGGCCTTGCTGGCGGCATCGCCGGCGATGGCGGAGGACGGGCTGGGCTGGCAGGACGGCCTGCCGCGCCTGTCCGCCTTCGGGGGAGGCTTCACGATGCGGCCGAGCCTGCGGCTCGATGCCGATGCGGGCTCCTTTTTCGGCCAGGACGAGCCGGAGGGCTTCCGCAGCGGCGTCAACCTGCGCCGCGCCCGGCTCGGCCTGCGCGGCGCGCTGGGCCAGGCGGTCGAGTACCGCTTCACCTGGGATTTCGGCGGCTCCAGCCCGAACGACTACAGCCAGGTCTATGAGGCACAGCTCGCCTGGAAGGCGCTGGACAGGATGACGGTCCGGGCCGGCGCCTTCCAGCTCCGGCACCTGCCGGAATATGCCGGCAGCTCCTTCGAGACCCTGTTCCTGGAACGGGCGGCGATCAGCAACATCGCCGCTTCCGTGGCCTCCGGCGACACCCGCACCGCCCTCGGGCTGGAGGCGCATGGCGAGCGCTGGGTGGCCTCGGCCTATGGCACGGGCGGCGTGCTCTCGACCCGCAACGACGGGCGCCAGCGCGGGCTGGTGGGACGGGCGGCGTGGCTGGCCTTCGATGCCCCTGTGGGGGCGCTGCAGCTGGGCATGAACGGCGCGCACCAGTTCGAGCCGGGCACCTCGCCCGGGCGCAACAGCATCGGCCTCGACGACTACCCGGAGCTGCGCGTGGACAGCCGTGTCTTTCTCGACACCGGCACCATCCCCGCCGACTCCGCCTCCGCCTGGGGGCCGGAGGCCGCCGGCCGGGCGGGGCCGCTCTATGTCGAGGCGCTGTACCAGCGCGTCACGGTCGATGCCCTGTCCGGCGGTCGGCGCGACTTCTCCGGCTGGTATGTGCAGGCGGCCCTGCCGCTGCTGGGGCCGCCGCGCGAGCGGGAGGCGGACAGCGGAAGCTGGGGCCTCGGGACGGTGCCGGACTTCAACCCCGCCGCCGGAGGGTTCGGCGCGCTGGAACTGGCCGGCCGCTACAGCGAGGCCGACCTGCGGGACGGCGAGACGCGCGGCGGCCGGCAGCGGATCTGGTCGGTCGGGCTGAACTGGTTCCCGGCCGCCTGGCTGCGCCTCTCGGCACAGTACCAGAACGGCCGGATCGGGCTGGACGGGCCGGACCGCGACTTCCAGGCCATCGGCCTGCGGGCGGCCTTCGAGATGTGAGGGCCGCGCCCCGGTCCCTCCCGGCTCAGTTCATGGTCCTCAGGCCATGTTCACCATGATGGTCTTCTTGTGGGTGAAGTGCTCGAGCATGGATTCCAGGCTCGCCTCCTTGCCCAGCCCCGAGGCCTTGACGCCGCCATAGGACAGGTTGGGCTGCACCACGAGGTTCTGGTTCACCTGCACCAGGCCGCTCTCGATGCGGTGGGCGAAATCCAGCGCGATCCTGAGGTTGTTGGTCCAGACGCTGGCGGCCAGGCCGAACTCGGTGTCGTTCGCCGCGGCGAGCACGGCCTCCGCCTCGTCGAAGGGGAACACCACGGTGACGGGGCCGAAGATCTCCTCGCGCACCAGCCGGCTTTCCGTGTCGAGGCCGGTGAAGATGTGCGGCTGGATGAACAGGCCCTTGCGCAGCGCCGGGTCGGAGGGCATGGCGGAGCAGGCGCGGCCGGTGGCGCCGGCCGTGGCCTTCCCCTCCTCGATGAAGCCGCGGACCTTCTCGAACTGGCCGGGGGAGATGATGGTGCCGATATCGGTCTTCTCGTCCAGCGGGTCGCCCATCACCATGGCGTCCACGCGCTTGGCCATCTCGGCGACGAACCTCTCGTAGATCGGCCGCTCGACGAAGATGCGGCTGGCCGCCGTGCAGCTCTGGCCCTGGCGGGTGAAGCGCATCGAGGTCAGCGCGCCCTGCACGGTCTTCTCGAAGTCGCAGTCGGCGAAGACGATCATCGGCGACTTGCCGCCGAGCTCCAGCGTCACCGGGATCAGCTTCTCGGCCGCCGCGCGATAGATGATCTTGCCGGTCTCGACCGAACCGGTGAAGGTCACCTTCTTCACGAGCTTATGCTCGACCAGCGGGGCGCCGCATTCCGGCCCCTGGCCGCTCAGGATGTTGAACACGCCCGCCGGCAGCACGCGGTTCATCAGCTCGACGATGCGCAGCACCGCCAGCGGCGCCTCCTCGGCCGACTTCACGACGATGGTGTTGCCGGCGACGAGGGCGGGGGCCGCCTTCAGCGCCATCAGCATCATCGGGATGTTCCAGGGGATGATGGCGCCGACCACGCCGAGCGGCTCGCGCACGGTGATGTTCAGCACATCCGGCGCGAAGGGCACGGTCTCGCCCTTCAGCTCGCCGCCGAGGCCGCCGAAGAACTCGAAGATATCGGCGACGTTGTTGGCCTCGACCCGGCTCTCGGTGCGCAGCGCCTTGCCGGTCTCGAGCGCCACCAGCCGCGCCAGCTCCTCGACATGCTCGCGGATCAGCGCCGCCGCCTTGTGCACCAGCGCGCCGCGCTTGCGGGCGGGAACCTTCGCCCACTCCTTCTGCGCGCGCGCCGCGTCGGTCACGGCGGCCTCGACATCGGCCGCATCGCCATCGGCCGCGCGCGCCACTTCCTCGCCCGTCGCCGGATTGACCACGGCGAAGGTCCGGCCGGAGCGCGCGGGTGTATAGCGGCCGCCGATGAAGTGGTGGCCGGACAGCGCCTTGGCCAGGGCGAAGGGATCGAGCTGCGGCGCCTCGGGGGCGGTGCTGGGCTTGTCGAGCATGGCGTTGTCTCCCGCGATGGCCGGCTCCCGGGCCGGCGGAGGCCGAGACCATGGGGCGGCGGGACAAGGAGGGCAAGCCCGCCCGGCGAGGCAACCGGGCCGCGATACCCACGTTCCAGCTTCTGAGCCGAGGCCCGGAGGCGTCGGCACGAGGAGATGCCTGATGCCCCTTCTGTCCCGCCGAGCCAGCCTGGCGCTGCCCCTCGGCCTCGCCGGCCTGCTGGCCGCCTGCGCCACCCCGTCCGAACCGCTGCCGCCCGCCGACCCGACCGGCCTGGCCGACCCGGAGATGAGGGCGCTGCTCGAGAGCCTGCAGGCACTGCGGCCGAAGCCGATCGAGACCCTGAACGCGCAGGAGGCGCGGTTGCAGCCGGGCATGGCGGATGCGGTGAAGCACCGGCTTCGCGCCATCGGCCAGACCGCCATGCCGCGGCCGCTGCCGGAGGTGCGCGAGCTGCAGATCCCCGGCCCCGGCGGTCCCCTGCCGGCCCGTCTCTACGTCCCCCTGGAGGCGGCGCGCGCGGGCCAGCCGGCCCGTGGCCCGCTGCCGCTGATCGTCTACTACCACGGCGGCGGCTTCGTCATCGCCGATCTCGACACCTACGACGCCTCGGCGCGCGCCCTGGCGGCGGAGGCCCAGGCGCTGGTCCTGGCCGTGCATTACCGGCAGGGGCCGGAGCACCGGTTCCCCGCCGCGCATGACGACGCCTATGCGGCCTATGCCTGGGCGCTGTCGCATGCCGGGGAGCTGGGCGCCGATCTCTCCCGCGTCGCGGTGGTGGGCGAGAGCGCCGGCGGCAACCTGGCGATCACCACCACCATGGCGGCGCGCGAGGCCCGCATGCCGTTGCCGGTGGCCATGGGCCTGATCTACCCGGTCGCCGGCACCGACCTGACCACGCCCTCCTATCGCGAGATGGCGAACGCAAAGCCGCTGAACGCGGCGATGATGCAGTGGTTCATCCAGCAGTACACCAGCAGCCCGTCCGAGCTGCAGGACACGCGCCTGAACGTCTATGGCCGGGCCGAGCTGCGCGGCCTGCCCAAGGCCGTGATCATCACCGCCGAGATCGACCCGCTGCGCAGCGACGGGCAGATCCTGGGCGAGCGCCTCACCGCGAACAGCGTGCAGGTGGTGGCGCGGGACTATGCGGGCGTGACGCACGAGTTCTTCGGTGCCGACCCGCGGGTGCTGGCCAAGGCCGGGGATGCGCAGCGCTTCATGGCGGGTGAGCTGCGCTCCGCCTTCGCCCTGCCGGCGCCGGCGGTGGTGGTGCCGGTGCGCCGCCGGTCCTGAGGCAAGCGTTCCTGAGGCGAGCGTTCCTGAGGCGGGCGTTCCTGAAGGCGGGGAGGGGGCCGGCGGGTCCCCTCAGCCGGCCCGCAGCCGCCGCGCCGCCTCGACGGCGAAGTAACTCAGCACGCCATTGGCGCCGGCGCGGCGGAAGGCCAGCAGGCTCTCCATCATGGCCTTGTCATGGTCCAGCCAGCCGTTGCGGACGGCCGCCATGATCATCGCGTACTCGCCGCTGACCTGATAGGCGAAGGTGGGCACCGCGAAGCGCTCCTTCACCCGCCGGACGATGTCCAGATAGGGCATGCCGGGCTTCACCATGACCATGTCGGCGCCCTCGGCCAGGTCGAGCGCGACCTCGCGCAGCGCCTCGTCCGAGTTGGCCGGGTCCATCTGGTAGGTCTTCTTGTCGCCCTTCAGCGCCCCGCCGGAGCCCACCGCGTCGCGGAAGGGGCCGTAGAAGGCGGAGGCATACTTGGCGGCGTAGGACATGATGCGGGTGTGGATCAGGCCGGCCTGGTCGAGCCGGGCGCGGATCGCCGCCACCCGGCCATCCATCATGTCCGAGGGGGCGATGACGTCGATCCCGGCCTCGGCCTGGACCAGCGCCTGCCGCGCCAGGATCCCGAGCGAGGCGTCATTGTCCACGTAGCCCTCGCGGATCACGCCATCATGGCCATGGTCGGTATAGGGGTCGAGCGCCACGTCGCCGATCAGGCCGAGATCCGGGAAATCCCGCTTCAGCCGCCGGGCGGCGCGGCACATCAGGTTCTCCGGATTGCCCGACTCCGTGCCTTCCGCGTCCTTCCGCTCCGGCGGCGTCATCGGGAAGAGGGCGACGGCCGGGATGCCGAGCTCGGCGGCGGGCCCGACGTGATCGGCCAGGCGGTCCAGCGTCACCCGCCGGACGCCGGGCATGGAGGCGACCTCCGAGACGCCGCCCTCGCCCTCCATGACGAAGATCGGCCAGATCAGGTTGTCCACCGAGAGCAGGTTCTCGGCCACCAGCCGGCGGGTCCAGGCGTCGTGCCGGTTGCGGCGGGGACGCAGCGCGGGGAAGCCGCCGCCGGGGGAGAAGGGGCCAGGGGAGGACGGACCAGGGGAGGCGGGGCCGGCGTGGTCCTGCTGGGCCGGATCGTACCGGGTGGGATCATGAAGGGCCATGCGCCGTCTCCGCTTCCGCGCCGCCCAGCGTCACGCGGCGGCATCGGCGCAATGAAGCACCAAGGACCCCGGGGGGCCAAGGGCAAGCCGGGACCGGGAGCCGGCCCTGGTGCGGGCGGGGCCGCCTTTCACGTCCCCTTGCGCACATGACCGGGTTGCAGCGGCGCCAGGGCGTTGCGAGTTTTCCTGTTCAACAAGCCGTGGTAACGAGCCCGCCATGAATCCGGCCGAGACCCCCATCGCCATCGGCGCCGACCATGCCGGCGTCGCCCTGAAGGACAGCCTGCGCGCCCGGCTCGAGGCGGCGGGTCATCCCGTGCTGGATTTCGGCACGCAGGGTGAGGCCAGCGTGGACTATCCGGACTTCGCCCGGCAGGTGGCCGAGGCCGTGGCCCAGAACCGCGCCGTCTTCGGCGTGCTGGTCTGCGGCACCGGCATCGGCATGGCGATCGCCGCCAACCGCCACCCCTCGGTCCGCGCCGTGGTGGTGCACGACACGACCGAGGCGCGCCTGACCCGCGCCCACAACAACGCGAACATCGCCTGCTTCGGTGCCCGCACCATGGGGCCCGAGGTGGTCGCCGACGCGCTGCAGGCCTTTCTCACCACCGCCTATGAGGGTGGCCGGCACGACCGCCGCGTCGCCAAGCTCTCCCTTCAGCCGGCCAGTTCCCTGGCCGCCCCCGGGGCCGAGGAGGCCTGACGCCGATGACCGACCTCGCCGCCGCCAGCCGCTTCTTCGCCGCCCCGCTCGCCGAGGCCGATCCCGAGATCGCCGGGCTGATCGGGCGTGAGCTGACCCGCCAGCAGGACGGGATCGAGCTGATCGCTTCCGAGAACATCGTCTCCCGCGCGGTGCTGGAGGCCCAGGGCTCGATCCTCACCAACAAGTACGCCGAGGGCCTGCCCGGCCGCCGCTACTATGGCGGCTGCGAGTTCGTCGACGAGATCGAGACCCTTGCCATCGAGCGCGCGAAGCGGCTGTTCGGCTGCGGCTTCGCCAATGTGCAGCCGCATTCCGGCGCCCAGGCGAACATGGCGGTGTTCTTCGCCCTGATGCAGCCGGGCGACACCTTCATGGGCCTCGACCTCGCCGCCGGCGGCCATCTGACGCATGGCTCGCACGTCAACTATTCGGGCAAGTGGTTCAAGGTCGCCCCCTATACGGTGAACCGCGAGAGCGGCCGCATCGAGATGGAGGAGGTGGCGCGCATCGCGCGCGAAAGCCGGCCGAAGCTGATCGTCGCCGGCGGCTCCGCCTATGCCCGCGCCTGGGATTTCGCCCGCTTCCGCCAGATCGCGGACGAGGTGGGCGCGCTCTTCATGGTGGACATGGCGCATTTCGCCGGCCTGGTGGCCGGCGGCGCGCATGACAGCCCCTTCCCGCATGCCCATGTGGTGACCACCACCACCCACAAGACGCTGCGCGGGCCCCGTGGCGGCATGATCCTGACCAATGACGAGGCGCTGGCGAAGAAGCTGAACAGCGCCGTCTTTCCCGGGCTGCAGGGCGGGCCGCTGGAGCATGTCGTCGCCGCCAAGGCGGTGGCCTTCGGCGAGGCGCTGCGCCCCGATTTCCGCGCCTATGCCAAGGCGGTGGTGGCCAATGCGCGGGCGCTGGCGGAGGAGCTGATGGCGCAGGGCGCCGGCATCGTCACCGGCGGCACCGACAACCACCTGATGCTGGTCGATCTCCGCCCGCTGGCGCTGACCGGCCGCGCGGCCGAGGCGGCGCTGGGCCGCGCCCACCTGACCTGCAACAAGAACGCCATCCCCTTCGACCCCGAGAAGCCGGCGGTCACCTCCGGCATCCGCCTCGGCAGCCCGGCCGGCACCACGCGCGGCCTCGGCGAGGCGGAGTTCCGCGAGATCGGCCGGCTGATCGGCAAGGTGCTGACGGGCCTCTCCCGCAGCAACGATCCCGAGGGCAATACCGCGATCGAGCGCGAGGTGGGCGAGCAGGTGCGCGCGCTCTGCGAGCGCTTCCCGATCTACCGAGGCTGAGCGGGCGGGGCGGGGAGCCGGGCCATGCGCTGTCCCTTCTGCGGCAGCGAGGACACGCAGGTGAAGGACAGCCGCCCGGCCGATGACGGCGCGGCGATCCGGCGCCGCCGCTCCTGCCCCTCCTGCGGTGCCCGCTTCACCACCTTCGAGCGCGTGACGCTGCGCGAGCTGACGGTGGTGAAGTCCGATCAGCGCCGCGCTCCCTTCGACCGGGACAAGCTCGCCCGCTCCATCCGGGTCGCGCTGCGCAAGCGCCCCGTGGACGAGGACCGGGTGGAGAAGATTGTCAACGGCATCCAGCGCCGCCTGGAAGCGGAGGGCGAGAGCGAGATCACCAGCCGCGCCATCGGCGAGATGGTGATGGACACGCTCAAGGAACTCGACCAGGTGGCCTATGTGCGCTTCGCCTCGGTCTATCGCAATTTCGGCGAGGCGAAGGACTTCCAGGCCTTCCTGGGCTCGCTGGACGACAAGAAGGGTTAAGCCGCCAATGGTCAGGCTGTTTCATCCCGCGGCGCTGGCCGCCGGGGCCGGCACGCCGTTCCCGGCGACGCGCGCGCCGGTCCGCATGGCGGGCATCGCCGACCGCCCGGCCCTGGCCGCGCTGGCCTTCGCCGCCTTCAGCCAGGGGCCGGCGCTGCTGCCGGCCGGCGCGCGCGGCCAGATCGACGCGGCCCGCTTCTCGGCCCTGTTCTCCGCCACCGGCCCGTTGCTGGTGGCCGAGATCGGCGATGTGCCCCTGGGCTGCGCCCTGGCCGAGGAGCCGCCGGAGGGCGGCGATGCGGGCGCGGTCGCGCGGCTGACCGGCCTCTGGGTGGCGCCGCAGGCCATGGGGCAGGGGGTCGGCTCCACCCTGCTGGCGGCGATGGAGGAGCTGCTGGCCCTGGAGGGTGCGGCGACGTTGCGCGTGCGGGTGCCGAGCGGGCATCTGCGCGCCCTCGGCCTGTTCCGCCGCCGTGGTTATGTCATGCAGGCGGCCGGCCAGCGGGCCGAGGCGGTCTCGGGCATGCCGCTGCCGCACACCATGATGGCGAAGCGGCTGCCCGCCCTCGCCCAGGTGGCATGAGCCACGCCGGGCCCCCATCCGCGGCGCAGGACGTGGCGCAGATGCGCGCCGCGCTGGCGCTCGCCGCCCGGGGCCTGGGCAACACCTGGCCGAATCCCGCCGTCGGCTGCGTCATCGTGAAGGAGGGCGTGGTGGTCGGCCGGGGCTGGACCGCGCCGGGAGGCCGCCCGCATGCCGAGACCGAGGCGTTGCGCCGGGCCGGCGCGGCGGCGCGCGGCGCCACCGCCTATGTCACGCTGGAGCCCTGCTGCCACTGGGGCCGCACCCCGCCCTGCGCCGATGCACTGATCGCCGCCGGGGTGGCGCGCGTCGTCGTCGCCATGCAGGACCCTGACCCGCGCGTTGATGGCGCCGGGCTGCGGCGGCTGCGCGAGGCCGGCATCGCCGTCGCGTCCGGGGTGCTGGAGGCCGAGGCGCGGGCGCTGAACGCCGGTTTCCTGAAGCGCCTGGCGAGCGGACTGCCGCTGCTGACGCTGAAGCTCGCCACGACGCTGGATGGCCGTATCGCCACGCGGGCGGGCGAGAGCCAGTGGATCACCGGCCCGGCGGCGCGGCGCGCCGCCCATGCGCTGCGCGGCCGGCACGACGCGGTGCTGGTCGGCAGCGGCACGGCGCTCGCCGACGATCCCGATCTGACCTGCCGCCTGCCGGGCTTCGCGCCGGTGCCGACGGTGCGCGTGGTGGCCGATGCGCGGCTGCGGCTCGCCCCCTCGGCGCGGCTGTTCCGCAACCCCGCCCCGGTCTGGATCGCCACGCGGCCCGGCCATGACGAGGCGCGGCTGGCGCCGCTGCGTCAGGCGGGCGCCGCGATCCTGGAGGTTCCGGCGGCCGGGGCGGGGGAGGGGCTCGACGCCGCGGCCCTGCTGCGCGCCCTGGCGGCGCAGGGGCTGACCCGCGTGCTGTCCGAGGGCGGCGCCGGCCTCGCCGCCGCCCTGCTGCGCGCCGGGCTGGTGGACCGGCTGGCCTGGTTCCACGCCCCCGCCATCCTGGGCGGCGACGGCCGCCCGGCCGCGGAGGCGCTGCCATTGGCGCGGCTGGCCGAGATGCCCAGATACCGCCGCATCGCCCTGGAGGAGCTGGGGCCGGATCTGTTGAGCGAGTTCACCAGCGCGGGAGCGGCCTGAATGTTCACCGGCATCATCACCGCCGTCGGCACCGTCGCGGGCCTGGAGCCGATCGGCGCCGGCCAGGACATGCGCCTCCTGATCGAGACGCCGGGGGGCTGGCTGGAGGGGGCGGCGATCGGCGCCTCGATCGCCTGCTCGGGCTGCTGCCTGACCGTTGTGGCGCTGGCGGCCGACCGTTTCACCGTCGAGGTCTCGGGCGAGACCCTGTCGCGGACCACGCTCGGAAGCTGGGCCGAGGGCAGCCGGATCAACCTGGAGCGGGCGCTGCGCATGGGCGACGAGATGGGCGGCCACGTCGTCTCCGGCCATGTCGATGGCGTGGCCGAGATGCTCTCCGTCACGCCGGAGAACGGCTCGCTGCGATGCCTGTTCCAGTTGCCGCCGGAGCTGGCCCGCTTCGTCGCGCCCAAGGGCAGCGTGACCGTGGAGGGCGTCTCCCTCACCGTCAACGAGGTCGAGGGCGCGCGCTTCGGCGTCAACCTGATCCCGCACACCGCCGCCGTCACCACGCTGGGCGACCGCCGGCCGGGAGATGCGGTGAATATCGAGATCGACATGCTGGCCCGCTACGTGGCGCGGCTCAGGCAGTTCAATGTGGCGGAGTTCGAGGCATGACCGTCCTGACCAACCGGACCTCCTACGCGGAGTTTCTCAGCCCGACCGAGGAGCTGCTGGAGGAGGCCCGGCGCGGCCGCATGTTCATCCTGGTCGATGACGAGGATCGCGAGAACGAGGGCGACCTCGTCATCCCCGCCCAGTTCGCCACGCCGGATGCGATCAACTTCATGGCCCGCCACGCGCGCGGCCTGATCTGTCTCGCCATGACCAAGGCACGGGTCGAGCAGCTCGGCCTGCCGCTGATGGCGCAGAGCAACGGCACGCGGCACCAGACCGCCTTCACCGTCTCGATCGAGGCGCGGGAGGGGGTCACCACCGGCATCTCCGCCGCCGACCGCGCCCGCACCGTCGCCGTCGCCATCAACCCGGAATCGCGGCAGGAGGATATCGTCACGCCGGGGCACGTCTTCCCGCTGGTCGCGCGCGAGGGCGGCACGCTGGTGCGCGCCGGCCATACCGAGGCGGCGGTGGACTTCGCCCGCATGGCCGGGCTCAACCCCTCGGGCGTGATCTGCGAGATCATGAACGAGGACGGCACCATGGCCCGGCTGCCGGACCTGGTCAGCTTCGCCCAGCATCACGGCCTCAAGCTCGGCACCATCGCCGACCTGATCGCGCATCGCCGCCGCACCGAGCGGCTGGTGACGCGGATCGAGGAGGGCGTGCTGCCGGACGCCTCCGGCCGGGGCGAGTGGCGTCTGCACGTCTATGCGAACAAGCTCGAATACGGCGAGCATATCGCGCTGGTGAAGGGCGATGTCGCGCGCGGCGGCCCGGTTCTGGTGCGCATGCATGCCGTCAACGTGCTGTCCGACCTGCTCGGCACCGCCGGTCCGCATGACCTGCAACGCTCCATGGCCGAGATCGCCGCCGCCGGACGGGGCGTCGTGGTGATGATCCGCGACGTCAAGCCGACGGCGATCTCGGAGCGCGTCCGCGCCGGGCGCGACCGCACCGCGCCGCCGGAGCTGCGCGACTATGGCATCGGCGCGCAGATCCTGGCCGATCTCGGCGTCCGCGAGATGATCCTGCTCTCCAACCATCCGCGGCCCATCGTCGGTCTCGAAGGCTATGGCCTGACCGTGGCCGAGACCCGCCGCATCGAGGACAGCGTCCCATGAGCACCGTCGACGCGCCGGAGCGCGCCACCCCCGTCATTCCCGGCCCGGCGCCGCGGATCCTGCTGATCCAGGCGCCCTATTACGCCGGCGTCTGCGCCGGCATGCGGCGCGGCGCCGAGCGGGTGCTGGCCGAGGCCGCCGCCTCGCTGCAGGTGGTCGATGTGGCCGGCTCCTTCGAACTGCCCGCCGCGCTGCGCATGGCCATCCGCCAGGGCGGCTGGGACGGCTATCTGCTGCATGGCTGCGTGGTGAAGGGCGAGACCGACCACTATCAGTTCATCTGCGAGGCCGTGTGCCAGGGCGTGATGGACATCGGCGGCGAGACCGGGGTGCCGCTCGGCTTCGGCCTCCTGACGGTCGAGACCCTGGCCCAGGCCGAGGCGCGCAGCGCCGATGACCGGCACAACAAGGGCGCCGAGGCGGCGCAGGCCCTGCTGGGCCAGATCGCCCTGGCGCGGAAGTGGAACACGCGATGACGGCCTCCCCCCCCACGGCCCGCCCCGCCGGCCGGCGCCCCGCCACCCAGGGGCGCCCGCGCACCGGCTCGCGCGTCGCCGCCATCCAGGCCCTGTTCCAGAGCGAGCAGAGCGGCGAATCGGCCGAGACGGTGCTGGACCAGTTCATCCGCCACCGCATCGGCCCCGATGCGGGAGGCTTCGAGGATGGCCGCGTGCCGCTGGCCGACGTGCCGCTCTTCGCCCAGCTGGTGCGCGGCGTGGCCCGCCAGGGCGAGACGCTGGACGGCATCGTCGCGGGGCACCTGGCGGGCGAATGGACGGTGGCGCGGCTCGATCCCGTGCTGCGCGCCCTGCTGCGCGCCGCCGCCTTCGAGCTCTCCTCCGGCGCCGAGCCGCCGGCGCGCGTGGTGATCAACGAGTACATGGACATCGCGCACGGCTTCTTCAGCGGCGAGGAGCCGCGCTTCGCCAATGGCGTGCTCGATGCCATGGCGCGGCACCTGCGCGCCGGCGAGTTCCAGCGCTGAGACGGCGGGCGGGGTCGCCGGCCCCGCCCGCACGGGTCTTTCCCCGGAGGGGCGGCGGGGCGAGAATGGCCGCATGACCCTGCCGCCCGAATTCTCCCTCATCGCCCGGCATTTCCGGCCGCTGGCCGGGCCGGGGGCGCTCGACCTCCTCGACGATGCCGCCGTGCTGGCGCCGCCGCCCGGGCGCGAGCTGGTGCTGGCGGCCGATGCCATGGTCGAGGGCGTGCACTACCTGCCCGACGATCCGCCCGCGACGCTGGGGCGCAAGCTGCTGCGCACCAACCTCTCCGACCTCGCCGCCATGGGCGCGGCGCCGCTCGGCTACCTGATGACCCTGGCGCTGCCGAAGGCGCTGCCGGAGGGCTGGCTGGCCGGCTTCTGCGCTGGGCTGGCGGAGGATCAGGAGACCTTTGCCCTCTCGCTGCTCGGCGGCGATACGGTCTCCATCCCCGGCCCGGCCTGCCTCTCGCTGACCATCCTGGGCCATGTGGCGCCAGGGCGCGCCCTGCGCCGGACGGGCGCGGCCCCGGGGCAGGAGATCTGGGTCTCGGGCAGCATCGGCGACGGGACGCTGGGGCTCGGCGTGCTGCGCGGGGAGTTCCCCGCCGATCCCGGCGGCGTCCTCGCCGGACGCTACAGGCTGCCGCGGCCGCGCCTGGCGCTTGGCCGGTCCCTGGCCGGCCTGGCCAGCGCGGCGATGGATGTCTCGGACGGGCTGGTGCAGGATCTCGGCCATCTCTGCCGGGCGGCGGGCTGCGGCGCGACGATCGAGGCGGCCGCCGTGCCGCTGTCGCCGGAGGCCTCGGCGCTGCTGGCGGCGGAGGCCGTGCTCCTGCCGCGCCTGCTGACCGGGGGCGACGACTACGAGCTGCTGTTCGCCGCGCCGGCCGGGGCGGCGCCGGCCATCCTGGCGGCGGCGGCCGCCGCCGGCACGGCCGTCACGCGCATCGGCCGCTTCCAGGCGGGGGAGGCCAGGGTGGTCGTGCGGGGCGCGGATGGCGGCGTCCTGCCGCTCGGGCAGGGCGGCTGGAGCCACTTCTGAGCGGCCAGCCTCCCTGGAGCCGCGCCGGCCGCCTCAGGCGGGGCGGCGGGCCGGCGCCTCGCGGGCCAGCCAGAGCGTCGCGGCGGCCAGCAGCAGGGGCGGGATCGAGACCCAGCAGACCATGGCCCAGCCGTACCGGTTGAGCAGGCCGCCCGAGGCCAGCGAACCCACCACCATCACGCCGAACACCAGGAAATCGTTCAGGCTCTGGACCTTGGCCCGTTCCTCCGGACGGTGGCTGTCGACCACCATGGTGGAGGCGCCGACGAAGCCGAAGTTCCAGCCGAGGCCAAGCAGGATCAGGCTGAGCCAGAAATGGCCGACGGAGAGCCCGCTCAGCCCGGCCACCGCCGCCAGGGCGGAGAGGAACAGGCCGGCCAGCACCACGCGCGGGGCACCGAAGCGGGCGATCAGGCCACCGGTGAAGAAGGCCGGCCCATACATGGCGATGACATGCCATTGCAGGCCGAGATTGGCATCCCCCTGCGTCAGGCCGCACAGCCGCATGGCCAGCGGCGCCGAGGTCATCAGGAAGTTCATGATCAGGTAGGAGACGGCGCCGGCGGCGACGGCGGCGATGAAGCGCGGCTGCCGCGCGATCTCGGCGAGCGGCCGGCCGCGCGCGGCGCCCGACATCCGCGGCGAGGGCACGCGCACGCTCATCAGCACCAGGGCGCAGAGCACGGCGAGCCCCGCCTGCGCGAGATAGGTGACGGCGAAGAGGTAGGGCGGCCAGAGGTCCATGGTGTGGGTGACGAGCTGCGGGCCCAGCACGCCGGCGAAGACCCCGCCCGCCATGACCAGGGAAATGGCGCGGGCGCGGCGCTGCGGCGGCGCGCAATCAGCCGCGGCGAAACGCAGGCTCATGGCGACCGAGGCATAGGCGCCGCCGAAGAAGGTGGCGCCGCAGAACAGCCAGAAGGAGCCGATCAGCACCGCATAGGCCGAGAGCAGGCCGACCAGCACGCCGCAGGCGGCGCCGAAGAGGAAGCTGGCCCGCCGGCCATAGCGGCTCGCCAGCGCCCCCGAAGGGATGGTGCCGCTGGCCATGCCCAGCACGAAGAGGGTGATGGGCAGGGTGGCGAGGCTCTTGTCCGGCGCCAGCGTGTTCCCCATCACCGCGCCGGTGGCGAAGATGATCGTGGCGTTCGCCCCCGCCAGGGCCTGGGCTATGGCGAGGCGGGTGACGTTCCTCCGCTCTCCCGGCATGGTGGCCGGTGAGGCGTGTTCTTCTGGTTCTGACATGTCACCAGAAGACAGAAAGCCGCCTTTTCCGACAAGTTGCATCCCGCGCAGTGCTGGACTGCGGCGCGGGCATCGCACCCGCGGCCCGGCCAGCGGCGGGCCGCCGGGCGATGGTGGATCAGCGGCCCGGGCCGGTGCCGGGGCCCTGCTCGGCGCCCAGGTTGCCCGCGCCGACGCGGCCGATATTGCCGAAGAGCGATTGCAGCAGCGTGCGTTCCGTGCCGGGCACCGGTGTGGTGCGCTCCACCATGCCGACATCGCGCATGTCGTCCTCGCCCATCTGCCGGATGGTGCGGATAACGCCCTGCTCGTTGAAGTCGATGGCGACCACCCGTTCCCGCTCGCGCCCGTCATGGCTGGCCGGGCGCATCCGCGTGACCGAGCTGATGTAGTACCAGCTGTTGCGGTCGAAGGTGCCGGTGGCGCTCGGCGAGCCCAGCAGCGCCTGGACATCCGCCTGGGTCTGCACGCCCGGCTGAAGCTGCGCCAGCAGGTCCGGGTCGGCGCGGTTGCCGCGCATCACGGGTGCCGCCTGGAAGAAGGAACAGCCGGCCAGGGTCAGGCTGAGCGCCAGGGCGAGGCCGGGCAGGCGGCGCGGGGCGCGGCTGGGCGTCTTGCTGCGGAAGGTGTCGCTGCTGCTCACGGGTGTCCCGATTCCTGTCGGCCAGAAGGTGCGCCCGTCTTCCGGGCGGGCGGCGCCGCATTGACCGGCGCTGGGTTGCGGTCCATCTGCACGGTCGATTGCCACCGCCCCGCACCGGGGTCAACCGGCCTGCCGCCCGGCGGGGCCGAGGAGACGCCACGACCATGGCCCTGTTCGGCCTGTTCCGCCGCAAGCCTCATGAGCGGCAGGGCTTCGAGCTCTATGGCGCCGCCGTGCGCGCGGCGCGGCATCCGGTCTTCTTCGAGGCGCTGGGCGTGCCGGACACTCTCGACGGACGCTTCGACCTGATCGGCCTCCAGACGGCCCTGCTGATCCGCCGCCTGCACCGGGACAGCGACCCCCGCGGCGCGGCCCTGGCGCAGGCCGTGTTCGATGCCATGTTCGCCGACATGGATTTCAACCTGCGGGAAATGGGCGTGGGCGACATGTCCATCGCGCGGCGGGTGAAGAACATGTGGGAAGCCTTCCATGGCCGCGCGCAGGCCTATGAGGCGCCGCTCGCCGCCGGCGACGCCGCGGCCCTGGCCGAGGCGCTGGCCCGCAATGTCTGGCGGGGCGCGGTGCCGGCCACGGCGCCGGGACCGGCACGGCTGGCCGCACTCGCGCTCGAGACGGATGCCCTCCTGGCAGGCCAGGCCATGGAAACCTTGTTGAAGGGGGAGGCGCGCTTTCCTGATCCCGGACACCGGCTGGAGGACCCCCTGGCATGAGCGACGAGAACAGGCTGGAATTTCCCCGCTCCCTGCCCTGGGCGGCGGTGGGCCCGGAGGGGCGGCACCGGCGGCTGGAGGCCACCCCCGCGGAATGCGCCGCCCTGGCGCTGCGCTTCGGCATTCCCGCCATCGAGTCCCTAATCGCAGAGCTCGACCTGAGCAATGAGCCTGGCGGCACCGTGCGGGCGCGCGGCACCCTCGAGGCGCGGGTGGTGCAGACCTGCGTCATCACGCTCGAGCCCTTCGGGGAGCTGGTGCGGGATGAGGTGGACCTCCGTTTCCTCCCCGCCGGGCGGGAGCCCGCGGATGACGCGGAGGGGCCGGACGAGATCCCCACCGAGCATGGCGTCATGGAACTGGGCGAGGCGCTTGCGGAGCAGCTTTCCCTGGCCCTCGACCCCTATCCGCGCGCGCCCGGCGCCAGCCTGCCGGAGGTCGGCGACGACGTGGTGGAGGAACCCCGGAGGCGCAATCCCTTCGCGGTTCTGAAGGGCGGCAAGGCGTAGCGGGGCGGTCCGGGCGGCGGCAAGGGAAGGCGAGCCTGGTTCAGAGAAACCAGGCCCAGGCCATCAGCCCGACCGACGTGCCGAAAAGCAGCGTGGCCGCCGCATATCCCGCGATTTCGCTCATGCGCGGGGGAGTAGACCAGCCGGTCCCGACCGTCATCAAAACAGGGCGTGAAGTCGGGCGCCCCGGGCGCGTCCTCAGAGGGAGGCGAGGCTGATCGCGGCGGTGGTCGAGGGTGCGTCGTCGGATCGGTCGAGGGCGCTGATCCAGACCTTGGGGCTGCCGCAGTCCACCGACCCATAGGGCGAGCAGAAGGCGACCTCCGCGGCGTCCCGCCCGATACCGATGCGCACCAGCCCGTCCGGCGCCGCCATGCGGGTGGCGTCGAAGAGATACCAGGCGCCGCCCTCCGGCCCTTCCAGCCAGGCCTCCATCACGGCATGGAAATCCGGCGGCGACAGCCGCCAGGCATAGGCGCTGACGAAGCGCGCCGGAATGCCGAGGGCGCGGCAGAACGCCATGGAGAGATGCGAGAAGTCCCGGCAGACCCCCTGGCGCTGCAGCAGCGTGTCGCGGGCCGAGGTGTGCTCGTCGCTGCTGCCGGGCACGTAGTCGAGCCGGTCACGGACCCAGTTGCAGATCGCCGTCACCCGCTGATGACCGGGCGGCAGGGCGCCGAACTCCTTCCGGGCGAAGGGTTCCAGCAGGTCCGATTCGACGTAGCGGCTCGGATAGAGGTGGGTCAGCACCTCGAGGGGCAGGCGAGCGGCCGGCATCTCGCCCACCGCCGCCGGGTCGACGCTCTCGGGCGCCAGCTCCACCACCGCCTCGTAGCGGAGGGTCAGGGGGCCGCGCGGGGCCTGAACCCGCAGATAGCGGTTGCCGCTCTCGGGCATCAGGAAGCGGTCCTGCGGCGCCTCGGCCGAGAGCGTCAGCCGCTCCTCCACCACCGCCTGGCGGGCGGTGCGCTGCGCCTCGATATTGAACACCAGCGGCGCGCCTTCCGCCTCCTGGACCTCGTAGCCCAACTCGCATCCCAACCTGTAGCGCATGATGATGTCCCGGCGCCTGTGATCGGCCCCGTTTGGCCGGTGCCGGCGCGAACCTTTCGCGGAGGACTAACCGTTCCGCGACCGGTTGGTTGCTGCGATGCATCATGGCAGCCCTGGAGGCCCGGCAGCCCGGGTCTTAACCATGACGAAACCTGCCGCGTCCTAGGCTGGGCCCAGCAGAAAGCGGACCCTCCCGATGACGCCAAAATGGCTGCACACCCTCACCATGTTCTGCGCCGCCGGCGCCATGCTGGCCGGCATCGCCCTGTTGGACTGGCCGGGGATCGGCCGCCTGGCCGGCGTCCTGCATCTGGAGGAACCCTTGCCGGGGTTCCTGAACACCTCCCGTCTCGCCACGGAGTGCGGGCACCCCGCCTGCCTCGGCCTCACGGCGCAGGGCGGCGTGGCCCGGCTGGGCGGCTCCTGACCGGCCGGGAGCTTTCGCGCCCGCGCCGGACGCGGCATCCTCGCGCCGGAGCCGCGGCAGGCGGCGGAACGGCAAGGTGACAGGATGAAGCCTCAGGCCCGGTTCAATATCAGCTACTGGCTGGCCGCCCTGCTGGGCATCGCCATCATCCAGTACGTGATCGCCGCCCAGCAGGCGGTGGCGCCGATTCCCTACAGCCAGTTCGAGCAGCTGCTGCGCGACGGCAAGGTGGCGCAGATCGGCATCTCGGACCGCTTCATCCAGGGCCGGCTGAAGGAACCGCTGGAGGGCGGGCAGACACGGTTCACCACGACCCGAGTCGACCCGGATTTCGCGCAGGAACTGCAGCGTTACAATGTCGAGTTCACCGGGCAGGTGGAGAGCACCTTCCTGCGCGACCTGCTCTCCTGGATCATCCCCATGGCGTTGTTCATCGGCGTCTGGATGTTCCTGTTGCGCCGCATGGGCCGCGGCATGGGCGGGCTGATGCAGGTCGGCCGCAGCAAGGCCAAGGTCTATGTCGAGACCGACACCCGCGTCCGATTCGAGGATGTGGCGGGGGTGGACGAGGCGAAGGACGAGCTGCGCGAGATCGTCGACTTCCTGCGCAATCCCCAGGAATACGGGCGCCTGGGCGGGCGGATGCCCAAGGGCGTGCTGCTGGTCGGGCCGCCCGGCACCGGCAAGACCCTGCTCGCCAAGGCCGTGGCGGGAGAGGCGAGGGTGCCCTTCTTCTCGATCTCGGGCTCCGAGTTCGTTGAGATGTTCGTGGGCGTCGGCGCCGCCCGGGTGCGCGATCTCTTCACCCAGGCCCGGGAGAAGGCGCCGGCCATCATCTTCATCGACGAGCTGGACGCCATGGGCCGTGCCCGCGGCGTCGGCGGCTTCGGCGGCGGCAATGACGAGAAGGAGCAGACGCTGAACCAGCTCCTGGTGGAACTGGACGGCTTCGATTCCTCGACTGGCCTGGTTCTGCTCGGCGCGACCAACCGGCCGGAGATCCTGGACCCGGCCCTGCTGCGCGCCGGGCGCTTCGACCGGCAGGTGCTGGTGGACCGTCCGGACAAGAAGGGGCGGATCGACATCCTGGCGGTGCATCTTCGCAAGGTGCAACTGGCGCCGGATGTGAGGCCGGAGGAGATTGCCGCGCTGACACCCGGTTTCACCGGGGCCGACCTCGCCAATCTGGTCAACGAGGCGGCGCTGCTGGCGACGCGCAGGCAGGCCGAGGCGGTCGCCATGCAGGACTTCAACAACGCCGTCGAGCGCATCATCGCCGGCCTCGAGAAGCGCAACCGCCTGCTGAACCCGCGCGAGCGGGAGATCGTCGCCTATCACGAGATGGGCCATGCCCTGGTCGCCATGGCGGTGCCGGGCTCCGACCCGGTGCACAAGGTCTCGATCATCCCGCGCGGCGTCGGCGCCCTCGGCTACACCATCCAGCGCCCGACTGAGGACCGCTTCCTGATGACGCGCGAGGAACTGGAAGGGAAGATGGCGGTGCTGCTCGGTGGCCGGGCGGCGGAGTGGATCGTCTTCGGGCACCTCTCCACCGGCGCGGCCGACGACCTGGCGCGCGTGACCGACATCGCCCGCTCGATGGTGACGCGCTACGGCATGACGGATCGCATCGGCCATGTCTCGCTGGAGAAGGACAGCCGCTCCTACCTCGCCCCCACCCTGCCCGGCATGGGCGGGACCGAGCGGAACTACTCGGACGAGACGGCGGCGGCGGTCGATGAGGAGGTGCGCGGCATCGTGCAGCAGGCCTTCGAGAAGACCCTCGCCCTGCTGGGCGAGCGCCGGGAGGTGCTCGAGCGCAGCGCGCGCCAGCTGCTGGAGAAGGAGACGCTGGACGAGGCCGACCTCCGCCGCGTCGCCGGCCCCTCGTCGCCGCCGGGGTGAGGACTGGATGCGGCGGAAGATTGCTCACTATTCAGCAATCGGGAACCCGCGGCGGCCATTTGAAGCGGAAAATCGAGTATTTATCGGAATGATTAATTATTAAGAATTAATCCAAATTATGATCCCGAGCCTCATGGCGGCGGCTATAACCTTCTAGCGGAGGTGGTGCGGTCCTTCGTCAGCACCAGCAAAAGCCGGGAAAATGCAATGTCGCCAGTCGTGGACGTCTCCGAGGACAGGATCTCTCCGGACGAATGGGATGACTTCGCCATGGCGTGCGGAGCATCGTTCCGTTGCGCCTGGCATGCCCTGTGGGCCTGGCAGCTGGATCATCATCGCCTCTTCCGCCTGCGCCGGCTGGAGATCCTGCTCGTCGAGGACGGGCGGCGGACCAAGATCGCGCAATGCGCGGTGGGGATCGGCCGGCGGCGGAGCGTCTTCGCCGATTCCCTGCAGCTCCTGCCCGGCCATGCCCAACGCTGGAGCGAGGTCATGCAGGCGGTCCTGCGGCATCTCGGCCCTGGTGCATACCATTACGGCTCGCAGTGGAATCTGGAGGCTCCGCGCGAGCCGTTGCTGCAGGCGCTGCCCGGCGTCGTCATCACGCAGGTGGAGCCCATCACCCTCGATGTGGTCGACTTCCGCCAGTGGCCGCATTGGGACGGCTATCTGCGCGAGGTCAGCAGCAATGCCAAGCGCAACGCCAAGCGGGCCCGCGAGACGCATCCCGACCTGGCGGTGAGCCTGCGGCATGGCCTGGCGTCGCTGGCCGACTGGGGCGCGCTGAACGGCCTGCGGGCGCAGCTCTCCAGCCGCAAGGCTCTGGGCCTCACGCTCCGGCGCACCCTGCCGCGCTTCCTGCTGCGCCTCGCGGCCCTTGGTCCGCGCAACTTCATCGCCATCGCCCGCGCGGGGGAGAACGGATTGGCCGGCTTCTCCGGCATCGACTTCGGCGCCAACACCTATTTCCTGGAAGCCGGTTCCGGCGCGGTCAATCAGGGGGCGTCCTGGTACCTGATGCTGGGCATGCTGGAGCGCGCCTGGCGCCGTTCGCCCCAGGGCGCCTTCATCATGGGCGCCCAGTACGAGCGGCAGGTCCGCGACGAAGGACTGGCTTTCTCCCGCCGCCAATGCCGGGTGCAACGCCTGCCGACGAGCGAGATCCTGTTCGAGTATGACGGCAGCACGAGGCTCCCGGCCCCGGTCCCGGCCCGTCCCGCCGAATCCCTGCGCGAGGTGGTGGAGGAACTGGCCCTGGCCGCCCGGATCGGGCTGGAGGGTAGCAACAACCTCCCCGCCTGAACCGGGGTCGGCGCCTCCCCGGCGGCAGGGCCGGGGGCGCTGGCCGCCGTTCACGGCAGCCGCATGAAGTTGGCCGCGCCGGAGGCCCGGGCGATCAGCGCCTGCATGGCGGGATTGCTGGCGCCATCGGCATCCGTCAGCGCATCCATCGGGCAGAAGTACTCGTGCGCCTGTGGCATCTGCGTGCGCGCGAAACCGTCATACTGCCGCGTCTTCAGGCCATAGAGCACCCGCACATCGCGTACCGGCAGCACCAGCGGCTCCTCGGGCGCCTGGCGCAACAGCTTGATGCGGCGCCAGCGCGGCAGCGGATCGTCCGCCTGCAAAGGCGCGGTCAGCCAGGCCACCGGGCAGACGGCCAGCAGGGACGTGGTGGACGGCGCAAAGCGCGAGCGCTTGTCCAGCAGATTCTGCAAGGTGGAGCAGGCCTCGATGCAAAGGATGTCGACATAGGCATCCGCCGGATCGGGGCTGAAGTGCAGCCACAACCCATCCGGCACCGTACGAAGGCGATTGGAGCCGGGCAGGCGCAGGAAGGGATGCGTCACCGTGTCAGGCTCGCCGGGACGGGCCCGCATCCAGATGCCCTTTTGCTTCAGCGAATCCAAAGCTCCTGGCGGCTTCTGGGGCCAGCCGCGCAGGCGTCGGCGCACAAGGTCATCCAGCGAGCGATGCTGGAGATCCGCCGTCATCATATCGCCCATTTCAGTAGTTCCACCCGAGATTTTCAACCTACAGGCGTATATCAGCCAATCGCGGTATTGTGATCAAGGTAAATTCATCAAAAATAAAGAGATCCCGGGAGAAAAGGTCTCAGGGAGTTCCGCCTCCAGAGGCTGGCGGCAGACCCAGTACTTCAATGATACTTCCCGTGGCGCGCGGCGGGACAATGGTTTGCCACAAGTTCTTGATATTCTACTTCATGTTGTCCTGCGGCACGAAAAAGCCCGCCACGGCGCTGCCGGGCGGGCTTATTCTGGTCATGGGCGAAGGCGGGCGGCGGGATGCCGCATCCGCGGGTTCAGCCGCGCTGTTCGACCGACACGACGTCGCGCTGCGCGGGGCCGGTGTAGATCTGCCGCGGCCGGCCGATGCGCTGCGCCGGATCCTCGATCATCTCCTTCCACTGGCTCACCCAGCCCACGGTGCGCGCCACCGCGAAGAGGACGGTGAACATGTGGGTGGGGATGCCCATCGCCTTCAGGATGATGCCCGAATAGAAATCGACGTTCGGATAGAGCTTGCGGGAGACGAAATAGTCGTCTTCCAGCGCGATCTTCTCCAGCGCCATGGCGAGATCCAGCAGCGGCTCGTCCTTGATGCCAAGCTCGGCCAGGACCTCATGGCAGGTCGCCTGCATGATCTTCGCGCGCGGGTCGAAGTTCTTGTACACGCGATGGCCGAAGCCCATCAGCTTCACGCCGGAATTCTTGTCCTTCACCTTCTCGATGAAGTCCGGGATGTTCTCGACGCTGCCGATCTCGCCCAGCATCTTGAGCACCGCCTCGTTGGCGCCGCCATGCGCGGGGCCCCAGAGCGCGGCGATGCCGGCGGCGACGCAGGCGAAGGGATTGGCGCCGGTCGAGCCCGCCAGCCGGACGGTGGAGGTGGAGGCGTTCTGCTCGTGATCGGCGTGCAGGACCAGGATGCGGTCCATCGCGCGGCTGAGGATCGGGTTCGGCTTCCATTCCTCGGCCGGCACGGCGTTCAGCATGTAGAGGAAGTTCTCCGCGTAGGAGAGATCGTTCCTCGGATACATGAAGGGCTGGCCGATCGAGTACTTGTAGGCCCAGGCGGCGATGGTCGGCACCTTGGCGATCAGGCGGAAGGCGCTGATCTCGCGCTGCGCCGGATCGTTGATGTCCAGGCTGTCGTGGTAGAAGGCGGAGAGGGCGCCGACCACGCCACAGAGGATCGCCATCGGGTGGGCGTCGCGGCGGAAGCCGTCGAAGAAGCGCCGCAGCTGCTCGTGCACCATGGTGTGCAGCGTCACGCCACGGTCGAAGTCCTTCAGCTGCTGCGCCGTCGGCAGCTCGCCGTTCAGCAGCAGGTAGGAGACCTCGAGGAAGTTCGACTTCTCGGCGAGCTGCTCGATGGGGTAGCCGCGATACAGCAGCACGCCCTCGTCGCCGTCGATGTAGGTGATCTTGCTCTCGCAGGCGGCGGTTCCGCCATAGCCCGGGTCGAAGGTGAAGACGCCCAGTTCACTGTAGAGCTTGCGGATATCGAAAACGTCCGGGCCGATCGAGCCCTGGATCAGCGGCAGGGTGGCGGACTTGTTGGATCCGTCCAGCGCGACGGTGACGGACCCTTTGGCCGTGCTGCTCATGGCGTCTTCCTCATATCGGGGGGCGCGCCGGACCGGCCGGCGGCGTCGATGGTGCGTTGCGACATTAGGCGTCGTGGTGCCGGATTGTCCATCCGGCCGGGGGCCTTGTCGCGGGTATCGCAGGCCCTCGCCGGGCGGGAGGCGGCCCTCCGCCGGCGAAGGGCCGCCGGGCCGCCCGAGGGCCGTCGTCAGGGCCGCTCGCGCCAGGCCCTGGGCGCGCCGGGCAGGTGGGACCAGAGGCCGAGCCGCGCCTGCCGCGCCGCCGCCTCCGCCGCGACCAGCCGGGTGTCGGCCCCGTCCGCCGCCAGGGCCCAGCCGGCGGCGATCAGCGTCGCGTTGGCCTCAGCGCCGCCGGCCTGGCAGACACCCAGCGCCCGCCCGAAACGGTCGCCGCCCCGCACCTGGCACGACACGTCGCGGCCGCGCAGCAGGCGGGCGAGGGCCTCGGCGGCCGCGGCGCCGCAATCGAAGCCGATACCGGCGGCCGTGCCGCAGCTTTCGCCCCGGGCCGGCGAGAGCACGCCCCGCAGCCGGAGGGCACGGTCGCCGAGGAGCAACGTGTCGCCATCGACGATCCGCAGCCGGGCCGCCGTGGCCTGCCACTGCTGCTCGCGGGGCGCGGATCCCAGGAGATGGGCGGGCAGGCCAAGTCCGGCCAGCACGAGCATGGCCAGGGCGCCCCCGCAGGCGAGTAGCGCGCCGCGCCAGCGCCGGGGCTGACGGGCGGGTCGGAAGAGGCGGCGGCGACGGGGCACGGGAGGAATCGTTAAACCACCGATAGGCGCTGTTTCAAGCGCCACACGCAGGCGTGGTCGTGTTTAGCCGCCCTGCCAGAAAGTGTCCTGCCGCTCGAAGCGGCGCCAGGCCTCCAGCGCCGCCGCCCGGCTGTCGCGGGCCGCGGCCAGGGCCCAGCCCTCCGCCAGGCCGCCGGCCCAGGCCGAAGCACCGCCGCCCTCGGCCAGCCCGGCGATCAGATGCCGTGCCGTCACGCTGTCATTCGACAGGCCCAGCGCCTCCTGGAGTTCCGAGAGCCGCTTGAGGAAGCGGCGCGCCGCCTTGCCGGGCCAGAGCGGGGCGAAGAGCTCCGCGGTGTAGCGCAGGCGCTTGGCCTCCAGCCGCAACTCATGCAGCTCGGTGTCGGACAGGGTGTCGATGTGGCGGGCGCGCCGGATCATCTTCCGGCGGCGCCGGTGCAGCAGGTGGCGCGCCTCCGGCCGCAACGGCCGTGCCGGCGCGGCATCGCTCCAGGGCGGCAGCAGGGCGAGACGCGTGGCCTGCCACATCATCCGCCGGAAGGGCGCGTCCTCCAGCATCGTCCGCAGCCTGGCATAGGCGTCCAGGCGGCGGCCCTCGGCCACGCGCAGCAGGCGGGCCCAGCGGCGATCCTGGCCCACCGCCCGGGACAGATCCGAGGCCAGGCCACGCAGGAACACGTCCATCTCCCGCGCGTCGCCGAGCGCGCGGGCGAAGTCGCGCAGGGCGGTGTCGAGCGCGCGCAATTCGGGCCCGTCCAGCAGGGGCCGGAAGGTCTTCAGGCAGGAGCGCAGCCGGCGGGCGGCGACGCGCGACTGATGCACCCCCTCCGGCCCGAGATCGGGGCGGCAGAGCGGCGCCTGCGCCAGGATGGCCTCGGCCAGATGGCCGATGGCGAGCGGCAGGGCGGCCTCGACGGTCTCCACCGCGCCCAGATCCGGCGCGCCGCGCCGTCGCGGCCGGGCCGGGCCGCCCCGGGCGAGGGCGAAGGCCTGCTCGTCCAGACTGGCGCCCGCCGGCAGCAGCGGGAGCGTTTCGGCCAGGGCCTCGACGAGGTCCAGCACCGCCGGCGCCGGCCCGGAGAAGGTCACGCCGCAGAAGGGCGCCTCGGGCGCGGTGGCGGTCGCGGCGCGCAGCCGGCCCTGGCGGAACCGCAGGGCGATGCCGCCCAGGCTGCCGCGCCCGGTGCGCCCGGCATAGCTGGCGCGGGGCAGGAGGATCGCGCCCTCCAGCGCATCCGGCACGGCCTCGGCGGGGAGGGGGTGGGGGGCACCGGCACTCAGGCCGGGGGCCGAGGGGCCTTCCGGCGGCATGAGGGGGCAGAGGTCCCGCGGGCCCCGGAGGCTGGCGCGCAAGGCCAGGCCGGCCTCCGCCAGCCGGCCCTCGGCACTGTCCAGCCAGAGCCATTCCTCCGGCACGGTGCGGGGGCGCCGCAGCCCGGCCAGGGCGGGGTGCCGCCACAAGGCCGCCGCCTGCCCGGCCGGCAGCGTGGCCTCCAGGGTCAGGGAGGGCTGGGCCGGGGGGGAGGCGGGCGCCGGCGCCGGATCGCTGGTCATCCCGCCATCTCTGGAAGGTCGTTGGGAGCGACGAAGCGCACGAGCCGCCCGCCGCCCGCCTCCAGCAGCCGCCAGGGCGCGGCGATGGCGAACTCCGCCAGCGCGCCGGTCGGATATCCTCCCGCCAGCCGCTGCGTGCCGGGAGCCTTGCCCGCCATGCCGGCCGGACCCGCCAGGGCCAGTGCCAGGTCGTGCAGGCCGGGATTGTGGCCGATCAGCAGCAGGCTGCGCGCCGTCTCCGGTGCCTCCCGCAGGGTCTCCATCAGCCGGGGCCAGGGCGCCAGGTAGAGATCGTCCATCGGCTCGACCAGCGGGCTGTCCGGCAGCGGCGAGAGGGCCTCGAGCGTCTGCAGCGTGCGCCGCGCGGAGGAGACGAGCACGATGTCCGGCGCCAGGCCGAGTTCGCGCATCACGCCGGCCATGATGGTGGCGGCGCGTCTGCCCCGCGTGTTCAGGGGCCGGGCGTGGTCCGGCAGGCTTGGATCGTCCCAGGACGACTTCGCATGCCGCAGCAGGAGCAATTGCCGCATGCGGCCAGTTTGGCACGGCACGGCCCGTCTGTCTCGGGGGGGACGGAGGACAGGCTTCCGCTTTCCGCTGGCGGTCCCATCTCTGTCCGCGGGAACGAGGGGCGAAGCATGGCGACAGGGCGACGGATGAGCGGCGGATCGGTGGGCCGGCGGGGCCTTCTGGCGGCCCTGCTGGCGCTGCCCGGCCTTTCCGCCCGCGCCGCCATCCCGCCGGCGGGCTACCGCTTCCGGGTCCTGCGGGGCGACAGCGAGATCGGCACGCATCTCGTCCGCGCCGAGCCGGACGGCACCATCCGGACCGAGGTCGCCCTCGCGGTGACGATGCTCGGCATCACCGTCTACCGCCACGCGCATGACTATTCCGAGCGCTGGCAGGGCGAACGCCTGCTGGGCTTCGCCTCCCGGACGCTGCGGAATGGCCGGGAGACGCGGCTGCGGCTGGTGGCCACGGCGGAGGGCCTCGCCGGCGAGGGGCCGGAGGGCGCGCTGCGGCTGCCGGCGGAGGCCGCGCCACTGTCCTGGTGGGAACCCGGCCGCATGGGGCGGCCCCTGTTCAACGCCCATACCGGCCGCATGCTGGACGGCGCCCCCCGGCGCGACCAGCTCGGGGCGCTGATGCGGTGGCGCTGGCCGGAGGGCGACATGGCCGCGCTCTATGATGCCGCGGGACGCTGGGTCGGTTTCACCATGCGCGGCGATGACGGCAGCGCCATCCGCTACGAGGCGTTCTGATCCGGCCATCCTGCAATCGTGATGACGTCCTCGCGGGGAGAGGGCGCATTAAACCTCGGAGCGGACAGGGCCGGCGGATCGCGCTCCCCTTGTGATGCCCGACGCGGACAGCCCACCGGCTAGACAATTTCTCCTGGAAGCATCGGCATGGCGTCCTGGCTCCACGGCCTTCTGGCCCAGTCCCCCGAGATCGCCATCTTCCTTTCGCTGGCCGGCGGCTACTGGATCGGCAAGTTCCGCTTCGGCAAGTTCCAGCTCGGCGGCGTCGCCGGCTCGCTGCTGGTGGCGGTGCTGATCAGCCAGCTCGGCGTGCATGTCGACAACGGCATCAAGGCGGTGCTCTTCGCGCTGTTCATCTACGCGGTGGGCTTCGAGAGCGGACCGCAGTTCTTCCGCTCCCTCGGCCGCCACTCGGTACGGGAAATCATCCTCGCCGCGGTGCTGGCGATCAGCGGCCTCGTCACCGTCGTCATCCTGGCGCGGATCTTCGGACTGGACAAAGGCATGGCGGCCGGACTCGCCGCCGGCGGGCTGACCCAGTCGGCGATCATCGGCACCGCCGGCGCGGCGATCGAGAAGCTGGGCCTCGCCGCCGATGAAACCCAGCGCCTGCAGGCCAATGTAGCCATCGGCTACGCCGTGACCTACATCTTCGGCTCCTTCGGCGCCATCCTGATCTGCGTCAACGCCCTCGAATGGCTGATGGGCCGCAGCATCCGCGACGACGCCATCAAGGCCGAAACCGCGTTGCTGGCGGGCGCGCCGGTCTATGGGCCAGGGGAGCAGCCCGCCATGCCGCCGCTCGTCGGGCGGCTCTATCGCATCGGCGCCTCGGCCGGGCGGAGCGTCGCCGAGCTGGAGGGCATGGCGGATGACACGGTGAGCGTCGAGCGCGTGCGGCGCGGCAATGCCCTGATCGGCCTGCAGCCGGACCTGCGGCTGGAGAAGGACGACATCGTGCTGATCGTCGGACGGAGGCCCGGCGTGGTCAGCCTGGCATCGCAGGCGGGCGACGAGGTGCAATCGGCCGAGGGCATGGATGTCATCATGCTGACGCGGGACGTCGCCGTGGCGAACCGAGCGTTCATCGGCCATACGGTGGCGGAGATCCGCGATCAGGTGGACGAGGCGGTGCGGCATGGTGTCTATGTCACCGGCCTGACGCGGGCCGGGAAGCCCGTTCCGGTGACGAAGGAGACGCGCGTCGAGGCGGGGGACGTGGCCACCCTCTATGGCTCCGCCAAGGATGTGGAACGGGCCGTGCAACTCGCCGGCACCGCCGTGGTGCCAAGCGACAAGACCGATTTCGTCTTCCACGGTCTCGGCCTCGTCGTCGGCCTGCTGATCGGCCTCCTGGTGCTGCGGATCGGCGCCGTGCCGCTGACGCTTGGCAGCGGCGGCGGCGCGCTGCTCTCGGGCCTCATCTTCGGCTGGTACCGCAGCCGGCACCTGGCCATCGGCAACATGCCCACCGCCGCGTCCACCCTGCTGCGCGACCTGGGCCTGGCCGGCTTCGTCGCCGTGGTCGGGCTGCAATCCGGGCTGCAGGCCGTCAGCACCATAGCCAGCAGCGGGCTCTCGATCTTTCTCCTGGGTGTCGTCGTCACCGTGGTGCCGCTGGTCGTCACCATGCTCGTCGGGCGCTACCTGCTGCGCTACGACAATGCGGCGATCTTCGCCGGCGCGCTGTCAGGGTCGCGCAGCGCCAATCCGGCCTTCGGCGAGGTGCTGGACAAGGCCGGCAACGCCATCCCGACCACGCCCTTCGCCATCACCTATGCCCTGGCCAATGTCTTCCTCACCCTTCTCGGGCCGCTCGTCGTCGCCTTCGCCTGAACCGCCAGCAAGGACAAGACGCCCATGACCGACTACAGCCAGTACGCCAAGCTCAGCCCGTTCGAGCTGAAGGACGAACTCATCCGGCTGGCCTCCGGGCGGGAGAACCGGCTGATGCTGAACGCCGGTCGCGGCAATCCGAACTTCCTGGCCACCCTGCCGCGGCGCGCCTTCTTCCGCCTCGGCCTCTTCGCGACGAACGAGGCGGAGCTTTCCTTCTCCTACATGCCGGATGGCGTCGGCGGCCTGCCGCAGCTGGAGGGGATCGAGGGCCGCTTCGAGCGCTTCACGGCCGAGCATCGCGACCAGCCGGGCGTGCTCTTCCTCAGCCGCGCGCTCAGCTATGTGCGCGATCAGCTCGGGCTTTCGGCCTCGGACTTCCTGCATGAGATGGTCGAGGGCGTTCTCGGCTGCAACTACCCGGTGCCGCCGCGCATGCTGCGCGTCAGCGAGGAGATCGTGCGCAACTACATCGTCAAGGAGATGGTCGGCGGCTATCTCTCGACAGGCGGCGTCGACCTCTTCGCCGTGGAGGGCGGCACCGCCGCCATGGCCTATGTCTTCCACACCCTGCAGCAGAACGGCCTGGTGCGGCGTGGCGACAAGGTGGCGATCGGCCTGCCGGTCTTCACGCCCTATATCGAGATCCCCGAACTCGCGGAGTACGGTCTCGAGGAGGTGGCGATCCACGCCGATCCCGCGCAGAACTGGCAGTATCCGGATTCCGAGCTGGAGAAGCTGAAGGACCCGGCGGTCAAGATCTTCTTCTGCGTCAACCCGAGCAATCCGCCCTCGGTGAAGATGGATGACCGCAGCCTGCAGACCGTGGCGCGCATCGTGGCGCAGGACCGGCCGGACCTCTTCATCCTGACCGATGACGTCTACGGCACCTTCGCCGACGACTTCCGCTCGCTCTTCGCGGTCTGCCCGCGCAACACCATGCTCGTCTATTCCTTCTCCAAGTATTTCGGCGCGACAGGCTGGCGGCTCGGCGTCATCGCCACGCATCGGGACAATGCGCTGGACGCGGCGCTGGCGGCCCTGCCGGAGGCCGAGAAGGCCGATCTCGTCACGCGCTATTCCTCCCTCGTGCCGGATGTCGCGGCACTCCGCTTCATCGACCGGCTCGTCGCCGATAGCCGCGCCGTGGCATTGAACCACACGGCCGGGCTCTCGACGCCGCAGCAGGTGCAGATGGTCCTCTTCTCGCTCTTCGCCCTGATGGATGAGAACGAGGGCTACAAGGCGCAGCTCAAGAAGCTGATCCGCCGCCGCGAGGCGACGCTCTACCGCGAGCTGGGGATGCCGCCGCAATCCGATCCGAACGAGGTAGGCTACTACACCCTGCTCGATCTGGAGCGTATCGCGCGGCACCTCTATGGTGAGGAGTTCGCCGCCTGGATCAAGGAGAAGGCCGGTGCCGGGGACATGCTGTTCCGCATCGCCGACCAGACGGGCATCGTGCTGCTGCCCGGACGCGGCTTCGGCGCCGACCAGCCGGCCGGTCGCGTCTCCCTCGCCAATCTCAACGAATACGAGTATGCGCGGATCGGGCGTGCCCTGCGCGGCATGGCGGAGGAGTACCACGCCGCCTTCGAGAAGGAGAAGGGCGCGCCTCCGGGCTGAAGGCGCGCCGCCGCGGCCGGTTCAGGCGTGCTCCAGCCGCGATCCGGCCGGCCGCACCACATCGCCATGGCGCGCCGCGTGCAGCACCTCCGGCGTGACGTCGCGGACATCCCGGGTGCCGGTCAGCGCCATGCTGACATCCAGCTCCTTGCGGATGATCTGCAGGGCCTGCGTCACGCCCGCCTCGCCACCCGCCGCCAGACCATAGAGCCAGGCCTTGCCGATCATGCAGCCCCTGGCGCCGAGCGCCAGCGCCTTCAGCACGTCCTGGCCCGAGCGCACGCCGCCGTCGAAGAGGATCTCGGTCTTGTCGCCCACCGCCTCGGCGATCGCCGGCAGCACGGAGATCGAGGAGGGCGCGCCGTCGAGCTGCCGTCCGCCGTGGTTGGAGACGACGATAGCATCCGCCCCGGTATCGGCGGCGATCCGCGCGTCATCGATGTCCAGCACGCCCTTCAGGATGAGCTTCCCCGGCCAGATGCTGCGGATCCAGGCGACGTCCTTCCAGGACAGCGAGGGATCGAACTGCCCGGCGATCCAGTGCGACAGGGTGGCCAGGCCCTCCTTCGCGCCCGGCGCCTCGGTCAGGTTGCCGAAGGTCTTGCGCCGGCCGCGCAGCACCTTGAGCGCCCAGGAGGGTTTCGTCATCACGTCGAGCGCGTTCCGCAGCGTCAGCTTGGGCGGCACGGCCAGGCCGTTCTTGATGTCGTTGTGCCGCTGGCCCTGGATCTGCAGGTCGAGCGTCAGCACCAGCGCCGAGCAGTTCGCGGCGATGGCGCGCTCCACCAGGGAGCGGCTGAAGCCCCGGTCGCGCATGACGTAGAGCTGGAACCAGAAGGGCAGCTTGGTCGCCTCCCAGACATCCTCGATCGAGCAGATCGACATGGTCGAGAGGGTGAAGGGGACGCCGAAGGCATGCGCCGCGCGGCGGCCGAGGATCTCGCCATCGGCGTGGAACAGCCCGGTCAGCCCGGTCGGCGCGATGGCCACCGGCATGGAGACCGGCTCGCCCAGCATGGTCGAGGCCAGGTTGCGCTCGGAGACATCGATCATGACCCGCTGGCGCAGCTTCAGCGCCGCCAGATCCTCGCGGTTGGCGCGGTAGGTCGCCTCGTCGTAGGAGCCGCGGTCGGCGTAGTCGAAGATGGCGCGCGGGATGCGGCGGCGGGCGATCCGGCGCAGATCCTCGATATTGGTGACGGTCGGCATGGCGCATCCTCCGGCGGCGGGTCGGTGGCCGGCATTGTCACCCGCACCGCGCTCTTGGTAAAGTCTTTTGACCAGGAGGAGGGAGCATGCCCGACCCGACCCGACCGCCGCCCATCCGACCACAGCCCCTGGCCGGCGCCGTGGCCAGCCATCTGGAGACGCTGATCCTGGAGGGCGTGCTGCGTCCCGGCGAGCGCCTGGCACCGGAGCGCGAGCTGGCGGAGGCCCTCGGCGTCTCGCGCCCTTCGCTGCGCGAGGCGCTGGCGCAGCTGGAGAACAGGGGCCTGCTGACCGGCTCGCGCGCCGGCACGCAGGTGGCGGATTTCCTGGCGCCGCTGAGCGGACCCCTGGCCACGCTCTTCGGCCAGAGCCCGCGGATCGCCCGGGACTACTTCGAGTATCGCAGGCTGATGGAGCCGGAGGCGGCGGCCCTGGCGGCGCGGCGCATTACGGACCCCGAGCGCGTGGCGCTGCGCGAGGCCCTGGCCGCGATGGAGGCGGCGCACCGGCGCGCCGTGCCGGCGGAGGAGGCGGAGGCCGATCTGCGGCTGCACCGGCTGTTGCACGAGGCCAGCCACAACCTGGTGCTGCTGCATGTCCTGCGCGTCCTGGCCGATCTGCTGCGGCGGGGCATCCTGGTCAGCCACGAGCAGTACTGGCGGCGCGACGATCTGCGCGGCGCGATCCTGGCGCAGCATCTGGGAATCGGGGAGGCGGTGCTGGCCGGAGACGCGGCGGCGGCGGCGGAGGCCATGCGCGGCCATATCGACTTCACCGAATCGGCCTTCCAGGCCTTCCGCGCCGGTGAGGAGAGGCTGGCGGAGAGCCTTCGCATGCGGGATCGGCGCGGGCTGGTGGCGGAGGATTAGCCAAGGCCGCCGCCGCTTTGTTCCGGCGCCGGCTGACCCTACACTGCGAGACCGCGTCATCGGTCGGGCGGAGGTGGGGGATATGGCGGAACGACGGCCGGGTGGAGCGGAGGTGATGGACGAGGCCACCGCGCGGCTGCTGGTCGGGCCGGTCGGCGAGGCCATGGCCGAGGCGGCCCGCTATGCCGGGCAGGCCCTCTCCGCCAACACCCTCCGGGCCTATGCCAGCGACTGGCGCGCCTTCCAGGCCTGGTGCGAGGCCGGCGGCGCTCGCGCCCTGCCGGCGGCGCCGGTGGTGGTGGCCGGCCATCTCGCCAGCCTGGCCGGCCGCGTCGGGCGCAGCGCGCTCTGGCGTCGGCTGGCCGCGATCGGTCACATGCACCGCCAGGCCGGCGAGCCCTGGGACCAGCGGCATCCGGCCATCCGCGCCACGCTGCGCGGCATCCTCGGCCAGCATGGCGTGGCGGCGCGGCCGGCGGCGGCGCTGACCTCGGCCGAGGTGAAGCGCCTGCTGAACGCCTGCGGCACCGACATGGCGGGCCTGCGCGACCGGGCGCTGCTGCTGGTCGGTTTCGCCGGCGCGCTGCGCCGCTCCGAGATCACCGGCATCGACCGCGAGCATCTTCGCTTCACCGCCGAGGGCATGACGGTCGGGATTCCACGCGCCAAGGGGGACCAGGAAGGCGAGGGGGCGCGCGTCGGCATCCCGCGCGGGCTCAACCCGCTCACCTGCCCGGTGCGGGCGATGGAGACCTGGCTGCAGCGGGCGCGCATCGAATGGGGGGCGGTGTTTCCCAGCCTGACGCGGGGCGGGCGGCCGCGCGGCCGGCTGAGGCCCGCCGGGGTCTGGTTCATCCTGCGCCGCCGGGCCGAGCGCGCCGGACTGGCCGTGGATGCCGCCGAGCGCCTGTCGCCGCACGGGCTGCGCGCCGGCTGCATCACCGAGGCCTATCTGCGCGGCGCGCTGGACGAGCAGGTGATGCACCATGCCCGGCAGAAGAGCATCGCCACCACCCAGGCCTATCGCCGCCGCGCCCGCATCACCCGCGACAGCCCCGCCCGCCTGCTCGACCTGTGAGGGCCGCCGCATGATCCCGGAGCGGACCGACTGGCTGCGCCACAGCCTCACCGTCACCGGCGCCACGGCGGAGGTGGCGCGGTTCCGTGCCGCGGCGGCAGGGCCGGGGATCATTCCCTGGCGGCGCGACCTGGCGCGGCTGGAGGAGGAATGGTTCCTCGGCCTGGCCGCGCCGCCGGAGGGCGAGCGGGCCATCAGCCTGCGGGGAGCGCGGCTGCTGGCGCGCCGGCTGCGCGACGCCGTGGCCCTGCACGAGGCCCGGGCGCAGGCGCGCGCCATGGCGGAGGATCGTGCCTGTCCCTTCGACCTGCACCGCCTTCTGCCGGTGCCGGCGTCGCTGCTGGCTCTCGGCCCGGACGAGGCGGAGAGCCGGGACTGGCTCTGGCGGCACTGGGGCACCGGCCGCGCCGTGCGGCAGGTGCACGAACTGCCCGTGACGCGGGACCGCCGGTTGCGGCGGACGGACCGTTGGGTCGTGGCCTTCTGGTCGGCCGACTGGTCGCCCTGGCCGGCCCTGCTGCGGCTGCGGCGCGGCTGGCCGGCCCTGCGCCTCGATCTGGCGCCGCATTACGATGACGGCTGACACCGCCCCGCCGCCCGCCATGCCCTGGACTGAGGAGGCGGATCCGGCGGAGCGGCCGGAGCTTCTCACCGAGCTGGGGCGGCTGCCGCTGCTGCCGCTGCTGGAGGCGCTGGCCTCGGCCCTGGCGGCGCGGCGAGCGCCGCTGGAACGCCAGGGCGACTGGGTGTTGCTGGCGAGCGAGCTGGTGCTGCTGCGGTCGCGGCCTCCGCCACCCCGTCGGGCCGGCGGGGCGGCGGAGGCCGCGGCGCGGCACCGGCTGGAACGGCGCGGGGCGCTGCCCCCGGCCCGGGCCGCCGCGGACTGGCTGGCCGCCCGGCCGCAGCTCGGGCAGGCGGTCTGGGGCCACGGGGCACCGCCGCGCGAGGCGGCGGCCGAGAGCCCGGCGGAGCGGCAGCTCGCCTTCTGGGAGGCGTTGCTGGCCGTGCTGGAGCCGCGCCCTGCCGAAGTCATGCCGGACGCCGGACCGCCGGCGGCCCCTCCCGTCCGGCGGGCGTCACGGGCCCTGGCCCGGCTGCGGCGGAGGATGGCCGGTGCCCCGGTGCCCTGCCAGCTCCAGGACGCCCTGCCGCCGCTCGGGGAAGGCGCGGGCGCACGGTCCGTCCGCCTGGCGCTGGCCGACACCTTCCTGGCCGGCCTCGAGCTGGGCCGGGAAGGGGTGCTGCGGCTGGAGCAGTCCACCCCCTTCGGGCCGATCCTGCTGCATCCGGCGGGCTGAACGGCCCAGGCCTCCGCCTCGCCCCCTCCGGGCGTTCAGTCGATGGCCGAAGGGTGCCGCGCGAGGGGCGTGACGGTGATCTCCATGAAGGGAAAGAGCGGCAGGGCGGAGAGGATGCCGTGCAGCTCGTCATGATCCGCCACGTCGAAGACGCTGATATTGGCGTAGCGGCCGGCGACGCGCCAGAGATGCCGCCACCTGCCATCGCGTTGCAACGCCTGCGCCACGGTCTTCTCCTCGGCCTTCAGCCGCTCGAAGGCCTCGCGGTCCATATCCGGCGGAACGCGCACATCCATCTGCACACAATAGAGCATGTCCAGTCCTTTCTCCCTGTTCGCCGCCCGGGCGTCGTCCCGGGTTCCGCCCGGAAACGGCGCGGTCCTGCAATCGGAGGTGGCATTCCGCTTGCCGGACACCGCGCTTCCATCTAGCTCGGAAACTGTCGCCCTGCAGCTTCGGAGCAATGCGGAATGGCCGTCGGACCGCCAGATTGTCCCAGTTCGCCGGCCGCCGGAAGGCAGGCCCGGACAGCGGCGGGGGAGGCCGGCCCGGCGGGGTCCCGCCGCCGCTCCCTCATCGCCGTCATCGGCGCCGCCACCATCTTCGGCCTGACCTACAGCCTGACCGCGCCGCTGGTGGCGCTGAACCTGGCCGAGCGGGGGCTGGGCGAGACGATGATCGGGCTGAACGCCGCCATGCACGCCGTGGGGGTGCTGCTGGTGGCGCCCATCCTGCCGCGGCTCGCCGGGCGGTTCGGGGCGCGGCCGCTGATCCTCTTCGCGCTGCTGCTGACGGCGGTCCTGCTGCCGCTGTTTCCCGCGCTGCCGCTCGTGGCGGTGTGGTTCCTGCTGCGCATCGGCCTCGGCATCGGCGCCGAGATCCTGTTCGTGCTGACCGAGAGCTGGACCAGCGAACTGGCCGACGACGCCACGCGCGGGCGCGTCATGGCGACCTATACCGCGCTGCTGTCGCTGGGCTTCGCCGGCGGGCCGCTGATCCTCTCCGTCACCGGGCCGGACGGGGTGCTGCCCTTCGCGGCCGGCGCCGCGGTGGCGCTGCTGGCGCTGCTGCTGATGCTGCTGCCCGGACTGCGGCAGCCGGCGATGCGGGCGCATGGGCATGGCAATCTGTGGCGCGCCATGCGGCTCGCGCCCGTGGCGATGTCCACCACCGCGCTGAATGCCGGGGTGGAGACCGCCGGCCTCTCCTTCCTCACCCTCTATGCCGTGCGGCTGGGCTGGGAGGAGCAGGCGGGGACGCATCTGATCACGACGCTGATGGTGGGCGCCATCCTGCTGCAACTGCCGGTCGGCTGGCTGTGCGACAAGATGGACCGGCGGCGGCTGATGCTCGGCCTCGGCGCCGTGTCGGCCGCCGGCGCCCTCGCCTGGCCGCTGATGCTGAGCCATGACTGGGTGGCCTATCCGGCGCTGTTCCTGTGGGGTGGGGCGTTCGTCGGCATCTACACCACCATGCTGGCGGTCATCGGCGCGCGCTTCCGCGGCACCGATCTCGTCGGGGTCTATGCCGCGATGGGGCTGCTCTGGGGCGGCGGAGCGCTGCTGGGGCCAAGCCTGGCCGGGCTCGCGCTCGACCTCACCCGGCACGGGCTGCCCCTGTTCGTGGCGCTCGCCTGCGGCCTGTTCACCCTGTTCCTGCTGTTCTGCCGCGAGCCCGGCCGGCCGGAGCGCGGCGCGCCATGATCCGCATCATGCTGCTGCTGCTGGGGCAGGAGGTGATCCGGCGGCGCTGGTGGGTCCTGCTGGCCACCGGGCTGCTCTGGGGCGGTGTCGGGACCTTCCTGCTGATCGATGCGCTGGACGGGCGGACCCTCATCCCGCCGCGCTTCTTCGGCTGGTTCATCCTGCCCGAGGCCGCGCTCAGCCTGCTCGCCGCCCTCGGCAGCCATGGAACGGCGCGGCGGCTGCGTTTGGTCAAAGGGCTGGCGCTGCTCGGCATCGCCCTGCTGCTGCTCAGCGGGTATCACCGTGCCAACTTCATCCTGGCGCTGATCCTCGGCGCCGGCTTCCTCATCGACGGCGGGCTGCGCATCGCCAGCGCGCATGTGGTGCGCTTCAGCGGCTGGCGCGGGGCGCTGGCCGTCGGCGTGTTCGAGATCCTGCTCGCCATCTGGACGCTGCAGCCCTGGCCCACCTGGTACGAGGCGACGGTGGGCTGCAATGTCGGTCTGATCATGGCGGTGACCGGCTTCGGCATGGTGCATCTCGCCCTGCGGCTGCGGCGGCTGCCGCCGGGGGCCTCGATCACCGCCCTGTTCTCGCGCAATCCGCTGGCGCGGATGCTCCTGCCGCTGGCCCCGGAAGGGACAGGGACAGGGACAGGGACAGGGGACATCCCGCCCGGCAGCCTGGTCGTGCATGTCTGGACGCCGACCGGCACGGTCAGCACGCCGCTGCGCCAGCGCGCCGTCAACCGCTACATCGCCGCCGTGGACGCGCAGGGCGTCATCTCCACCGGCCACGCGGCGCTGGAACTGGCACCCGATCTCTACATCAGCCACTACCCGGCGGTGGAGATCGACCGCTCCGGCGCCGACTTCGCCCGCGTCCTGCGGGCCACCGCCGACAATGACGTGCCGGGCCGCTTCCAGCCCAGCTATGCCGAGGAGGCGGCCGGCTGGTGCCCCTCCACCGTGCAGGTGGCGTTCCGGGATTTCGATGCGCGGCGGCTGCGCGGCTTCTGGGCGCGGTACCGGCAGGACCCGACCTACAACCTGACCAGCCGCAACTGTTCCAGCGCCGTCGCCGCCGCGCTGGATGCCGCGCTGGAGGGCGCCTTCGTCAGGCGGCGCCGACCGGTGCTCTCGGCGCTCGGTGCCATCACCAACCCCGAACTCTGGGCCGCCGGGCTGATCCGCCAGCGGGCCGAGAGCATGGCCTGGACGCCGGGGCTGGTGCTCGACTACGCCCGCGCCATGAGCGCGGTGGTGCACCCGCCCGAGACGCTCTGGCACCGGCTGCTGCGGCCGAAGGGACAGGCCCTGTGAGGCGGGGGCCGGGCCTCCGCCGCGCCGGTCCTGCGGGGCTCCCGGCGGGCCCGCCCCTCGCCGGGCGGCTGCGCTGAGGGCGGCGGGGAGGGGGCATGGTCCTCGCGGGCTGCCTGCTGGCCCTGCTGTCGCTGGTCTGGGCCTGCCCGGCGCTGGCCATCCGCGGCCCCGCCGCCGCGCCAGGCTGGCGCCGGGCGATGGCGCTGGGCTGGCTCGGGCTGGGGCTGACCGCGGTGGCCGCCGCCTGGGCCGGCGTGCCCGGGCCCGCGCTCGGCGGCTATGCGCTGGGCTTCGCCGCGCTGCTGCTCTGGTGGTTCACGCTGCGCCCGAGCCATGACCGTGTCTGGGCCGAAGACGTGGCGCGGCTGCTCCGCGCCGAGCGGGCGGGCGAGAGGGTGACACTGCACAACCTGCGCAACTTCACCTGGCGCTCGGCCGCGGATTTCACGCCCCGCTGGGAGAGCCGGAGCTACGATCTCGACGGGCTGGTCAGCGTCGATGCCGTCCTGTCCTACTGGATGGGTCCGGCCATCGCGCACACCCTGGTCTCCTTCGGCTTCCGGGACGGGCGGCACGTCGTTTTCTCCATCGAGATCCGGCGCAAGCGGGGCGAGGCCTTCCATGCGCTGGGCGGGCTGTTCCGGCAGTTCGAGGCCTGCCTGGTGGCGGCCGATGAGCGGGATATCCTGGCGCTCAGGACCAATGCGCGGGGCGAGGACGTTTATCTCTACCGCGTCCTGATGCCACGCGCGGCGATGCGCTCGCTGTTCCTCGCCTATCTCGACACGGCGCGGGCGATCGAGGCGCGGCCGCGCTTCTACAACACGCTGACCGCCAACTGCACGACCATGGTGTATGAGATGGTCCGCCGCATCATCCGGGGCCTGCCGCTCGACTGGCGGCTGCTGTGCTCCGGCTATCTGCCGGACTACCTGCACGCGGTGGGCGGATTGACGCCGGGCCACACGGTGGCGGAGCTGCGGCGCCGCGGGTGCATCACCAGGCGGGCGCGGCGGGCCGGGGAAGCGGAGGATTTCTCCGCCCGCATCCGGCAGGACGTGCCGGGCTATGACGCGGCGGGTACCCCGCTGCCCCTCGGAACGGAAGCCCCCTCAGGGCACTGAGGCCCGGCCGGAAATCGCCCGACAATCTTCCATTTCTTTTGTCAGGAATCCGGGCTGATAACCCCGAATTTAATCTAGGAAATTGATAAAGTTGAATTTCTTATGCGGCAACATTGTCCGATCATGGCTGATGGCGCAAATATTGTCATATTGACGGTCTTCAGGGTGGCGGACTAGGCTCGCCGCAATCCGGAAGGAAGACACCATGTCCAGGCACACGGCCTGGCCGGAGCCATGCTCTCCGGCCCGTTCAGCGGATTTCCCGTCCGCCTGAACCCCGCCTTTCATGTCCGGACCGCGCCGTTGCGCCGGCCGCGTCGGGCAGGGGAAGAGGTCGGGACGCCCTGGACAGCGGGCTCTCTTCACTGAGGATCAGCAGCGCGTGTGATGCAGGAACCGGCGCCAAGTCCGGTCTGGAGGAAGACGTCCATGACGACCATCACCCGGCGGGGCCTGCTCGGCACCGCCCTGGCCATGCCCGCCATCGTTCATGGCACGGCGCGGGCTCAATCGGCGCCCATCAGGCTCGCCCTGCTGGCGCCGCTCTCCGGCCCCTTCGCGCGGCAGGGCGAGCTGATGCGCACCGGCGCCACCCTGGCCGTCGAGGACGTGAACCGCAATGGCGGCATCAAGGCGCTGGGCGGCGCGACGCTGGAGCTGGTGATCGCCGATGCCGGCGCCAACGTCGAGCAGGTGACCTCGGCGGCGCAGCGCCTGGCGGCGGACCGCGAGCTGCTGGCCGGCATGGGCGCCTGGGCCTCCTCCTTCACCCTGGCCGCGACCGAGGTGACGGAGCGCGCCAAGCTGCCCTGGATCACCCTCTCCTGGGCGGACACCATCACCGCCCGCGGTTTCCACTACGTCCTCGCCTCCTCGCCGCCGTCCAGCCGGATCATCCCGGCGGCGCTGGAGCCGCTGCTGGCCCTGGCCGGCAAGGTCGCCGGCAAGAAGCCGTCGACCATCGCCTGCATCAATGACGACACGGCGGTCAACCAGGCCAACATGAAGCCGCTGCGCGAGGGCGGCTTCGAGAAGCTCGGCCTGAAGACGGTGATGGACGAGAACTTCAGCGTTCCGCTCTCGGACGCCACGCCGCTGATCCAGCGCCTGCGCCGCGCGCGGCCGGACCTCGTGCTGCTCGGCACCACCGCCACCTCGGATTCCCGCCTGCTGCTGCAGACGCTGACCGAGTTCGGCCTCGGCCAGGGCAAGGTGCCGGTGATCGCGCCCTCGGCCAATTTCGGTACGCCCGAGATGCTGAAGAACATGGGCGCCAACTACCTGGAAGGCGTCATCGGCGTCGCCGGCAACTGGACCTCGAAGCGGCAGGCGGCGCTCAACGCCGACCTGATGAAGCGCTCGGGCGAGCCCTGGCTGATCCAGGACACGCTCTCGCTCTACGGCCATGTGGCGCTCATCGCCGATGCGCTGGAGCGCGCCGGCAAGGCGGACCGCGACGCGCTGATGGCGGCGCTGCTGGCGACCGACACGACCGGGGGCCCGGCGAGGTTCTTCCTGGGCGAGCGGCTGCGCTTCGAGAAGAACGGTCGCCGCGCCGATGCCGTGCCGGCCGTCTTCCAGTGGAAGAACGGCAAGCCTCTGACCGTGCTGCCCGAGGCGGATGCCGAGGCGGAACTGTCCTGGCCGCGGCCGGGCTGAGCGACGATGGGCTACACGGGTGAGATCGAGGCCCTGCTGCAGATCCTCGCGGCGGGGCTGCTGCTCGGCTGCCTCTACGGGCTGATGTGCGCCGGGCTGGGACTGATCTTCGGCATCATGCGGGTGATCAACTTCGCCCAGGGCGACTTCATGATGCTGGCCATGTATTTCGGCCTGACCGGCGTCGCGCTGTTCGCGCCGGGCCGGTCCTGGGCCTTCGCCACGGCCATGGCGGTGGCCTGCGCGGCGGCGCTGGTCTTCTACGGCCTGGGCGCGCTGACGCACTGGGCGCTGGTCAGCCGCGTCTCCGGCGCGCGCGCGGTGGACACCGCCGATGCCGGCCATACCGGGCAGCTCATCCTGACGCTCGGCCTCTCGCTGGTGCTGCAGAATGGCGGGCTGATGCTGTTCGGCTCCTCCCCCGTCTCGATCCCGAGCGACGCCGGCACGCAGTCCTGGACGCTGGAGCTGCTCGGCGGGGACATCATGCTCTTCATCAACCAGGCGCGCGCGTTCTCGGCGCTGATGGCGGTCGCGGCCGTGCTGCTCGCCATCCTGCTGATGACGCGCACCGGCATCGGGCGGCAGCTGCGCGCCGTGGCCAGCAACCCGATCGCCGCCCTCTACATGGGCGTCAATGTCGACCGCGCCTTCCGCACCGCCTTCGGCATCGGCCTGGCGCTGACCGCCATCGCCGGCGTCTGCGTCGCCACCTTCTATCCGTTCCAGGCCTATAGCGGCTTCGACTTCGTCATCATCATGTATGCCGGGGTGGTGCTGGGCGGCATGGGCAGCGTCGGCGGCGCCTTCCTGGGCGGGCTGATCATCGGGCTGGTGCAGCAGCTCTCGACCCTGGTGCTGCCGGCGCAGCTGCAGAACACGGCGGTGTTCGTCGTCTTCCTGGCGGTGCTGCTGATCCGGCCGCAGGGCCTGTTCGGCCGCAGCGTGGAGCGCGCCTGATGCAGTTCCTGAGCCCTCCCGGCCGCCAGCTCGCGGCGCTGGCCGTGCTGCTGCTCTGCGGCGTGGCCGTGACCTTCACCATCCATGGCTACGAGCTGCTGCTGGTCTGCTTCGTCGGCATCTGGGCCATGCTCGGCCTGTCCTGGAACATCCTGGGCGGCTATGCCGGGCTGGTCAGCTTCGGCCATGCCGCCTTCTTCGGCGGCGGCGCCTACACCGTCGCCATCCTGTCGCACGATCTCGGCATCACGCCCTGGATCGGCATCCCGCTCGGGGCGGTGGTCGGCGCGGCGCTCGGCCTGCTGATCGGCGCCGTCACCTTCCGCCTCAAGGGTCATTACTTCAGCCTGGCCATGCTGGCCTATCCTCTGGCGTTGATCCCGCTCTTCACCTGGGCCGGCTGGTCGGAGGTGGCGCTGCCGCTGGAGCGGGAGCATCCGCTGCGCTACATGCAGTTCTCCGACCCCCGCATCATGCCGCTGATCGTGCTGGCCGCGCTCGGCGCCGCACTCTGGATCTGCCTGCGCATCGAGCGGACGCGGCTCGGGCTGCAGCTCTTCGCCATTCGCCAGAACGAGCTGGCGGCGCAATGCGCGGGCATCGCGACCCTGCGCGTCAAGCTCATCGCCATCGCCATCTCGGGCGGCATGGCGGGGCTGGCGGGCGGGCTCTACGCGACCACGGTGCTGGTGGTCACGCCGCTCTCCGTCTTCGGCATGCTGGCCTCGGCGCAGGCGCTGATCGTCTCCATGTTCGGCGGGCTCGGGGCCGCCTGGGGGCCGCTGATCGGCGCCATCATCCTGGTGCCGGCGGCCGAGCTGCTGAACGCCACCTTCGGCGGCCGCCTGCCGGGCATGCAGGGCGTCATCTTCGGCCTGGCCATCATGGCGGTCATCCTGTTCCGGCCGCAGGGCATCTACTGGGCGGTGCGCGACCATCTCGCGCCCCGCGGGCGCGTCCCGGCCGACCACGGCGCGCCGTCCGAGGAAGCGGCGGTGCCGCATCCCGAGTACAGGGAGGCGCCGGGCGAGCCGCTCCTCGTCGTGCGCGGCATCGACGTCCGCTTCGGCGGCCTGCACGCGCTGTCCGACGTGTCGCTGGAGGTGCGGCGCGGCGAGATCCTCGGCATCATCGGCCCGAACGGCGCCGGCAAGACGACGCTGTTCAACGTGCTGAACGGCATCGTCCGCGCCGCCGCCACGGGTTCGGCGAAGCTGGAGGGCGTGGAGCTGATCGGCCGCGCGCCGCAGGAGGTCAGCGCGCTGGGCGTCGCCCGCACCTTCCAGACGGTGCGTGCCTTCCCGCGCCTCACCCTGTTGGAGAATGTCGTCGTCGGCGCCTTCGGCGCGCATGCCGATGACCGCGCGGCGCTAGAGGCGGCGCGGGCCATGCTGGGTCGAGTCGGCCTCGCCGACCGCGCGCTGGTGCCGGCCTCGCAGCTCACCAACCGCGAGCTGCGGCTGATGGAGCTGGCGCGCGCCCTGGCCTCGAGCCCGAAGCTGATCCTGATGGATGAGAGCTTCGCCGGCCTGTCCAGCGCCGATGTGGAGGTGATGATGCGGCAGATCCGGCGGCTCGCCGCCGAGGGCATGACGGTGGTGATCATCGAGCACACCATGACCGCCATGGTGCGGCTGGCCACGCGCTTCGTCGTGCTGGACCGGGGCCGCAACCTGGCCATGGGGGTGCCGGCGGAGGTGGTGCGCGACCCGGAGGTGGTCTCGGCCTATCTCGGGAAAAGGTGGGTCGAGCATGCTGGCGCTTGAGGGGATCGAGGTCCGGTACGGCGGGCTGGTCGCGCTGCGCGACGTGTCGTTGGAGGTGGCGGCGGGCGAGGTGGTGGCCGTCATCGGCCCGAACGGCGCCGGCAAGACCACGCTGTTCAAGGCGATCTCCGGCGTCGTGCCGCTGGCCGCCGGCAGCATCCGCCTGGAGGGTCAGCCGATCGAGCGTCTCTCCCCGGCCAGGCGCCCGCATCTCGGCCTCGCGCATGTGCCGGAAGGGCGGCAGGTGTTCGGCGACCTGACGGTCGAGGAGAACCTGCAGCTCGGCACCACGGCGCTGCGCGACGGGCGCGAGGCGGGGCGTAGCCTGGAGCGGTGCTACGCGCTGTTTCCCGTGCTGGCGGAGCGGCGGCAGCAGCTCGCCGGATCGCTCTCGGGCGGGCAGCAGCAGATGCTGGCCATCGGGCGCGGCATCGCCTCGCGCCCGCGGCTGCTGATGCTGGACGAGCCCTCGATGGGCCTGGCGCCCACCATCGTCGACACGATCTTCGAATCCGTCCAGCGCCTGAACCGCGAGGAAGGGCTGACGGTGCTGATCGTCGAGCAGCGCGCCATCGAGGCGATCGAGATCTGCGACCGCGGCTATGTGCTCTCCACCGGCGAGGTTGTGATGCGCGGCACGCGCGCCGAGCTGCTGGCCGACAAGACCCTGCGCGAAGCCTATCTGGGGGCATGAGGACAGAGGATGACCGAGCAACCGACCTATGAGGTCTTCGCGCTCCGCTACGCCATGCGCGAGGCGAAGCGCTCCGAGCATTTCATCGGCGGCGATCCGCATGACGGGCCGATGCCGATGGATTACTTCCTGTGGCTGATCCGCGGCGATGGCCGCACCATCGTCGTCGATTCCGGCTTCACCGCCGAGGTGGCGGCCCGTCGCGGGCGCACCCTCCTGCGCGACCCGATCGACAGCCTGAGGCTGCTCGATGTCGAGGTGGACAGCGTGCGCGACGTGGTGCTGACGCATCTGCACTACGACCATGTCGGCAATTTCCACCGCTTTCCCGCCGCGCAGTTCCATCTGCAGGAGGATGAGCTGCACTTCACCTGCGGCCGGCACATGCGCTTCGGCCATCTGCGGCATTCCTTCGAGGTGGAGGACGTGGTCGGCATCGTCCGGCTGAACTTCGCCGAGCGGGTGCGGCTGTACAGGGGGCCGGTGGATCTGGCACCCGGCATCACCCTGCATCCGGCGCCGGGGCATTCGGCGGGGCTGCAGTTCGTCCGCGTCAACACGGCGCGCGGGCCGGTGGTGCTCGCCTCCGACGTCACGCATTTCTATGAGAACATGGAGAAGGGCCGGCCCTTCCCCACCTGCGTCAACGTGGCCGACATGCTGGAGAGCCAGCAGCTGCTCTACGCCGCGGCGCCGAGCCCGGCACATATCGTCCCCGGCCACGACCCGGAGGTGATGCGGCGCTACCCGGCGGTCTCGCCGGCGCTGGAGGGCATCGCCGTCCGGCTTGACGTGCCGCCGAAGGAGAGTGCGGCGTGAGCGGTCGCGCCATCGTCACCGGCGCCGGCAGCGGCATCGGCGCCGCCACGGTCCGCTGCCTCGTCGCCGAGGGCTGGCGCGTCGCCTGCCTCGACCGCAATGCCGAGGCCGCGCGCGCCGTCGCCGGGGACCAGCCCGTCATCGGCGTGGATGTGGCGGACGAGGCGGCGGTGATCCGCGCCATCGCCGAGGCCGAGGCGGCGCTCGGCGGCATCGACGCGCTCGCCACCTGCGCCGGCATCTACGAGACCACCTCCTTCTTCGACAGCACCGCCGAGACCTTCCGCCGGGTCAACGAGGTCAATGTCATCGGCACCTTCCTCTGCCTGCGCGAGGCGGCGAAGCGGATGGTGCGCGGTGCGCGGATCTGCACCGTGGGCAGCGTCGCCGGGATTCGCGGCGGCGGGCTGGCCGGCACCGCCCCCTATGCCACCAGCAAGGGCGCGGTCATCACCCTGACTAAATCCGCCGCGCGCGAGCTGGGTCCGCGCGGCATCGCGGTGAACACCGTGGCGCCGGGCATGATCGACACGCCCTTCGCCGCCGCTCCGCTGGCCGACCCGGCGATCCGGACGCGCATCGAGGGCATGACCAGCCTCGGCCGTCTGGGCACGCCGGAGGAGATCGGCGAGGTCATCGCCTGGCTGCTCTCGCCCCGCGCCTCCTACCTGCATGGCGCGACCATCGTCGCCGATGCCGGCATGGTGATGTACTGATGCGCCCGCCGCTGACCCCGGGCCTCGCCCGCGACCTTCTCGCCGCCCGCCCGCCCGGCGGCGCCACGCCGGCGGTGGAGCTGTGCCTGCTGGATTTCCTGGCCTGCGCCTTCGCGGCGCGCGACAGCCGGCCCAGCCGCGCCGCCCAGGCCATGGCCCTGGCCGAGCCCGGAGAGGCCACGATCCTGGGCCTGTCCCGCCGCGCCGCCCCGGGCGCCGCCGCCTTCGCCAATGCCGCCGCCGGCCACGGGCTGGTGCGGGAGGACATGCATGCCGGCGCCAACAGCCATTTCGGCGTGGTGCTGCTGCCCACCCTGCTGGCCCTGGCGCAGCAGCGCCGGGTGAGCGGCACCGCCTTCATCGAGGCGGCGGCGGTCGGCTACGAGGTCGGTGCCCGGCTGGGCCGGGTGATGGTCAATCCGCGCTTCAGCCGGCAATGGCGGCCGACCGGCTGGACCGGCCCCCTGGCCGCCGTGGCAGCGGGGGCGCGGCTGCTCGGCCTGGCGCCGGAGCAGGCGGCCTCGGCCCTCTCGCTCGCCGCCAACATCGCCGGCGGGCTGAATGAATGGCCGCGTGACGGTGGCGACGAGATGTTCTTCCACCCCGGCTTCGGAGCGCGCAACGCGCTGGTGGTGCTCGCCCTGGCGGCAGGCGGGGCGGAGGGCTCGGCCATGGCGCTGGACGGCCCCGCCGGGCTGATCGCCGCCGCCGGCGCCGAGCCGCCGGCCGGGCTGCCGCTCTTCGACGGCGCCACGGCCGAGGTGGAGCTGGTGTTCCGCAAGGCGCTGCCGCTGTGCAACTTCGCGCAGACCCCGGCCCAGGCGGCGCTGTGCCTGCTGCGGCAGGCGGGGGCTCTCGACCCGGCCTCGATCGCCGGCATCACCGTTCGCGCCTCGGAGGCGGCGGTGCGCTATCCGGGCTGCGACGGCCAGGGGCCGTTCCAGCGCGTGCTGCAGGCCAAGATGAGCATCGCCTTCTGCGTGGCCGCCGCGCTGCTGCACGGTGCCGTGGAGGAGCAACACTTCGCCCTGCCGGCCTCGCCCGAGCTGATGCGCCTCGTCGCGCTGGTCCGGCTCGAGATCGATCCGGCCGCCACGGCCGCCTTCCCGGCCTGCCAGCCCGCGGAGGTGATCGTGACGCTGGCCGATGGCCGCCGCCTCGCCGCCGCCATGCCGGACCTGGAGCCGGCGGATGAGGTCACGGTCCGCCGCCGCTTCGCGGAGGCGGCCGGCGCGGCGCTGGGGGAGGGGCGGGGCGGGCAGCTCGGCGAAGCCCTGGCCGGGCTGCCCGATGTGGCCGATCTCGGCGCGGCGCTGCGGCTGGCTGAGGCGCCTGGCGGCGAGGCCGCGCCGCGCTCATGACCGCGAAGGCGGCGCGGGGGCTGGACGTCCCCTTCATCACGCGGCCCAATGCCCGACCGACATCACGAGGACACGTTCCATGATCCATGAACTGCGAATCTACCACTGCGTCTCGGGCCGTCTGCCGGCCCTGCTGAAGCGCTTCGAGACCATCACCCTCGGCATCTGGCTGTTGATTGCCACTGAGAGCTGACCCGGTTTGGGGTGAAATTGCCACTGAGAGTTGACCCATGTTCGGACGCTAGCCTCAGCCTTTTGGGCGGGGGCAGCGGGAGTGTTGGACATGGCGTTGTTGAGCGTGATCCGGCGCTGGCATTTCCGGGAGCACCTGTCGATCCGCGCGATCGCCCGCCGGACCGGCCTGTCGCGGAACACCATCCGCAAGTACCTGCGGTCCGAGGCGGTGGAGCCTGTGTTCAGGACCCCCGATCGGCCCAGCAAGCTGGATCCTTTTGCCGAGCGGCTGGCCGCCTGGCTGCGGACGGATGGCCGGAGGCCACGTAAACAGAAACGCACCGCGCGGCAGTTCCACACCGAGCTGGCCGGGCTCGGCTACGACGGCTCGTACCGGCGGGTCGCCGCCTTCGTGCGGGCCTGGCGCGACGACTGGCTTCGCCAGCAGCAGACTTCCGGCCGCGGTGTCTTCGTGCCGCTGGCCTTTGGCCCAGGCGAGGCGTTTCAGTTCGACTGGAGCGAGGAGCATGCCGTCATCGGCGGCGAGCGCACCAAGCTGCAGGTCGCCCACCTCAAGCTCTGCCACAGCCGGGCCTTCCTGGTACGAGCCTACCTGCTGCAGACGCACGAGATGCTGTTCGACGCCCACAACCACGGCTTCCGCGTGCTGGGCGGCGTGCCGCAGCGCGGCATCTACGACAACATGCGCACCGCCGTGGACCGGATCGGCCAGAGCCGGGAACGGCAGATCAACGCCCGCTTCCTGGCGATGGCCAGCCACTATCTGTTCGAGCCCGAGTTCTGCAATCCAGCTTCGGGCTGGGAGAAAGGTCAGGTCGAGAAAAACGTTCAGGACACCCGGCACCGGCTGTGGCAGCCGATGCCGCAGGTCGCCAGCCTGGCGGCGCTGAATGCCTGGCTGGAGCAGCGATGCCTTACCCTCTGGCAGGAGATGCCGCACGGGGTGGAGCCCGGCAGCGTCGCTGCAGCTTGGCGGCAGGAGGTGGACTGCCTGATGCCGGTCCGGCGGGTGTTCGACGGCTTCGTCGATGAGACCAAGCGGGTTTCGCCCACCTGCCTCGTGCACTTTGATCGCAACCGCTACAGCGTGCCCGCCTCCTTCGCCAACCGGCCGGTCAGCCTGCGGATCTACCCCGACCGCATCCTGGTGGTGGCCGAGGGGGCCGTCGTCTGCGAGCACCAGCGGATCATCGAGCGGTCGCACCACGGGCAAGGCCGAACCGTCTACGACTGGCGCCACTACCTGGCGGTGGTCCAGCGCAAACCCGGTGCTTTGCGGAACGGCGCCCCCTTCGCCGAACTGCCGGAGGCGTTCCGGCAGCTCCAGCGTCAGCTGCACGGCAGGTCCGGCGGCGACCGGGAGATGGTCGAGATCCTCTCCCTGGTGCTGCAGCACGACGAGCAGGCCGTTCTGGTCGCCGTGGAGATGGCGCTGCAGGCCGGGGTCGCCAGCAAGACCCATATCCTGAACCTGCTGCACCGGCTGACCGATGGCACCGCGTCCCAGGCGCCGCCGATCGAGGCGCCCCAGGCCCTGGTGCTGGAACAGGAGCCCAAGGCCAATGTGGCCCGCTACGACAGCCTGCGCCCGAGGCAGGGAGGCCGCCATGCGTCATGACCCGGCGGCCGCCGCCATCGCCATCATGCTGCGCAGCCTCAAGATGCACGGCATGGCCCAGGCCGCGGCCGAACTGACCGAGCAGGGCGCGCCTGCCTTCCAGAGCGCGATCCCCATCCTGTCGCAGCTGCTCAAGGCCGAGATCGCCGAGCGCGAGGTCCGCTCCATCGCCTACCAGCTCAAGGCTGCCCGGTTCCCTACCTACAAGGACCTGACAGGCTTCGACTTCGCCAGCAGCCACCTCGACGAGGCCCTGGTGCGCCAGCTCCACGCCGGTGCCTTCATGGACAGCGCCGACAATATCGTGCTGGTCGGCGGACCGGGCACCGGCAAGACCCACGTGGCCACCGCGCTCGGCGTCCAGGCGGTCGAGCACCACCGCAAGCGGGTGCGGTTCTTCTCCACGGTGGAGCTGGTCAACATGCTGGAGCAGGAGAAAGCCGCCGGAAGGGCCGGACAGATCGCGGCCCGCCTGCTCCATGCCGACCTGCTGATCCTCGACGAGCTGGGCTACCTGCCGTTCAGCGCCTCAGGCGGTGCCCTGCTGTTTCATCTGCTCAGCAAGCTCTACGAGCAGACCAGCGTCATCATCACCACCAACCTCAGTTTCAGTGAGTGGGCGGCGATCTTCGGAGATGCCAAAATGACCACCGCACTCCTCGACCGGCTCACCCACCACTGCCACATCCTGGAGACCGGCAACGACAGCTTCCGCTTCAGGAACAGCTCCGCCACCCAGGCCCAGCCTGAAAGGAAACCACAGCCGACCTGACGAGATCTGAAAACCCCGCATCCACAACCCGGGTCAGATCTCCGTGGCAACCCCGGGTCAGCTCTCAGTGGCAATCAACAGCATCTGGCAGAAGCACGGCATCCGCCAGGCGGGGTTCTGGACGGTGGCCATCGGCGATTCCAACCAGGATCTCTACTACCTGCTCGAGTGGGAATCCCTGGCGGAGCGGGAGGCGAAGTGGAACGCCTTCCAGGCCGACCCGGAATGGATCGCGAAGCGGGCCGAGACGGAGCGCGACGGCGCCATCGTCGCCAGCATCAGCAACCTGATCCTGCAGCCGACGGGCTTCTCCTCGGTGCGGTGAGGGTTCAGAGGGACCGGCGGCGCGGGATTGGGGCCGGGTGTGGGGCCGGTCCTGGCGCCGGGGCCGGCCGGCTGGTGGCCGCCGCGGCGTGCTCGTTGAGGATGCGGAGCGCGACCTGCGCCGCCTGCATCACATGCTCGCGGCAGGCCTGCCAGGTGCCCTCGCGGTCCCGCCGCTCGACGGCCTCGACGATGCGGCGGATCTCCGCGACGGTGTGCGGCAGGCGCGATGGATCGGACAGGGTGGTGGCCCTGAGCTGCGAATTGCGGTTCAGCAGTTGATCCAGCATCCGCGCCACGTAGGTGTTGCGGCAGCCGCGCAGCAGCACGTCGTAGAAGCGGCGCTTCAGGCCGAGCAGGACCATCCGGTCCGCGCCCGGCGGCGTGGCGGCGATCTCCTCGAAGACGGCGCGCAGCTCGGCGATCTCCTCGGTGGAGGCGCGCTCGGCGAAGCCCTGTCCCGCCAGCGCCTCCAGCACCGAGCGGACCTCGTAGACCTGGGTCGCCTCGGCGGCCGAGAGATAGGCGACGAAGGGGCCGCGGTTGGGCACGACGACGATCAGCCCCTCCGCCTCCAGCAGCCGGACCGCCTCGCGGATCACGCCGCGGCTGACGCCGAAGAGGTCGCAGAGCTTGCGGTCGGAGAGATGCTCGCCCGGCATGAAGCGGCTGGTGATGATGGCGTCGCGCAGGCGCTCCTCCACCTGGCGCCGCACCGGCTGTGGCGTGATCTGCAAAGAATCGTCCGGCATTCCAGTCCCGTATCCTTGCGGAAGCTCCCGCCGCCTCCGCCTTCCGCAATCTGGCGACGCGGGTGCGTGGCGTCCAGCGAAAGACCGGCGGCCGGATAGTATTCTCCATTATTGACAGACAATCATACAGCTATCTACATTCAGGTCATTGAAGGGAGATCACGATGTCCGAGAAAGATCTGTTCGAACGGGGCCTTGAGGTCCGCCGCGCCGTGCTCGGCGCCGAGTATGTCGATGGCAGCATCGCCCGCGCCGACGACTTCATGATGGCGTTCCAGAACATCACCACGGAGTGGTGTTGGGGCTATGCCTGGACCCGGCCCGGCCTCGACCGCAAGCAGCGCTCGATGCTGAACCTCGCCATGCTGACCGCGCTCGGCAAGACGCCGGAGATCAAACTGCATGTGAAGGGCGCGCTGGCCAATGGCCTGACCGTCGAGGAGATCAAGGAGATCCTGCTGCACGCCACGGTCTACTGCGGCATCCCGGCCGGGCTCGATGCCTTCAAGGCGGCGCATGAGGTGCTGGTCAAGGAAGGCGCGCTGACCGGCGAGCCGGCGAAGAAGTGAGCACCCCCGTGCAGGGCGGCGCGCCGCATCGCGTCGCCTTCATCGGCATCGGCAATATGGGCTGGCCGATGGCCGCCCGGCTGGTGGGCGCCGGCTTCCAGGTCGTCGCCTGCGACGTGGCGGCGGAGCGCGCGGCGCGCTTCGCCCAGGAGGTCGGCGGCGAGGCGGCGGCGGACGCGGCGGCCGCCGTGCGCGGCGCCGATGCCGTCATCACCATCCTCCCCACCTCGAAGCATGTCGGCGAGGCCGTCGCGGCGATGCGCGACGCGCTCGCGCCCGGCGCGCTGGTGATCGAGATGAGTTCCGGCGTGCCGACGGCGACGCGCGGCTTCGCCGAGGCGCTGGCGGGGCAGGGCGTCGCGATGATCGACGCCCCGGTCTCGGGCGGCGTGCCACGTGCCGTCAGCGGCGAGCTGGCCATCATGATCGGCGGCGCGGAGGCCGAGGTGAAGCGCGCGGAGCCGTTGCTGCGTGCCATGGGCACGACGCTGACCCATGTCGGCGGCGTCGGCGCCGGCCAGGCGATGAAGGCGCTGAACAACCTGATGGGCGCGGCGGGCTTCCTGATCGGCGTCGAGGCGCTGCTGATCGGCCAGCGCTTCGGCCTCGACCCGGCGCAGATGGTCGATGTGCTGAACAACTCCACCGGCATGAACAACAGCACGCAGAAGAAGTTCAAGCAGTTCGTGCTGTCGCGCCGCTTCGATGCCGGCTTCGGGCTGGAACTGATGGCGAAGGATGTCTCCGTGGCGCTGGAAGTGGCGCGCGACACGGCGACGCCGGCGCCCTTCTCGGCGCTGTGCCGGGAGATGTGGGCCAGCGCGGTGAAGCTGCTGGGGCCGGGGATGGACCACACGGCCATGGCGCAGTTCTCCGAGCGCCTGGCCGGCGAGGCCCTGGGCGGCGGCAACCGCCCGGGCTGAGGCGGCGGAGTCGGGAGGGCGATCCCCCCGCCTCCCTCCCGTCACTGGCCTCCCGTCACTAGCCTCCCGTCACCGGCGCGGCGGCTCCGCGCCATCGGCGTCGATGACCGCCTGCATCTCCGCGCGGTCGACGGCGATCCGCACGCCGGCACGCTCCAGCTCCAGCAGCATGGCGGAGCGGGAATCCCGGTGGCCCCAGCCCCGGTTCAGCGCCTCCGTCATCTCCTCCAGCGTCAGCGCGGCGAAGCGCATCGGCACGCCGACCTCGCGCCCCAGCGCGCAGGCCAGAGACACGTCCTTGTGCGCGAGCCGCAGCTGGAAGGCGGGCGGGTCGTAGCTGTTGGGCAGGAACTGCTCGGTGACGCCGTCATAGGTGCGGCGGCGGCCGTGCACGCCCTGGCGGATGGCGGCGTAGAGCGCCAGCGGCTCCAGCCCGGCCTTGGCACCCATGGCGAAGACCTCGGCCATGATGGCGTTCAGCGCATAGCCGGAGAGGTTGTGCGCCAGCTTGGCGATGCTGCCGGCGCCGATGTCGCCGACCAGGATGGCGCGGTCGCCCATCGCGTCCAGCAGCGGGCGCACGCGGTCAAAAACGTCCCTGTCGCCACCGACGAAGAAGGCGAGCTTGCGGGTGGCGGCGCCGCGCGGGCCGCCGCTGATCGGCGCGTCGAGCACATGCAGCCCGCGCGCCGCCGCCGCCGCGTGCAGCGCCCGCACGGCGGACACGGCGTTGGTGGAGATATCGACGATGACGCCATCCGGCGCCATCGTGGCGATCAGCTCGGCTCCCACCGCCTCGACCTCCTTCGGGCCGGGCAGGGAGGTGAAGACGACCTCGCAGGCGGCGCCGAGGTCGCGCGCCGTCGCGGCCCAGCCCGCGCCGCCTTCCTCCAGCTTCGCCGCCGCCTCGCGCCGCATGTCGTGGACGACAAGCTCGACGCCCGGCGCGCGGGCGAGATTGGCGGCCATGCTGGCACCCATGGTGCCAAGCCCGATGAACCCGACCTTCATGCCGTGGGTCCGCCGCGCTTCTCCAGCACCTCGGTCAGCACCTGCGCCGCCGACATCGCCGCGGGCCAGCCGGCATAGAAGGCGAGATGCGTGATGGCGCCGGCGATCTCCTCCTGTGTCACGCCGTTGTCGAGGGCGCGGCCGATATGCACGCTGAGCTGCTCGGGCCGGTAGGTGGCGGCGAGGGCCGCCACCGTCACCAGGCTGCGGTCGCGCTTGGAGAGATCGGTGCGTTCCCAGAGATCGCTGTAGACCACGCCCTCCGTGTAGGCGACCAGCGCCGGCACCGTCTTACGCACGCGGTCGCGCTGCGCGGATTGCGGGATGGGCTTGCTCATTCCTGGCACTCCTGGCGTCGCCGGCCGCCTTCCGCGTCCGGTCGGTTTCGTCCCGGACCGGAGCTTATGGCCCCTGGAGGCGTCCGGCAATGCTTCGTAAGATTGACAGACAAAATCGGGGTGGGCTACCGGCAATGCACCGGCCGAGGCGGGCGGCCCTCGGGCTTGCCCGACGAAGAAGCCTCGACGACACAGGAAGGAGATTGTCCATGCGACGCAGGTTCTGGATCGCGACGGTCCTGGCGCTGTGCTGCGGCGACGGCGCCGTGGCGCAGGAATTCCCGGCCCGCACCGTCACCATGATCGTGCCCTCCGCCCCCGGCGGCACGCTCGACGCGCTGGGCCGGCTGATGGCGCAGGGCATGGCGGAGACCCTCGGCCAGAACGTGGTCGTCGAGAATGTCAGCGGCGCCGGCAGCATCGTCGGCATGCAGCGCCTGGTGCGCTCGGCGCCCGATGGCTATACCATCGGCTTCGGCAACCTGGGCTCGCTGGCCGCGAATGTCGCGATCACGAAGGAGCTGGGCTTCGACCCCCGCAAGGACCTGACGCCGATCGGCATCGTCGCCAATGTGCCGATGGTGATCGCGGCCAGCAACAAGTCGGGCGCGCGGGATCTCGGCACGCTGCTGGCGCGCATCCGCGAGCGCGGGGACGGCGTGACCTTCGGCACGCCCGGCACCGGCACCACCGGCCATCTGGCGCCCGCCTATCTGCTGTCGCTGACCCGGCTGCAGGCGACCCTGGTGCCCTATCGCGGCGCCGGCCCGGCGATGAGCGACCTGGCCTCCGGCACGGTGGACGCGGTGATCGACCAGACAGTGACGATGATCCCCGCCCATCGGGGCGGCACCGCCCGGGCCCTGGCCGTGACCGGCAGCCAGCGCCTGGCGCAGCTGCCCGATGTGCCCACCTTCGCCGAGGCCGGCGTGCCCGAGTTCGACATGGTGATCTGGAACGCCATCGTCGGGCCCAGGGACATCCCGGCTCCGGCGGCGCGGCGCCTGGGGGAGGCCGTCGAGGCGGCGCTGGCCAGCCCGGCCGTGGCCAGCCGCTTCGCCGAGCTGGCGACGACCGCCCCGGCGCCGGAGGAGCGGGGTCCCGAGGTGCTGCGGCGGCGCATCGCGGCCGATGTCGAGCGCTGGATCCAGGTGGTGAAGGACGCCGGCATCACGCCGCAGTAGAGCGTGATCGCCTGAGGTGGCTTCACCGAAAGGCGTGACTCACGCGATCGAGCTCATGACACAGCGCGTTTGCCGTGAGCCGGTGCGAACGGAGAACGCGATGGGCGCCGGGCTTCCTACCAGGGCAGGTCGATCCAGGAGAGGTGGCCGCCCTTGCCGGCGCCGGTGTCGAGGAAGACGGCGCGCCCCCCCGCGGCGGAGACGGCGACGAAGGGGCGGCCGTTCAGGCTGCGAAGCTCGTGGCCGCAATAGACGGTGATGCCCGAGGGGATGCGGTGCACCCAATTGTGCAGCCGCTCGGGATAGCCGTCCTCCCGCGTCCGGCTTGTCACCTGGCCGAACAGGGCGCGCGGGACCAGCCCTTCCGGCTTCGCCGAGCCGGCATCGGGTGGCGAGGGCTCGCGCAGCATGCGCGGATGAAAGCCACCATGGACGAAGAGCCAGGGGCCGAGACGGATCCAGGCCGGGGCGGCGGCGATGGCCGCGAGCGCCCGCTGCTTCAGCGCCGCGCCGTCCGGGGCCGCCTCGAGCTGCGCCAGGGTGACGCCGAGCCCCTCGGGGTCGGGCCGGACCATGGCGCCGGCCAGCGCGCGGCGCAGCTTGTGGTCGTGATTGCCGAGGATGAAGAGACCCTGCCCGCTGTCCAGCAGGTCGAAGGCCATGCGCAGGGTGGCGGGATTGTCCGGCCCTCGGTCGGTCAGGTCGCCGAGCTGCAGCACGAAGAGCCGCTTCTCGGCCGCGCCCTCGATGGCGCTGGCGAAGGCGCGGGCGTCGCCATGCACGTCGCCCACCACGCGCAGCCCCCTGAAGTCGTGCTTGAGCCGGGTCAGCAGGGCGAAGGACGGTCCGGTCATCTCCCCGCCTTCAACGAACGAAGCGCCGCCAGGGCGCGCGCGCGCCCGCTCTCGTGATCCACCACCGGCGCCGGATAGGTCTCGCCCAGGCGCAGCCCGGCCTGCTCCAGCACCGCCGCCGGGGCCTGCCAGGGGCGGTGCAGCCACCGTGACGGCAGCTTCGCCAGTTCCGGGACGAAGTCCCGCACATAGCTGCCCTCGGGGTCGAACTTCTCGCCCTGCAGCACGGGGTTGAAGACGCGGAAATAGGGCGAGGCATCGCTGCCGCAGCCGGCGATCCACTGCCAGTTGGCGCTGTTGTTGGCGAGGTCGGCATCGACCAGCGTGTCCCAGAACCACGCCTCGCCCTCCCACCAGGGCTGCAGCAGGTGCTTCACCAGCAGGCTGCCGGCGATCATCCGCACGCGGTTGTGCATCCAGCCATGCTTCCAGAGCTGGCGCATCCCGGCATCGACGATGGGATAGCCGGTCAGCCCCCGTTGCCAGGCGCGCAGCAGGCGGCGGTCGGGCTCGTAGGGGAAGTCGCGGTAGGCCGCACGCAACGGCTGCTCCGGCATCTCGGGGCGGTGCCAGAGCAGGCTGTGGTTGAAGTCCCGCCAGAGGATCTCGCGCAGGAAGGTGTCGGCCGCTCCGGCGGGGGCGCCGCCGCCGCGCGTGGCGTGCCAGAGCCGGCGGGGCGAGATCTCGCCCCAGTGCAGGTGGGGGGAGAGGCGGGAGGAGCCGTCCTCGCCCGGCCGGTCGCGGCCCCGGGCGTAGTCGGGCAGGCCGTCCTCCAGGAACTCGCGCAGCCGTGCCTCGGCGCCGGCCTCGCCCGGCGTCCAGTATTCGGGAAAGGCGGCGGCCCAGTCGCCCTCGCGCCGCGGCGGCAGCAGGCCGAGCCGCTCCAGCGCCAGGCCCTTTGGTGGCCGGGCGGGACCGCGCAGCCGGTCCGGGGCCGGCAGGGGCGGCGGCGGCTCGCCCAGGGCCAGGGCCGCGCGGGCGAAGGGGGTGTAGACGGAATAGGGCCTGCCCTGGCCGGTGCGCAGCCGATCGGGCGGCAGCAGGGTGGCGCCGGGATGCCGGTTCAGGCTCCGGCCCTGCCGGGCCAGGGCCGCCTCCACCGCCGCCTCCTGTGCGCGCGCCCAGGGGGCGATGCCGGCACTCACCGCGATGGAGGCGGCGCCGGTTTCCTCGGCCAGCCGGGGCAGGAGCCGCGCCGCCTCGCCCTGGAGCAGCAGCAGCGGCACGCCACGGTCGCGGTAGGCGGCGGAGAGCGCGGCCAGGGAGTGGTGCAGCCACCAGCGCGCCGCGCCACCCGGCGCCCAGCGGCCGGCCGCCGCCTCGTCCAAAACATAAACCGGCAGCACCTGCCCTTCCGCGGCGGCGGCTAGGGCCGGATGGTCGGCCAGCCGCAGGTCGTGCCGCAGCCACAGGAGGGAAAGGGGCTCGCTCATGCGATGGATGTGGGTTCGGGCGCCGGCATGGCCATGGCCGCCGCCAGATGCCGCATCGGCCCCACCGCCGCGCTGAACAGCCGTTCGCGCCCCAGCAGGAAGGCGCGGCCGCCGCGCGGGAAGAGCGCGGCGATGGGCGGGGCGGTGATGGCGAGCCCGCCGGTATAGGCGCCGAAGGCCGGCAGCAGCACGCGCCGCGCATCGGCCAGGAAGCAGGGCCGCGTCACCGGGCCGCAGCGCGTCGGCATGCTGGCCTTGGGGTGGAAATGGCCGCTCAGCTCGAAGCCGGCGCCGCTGCCCGGCACGCCCTGGTGGCGAAACACCAGCGGGCCGAGCCGGAATTCCTCCACCGCCTCGCCCGGCAGGCCGGCCGGCGCCACGGGATCGTGGTTGCCCAGCACCCAGCACACCTGCCGCCCGGCCAGCAGGGCGCCGAGCGCCGCGCGGTCGGCCGTGGCCAGGCGGCCGGCGCCGGCCGCGTCATGGAAGGAATCGCCCAGGAAGACGATCTGCTCCGGCGCGTAGCGGCGCAACGGCGCGGCCAGCCGCGCCAGGGTCTCGCGCGTGTCATAGGGCGGCAGCATCTGGCCCCGCATGGCGAAGTGGCTGCCCTTCTCGAGGTGCAGATCGGCGACGGCGAGCAGCTTGCGGGCGGGCCAGAACAGCACCCCGGCGGGATCGAGGGCCAGGCGCTCGCCGGCGAGGTGGAAGGGCGCGGAAATCATTGCTTCAACTGCGTTACCGGAGGGCGGGGCGGGCGGGAAGGGGGTTCTTCACACGGCGCCGTGGCGCAGGCGGTGGCTGGCGCGGCGCGCCGGGCGGGGGCGGCGCGTGCGGGGCGGGCGCGGTTCCGGCGCTGGCGGATAGAGCATCTCCAGGCCCAGGCTGCCGGTGAAGTGGTCGGCGCCGTCGGTGGCCTCCTCGACCAGCGCCTCGGCCTCGGCCAGCAGCGCGTCCTCGGCGCTGCCGGAGACCCATTCGCGACCCTCCTCGATCAGCGCCGGCACCGCCAGCGGCGAGACGCGGTCGAGCGCGACGTGGCGGATGCGCCCGCGCACCCGCGCCAGCAGCGCGCCGATGCGGCCGACATCGGTCAGGCCCGCCGCCGCCTCGGCGCGCGTGGCGCGCAGCAGGATGTGGTCGGGCTCGTGCCGGCGCAGCACGTCGTAGATCAGGTCGGCCGACATGGTCATCTGCCGGCCGGACTTCTCCTGCCCGGGATGGTTCTTCTCCAGCAGCCCGGCGATGGTGGCGATGTTGCGGAAGGTCCGGCGCAGCATGGAGCTGTCGGCCATCCATTCCTCCAGCTCCTCGCCCAGCAGATCCTCGGCGAAGAGATGGTCGAGGTCGGTGGGCGGGAAGGCCGACCAGGTGGCGATGACATAGTCGGTGGCCAGGAAGCCGAGCGGCGCCTGGCCCATCCGTTCCATCCGCCGGGTCAGCAGCATGCCGAGCGTCTGATGCGCCAGCCGCCCCTCGAAGGCATAGGCGACGAGGAACCAGCGCCCCTCGCGCGGGAAGGTCTCGACCAGCAGCCCCTCGCGATCCGGCAGCTCGGAGGCATGGCGCTGCAGCCGCAGCCACTCCCGCACCGGCTCGGGCAGGGCGCGCCATTGCCGCGGATCGGCCAGGATGGCGCGCACGCGCCGGGCCAGATGGGTCGAGAGCGGCATCCGGCTGCCGGCATAGGCGGGCACGCGCGGCTCGCCCTCGCCACCCGGCGAGACGACGACGGCCATGGGCTCCAGCCGCTCGTAGCGCAGCAGCCGGCCGGCGAAGACGAAGCACTGGCCCGGCTCCAGGGTCGAGACGAACCATTCCTCCACCTCGCCCAGGACCGGGCCGCCGCGCAGCTTCACCTTCATCAGCGGCGTCTCGACGATGGTGCCGAGGTTCATGCGGAACTGCCGCACCACATGGCCGTTGCGCGGGTGCAGCCGGCCCTCGCTGTCGCGGAACAGCTTGCGGAACCGCTCATAGCCGGCGAGCGCGTAGCCGCCATCCTCCACGAAGCGCAGCGTGTCGTCGAAATCGCGGCGGGAGAGGGCGGCATAGGGCGCGGCGCGCGTCACCTCGGCGAAGAGCTCGTCCGGGTGGAAGGGGCCGTGGCAGGCCATGGCCAGCATGTGCTGCGCCAGCACGTCGAGCCCCCCGGGGCGCGGCGGATCGCCATCCACCTCGCCCGCCGCCACGGCCTGGATGGCGGCGCGGCATTCGATCACCTCGAACCGGTTGGCCGGCACCAGCAGGGCGGAGGAGGCCTCGTCCATGCGGTGATTGGCGCGGCCGACCCGTTGCAGCAGCCGCGCCACGCCCTTGGGCGCGCCGACCTGGATCACCTGGTCCACCGCGCCCCAGTCGATGCCGAGATCGAGCGAGGCGGTGGCGACCACGGCGCGCAGCCGCCCCGAGGCCATGGCGGCCTCGACCTTGCGGCGCTGCTCGATGGTGAGCGAGCCGTGGTGGAGCGCGATCGGCAGGTTGTCGTCGTTCAGCTTCCACAGCGCCTGGAAACAAAGTTCGGCCTGGGCGCGGGTGTTGACGAAGACGATGCTGACCGCCGCCCGGCGCAGCCGCTCATAGACATCGGGCATCGAGGCCAGGCCCATATGCCCGCCCCAGGGCAGCTTGCCGGCGGGCAGGATGACATCGAGCGCCGGCGCCGCGCCGCCCGTGGCGCGGACCTGCGCCACGGACCCCGCGCGCGCATCCGGCGCCAGCCAGGCGGCGATGGCCTCCGGATGCGCCACCGTGGCGGAGAGGCCGACACGGCAGGAGCCGGGCGCCAGGGCCGAGAGGCGGGAGAGGCAGAGGGCCAGCTGGTCGCCCCGCTTGGTGCCGGCCAGCGCGTGCACCTCATCCACCACCACCCGCCTGAGCCCGCCGAAGAAGGCCGCCGCATCCGGCAGGGATAGCAGCAGGGTCAGGCTTTCGGGCGTGGTCAGCAGGATCTGCGGCGGGGCCTGCCGCTGCCGGGCGCGGCGATTGGCCGGGGTGTCGCCGGTCCGGGTCTCGACCGTGATGGTGAGGCCCATCTCCTCGATCGGCGCCAGGAGGTTGCGCGCGATGTCCACCGCCAGCGCCTTCAGCGGCGAGATGTAGAGGGTGTGCAGCCGCTCCCCCGCATCGGCCCCGGCCAGTTCGATCAGGCTGGGCAGGAAGCCGGCCAGCGTCTTGCCGCCGCCGGTCGGCGCGACCAGCAGGGCGGAGCGGCCCTGGCGCGCCGCCTCCAGCATCGCCAGCTGGTGCGGGCGGGGCCGCCAGCCGCGGGCGGTGAACCAGCGGGCGAAGGGTTCCGGCAATGTTCCCATGGAGACGCCCGGTATGGCGCCACGGCGCGGCTCTGCCAAGCTTGGCCGTTCAGCGGGGCTACTGCAACGCGCCCCAGCGCTCCACGGCCGGTTCGGCGATGGCCCATTTCCAGCCCTCCGACTGCCGGCAGACGGTGGTGACGAAGATCCCGGCGGGCGGGCCCTCGGGGGTTTCGCCCGCCAGGGTGAACAGCGCCTCGCGGCATTGCGCCAGGGGCGTGTCGAGCAGCCGGACCAGCCGCACCGTTCCCTCGGCGTCCTTGTAGCCGAAGGGCAGGCCATGCCCGGCCTTCCAAGGCCGGACCTCCTCCGGCCCGAGGTCGCCGATGACGGCGGCGATGGCGTCCTGCTCGTCCTGCTGGAGGCCGCGCATCCAGCTCGCCACCATGGCGTCCGTCGCCACCCGCACGCCGAGGCCGACCGCGTAGCCGACGGCCACATTGGTGGTCACGGCGCCGGTCACCAGGCCGCTGGCGCCACCGGCGATGCCGCCGGCGATCTCGCAGCCGCCGAGCAGCGGCAGGGCGAGCAGCAGGGCGCCGGCGCGGAGCGCCAGCCTCATTGCAGGGAGCCCCACCGCTCCGTGGCAGGCTCGGCGCTGGCCCATTTCCAGCGTTCGCCCTGGCGGCAGATGATGGCGGTGTAGAAGTCCTTCTCCGGCGACGGCGCGGCGGCCACTCCGGGGCCGGCCGGCGGTTGCGGCGCGATGGGAGGCACGGCGCTGGCCTGCACCTCGGCCGGCGGCGGCTGGCGCTGGACGGAGAAGACGATCTCGCGGCAGGCCAGCCCCAGGGCGCCGATCTCGCGGCTGACCGTGACCTCGCCCTGGTGGTTGTCGGCGATCGGGATGGCGTGGCTGACCGACCAGCTCGCCACCGCCCCCATGCGGAGCGGCCCGGCCGCCGCCGCGATGCTGTCCTGCTCGGCACGCTGCATCCGCCGCTGCGTGTACTGCAGCCCGGCCCGCGCCACGGTCTGCACGCCGAGGCCGATACCGGCGGCGACCGCGCCATTGTCGGTCACGGCCTTGGAGATCCCGGCGCCGGCAAGACCGGCGAGATCGGCCGTGCCTTCCGTCAGCAGGGCATTGCAACCGGGCAGCAGAAGCAGCCCCAACAGCAGCACGCGCTTCACGGCCCGGCGCCTCCGTGGATTCCCGATCGTTCCGGCATAGCCGTTCGGCCTTCGCGGGTCGAGCCGCCGGCTCCGAAGGCCCGGCTCAGACCGGCGCGATGCGCACCGCGGCGATGATCACCACGGCCTGGGCATAGGGGTATTCGTCCGTCATGGTCAGGCTGATCTGGGCACCGAAGCCGTGCGGCGTGATGGCGTCCAGCCGCTTCGCCGCGCCGCCGGTCAGGCGCAGCGAGGGCTGCCCGGAGGAGAGGTTGACCACGCCGAGGTCGCGCCAGAAGACGCCCTGGCGGAATCCGGTGCCGAGCGCCTTGGCGGCCGCCTCCTTGGCCGCGAAGCGCTTGGCGTAGGTGGCGGCGCGCAGCTTCTCGGTGCGGCTCTCGGCCTTCCGCCGCTCCAGCGGGGTGAAGACGCGCTCCAGGAAGCGCGCGCCGTAGCGTTCGATGGACCGCTCGATGCGGCGGATATCGACGATGTCGTTGCCGAGGCCGATGATCATCCCGGTGGCTTACCGCCGGCGGCGCGCGGCGTCATCCCTTGCTGCGCTCGACCTGGATGATGCCCGGGCAGGCGCGCAGGGAGGCGACGATGTTGGACAGGTGCCGCAGGTCGCTGACCTCCAGATCCACCACCAGCTCGGCGAAGTCGGTGCCGCGATGGGTGAAGCGCAGGTTGTGCAGCTTGCCGCTCTGCTTGGCGATGGCCACCGTCATGGCGGCCACGGCCGCGTCCTCATTGGCGGTGACGACATCGATGCGGCCGAGATGCCCGCCCCCCGAGCCCGCCTCGTAGTCCCAGTCCACGTCGATGAAGCGCTCCGGCGTCGCCGCCAAGGCCTCGAGGTTGTGGCAGTCGCTCTTGTGGATGGTCACGCCCTTGCCGGTGGAGACGATGCCGACGATGCGGTCGCCCGGCACCGGATGGCAGCAGCCCGCGAACTGCACCGCCATGCCGGCGATCAGCCCGGTGATGCCCGAGGCGGCCTCGCGCCGCCGCTCGGTGCGCATGACGGTGGCGCCGGGCTTGCCGCGGGCGCGGGCCAGCGGCAGGTGGTCCATCGGCCGGGGCGGGCCGCGCAGCTCGGGGATGGCGGCGTGCAGCACCTCCCGCGCGCCGAGATTGCCGTTGCCGACGGCGGCGCAGAGATCCTCGAAGCTGGTGTATTTCAGCGCCTTCAGCGCCGGCTCCACCAGCTTCTCGGCGAAGTCGAGGCCCTCCTGGCGGAAGGCCTTGGCGATGGCGCTGCGGCCCTGCTCCTGGAACTCGCTGCGCTGCCGGGCGAGGGCGAAGCGCTTGATCCGCGCCTTGGCCTTGCCGGTGACGACAAAGCGCTCCCAGGCCGGGTTGGGCGTGCCGCCGCGCGCGGTGATGATCTCGACCTGGTCGCCATTCTCGAGCTGGTGCCGGAGCGGCACGATGCGGCCGTTGATCTTGGCGCCGACGCAGGCGTCGCCCACCTGGCTGTGCACCTGGTAGGCGAAGTCGATCGGCGTCGCGCCGCGCGGCAGGGCGATCAGGTCACCCTTGGGCGTGAAGCAGAAGACCTGGTCCTGGTGCAGGGCGAGCTTGGTATGCTCCAGAAAGTCCTGCGGCTCGGCGGCCGTCTCCAGGATCTCCAGCAGCTCCTTGACCCAGGGGTAGCGCCGGCGCTTCGGCCCCTCCGACGCCCCGCCGCCGCCCTGCTTGTACATCCAGTGCGCGGCCACGCCGTACTCGGCGATCTCGTGCATCTCCGGCGTGCGGATCTGCACCTCGATCTTGGCGTTGCGCCGCTCCGGCACGGTGACGCCGGTGTGCAGCGACTGGTAGCCATTGGGCTTGGGTGTCGAGATGTAGTCCTTGAACCGCCCGGGGACCACGCGATAGGCCGAGTGGATGGCGCCCAGCGCGGCGTAGCAGTTCGCCTTGTCCGTCGTGACGATGCGGAAGGCCATGATGTCCGAGAGCTGCTCGAACTCGACCTTCTTCTCGTGCATCTTCAGCCAGATCGAGTAGGGCGACTTCTCGCGCCCCGTCACCTCGATGACCGGGATGCCGGCCTCCTTCAGCTTCGCCCGCAGGTCGGCCGCGACATCGTCGATCAGGTCGGCGCCCTGGCCGCGCAGGAAGGCGAGGCGGGCGGTGATGGTCTGGTAGGCATCGGGCTGCAATTCGCGGAAGGAGAGGGACTGCAGCTCGGTCTTGACCGCGTCCATGCCGATCCGCTCGGCCAGCGGCGCGTAGATCTCCATCGTCTCGCGGGCGATGCGGGCGCGGCTCTCGGGCTTCGGCTTGAAGTGCAGCGTCCGCATGTTGTGCAGGCGGTCGGCGAGCTTGACCAGCAGCACGCGGATATCCTCGCTCATGGCGAGGACGAGCTTGCGGAAGTTCTCGGCCTGCTTGGTGCGCTCGGATTGCAGCTCCAGGCGGGTCAGCTTGGTGACGCCGTCCACCAGCCGGGCGATGTCGCCGCCAAAGCGCCGCTCCAGCTCGGCGAGCGAGATGGTGGTATCCTCCACCACGTCATGCAGCAGGGCGGTGGCGATGGTGGCGGTGTCGAGCCGGTAGCTGGCCAGGATGCCGGCAACGGCGAGAGGATGGGTGATATAGGGCTCGCCATTCTCCCGCGCCTGCGAGGCATGGGCGGTGGCGGCCATGTTGTAGGCCGCCTCCAGCAGCGCCACATCGGCGCGCGGGTCATAGGCCGCGACGCGGCGGGCGAGCTCGGATCCCGGCGTCTCGATGACCGGCTCGGCGGGAGGTGCCACCGTTCCGTTCGGAACCGGGGCAGACGGCACCGGGGCAGACGGCACCGGGGCAGACGGCACCGGGGCGACGCCCATGGCGGGGCCCGGCAACCCCTCGGGTGCGCGCGGCGACGGGTCGTGCGGGAGCCCGTCCGCCGGTTTCAAGCGCGCCCCCGGCTCAGCGGCGCCCGCCGCCCAGCTCGGCGGCGATGGCCGCCTCGATGTCATCCGGCGAGAGATCCTCGCCGCCGGCCTCCGGCAGGGGCTCGTCGTTCACATCCATGACGCCGAAGATGTTCTCGTCGGTGGCGATGAGGTCGATCACCTCCTCCTCCACCGGCTCCGGCTCCGGCGCCCGCAGCAGGGACTTCACCAGGTCCTCGTGCAGCGAGTCGAGCGGCACGGTCTCGTCGGCGATCTCGCGCAGCGCGACGACGGGGTTCTTGTCGTTGTCGCGATCGAGCGTCAGCTCCTCGCCCCGGCTGATGTTGCGGGCGCGCTGGGCGGCGAGCAGAACCAGCTCGAAGCGGTTCGGAATCTTCAGGATGCAGTCTTCGACCGTGACGCGGGCCATGGGGCGGCCTCCAACTCAATACTGTGCTGAACCCCCGAGATAACCACCGCACCCGCGAAAGGCAAGTGTTCCGGCGGACCTACAGCCGGCGCATGCCGGCCTCCGGCAGGCCGGAGAGCAGGGCCGCGACGCCTTGGCCGAGCGCCGGATGCACCCATTCCGGCGCCACCTCCGCGAGCGGTTGCAGCACGAAGCGGCGCAGATGCGCGCGCGGATGCGGCAGGAGCGGGTCCGGCCCCCGCCGCACCGTCCCGTTCAGGTCGATGATGTCGAGATCGAGCGTGCGGGGCGCGTTGGGATAGGGCCGCTCCCGCCCCGCTTCCCGCTCCAGCCCCTGCAGCGCGCGCAGCAGGGCGTCCGGCTCCGGCGCCCCCTCGCAGCGGGCGACGCCGTTCACGTACCACGGCGCGCCCGGCAGCGGCGGCTCCGGCGCGGTCTCCCACCAGCCGGAGAGGGCGACGAGGCGGAGGCCCGCCAGCCCGTCCAGCGCCGCGGCGGCGGCGCGGCAGGTGGCGAGCGGCGCCGCGCCGTCCGGGCCGGGCAGGTTGGCGCCGAGCGCGATCAGGATCATGGGACCTGTCCGGCGGGGTCGGCGGGCGCGAAGTCGGGCGCGGCGCGCAGCGCCTCCGGCGTGTCGAAGTCGCGCAGCACGGCGTCCTCCAGCTCCACCTCGGCGACCTGCTCGGCATGCGCGATCAGCAGGCGGCGGGCGCCCGCGTCGCCGGTCAGGCGCTGCATCTCGGGCAGGAAGCGGCGGGCCCAGAGCACCGGGTTGCCCTGCTGCCCGGCATGGGTCGGCAGCACGATGGCGCGGCCCTCCTCGGGATCGAAGGCCTCGATCAGCCGGTCGAGCATGGCGGTGGTGACCAGCGGCATGTCGCCCAGGCAGACCAGCACGCCCTCCGCCGCCTCCGGCACGGCGGCGAGTCCGGCCCTGAGCGAGGCGGAAAGTCCCGCGGCATAGTCCGGCGCCGCCACCAGGCGCACCGCGCAGCCCGCCAGCGCCGCTTCCACCCGCTCCCGCTCATGGCCGGTGACGACGATCACCGGCCCGGCCCGGCTGGCCAGCAGGGCCTCGACCACCCGCCGCAGCATCGGCTGCCCCTGACGGTCCGGCACCAGCAGCTTGTTGCGCGGCGCCATGCGGCGGGAGAGGCCGGCCGCCAGCACCAGCCCCGCCACCGGCCGCGCCCGCCGCGCCGCCGCCGGAGCGGGGCCCGGAGCGGCGCCGTTTGCGGGCGCGCCGCCGCGCGAGGCGGCCTCGCGCGGCAGCGGACGCAGCTCGATCTCCTTCAGCAGGCCGCCCACCCCCATGCCGGCGATCTCTGCGCGGCCCACCGGCAGGCCGGCGAACAGCCGCTGCAGCACCCAGTCGAAGCCGTTCAGCTTCGGGCTGCGGGCGCAGCCGGGCAGGACCATGGCGGGAACCTCGCCGATCCGGCCGAGGCAGAGCAGGTTGCCCGGATCGACCGGCATGCCGAAATGCAGGATCTCGCCCCCGGCCAGGACGATGCCCGCCGGCCCCACATCGCGCCGGTCCACCACCGCCGAGGCGCCGGCCACCAGCAGCATCTCCGCCCCCCGCTCGCCCAGGCGCCGCAGCGCCGCGGCGATCGCGCCCGCCTCATGCGCGCAGCGCTCGGGCGGCAGCAGCCTGCCGCTCAGGCCGGCGACGCGCTCCGCCGTGGCCTCCACCGCGCCCTCCATGACGCTCTCCTTGAGCCCCGGCAGCTCCGTGAGCACCAGCCCGACCGTGAGCGGCCGGAACGGATGCAGCGCCAGCAGCGGCGCCTCGCGCGCCAGCGCCTCCGCCGCCTCCAGCACCGCGCCCGGCACGGCGAAGGGAATGATCTTGGCGGTCGCCAGCATCTCCCGCGGCGAGACCGGCACATGGCCCGGCAGGGTGGCGAGCGTCAGCCCCTCGTCCAGGGCGTTCAGCCGGTCCACCCGCGCGCGGTCCACCACCAGCAGCCCGGCCGCCCCGGCCAGCAGGTTGACCCGGCCGGTAGCGGCGCGCGTGCGGGTGAGGTGCGGCCCGAGCAGGGCCTCGCCGAGGCGGTGCGCCGCCGCGTCCTCGGCCACGTCGCCCTCCTCCAGTCGGGCGGCGATCACCGCCTCCTCGCCGGCCTCGCAGAGCGCCGCGATGGCGGTGGCGTCCAGCACGGTCCCCTTCTTCAGCACGCGGCCCGGCAGGCGCCGGGTATGCGCCAGCACCGCGCCGAGCGCCTGGTCGAGGCGGGTGGGGCCGAAGATCATGGCGCCGGCGCCGCTTCGCGTGGCTTCCCGATCTCCGCTCCACGGCGGCGGGCCACGATCTCGGCCATGATGGACAGCGCGATCTCCGGCGCCGTCACCGCGCCGATGGCCAGTCCCACGGGGGCGGCGATGCGCGCCGTCTCCGCCTCGCTCAGCCCCGCCTCGGCCAGCCGCGCCAGGCGCTTCGCATGGGTGCGGCGGCTGCCCAGCGCGCCGACATAGAAGGCGGGGGAGCGCAGCGCCACCTCCAGCGCCGGGTCGTCCAGCTTGGGGTCATGGGTCAGGGTGACGACGGCGGTGCGGCTGTCGGGCGCCAGGCCCTGCATGGCCTCGTCCGGCCAGTCGCCGACCAGCGTCACGGCGGCGCCGAAGCGCTCCTCGGTGGCGAAGGCGCGGCGGGGGTCGACCACCGTCACGGCATAGCCGAGCCCGGCCGCCATCGGCACCAGCGCCTGGGCGATGTGCACCGCGCCGACCACGATGAGCCGAAGCGGCGGATTGTAGGGCTGGACGAACCAGGAGACGCCCTCCTCGGTCAGGCTGCGCGCGGCGTCATTGGCCAGGGCCTCGCGCGCTGCCTCGGCCAGGGCAGCGGGCAGCTCGTCCTCGGGGTGGAGGTGCTGGGCGCCATCGCTCAGCCGGGTCAGCACGGCGACCGGGCGGCCCGCCGTCCGCGCCGCCCGCAGGCGCGCCAGGAAGCCGGCCTTCATGCCGCGGCGTCCAGCTTCTCGACGAAGACCTTGAGCTTGCCGCCGCAGGCCAGCCCGACCTCCCAGGCGCGCTCGTCGCTGATGCCGAAGTCGAGCAGCTGCGGCTGGCCGTCGGCCATGCTGCGCCGCGCCGCCTCGGCCACCGCGCCCTCGATGCAGCCGCCGGAGACGCTGCCCGCCAGCCGGCCCGAGGCGGTCACGGCGAGTTGCGAGCCCGCGGGGCGGGGGGAACTCCCCCAGGTCTCCACCACGGTGGCCAGCGCCACCGTCTCCCCGGCCGCCAGCCAGTCCGCGGCGGTCGAGAGAATGTCTTCCTGGTCGCTCATGCCGGTCCTCCGTCCCTGGAGAGTCTCGATCTCGGAAGGCCTGGCGCCCGGCCCGCCGGCTGTCCGGCGTGGGGAGGGGCGGGGCGGCAGGCCCTGGATTCGACTCGGGCAGATCCCGATCCGGCGGAATCACCGGATCGGGTGAAGATGCTCGCAAGACAAGTGGCTGGAGCGTTTGCCGTGAGCCAATGCGAACGGAAAACGCTCTAGCGCCGCGGCGCCGGGGCGGAGAGGGTCCGCACCAGCGCGCGCAGGCTCTCCAGATTGTGGACAGGACGGTGCTCATGCACCAGGGGCAGCATGGTGCGGATGCCCTGGGAGCGTGGCTGGAAGCCCGAGAAGCGCAGCAGCGGGTTCAGCCAGATCAGCCGCCGGCAGGAGTTGCGCAGCCGCTCGGTGGCGGCGGCGAGCTTCGCCAGATCCGCCTCGCCGCCGCGCTCCAGCCCGTCGGTGATCAGCAGCACCACCGCGCCCTGGCCCAGCACGCGGCGCGACCACTGGCGGTTGAACAGCTCCAGCGCCTCGCCGATGCGGGTGCCGCCGGACCAGTCCGGCACCATGTGGCTGACCATCTGGAAGGCGGCCTCGGGGTCCCGGTGGCGCAGCGCGCGGGTGATGTTGGTCAGCCGGGTGCCGAAGAGGAAGCTCGCCACCCGGTCGCGGTCCGAGGTGACGGCGTGCTGGAAATGCATCAGCACCTGGGCGTAGCGCGCCATGCTGCCGGAAATGTCGCAGATGACGACGAGGGGCGGCGGCCGCACCACCCGGCGGATGCGGCGCAGCTCCAGGATCTCGCCCCCCTGGCGCAGGCTGGCGCGGATGGTGGCGCGCAGATCGGCCCGGCGCCCGGCGGGGTCGGGGCGGAAGCGGCGCGTCGGGCGGGCGTCGAGCGGCAGGGTGAGGCGGCGGATCTCCTGCCGGGCGGCGGCGATCTCGGCCGCGCCCATCGCCTCGAAATCCATGGTCTGCAAGGCCTCGCTGGCGCTGACCGTCAGGCTGGCGTCGATCCGCCGCTCCGCCGGCGGGGGCGGCTGCGCCGGGGGCGCGGCGCTGCCCAGCGCCTCGGCCAGGCGGCGGCCGCCCGGCGGCGGCTTCGGCGGTTCCCGGCCCTGCTGCAGCGCCTCCATGGCGGCGGCGTGCCGCCCCGCCTCAGGGTCGCGCCACCAGAGTCGGAAGGCGTGGTCGAAGATCTCGGCATGCTCGTGCCGGTGCACGAGGGTCGCCTGCAGCGCCGCCTGCACCTGGTACCGGTCGCCGATCTCGACGCGCCGCAGCGCCTCCGCCCCGGCCAGCATCTCGCCCGGCCCGATCGGCAGGCCGGCGCGGCGCAGCAGGCGGCCGAAGCCGAGCAGGTTGGCGGCGAGCGACACCGTCCCGCCTCAGAAGGGGATGACGGGCTTGGGCCGGCTGGCCTCCTTCGCCGCCTCGACCAGCCTGGCCGCCTCGGCGCCGCGCAGCTTGGCGATGTCGTCCTGGTACTTGAGCAGGGCGCCGACCGTCTCCTCGACCAGCACCGGCTCCAGCTCCCGCGCGTCCAGGGCGCGCAGCGCGGCGGCCCAGTCGATGGTCTCGGCGACGCCGGGATACTTGAAGAAGTCGCCCGAGCGCAGCGCCTGCACGAAGGCGACGATCTGCGCCGAGAGGGCCACCGGGAGGTCCGGCTGGCGGCTGGCCAGGATGGCGCGCTCCCGTGCCGCGTCCGGGTAGTCCACCCACTGGTAGAGGCAGCGGCGGCGGATGGCGTCGTGCACCTCCCGCGTGCGGTTGCTGGTCAGCACCACGATGGGCGGCGTCTCGGCGCGGATGGTGCCGAGTTCGGGGATGCTCAGCTGGAAATCGGCCAGGATCTCCAGCAGGAAGGCCTCGAAGGGCTCGTCGGCGCGGTCCAGCTCGTCGATCAGCAGCACCGCCGGGCTGCCCGAGAGGGCCGAGAGCAGCGGGCGTTCCTGCAGGAAGCGCCGGTCGTAGATGCCGGCCTCCAGCGCCGCGCGGCCCTCCGTGCTGTGCGCCGCGCCGGAGGCCTCCGCGAGGCGGATCGCCATCAGCTGCCGCGCGTGGTTCCACTCATAGGCGGCGGCCTGGAGGTCGAGCCCGTCATAGCATTGCAGCCGCACCAGCCGCCGGCCGAGGCCGGAGGCCAGCACCTTGGCGATCTCGGTCTTGCCGGTGCCGGGCTCGCCCTCCAGGAACAGCGGCCGGCCCATGGCCAGCGCCAGATGCACGGTGGTGGCCAGCGCCCGGTCGGCGACATAGCCGCCGGCCGCCAGCAGGCGCTCGGTCTCGGCGACCGAGGCGGGAAGGGCCGCCGCCGGCGTGGCGCTGGCGCTCATGCCTCAGCCCAGCACGAAGAGCAGGAAGAGGATCACCACGAAGATCGCCGAACCGCCCCAGAACAGCAGCGGCAGGCCGAAGATCTCGTCCGGCAACAGGGAGAAGATGGAGATCCCGGCGGGCGCGGGGGGTGGCGCGGGCCGCGTCGCCGGCGGCGTCGCGGCGGCGCCGGGCTGCCCGGCATGCGCCTGGCCGCCGGGCGGGGTGCCGCCGGCATGCTCGGTCAGCCCGGCGCCGATGCCGGTCGCGGCACCGAGCCGCTCCACCGGCGAGGCGTCGCCGACCGGCGTGCCCGGCGCGGGGGTCGGGACGGTGCCGGGGGGCAGGGCGGCCTCGGCGGAGGGGCGCGGCGCCGGCGCCTCCGCCGATGCCCCTGCCTCCGCCCTGGCCTCCGCCCCCTGGGGGGCGTTCATCTGGGCGGCGAAGCGGGTGAAGAACTGGTCGGCCATCTGCTTGGCGGTGCTGTCGATCAGCCGCGCGCCGAGCTGCGCCATCTTGCCGCCCACCTGCGCCTTCACGGCATAGCTGAGCAGGGTGACGGCCGGCGCCTCCTCCTTCAGCGAGACATCGGCCCCGCCCTTGGCGAAGCCCATGGCGCCGCCATTGCCCTCGCCCGAGATGGTGTAGGATTCCGGCGGGTTGATGTTGCTGAGCTGCACCTTGCCGGTGAACCTGGCGGCCATCGGGCCGATCTTGATCGAGACGCGCGCCTGGAAGGAATCCTCGCCGGTGCGCTCCACCGATTCGCAGCCGGGGATCGAGGCGCGCAGCACCTCCGGGTCGTTCAGCCCCTCCCAGACGGTCTGGCGCGGCGCCTCGATGCGGCGTTCACCGGTCATTTCCATCGTCAACTCTCCCTGTAACCCGATACGCGAAGCTAGGCCGGGCCGGGGCCGGGGGAAAGGGTGGCTCCGCCGCCTCCGTCACCGAGCCGGCCAGAGGGGGCGGCCGCTTTCTTATTGACTTTATGATTTCGCTGTTTCTGTAATTACCAAAGATAGAATGTGATTTGGGGGACGGCATGAGCCAAGCAGCGGGGGATGGCGAAGTGCAGCAGGGCGCAGCCGCGGCCATTGGGCCGCAGAAGCCGGAGACCCTGGCGCTGCACGCCGGATGGCGGGCCGATCCCGCCACGGGGGCCGTCGCCGTGCCGATCTTCCAGACCACCTCCTACCAGTTTCCCGATGCGGCGCATGCCCAGCAGCTGTTCGCGCTGGAGAAGCTCGGATTTACCTACACCCGGACGGGAAATCCCACCACCGACGTGCTGGAGAAGCGTGTGGCGGCGCTGGAGGGGGGCGTCGGCGCGCTGGCCCTGGCCTCCGGCCAGGCGGCCTTGGCCTTCGCCCTGCTGGCCCTGGCGCGGGCGGGGGACAATGTCGTCGCCAGCACCGACCTCTACGGCGGGACCTGGAACCTGCTGGCGAACACGCTTGGCCGCCAGGGCATCGAGGTCCGCTTCGCCGATCCGGCCGATCCGGAGAATTTCCGCCGCCTGACCGACGAGCGCACCCGGGCCTATTACGGCGAGACCCTGCCGAATCCGAAGCTGACCGTCTTTCCCATCGCCGAGGTCGCGGCGATCGGCCGGCCGCTCGGCATTCCCCTGATCCTGGACAACACCGCCGCGCCGCTGCTGGCCCGGCCGCTCCGGGATGGCGCCGCCGTGGTGGTCTATTCGGCCACCAAGTATCTCGGCGGCCACGGCACCAGCATCGGCGGCATCATCGTCGATGGCGGGCATTTCGACTGGACGGCGCATCCGGCCCGGCAGCCGGCGCTCAACACCCCCGATCCGAGCTATCACGGCGCGGTCTGGACCGAGGTGGCGGCGCGGCACGGCATCGGTGCGTATGTGGCCCTGGTGCGCAGCACGGTGCAGCGCGACCTCGGCGCGCCGATCTCGCCCTTCAACGCCTTCCAGATCCTGCAGGGCATCGAGACCCTGGCGCTGCGCATCGAGCGGCACTCGGCCAATGCCGCCGCCGTGGCCGAGTGGCTGTCCCGGCACCCGCGCGTCAGCCGGGTGATCCACCCGACGCGGCAATCCGGCGCGGCGCGGGCGCGGGCCGAGCGCTACCTTTCCGGCGGCTATGGCGGGCTGGTCGGCTTCGAGCTGGCCGGCGGCGCGGCCGAGGGCGCGCGCTTCATCGACCGGCTGAAGCTGTTCTACCACGTGGCCAATATCGGCGACGCGCGCAGCCTGGCGATCCATCCCGCCACCACCACCCACAGCCAGCTCTCGCCCGAGGAGCAGGCGGCCAGCGGCGTCACGCCGGGCTATGTCCGCCTGTCCATCGGCATCGAGCACATCGACGACATCCTGGCCGATCTGGACCAGGCCCTGGCCGGCGCGCGCCTCGCCGCCGCCGCCTGAACGACGAGGAAACCCGCATGACCGCCCCTGTCGCCGCCGGTATCACCGAACTCCCGCTGCTCGATCTCAGCCGCCTCGACGCCGGCCCGGAGGAGCGCGCCGCCTTTCTCGCCGAACTCCGCGCCACGGCGCGCGACGTCGGCTTCTTCTACCTCGGCGGCCATGGCGTCACCCAGGCCGAGATGGAGGCGGTGCTGGCCATCTCGCGCCGCTTCTTCGCCCTGCCGGAGCCGGACAAGCTCGCCGTCGAGATGATCCATTCGCCGCATTTCCGCGGCTACAACCGCGTCGGCCGCGAGCTGACGCGCGGCCGGCAGGACCAGCGCGAGCAGTTCGACGTGCATGCCGAGCGGGAGGCGCTGGACTGGCGGCCGGGCGATCCGGGCTGGAAGCGGCTGCAGGGGCCGAACCAGTGGCCGGAGGCGCTGCCGGAGCTGAAGCCCGCCCTGCTGCACTGGCAGGCGCGGCTCACCGAGGTCGGCATCCGCCTGCTCCGCGCCTTCTCCGAGGCGCTGGTCGGCCAGCCGGATGCGCTGGAGGCGATCTATGCCGGCCAGCCGAACCAGACGATGAAGATCATCCGCTATCCCGGCCAGGACGGCGCCGGCGACCAGGGCGTCGGCGCGCACAAGGACAGCGGTCTGCTGACCTTCGTGCTGCAGGACAGCCGGCGCGGCCTGCAGGTGCAGAACGAGGCGGGCGCGTGGATCGACGCCGAGCCGCGCCCCGGCACCTTCGTGGTGAATATCGGCGAGCTGCTGGAACTGGCCTCGAACGGCTACCTCAAGGCGACACTGCACCGTGTGGTCAGCCCGGAGGCGGGGGCGGAGCGGATCTCGGTCGCGTTCTTCCTCGGCGCGCGGCTCGATGCCGAGGTGCCGCTGCTCGACCTGCCGCCCCATCTGGCCTCCGAGGCCAAGGGGCCGGCGAGCGACCCGCAGAACCCGCTCTTCCGCTCGGTCGGCCAGAACTACCTGAAGGGCCGGCTGCGCTCGCACCCCGACGTGGCCGAGAAGTACCACGCCGACCTGCTGGCGCAGCCCGCGGCCGTCCCCGCCTGAGCGGAGCCCGCGCGCGCCCTGCCATGCGCCCCCTTGCCATGCGCATCAGGGCGCTTGCGCGAAGCCCGGCCCGGGCGGAGAACCGCCGCGTTCCAGCAGGGAGGCGGCGATGTCCGGCGATGAGGACTATGTCTATGACGAGGCCAGCGGCGAGTGGCGCCCGGCCTCGGAGGTCGCGGCGGCCACCGCCGCGGCGGCCCGGGTGGAGGTGCGCGACGCGGCGGGCAACCTCCTGGCCGATGGCGATTCCGTCACGCTCATCAAGGACCTCAAGGTCAAGGGCGCGAACCAGACCCTGAAGCAGGGGACGGTGATCCGCTCGATCCGCCTGACCGCCGATCCCGAGGAGATCGACTGCCGCCACGACAGCATCAAGGGCCTGGTGCTGCGCACGGAGTTCGTGCGCAAGCGCTGAGGCCTCAGGCGGCGAGCGCGGCCAGCAGCGGCGCGTCCAACCCCTCGCCGGGGAGGCCGAGCTCGGCCCGCAGCGTGGCGATGGCGGCGAGGCTGCGGCGGCCGATGATGCCGTCGATCGAGCCGTCATAGAAGCCGCGCGCCTTCAGCGCCCGCTGCACCGCCCGGAGCCGGGGCAGCGGCAGCGCCTCCGATCCCGCCTCCGGCCAGGGGATGCAGCGCTGCGCCCGTTCCAGCCAGCCGTAGCGGTCCTGCAGTCCGGTCAGGCCGCCATTGATGCGGCGGGTCAGCCCGGCATAGTCGCCGGCATCGCAAAGCGGGTTGAGCCGCTTCCAGGACCAGTAGGCGCAGGCGATGGTCACGGCATGCGCGGGGTCGTCGGCGAGGCCCGGCTCCTCCTCCAGCGGCAGGCCGCAGAGCCGGCCGAGGGCGCGGTAGGTCTCCCGCCCGGTGATCTGGATATAGCCGCGCCCGCGGTAGCGGTAGCCATCGCCCGGCCGGTCGTTGCCCATGCGCCCGCCATAGACGGCCTCGGCCAACGCCTCGGGCGAGAAGGCGAGGCGACGGGCCGCCTCGGGCGTCGGGAAGCGGGAGGGCCAGACCTGCATCAGCCGGGCGGCGGAATAGGCGAGGTTCTCCGTCCGCAACTGCAGCCCGCCCGATTCGTGACCGAGCTGCGCCAGGAAGAAGTGGCAGCGCTGCCGGTTGGCGGCCAGCCCGTGCGCGGGGAGAAGCCGGGCCGCCTCCGCCGCGAAGGCGGTGAGATGGGCGGCCGGGGCCTCCGGGTACAGGGCGCGCAGTTGCGGCAGCGTGAGCATACGGGAACTCCTTCCTGGCCCGATCGGGCATTCGGAAGAAATTCCTATATCAAACGCGACGCTCGCACAAGGGAATTAGGATTTAATTCTCCTCAGGCAGCGGGAAGCTCCACGGCGTACCGCTCCACCGGCGGCACCGCGCCGATCATCGCCTTGTCGTGCAGGAAGCGGGCGAAGCGCTGGTAGCGGTTCGCGTCGAGCGCCGCCGGGGCCAGGGCGAAGCGGTTCAGCGTGTCGCGGAAGGCGCGGCGGTTGAGCTCGTTGTCCAGCTCCTTGCGCGGCCCGGCGATGAACATCTTCCAGGACTCGTCGGGATTGTTGATGAGGAAGGTGGTGGCGCCCTCCAGCGCGTCCATGAAGCGGCGCAGCGCCGGGTCCCGCGCCCGGTCGCGGTGCGCGACATAGATCAGCTCGTCATAGATCGGCATGCCGTGCTGCTCGGGATAGAAGGCGCGGCCGGGCCGGCCCTCGATCTCCAGCTGGTGCAGTTCGAAGTTGCGGAAGCCGCCGAGGATGGCCTCCACCTGCCCGGACATCAGCGCCGAGGACAGGCCGAAATTGACGTTGACCAGCTGCACGTCCCGCACGCCGAGCCCGACCGTGCCCAGGATGGTGCCCACCGCCACCTCCTCGAATCCGGCCGTGCTGAAGCCGATGCGCTTGCCCCTGAGGTCGGCGAGCGAGCGGATGGGGCCGTCGCGCAGCACCGAGAGGGTGGAGAGCGGCGTCGCCACCAGCGTGCCGACGCGGACCAGCGGCAGGCCCTGGTCCACCGCCAGATGCAGGTTCTTCTGGTAATAGACGCCAAGGTCGGCCTGCCGCGCCGCCACCATGCGGGGCGGGTCGTTCGGATCGGCCGGGGCGATGGTCCGCACGGCGAGCCCGGCGCGGCCGAAGAAGCCGGCCTCCTGCGCCACCACGATCGGCGCATGGTCCGGATTGACGAACCAGTCGAGCAGCAGGGTCAGCGAGGCCGGCGCGGCGGTCGGTGCCGGGGACTGAGCCGGCGCCTGGGCCGGCGCCTGGGCCGCGGCGGGGCCGGCGAGCGGCAGGGCCAGGGGCAGTGCCAAACCGGGCAGCGCCCGGCGGGTGATCCCAGGGGTCGTCCCGGTCATGACGGTCTTCCTTTCTCGGTGTCCTCGGAGAGCTGGTCCGGCTGCCAGGGCAGCAGGGCCCGCAGCAGCCGGTCGGTCGCGAACCACAGCGCCATGGCCATGCCGGCCAGGAGGGTCAGGGCGGCGAACATCACGTCGGTCTGGCTGCGGCCATTGGCCTGCAGCATGACGTAGCCAAGCCCCGCCGAGGCGCCGACCCACTCGCCGACCACGGCGCCGATCGGCGCCACGGCGGCGGCGACGCGCAGGCCGGAGGCCAGGCCGGGCAGGGCGGCGGGCACGCGGATGCGCCACAGCGCCGCGCGGCGGGAGGCACCCATGGTGGCGGCAAGGTCGAGCCAGCCAGGCTCCGTCCGGCGCAGCCCGTCATAGAAGGCGGTGGCGACGGGGAAGAAGATGATGATGGTCGCCATGGCGATCTTGCTGCCCAGGCCGAAGCCGAGCCAGAGCGTCAGCAGCGGCGCGATGGCGAAGACCGGGATGGCCTGGCTGGCGACCAGCAGGGGCAGCAGCCAGCGCCGCCCGCCACGCCAGGCGGCGAGCAGCAGCGCCGTCGCGCAGCCGAGCAGCGTGCCGAGGGCGAGGCCGAGCAGGATCTCCGTGCCGGTCGTCACTGCATGCGGCCAGAGGATCTCCCAGCGCCGCCAGAGCACATCCGCGACGCGCAGCGGGGAGGGCAGCAGGAAGGGCGGCACCTCGCTCCAGCGCACGAAGCCTTCCCAGATCAGCAGCAGCCCGAGGGCCGCGAGCAGCGGCCTCACGCCGCCTCCGCCAGCCGCTCGAGCAGCGCCGCCTGCGCGGCCAGCACCGCGGGCTCGTGCGCGGGGCGCAGCGGTTCGCCGGGGGGCATCGGCTGCTCCTCCGCCACGGCGCCATCCGGGGCCGGGCGCAGCACCAGGATGCGGTGCGCCAGGCGCAGCGCCTCCAGCGGGTCGTGCGTCACCAGCAGCACGGTGCGGCCGCGCAGCAGGCCGGCGGCCAACCCCTGCAGCCGGTGCCGGGTGGGGGCGTCCACGGCGCTGAAGGGCTCGTCCATCAGCACGATCGGCCGGTCCTCCATCAGCGTGCGGGCGAGGGCGGCGCGCTGCCGCATGCCGCCGGACAGCTGGGCCGGCCGGGCGCCCTCCCGCCCGGCCAGCCCGACGGCGGCGATGAGCGCGCGGGCGCGGTCGAGATCGGGGCGCTCGCCGCGCAGCCGCGCGCCGAGCGCGACATTGCCGATCAGGTCGAGCCAGGGCAGCAGCAGATCCTGCTGGCCCATCCAGGCGACGCGCCCCTGCAGCGGCCTGCCGTCCCCGGTCGTGACCCGCGCGCCCGGCGGCAACGGCAGCAGGCCGGCGAGCAGACGCAGCAGGGTGGATTTGCCGACGCCGGAAGGGCCGAGCAGGGCGGTCAGCCGCCCGGCGGCGACATCGAGCCGCGCCGCGCCCAGGATCGCGCGGCCGCCCAGCCGGATGGCGGGCAGGGACATATGCAGGGCAAGTCCATCCGAGGATGCCATGGCAGACCACCGATCCCTTCGCCGGCATGACCCGGATCAGGTTCAAGGGGTCGCAGGGCCCATCCCTGCCTCTCAGCCCGCGCGATCGGGCTCCCCCCGGAAGATGACGTCTCTATGCGACAGGCGCGGGCGGGGCGCAAGCCCGGGCGGCCGGAGGCTTCCCATCCGCCGCCGCGGCCCCATCTCCAGGAGCCTCCCTCTCCGCCGTGACCGGATGCCCGCCCCCTCGCCACGCCTCATCGGTTCCGAGATCTACCGGAAGTCCACCTACGGGCCGAAGCACCCGCTGGCCATCCCGCGCGTCTCCACCGCGCTGGACCTGATCCGCGCGCTGCGCTGGCTGCCCGGGGATCGCTACCTCGACAGCCCGCGCGCCACGCCGGCCGAGCTCGCGCGCTTCCATCACCCGGACTACATCGCCGCCCTGATGCGGGCCGAGGCGGAGCAGGCGGTGCCCGCCGAGGTGCGCGAGCGCTTCCACATCGGCGCGCGGGGCAACCCGGTCTATCCCGAGATCTTCCGCCGCCCCGCGACCAGCGCCGGCGGCGTCCTCCTCGCCGCCAGCCTGACGGCGGCGGAGGGCGGCACCCTCCATGTCCCCGGCGGCGGCACGCATCACGGCCGGCCGGACCGCGCCAGCGGCTTCTGCTACCTGAACGACGCGGTGCTCGGCCTGCTGCGCTGGTGCGATCTCGGCCTGACCAACATCCTCTACATCGACATCGACGCCCATCACGGCGACGGTGTGCAGGACGCCTTCCAGGACGACCCGCGCGTCTTCACCCTGTCGATCCACGAGGGCGGGCGCTGGCCCTTCACCGGGGCGCTGGAGGACCGCGCCGGCGGGTATGCCCGCAACATCCCGGTGCCGCCGGGACTGAACGACAACGAGTTCCTCCACCTGCTGCGCCAGGCGGTGCTGCCGGTGGCGCGCCACCTGCGGCCGCAGGCGATCATGCTGCAATGCGGCGCCGATGCGCTGGAGGAGGACCCGCTCGCGCGGCTCTCGCTCTCGAACAACGCCTACTGGGAGGCGGTGCGCGCCATCCGGGGGATGGCGCCGCGGCTGATCGTGCTGGGGGGCGGGGGCTACAATCCCTGGTCGGTGGCGCGCTGCTGGGCCGGGATCTGGGGCGTGCTGGATGGGCGCGAGCCGCCGGAGCGCCTGCCGCCCGAGGCGGAGGCGGTGCTGCGGGCGCTGAGCTTCCATCGCGCCGCCGGCCGCAACCCGCCGGAGCACTGGTTCACCACCCTGCGCGATCCGCCACGGCCGGGACCGGTGCGGGGCGAGATCCGGCATCTGGCCGCCGCCACGCTGGAGGGGCTGCCGGACCCCCTGCGCGGCGTGGCATAAGGGCGTCATGCATCGCCGCTCCCTGCTGGCCCTCGCCGGGCTGGCCGCACTCGCCAACCGCTCCGCCCCGGCCCAGGGCTCCTCCCCCGAGGGGCCGCAGCCGCGCCTGCCCACCGAGCCGCTCGTCATCGTCACGCGCGACGGCCAGCGTCATGCCTTCAACGTCGAGATGGCGCTGACGCCGGAGCAGCAGACGGTGGGGCTGATGTTCCGGCCCGAGGTGAGGCCGGACGAGGGCATGCTCTTCGACTGGGGCCAGCCGCGCGAGAGCGCCATGTGGATGCGCAACACCATCGCCTCGCTCGACATGCTGTTCATCGCCGCCGACGGCCGCATCCACCGTATCGCCGAGCGCACCGTGCCGCGCAGCCTGGCCACCATCGAGAGCCGGGGCGCGGTGCGGGCGGTGCTGGAACTGGCCGCCGGCACGGCGGAGCGGCTGAACCTGCGCCCCGGGGACCGGGTGCTGCAGCGGATCTTCGGCAATGCCGGCTGAGGCCGGCGGCACCGGACCGCGCCGGAGGGCGCCGCTCGCCATCCTCGCCCTGTCGCTCGTGGCGATGCCGCCGGGCGTCGCCGCCGGCGCCAGCTTCGACTGCGGCAAGGCGCGCGGCGCGGTGGAGCGGATGATCTGCGCCGACGACGAACTCTCCGGCCTGGACGAGCGCATGGCCGCCGCCTTCCGCGCCGCCGGCGGACCGGCATCCGGCGCCGCGCTGCGCCAGGAGCAGCGGGCCTGGCTCACCGCCCGCGACCGCTGCGGCGACGCCGCCTGCCTGCGGCGGGCCTATCGCGACCGCATCGCCGCGCTCGAGGCCGCGCCGGCGCCGCCGGTGGGAGCCTGCCGCGCCGAGCGCGGGGCCGCCGCCGCCCGGGAGCTGGTGCGGCGCTGCATCCAGGTCTCGCCCGCCACGCGCCCGCCCTGCCACGACTCCAATCCCTGCGCCATGATCGAGGATGAGATCGCGCGCGGCTGCGGCTTCCTGCCCACGCCGCGGCCGGCCTTCTGCCCGCGCTGAGCCGCCCCGCCTCAGGCCAGCGCGAGCGGCACCAGCACCGTCTCGCCGCAGCCGGGCGCGCGGAAGGCGCTCTCGGGGATTCCCATCGCGGCGCGCGCCGCGGCCAGCCGCCGCTCGGGTTCGTCGATCGGCTCCCGCGTCAGCTGGAAGGTGCCGAAATGCATCGCCAGCGCCCGCCGGGCGCGGAGGTCGCGGAAGGCCCGCACCGCCTCCTCCGGGTCGATATGCACGACGTCCATGAACCAGCGCGGCTCGTAGGCGCCGATCGGGATCAGGGCGAGGTCGAAGGGGCCGAGGCGGCGGCCGATCTCGGCGAAATGCGCGCCCCAGCCGGAATCGCCCATGAAGTAGAGCCGGCCGCCGGCTGCCGTCTCCAGGGCGAAGCCGCCCCAGAGCGTCCGGGCCCGGTCGTGCAGCCCGCGCGCGGCGAAGTGCCGGGCCGGGGTGAAGCGCGCGCCGACGCCGCCGGGCAGGGGCGCCGCCTGCCACCAGTCCAGCTCCACCACGTCGCGCAGGCCGTGCCGGCGCAGGAGCCCGGCATTGCTGAGCCCGGTCAGGATGCGCGGCGTGTCGCGGCGCTGCAGGCGCTTCAGCGTCGGGATGTCGCAATGGTCGTAGTGGTTGTGGCTGAGCAGGACGGCGTCGATGCGCGGGAGTGCCTCGAAGGCGAGGCCGGGCGGCCGCACCCGCTTCGGCCCGAGGAAGGGCAGCGGGCTGCAACGCTCGCTCCAGATCGGGTCGGTGATCAGCGTCGGTCCGCCATGCAGGCGGATCAGGAAGCTGGCATGGCCGAGGAAGGTCACCGCCGCATGACCGGGCGGCGGCGGCTCCGGCGGCGCGAAGGCCGAGCCGGGCGCGGGGCGTGCCCAGCGCGGCGCGCGGGCCTCGCGCATCAGCCGCCAGAGGGCGCGGAAGCTCTGCCCGGCCACGGAGCCGTCGGGGTTGAGGAAGGCCCGCCCCTTCCGCGACGCGCCCCGGGCGCCTTCGAGGTCCGGTGCCGTCACGCCGGGATGGCGACGCCGAGCCGGCCGGCCAGGTCCAGGATGAACTGCCAGGCGACGCGGCCCGAGCGGCCGCCGCGCGTCACCGACCATTCGACCGCCGCGCGGCGCAGATCCTCCGGCGCGATCTCCAGGCCGAGCGCGGCGGCATAGCCCTCCACCATGGCGAAGAAGGTCTGCTGGTCGGCGTTGTGGAAGCCGATCCAGAGGCCGAAGCGGTCGGAGAGCGAGACCTTCTCCTCCACCGCCTCGCCGGGATTGATGGCGGTGCTGCGCTCGTTCTCGATCATGTCGCGCGGCATCAGGTGGCGGCGGTTGCTGGTGGCATAGAACAGCACATTCGCCGGCCGGCCCTCGATGCCGCCATCCAGCACCGACTTCAGCGCCTTGTAGTCCTGGTCCTCGCGCTCGAAGGAGAGGTCGTCGCAGAAGACCAGGCAGCGGCGGGGGCTCTGGCGCAGCAGGTTCAGCAATTCGGGCAGGGTGCGGATGTCCTCGCGCTGGATCTCGATCAGCGCCAGCGCCCCGGACCGGCCCCCGCCGCCCTCCGCGTTGGCGGCGGCATGCGCGGCCTTGACCAGGGAGGACTTGCCCATGCCGCGCGCGCCCCAGAGCATGGCATTGTTGGCCGGCAGGCCGCGCGCGAAGCGCCGGGTGTTCTCCAGCAGCAGGGATTTCTGCCGCTCCACCCCCTGCAGCAGCCCGATCTCCACCGCCGCGACGCGCGGGACGGGCGCCAGCCGGGCCGGGCGGCCCTCCTGCGCCGGGTGCCAGACGAAGGCATCGGCGGCGGAGAGGTCCGGCGCGGCGGCGGGCGGCGGGGCCAGGCGCTCCAGCGCCTCGGCGATGCGGGTCAGGGCGGGCAGCAGGGCGGTGTCGTCGAGGCTGGACAAGCGAAGGCTCCGGGCGGCGGGCCGCGTTACAGGACGGACAGGTTGACGGGCGGCCCAGCGAGGCTAGTTTCGCGCGCCACACACGGCAAGACGGAAGCCCCTTCGATGCTCATCTCCCCCGCCTATGCCCAGGATGCCGCGGCCGCCGGCGCCGCCGGCATCGTCATGCAGCTCGCGCCGCTGATCCTGATCTTCGTCGTCTTCTACTTCCTGCTGATCCGCCCCCAGCAGAAGCGGGCCAAGGAGCACCGCACCATGCTGACGGCGCTCAAGCGTGGCGATCGCATCATCACCGGGGGCGGCCTGATCGGCAGCGTGACCCGGGTGAAGGACGGTTCGGACGAGGTCGAGGTCGAGCTGGCGCCGAATGTGCGGGTGACCGTGGTGCGCAGCACCATCGCCAGCCTGGTGCGCGCCCCGGCGGCGGCGAACGACAGCAAGTAGAACCGCGCCATCGGACGGAAAGCGAGAAGGGCGCCGGGGGGATACCCCGGCGCCCTTTCGCAGTCAGTGTACCGGATGCGCCCGGTTCAGGCGCTCTGGCCGGACTTCAGGCCGCCATTCAGCAGCAGCTCCTCGACCTTCTCCCAGTTCACCAGCTTGTTCAGGAAGTTGTCCAGGTAGCCGGGGCGGACGTTGCGGAAGTCCAGGTAGTAGGCGTGCTCCCACACATCGGCGCCGAGGATCGGCGTGCCCTCGCCGGTGGAGAGCGGGTTGGCGCCGTTCGGCGTCTTGGTGACCTTGAGCTTGCCCGAGCCATCGACGATCAGCCAGGCCCAGCCGGAGCCGAACTGCGTCACGCCGGCCTGCTTGAAGGCCTCCTTGAACTGGGCGAGGCCACCGAAATCCTCGTCGATCTTGGCGCCGATCTTGCCCGGCAGGCTGTCCCCGCCGCCATTCGGCTTCATCACCTGCCAGAACAGGATGTGGTTCCAGTGCTGGCCGGCCTGGTTCAGCACCGGCAGGCCCTCGGCGCCGGCCTTGCCGGCCTCGGCGACGATCTGCTCCAGCGACTTGCCGGCCAGGCCCTTGCTCTCCACCAGGCCGTTCAGCGCGGTGACATAGGCCTGGTGGTGCTTGCCGTGGTGCAGCTCCAGTGTCTCCTGGCACATGCCGGAGCCGGCGAGGGCGGAGGCGTCGTAGGGAAGCGGCGGAAGGCTGAAGGCCATGGTGGCTGAACTCCCGATGAATGACAGGAACCGAGTGGACGATTCCCGGGGCGCCGGGGTTCCGGCGCCGCGGCCCGTCAGAGCTAGGCGTGCCCCCCCTGTGCGTCAACCGGGCCGCCGTTACAATGCCGGTTCCATGAACACCGCACGCCGGCCGCCATCGCCCTTGTGCGGCCCGCTTCCGTGTCCATAACCCCCGCATGGCCGAACCTGCCCCGCCCCCCATCCCTGCCGCCGCCTCTCCGGACGGCCTCTCCCCGCTGGCGGCACTGGCCCGCCAGCACGATCCGGACCGGTTTCTCTGCGCGCTCTTCGCGCCCGCCGCGCGGCGGGAGGAGCTGTTCCTGCTGACCGCCTTCAACCATGAGCTGGCCCGCGCCCGGCTCGCGACCAGCAACCCCATGACGGCGCTGATCCGCCTGCAGTGGTGGCGCGACGCGGTGGCCGAGGCGGTCGAGGGGCGGCCCGCGCGCCGCCACGAGGTGGCCGCGCCGCTGGCCGGGGCGATCCGCGCCGGCCGGCTCGACGCCGCCGATCTCAACGGCATGATCGATGCGCGGGAGGCGGAGACGGAGGAGGAGATGCCGAGCCGGGGCGCGCTGTTCGCCTATCTGCGCGGCACCGCCGGCGGCTTCGCGGTGGCGGCCGGGCGGGCGCTCGGCGCCCCGGCCGAAAGCCTGCCCGGCCTGCAGGCGGTCGGCGCCGCCTATGGCCTGGCGGGGGTGCTGCGCGGCATCCCGGCGCAGGCCCGGCACGGCCGCAGCCTGCTGCCCGCCGATCTCCTGGCCGAGCATGGCCTGACCCCCGCCGACGTGGCGCGCGATCCGCGCCAAGCGGGCGTCGCCGCGGCGGGGCGGGTGCTGGCCGGGGAGGGCCTCGGCCTGCTGCGGGAAGGGCGGTCCCGCCTCTCTGCCCTGCCGCGTGCGGCGGTGGCGGCCGCCCTGCCGGGGCGGCTCGCGGCACGCGACCTGCGGCGGATGCTGGCGCCGGGCTGGGACCCGGCGCAACCGCCGCCGCCGCGCGGGCTGGGCGACCGCCTGGCGGTGATCTGGGGCGGCCTGCGGCGGGGCTAGGGCGAGGCCCCCTCCGCCCGCCCTTTCAGCCGTGGGGCGGCAGGCGGAAGCAGCAGGCCGGCTCCTCGGCATGGTCGCGCGCGACGCGGAGGGTGCGGGCGGCGGCCTCGAGCTCGACGATGGTCTGCATCATCGCCGGCAGCTCCGCCTCCGGCAGCCGCAGGCCGAGCGCCGCGAGGCGCTGACGGAAAGCCTCGATGTCCCGTGTCATGCCACGACCTCCATGCCGCCCATGGCCAGGGCCGGGCGCCGGCCTCGCGTGCCCAGGGCGCGCTCCAGCGCGTCGCCCACCTTCAGCACGAGGTGATCCTCGAAGGGCCGGCCGCCGATCTGGAAGCCGATCGGCAGGCCTTCCGCCGAGAAGCCGTTGCAGACGGAGACGGCGGGGAAGCCGGTGAGATTGAAGGGCCGCGCATAGAACGGCGCGGTGCCGTGCAGCATGCTCTCCTCGCCGAGCGGGCCGGCGGTCTGGCGGGAGGAGGGCATGACCAGAACGTCCACATCCCGCATCGCCGCCGTCATCTCGGCCAGCAGCCGGCCGCGCTGGCGCTGGGCGTTGATGTAGTCCGCCGCCGAGAGGAAGGCGCCGGCCATCAGCCGCCGGCGGCCGTACTCGCCGTAGAGCTCCGGCGTGGCGCGCAGCCATTCGGCATGCAGGGCGAAGGATTCGGCGCGCGAGATCACCATCCCCGCCACGGCATAGTCGCCGAACGGCGAGAGGGTGACGTCGCGCACCGAGGCGCCCAGCGCCCGCAGGGCGGCGAGCGAGGCTTCCGTCGCCGCGTGGACCTCCGGCTCGCAGGGCAGGTCGGTCTCGTAGAAGTGCCGCACCACGCCGACGCGCAGCCCGGCCAGGCCCCGGTCCCGCCCCTCGGCGATGGCGCCGCGGAAATCCGGCGCCGGCACCGCGGCGCTGGCCGGGTCGCGCGGGTCGTGGCCGCAGAGCGCCTCCATCATCAGCGCGCAGTCCTCGGCGGTCCAGGCCATCGGCCCGGCATGGTCGAGGGAGACGGCGAGCGGCAGCACCCCGGCGCGGCTGACCAGCCCGTAGGTCGGCTTGTGCCCGGCGATGCCGCACCAGGCGGCCGGCATGCGGATCGAGCCGCCGGTGTCGGTGCCCATCGTGCCCGGCATCAGCCCGGCGGCGACGGCGACGGCCGAGCCGGTGGAGGAGCCGGTGGGGTCGCGCGAAGGGTCCCAGGGATTGCGCGCCGGCGGCCAGGGGAGGTCGAAGGAGGAGCCGCCGATGGCGAACTCCCAGGTGGCCAGCTTGGCCAGGATGGTGGCGCCGGCCGCGCGCAGCCTGGCCACCGCGGTCGCGTCCCGCGCCGGCACGTGCTCGCGGAACAGCGCGGAATGGCCGGTGGTGGGTATGCCGGCGGTCTCGTAGAGATCCTTCAGCCCGATCGGGATGCCGTGCAGCGCCCCGCGCCGGCGGCCGGCGGCGATCTCCGCCTCGGCGGCGCGGGCCTCGGCCAGCGCCTGCTCCTCCAGCAGCAGGAGGGTGCTGTTGAGCTGCCCGTCCAGCGCCCTGACGCGGGCGATGCAGTGCCGGGCCAGCTCGACCGGTGAGAGCCGCCCGGCCTCGATCAGCCCCGACAGCCCGGCCAGGGTCTCGAAATGCAGCGCGGTCACTTCACGTCGACCCGGGCCAGGTCCTGGAACCAGGATTGCGCGGAGACGAAGCCGGTCACCTTGCCCGACATGGCGCGGGGGTTGAGGTCGTGCACGATGAAGAGCCAGGGCGCGTCGTCGACGATGCGCTCATGCGCCTGTGTCAGCGCCGCCGCGGCCCGCGCCGGATCGGTGGCGGTCTCGACCTCGGCGAAGGCCTTCTCGAAGCCCGGATCGTTCCAGCGCCCGGCATTGGAGCCGTTCGGCGCGGCATTGGCGGCCAGGAACCAGCGCGCCATGGCCGAGGGATCGGAGGAGACGAGCGAGATGTTCAGGGCGTCGGCCCCGAGCCAGGCGGGGCTCTCCGGCGGGTTGCGCAATCCGGCCAGGAGCGTGTTCCACTCGACGGTGCGGAACTCGACCTGCACGCCGCAATGCTCGCGGAGCGACTCCTGCACCAGCTCGTTCATCGGCAGGGGCAGCATCTGGCCCGAGCCGGAGGTGGAGATGCCGACGGTGAGCTTCAGCGGCTTCTGCGCCGTGTATCCGGCATCGGCCAGCAACGCCCTGCCGCGCTCCGGGTCCAGGCGATAGGCGTTGCCCGGCTTGCCGAAGAGCGGGTTGGAGGCGTTGTAGAAGCCCACCGCCGGCTCCGCCGTGCCGTTCAGCAGGGCCACCAGCGCCTCGCGGTCCACGCAGTAGTTCAGCGCCTGCCGCACGCGGACATCGGCGACCGGCGTGCCCTGCTTGCCGGCGGCGAAGACCCAGGGCCAGACATGCGGATAGGAGTTGGTGACGACCTTGAAGCCGGCCTGCTTCAGCGAGGGGATGCCATCCGAGGGCGGCACCTCGATCCAGTCCACCTGCCCGCTGCGCAGGGCGGCGAGGCGGGTGTTCGCCTCCGGAATGGGCAACAGCAGGATGCGGTCGAGCTTCGGCGCGTTCGCCTTGTCCCAGTAGTCCGGGTTGCGCTCCAGCTCGACGCTCTGGCGCGGCGTGAAGCGGGCGATGCGGAAGGGGCCGGTACCGGCGGCGCCGCTCTGCGCCACCTTCGCCCAGTCGCGCCCGGCATCCTCCCAGGACTTCGGCGAGGCGAAGAGGAAGAGCGTGGAGAGATAGGGAAAATAGGAGAGGGGGCGGACCGTCTCGAACTCCACGGTGCGGTCGTCGATCTTGCGGTAGCCCGCCATGCCGGAGACGCGCCCGCGCACGATGGCGGCGCCGGCCGCCTCCATCTGCGGCGCGCCGTCCCGGAAGAAGCGGTCCATGTTCCAGATGACGGCATCGGCATCGAAGGGCGTGCCGTCATGGAAGCGGACACCCTGGCGCAGGGTGAAGCGCCATTTGCGGCCATCCGCCGGGTCCTGCCGCCAGCTCTCGGCCAGGCCCGGGCGCAGCGTGGCCGGCCGGTCGGCGCTGGCGAGATCCCACAGCACCAGCGCCTCGAAGATCGGGTAGCCGAGGAAGCGCAGCCCCTCGAAGCCGTTGTTCGGCATGCCGGTGGTGGTCGGTACGTCGGAGGCGGTCATGGCGATGCGCAGCACCTTCTGGGGTGCCTGCGCCAGGGCGCCGCCGGTTCCGGTCACAACCGATGCCGCCAGGATGACGGCCGCGAGGCGATGCTTCATCACGGAGCTTGAATCCCCTGCCTTGGATGCAACGGAGCTTAAGCAACGGCCGTGCCAGCGCTGGTCCTCAGCCTTCCACCCAGGCCGGGGCGGCGCCATGCACCACGGTGCGGATGGCGAAGGCCGACTGGATACGCGCGACGCCCGGCATGCGGGAGAGCTGCTCCTTGTGGATGCGCTCGTAATCCGCGGCGTCGCGCGCCTCGACACGGAGCTGATAGTCGGCGGCGCCGGTCATCAGGTAGCACTCGCAGACCTCCGGGCAGCGCCGCACCGCCGCCTCGAAGCGGTTGAAGGCCTCCTCGGTCTGCTTCTCCAGGGTGATCTGCACGATGACGACGCTGCGTGCCTGCGGCGCGGGCTCCTCGATGATGGCGGTATAGCCGCGGATGACGCCCGAGGCCTCCAGCATCCGCAACCGCCGCAGGCAGGCCGAGGGCGAAAGGCCGATGGCGGCGGCCAGGGCGGCGTTGCTCATCCGGCCGTCGGCGCGCAGCAGGCGCAGCAGCTTCCGGTCCAGGGCGTCGAGGGCGGAATTCGGCATGATCTTCGAAAGATTCGCAGAAAATTCGAGGGGGACCCGCTGCCTTCGCATCTTCACGCAACCTTAGCAAGCACCTGCCCCGGCTTCCGGCCCTAGCATCGCGCATGGTCGTCATCGCGCCTGCGGCGGTGGCGCGGCGGAGCATGGTCGCGATGAAGGTCCTCGTTCTCGGTGCCGGCGTGGTCGGCGTGACCTCGGCCTATTACCTGGCCAGGGCAGGGCATGAGGTGACGGTGGTGGACCGCCAGCCGGGGGCCGGGCTGGAGACCAGCTTCGCCAATGCCGGCCAGGTCTCCTTCGGTTATTCCTCGCCCTGGGCCGGGCCCGGCATCCCGCTCAAGGCGCTGAAGTGGATGACCATGAAGCACAGCCCGCTGGTGGTCCGGCCGCGCCTCGACCCGGCGCAGTGGTCCTGGATGTGGCAGATGCTGCGCAACTGCACGGAGGCGGCCTACCGCACCAACAAGTCCCGCATGGTGCGCGTCGCCGACTACAGCCGCGATGTCCTGGCCGACCTCCGCGCCGAGACCGGCATCGCCTATGACGGGCGGGAGCGGGGCACGCTGCAGCTCTTCCGGACGCAATCTCAGCTCGACCATATCGGCGGCGACCTGCGCGTGCTGGAGCAGTACGGCGTGCCCTATGAGGTGCTGGACGCCGCCGGCTGCGTCGGCGCCGAGCCGGCGCTCGGGCGGGTGCGGGAGAAGTTCGTGGGCGGGCTGCGGCTGCCGCAGGACGAGACCGGCGACGCGCATCTCTTCACCCAGCGCCTGGCGGCGATCTGCGAGGGACAGGGGGTTGTCTTCCGCTATGGCACGCCGATCGAGCGCCTGGTGACGGAGGGCGGTGACATCACCGGGGTCGTCACCGGCGCCGGCACGTTGACCGCCGACCGCTACCTGCTGGCGCTCGGCAGCTACTCGCCGAAGCTGCTGGCGCCGCTCGGCCTGCGCATCCCGGTCTATCCGGTGAAGGGCTATTCCATCACCCTGCCGGTGGTGGACGATGCCGCGGCGCCGGTCTCGACCGTGATGGACGAGACCTTCAAGATCGCCATCACCCGGCTCGGCGACCGCATCCGCGTCGGCGGCACGGCGGAGATCGCCGGCTACGACACCAGCCTGCACGAGGAGCGGCGGCAGACCCTGCTGCATTCCGTGACCGACCTCTATCCCCAGGGCGGCGACCCGGCACGCGCCATCTTCTGGTGCGGGCTGCGGCCGATGACGCCGGACGGCACGCCGATCATCGGCCCGACCCGCTTCCCGAGCCTGTTCCTCAACACCGGCCATGGCACGCTGGGCTGGACCATGTCCTGCGGCAGCGGCCGGCTGGCGGCGGATCTGGTCAGCGGCCAGCGGCCGAACATCGAGCATGCCGACCTGTCCATGGCGCGTTACGCCGCCTGAAGTGTCTCGCCTCGTTCTCCGGACGGACAGGGCCCCGCCTCAGGCGGGGCTTTTTTTTGCGCCCGGAACGCTTGTGGTGGCGAATAGTTTGCCAAGCCATCTTGCCCGAATATGAAACTCCTGCAATGGTGAGAATGATTATCAATCTTGAATGAGATCAGCCGTGCGCAGACGTTCTTCTCTGGCGGGCTCCGCCTCGCCCTTCGCCCTCCTCGCCGGTGCCGCGCTCCTGGGCCATGCGATCAGCCCCGCCCGCGCCCAGGACAGCGGCGCCATGGCCCTGCCGGAGGTCAATGTCGTGGCCACCGCCGAGCAGGAGCTGAAGCAGGCGCCGGGTGTCTCGGTCATCACCGAGCGCGACATCCGCCTCAGCCCGCCGGTGAACGACATCTCCGAGATCGTCCGCAGGATGCCGGGCGTGAACCTCACCGGGAATTCCTCCTCCGGCCAGTACGGCAACAACCGCCAGATCGACCTGCGCGGCATGGGGCCGGAGAACACGCTGATCCTGATCGACGGCAAGCCGGTCCGCAGCCGCAACTCGACGCGCATGGGCCGCAGCGGCGAGCGCAACACGCGCGGCGATTCGAACTGGGTGCCGGCCGAGGCGATCGAGCGGATCGAGGTCATCCGCGGTCCCGCCGCGGCGCGCTACGGCTCCGGCGCGGCGGGCGGCGTGGTGAACATCATCACCAAGGCCCCGACCGACAAGCTCAGCGGCTCCGTCACCCTCTACACGGAGCAGCCGGAGGACCGTGACGAGGGCGATACCAAGCGCGTCGGCTTCAACCTGGCCGGTCCGCTGATGGAAAACTTCTCCTTCCGCCTCTTCGGCAACTTCAACCGCACCGATGCGGATTCCCTCGATCTGAACCGCGAGGCGGCGATCGGCGCCGGCGCCGCGGCCGATGCGGTGCCGCCGGCGGGCCGGGAAGGTGTCGAGAACCGCGACATCGACGGGCTGCTGCGCTGGGACATCACGCCGCAGCAGGTGCTGGAACTCCAGCTCGGCTACAGCCGCCAGGGCAACATCTATGCCGGCGACCGCGCCGTCAGCGCCTCCGGCTCGGACCTCCTGGAGCGGCTGGCGAATGAGGGCGCCGAGACCAACGTCCTGGAGCGCTACACCAGCTCGCTGACGCATCGCGGCACCTTCGAGAATTTCGACACCCGCCTGATGCTTCTCTACGAGGGCACGCAGAACAAGCGGCTGAACGAGGGCCTGGCGGGATCCAGCGAGGGCAGCATCAGCACGCCCACCGGCCGCTCGACCTCGGTGCTGAACAACTACACGATCAATGGCGAGGTCAATATCCCGCTCGAGCTGCTGTTCCCGCAGCGGCTGACCGTCGGCGCCGAGTACTTCAAGGAGAACCTGAAGGACCCCTGGGCGGTGACGCAGAGCACCGGCACGGGCGGCATCGTGCCGGGCGCCGACACCGGGCCGCGCCGCTCGAGCGCCGAGGCCGACACCTACGCCGTCTTCCTCGAGGACAACATCTACGCCACCAACCGGCTGATCGTGACGCCCGGCGTGCGCTTCGACCACCACAGCGAGTTCGGCTCGAACTGGAGCCCCTCGCTCAACGCCTCCTACGAGCTGTTCACCGGATTCTCCGTGAAGGGCGGCATCGCCCGCGCCTTCAAGGCGCCGAACCTCTACCAGTCCAACCCGAACTATCTCTACTACACCATGGGCAATGGCTGCCCGGTGAACTTCCCCTCGCTCGGCGCCGGCTGCTACGTCGCCGGCAATCCCGACCTGAAGCCCGAGACGAGCCTGAACAAGGAAATCGGCGTCGTCTATGACCAGCATGGCTGGAACGCCAGCCTGACCTATTTCCACAATGACTACGAGGACAAGATCGTCGCCGGCGTGATCCCGCGCGGCGCGACCAACACCAACGGCCGCATCTTCCGCTGGGAGAACACCCCCGAGGCCGTGGTGCAGGGGCTGGAGGGCAACCTGCTGGTGCCGCTGGCCGAGAGCCTGTCCTGGAACACCAACTTCACCTACATGATCGAGAGCAAGGACAAGACCACCGGCGAGCCGCTGTCGATCATCCCGGAATACACCATCAACTCCAGCCTCACCTGGCAGGCGACCCAGGACCTCACCATGCTGCTGCAGTTCACGCATTACGGCCGGCAGGAGGCACGGCTGACGACGCTGACCGGCGCCGCCGCCACCGGCGCGCAGCGCTGGAGCCGCGATCCCTATTCGGTGGTCGATGTCAGCGCCAGCTACATGCTGAACGAGAACACGCGGCTGACCGCCGGCGTCAGCAACATCCTCGACGAGCAGCTGTTCCGCGAGGCCAATTCCAACGGCGCCGGCGCCAACACCTACAACGAGCCGGGCCGGGCCTATTTCGTCAGCCTGACCGCCTTCTTCTGAGGGCGGCCGCCGGCGGGCGGGGGACAGGCCCCGCCCGCCGCTCTCCTGGAGCGGAAGCCTTGAGCCAGGCCTATCCGAACGACATTCCCTATCCGCCGGTCTTTCACCGGGAAATGACACCGGTCTGGATCGATGCCGTGCTGCGCGGCCTCGGCCAGGAAGGGCCCGACCTGGCCGGGGCCTTCCGGTGGTGCGAGCTCGGCTGCGGTCCCGGCCTCAACGCCGTCGTCACCGCCGCGGCGCATCCCGCCGCCCATGTCACCGCGATCGACCTGAACGCGGCGCATCTGGCGCGGGCGCGGGCCTGGGCGGAGGCCGCCGGCCTGCCCAATCTGGAGACGGTGCAGGCCGGCTTCACCGAACTGGCCGAGGCGCCGCCGGACCGCTTCGGACCCTTCGACGTCATCGTCACGCATGGCGTGCTGTCCTGGATCGCGCCCGCCGAGCGGGAGGCCTTGCTGCGCTTCATCGGCCGCTTCCTGCGGCCGGGCGGCGTGGTCTACGCGCATTACATGACCCATCCGGGGATGTCCGCCGCGGCCGCCGGCCAGCGTCTGGCCCGCCGCGTCGCGGCGCGGGCGGAGGGCGGCCCGGTCGAGCGCGCCCGGGCCGCCCTGGCCTTCCAGGCGCGGCTGGCCGCGGGCGGGGCGGGGTTCTTCGTCGCCCATCCGCAGGAGCGCCACCGGCTGGAGGCGTCGCGGCGCCAGGACCCGGCGGCGCTGGCGCATGAGCTGCTGCCGGCGCACTGGGAACCCTTCCACGTCGCGGAGATCATCGAGGTGCTGGGCCGGCAGGGCTGCCGCTACCTGGGCAGCGCCACGCCGCTCGACAATATCGACGCGGTCAGCCTGCCGGCGGGGACCCTTCCGCTGCTGGCCGGGCTGGACGATCCCGCCCTGGCGGAGACGGTGCGCGACATGGCGCGCAACCAGTCCCTCCGTCGCGATCTCTACCGCTCCGGCGGCGCACCCTTGCCGGCCGGGCGGCACTGGCAGGCCCTGGCGGAGCTGCCGCTCGCCCTCCTGCCCGCCGCGCCGCGCCGCGGCCCGCTGCGCTTCGACACGCCGATCGGGCCGGTGCAGGGCGAGGCGGCGCTGTTCGACCCCCTGCTGGCGGCGCTGCGCCGGGGGCCCTGCCGCGTCGGCGATCTGGCGCGCCATGGCGCGCATCCGGCGCAGCTCAACCAGGCGGTGCAGATGCTGATCTGGAGCGGCTGCGCGCATCCGGTGCGCAGCCCGCTGCCGGACCCGCAGGCCGCCTGGCGGCTGAACCGCGCGCTCTGCGCCTCCGGAGTGGGCTGGCTGGCCGCGCCGGCGCTGGGCAGCGCGCTGCCCGTGGCGCCGGAGCTGATGCCGGCGGTGGCGGCGCTGCTGGAGGCGGCGGGGCCGGAGGCCACCGCCCCGGAGCTTGCCACGCCGGAGCGGCTGCGCGACAACCTGCGCGCCTGGCGCGCTTTCGGCGCCCTGCCACCCGAGGGCTGAGGCGCGTCAGGCGCCGACGATCACCGCGCCGCCGAAGGTTCTCTCGACGAAGTCCTTCACCGCGGGGTCGGCATAGGCGCGGGCCAGCCGCTGCGCCCAGGGCCTGTTCTCATCGCCGCGGCGGACGACCACCAGCACGGTATAGGCGCTGTCGGTGCCCTCGACCGCGAGGCCTTCCTTGAGGGGGTTCAGCCCGGCCGGCACGGCGTAGTTGCCGGTGATGGCGGCGGCATCCACGTCGTCCAGCCCGCGCGCGATCGAGGCGGCCTCCAGCTCGAGGATGCGGATGCGCTTCGGATTCGCGGTGATATCGGCCACCGTGGCGCGGTAGTCGGCGCCTTCCCGCAGCGTGAACAGGCCCGCCTTGGCCAGGAGTAGGAGGGCGCGGCCGCCATTGGTCGGGTCGTTCGGGATGGCGATGCGGGCGCCGTCGGGGATATCGCCGATCGTCCTGTGCTTGCGGCTGAACACCCCCATCACTGTCAGCACGGTCTTGCCGACCGGCACGAAGTCGTAGCCGCGCTGCTGCTTCTGCGCCTCCAGGAAGGGCAGGTGCTGATAGGTGTTGATGTCGATCTCGCCGGCCGCCAGCGCCGCGTTGGGCTGGATGAAGTCGGAGAACTCGGTGATGCGGAGGACGAAGCCCTGCTTCGCCAGCACGTCGCGCACCGCCTCCAGCACCTGCGCGTGCACGCCGGCGGTGACGCCGACCCGCAGCGGCCGTGCCGCGGTGCCGATCTCCGCACCCTGCGCCCGGGCCACGGAGGCGCCGGCGGGCAGGCGGAACAGGGCAGGCAGCAGCAGCGTGCCGCCCGCCAGGATCAGGGAACGCCGGTTCAGCATGATCATCCTCTCCCCCGGAAGGCGGGCCATCAGAAGGCCGGCACCACGGAGCCCTGGAAGGTCTCCTCGACGAACTTCTTGATCTCATCGTTCTGGTAGGCGGCGACCAGGCGCTTCACCCAGGGAGCGTCCTTGTTGTCGCGGTGCACGGCGATGAGGTTGGCGTAAGGGCTGTCGGCGCTCTCGATGGCGACGGCGTCGCGCACCGGGTTGAGCCCGGCCGGGATGGCGAAGTTGGTGTTGATCGCCGCCGCCTCGACCTCATCCAGCGCGCGGGGGATCTGCGCCGCCTCCAGCTCGATGATGCGCAGGCGCTTCGGGTTCTCCACAACATCGGCCACGGTGGCGCGGAAATCGGCGCCCTCGGTCAGCCTGAAGGCGCCGTTCGCCGCCAGCAGCGCCAGCGCCCGCCCGCCATTGGTGGGATCGTTCGGGATGGCGACGCGGCCGCCGTTCGGGATGTCGGCGATCTTCCTGTGCTTGCGGGAATAGACGCCCATCGGGAAGACCAGCGTCTTGCCGGCGGCGACCAGGGGCAGGTTGCGGTCGCGCACCGTGGCCTCGAGGAAGGGCTGGTGCTGGTAGCTGTTGGCGTCCAGGTCCTTCGCCGCCAGGGCCGCGTTCGGCGTGATGTAGTCGGTGAAGGGCACGATGCGCAGGATCAGGCCGTCGCGCGCGGCGATCTCCTGCACCTTCTCCAGCACCTGGCTGTGCGGCCCGGCGGTGCCGCCGATGCGCAGCGGCCGCGCGGCGGTGCCGATCTCGGGCCCGCCCTGGGCCCGGGCGGCAGGGGGGGCAGCGGTGGTGGCGAGAGCGGGCAGGGCGAGGCCGCTGCCGAGGAGGGTGCGGCGGGAGAGGGACATGGCGGTTCTCCTGGAGCTTCTTCTGGGGGGGTGTCTTCTGGGGGGCGTCTTCTGGACGGCGGTTTCAGCGGCGGCGCACGCGGCGGACGAGCCAGTCGCCCAGCGATTGCAGCCCCTGCACGAAGAGGATCAGCACGGCGACGACGCTGGCCATCACCTCCGGCATGAAGCGCTGGTAGCCGAAGCGGATGCCGAGGTCGCCGAGCCCGCCGCCGCCGACCGCGCCGGCCATGGCGGAGTAGCCCACCAGGCTGACCAGCGTGACGGTGACGGCAGCGATCAGCCCCGGCATGGCCTCGGGCACCAGCACCTTCCAGAGGATCTGCGGCCGCGTCGCGCCCATCGCCCGCGCCGCCTCGACCACGCCCCGGTCCACCTCGCGGAAGGCGGTCTCGAAGAGGCGGGCGATGAAGGCGGTGGCGGCGAGCGAGAGCGGCACGATGGCCGCGCCGGTGCCGATCGAGGTGCCGGCGACCAGCCGGGTGAAGGGCACGATGGCGACCATCAGGATGATGAAGGGCGTCGAGCGCACGGCGTTGATCAGCAGGCCGAGCGGCCGGTTGACCAGGCCGTTCTGCGCCAGCCCGCCGCGATCCGTCGCGTGCAGCAGCAGGGCGAGCGGCAGGCCGAGGAGGATGGCGATGGCGGCGGCGCCGGCCACCATGGTCAGCGTCTCGAGCGCCGCCTCGACGAAGAGCTGCTCCAGCATCGGGCTGAGCCAGGGGATCATGTCACGCGGCCTCCGCCTGCGGTTCCACGGGGGTGACGACCAGGCCCAGCTCGCCGAACCAGGCGACGGTGGCCTCGATCTGCGCCGCCGGGCCGTAGGCGGCCAGCGCCATCAGCCCGAAGGGCTCGCCGGCGATCTCGTCGATCCGCCCCGAGATGATGTTGAGATCGACGCCGAAGCGCCGCGAGGCCTCGCTGATCGCCGAGCGGGTGCTGTTCGGTCCGGCGAAGAGCACCTGCAGCAGGCGCCGCTCCTCGCCCTCGCGCGGGCCGGGCAGGCGCGCCACCGTGCCGGGCGGGATGGAATGGCCGATGGTGTCGGCGATGAAGCGCCGCGTCGTCGGATGGCGCGGCTGGGTGAAGACATCGAAGACCCGGCCCTCCTCGATCACCTGGCCGCGCTCCATCACCGCGACGCGGTCGCAGATCTCCTTCACCACCGCCATCTCGTGCGTGATCAGCAGCACGGTGAGGTCGAGCTGGTCGCGCAGCCGCCGGATCAGCGCCAGGATCTCCTGGGTCGTCTCGGGATCGAGCGCGCTGGTCGCCTCGTCGCAGAGCAGGATGCGCGGGCGCGGCGCCAGCGCCCGGGCGATGCCGACGCGCTGCTTCTGCCCGCCCGAGAGCTGCGCCGGATAGGCCTCGGCCTTCTCGGCCAGCCCAACCAGCGCCAGCGCCTCGGCCACGCGCGGCGCGCGCTCGGCGGCGGGCACGCCGGCGATCTCCAGCGGGAAGGCGACGTTCTGCGCCACCGTGCGGGAGGAGAGCAGGTTGAAGTGCTGGAACACCATGCCGATGCCGCGCCGCCGCTCGCGCAGCGCCCGGCCGTCGAGCGCCAGCAGGTCCTGGCCGAGCACCGTGACGGCGCCGGAATCCGGCCGTTCCAGCAGGTTGACGCAGCGGATCAGCGTGGATTTCCCGGCCCCCGAGCGGCCGACGATGCCGAAGATCTCGCCCGCCGCCACGTCCAGTGACACCCCGTCGAGCGCCCGCGTCGTCACGCCGCCGCGGCCGGGGAAATGGCGTTTCAGGCCGCGCAGTCGGATGGCGGGGTCGGGAGGCGCGGAGGATACGGGCATGGGCGATCCGGTCGGTCTGGCAACGGCGGGACAAGGCCCGGACGGGCAGGGGAGGGGCGGAGGCCCCGGTGGTCAATCGCGGTGGTCAGTCGCGATGCATTCGGCAGGTCATGGCCACTTCGTGATCCCCCAGATGGTCGGATGATCCACGAAGCTGGCGACGCGCGTCCCCGGCTTCCTGGCGCTTTAGCACTTGGTGTCGCGGCGCAAGCTGCATCCGTCAAATCCCCGCGGGAAGGCTATTCCCCTTCCAGGAGCGGAGAATGGGGAAACCACAGCCGGCATGCAAGCGCCGAAGCGTCACCGGAACCCATGCAACCTCCGCATGGCTCGCACCCAATGGGGAGCTTTTCGTGCAAAATCCGGGGAAAAGCGGTAAGGCGGCGCCAGCCCGGTGCCCCGATGGCCCCCGGCTCCCCTGCAGCGCCCCGTCACCGGGTGCGCCGGAGGACACCGACACCCGAAGACTACGGCGGATTTTTCACAGACATGCCCTTCCCCGCGATGCCCGAAGCGCTGCTGCGCGCCCTGACCGAGCGCGGCTACACCGAGCCAACCTCCGTCCAGGACGCGGTGCTGCAGGCCGAGACCCATGGGCGAGACCTGCTGGTCTCGGCGCAGACCGGCTCGGGCAAGACCGTGGCCTTCGGCCTGGCGGTGGCGGCCGAGGTGATGGGGACGGCCGAGCGCCTGCCGCCGGCCGGCGCGCCGCTGGCGCTGGTGGTGGCACCGACCCGCGAACTGGCGTTGCAGGTCCGCACCGAGCTGTCCTGGCTCTACGCCGCCGCCGGCGGCCGGGTGGTGAGCTGCGTCGGCGGCATGGATCCGCTGGCCGAGCGCCGGGCGCTGTCGCAGGGGGCGCATATCGTCGTCGGCACGCCCGGCCGGCTCTGCGACCACCTGGAGCGCGGCAACCTGCGCCCCGAGGCGCTGCGCGCCGTGGTGCTGGACGAGGCGGACGAGATGCTTGACCTCGGCTTCCGCGAGGAGCTGGAGCGCATCCTGGACGCCGCGCCGGAGGACCGCCGCACGCTGCTGTTCTCGGCCACCGTGCCGCGCGAGATCGCCCGCCTGGCCGAGAGCTTCCAGCGCGACGCGCTGCGCATCGAGGCGAAGGGCGAGGGTGGCCAGCACGGCGACATCGCCTACAAGGCGGCGCTGGTGGCGCCGCAGGATGTCGAGCGCGCCGTGGTCAACCTGCTGCGCGCCTCGGACAGCCCGCGCGCCATCGTCTTCTGCTCGACCCGTGCCGCCGTGGCGCGCCTGCAGGGCAACCTGGCCGAGCGCGGCTTCTCCGCCGTGGCGCTGTCCGGCGAGCTGTCCCAGGCCGAGCGCAGCCGCGCCCTGCACGCGCTGCGCGACGGCAAGGCCCAGGTCTGCGTGGCGACCGACGTGGCGGCGCGCGGCATCGACCTGCCGGATCTCGGCCTCGTCATCCATGCCGAGCTGCCGAAGGAGCCGGAGACCCTGCTGCACCGCTCGGGCCGCACCGGCCGCGCCGGGCGCAAGGGCACCTCGGTGCTGATCGTGCCGCCGAACCGCCGCCGCACGGCCGAGCGCCTGCTGGCCGGCGCGCGCCTGCAGGCCGAATGGGGCCCGCCGCCCGCCGCCGAGGTGATCCAGGCGCGGGATGCCGAGCGCCTCGCCACGCAGGCCACGGCGCTGCTGGCCGAGGAGGCCGAGCCGCGTGACCTCGAGGTGGCGCGGGGCCTGATCGCCGGCGGCGCCTCGGCCGAGGCGGTGGCGACCGCCCTGATCCGGCTGCTGCGCGCGCCGCTGCCGGCCCCGGAGGATCTGGCGCCCTTCGACAGCGCGCCGCGCCGCCCGGCGCGGGAGCGCGGCGCCGCGCCACTCGGCGAGGGCGTCTGGTTCCGCATCAATGTCGGCCGCGACAATCGCGCCGATCCGCGCTGGATCCTGCCCCTCCTGTGCCGCCGCGGCCAGGTGCAGCGGGATGACATCGGCCGCATCCGCATCCTCGGGCGCGAGACGCAGTTCGAGGTGGCGGGTCATGCCGCCGGCCGCTTCGCCGAGGCCGCGCGGCGTCCGGACGCGGACGAGCCGCATATCCGCGTCGAGCCGATGACGGGGGGAAATCGTTTCGTTCCCCATCGACCGGGCGGCATGGAGCGGAGCCGGCGCCCCTATCCCCGGTAATTGGCGAAGCTCCGGTCTTCGCGTCGGTTGGTCAAGTTCCCGTGCGAGCAAGGCAGCGTGACTGCTGCGATCTCCTGACCTTTGATAAGGCAGGTGATAAGGCAGGGTCCGGGAGGGCCCGCCGCCACCATCGGGGATGCAGGCCGCCTTTCCGCGAGCAGGGAATGGGGCGGCCTGGATGCCCTGGGATGACACTACCGACATCCTGACCAACGACAGGAGCATCGACCGCCTGAGTCTCGCCGCGCCCCTGCTCGGCGCCACCGGCTGGATCGACATGCTCTCGCGCCTGGTCGCCGTGGACACCACGCCGGCGGCGGACCGGGGCTGCGAGCTCTTCTGCGACACCCTGCGCGACCTCTTCGCTCCCCTGGGGTTCGGGCTGCGCCGGGTGGAGACGCCGGAGGCGCTCTGCCCGCAGGTCTCTCCGGCGCGCGCGCGGGGCCCCGTCATCAGCCTGCTCGGCGCGCGGCGGACCGGGCATCCCGCCTGCACCATCCACCTGCCCATGGACACCGCGGCGGCCGGCACGGGCTGGACGCGGGAGCCCCTGGCCCTGACGCGGCAGGGGAACCGGCTCTACGGTCTTGGCACCACCCGTTGCAAAGGCGCCATCGCCGCGCTCTGGGCGGCGCTGCGGGCGGCCGATGCCGTCGGTCTCGGGCTGCGCCACGACCTCGTGCTCGCCTTCACCGCCGATCACGGGGAGCAGCGCCATGCCGGGCTGCGGCACATGGCGGGGCAGGGCCTGCTGGAAGGGCACCTGCTCGCCCTGGATGGTCTCGCGGCGCCGCAGATCTGGGCGGGCGCCCTGGGCGCGCTGGAGTACGAGATCCGCATCAGCCCTGAACAGGCCCCAGGGCAGGCCCTTGGCGGTTCCCCGGCCGAGGCGGGGGGGCCGGTGCTCAGCCGGCTGATGGCGCTGCGCGAGGAGGTCGCCGCCCGGCGCTCCGCCATTCCCGCCCCGCCCGAGCGGGAAGGCGAGCCGCTGCTGCGGCCCAGCCTGCGCATCGTTTCCGTGCGCGCCAGCGAGGGCCGGCGCGGCGGCCTGCCATCCTGCACGATCACGGTGCTGCGCCGCTTCACCGCGGAGGAGGGCCATCATGCCGCCCTGGCGGAGCTGAGCGCGGCGCTGCGCGATGCGCCGGCGGGCGTGACGCTGACCGGGCGGGTGCTGCGACACATGGAACCGGTGGCCGAACCCGATCGCGGCGCCCATGCCGGCCGCTGGCAGCAGGCGCTGGGATGGGGCTTCGGCTTCCGGCAGGAGGCTTTCCGGCGCTGGGGCAGCCTCGCTCCCTCGCCCCTGGGCTTCGTCCAGCAGGCGGGCCTGGAAGAGATCCTGATGGGTGGGCTGTCACGACGCGGGCAATTGCCGCGGGCGCCGGATGAATTCACCACCATCGAGGATGTGGAGGCGCTGGGCCGCAGCCTCCTGGCCTATCTGGCCGACCTGCCGGTCATTCCGCGCGACTGACGGTCCGCGCCTCAGCCCGCGGCGGCGGCGAGCTGGCCCGCGAGCTTGGCATAGCGGTCGCGGCTGGCGGTCAGGTGGCGGCGCATCGCCGTGCGCGCCTCGGCGGCCTTGCCGGCGACGATCGCGGCCGTGATGCGCTCATGTTCCTCCCGGACCCGCTGCAGATAGGCGGTGCGGGCCTCGGCATCCTCCAGCTGGGGCCGCACCGTCTGGCGCGGGATGAGCATGGGGCCGAGGAATTCCAGGAAGCGGGGAAAGAAGCTGTTGCCGGTGGCGGCGAAGACGGCCCGGTGGAAGTCGAGGTCCTGGCGCACGGCACCCTCGCCCGCCTCCACCGCGCGGTCGAATGCGGCCGCAGCGGCGATCAGGCGCTCCATCGCTTCCCTGTCCCGCCGCTCGGCGGCGAGGCCCGCGGCCTCCGTCTCGATGGCGATGCGCAGCTCGATCACCTGCAGGATGTCGGTGAGGGAGCGCATCTCGCCCGGATCGATGCGCACCTGGCCACGCGTGGAAGGGTCGGCGACGAAAGCGCCGACGCCCTGGCGGGTCAGCACCAGCCCCTCCGCCCGCAATGCCGCGACGGCCTCGCGGACCACGGTGCGGGAGACGCCGGCCTGGCGCATCAGCGCCTGTTCGGTCGGCAGCCGATCCCCGGGCCGCAGGTGTCCGGCGCGGATCTCGGCGGCCAGCCGGCGGACCAGTTCCGCCGTCAGGTTGGCGGGTGGGGCCAGGGGAGAGAGGGCGATGCCCTGCACCGGCTTGGTTCCGTTCCCCGCATCCATCTCGCTCGGCTCCCTCGCTGACTTCGCGACCCCTCCCGCAGGAGCCCGAACCTCATTGGTCATATTACCAGACGAGGCGACGATCCGCGAGCATGCCGGGATCAGGTGAGGAAGTTCACGATCTCCGTGCCCGCGAGGATCAGGAACAGGATGGCGGACAGCAGCAGCAGGCCATTGCTCAGCCAGCCGTTGCGCCAGGCCTGCGGGACGCGGTGCGAGTTCAGCAGCCAGAGCAGCGTGAGCGCCAGGAAGGGCATGAAGAGGGCGCCGAGCGCGCCGAAGGCGATGACCAGGGCGAAGGGACGGTCGAGGAAGAGCAGCGAGATGGGCGGGAAGGTCAGCCAGAAGAGGTAGGCGCGGAAGGCCCAGCTCCGCTCCAGCTCGGCCTCCTCCGGGTTCTGGCCGCGCACCCGCGCCACGAAGTCCGCGAAGAGTACGCTGACGCCGTGCCAGACGCCCAGGATGGAGGAGAAGGTGGTGGCGGCGAAGCCGATCAGGAACATCGTGGCCACGAAGGGGCCGAGGCGCTCGCGCAGCACGTCGTCGAGGTCGAGCAGGCCGCGGTCACCGCCGCGCAGCGCGATGCCGCTGTTGTAGAGCAGTTCGGCGCCGACGATCATCATGGCGACGACGAAGATGCCGGTGGTGATGTAGCCGATCTGGTTGTCGAAGCGCATCATCGGGATCCAGCCCGGCGTCCGCCAGCCCTTCGCGTTCACCCAGTAGCCATAGGAGGCGAGGGTGATGGTGCCGCCGACCCCGCCGATCAGCCCCAGCGTGTAGATCGCCGCGCCCTCGGGCAACCGCGGGATCAGGCCGGAGAGCGCGTTCGGGATGTTCGGGGCGACCAGCACGGCGAGCGAGACCACGGTGACGAACATCAGGGCGATGAAGAACTTCATCACCCGCTCGAACACCGCATACCGGTTGAGCGCCACGAAGAGGAAGCCGAGCAGGCCGGAGACGATGGCCCAGCCGCGTATATCGAGGACGGGAAACAGCGCCGCCATGGCGAGGCCGGTGGAGGACATCGCCGTGGCGCCGTAGACGAAGCCCCAGATCACGACGTAGAGCAGGAAATAGACCGAGGTCCAGGCGCCGAGGTCGCGCCAGCCCTCGAACAGCGTGCGCCCGGTGGCGAGGTGCCAGCGCCCCACGCCCTCGGCCATGGCGATCTTGACGACGCAGCCGAGCACGGCCGCCCAGAGCAGCGTGTAGCCGAAGCGGTTGCCGGCGATCAGCGTCGCGACCAGGTCGCCGGCGCCCACCCCGGTGACGGCGACGACGACGCCCGGCCCCACCATGCGCCAGCGCGCGAGCCCGGTGGGCGCCACGCCCTCCTCGCCGCGCGCCGCGGCACTGCCCTGGGTCATGATCCTCGCTCCCCTTTCCGCGGTCCCACCCGGCCGGACCGCCCGGCGGGACCGCTTGGCAACACGAGCCGGCCGCCGGGGTTGCCGCCGGGGTTGCGGCCGGGCGGCGAGCGCCGGCCGGGGCCGCTCCGCCCGTCTCTCAGCGCGCCAGGCCGACGCTGGTCGCGAGGGTCATCTCGTCCGTGCGCGCCTCGTAGGTGACGCCCTTCCGCATCGCCCAGGTATTGACCTGGAAGTAGAGCGGGATCAGCGCCGTCTGGTCGCGGATGGCGGCGCGCGTCGCCTGCTGGGTCAGCCGCTCGCGCTCGGCATTGTCCATCGTCTGCCGCGCCTTCTGGATCAGCCCGTCGATGTCGGTGTTGCTGAAGCGGCCGCGATTGGCGGTGCCGAGGCCCAGCGTGGTGTTCCAGCTGTGGATCTGCGTCTCCAGCATGCCGAGCACCTCGGGATTGGGCGAGAAGCCGGCGAGGTTCACCGAGTACCGGAGCTGCGCCGCCTCGGAGAGCCAGACCCCGCGCGGCCGCGTCTCGACCGTCGCCACCAGCCCGAGGCGGGTCCACATCTGCGCGATGGCCTGCACCACCTGCTCGTCGTTGACGAAGCGGTCGTTCGGCCCGTTCACCTGCACGGCGAAGCCCTGCGGATGGCCGGCCTCGGCCAGCAGCCTCCTGGCCCCCTCGAGGTCATAGGGCTGCGGCTTCAGATCCGGCGAGGTGCCGAAATAACCCTCCGGCCCGAGGTCTCCGGCCGGCAGGCCCTGGCCCTGCAGGATGCGGCTCACCAGCGCCTCCCGGTTGATCGCCATCGACAGGGCACGGCGCACGCGGGCGTCGCGCAGCGGATTGGCGATCGGGCCGCCGTCGCGGGCGCGGACATGCGGGCTGTCCTCGCGGTCGCTGTCGAGCGTCAGGAAGAGCAGGCGGTTGGACGGGCTCTGCGCCACGGTGAAGCGGGCATCGGCGGCGAAGGTCCTGTACTGGTCGGGCGGGACGATCTCGATCAGGTCGACATCCCCCGCATTCAGCGCCGCGGTGCGCGCGCCGGCATTGGCGAGCGGCCTGAACTCGACCCGCGACCAGGCCGGGGCGGGGCCGGCGAAGCCGGCGCTGCGCTCCACCACCAGCGGGCTGCCCGGCTGCCACGAGACATGGCGGTAGGGGCCGGTGCCGATCATCGCCTTGCCGGAATTGTAGTCGGCCGTCGTGGCGCCCTCGCCATGCTTCCTCGAGACGACCATGACGAGGGAGAGGTAGTTCGGCAGCAGCGGCGTCGGCTGCGCGGTGCGGATGCGGATCGTCTGCGCGTCCACGGCCTCCACCGCCTGGATGGGACGGGTGTAGACGCGGAAGGAGGAGGGCGAGTTCGGCACGTCGCCGGCGCGGCCCAGGGTGAAGGCCACGTCCTCCGCCGTCACCGGCGCGCCGTCATGGAAGCGGGCGCGCGGGTCGAGCCGGAATTCCCAGGTCAGGTCGTCGACGGCGCGCCATTCGGAGGCGATGGCGGGCCGCAGCGCCTGGCGGTGGTCCTGCTGCACCAGCGGCTGGAAGACATGCCGGCTGTAGGCGATGTTGGTGATGATGCTGGCATAGTGCGGGTCGAGGCTGGTCGGGCCGGATTCCATGCCGATCCGCAGCAGCTCCTGCGCCGGGGCGCCGGTGGCGGGCGTGGCGGCCAGGGCGGCCGCGAGCAGGAGGTTGCGGAGGCGGGGCATCGGTCGGGTCTCTCGCTGCGTCGGGCGGGCGGGCCGGGTGGCCCGGGGCGGGGCAAACTGGCATGCTGCGCCGCCCGCCGCAACGAAGCCGGCCGTTCCGAAGCAGGACCATCCACGCCCATGCCCGAGGCTTCCCTCCCGCTGCTTCCCGCCACGACCGGCCGGCGCCCCGGCGCCATCGCGCCGACCTCGCCCGGGGGCCGGCGGTGAGCCGCGCGGTCCTCATCGACTGCGACCCAGGAACGGACGATGCCGTCGCGCTCTGGCTGGCCCTGGCCTCGCCGGAGCTGGACCTGCGGCTGGTCACGGTGGCGGGTGGCAATGTCGGGCTGGAGCGCACCCTGCCCAACGCGCGCGCAGTGCTTGGCCTCGGCGGCGCCCGCGCGCCGGTCGTCGCGGGGGCCGAGCGGCCGCTGACCGGCGCCTATCGCAGCGAGACGCGGGTGCACGGAACGGACGGGCTGGGTGGCGTGGTCCTGCCCGCGGGGCCGCCCGCCGCGCCCGGCCTGGCGGCGGACGCCATCCGGGATGCGCTGCGCGGCGCGGCGCCGGCCTCGGTGACGCTGGTCGGCCTCGGCCCGGCCACGAACCTGGCCCTGGCGCTGGCCACCGAGCCGCCGCTCCGCGCCGCCGTGGCGGAGATCGTGCTGATGACCGGCGCGGTGGGCGAGGGCAACTGGACGCCGGCGGCGGAATTCAACGCGGCGATGGACCCCGAGGCCCTGGCCGTGCTGCTGGGCTGTGGCTGCCCCGTCACCCTGGTGACGCTGGACCTGACCGCCCAGGCCCTGGTGACACCGGCGCGCGTCGCCGCCCTGCGCGCGGGGCCGGGTGGCCGGTGCCGCGCGGCCTGCGGCGACATCCTGGCGGCCCTGCCGCCCTCGAAGCGGCTGGCCGGACGCGGCGCGCCGCTGCATGACCCCTGCGCCATCGCCTGGCTGGTGGCGCCCGCGCTGTTCACGCACCGTCCCGCCGCCGCGGAGGTGGTGCTGGACGGGCCCGACCGCGGCCGCACCCGGATCGACCGCTGGCAGCGCTCGGACCGGCCGGTGAACATCCGGCTGCTGGAGACGATCGACGCCGAGGGCTTCTTCGCGCTGCTGGGGGAGAGGCTGGCGCGGCTGCCCTGAGCGGGCGCGGCCCTCAGTCCGAGGCGGCGCGGGCCTCCGTGGCCTGCCGGGTGATCCAGCCGCGCAGCAGGGGCAACGCCTCGGCCAGGGCCCGCCGGGCGGCATCGGCGGCTGCGGGCGAGGGCGTCCCGTGGCGGGCCTCGGCCTGCAGCGTCTCGAGGCATTGCGCCAGGGCCTGGGCGCCGATGGTGCGCGCGACGCCGAGGAGGCGGTGCGCCGCGAGGCGGCTCTCCTCCGCCTCCGGCCGCGCGCCCAGCCCGTCCAGCAACTCGGCGCCGCGTTCCAGCTCGTCCAGGAATTCCTGCAGCACCGCCGGCGCCGCGGCGCCCAGATCCGAGGCCAGCGCCTCGGCGGCCTCGAGATCGAGCACGGCGGCGGAGGGCGGCGCGGCCGCGGCCGGCGCGGCGGGCTCCAGCGCGGCCGCGCCCCGCAGCGCATACTGCCGCACCAGCCGCAGCAGCACGTCGCGATCGATGGGTTTCGGCAGGTGGCCGTCCATGCCGGCCGCGCGACAGGCCTCCACCTGCTCCGGCATGGCCGAGGCCGTCACCGCCACCACCGGAACGCGGCCGCGCGGCGGCGGCAGGGCGCGGATGCGGCGCGTCGCCTCCAGTCCGTCCATCACCGGCATCTGCAGGTCCATCAGCACCAGGTCGAAGGCGGTCTGCTGCACCGCCGCCACCGCGACCGAGCCGTCCTCGACGCAGGTGACGTGGTGGCCGGCGCTGGTCAGCATGGCCCGGGCCACCAGCCGGTTCGCCGGAACATCGTCCACCACCAGGATCTGCAAGGGATTGGGGGAGGGCGGGGGGGGTGCCGCGCGCATGTCCTGGCCGGTCAGGGCGATGGGCAGGGTGGAGGGCAAGGGCAGCTCGACCCAGAAGCGCGCGCCGTGCCCGGGCTCGCTGTCGCAGCCGATCGTGCCGCCCATCAGCTGCGCGAGCTGGGCCGCGATGGAAAGGCCGAGGCCGGTCCCGGTGCCCATCTCGGCGGTGCCGGCGCCCGGCGTCGCCAGTTGCACGAAGTCGCGGAACAGCAGATGCCGCTGCTCCTGCGGCACGCCCGGGCCGGTGTCCTCGACCTCGAGCCGGATGCCCTCGCCCTCGCAGGCGGCCCGCGCGCGCAGCGTCACCTGGCCGCCGGTCGGCGTGAACTTCACCGCGTTGGACAGCAGGTTCAGCACCAGCTGGCGCAGGCGGGTCGGATCCACCATGACGAAGTGCGGCGTCCCCGAGGCGACGTCCAGGATGAAGCGCAGCCCCTTGCGCTGGATCTCCGGCCCCAGCAGCGCCGCGCTGCGCTCCAGCAGCAGGGGCAGCTCGGCCGGCTCCGGGTGCAGCTCCAGCCGGCCGGCCGCGATCTTCGACAGGTCGAGCAGGCCGTTCACCAGCTCGAGCAGGTGGCGCGCCGCCTCGTGCAGGGTCCGCAGCTGCTCGCGCTGCTCCGGCACCAGCCGGGGATCGTTGAGCAGCACCTGCGCGAAGCCGAGGATGCCGTTCAGCGGCGTGCGCAGCTCGTGGCTCATCCGCGCCAGGAACTGCGTCTTGGCCTCGCCGGCCGCGGCCGCCTGGTCGCGCGCCACGGCGAGGTCCTCCATGGTGCGCTTCATGGCGGTGATGTCGGTGCGGATGCCGACGGTGCCACCGCCCGGCGTGGCCCGCTCGGTCACCAGCACCCAGCGCCCATCGGGCAGCAGGCGCTCCATGGGGGGGCTGTCGCCCCGGTGCCAGCGGCGCATGTCCTGCAGGAAGGCATCGAGGTCGTCGCCGGCCTGGGGATACTGCCCGCGGAGGAAGCCTTCCCGCATGATGTCGTCGAAATGCGCGCCCGGTTCGATGACCGAGGCGCTGACCCGGTAGAAATCCTTGTAGCGGGCGTTGCAGGCCACCAGCCGGTCGTTGGCGTCCCACATGACGAAGCCGTCGGTCATGCTGTCGAGCGCGTTCTCCAGCATGGCGCGCCAGCGATTGCGCTCGGCCTCCACCTTCTCCCGCTGCCGCATGGCCAGGATCAGCGCCGCCGCCAGGGCGCCCACCAGCGCCGCGAAGGCGATGGAGATAATGAGCGCGCGGAAGCGCTCCTTCTCCCATTCCGCCAGCGCGTCGCTCAGCTTCAGGCTGGCCGAGACGGTGAGGGACGAATAGAGCAGGGGGCGGACCGCGGCGATGACCGGGACGCCTTCGAAGCGGCTCGCGGTCTCCATCAGCACGCCGCTGCTGGCCTCCTGCAACCGCTCCAGCGAGGTCGGCGAGAGCAGGGTGCCGATGCGCGGCTCGTCATGCGGCAGGCTCGCCATCAGCGTGCCGTCATCCCGCTCCAGGGTCAGGCGGAGATTGCTGCCGTCGCCGCCGCTGGCGGCCAGCAGGTTGATCATCACCGGCACCGGCAGCTCCGCCACGGCGAGCAGGGAGCCGAGGTCCGGCAGGCGGATGCGGCGCGCCATGAACAGCGACCACTCGCTGGTCGCCGGGTTGCGGATCGGCCCGGCGATCAGCACGCCGCCGGCCCGCCCGCCCCCCTCGAAGAAGGCGGTGTCGATGGAGAAGGGCAGCGGGCGGCGGCGCGAGACGGGCAGGCCGGTGGCCACCGGCATGCCGTCGGCGCCGATCAGCAGCACGTCGCGGAAGGTGAAGTTCTGGTTGTTCAGCTCGCGCAGGACGCGGTTGGCCAGATTGGCGTCGAGCCGCCCGCCGCTGGCCAGCGGCGTCAGGATCGACGGTAGGCCGGTCAGCATGGCGTCCACCTGCACCAGGCTGCGGTTCACCGAGGCCTCCACCGAGCGCGCCACCCGCAGCACCGTGTCGGCGGAGGCGGACATCGCCGCCTCGCGCGTGCGGCCGACCAGGAGGGAAGTGGTGAACCATTGTCCCAGCAGCAGTGCCACGGCGGCCAGCAGGATGGCGAGGCGGATGCGCCGGAACTGCTGCATCTCAGTCCTCGCGGACCATGATGCCGTTCGCCGGTCCCAGATACCTGTTCCAGGCGGCCGCGCAGTCGCTGCCGCAGCGATCGACCCAGCGCGGCAGCACGGTGTTCACCAGCAACTGGCGCCGCCGCTCATTGTCCGCCGGCGTCACCGGAACCACCGTCATGCTGCCCTTGCGGCCCGTGCTGCAACCCGGCAGGCCGGCGCTGCAGGCCAGGCCCTCGCCGGTCTCCTTCGCCGCGCCGTCCCAGATCGCCGTCTCGAGTTCCCCGAGGCCCTGGCGCAGGCTGTCGCGCACCGACTGGGGCAGCGCCTTCCAGGCTTCCGCATTGGCGCCGAAGATGGAGACGCCCCAGGTCAGCGCCATGCTGTGCACATGCGTGGTCACATCCTGCAGGCCGATGGTGTTGCCCGAGAGCGTGCCGGTCACGGCGCATTCCACCACGCCGGCCTTCATGGCGGTGACGATGTCGGCGAAGGGAATGACGACGGAGGTGGCGCCGAGCGCCTCGAAGACCTCGGCCTGACCGACCGAGGAGGTGCGGACGCGGCGGCCGGCGAGATCGGCCAGGCCGGAGAAGGCGCGGCTGCACCATGTCACCTGCGCCGGATAGGTGTAGATGGAGAGCAGCTCGATGCCGTAGCGCTCGGCCAGCAGCTCCCGCAGATGCGGACGGTAGAGGCGGATGGTCTCGCGGAGCTTCTCGATATCCGGGTTGAGCGCCGGCAGATCGACGGCGTTGAACTCCGGCTCCTCGCTGGAGACAATGGCGACCAGCGCCGTGCCGAAGCTCACCACGCCGAGGCGCATCAGCGGCAGCATCTCCTCGGCGCGAAAGCCGGCGCGGTCGAAGGGCGCGATCTCCGCGGCGACGCGGCCGCCGGTCAGCTCCGGCACGCGCTTCTGCCAGAAGGGCTGCTCGTAGCGGGTGTATTGCGAGACGCCGGCCAGGCCACCCACGATCTTGAGCTGGATGGGTTCGGTCTGCTGCGCCGCCGAGGGGCCGCCTCCCAGGCCGAGCAACGCCGCCAGGGCAAGGCCAGCGCGCCACCATGCCCCTCGCTCCGCCTTGCGGATCAGCCTTTTCATGCCGCTTTCCTTCCCGCCCGTGCCGGGCGCACAGTCTCAGGGCAGCCGGGCGCGGATCCATTCCTCGGCCTCGGGCGAGAGGCCGCTCCAGCTCGGCGCGGCCACCGGAACGACAAGCAGCGTGCCCTGAAGGTCGGCGCGCCGCATGGCGCCCAACAGGTGCTCGTTCAGGTAGCGGGGCGAGACGGCGGTCTCCACCAGCAGGGAGCCGGGCAGCGTCAGATGAGACTCCGCCAGCTGCCAGACCGCATCCTCCAGCGCCAGGGCTCCGTCGGCCGCCTGGTCATGGGCAACCAGTAGAAGGGGCATGTTAGGACCTCGCGCAGAAGTTTATTCGACTTTAAATGGCCTCCGGCGATTCCGCCAGCATCCAGACCCGGCGAGCCTCGCCCAAACATGCCCGAATCGGAACGAACGATGCAAGGAACCGAGATCGCCAGCCATCGCGGGGGCGCCTTCCTGTGGCCCGAGAACAGCCTGGAAGCCTTCCGCAACACGCTCCTGCTTCCGGTGGACCTGGCCGAGTGCGACGTGCAGCTGAGCGCCGATGGCGTGCCGATGGTGTTCCACGACGCGACGCTGGATCGCATGAGCGAGGCCAGCGGCCCGGTCGCGGGGCAGCCGGCGGCCCGGCTGGAACGCATCCGGTTGCGCGGCGCGGGCGGTGGCTGCATCCCGAGCCTGGCGGCGGTGGCGGCGTTGTTCCGTGGCCGTGACACGCGGTTGCAGGTGGAGCTGAAGACCCCGGCGCGGGGGCAGCAGGCGCCCCTGCTGGAGGGCTCCCTGGCGGTGCTGGAGGCAGCGGGCATCCGCGGCCAGTGCCAGATCATCGCCTTCGACGCCGAGCTGGCGGCGGCGGCGGAGGGCGCCGGCGGCCTGGCCGGCGTGGCCTGGCTGTTCGGCCGCGGCCTGCTGCGGCAGATCGGCGCCGGCGGTGTCATCGCCGTCGCCCGCACCCATGGCCTCGGGATGGTGGAGACCGAGATCGAGGCGCTGGATGCCGAGCTGGTCGGCCGCCTGCGCGGTGCCGGGCTGCGGCTGGGCGCCTGGGGCGCCAATCACGCCGAGAGCATCCAGAAGGCCCTGGGCCTGGGCCTCGACCTGATGGCCACGGACGATCCGGTGCTGGCCCTGCGCCTGCGGGGGTGAGGCTGCGCGCCGTGGCTCAGGGCGCCGCCAGGACCGCGGCACAGGCAGCGGGCAGCGATGGGACCGCCGGTGGCGGGGCGGCGGGCGGCGCCGGCGGCTGCCGTGCCTCGGACGTGAACCACCAGGCCAGGCTGGCGTCGCAGCCATCTCCGGGCGGCGGCGGCGCCTGATCCCGGCAGCCGGGCTGATCCGCCGGGCAGCGCAGGCGGATATGGATATGGGAATCGTGCCCGCGCCAGGGGCGGATACGCCGCAGCCAGCCGGCGCCGGGATGGGCCTGGCAGAGCGCCTGCTTGATCGCCGGGTGGACAAAGATCCGGTCCACCCCCGGCTGTCCGGCCGCGAGCCTGAGCAACAGCGCATGCGCGCCGGTGAAGCGGGCCGGATCGACCGCGAGGCCGTCCGGCCGCACGACCGAAGGCACCTCGATCGCCTCCCGGGCCTGGCGGGAGAGGGGCGGGCGCGGGCGCAGATCGAGCCAGACATCGGCATCGAGGCCGATCTGATGGCTGGCATGGCCCCAGGGCATCGGGCCGCCGCGCGGCTGGCCGAGATCGCCGATCAGCAGGTCCGGCAGGCCGGCGGCCCGGGCCTGGCCGGCGAGGCCGCGCAGGGCCGCGATCAGATCGGGATGTCCCCAGATCCGGTTGCGGGACAGCCGCACCGCCTGCCAGCCCGAGCCCTCCGGCGGCAGGGCCTCGGCGCCCGCGAGGCAGCCCAGGCCGTGCGCTCCATGGACCGCCACCGGGCCGGAGGCCGGGCCGGGCACCGTGGCCCAGCCGGCGGTTTGGCCCTCTTTGGCCCGGCCCTCTTTGACCTGGGCCGGCACGGCGAGCAGCGAGACGGCGCAGGCCAGGATGCAGGCGAGCGCGCGCCCGCCCATCGCCGAGGCGTCAGCCGGAGAAGCGGAAGGAGCCCGGAACCTGCTGGGGTGCCTCGGCCGGCGCATCGGCGGAGGATTGCTGCGCCTGCTGGGCCTGCTTCACCCGGCTGTCGATCTGCTTCAGCAGGGCCAGGACACCGTTGGCGAAGGCCGGCAGCTGCACCACCGGGATCGCCAGCTGGCCGCAGGGCACCGGCTTCCCGTCCTGGCCGGTCTGCGCCAGGGTCAGGCGGGCGACGCCGTGATGCACGCTGGCCTCCATGATGCCGTCGGCGAAGAGGGCGGAGGTGTCGGTCATGGGCGTCTCCTGGTCTGCGGGCGGGGCCGCCCGACACCGCGGCTCTCGCGCGGGCGCCGGGCGGACATGGGTCGCTCTAGCGGAAAGCGGTGGCCGGGGCCAGCCGGGCGGTGCCGCCGCCCGGCCGGCGCCGGGGCTACTGCTCGCGGAAGGCGCGGTGGAAGCTGTCGAAGACCGGCTGCAGCATGTAGTGGAAGAAGCTGCGGCTGCCGGTCTGGATCTGCGCCTCGACCGGCATGCCGGCCTTCAGCTCGACATTCTCCAGCTTGGTGAGCTGGTCGGCATCGATCAGAACCTGCACACGGTAATGGCTGGCGCGGGTCCGCTCATCCATCGTCACGTCGCCGGCGACATAGGTGACGTGGCCGTGCAGATAGGGCACCAGCCGCTGCTTGAAGGCGGGCAGGCGGACCTCCGCCTGAAGGCCGGGATAGACCACGTCGATATCGCTCGGCGAGAGCTGCACCTCGGCCACCAGCCGGTCATGCGCCGGCACCAGCTCCATCACCGGCTCGCCGGGGCGGACCACGGCGCCCAGGTTGAAGAACTTGCTGCCGAGGATGGTGCCGTCCTCCGGCGCCACGATCTCGCGCCGGGTGGCGACATCGCGGGCGGCGCGCAGCTTGTCCTCGGCCTCGTTGAGGCGCGTGCGCACCTCGCGCGCCTCGGTCGAGACCTCGGCCAGGCGCTGGTCGCGGGTCTGCCGCATCTGGTTGCGCGCCTCCTCGGCGGAGGCCGCGGCGCGCTCCACCTGGCCGCGCAGATCGACCATGTTGCCCTCGAGGGAGGCGACATTGCGCTGCAGCGCGAGCAGGCGCGGCATGCGCTCCAGCCCCTGCCGGACCAGGGTCTGCACATCCTCCTCCTCGCGCCGGATCAGCGCGAGCTGGCGCTGCTGGCTGGCGATCTGGCCATGGGCGGAGCTGGCGGTCGCCTCGTGCTGGGCGATGCGGGCCTCCAGCACCTGGAGCTGGCTGTTCAGGCTGGTCTGCCGGGCGGCGAACAGCGTCCGCTGGCCGGTCATCACCTCCAGCGCGCGCGGGTCGGTGCTGTCCCGCAGGTCGGCGGGGAAGGCGATCTCGCTGGCGCCGCGCGCCTCGGCGGCGAGGCGGGCCTCCTGCGCCAGCAGCGCCCAGCGCTGCGCCCGCAGCGTCTCCAGCGTGGCGCCGGCCTGCACGTCGTCGAGGCGCATCAGCACCTGGCCGGCCTTCACGCTGTCGCCGTCGCGCGCCAGGATCTCGCGGACGATGCCGCCCTCGAGATGCTGGATGGTGCGGCGATTGCCCTCGCTGCGGATCTGGCCCGGGGCGATCGCCGCCTCGGCCAAAGGCGCCAGGGTGGACCAGGCGGTGAAGCCGCCGACGAAGACCAGCGTCACCACCAGGCCGAAGAGCAGCGTGCCGCGCGTGCGGGGGCGGGGCGCGTCGAGCAGCGGGTCCGGCCGCAGCGGCGGCAGGTTGCCCGGGCGCGGCGCGAGGGCGCCGGGGCCGCCCCCGGCGGGGGGACCGGCGGGGGGAAGGGTCGTGACACTCATGCGGCGCCTCCGGGGGCCAGGCGGGGGGGAGCGGCGGCGGCGGTGACCTCGGCCGGGGCGGCGGGCGGCGCGGCGCGGGGCGTCATGATCCGCTTCAGCACCTCGGCGCGCGGGCCGAAGAGCTCGATGGCGCCGTCCTTCAACAGCATCACCTTGTCCACGCCCTGCACCAGCGCCGGCCGGTGCGAGACCAGGATCACGGTGGTGCCCTGGGCCTTCAGGGCATTGATGGCGCGCTGCAGGGCCGCCTCGGAATCGCCGTCCAGGTTGGAGTTGGGCTCGTCCAGCACCACCAGCTTGGGCCGACCGAAGAGGGCCCGCGCCAGGCCGATCATCTGCCGCTGGCCGCCGGAGAGATGCTGCCCTCCCTCGCCGATCTCGGTGTCGTAGCCCTGTGGCAGGCGCAGGATCATCTCGTGGCAGCCGGCGAGCTGGGCGGCGGCGAAGACCGCCTCCGGCTCGGCCTCGGCCATGCGGGCGATGTTCTGGAAGACCGTGCCGTCGAACAGCTCGACATCCTGCGGCAGGTAGCCGACATGGCGCCCGAAATCCTCGCGCTTCCAGGTGTAGACATCGGCCCCGTCCATGCGGACCGTGCCGGAATTGGGCGCCAGCGTGCCGATCAGCAGGCGGATCAGCGTCGTCTTGCCGGCGGCGGAGGGGCCGATGATGGCCAGGCTCTCACCGGCATCGAGACCGAAGGAGACACCCTTGATGATGGCCGCGTTCTGCCCGGGCAGGCCATAGGCGACGCGCTCGGCCTGGATGCGGCCGGAGGGTTCCGGCAGCGCCAGGCCCGGCGGACGGATGCGCGGCAGGGAGAGGAAGGCGGTGACCCGCTTCAGGGCCTGGCGCGCCTGCACCAGCCCCTTCCAGCCGCCGATCAGCTGCTCCACCGGGGCCAGGGCGCGGCCCATGATGATCGAGCCGGCGATCGAGGCGCCGGCGGTGAGCTGCTGCTGCAGCACCAGATAGGCGCCGACGCCGAGGATGGCGAGCTGCACCGCGAGGCGCAGGAACTTGGTCGTGGAGAGCAGCAGGGCGGCGCGGTCGGCCGCCTTCTCCTGCGGCCCCACCGTCTCGGCCACGCCCTGGCGCCAGCGGTGCATGACGGCGGGCGCCATGCCCATGCTGTCGATCACCTCGGCATTGCGGGCGATGGCGTCGGCGCGGCGCTGGCTGGCCATCATCGACGTGTTCGCCTGCTTCAGCAGGGAGGAGGTGGAATACTCGTTGAACAGGGTGAGCAGGAAGAGCAGCACCGCGCCGCCCAGGGCGATGAAGCCCATCACCGGATGCAGCAGGAAGATGGCGCCGAGATAGATCGGCACCCAGGGCACGTCATAGACCGCCAGCGCGCCGGGCGAGGCCAGCCAGGAACGGCAGAAGCCGAGATCGCGCAGCGCCTCCATGCGGTAGGGGCGGCCACGCAGCTGCGCCTCCAGCGCCCGCTCGAAGCCCTCCGGCGCCACGCGGCTCTCGATCCAGGTCGCGGCGCGCTGCATCACCCGGCTCCGCACCGCCTCCAGCACCGCCAGCAGCAGAAGGGCGGCGACGGCGATGGCGGTGAGGAAGTAGAGCGTGTCCAGGCTGCGGGTGGCCAGCACCCGGTCGAAGACCTGCATCATGTAGATCGACACGGTCAGCTGCAGCAGATTGACCACGCCGCTGAACAGACCGACCGCCAGGAACTCCTTCCGGCAGGTCTCGATCGCGCGGGTCAGGGGCGTATCGCCCGGCTTCTCTGCACCTGGAAGGCGTGGAGCTCGGAACATCAATACAACCTCTCCGTGCAGTCTCGGCCAGTCAACGCCGCCAACTCCCACCAGGATGCAAACGCCGTTTCGATTCCGGATAGTCTCGTCGGCATGTGCCGCTTGCTCCTTGGCATCGTCCCCGGCACCGCCCTTGGGCGACGGGCCGGCGCTGGAAGGCTTCAGTCATCGGGTAAAAGGGCGTGCCTGGCGCGGCCTTTCCCAGTCACGGTGCTTCTAGCACAGCGGATCAAGGCATTGCACGATGAGTTGTATGACTGCTTGTGCATGTCTTCTCCAGGTGGCACGTGGCTCCGGCGTGGCTCTGAAAGCCCTCTGGTTCGCTCCGGCCGGGAGAGAAGGATGGGACAGGCGGCGGACAAGAAACGCTCGGCCGTGCGGAAAAAGAGATACGTCCCGCCGGCCCCTTCATCGGAAGACGAGCTGGCGGCTGAGCAGGAAGTTGCCGGCCATCCCGGCCAGGGCGCCCGCGGCCACGCCCAGCACGGGGTGCGCGGCGGCCGGCGGCCATTGCCCGATCAGCAGCGCGTAGGTGCCGTAGTTCAGGGCGAAGCCCACCAGATTGACCAGCAGGAAGAGCAGCCATTGCCGCCCCGGCCGGTCCCGGGAGGCCCCGCGGAAGGTCCAGATCCGGTTCAGCGCCCAGTTGCCGCTGGCCGCGGCCAGGTAGGAGAGCAGACGGCCGCCATAGAGTCCGGCGCCCAGCCAGAGGGCGGCATAGAGCACCGCGGTGTCGACCAGCACGCCCAGGCCGCCGACCAGGCCGAAGCGCAGTATCTGGCCGGGCAGGGCACCCGGGCCGCGGGACGCGGAGGCTCGGGTTGCGCCAGGGGACGCATCGGGGGGCGCATCGGGCGGCATAAAGCGGGGCATTAGGCCGCGCCCGCCCCGGCTGCCAAGGGGGGGTGGGGGAGGGGCGGGGCGCGATGGCCTCTTGCGCCGGGAGGTGCACTCGGCTTCCCTCCCCCTCCTGAGAGCAGGCCGACCGCTGCGGGAGATCGACCGAACATGTTCCGACGCCAGATGCTGGGTGGTGCCGCCGGCATCGCCGCCATGGGGGCCGCCACGGCCCTGCCGCGCTTCGCGGTCGCCCAGGGCAGCGCCGCCCGGGTGCTGAAGTTCATCCCCCAGGCCGATCTGGCGGTGGCCGACCCGATCGTGACCACCGCCTATGTCAGCCGCAACCACGGCTACATGGTCTGGGACACGCTCTACGGCTTCGACCAGGACTACAGGCCGCAGCCGCAGATGGTGCAGGGGCATGTGGTCGAGGATGAGGGCCGCCGCGTCACCATGACGCTGCGCGAGGGGCTGAAGTTCCATGACGGCGCGCCGGTGCGGGCGCGCGACTGCGTCGCCTCCATCCAGCGCTGGGCGAAGCGCGACGCGCTGGGCCAGGTCATGATGACGGTGGTGGACGAGCTTTCCGCGCCGGATGACAGGACCATCCTGTGGCGGCTCAAGCGGGCCTTCCCGCTGATGTTCGAGGCGCTGGGCAAGCCGGCCACCCCGGTCTGCTTCATCATGCCCGAGCGGCTGGCGCAGACCGATCCCGCCGTGCCGGTGAAGGAGATGATCGGCAGCGGGCCGTTCCGCTACAAGGCCGATGAGCGCGTGCCGGGCGCCCGCATCGTCTATGAACGCTTCGCCGACTACGTGCCGCGCCCCGAGGGCACGCCGACCTGGACGGCCGGCCCGAAGCGCGTGCATTTCGACCGCGTCGAGTGGAACGTCATGCCGGATGCCGCCACGGCAGCCAATGCCATGCAGAACGGCGAGGCCGACTGGTGGGAGCAGCCGCCGGGCGACCTGCAGGAGCTGCTGCGGCGCAACCGCAACCTGACCATGGAGATCCAGGACCCGACCGGGCTGATGGGCATGGCGCGGTTCAACCATCTGCACCCGCCCTTCGACAATCCGGCGATCCGCCGCGCGTTGCTCGGCGCCGTCAGCCAGGCGGACTACATGACGGCCGTCATCGGCACCGACAGGAGCCTCTGGCGGGAGGGCGTGGGCATCTTCACGCCCGAGACGCCGCTGGCCAACGATGCCGGGATGGAGGCGCTGACCAGCCCGCGCGACTATGACAAGGTCAAGCGCGACCTCGCCGCCGCCGGCTACAAGGGCGAGAAGGTGGTGCTGATCGCCGCCACCGATTTCCCCTCGCTTCACGCCCTGGCCATGGTCGGGCACGACATGCTGCAGAAATGCGGCATGAACGTCGATTTCGTCTCGACCGACTGGGGCACCGTGGTGCAGCGGCGCGCCAGCAAGGAGGCCCCCGAGAAGGGCGGCTGGAGCATGTTCTTCACCTTCTGGGCGGGTGTCGACATGGCCAATCCGGGCGTGCAGCAGGCGCTGCGCGGCCACGGCCAGGCGGCCTGGTTCGGCTGGCCCACCGCGCCGCGCCTGGAGGAGCTTCGCAACGCCTGGTTCGAGGCACCCGACCTTGCCGCGCAGCAGGCGATCGCGCGCGACATTCAGTTGCAGGCCCTGCAGCAGGACGTGCCCTACCTGCCCTGCGGCCAGTACTTCCAGGCCTGGGCCTATCGCCGCAACCTGAGCGGCGTGCTGAAGGGGCTGCCCATGTTCTGGAACGTGCAGCGCGGCTGATCCACGACTTGATCCACGACTGATCCACGACTTGATCCCCTGGGAGGGGCCCGGCACCCGCCGGGCCGCTCTTTTTTGCCGCTCCTCACTTGCCCCTGAGGCGCGGGACTGATCCAATCCCCGAAGGAGCGCATGACGGGCCAAGACCAGGCGCCAAGCCTGGCAGCCCATCTTCGGGAGACCATCCAGATGAACCGACACAGCCTTGGTGCTGCTCGTGCGGCGTGCCCGCACATGCCCATCCTCCTTGAACGCCCGCCCGCGACGATCCGCCGTTGAGCGCCGGAGGAACCATGCTCCGCCGCGATCTCCTGGGCGCCGGCCTCGGCCTCTCCGCCGCCGCCCTCGCCCGTCCGACCCTGGCGCAGGGCGCGGCCAAGGTGCTGCGGGTGATCCCGCAGGCCAATCTCACCAGCCTCGATCCGTTCTGGACCACGGCGGTGGTGACGCTGAACCACGGCTATCTGGTCTATGACACGCTGACGGCGGTGAATTCCCGGACCGAGCCACAACCGCAGATGGCGGAAGGCTGGCTGGTGGAGGATGACGGCCGGCGCTGGACCTTCACCTTGCGCGAAGGCCTGTTCTTCCACGACGGCGAGCCGGTGCGGGCCCGCGACTGCACCGCCTCCATCACCCGCTGGGCCAGGCGCGACCCCTTCGGTCAGGTGCTGTGGCGTGCCGTCGACGCGCTGGAGCCGCTCGACGACCGGCGGCTCGTCTTCCGGCTGAAGGAGCCGTTCCCCTTCCTGGCCCTGGCGCTCGGCAAGAGCCCGTCCCCCGCCTTCATCATGCCCGAGCGGCTGGCGCAGGTGGACGCTTTCACCCAGATCCGCGAGGCCGTCGGCTCCGGCCCCTTCCGCTTCCTGCCGGAGGAATGGAACCCCGGGCAGAGGTCGGTCTGGACACGCTTCGACCGCTATGCCCCGCGCCAGGATGCCCCGGACGGGCTGGCCGGCGCCAAGGTGCCGAAGCTGGACCGCGTCGAATGGACGGTGATCAGCGATCCCGCGACCGCCGCCGGCGCCATGCAGACCGGCGAGCAGGACTACTGGGAGTATCCGCTGCACGACCTGCTGCCTGTGATGCGCGCCAATCGTGACCTCGTCGTCGAGCAGAGGCTGACGGAGGGAACCTACGGCTGCATGCGGCTCAATCACCTGCATCCGCCCTTCGACAAGGTGGAGATCCGGCGCGCCGTCGCCATGGCGGTGGACCAGCGCGACTATCTGCGCGCCGTCGCCGGAGAGGCGCCGGAGGGCTGGGGCGTCTGCCCGGGCGTGTTCACCTGCGGCTCGCCGCTGGAAAGCGAGGCCGGCAGCGAGATCCTGAAGACGCACGATGTGGAGAAGGCGCGCGCCGCGCTGAAGGCGGCGGGCTATGCCGGCGAGAAGGTGGTGCTGGTAGCGCCTGGCGATTATCCGCAGATCAACGCGCTGTCCCTGGTCACCGCCGACCTGCTGCGGCGCCTCGGCATGAATGTGGAACTGGTCTCGGTCGACTGGGGCACGCTCGGCCAGCGCCGCGCCTCGCGCGAGCCGGTGGAGCGGGGCGGCTGGAACGTGTTCCACACCACCTCCTCCGGCAACTCCTTGAACATGCCGCCGATCCACCTGATGCTGCGGGCCAATGGCAAGGATGCATGGTTCGGCTGGCCGGACGACCCGGAGATCGAGCGGCTGCGCGCGGCGTGGCTGCGCGCGCCCGATCCGGCCGAGGCCAGGCGCATCGGGGACGCGCTGAATGCCCAGGCCATGCTCAGCATTCCTTATGTCCCGCTCGGCTTCTACTGGCAGCCTTCGGTCTGGCGGCGCAACGTGCGCGGCGTCAGCCGTTCCCCCTCCACGGTTTTCTGGAACATCGAGAAATCCTAGCGGGGCGGCGGCGGGGGTGGCACGGTATGTGCTGGTGCGCCCCCAGTATCCCCGGCGAGCCGGCCGTGGGCAGGCAACGGGGAAGCGGCCGGTCCGGTCGCATGCTGGGAGATCGATGGGGTGACAATCATGGAACGCAGGTCTTTCCTGAAGCTCGCCGCCGGCGCGGCCGCGGTGACGCCGGCGGCGGGTATCCTGCCGGCGCCGGCCCTGGCGCAGGGCGCGGCGGCGCGCACGCTGCGCTTCGTGCCGCAGGCCAACCTGGCCAACTTCGATCCGATCTGGGGCACCCAGTACGTCGTCCGCAACGCCGGCATGCTGGTCTGGGACACGCTCTACGGGCTCGATGCCAAGCTGGAGCCGCGGCGGCAGATGGTGGAGGCCGAGGAGGTCTCCGCCGATGGCCTCACCTGGACCTTCAAGCTGCGCCAGGGCCTGAAGTTCCATGACGGCGCGCCCGTGCTGGCCAAGGATGCGGTGGCCAGCCTGAACCGCTGGGCGGTGCGCGACCCGATGGGCCAGATGATCCGCGCCATCCAGAACGAGCTGGTCGCGGTGGACGACGCGACCTTCCGCTGGTCGCTGAAGAAGCCCTACCCGAAGATGCTGCTGGCCCTGGCGAAGAACAATTCGCCCTGCAGCTTCGTCATGCCGGAACGGATCGCGAAGACCGATCCCTTCCAGCAGATCACGGAGTTCGTCGGCTCGGGCCCGTTCCGCTTCGTGCGCGAGGAATGGGTTCCCGGCGCCAAGGCGGTCTTCGCCAAGTTCGAAGGCTATGTGCCGCGCGATGAGGCACCCGACTGGATGGCGGGCGGCAAGCGGGTGATGGTGGACCGCGTGGAATGGGTGATCATGCCCGACCCGGCGACCGCCGTGGCCGCGCTGCAGAACGGCGAGGTGGACTGGTGGGAGAACCCGATCGCCGACCTGGTGCCCCTGCTCAGGCGCAACCGCAACATCAATGTGGACATCGCCGATCCGCTGGGCAATGTCGGCAGCTTCCGCATGAACCACCTGCACGCGCCCTTCAATGACGTCCGCGCGCGCCGCGCCATCCTGATGGCGCTGAGCCAGGAGGACTACATGCGCGCCCTGGTGGGGGACGAGCAGGAGCTGTGGAAGTCGATGGCCGGCTTCTTCACGCCCGGCACGCCGCTCTACACCGAGGCGGGCGGCGACATCCTGAAGGGCAAGCGCGACTATGAGGGCGCGAAGAAGCTGCTGGCCGAGGCCGGCTACAAGGGCGAGCCGATCACCGTCCTGGTGGCGCAGGACCAGCCGATCACCAAGGCCTTCGGTGATGTCACGGCCGATCTGCTGAAGCGGATCGGCATGAACGTCGATTTCGTCGCCACGGACTGGGGCACGGTGGGCAGCCGGCGCGCCATGAAGAACCCGCCGAGCCAGGGCGGCTGGCACATCTTCCACACCTGGCACGCCGGCGCCGACTGCCTCAACCCGGCCGCCTATAGCGCCATCCGCGCCAATGGCGATGGCGCCTGGTTCGGCTGGCCGAAGGACGACCAGGTCGAGGCCTATCGCGACGAATGGTTCGCGGCGGCCGACCCCGCGGCCGAGAAGGCGGCCATCGACAAGCTGAACACCGAAGCCATGAAGTTCGGCCTCTACGCGCCGACGGGCTTCTTCATGTCCTACCAGGCCTGGCGGAAGAACGTGTCCGGTGTCGTCAAGGCACCGATCCCGTTCTTCTGGGGCGTCACCAAGAGCTGATCAGAGAACATGTTCGCCTACATCGTCCGACGTGTCCTGGCGACCATCCCCGTGATGGCGATCGTCGCCCTGTTTGTCTTCAGCCTGCTCTACATCGCCCCCGGCGATCCGGCGGCGGTCATTGCGGGTGACCAGGCCACGCCGGCCGATGTGGAGCGGATCCGCCAGAGCCTCGGCCTCGACCGCCCCTTCCTGGTGCGGTTCGGTGAATGGGTGTTCCGCATCCTGCAGGGCGACCTCGGGGTCTCCATCTTCACCAACCTGCCGGTGACGCGCATGATCGCGCAGCGCATCGAGCCGACGCTGTCGCTGATGGTGGTGACGCTGGTGCTGGCCGTCGTCATCGCCGTGCCGATGGGCGTCGTCGCCGCGTGGAAGCACGGCTCCTGGATCGACCGCCTGGTGATGGCCTTCGCCGTGCTCGGCTTCTCGGTCCCGGTCTTCGTCGTCGGCTATCTGCTGGCCTACTACTTCGCGCTGCAGCTCGACTGGTTCCCGGTGCAGGGTTACACGCCCTTCTCGGAAGGCTTCGGGCCCTGGTTCCGCAACCTGGTCCTGCCCTCGATCGCGCTCGGCGGCGTCTATATCGCCCTGATCGCCCGCATCACGCGCGCCACCATGCTCGAGGTGCTGCAGCAGGACTACATCCGCACCGCGCGCGCCAAGGGCGCGGGGCAGCGCACCATCCTGTTCCTGCACGCGCTGAAGAACGCGGCGGTGCCGATCGTTACCGTCATCGGCATCGGCGTCGCGCTGCTGATCGGCGGGGCGGTGGTGACGGAGAGCGTCTTCGCCATTCCGGGCCTTGGCCGCCTGACGGTGGACGCCATCCTGCGCCGCGACTATCCGGTGATCCAGGGCGTGATCCTGCTGTTCAGCTTCGTCTACGTGCTGGTCAACCTGCTGATCGACCTGAGCTACACTCTCTTCGACCCGAGGATCCGGTATTGAGCACCACCACACAGCCCCCGCAGGGTGTCGCGGCGGCGACCCCCATGCCGGACATCATGGCCGTCCGGAAGCCGCGCAAGGGCTTCCTCGGCTACCTCATGCGTCATCCGACCATCGGCATCGGCGGCTTCCTGCTGCTGCTGATGGTGGCCGTCGCCATCTTCGCGCCCTGGCTCTGGACCAAGGACCCGACGGCGCTGGCGCCGGTGATGCGCACGCGCAACCCCTCGGCGGCGGCCTGGTTCGGCACCGACATGCTGGGCCGCGACGTCTATTCCCGCGTGCTCTACGGCACCCGCGTGTCGCTGATGGTGGGCTTCGGCGTGGCCATCGCCGCCTCGGTGATCGGCCTGTTCATCGGCCTGGTCTCCGGCTTCGTGCGCTGGGCCGACAGCATCATCATGCGGATCATGGACGGGCTGATGTCCATCCCCTCGATCCTGCTGGCCATCGCGCTCATGGCGCTGACTCGCGGCTCGGTGGGCAATGTCATCCTGGCCATCACCATCGCCGAGATCCCGCGCGTCTCGCGCCTGGTGCGCGGCGTGGTGCTCTCGCTGCGCGAGCAGCCCTATGTCGATGCCGCCATTGCCTCCGGCACGCGCACGCCGGTGATCATCTGGCGCCACATCCTGCCCAACACCCTGGCGCCGATGACCGTGCAGGCGACCTATATCTGCGCCAGCGCCATGATCACCGAGGCCATCCTCTCCTTCATCGGCGCCGGGACGCCGCCGATCATCCCCTCCTGGGGGAACATCATGGCCGAGGGCCGCGCCCTGTGGCAGGTGAAGCCCTATATCGTCTTCTTTCCTGCCATCTTCCTGTCCGTCACCGTGCTGGCGGTGAACCTGCTGGGCGATGGCCTGCGGGATTCGCTCGACCCGCGCCTCGCCAAGCGGGTGTAAAGCCATGGCTCTGCTCGAGATCGAGAATCTTCAGACGCATTTCCGCACCCCCGATGGCGGTGTGAACCGCGCGGTGGACGGGCTGAGCTTCCATGTCGAGGCCGGCGAGACCGTCGCCATCGTGGGCGAATCCGGCTGCGGCAAGTCGGTCACCTCGATGTCCATCCTGCGGCTCATCCCCGAGCCGCCGGGCAAGATCGCCGGCCAGATCCGCTTCAACGGACGCAACCTGCTCGATCTCTCGGACCGCGAGATGCGCGCCATCCGCGGCAACGAGATCAGCATGATCTTCCAGGAGCCGATGACCTCGCTGAACCCGGTGCTCAGCATTGGCAAGCAGATCGGCGAGGCGCTGCGCCTGCATCAGGGCCTGTCCAAATCGGAGGCCGAGGCCAAGGCGGTGGAGATGCTGACGCTTGTCGGCATTCCGGCGCCGGACAAGCGGGTGAAGGAGTATCCGCACCAGCTCTCCGGCGGCATGCGGCAGCGCGTGATGATCGCCATCGCGCTGGCCTGCAATCCGAAGCTGCTGATCGCCGACGAGCCGACCACCGCGCTCGACGTCACCATCCAGGCGCAGATCCTCGACCTGATGCGCGACCTCAAGCACCGCGTCGGTGCCGCCATCGTGCTGATCACCCATGATCTCGGCGTCGTCGCCGAGGTCGCGGAGCGGGTCATCGTCATGTATGCCGGCCGCAAGGTGGAGGAGGCGCGGGTCGAGGACCTCTTCCGCACGCCGCGCCACCCCTATACCCAGGGCCTGCTCGGCGCCGTGCCGAAGCTCGGCTCCTCGCTGGATGGCGAGACCGAGCGCCTGGCCGAGATTCCCGGCCTGGTGCCCAGCCTCAAGGAGAAGATCCAGGGCTGCGTCTTCGCCGGGCGCTGCCCGAAGGTGACGGAGCTTTGCCGCGAGGTCGCGCCGGCCCTGGAGGAGAAGGCGCCGCGCCATGTCGCGGCCTGCCACTACGCGGAGAAGGAGGCCGTGGCCGCATGAGCATGACCATGGGAACCCACCCGCAGCACGGCGCCCCCCAGCGGGGCGGCCGGCCGCTGCTGGAGGTGAACGACCTCAAGAAGCACTTCCCGATCCGGGCGGGCTTCTTCGGCGGCACCACCGGCCATGTCTATGCCGTGGACGGCGTCAGCTTCAACATCGCCAAGGGCGAGACGCTCTCCCTGGTGGGTGAATCGGGCTGCGGCAAGTCGACCGTCGGCAAGGCGCTGCTGCGCCTGTTCCCGCCCACCGCGGGGCAGGTGGTGCTGGACGGCCAGCGCATCGACGACCTCAGCCAGAGCGCGCTGCGCCCGGTGCGCCGGCGCGTCGGCGTGGTCTTCCAGGACCCGTTCAGCAGCCTCAATCCGCGCATGCGGGTGAAGGACCTGCTGGCCGAGCCGATCCGCAACTTCGGCCTGGCCCGGGACGGCAAGGATCTCGATGAGCGGGTGGCCAGGCTGATGGACACCGTGCGCCTCCCGCGCGACGCGGTGAACCGCTGGCCGCATGAGTTCTCCGGCGGCCAGCGGCAACGCATCTGCATCGCCCGCGCGCTGGCCGGCGAGCCGGACCTGATCATCTGCGACGAGGCGGTCTCCGCGCTCGACGTCTCGGTCAAGGCGCAGATCGTCAACCTGTTGCAGGACCTGCAGCGGGAGCTCGGCCTGGCCCTGCTCTTCATCAGCCACGACCTCGCCATCGTCGAGCACATGACGCACCGGGTGGCGGTGATGTATCTCGGCAAGATCGTCGAGATCGGCCCGCGGCGCTCGCTCTTCGCCGCGCCGAAGCATCCCTATACCGAGGCGCTGCTCTCCGCCGTGCCGGTGCCGGAGCCCGGGGCCGGGCGGCAGCGCATCGTCCTGAAGGGCGATGTGCCGAGCCCGATCAACCCGCCGAAGGGCTGCCGCTTCCACACGCGCTGCCCTTATGTCTTCGATCGCTGCCGCAGCGACGAGCCCCTGCTGAAGCAGACCGAGGGCGGGCAGTGGGCCGCCTGCCATCTGCACGACCTGCCGGAGGCCCGCAATCCGCTGGCCCGGAGCGTCGCCGCCGCGGCCTGACGGGGCCGGTGGGGGGGAGAAGGGGCCTCGGCCCCTTTTTCCCGGACAGTACTTGCAAACGCTTCGCATTTGCGTCAGAACGGACGCAGTTTGCCCGCAAGCCCCCGCTTGACGGGCCGTGCATGCTTGGATGACCCTCCTATCCCAAGGACGCCGTGCTGCGCGGCGCCATTGCGGACGGGGAGAGGCGGCATGCCGAATGTCACGCTGACGGTGAACGGCAAGACCCATGCGGTGGAGGTGGAGGGACGGACCCTCCTGGTCGAGGTGCTGCGCGAGAAGCTGCGGCTGACCGGCACCCATGTCGGCTGCGACACCAGCCAGTGCGGGGCCTGCGTGGTGCATATCGGCGGGGACAGCGTGAAGTCCTGCACCATCCTGGCGGTTCAGGCCGACGGCGCCGAGGTCACGACCATCGAGGGCCTGGCGGCGGCGGACGGGACGCTGCATCCGATGCAGGAGGCCTTCCGCGAGCACCACGCGCTGCAATGCGGCTTCTGCACCCCGGGCATGGTGATGAGCGCCATCGACCTGGTGAAGAAGCATCCCGATGGCCTGTCCGAGCAGGAGATCCGCGAGGGGCTGGAGGGCAACATCTGCCGCTGCACCGGCTACCACAATATCGTCAAGGCGATCGCCGCCGCCGCGGATGTGATGCAGGGCCGTGCCACCGAGGTGGCGCGCGCCGCCGAGTAGCTCCTGGCCACGACCGGGCGTCATAAGCCCGGCGCGGTGCGAGACGGCGCCGAGGAAAGCGCCTGGGAGGGCGCGAGGGAGAGCAAGGTCCATGAACGTCACCAAGCCCGTCGGCGCGGCCTTCGAGGGCATCGGCGCCAGTGTCCGTCGCAAGGAGGATCTGCGCTTCCTCCGTGGGCGCGGCCGCTATACCGACGATCTCAGCCGCCCCGGGCAGTTGCAGGCCTGGATCCTGCGCAGCCCGCACGCGCATGCGCGCATCCTCTCCATCGACACCGCGGCCGCGGCGGCCATGCCGGGGGTCCAGGCGGTCCTGACCGCGAAGGAGGCGGAGGCCGACGGTCTCGGTGGCGTGCCCTGCGGCTGGCAGGTGACCGGCAAGGGCGGGCAGGTGATGGCCGAGCCCATGCATCCGGTGCTGGCCAGCGGCAAGGTGCGGCATGTCGGCGACCCGGTGGCGATGGTCGTCGCGGAGACCAAGGCCCAGGCGCGCGATGCCGCCGAGGCGATCCTGGTCGAGTATGCGCCGCTGCCCGCGCTGCCGGACATGGCCGCCGCCCTCGCGCCGGGGGCCGTGGCGCTGCATGACGAGGCGCCGGGCAATCTCTGCTTCGACTGGGAGATCGGCGACAAGGCCGCGACGGACGCCGCCTTCGCTGGGGCGCACAAGGTGGTCCGCTTCGAGACCACGAACAACCGCCTCGTTCCCAACGCCATGGAGCCGCGCGCGGCGCTCGGCGAGTACGATCCGAACGCCGATGAGTACACGCTCACCACCACCAGCCAGAACCCGCATGTCATCCGGCTGCTGATGGGCGCCTTCGTGCTCAAGGTGCCGGAGGCGAAGCTGCGCGTGGTGGCGCCCGATGTCGGCGGCGGCTTCGGCAGCAAGATCTATCATTACGCCGAGGAGGCGCTGGTCACCTGGGCGGCGCGGCGCGTCGGCCGGCCGGTCAAATGGACCTGCGAGCGCAGCGAGAGCTTCCTCTCCGACGCGCATGGCCGCGACCATGTGACCCGGGCGGAGCTGGCGCTCGACGCGGAGGGGCGCTTCCTCGGCCTGCGCGTCGAGACCCTGGCCAATATGGGCGCCTATCTCTCGACCTTCGCCCCCGCCATCCCGACCTACCTCTCCGCGACGCTGCTGGCCGGCTGCTACACCACGCCGGCGATCCACGGGCAGGTGAAGGCGGTCTTCACCTCCACCGTGCCGGTGGACGCCTATCGCGGCGCCGGCCGGCCGGAGACGACCTACCTGCTGGAGCGGCTGGTCGATGTGGCGGCGCGGGAGACCGGCATCGACCGCATCGAGATCCGCCGGCGGAACTTCATCCATCCCGACCAGTTCCCCTACCAGACGCCGGTCGCGCTGCAATACGACAGCGGCGATTACGAGACGACGCTGCGCCTCGCCCTGGAGGCCGCCGACCATGCCGGTTTCGAGCAGCGCCGCGCCGAGGCGAAGGCGCGCGGGAAGCTGCGCGGCATCGGCATCTCCACCTATCTGGAGGCCTGCGGCATCGCGCCCTCGAAGCTGGTCGGCCAGCTCGGCGCCCGGGCGGGGCTCTACGAGGTGGCGAATATCCGCGTGCACCCGACCGGCAGCATCTCGGTCTTCACCGGGACGCACAGCCACGGCCAGGGCCACGAGACCACCTTCGCCCAGCTCGTCGCCGAGCAGCTCGGCGTGCCGCTCGGCTCGGTCGAGATCGTGCACGGCGACACCGGCAAGATCCCCTTCGGCATGGGCACCTACGGCTCGCGCTCCCTGGCCGTGGGCGGCGCCGCCATGGTCAAAGCGATGGACAAGATCATCGCCAAGGGCCGCAGGATCGCGGCGCATCTCCTGGAGGCCTCGGTCGAGGACATCGAGTTCGGCGTGGACGAGGCGGGCGGCCGGTTCCGCGTCGCCGGCACGGACCGGACGAAGTCGCTGGCCGAGATCAGCATGGCCGCCTACGTGCCGCACGACTACCCGATCGAGGAGCTGGAGCCCGGGCTAGAGGAGACCGCCTTCTACGACCCCAAGAACTTCACCTATCCTGGCGGCTGCCATGTCTGCGAGGTGGAGATCGACCCCGAGACGGGCGAGACGCAGGTGGTCAACTTCACCGCCTGCGACGATGTCGGCCGCGTCATCAACCCGATGATCGTCGAGGGGCAGATCCAGGGTGGCCTCGCCCAGGGCATCGGCCAGGCCTTGCTGGAGGGCACGGTGTATGACAGCGAGGGCCAGCTGCTGACCGCCAGCCTCAACGACTACGCCATGCCGCGCGCCACCCAGGTGCCGAGCTTCGGCGTCTCCACCGCCGTCACCCTGTGCACCCACAATCCGCTCGGCGTGAAGGGCTGCGGCGAGGTGGGCGCCATAGGCTCGCCGCCCGCCGTCATCAACGCCGTGGTCGACGCGCTGCGCGAGCTGGGCGTGACGCATGTCGAGATGCCGGCGACACCGTTGAAGATCTGGTCCATCATCCAGGGCAAGGGCGGCGCCCTGTCCGCCGCCACCGCGTAAGGGAGCCTGTCGCGATGTACGATTTCGCCTACCACAAGCCGTCCAGCATCGCGGATGCGGTGAAGCTGCTCACCGACGATCCCGACGCCAAGCCGGTGTCCGGCGGCATGACGCTGCTGCCCGCGCTGAAGCACCGGCTGAACCAGCCGACCGCCCTGGTCGATCTCTCCGGCATCGCCGAGCTGCGCGACGTGCGGCGCGAGGGCGACGCGCTGGTCATCGGCGCGATGGTCCGGCATTACGAAGTGGCGACCGACCCGCAGATCATGGCCGCCATCCCGGCGCTGGCCCGCATGGCCTCAACCATCGGCGACACGCAGGTGCGCAACCGCGGCACGATCGGCGGCAGCATCGCCAACAACGACCCCGCGGCGGATTATCCGGCGGCGGCGCTGGCGCTCGGCGCCACCATCGTCACCGACCGCCGCTCGATCCCGGCCGACGACTTCTTCCTGGGCATGTTCACCACCGCCCTGGAGCCGGGCGAGCTGGTGACGGCCATCTCCTTCCCGATCCCCGAGAAGGCGGGCTATGCCAAGCTGCGCAACCCGGCCAGCCGCTATTCCATGACCGGCGTCTTCGTGGCGCGGGGGCCGAAGGGGGTGGGCGTCGGCGTCAACGGGGCCGGCCCCTGCGCCTTCCGGCAGGCGGAGATGGAGGCGGCGCTCGCCGCCAACTGGTCCGTCGAGGCGGTGGCCGGCGTGAAGCAGGCGCCGGACGACCTCAACAGCGACATTCATGGCAGCGCCGAGTACCGCGCCAACCTGGTCACGGTGATGGCCAAGCGCGCGGTGGCCGACGCCGGCTGAGACCTGTCGCGGGCCGGCCCCTTCCGCCGGCCCGCGCCCTGCGGCACCCTGCGCGCCTCGAGTCCCGGCAGCGGAGGGGTGCGCGCGTGCAGATCGACGATCCGGCGGTGGTTGCGGAAGTCCGGGCGGTGTTCGACCGCTACGAGGACGCGCTGATGAACAACCGCGCGGAGATCCTGGACAGCCTCTTCTGGGCGGACCCGCGCACGGTGCGCTTCGGCATCGGCGAGATCCTCTACGGGCATGAGGCCATCCGCGCCTTCCGCGCCTCGGTGAAAGCCTACGCGCGGCGCGCGCAGAGGAAGGTCCACATCATCGCCTTCGGCCCGGACTTCGCCGCCACCCACCTGGAATACGAGCGCCTCGGCGCCGATGGGATACCAACCGGGCTGATCGGGCGCGAGACCAAGATCATGGCACGGATGCCGGAGGGGTGGCGCGTCGTCTCCGCCCATGTCTCGCTGCTGGCGCGCGATCCGGGGCTGCAATCCCGATGAGCGGCGGGCATGTCGTCGTCATCGGCGCCGGCATCGTGGGCGCCTGCACGGCGCTCGCGCTGCGGCGCGAGGGCTGGGAGGTCACGCTGCTCGACCCGGCCGAGCCGGGGGGCGAGCAGGCGGCCAGCTATGGCAATGGCGCCTGGCTCTCGCCCCATTCCGTGATCCCGCCCGCCACGCCCGGCACCTGGCGCAGGGTCCCGCAGTTCCTCCGCGACCCCCTCGGGCCACTGTCCATCCGCTGGTCCTACCTGCCGCGCGCGACGCCCTGGCTGTTGCGCTACCTCTGGTCCGGCTGGACCGAGGCCAGGGTGCTGCGCGCCGCCCGGGCGCTCCGCCCGCTGCTGGAGGGCGCGCCCGCGCTGCACGCGGCCCTGGCGGAGGCCGCTGGCGTGTCCGGACTGATCCGGCGCGACGGGCTGATGTACATCTACCCCGACCGCGCCGCCTTCGAGGCCGAGGCCCTGGCCTGGCGTGTCCGCTGCCAGGTCGGGCTGACCTGGCGGGAGATCGGGGCCGAGGAGCTGCGCCGGCGCGAGCCGGAGCTCGACCGCCGCTACGGCTTCGCGATCCTGGCCGAGGAGGGGGGGCATTGCCGCGACCCGGGCACCTATGTCGCGGCCCTGGTGGCGCAGGCGGTGCGCGAGGGGGCCCGCCTGCGGCGCGCCGCCGCCACCGGCTTCCGGATCGAGGACGGGCGGCTCAGGGCGGTGGGCACGAAGGCGGGGGAGGTCGCGGCCGACCGCGCGGTCATCGCCGCCGGCATCCGGTCGCGCCCGCTGGCGGCGCTGGCGGGCAACCGCCTGCCGCTGCAGACCGAGCGCGGCTACCACGCCGTCATCGCCGCGCCGGAGGCCGGGCCGCGCGTCCCGCTGATGCCCTCGGACGGCAAGATGGGCGTGACCATGACCGAGGCCGGGCTGCGCGCGGCCGGGCAGGTGGAGATCGCCGCCCTGGAGGATGCGCCGGACTGGCGGCGCGCGGCGATCCTGCGCGACCATCTGCTGCGCAGCTTCCCGGGCCTGCCGCGCGATCTGCCGCCCGAGCGGGTGCGCTTCTGGATGGGCCATCGCCCCAGCATGCCGGACGGCCTGCCCTGCATCGGCCCGGCCCGGCGCAGCCCGGATATTGTTTTTGCCTTCGGCCACGGGCATACCGGCCTGGTCGGCGCGCCACGGACGGCGAAGCTGGCGCTGGACCTCGTCGCGCGCCGGCGCCCGGATCTTGATCCGGCACCGTACAATCCCCTGCGATTCGACTAGCAATCATCGCCCGCCAGTGCGAGGATACCGGTCAGCCGGCCCCGCATCCCGTCGGGCCGCACACTTTTTTACGGATACGAGACGCAGTGTTTCCCGATAACGATTCGCAGGGCGGCACCGGGCCCATCGAGGCTGAGGTCAAGTGGTACAACGGCCGTAAGGGCTTCGGCTTCGTGCTGGGTCCGGATGGCCAGGATGTGTTCTTCCACGCTTCGGCGCTGACCGAGGCCGGAATCGAACCGCCTGAGACCGGCGACAAGCTGGTCTGCGAGATCGGCACGGACCGCCAGGGCCGCCGGCTGGTCACCCGGATCACCGAGCGGAAGCTCGGCCCGGGCGGTGGTGCCGGTGGGGGCGACCGCCCGCGTCGTGACTTCGGCGATCGTCCGCCGCGCCGTGACTTCGGCGCCGGCGGTTTCGGTGACCGTCCGCCGCGCCGCGACTTCGGCGACCGGGGCGGCTTCGGTGGTGGCTTCGGTGACCGTCCGCCGCGCCGCGACTTCGGCGATCGTGGCGGCTTCGGCGGCGGCTTCGGCGACCGTCCGCCGCGTCGTGACTTCGGCGGCGCCGGTGCGGGCGGTGGCTTCGGCGCGCCGCGCAGCTTCGGCGACCGTCCGCCGCGCCGTGACTTCGGCGGCCGCGACGAGGGCGGCCCGACTTATGCCGTGAACGGCACCGTCAAGTGGTTCGACCAGGTGCGCGGCTTCGGCTTCGTCACGCCGGACGATGGCGGCCAGGACGTGTTCCTGCATTCCTCCGTGCTGCAGCGCGCCGGCAAGCAGGACGTGCAGCAGGGCGAGAAGCTGAACCTCGAGGTGCGCGACGGCCAGCGTGGCCGTCAGGCCGTGGTGCTGAAGGGCAGCTGATCCCTCCACCCGTCGTGGGTCTGAAGCCCCTGTCGCCTTCCGGCGGCAGGGGTTTTTTTTGCCTCCGATGGCGGGGGATGCCCGCTTTCCGGGCAGCGGTCTCCTCTCTGGGGAAGAATCCGTTCTCTTCCAGGCTTTCGGGGGGCGGGTGCGACGATTAGCTTTCGGTGAATGTTCAGTAAGGGTTGATCTGATGCGCCGTCATCTTCTGCTCGGTCTGGCGCTGGCTGGGCTTCTCGCTCCCCTGACCGCGTCCCAGGCCCAGGAGGCCAACTGGCCCAACCGCCCGATCACGCTGATGGGCGGTTTCCCCAATGGCTCCGGGGTCGATATCTATCAGCGCAAGCTGGCCGAGCCGCTGTCCAGGGCCCTCGGCGTCACCGTGGTGGTGGACAACCGCACGGGCGCCGGCGGCAATATCGCCAGCGATCTCGTCGCCAAGGCGCGGCCGGATGGCTACACCTTCCTCTTCGGCACCGCCGGCACCCACGCCATCAATGCCACGCTCTACAGCAGCCTGCCCTTCGACGTGGTGAAGGACTTCACGCCCATCACGCATCTGGGCGACGTGCCGAATGTGCTCACCGTGAGCGCCGAGAGGCGGCCGCAGTTCGCCACCTGCCAGGACCTGATCGCCGCCGCCAAGGCGAAGCCCGGCGCGCTGAACTATGCCTCGACCGGAAACGGCGCCTCGACGCATCTGGCCGGGGCGCAGTTCGCGCAGGTGGCCGGGCTGGAGGTCGTGCATGTGCCCTTCCGCGGCCAGCCCGGCGCGCAGACGGCGCTGCTGGCCGGCGACGTGGATTTCTTCTTCAACCAGTCAGGTCCCGCCATCGGCTATATCGGGCAAGGGCAGGTGAAGGGGCTGGCGGTGTCGAGCCGGAAGCGCCTGCCGGCCCTGCCGGAGGTGCCGACCGTGGAGGAGGCCTGTGGCCTTGCGGGCTTCGACAGCAGCACCTGGTACGGCATCTTCGCGCCGGCCGGCCTGCCGCAGCCGATCCAGGCGCGGATGGACGAGGAGATCCGCAAGATCATCAACACGCCGGACTTCAAGGACTGGCTGATCCAGAGTCAGGGCATCACCCCCAGCACGGTGGCCACTCCGGCCGAGTTCCGGGCCGTGCAGGAGCGCGACATCGGCCGCTGGGCCGAGGTCATCCGCCGCTCCGGTGCCAGGGTGGAGTAAGCCGGCTCGTTCGGGCGAAAGGTGAGGGAGGGGCGATCGGCCCCTCCCGGCCCGTCAGCCGCGCCCGACGAAGGGCATCTTCGTGGCCATGATGGTGACGAACTGGACATTGGCGTCGAGCGGCAGCGAGGCCATGTGCAGAATGGTCTCGCCGACATGGCGGACATCCATGCGCGGCTCGGCCAGCATATCGCCATTCGGCTGCGGCACGCCGCGGACCATGCGCTCGGTCATGGGCGTCGCGGCATTGCCGACATCGATCTGGCCGCAGGCGATGTCCCACTTCCGCCCGTCCAGGCTGATCGACTTGGTCAGGCCGGTGATGGCATGCTTGGTGGCGGTGTAGGGCGCCGAACCGGGGCGCGGCGCATGGGCGCTGATGGAGCCGTTGTTGATGATGCGGCCGCCGCGCGGCGACTGCTGCTTCATCACCCGGTAGGCTTCCTGCGCGCAGAGGAAGGCGCCATGCAGGTTGGCGCCGACGACGCCGAACCAGTCCTCTGGCGTGATCTCGTCGAAATCCACCGACGGGCTGCCGCGCCCGGCGTTGTTGAACAGCAGGTCGCAGCGCCCCCAGCGTTCCGTCACCGCGGCGAAGAGCGCCTTGACCGAGGCGGGGTCGCTGACATCCGTCGGCACCGGCAGGCAGTCGCCGGCGCGCCCGCCGGCCTCGGCGCGGGTGGCCTCCAGCGCATCCTGGCGGCGCCCGGCCAGGGCCACCTTCCAGCCGGCGCCGAGCAGCGCCAGCGCGGCGGCGCGGCCGATGCCACTGCCGGCTCCGGTGACGACGGCGATCTTGTCCATGGGGGGTCCTTTCCTCACCTAAGATGGCGCCGTTCCGGGCCTCGCCGAGGCCGGCGGCGCCGATACGCCACAGGGTGCGGCGGCGGCGGACGGCGCGCAAGCACCCGGCCGCCGGCACGCGGCGGGACAGGAAGAGGACACGCGCTTGAGGACTGCACTGACCCGGATCCTGGCCCTGGCGGGCCCGCTTCTGGCCGTTCCGGCGGCGGCACAGGAGACGCCGCGCCTGTTTCCGACGCGGGACGTGGCGGTGCGCTACACCGCCAGCGCCCCGGGGCAGACCGCGCAGCCGGTGGAGGCGGCCTGGCTGGCGGCGCGGCAGCGCTGGCGTATCGAGACGCCGCGCGCGCCGGGCTGGGTGCTGCTCGATGTCCCGGCCCAGCGCGCGCAGATGGTGATGGAGGGGCAGCGCATGGTGGTGACCCTGCCGGGCCGGGGCCAGATCCCCCTGCTCGACGGCCTGCCGGAGGGCGCGAAGGTGAGCCGCGCCGGCTCCGCGCGCGTGGCGGGGCATGACTGCGCCCTGTGGCGCATCGTCAGCAAAGAGGGGAATGGCACGGCCTGCCTGACGCCGGATGGCGTGCTGCTGCGCGCCAGCGGCGAGCGGGAGGGCCGCCGCGGCAGTCTGGAGGCGGAGGAGGTGCGCTATGCGCCGCTGAACGCCGCCCGCTTCGAGGTGCCGCCGGGCCTGATGGCGCTGAACCTGCCGCAGGGCCTCTCGGGCCTGGGCCAGGCCCTTCCCGGGTTGCTGCCGGGCGGCCGCTGACGCCAGGCGCGGCGCCGGGGGGTCACCAGGGGCAGGGCGGCAGCCGGAGGGCGCGTTGCAACAGGTGGGAGGGCAACAGCCCCGCGACCACGGCGCGTCGCTCGCCGGGCACCGTGTCCAGGCCAAGCTCGGCCTGGAAGGTGGGGCCCAGCCCATCGACCAGCAGGGCGGCGAAGCCCGGATCGAACTGCGTCCCGCTGCAGGCCTGCACCTCCAGCAGGGCCTCGGCCACCGTCAGGTGGCGCCGGTAGGCACGGCCGGGCTCGATCATGGCGACGAAGGCATCCGCCACGCAGACGGCGCGAACGAGCGGCATCAGCTCGCGACCCTGGCGGCCCGAGGGATACCCGCCGCCCTGCCAGCGTTCGTGATGATCGCGCGCGGAGAAGACCACGGCTTCCGGATAGCCGAGGGCCGAGAGGGTTTCCGAGCCGGTGCGGGGGTGTTCGCGCACCGCCGCCGTCTCTAGCGGGGTCAGCTGCCGGGCGGCGTCCAGGAGCGAGACGGGAAGGAACAGCTTTCCGAGATCGTGCAGCAGACCGGCGGCGACGATCAGCGCGGCATCGCCAAGCGCCTCGGACCGGCGCGACCACATGGCCAGCAGCACCGTGGCGACGCGGATGGAATGATCCGCCGTGGGCGGGTGATGCCGGCGCAGGGCGGCAAGCAGGCGCAGGCTCTGCCGCGACAGGTCGTCCGGCAGGTTCGGATCCGGCGGCAGCTCGCGCAGATCCTCGGAGAGGGGCGGATGGGTGGCCGTGGACATAACCGCCATGCCGATGTCAGGCCGGGCTTCTACCACACCAGCCGGTAGCCTCGCCCCCGCACCGCCAGCACCTGGATTCGGCCGTCGGAAACCCGCTCCAGCTTCTGCCGCAGGGAGGAGGCGAACTGGTCCACCCCCCGCTGCTGCGGCTTGCGGCGATAGCCCAGGACCCGTTCGGCGATCGCGTCCCGCTCCGCCAGGTGGCCGGGGTTCTGCAGCATCATCGACAGCAGGCCGGCTTCGGCGCCGGTCAGGTGGTGCTCCATGCCGTCCGGCGAGATCAGGCGCTGCCGCGCCGGGTCGAGCTGCACGCCCCAGATGATCTGCACCGCGGGCGCGGCCTCGGTACCGCCAAGCCGGCGCATCAGCGCCTTCAGCCGCGCCACCACCTCGCGCGGCGATGCCGGCAGGGCGAGATGGTCATCGGCGCCGAGTTCCAGCGTGGCGACTCGCTCGCCTTCGGAGGGCCGGCGGCTGAACACCACGAGGCCGCGATCGGGCGCCGAGATATGGCTGACGATCGACAGGCTGTCCCCGCCGATCAGCTCCAGGTCCAGCAGCACGATCCGCGCCGCCTCCTGTTGCAGGGCGCGGCGGAGTTCCGTCTGGCTCTCCACGCGCTGAGGGTTGTAGCCAGCTTCCGCCAGGGCGGCCGCCATGGAGTCTGCCAGGCTGGGCGAGGCCATGCCGAGCAGCAGGGTCGGACGCTCGTTCACACACGACGGCTGGGCCGGCCGGGCGTAGCGAGCGGGCGACTTCTGGGTTGCATGTGTGTCGAGCATTGCTCGTAAGGATAGCAGATACTACGGCAACAACCATAATTTAGTTGAGAGATGAATCGCCTTTCTGAGAGGGATCCACTGGTTCGAGCAGTCTTCGAAGGTGGCGCGCCAAGTCGTTCTGCGAGCATGGTTTGGCCAGCAAAAGATCCTGCGGCCCCAGCCTTTCCTCGCTCAGGGCGTAGCCCGAGATCAGCAGTGCGGGCAGATTGCGCCTGTGCCGGCGCGCCTCGCGCACCAGTTGGCGGCCGCTCATGCCGCCGGGCATGATCATGTCGGTCAGGAGAAGGTCGGCCGGGAAACCCTCCTCCAGCACCTTCAGCGCCTCCGGCCCGGCCTCGACACCCACCACCGTGCACCCCAGGGATTGCAACTGTCGCGTGAGAACGTGGCGGAGCGGCGCCTCGTCCTCGACGAGAAGGATGCGCGCTCCCGCCTCTCCGGTTCTGGGAATGCAGGCCTCCGAGCCGGGCGGCGGCTGGCCGGGGAGAGCCAGCGCCGCGCTGAAGCCGGATGTCGGGCCACGATCCAGCTTCAGGGTGCCGCCAGCCTGATGGACCATCTCCTGCAGGGCGCGCAACTCGCCGCGCGACTCCCCGGGCAGGAAGGGAATGCTCCGCTCGCCGCCCCCCGCATCGGAGGCGCTGATCCGGCAGTGCAGCCATGGATGCGCCGATCCATGCCCGGGCTGCGCTCCGGTCAGGGTGATCTCGACCCGTCCCGCACCGGTCATGAGGTCCCGCGCCTGCAGCACCAGCGCGACCACGGCATTCTCGAACTGCCAGGCGGGCAGGCGCGGGCGGGGCAGGCCGGGCTTCACCACCAGGCGGAGCGTGACGGCTTCGGGCAGGGCGGCGCGGAGCAGGGGCTCGAGGTTGCGCAGCAGGGTCGCCGGATGCGGGTCCGCCTTCCCGGCCGTTGTCAGGCTGGCGAAGTCCAGCATCCTGCCGGCCATCTCGAGCCCGCGGCGCGTCGCCATCAGCGCCGCGGTGCCGTCGCGCAGCAGGCCCGAGGGGGCGCCTCCGGTGATGTCGGCGATGGTGCCGCGCAACTGCTCGATACGCGACTCGGCTTCGCGCAACTCCCGCAGCAGGTCCCGCGCGGCACCGCTGGCGAGCCGGCCGATGACCTCCGTGCGCTGGCTCTCGAACTGCCGTTGCCGCGCCTGCTGCGCGCCGGTGATGTCGCTGAAGAAGATGGCGACGCCATCGCCGGCGGGATGCGCCACCATGCGGAACCAGCGATCCAGCTCCTGCAGGTGGACGGCGAAGTCCTCATGGGCACCGCGCGAGGCGACCAAGTGCAGCAGGGCGAAGGCCTCGTCCTGCAGCAGAGAGGGGAAACGCTCCCAGAGCGTGAGGCCCAGGAGGGCCGGGCTGGCCACGCCGATCATGCCGAGCGCGGCGCCGTTCGCGTAGGTCATGCGCCACTCGGCATCGAGCGCGATGAAGCCGTCGCTGATCGAATCGAGGATGTGCTCGACACGCTCGCGCGCGCCATTCGCCTCGTCGGCCATGCCATGCAGCGCCGTGATCAGACGCCGGTTGCGAATCGCCACCTCGGCGAGGCGGGCGAGCTGGTCCAGCATCGCCTCGCCATCGGCGTTGAAGCCGCCCTCGGGCTCCGCCAGGACCAGCACCGCGAAGGCCCCGCCATCCTCCTCCCTCAGCGGCAGCGCCATGCGGGCCGGCAGATCCTCCCGCGGCGGCAGCCTGCCCTCCGGCACGACGGGCTCCCCGGGCAGGCCGGCGATCCAGCGCCCGAGCGCGGCGAACCGGCCCGGTGCCGGCTCGGTGCCCCGGCTCTCGGCGGGGCGGCGCATCGGCTGGTTCAGCAGCATCAGGGCGGCGAAGGGGGCGCCCGTGGTCTCGCGGGCCAGGCGCGCGACCACCTCCAGCAGCACGGGCAACTCGGCGATCCTGGCGATCTGCGCCGAGCCGCGTGCCAGCCACTCCAGCCGCGCCGTGGCCTGGCCCTGCGCCTCCAGGCGCTGCCGGGCCTCGCGCAGGACCAGCGCCACGCCCGACCCGGCCACGCCGGTGATCAGGAGGGTGAGCAGGACGCCGAGTCCCGCATGGTTGCGCCAAGCTGCAAAGGCGGCCGCCTCGCTCAGCCCCACCGAGACGACGCCCGGCTGCCCCGGCACGGGCACCACGGCGGTGAAATGGCCGCCCCCTTCCTCGGTGCGGCTCAGGCCGGACCAGTTCTCCTGCAGGCGCAGGATCTCGATCGCCCGCACCGCCTGCGCGGCCGGCTGGCCGATCCGGTCCGGGTCGGAGGGCATGCGCGCCAGCAGGCGGCCCTGGCCGTCGATCAGCGCGATCTCGTTGCCCGGCGGCAACAGCAGGCGGTCGTAGAAGCCCTCGAAGAGCCGGAGGGGGAGCAGGGCCAGCACCGCCTCCTGGCCGTCCGGCAGGGGATGCCACAACGGCAGCGCCGGTCCCACCGTGCTGCGCACGGGCGGACCGAAGCGCATGCCGCCCTGCCCGGCGGCCAGCGCGCCGAGCGCCTTCTCGAAGTCGTTCAGGTCGAGGCCGGCGATCCGGCGGCGCCCGGCCTCGCTCGCGAGCAGCAGACGCCCGTCGGACGACAGGATGGCCAGCGTGACGCCCTCGGGCGCCGCGGCCTCCCGGACGGCGAGCGCCTCCAGCGCCTCCTGCGCCTGCTCCGCCCCGGTGCGCCGCGCCACGGCGCCGAGCCCGATCATGGCCTGGTTCAGCGCGTTGAACAGGGCGGAGGCCTGGGCGGCCATGCTCCTGGCCAGCACGCTGGCCTCGGCCAGGCTGCGTTCCGCCGTCTGCCGGCGTTCCGACAGCAGATGCAGCCCGATGCCACCGCCGACCGCGACAAGAATCAGGACGGTAAAGGCCAGTCCGGCGATCCGCCAGGGCCAGAGAAGCCGACGCGGCTGCTGAAGCATCAGGGCCGCATTCGGGCAGCCGTCACCGCCGGAGGGGTGCGCGGCTCAGGAGCGAATTGGATCATGGCGCGCGGGGCAGGCGGCAGGGAATGAAAGGGGAAAGATTCGGAGGCAATGTTAAACCTCCGATTGCGTCACAATGCAAGCTGCGGCCGTTCCGCCACGGCCAGGCGGGAGAGCAGGAGCAGGCTGGCGGCATAATAGCTTCGCGCTTCCGACAGTGGCGGAAAGCGCGGGCCGGGGCGCCGCGTCGCGGTCACCGCCTCGGCCACCGCCTGGATGCCGGCATCCGCCGCATAGGGCGCGACGGCGCGGCCATCGAGATCGGTCCAGGCCGGCCTGCTGCTGGCCTCCCCGCCCCAGAAAAGGCGAGCGGCGGCCAGCGCCGGCTCCTCGGTCAGCCCGGCCCAGGACAGGTACAGCGGCACGCGGACCGCGTCGTAGGAGAAGCGCGGCGCCCAGCCCTGGGCGGGGCGGGGCGCGCCATGCGGCCGGTCGATCTGGATCCAGTCGGCCGGCAGCTGCCAGGGGCCGAACCGCGCCTGCCGCAACAGCCGGCAGCCCTCCGCCGTCAGCTCCTTCCAGGGGCCCGCGGGGCGCAGCCGCGCCAGTTCGGGAAAGGCCGGGAAGACGTAGTAGGAAGGGTTCACCACCACGTGGCGGGGATGATCGAAGCCGAAGGCCGCCGGCAGGAGCAGGGTCCGGCCATCGACCTGACGGATGCAGAGGGCTTCCAGGTCGCGCAGCATCTCGCCGGCGAGCAGGGCGAGGTCCGGGTCCTGCCAGCGCCGCGCGGCCCGGCTCAGGGCCCAGGCGATGAAGATATCGCCGTCCGTGGCGTTGTTGGCGTCCTCCACGGGCCGGGCCCGGCCGGGCTGCCAGCGCCAGGCGTGCAACCGGTCCTGCGGCCGTGCCAGCGCGCGGCGCGTCCAGGCGAGGAGGCGGCGGAAGGTGGCCTGGTCGTCGAAGGCCTCGGCGAAGAGCAGGCCCCATCCCTGGCCCTCGGAATGGGAGATGCCCCCATTGCCGGTGTCCACCACGCGCCCGTCCCCGGTGACGAAGCGGGCGCGGAAACTCTCCCATTCATCGCGGGGCGCCGGCCCTGCGGCATTCCGGTGCTCGGCATGGCCGGGCTGGCGCGGCAGCGACACCAGGACGGCCGCCGTCGCACCCAGGATTGAACGCCGCCCGTGCCCGCGGGCCATCGCCACCAACTCCACGCCTTGCGTTTGCGCGGATCAGCCTACAGGCCGGGGCCAGGGAGGCGAGGGTTGATGGCGCCCCCTCACTTCCCTTTGAAGTTGTGTAATACCTGCTTACGTTTTCGCCCTGGCGGAGGCGGCTCCAGGGAGTCCGCCCGCGCAGGCCAGGGCAAGAGCCGCACTGCACAACCACCAGCTTTGCCAGGCCCCGAAACTCGCCAGAAAGGTGATGAAGGCCGAGCCCAGCGCGCCGGTCATCGCCGCGGCCGCCGGCCCCCGGGCGGCGAAGGCCAGCAGCAGCAGGGCGAGGGCGGCGATCACGACCCCCACCCAGCCGAGTTCCAGCCAGATCTGCAGGGCGCCGTTGTGGGGATGCAGCGGCATCAGCTCGACATGGGGCGCGGCGAACCAGGCGCGCAGCCCGGGCCGCTCGACGCCGAGCCGCGACAGCCGGTCGGACGAGGGGTTGTCCTTGCCGCCGGGCAAGGCGCGCGCGGCCTCCAGCCCCCAGCCCAGCAGCGGCTTCTCCCGCGCCCGCTCCATCCCGAAATCCCAGATCACCAGCCGGTGCACGGCCGAGGGCGGCAGGCTCTGGAAGGAAGGCGGCAGGTGGCGCAGCGCGGGGCCGAGCAGCAGCGGGGTCGCCAGCAGAACCGCCGCCATGCCCAGGCCGAGGAGGCGCGGTGTCCAGGCCGGCGCGCCGGGGCGGAGGCGGCGCTCCAGCGCCGTCAGGGCCACCAGGATCAGCCCCGCGGCGGCCGCCAGCCGGGCGGTGTCGCCACTGACCCAGAGCAGCACGCCGCCCCCAAGGGCCAGGCCGGCCACGCGCCAGCGGCGAGGCAGGGCGGCCGCGGCGACCAGCGGAAGCAGCAGCGCCATGACCGAGGCGGCGGGCTTCAGCCCGAAGGCCAGTTGCGGCGGTATCTCCCGCAGCCCGCGCACGGCGGCACGAAGCCCCGAGCCGGTGAGATGGTCGAGCAGCGCGGCGGCGAGGCCGAGCGCCAGGCCGGCGACGAGCGCCTGGCCGAGCCACGCCCGACGCCCGGGGCTATCCTCGCCCGCCGCGCGATACGCCGCGCCGGCCAGCAGCACGGTGCCGGCGAAGCCCAGCCCGCCCGACAGGGCGCGCCCCGGCTCCGGGGCCCAGAGCGCGGAGGCCGTGCCCCAGAGGCCGAGCGCCAGGCCGGCCCAGAGCGCCGGCCCGCGCGGCCAGGGCCAGCGGCCGGTGGCGCGGCGCGCCTGCACCACGGCGAGGGCCAGCGCCACCAGGGCCAGGGGCGCCATGGCCTTGGATTGCAGCACGGCGACAAAGGGGGCGACGACCAGCGCGGCGGCGAGGGGGGCGGTCGGCGCGCTCCAGGCGAAGGGCGTCCGGCCCGCCGGCGCGCCGCTCATGCGGCCGGGGCCCGGCCGGGCGGGAAGGGGAGGGAGGAGGAGGAGGTCATGCCGCCGCTCCTGCAATCTCCGGGGCGGCGAGGCAAGAGCGGACCGGTGCTTTCTCTGGCGCTTCATCTAGCGGGCGTAGTCGGGTTCCTCGCGGTCGAGGATGCGGCGCCACGCATCGAGGTGCAGCCGGGCGTCCATGCGCTCGCCCCAGGGGCCATGATGATGGCGCCGCAGGCCCTCGGGCAGGCGATGCAGCGGCTGCCCCGTCTGCAGGGCGGTCATCTGATACATGGCGGTACGCTCCGCCATGTAGCATTCGTCGAAGGCATCGGCGACCGTCGGCCCGACCACCGTGACGCCATGGCCGCGCATCACCATGATCGATTTGTCGCCCATCAGGTGGGCGATGCGGTCGCCCTCCTCGTTCACATGCACCGGCTCGTCGCCCTCACGGTCATAGACCATGCGGTCGTTCAGCAGCAGGTTGTTGTGGTGCGACAGGGCGAACTCGGCGTCGCGCAGCAGCGACAGCGCGGTCAGCCAACGTGGATGCACATGCACGACGCAGGCGGCGGCGGGATTCTGCACATGGATGCGGGCATGGATGTGGAAGGCGACCTTGCGCAACTCGCCGCTGCCGCGCAGCACGCGCCCGTCCAGGTCGCAGACGATGAGGTCGCTCGCCTTCAGCTCCTGGAAGAGGTAGCCGCGCGGATTGATGAGGAAGCGCGGCTCCGCCTCGTCCGGCAGCATCAGGCTGTTGTGGTTGCCGATCTGCTCGTTCCAGCCGAGCCGCGCGGCGACGCGGAACACCGCGGCCATGTCGCAGCGCAGCGCCCATTCGCGCTCCTCCGCCGCGCTGCTGGCCAGGGATTGCACCATCGCGCTCATCCGCCCGCTCCGTTCGCCTCGTGCCGCGGCGCAGCTTGCACCGGTCCCGCCGGGAGACCAAGCACTTTCACCGGCCCGTCGCCGACTTCGCTTCCGGGCAAATCGAAGTTCGCGGCCGGCGGAAGGGCTTTGCGGCGGCGGGGCGGCGAGTAGACTTGCCCTTCGTCTCGTCCTGCCGGAGCGAACCGCATGTCCGCATCTCCCCGCCGCGCCGACCAGCCCCGAGGCCACGGCGCATGACGGCGCCACGCGAGCTGCCGATCACCGGCTATCTCGACCGCTTCTCGCGCCGCCCGGGCGAGACCTTCGCGGTCCAGGTGAGCGTCCCCTCCGGCGAGCCCTACCGCGCGCGCCTGCTGCGCGTCATCAGCGGCGATCCGAACCCCGCCGGGCCCGGCCTCCGCTTCGAGGACCTCACGGGCCGGTTCAGCGCCGGCTTCCAGGGCCGGCACCAGCCGGTCCGCTCCGGCTCCTGCGCCGTCATCCCGTCCGGGCCGCGCCGCGGGCCCGGGCCGGTGACCTGGACGGTGCTGGTCTGGGCGGCCGTGCTCCCCGACCGGACCGCGGCGCTGATCAGCGAGGCGCAGGGCGATGTCATGGTGACGCTCGGGCTCGGCGCTCAGGGCGCGGTGGCGCGGTTCCGCCAGGGCGCGACGGTGCGCGAGGTCGCGACCGGCGTGCCGCTGGCCGAGCGCGGCTGGTACCGTCTCTGGCTCAGCCTCGATGCCGATGCCGGCTGCTTCGACCTGGGGCAGGTGCCGCTGGCCGAGGCCTCGGGCGGCGTCGCCGCGCTGCGCGGCGCGCTGGAGGGCTTCCAGCCGTCCGGCGGTGGCGGCCCGGTGGTGATCGCCGCCGAGGACGCGGCGGAGCCCTGCGCGCATTTCACCGGAAAGCTGGAGGAACCGGCGCTGCTGGCCGGGGCGCGGACGAGCTGGCCCGAGCCGCTGCGGCGGCCGGAGCGGGTGCTGGCGCTGTGGGACTTCGCGCGGGGCATTCCCACCCAGAGCGTCAGCGACATCGGCCCGCAGGCCTGCCATGGGAGCCTGCGGAACGTGCCGACGCGCGCCGTGGTGGGCGCGCGCTGGAGCGGCGACGAGATGTGCTGGCGCCATCGGCCGGAGGACTATGCCGCGATCCATTTCCACGCCGACGACCTGGGCGACTGCGGGTGGCGGACCGACTTCCGCTTCACCGTCCCGCCGGATCTGCGCAGCGGCGCCTACGCCCTGCACCTGAGCTGCGGCGCCGGCGAGGACTGGCTGCCCTTCTACGTGCTGCCGCCGCGCGGCGGGCCGACGGCCGACATCGTCTTCCTGGCCTCCACCTTCACCTACCAGGCCTATGCGAACCACGCGCGCGGCAACGCGGATGCCGCCTACCGGGCGCGGGTGGCGGCGTGGGGCGCCTATCCGCACAATCCGGACGACTATCCGGTCTATGGCCGCTCCACCTACAACCGCCACCCGGACCGCAACGGCATCGCCTTCTCCTCCCGGCTGCGGCCGATCCTGACCATGCGTCCCGGCTTCCTCACCTTCAACGACGCGCGCGGCTCCGGCCTGCGGCACTATCCGGCGGACACGCATATCCTCGCCTGGCTGGAGGACAAGGGCTTCTCCTTCGACATCGTCACCGACGAGGATCTGCACGAGGAGGGCGCGGCGCTGCTGGCACCCTACCGCCTGGTGATGACCGGCTCGCATCCCGAGTATCACACGGCGCCGACACTCGACGCCCTGGCGGCCTTCACCGCCGGCGGCGGCCGCATGATGTATCTGGGCGGCAACGGCTTCTACTGGCGCATCGCCTGCGTGCCCGAGCTGCCGGGCATGATCGAGCTGCGCCGCGCCGAGGGCGGCATCCGCGCCTGGGCCGCGGAGCCGGGCGAGTACCACCATCAGCTCGACGGCCAGTATGGCGGGCTCTGGCGCCGCAACCGCCGGCCCCCGCAGGCCCTGGCCGGTGTCGGCTTCTCCGCCCAGGGCCTGTTCGAGGGCACGCGCTACCGGCGCCTTCCGGCCAGCCACGCGCCGGAGCATGCCTGGATCTTCGAGGGTGTCGAGGGAGAGACCTTCGGCGATTACGGGCTTTCGGGCGGCGGCGCCGCGGGCTTCGAGCTGGACCGCGCGGATGCCAGCCTGGGCTCGCCGCCCGGCACGGTCGTGCTGGCGCGCTCGGAGGAGCCGCCGTCCTCCTTCGTCACCGTGCCGGAGGAGCTGCTGTCGCATCTGGCGACGGTCAGCGGCGAGACGCCGGAGGCGCTGAAACGCGGCGAGATCGCCTGGTTCGAGACGCCGGGCGGCGGCGCGGTCTTCGCCGTGGGCTCGATCACCTTCTGCGGCTCGCTCTGGCGGGAGGGTTTCGAAGGGCCGGTCAGCCGGGTGATGGAAAATGTGGTGCGGCGCTTCTCCGCGTCAGGATGATGATTTGACAGGCAAACGGCATCGTTTGCAGGCCGTTCTTGCTGCGATGCGGCAGGAACTGCCCCAGAATGAGGCTTGACGGCCCCAGCCGCTGATTTGAAGCTTCACGGCGAGGCTTCACATCATAACAAGCGAGCGGGGGATCATGCTGATGCAGCGTTCCATCCTGGCGTCCTGCGGGCTGGCGGCGGCCATCGCCCTGCCGCTTTCTCCGGCCGCGGCGGCGCCCTTCTCCTGCCCCAGCCGGGGCGGCGATCTGGTCTTCGGCCAGGAAGCCAATGTGAACAGCCTGGACCAGATGACGTCCAGCACCATCTCCACCCGCAACATCGCGATGAACATCTACGAATCGCTGGTGACGCGCGACGAGAACAACAAGGTCATCGCCGAGCTGGCCGAGAGCGTCGAGGAGGCGCCGGACCGTCTCAGCTACACCTTCAGGCTGCGCCAGGGCATCGGCTTCCACAACGGCAAGCCGATGACCTCGGCCGATGTCGCCGCCTCCTTCGACCGCTACAAGCGCATCGGACTGCAACGCAGCACGCTCGACAACGTGCAGGGCTGGGAGGCGCCGGACGCCGCCACTTTCGTCATCCGGATGGCGCGCGTGCAGCCGACCTTCCTGGAGGCGCTCTCCTCCTTCAGCGTGCCGATCGTCATCATTCCCGCCGAGCACAAGGACGATCCGCCGCAGCAGCTCCGGCCGGTCGGCACCGGCCCCTTCCGCATCGCGGAATTCGTCCCCGGCAGCCATGCGAAGCTGGTGCGGTATGACGGGTACAAGCCGAACACGGCCTATGAGGAGCGCACCGGCTTCGGCGGCTACAAGGCGGCCTGCCTCGACAGCGTGACCTTCCGCATCGTCACCGAGGCTTCGGCCCGCGTCGCTGGGCTGGAGACGGGCGAGTTGCAGGGGGTGGAGGATGTCCCGACAAAATCCGTCGAGGCGCTGAAGAAGGACAGCAACGTCACCATCCTGCCGCTGGAGAACTGGTGGATCCAGATCGCGCTGCCCAACACCGCGCAGGCGCCGACCAGTGACCTGAACTTCCGCAAGGCGGTGCAGGCGGCGATCGGCGCCGAGGACGTGATGGATGCCGCGACCGACGGCAACTACCGGCTCAACGTCGGCTTCCAGTATCCGAACCAGCCGACCTACACGGACGCCGGCAAGGAGACCTACAACATCAGCGACCCCGAGAAGGCCGCGGCGCTGCTGAAGCAGTCCGGCTACAAGGGCGAGCCGATCACCATCCTGACCAATCGCGACTATCCGGCCATGTACAATGCCGCGCTGGTCATGCAGCAGCAACTCCAGGCCGCGGGCATCAACGCGCAGCTCCGCGTGGTGGACTGGCCGACCTCGGTGCAGATGTCGCAGAAGGTCAACAGCACCGAGTGGCACTTCTTCCACAGCGGCTGGGGCACGCAGCCGGCGCTCGGCGCGCTGGCCACGATGCAGTTCCTGGCCTCGCCCGGCGCCAATTACCGCCCGCGCGACGACAAGGGCGATCCGGATGTCGAGGCCGCCTGGCGCGACATGAACGACCTGCCGACCGAGGCCGAGCGCAACGCCGCCTTCGCGCGGATGCAGAAGCTGGTGCTGGAGCGGGCCTATGCCTATCCCTTCGGCTCGCTCACCAAGGTCCAGGCGGTGCGGGCCAACGTGAAGAACTTCAAGCCCTTCCGCATCCCGCGCTTCAGCAACGTCTGGATCGCCAAGTGAGCGGACGCCGCGCCGGGCCGCGCCGGGGCGCCGCGGCATGATCGGCGTCGTGGCGCGGCGGCTGCTCAGCGCGGTGCCGGTGCTCCTCCTGGTCAGCCTCATCACCTTCGGCATGATGCGGCTGATCCCGGGCGATCCGGCCGCCGCCATCGCCGGCCTCTCGGCGACGCCGCAGCAGGTGCAGCAGATCCGCCAGGACCTGGGGCTCGACCAGCCTTTCCTGACGCAGCTGCTCCACTGGTACGGCGGCCTGCTGCAGGGCGATCTGGGCCGCTCGATCCTGCTCGGCCGCGGCGTCTTCGCCTCCGTCATGGAGCGGCTTCCGGTCACGCTCGCGCTCTCCGCCTATGCCCTGGTGCTGACGCTGCTGATCGGCCTGCTGGCGGGCATCCTGGCGGCGCTGAAGCAGAACACGGTGATCGACCAGCTGGCCATGGCCTTCGCCATGATCGGCATCTCGCTGCCGAGCTTCTTCCTCGGCCTGGTCATGATCATCGTCTTCGCGGTGCATCTCGGCTGGCTGCCGACCGGCGGCTACATCCCGCTGACGGAGGACCCCTGGGGCTGGTTCCGCACCTCGACCATGCCGGCCGTCTCGCTGGCGCTGCTGCAGGCGGGGCTGCTCGCCCGCATCACGCGCTCGACCATGCTGGAGGTGATGCGGCAGGACTATATCCGCACGGCGCGCGCCAAGGGGCTGAGCCAGCGCAGCATCATCTTCCGGCACGCGCTGTCCAACGCGATGATCCCGATCACCACCGTCGTCGGTATCATCGTCAGCCTGCTGATCTCGGGCGCCGTGGTGACGGAGGCGATCTTCTCCATCCCCGGCATCGGCCAGCTGCTGACGCAGGCGGTGCTGAACCGGGACTACCCGATGGTGCAGGGCGGGCTGCTGCTGGTCACCGGCTTCCTGGTGCTGGTCAATATCGGCATCGACGTCCTCTATGCCTTCCTGGATCCGAGGGTGCGCTATGAGTGAGACGGGAGCCCTGCCGCTGGAAGTCGATCTCGCCGGGCCGGCGGCGGAGCCGAAGCGCCGCAGCCCGGCCTGGGCTACGCTGCGCCGGCTGTTCCGGCACCGCCTCTTCGTCACCGGCCTGATCCTCTTCGGCATCATCGCGGTGATGGGGGCGCTCGCGCCCTGGATCACCACGGCCAATCCGAACCGGCTGGCGATGCGCAACAAGTTCCTGCCGCCGGGCGGCGACTACATCCTCGGCACCGACAATTTCGGCCGCAGCCTGTGGTCCCGCACCGTCTGGGGGGCGCAGCTCTCCGTCATCATCGGCCTCTCCGTCGTGGCGCTGAACGCAGTCTTTGGCACGCTGATCGGCGCGCTGGCCGGCTATTTCCGCCGCGTCGACAATCTCCTGATGCGCATCAACGACGCGTTGATGGCCTTTCCCGCCATCCTGCTCGCCATCGGCGTCACCGCCATGCTGGGGCCCTCCACCCTCAACGTCATCCTGGCGCTGGGCATCGTCTATGTCCCGCGCACGGCGCGCATCGTCCGCGCCTCGGTCATCGTGCTGCGGGAGATGGAGTATGTGCAGGCGGCGGTGGCGGCGGGCGCCGGGCACTGGCGCATCCTGCGGCATCACATCCTGCCGAACGCCATGGCGCCGATGATCGTGCAGCTCTCCTTCCTCTTCGCCTATGCCGTGCTCTCGGAGGCGACGCTCTCCTTCCTCGGCCTCGGCGCCGTGCCGCCGACGCCGACCTGGGGCAACATCATGGCCGAGGGGCGGGACTTCATGCGCGACGCGCCCTGGATCATCTGCATCCCCGGCGTGGCGCTGATGATCACCGTGCTCGGTCTCAACATGCTGGGCGACGGGCTGCGCGACGTGCTCGACCCCCGGCTCAGGATCCAGCAATGAGCCTCCTTGAGATCAGCAACCTCACCACCGCCTTCGCCACCGAGCGCGGCGAGGTGACGGCGATCGAGGATGTCTCCTTCTCCCTGGAGGAGGGTGAGATCCTCGGCATCGTCGGCGAGTCCGGCAGCGGCAAGAGCGTCACCGCGCTGACCGTGATGGGGCTGCTGCCGCGCCCGCCGGCGCGCATCGTCTCCGGCTCCGTGCGCTTCGCCGGGCAGGAGCTGACCGGCCTGTCGGAGCGGCAGATGCAGAAGGTGCGCGGCCCCGGCATCGCGATGATCTTCCAGGAGCCGATGACCTCGCTGAACCCGGTCTTCCGCATCGGCGAGCAGATCATGGAGACGATCCGCGCGCATGAGCGCCTCTCGCCCCGGGCGCTCCGCGACCGCGCGCTGAGGATGCTGGAGAAGGTCGGCATCCCCTCCGCCGCGCGGCGGATGGACGACTATCCGCATCAGCTCTCGGGCGGGCAGCGGCAGCGCGTGATGATCGCCATGGCGCTGGCCTGCAACCCGAAGCTGCTGATCGCCGACGAGCCGACGACGGCGCTCGACGTGACCATCCAGGCCCAGATCCTCGACCTGCTGATGGATCTGCGCGACGAGTTCGGCATGGCCATCATGATCATCACGCACAACATGGGCGTGGTGGCGGAGACCGCGGACCGGGTCATGGTGATGTATGCCGGCCGCATCGTCGAGCAGTCGCCGGTGACGACGCTCTTCGACCGGCCGCTGCATCCCTATACGCGCGGCCTGCTCGACTGCGTGCCCTCGCTGGAGCAGGACAGGCCCCGGCTGGTCGCGATCCCCGGCAGCCTGCCCGAGCCGGCGCGGCGCCCGAGCGGATGCCGCTTCCGCCCGCGCTGCGGCCATGCGGTGGCCGCCTGCGCCGAGGCCATCCCGCCGCTCGCCGATTATGCGCCCTCGCACCGCGCCGCCTGTATCCGGGTGCCGGAGATCGCCGCCCCATGAGCCTCGCCACCCACCCCTCCGCGGCGACGCGGCCGCTGGTCGAGGCCGCCGGACTGTCCAAGCACTTCCCCCTCAGTGGCGGCTGGCTCGGCCGGCCGACCGGCCTGCTGCGCGCCGTGGACGAGGTCTCGCTCCGCATCATGCCAGGCGAGACCCTGGGCCTGGTCGGCGAGTCCGGCTGCGGCAAGTCCACCCTCGGCCGGCTGCTGATCCGGCTGATGGAGCCCTCCGACGGCCAGGTTCTCTTCGACGGCGCGGATATCAGCGGCCTGCCGCCGCGCGTGCTGCGCGAGAAGCGCCGCTCCATGCAGATCGTCTTCCAGGACCCCTATGGCGCGCTGAACCCGCGCATGACGGTGGAGGACATCGTCATGGAGCCGCTTCTGATCCACGGCGCGAAGGCCGATGCGGCGGCGCGGGCGCGGGTGGGGGAGATGCTGGAGAAGGTCGGCCTGCCGGCCCGCGCGGCGCTGCGCTACCCGCACGAGTTCTCCGGCGGGCAGCGGCAGCGCGTCGGCATCGCCCGCGCCCTGGTGCTGAACCCGAGCTTCATCGTCTGCGACGAGGCGGTCTCGGCGCTGGATGTCTCGGTGCAGGCGCAGATCGTCAATCTGCTGCAGGACCTGCAGCGCGAGATGGGGCTGACCTACCTGTTCATCGCGCATGACCTCTCGGTGGTGCGGCATATCTCGGACCGGGTGGCGGTGATGTACCTCGGCCGCGTCGTCGAACTGGCGCCGAAGGCCGCGATCTATGACACGCCGCTGCATCCCTATACCCAGGCGCTGATCGCCGCCGTGCCGACGCCGCATCCGGCCGGCCGCGCCGCCCGCCGGGCCGGGCGGGCGAAGGTCTCCGGGGACCTGCCGAGCCCGATCAACCCGCCGCCCGGCTGCCGCTTCCACACGCGATGCCCGCACGTCATGGCGGTCTGCCGGCAGGTGTCGCCGCCGCTGGCCGAGATCCGGCCGGGGCATTTCGCCGCCTGCCACCTGCACGCACCGACGCACTGACCTCCCGGGGGAAGCATGTCCGAGACCAGAAAGAGTCGCGTTCTCTGCGATGTGGACTTCGACCGCGACGGGAGGCAGACCGGATTCCTGCGCCTGTTCCACTCCTCGCACGTCTCCGCCTATGGCTTCCTGCCCATCCCGATCGTGGTGCTCCGCAACGGCGAGGGGCCGACGGCGCTCTTCGTCTCGGGCAATCACGGCGACGAGTACGAGGGGCAGCTGGCGCTCTGCGGGCTGGCGCAGTCGCTCGATCCGGAGCGGATCCGCGGCCGCGTCATCATCCTGCCGACGGCGAACTATCCGGCGGCGCTGGCCGGCAACCGCGTCTCGCCGGTGGACAACCTCAACCTCAACCGCATCTTCCCCGGCGATCCCGATGGCAGCGTCACCGAGCAGATCGCCTACTTCATCAGCAGCGAGTTGATCCCGCGCGCCGATCTGGTCTGCGATCTGCACTCCGGCGGCTCCTCGCTGCTCTACACGCCCTGCTCCCTGACCAACCACGTCGCCGATCCGGACCTCTTCCGCCGCCAGATCGCCGCGCTCCGGGCCTTCGGCGCGCCGCTCGGCTATGTGCAGGGAAGGGCGCAGGGGCAGGGCGGCAACCTCACCCTGGGCGGTGTCGCCGAGCGGCGCGGCATCGTCACCCTGGGCACCGAGCTGGGCGGCGCCGGCGCCGTCTCGGCCGAGGGCCTGGCCATCGCCCGGCGCGGCGTGCGCAACCTCCTGGTCCATCTCGGCATCCTGCCGGAGACGGAGCGCGAGCCGGCGGAGGAGACGCGGATCTACGGCCTCGGCGGGCAGGACCATTTCGTCTATGCGCCGGAAGGCGGTGTCTTCGAGCCGCTGGCGGAGCCGGGCGAGACGGTGCGGGCCGGCCAGCCGGCGGCGCGCATCCACACGCCCGAGACGCCCTGGGCGCCGCCGGCCGAGGCCGTCTTCGCGCGCGACGGCTTCGTGCTCTGCAAGCGGCAGCCCGGCCGGACCCTGCGCGGCGACTGCCTCTATGTGCTGGGCGGCCCGTTCACGCCATCCGGTTGAACAGCCTGGCCCGTCGGCTACGCAACGATCGTCAACTCCCTGCAACATTGCGGACACGGTACCGTCGCAGCTCTCGGCTAAGGGCTTCCCGCACGCAACGTTCCTGCTCCCCACGGACTCGCCGCGCGGGGGAAGGGGCCAGCTGAAGGGAAGCCGGCCATGGCACCGATCCCCGCCCCGCGCCGCTACCGCGCGATCTTCCTCTCCGACACGCATCTCGGCATGCGGGGCTGCCGCGCCGACCTGCTGCTGGACTTCCTGCGGCAGGTGGAGTGCGAGCAGCTCTACCTGGTGGGCGATATCGTCGATGGATGGCGCCTGCGCCGCTCCTGGTACTGGGACCCGGTGCATGACCAGGTGATCCGCCGCATCCTGGCCATGGCGCGGAGCGGCACCCGCGTCACCTATATCCCCGGCAATCATGACGAGGTCTTCCGCGACTGGGCCGGGCCGGAATTCGTCATCGCCGGCGTCTCGCTGGTGCGCGAGGCGGTGCACGAGGCGGCCGATGGCCGGCGCTTCCTCGTCATGCACGGCGACGAGTTCGACAGCGTGGTGCGCTACGCGACCCTGCTCGCGCATCTGGGCGACTGGGCCTACGACGCCGCGCTGCGCCTGAACCGCTGGTTCAACGCGGTGCGCCGGCGCCTCGGCTATCCCTACTGGTCGCTGTCGCAATGGCTGAAGCTTCAGGTGAAGGAAGCGGTCAAGGCGATCGATCGGTTCGAGGAGGCACTGGCCGAGGAGGCGCGGCGGCGCGACCTGGACGGCGTCATCTGCGGTCATATCCACCATGCCGAGATGCGGCAGGTGCACGGCGTCACCTACATGAACGATGGCGACTGGGTGGAGAGCTGCACCGCGCTCGCCGAGCATGCGGACGGGCGCTTCGAGCTGATCGACTGGGCCGCCGAACAGCGGCGGCGCCATGCCGCCCCCGTCGTCTCCCCCGTCGCCGCCCCCGTCGCCCTGATCCCGCCGGCGCCCCATCCCCAGGCCTCCCTGCCGGTGGCCGAGGGCTGAGATGCGCCTGCTGATCGTCTCGGATGCCTGGACGCCGCAGGTGAACGGCGTCGTGCGGACGCTCGGCATGGTCAGCGAGGCGCTGCGGCGGCAGGGGGACGTGGTCGAGGTGATCGGCCCGGATCGCTTTCCCAGCTGGCCCGCGCCGGGCGATCCCGCCATCCGGCTGGCGCTGCTGCCGCGCCGCCGCCTGGCCGGCCTGGCGCGCGCGTTCCGGCCGGATGCGGTGCATATCGCGACGGAGGGGCCGCTGGGCTGGGCCATGCGCGCCCTCTGCCGCCGTTGGGGCTGGTCCTTCACCACCGCCTTCCACACCCGCTTCCCGGACTACCTGCGGGCGCGCTTCGGCCTGTCGCCGCGTCTGTCCTGGCCCCTCCTGCGCCGTTTCCATGCCCCCGCCGCGACCACGATGGTGGCGACCGAGGCCTTGCGCCGCGAGCTGAAGACGCAGGGCTTCCGCCATCTCAGCCACTGGTCGCGCGGGGTGGACACGGCGCTGTTCCGCCCCGGCGCGCGGGACGCCTTCCCCGACCTGCCGCGCCCGATCTTCCTCTGCGCCGGCCGGCTGGCCGCGGAGAAGGGGGTGCGCGACTTCCTCGGCCTGGATCTGCCGGGCAGCAAGCTCGTCGTGGGGGACGGGCCGGAGCGCGCGGCGCTGGAGCAGGGCTTCCCGCGGGCGCGCTTCACCGGCTTCCTGCACCGCGAGGCGCTGGCGGCGGCCTATGCCGCGGCCGATGTGCTGGTGTTTCCCTCCCGCACCGACACCTTCGGCCTGGTGCTGCTCGAGGCGCTGGCCTGCGGCACGCCGGTGGCCGCGCTGCCGCAACCCGGCCCGCTCGCCATCCTGCAGGGCGCCGATGGCGTGGTCGGCGCCGTGGCCGAGGATCTGCGCAGCGCCTGCCTGGCGGCGCTGGGCGCCGACCGCGAGGCCTGCCGGCGCCGGGCGGAGGATTTCTCCTGGTCCGCCAGCGCCCGCCAGTTCCGCGCCCAGCTCGCGCCGTTTCAGGCCGGCGCGTAGCGCCAGACGCTGGCCGGGGGAAAGTTCCTCGGCGTCCAGGCCTCCCGCCGCGCCGACAGGCCGAGCTTGCGCCAGGGCAGCGGCGAGGTGATGCAATAGGTATAGAGCAGGAAGCCGCGCCCCGGCGCCACCGCCTCGACGCTCTCCAGGAAGCGGCGCTGCCGTTCCAGCGGCAGCAGCACCAGGGGAATGCCGCAGATCACCGTCCCGATGCGGCCCCGCGCGGCCTCCGGCAGGGCGCCGCGCAGGTCGAAGGCGTCGCCCTCGATCACCGGCACGCCGGGAAGGGTGGCGCGCAGATGCGTGGCCATGGCGGGAACGATCTCGACCGGCAGCAGCCGGTCGGCCGGCAGGCCTTGCTCCAGCAGGGTCCGGGAGAGCACGCCGGTGCCGGCGCCCAGCTCCACCACATACTCCCCCGGCGCCCAGCGGGTCAGCGCCGCGATGCGCCGGCACAGGCTGGGCGAGGACGGCACCACCGACCCCATCTGCAACGGATTGGCCAGCCAGCGGCGCAGGAAGAGACCGGCCCCGGCCGCGCGGGGCGGCGCTCCGGTGCTCTGGCGGTCCGGCGATCCCGTCGTGGTGGAGAGGGGCAGGGCATCGGTCATCGGCACGTTCCTGTGACAGGCCGAGGTCCGCTTAGCCGCCGATCCGGGACAGTAGAATGGCAGGGGAATGACGATCCGGCGAAGGCGCCGGCCCGGCTCAGCGATTCGGCCAGAGGCCCGGGGTGGCGAATTCGATGAGGTGCCCGTCCGGGTCGCGCAGGAAGATGCTGTGCCCGCCGCGCGGCCAGGACACCCGGCCCTCGATGGCGATGTCCCGGCCGGTCAGCCAGTCCTCCCAGCTCCGCAGCGCCTCGCCGGGGACCTGGAAGGCGATGTGCTGCCGGCCCTCGGCATCATGGCCCGGAATGGTGCCGCCCGGCGTCCTGGCCGGCTCCGCGCTTCCGCCCCGCAGGAAGAGGAGCAACACGCCGGGGCCGATCCCCAGGGCGCAGAAGATCGGGCTGGCCAACAGCGGTTGCAGACCGATGATGCTCTCGTAGAAACGCCGCGCCGCCGCCATGTCCTGCACGTAGAGCGCCGTCTCCAGCAGCCGCCCGGGGGGCAGGGGGCGGGCCGCCTTCGTCTCCGCGTCCGGCTGATCGCTTCGCATGGCTGGCCTGTCTCCCTCGGCTCCCCTGGCCCGGCGCGCCGCCGCCGTCCGGAATGCAACCCCGCCGCCCGGGTCGGGTTGCTGGTCCAGGGACCCGGCTCCAGCCGGGCCCGGACAACAGGATGAGGAGATACGCCATGTCGGGATCCAAGCCTTCCGGCGTCGAGCGACCCTCGCCGCCGCCCGGTGACGGGAAGCGCCCCTCCCAGGGCAAGGCGGCCGAGGAGTCGCTGGAGGAGGCCCTGGAAGATACTTTCCCGGCGAGCGATCCGCCGGCCCAGTCCAGCCCGGGCCATTCGGTCGGCTGGGACGCGCCGGAGGGCGACGGGAAGGAGGAGGACGGCAAGGCGAAGACGGGCTGATCCGCCACGCCTCACGCCTCGCCGGACGACCTCGCCGTCCGGCGAGGCCTCAGTCCGGCGGGGAGAGCGCGGCGCGGGGGAAACGGATGGCGAAGCGGCTACGCGGGTGCCGCTCGAGAAGCAACTGGCCGCCCAGCTGCTGGGCGCAGGACTGCACCAGGACCATCCCGATGCCCTGCGCGCCGAGCGCGGCGAATTCGTTGAACGGCGCCCCGTCATTGCAGATCGTGAGGATGCAGTCTCCCTGCTCCTCGGTGAGCGTCACGGTGATCGTGCCCCGCCGTCCCTCGGCGAAGCCGTGGCGCACGGCGTTGTCCAGAATCTGCGTCATCGCCAGGCCCAGCAGCAGCGCCTGGTCCGCCGGTGCCTGACAGGAGCCGATGTCGAGCGTCAGGTGGATCCGCTCGCCCTCTCCCTCGACCGCCTTGCGGGCAACTTCTCCCAGATAGCGGCGGAGATCGACCTTCCCGAGATCGGCATCGCGATAGAGCGCCTCGTGCAGGCTTCCCATCCCCTGGATGCGCTGGGCGGCCCCCTCCAGCGCCCGCCGCAGGGGCGGCGTGGCGCGGCGGGACTGCAGGCGCAGCAGGCTGGTCACCATCTGGAAGTTGCTGCGGACCCGGTAGATCAGCTCGTGATGCAGCCGCTCCTGCCGGTGCTGGGCCAGGCGGGCGGCCTCCTGCGCCTGATGCAGCGCGTCGCGGTCGAGCAGGATGCCCGCCAGCTCGCCCTCCTTCGTCCGCGCGCCGCGCATGCGGAGCCATGGCATGCCCCCGTCGGCCCGGATGACGCGGAATTCCTGATCCAGACGCCCCGCGGGATCGGCCAGGGCGGCGCGCATGGCCTGGCGGAAGCCCTCGACGTCGTCGGGGTGGAGGTGGGTGTGCAGCCAGAGCATGCTGGAAGGCTCCGGCTCGGGCTCCCGGCCGAGCAGGGCCCAGGCGATGGGTGACAGGGTGAGACGATTGGCCTCCTGCGACCACGTCCAGTCCCCGAGATTCCCTAGCGTCCAGGCCCGGTCCCGCTGCTCCCGCAGGGGTGCGGCGCGATCGAGCACCTCGCGGAACTCGCCGCCCAGGGCGGCGGCGAAGCCGCCGGCGAGCAGCGGCGCCACCAGGTTCCGCCATTCCGCGCCTCCGGTTCCCGTCATGGCGAGCCAGGCTTCCTGCAGGGCATAGACGGCAAGTGCCGCCAGCCCGGCGGGGCGCCCCCCGATGACCGCCGCCAGGGCGACGCCCACGACCAGAAGGAGCGGAGCCACGGCCGGCGGATCCGGCCAGACATGCTGCAGAGCGGTGGTTCCCGCCCCGATGGCAAGCCCGGTCAACTGGCTGGCCAGCACGCCGGTGGCGGCGGGAAGGCGGGCGAAAAGGAGAATCAAGGGTGGATTGGTCCGGATCTGTGCCGCTCAGGCAGGAATAGGAGACTTATATCGAAAACAGACCATTTCCGGGAATAATTCCGCGTGATGAGACTGCTCCGCGCGGAGCGCCCAGGCATGACGTTCCGGAGGGGCCAGGGGTTTCCGGATCGTTCCACAGTGCTGCCCGATGCCATCCCATTTCCGCCGCCCCGGTGAAGGCCCGGTTCCGTTGGCCGTGAGGGCTTGCCTGTCATCGAAGCTTCATAAATCTGCAATCCAACGGTCGCAGCCAGCGCCTAGAAGGCGGCCACCGCACCGGCCCCTCCCAATGGGCGCCAAAAGACGGAGATACATGGTGAGCAATCGGCTTCTTGCCCTGGCCGCTGGCCTGGTCGCGACGATCGGCGTGAGCATGGCGGCGAACGCCCAGCAGGCTTCCATCACGGGCGCAGGCGCGAGCTTCCCCAATCCGCTGTACCAGAAATGGGGTGCCGCGGCGCGTGAGGCCATCGGGCTGCAGCTCAACTACCAGTCGGTCGGCTCGGGCGCGGGGCAGACGCAGATCCGCAACCGCACGGTCGATTTCGGCGCCTCCGACGCGCCGATGAAGGCCGAGGAGCTCGCCGAGCACAAGCTGCTGCAGTTCCCCTCCACCATGGGCAGCCTGACCGCGATCGTGAACATCCCGGGCGTCGAGGACCACAAGCTGCGCCTGACCGGCGAGGTGATCTCGGACATCTACCTCGGCAAGATCAGCAAGTGGAACGACCCCCGCCTGGTCGAGCTGAACCCGGGCGTCGAGCTGCCCAACCTCGCCATCGCTCCGGTCTACCGCGCCGACGGCTCCGGCACGACCTATGTCTGGGTCTCCTACCTCTCCGCCGTCTCGCCCGAGTTCAAGGACCGCGTCGGCGTGGGCACCTCGGTGCGCTGGCCGGCCGGCACGGGTGCCCGCGGCAATGAGGGCGTGGCCGGCACGGTGCGCAACGTCCGCGGCGCCATCGGCTATGTCGAGCACGCCTATGCGGCGCAGAACAAGCTCGTCACCACCCAGCTGCGCAACAAGGCCGGCCAGTTCGTGGTGCCGAACAGCGAGGCCTTCGAGGCCGCCGCGTCCAACGCCGACTGGAGCACGCCGAACTTCGCCGCCAACCTGGTGAACACCGAGGGCGAGAAGTCCTGGCCGATCGTCTCGCCGACCTTCATCCTGCTGCCGAAGAACCCGCAGGACGCGACCCGGGCGCAGAACGTGATGAAGTTCTTCGACTGGGCCTATCGCGACGGCGATGCCGCCGCCCGGGAGCTGGACTACATCCCGCTGCCGGAGAAGGTCGAGGAGGCGGTGCGCGCCGCCTGGGCCCAGGTGCAGGTGGACGGCAAGCCGCTCTGGCCGGCGAAGTGACGAACGCGCGGCGCCCGGGCGGTCAGCCCGGGCGTCCTGGCAGGCTGCCCGCGCACCGAACGGCCAGGGCCGCGCGGCGCCGGGCATGCCGAGCTTCCGGAGTCTGATCGTGCAGCAAGCAGCCACCCTTCCCCTCGAGACGGGCGCCGCCCCCGATCCACGTCCCGGCCTGCGCCGCGGAGGTGGATCCGGCGCGACGGGCGACGCCATCTTCGCGATCGCCTGCCGGGCCGCCGGGGTGCTGGTCCTGGTCCTTCTCGGCGCCATCATCCTGGAGCTGTTCTGGGGCGGGCTGCAGGCCTTTCGCGCCTTCGGCGCGGGCTTCGTCACCGGCACGGACTGGGATCCGGTGCAGGAGGTCTTCGGCGCCGGCGTCTCCATCTACGGCACCGTGGTGACCGCGGTGCTGGCCCTGCTGATGGCCGTGCCGCTGGCCTTCGGCGTCGCGTTCTACCTGACCGAGCTGGCGCCGCCCTGGCTCCGCGGCCCGGTGGGCACGGCGGTCGAGCTGCTGGCGGCGGTGCCGTCCATCATCTTCGGCATGTGGGGCTTCTTCCTGATCGTCCCCTTCATGTCGCAGTACGTGCAGCCCTTCGCCATTGACACGCTGGGCGAGCTGCCGCTGATCGGCGCGCTCTTCGCCGGCCCGCCCTTCGGCACCGGCATCCTGACGGCGGCGCTGATCCTGGCCATCATGGTGCTGCCCTTCATCGCGGCGACGATGCGCGACGTCTTCAACACCGTGCCCCCGGTCTACAAGGAGAGCGCCTACGGCCTTGGCTGCACCCAGTGGGAGGTCGTGCGCAACGTCGTGTTGCCCTATACCCGCATCTCGGTGGTCGGCGGCATCATGCTCGGCCTCGGCCGGGCCCTGGGCGAGACGATGGCGGTGACCTTCGTCATCGGCAACGCCAACCGCATCTCCACCAGCCTCTTCGGGCCGGGCAACACCATCGCCTCGCTGATCGCGCTGGAGTTCGGCGAAAGCCAGATGGGCAGCCTGAAGCTCTCCGCCCTGCTCGGGCTCGGCTTCATCCTCTTCGTCATCTCCTTCATCGTGCTGGCCGCCTCGCGCTTCCTGTTGCGTCCGCGGCTGAAGGGTTGAAACCATGAGCGCGTCCAACCCGACCCTGGAGGTTGCCTCCGGCAGCGGCCCGGCCAAGGACATGCGCGTCGCGGAGGCCCTGGGCCGCCGCCGCCGCCGCGTCGCCAAGGCCGTCAAGTACGCCTGCTACGGCGCCACCGGCCTCGGCCTCCTGCTGCTCTTCTCGATCCTGGCCACGCTGTTCTGGAACGGCTTCTCCGCCCTGTCGCTCGGGGTCTTCACCCGCGTCACGGCGCCGCCGGGCTCGGAGGGGGGGCTGCTCAACGCCATCGTCGGCAGCCTGATCCAGACCGTCATCGGCACCGTCATCGGCACGCCCATCGGCCTTCTGGTCGGCACCTACCTGGCGGAGTATTCGAAGTCCTCGCCGCTGGCCAATGCGGTTCGCTTCGTCTCCGACATCCTGCTCTCCGCGCCCTCGATCCTGATCGGCCTCTTCGTCTACCAGATCCTGGTGGTGCCCTTCGGCGGCTTCTCGGGCTGGGCCGGCTCGGTGGCGCTGGCCATCATCGTCATTCCCATCGTCGTCCGCACCACCGAGGATATGCTGCGCCTGCTGCCGGACACGCTGCGCGAGGCCGTGATCGGCCTCGGCGCGCCGAAGTGGAAGATGGTGACCATGGTCTGCTGGCGCGCGGCGGCGAGCGGCATCGTCACCGGCGTGCTGCTGGCGGTGGCGCGGGTGGCGGGCGAGACGGCGCCGCTGCTCTTCACCTCGCTCGGAAACCTGAACTGGTCGCTCAGCCTGTCCGGCCCGATGTCGAGCCTGCCGCTGACCATCTACGCCTATGCCGGCTCGCCCTATCCGGACTGGATCGCGCTGGCCTGGGCCGGCGCCCTCATCATCACGCTCGGCGTGCTCGGGCTCAACATCGTGGCGCGCAGCCTGCTGCGCAGGAAGTGAGGAACCGCATATGAGCGCCTCCATGACCCAGACCCAGACCGAGACCGGCAAGCTGCACGCCCGCTCGCACGCCCCGCTGAACGAGCCCCGCATCGCGGTCCGCAACCTCGATTTCTACTATGGCGCCAACAAGGCGCTGAAGGGGATCGACTTCGACCTGCCCGACCGGCAGGTGACCGGCATGATCGGGCCCTCGGGCTGCGGCAAGTCCACCCTGCTGCGGGTGCTGAACCGCATGTACAGCCTCTATCCGGGCCAGCGCGCCACGGGCGAGGTTCTGCTCGACGGCAAGAACATCCTCGACACCGACATCGATATCAACGCGCTCCGCTCGCGGATCGGCATGGTGTTCCAGAAGCCCACGCCCTTCCCGATGACCATCTACGAGAACATCGCCTTCGGCATCCGCCTGCACGAGAAGCTGTCCCGGTCGCAGATGGATGAGCGGGTGGAATGGGCGCTGACCCGCGCCGCCATCTGGGGTGAGGTCAAGGACCGGCTGAACACCAGCGCCATGGGCCTCTCGGGCGGCCAGCAGCAGCGCCTCTGCATCGCCCGCACCATCGCCGTGCGGCCGGAGGTCATCCTGCTCGACGAGCCGACCTCGGCGCTCGATCCGATCAGCACGTTGAAGATCGAGGAGCTGATCGACGAGCTGAAGCGCGACTTCACCATCGCCATCGTCACGCACAACATGCAGCAGGCGGCGCGCTGCGCCGATCAGGTGGCGTTCTTCTACCTCGGCGAACTCATCGAGGTGGCTCCGGCGGAGGAGATGTTCACCGCGCCGAAGCAGAAGAAGACCCAGGAATACATCACCGGCCGGTTCGGCTGAGCGAGGTCATCAGGACGATGCCCAACGAGCATATCGTGCGATCCTACGAGGAGCAGCTCAAGCGGCTGCGCGAGCTGGTGGCGCGCATGGGCGGCCTGGCCGAGCGCCAGGTCGCGGACGCCGCCTCCGCCCTGATCCGCCGCGATGTGGAGCAGGCCACCACCGTGATCGGCCGGGATGGCGAGATCGACGCGCTGGAGCGCGAGATCGAGAACTTCTGCGTCCGCCTGCTGGCCCTGCGGCAGCCGATGGCGGCCGACCTGCGGCTGATCGTCGCCGCCATGAAGGTCTCGACCGACATCGAGCGCATCGGCGACTACGCCCGCAACGCCGCCAAGCGCGCCATCGTCGTTTCGCAGCAGCCGCAGCTGGGCAGCCTGAACGGCTTCCAGTGGATGGCCAAGCTGGTGCAGGAGAACCTGAAGGAGGCGATCGACGCGCTGGTGAAGGAGGACGCCGCTGCCGCCGAGCGCGTCTGGGCGGCCGACGCGCCGGTGGACGACATCTACAACGGCATCTTCCGCGAGATGCTGACGCACATGATGGAGGATCCGCGCAACATCACCGCGGCCACCCACCTGCTGTTCATCGCCAAGAACTTCGAGCGCATCGGCGACCACGCGACGAACATCGCCGAGACCGTGCACTACGCCGTGCTCGGCCATACCCTGCCGGAGGACCGGCCGAAGTCGGACTCCTCAGCCTACACTGTCGTCCGCCCGCCGGCCTGACAGAGCGAAGAAAGATCTGATCATGGCCGAGCCCAACACCGGCATGGCGCGTCCCACCATCCTGGTGGTCGAGGACGAGGCGCCGCTGCTGACGCTGCTGCGCTACAATCTGGAGAAGCAGGGCTTCCTGGTGGACGAGGCCGCCGATGGCCAGGAGGCGCTGATGCGCGTGGCCGAGGCGCCGCCGGATCTGGTGCTGCTGGACTGGATGCTGCCGGCGCTGTCCGGCCTCGAGGTCTGCCGCCAGCTCCGCCGGCGCCCAGATACGCGCAACATGCCGATCATCATGGTCACCGCCCGCACGGAGGACCAGGACGCGGTGCGGGCGCTCGATACCGGCGCCGACGACTACATCGCCAAGCCCTTCGTGATGGACGCGCTGCTGGCGCGCATCCGGGCGCTGCTGCGCCGCTCCGGCGGCGTCGCCACCAAGGGCATGCTCGCCTGGCACGACATCACGATGGACCAGGATTCCCACCGCGTGACCCGCAACGGGCGGTCGCTGCACCTGGGCCCCACCGAATACCGGCTGCTGGAGTTCTTCCTGCAGCATCCGGGGCGGGTCTTCTCGCGCGAGCAGCTGCTCGATGCCGTCTGGGGCCGCGACATCCATGTCGAGCCGCGCACGGTGGACGTGCATATCCGGCGGCTGCGCAAGGCGGTGAACGGCGAGGGCGAGGCGGACGTGATCCGCACGGTCCGCAGCGCCGGCTACGCGCTGGATCTCGAACTGGCCTGACCGTGGAACATCCCCCCTCGTGCCGGAGGGGGGATGCCGGCCCTCAGCGGCGGTTGCCGTCGAGGCTGAAGGCGCCGGCTCCGGCGAAGACCAGATAGAGGAAGATGAAGCAGAACAGGATGGAGGCATCGCCGCCGTTCAGCGCCGGGAAGAAATTGCGCGGCGCGTGGAAGGCGAAATAGGCATAGGCCATCTGGCCTGAGGCCAGGAAGGCCGCCGGGCGCGTGTAGAGGCCGAGCGCGATCAGCACGCCGGTGACAATCTCGATGATCCCGCCAATCCAGAACAGGCTGAAGGCGGCCGGCATGGGCGAGGAGGGCGGCGGGAAGCCGAGGATCTTCTGCGTGCCATGCGCCAGGAACAGCAGCGCCGCGATGATGCGCAGTGCCGCCAGAGCCGCCGGTGCGTAGCGCTGGAGAGACGAGCCGGAAACAGCCATGGGATTCTCCGTGGATGGATGCTGGCTGTGTAACACCCCCTTTCGCCGGTTGTCCCGCGCGACTTACGGCCGCCAGGGCAGGGTTCCCGGCGGCAGGCGGCGCCCGAGCAGGCTGGCCGCGCCCATCAACCCCGCCACCAGCACCAGGGAGAGGCAGGACACCGCCGCCGCCTGCGGCGTCTGTCCCGCATCCTGCAGATTGAAGACCAGCACGCCGAGCGTGCGGCTGCCCGGCCCGTACAGCAGCGCGCTGACCGTCACCTCGTTCACCGCGAGCAGCGCCACCAGGATGGCGCCCGCCATCAGGGCGGGGGAAAGGGCCGGCAGATGGATGCGCCGGAGCCGCGCCCATCCGCCGGCGCCGAGGCTGCTGGCCGCGCGCTCCAGCATCGGGTCGAGCCGCGCCGCGGCGGCCGCCACGGGCCGCAGCGCCAGTGCCTGGAAGCGCGCCAGATAGGCGAAGAGGATCAGCCCCAGCGTGCCGTAGACGAGACCGCCGCCGGGCAGCGTCAGCACCAGCAGGATGACGGAGACGGCGGTGCAGGCGCCCGGCAGGGCGTAGGACAGGTCGGTGCCGGTGGCCGCCCAGCGCAGCACGGGATGGCGCAGGGCGAGCGCGACGGGAAGCGCGGCGAGGCAGAGGATGGCCGCCGCCCCGCAGGCCAGCAGCAGCGAATGGCCCAGTGCCGCCAGGGTCTGCGCGCCCGGCGCCAGCATCGCCGCGAAGTGCCGCAGGGTCAGGCTCTGGGCGGTGAGCGGAACCCCCATGGCCGGCACCAGCGCCGTGGCCAGCAGCGCGCCCAGCGGCAGCGCCAGGACCAGCAGGAGATAAAGCACGAGCGGCAGCAACGCCACGCGGTGTCCCCGGCCCGCCGGCAGCGGGCGGAAGGCGCGTCCGGCCTCGAAGCCCGACCGGCGCCCGGCCCAGAACTGCGCCGCCAGCCCCGGCACCGCCAGCAGCGCCAGCAGCAGGGAGAGCCAGGACACCTCGGAGAGCGCCGCCGGTCCGGTGGCCGAGAGGCGCTGCCAGATCAGCACGGTCAGCACCGGGTAGCGGCCCGGGATGCCGAGCAGGGCGGCGACGCCGAAATTGCCCAGCGCGGCGACGAAGGCCAGCCCCGCCCCGGCCGCCAGGCCCGGCGCCAGCAGCGGCCAGGCGACGCGGCGCAGCGCCACGCGCGGCGCGGCCCCGAGCCCGCGGGCGGCGACCATCAGCTCGTCCGGCAGCCGCCGCGCCATGGCCGCGACCGCCAGCAGCACCAGCGGCGCGCCCTGGATGCCGAGCAGCAGCATCATGCCGCCCGGCCCGTAGAAGGGGTTCGGCGTGCCGAGCGGCGGCGCCAGCCCAAGGGCCAGCAGCAGCGGCGAGGCGGGGCCGCCCAGCTGGATGAAGGACAGGGCCAGGATCTGCGGCGGCACCAGGAGCGGCAGGATGCAGAGGAAGAGCAGCAGCCGCCGCCCGGGCAGCGCGCGCAGCAGCAGGAGCCCGGCCTGCAGCGTGCCGATGGCGGCGGCCAGCAGCGCCGCGCCGCCCGCCACCAGCAGGCTGCGCCAGACGGCGCGCCAGATGGCGGCATCGGCGAGCAGCGGACGCGGATCGCTGCCCAGCGCCTCGGCGAGCAGGCGGAGCGCCGGCGCCAGGCCGATGGCCGCCAGCCAGGCCAGGCCGAGCCAGGCCAGCGGCGGCAGGCCGGCGAGGCGCCCCGGCGCCGCCGGGCTCACGGCGTTCCCCGGCAAGCCCTACTGGCCGACCAGCCCGCTGAAGCGCTTCAGGTCCTGGCCGCTCTCGGCGGCGGCGCGGGCGCTGTCGAGCGGCAGCAGGGTCAGGCCCTTGCGGTCCGGGAAGCCGGCGGGCGGCGCGACGGCGGGATCGGCCGGCAGGAAGCCCTGGGCGGCCGCCAGCTCCTGGCCCTCGCGGGAGAGCAGGAAGGTGACGAAGGCGATGGCAGCCTCGGGGTTGCGGCTGGACTTCAGGATCGCCGCCGGCTCCGTGATGGCGCTGACCCCGTCCTCCGGCACGATGAAGCGCACCGGCGCGCCCTTCGCCGCCTCGCGGATCGGCATGTAGTCCACCACCATGCCGAAGGCCCGCTCGCCGCTGGCCACGGCCTGCATCACCGCGCCATTGCCGCCGCGCGGCTGCACGCCGGCGCCGGCCAGCTTCTCCCAGAACTCCCAGCCGAGGCCGGGCGCCGCGGCCAGGGCCTGCACATGAATGGCGGCGGCGCCGGAGACGCTGGGCGAGGGCATGGCGGTGAGGCCCCGGGCCTCCGGGCGCAGCAGGTCGGACCAGCGCTTCGGCGTGAAGGGCGCGCGGGTGTTCATGACGATGCCGGTCGTCATCAGCTTGGTGCCGAAATACTGCCGCCCGGTGTCGATCAACTCCGCCGGCACGCCGCCGGTCCCGACCTCGGGGCTGGGGCGCAGCAGCCCCTCCTGCTTCAGCCCCTCGAAGGTCAGGCTGTCGGCCAGCAGCAGCACGTCGGCGCGGGGCGCGCCGGCGGCGAGCTCGGCGCGCAGCCGGGGCATGATCTGGTTGGTGCCGCCCCGGATCCACTCGACCGTCACCTTCGGGTAGTGCCTGCGGAAGGCCTCGGAGGTGCGGGCGGCGTCCTCCTCGAGCTGGCTGGTGTAGAGGACCAGGCTGCCCGCCGGCTCGGCCGCGGCCGGGGCGGCCGGCGACAGGGACGACAGAAGGGCGGAGAGGCCGAGGGCCAGGAAGCCGGCGCGCCGCATGCGGGGGATCTCCTTGGGGAAGGGGCGGTGTCGGGCGAGGGCTGAACTAGCCGGGACGGCGCGCTTCGGGCAGGGGGGTCGAATGAAGTTTCGATGAACGGCCCCGAAAGTGTCGGTTGTTGATTGTTTACACGCCTGCCATGCCATCCTAAGACCGCTGGAAAGGCCGGTCTCCCGCCGGCCGGTCCGAGGAGGCCCGAGGCATGAGCGAGAACGACGATATCCTGTTCGAAAGGCTGGAGGGAGGGATCGCCCGCGTCACCTTCAACCGTCCCCAGGCGCGCAATGCCTTCACCTTCGCCATGTACGAGCGGCTCGGCGCCTTCTGCCAGGAGGTCGCGGAGGACAAGTCGGTCCGCGCCGTCATCCTGACCGGCGCCGGCGACAAGGCCTTCGCCGCCGGCACCGACATCAACCAGTTCCGCGCCTTCAAGACCCCGGAGGACGCGATCCAGTACGAGGAGCGCATCGGCCGCATCGTCGCCACGCTGGAGAGCTGCCCGAAGCCCATCATCGCGGCGATCAACGGCGCCTGCACGGGTGGCGGCGGCGCCATCGCCGCCTCCTGCGACATCCGCGTCGGCGCCGCGCATTCCCGCTTCGGCTTCCCGATCGCGCGCACGCTCGGCAACATCCTCTCCATGGGCGCCTTCTCGCGGCTGGTGGCGCTGATCGGCCCATCCCGCACCAAGGAGATGATCTTCACCGCCCGGCTGCTGGACGCGCAGGAGGCCAAGGAGATCGGCCTGCTGCACGAGGTGGTGCCGGAAGGTGGCGATCTCGCCGCCCGCGCCCTGGAGCTGGCCCGCACCATCGCCGGCAACGCGCCGCTGACCCTGCGCGCCACCAAGGAGGCGATCGCGCGGCTGCGCCCGCAGATCTCCTCCGAGGAGGGCCGCGACCTGGTGCTGATGTGCTACATGAGCCAGGACTTCCGCGAGGGCATGGACGCCTTCCTGAACAAGCGCCAGCCGCAGTGGAAGGGTGAGTAAGGGCCTGGCCCCCTTTCCTTTTCGGCCTTCCGGGGGCAGATGACAGGACCGGGGAGGGGGATCTGCCCCCTGCCTCCCCGGTGCTCCAGGAAAGGCCGCCTGCCCGATGATTCCCCGCCTGACTGACCTGCCGTCCCCGGCCCAGCCTTCCCGGGCCTTCCTGGACGAGTTGCGGCTGCGGGGCTTCGGCGGCGACATCGCGCCCGGCGACGCCGACCGCGTGGTCATGGCGACCGACAACTCCATCTACCAGCGCCTGCCGCAGGCCGTGGTCTATCCGCGCGGGGCGGAGGATCTGCGGCGCATCGCCCGCGTCGCCGCCGATCCGCGCTTCCACGGCGTCGCCCTCGCGCCGCGCGGCGGCGGCACCGGCACCAACGGCCAATCGCTGACCGACGGCATCGTCGTCGATGTCTCGCGCCACATGACGCGCATCCTGGAGGTCAACGCGGCCGAGGGCTGGGTGCGGGTCGAGCCCGGCCTGGTGAAGGACGCGCTGAACGCGGCGCTGAAGCCGCTCGGCCTGTTCTTCGCGCCCGAGTGCTCCACCAGCAACCGCGCCACCATGGGCGGCATGATCTCCACCGACGCCTGCGGCCAGGGCTCCTGCCTCTACGGCAAGACGCGCGACCACGTGCTGTCGCTCACCGTGGTGCTGATGGACGGCACGCTCTGGGAAAGCCGCAAGCTGGCGCCCGAGGAGCTGGCGCGCGTCACGCGGCGGCAGGACATGGTGGGCGCCATCCACCGCGTCGCCGACGGCATCGCGCGGGAGGAGCGCCAGCTCATCGCCGAGCGCTTCCCGCCGCTGAACCGCTGCCTCACCGGCTACGACCTCGCGCATCTGCATGACGCGGAAGGCCGCTTCGACCTGAACGCGCTGCTCTGCGGCTCCGAGGGCACGCTGGCGATGATCGCGGAGGCGAAGATCCGCGTGCTGCCGATCCCCCGGCGCAGCGCGCTCATCAACCTGCGCTACGACAGCTTCGACGCCGCGCTGCGCGACGCGCGGGTGCTGATGGCGCTCGGCGCCGCCTCGGTCGAGACGGTGGATTCCAAGGTGCTCGGCCTGGCGCGCGGCGACATCGTCTGGGAGGGCATCCGGCAGTTCTTCCCCGACGATCCCGAAGGCCCGGCGGCCGGCATCAACCTGATCGAGTTCGTCGGCGACAGCGAGGCCGAGGTGCGGGAGAAGCTCGCCCCGGTCGAGGCGCGCCTCGCCGCCGAGGGCCGCGCCTCCGGCCGGCGCGGCCATACCCTGGCCTGGGACGGCGACGGCGAGCGCATCCAGGGCATGCGGAAGCGCGGCGTCGGCCTGCTCGGCAACATGAAGGGCGAGAGGCGGCCGATTCCCTTCGTCGAGGACACCGCCGTCCCGCCCGAGCACCTCGCCGACTACATCGCCGAGTTCCGCGCCGCGCTGGACCGGCGCGGCCTGGAGTACGGCATGTTCGGTCATGTCGATGCCGGGGTGCTGCATGTCCGCCCGGCGATCGACATGAAGGCCGAGGGCGCCGAGCGGATGATCCGCGAGGTCTCCGACGAGGTCTTCGCGCTCACCCGCAAGTACAACGGCCTGCTCTGGGGCGAGCACGGCAAGGGCGTGCGCTCGGAATACGTCCCCGAGGTCTTCGGCCCGCTCTATCCGAGCCTGCAGGCGATCAAGGCCGCCTTCGATCCGCGCAACCAGCTGAACCCGGGCAAGATCGCCGCCCCCGAGGGCGAGGCGCTGCTGGCCATCGACCGCGTGCCGATGCGCGGCCAGCTCGACCGCACCATCCCCGCCGCCACCCGCGCCGCCTATGACGAGGCGCTGCACTGCAACGGCAACGGCGCCTGCTTCAACTACGACTGGCAGGACGCCATGTGCCCCTCCTTCAAGGCGACCGGGGACCGCCGGCATTCGCCCAAGGGCCGTGCCGGCCTGTTCCGCGAATGGCTGCGCCAGCTCGCCGCCGCCGGGGTCGATCCGGTGGCCGAGGCCGGGCGGCTGCGCGACGCCTCGGCGCTGGGCTTCCTGCGCGCCCTTCCGGAGCGGCTGCGCAACAGCCGCGCGCTGCGGCGCGGCACGCCGGATTTCTCGGCCGAGGTGAAGGCGGCGATGGATGGCTGTCTCGCCTGCAAGTCCTGCACCGGCCAGTGCCCAATCAAGGTCGATGTGCCGAGCTTCCGCGCCAAGTTCCTGGAGATCTATCACGGCCGCTATGCCCGGCCGCTGAAGGACTATCTGCTGGGCGGGCTGGAGCGGATGCTGCCGCTCGGCGCGCGCCTGCCGGGCCTGGCCAATGCGGTGATGGGCAGCCTGCCGGGGCGTGCGCTGGCGGCGAAGGCGGGCCTGGTCGACGCGCCCCTCTTCTCGGGCCTCGACCTCGGGCGGGAGGCGGCCGCGCGCGGTGTCCGCCTGGCCTCCGCCGCCACCCTGACCGCCGTGCCGGAAGCGGAGCGCGAGCGGCATCTCGTCATCGTGCAGGACGCCTTCACCAGCCATTTCGAGACCCGGCTGGTGCTCGACCTGATCGAGGCGCTGAAGCTGATGGGCTTCACGCCCTGGCTGGCGCCCTTCCGCCCGAACGGCAAGCCGTTGCACGTGCACGGCTTCCTCGGCGCCTTCCGCCGGCAGGCCGAGGCCCAGGCCGCCCTGCTGCGCGCGCTGGCCGTGAGCGGCATCGACCTCGTCGGCGTCGATCCGTCGATGACGCTCAGCTACCGCAGCGAGTATCCCGGCATCGGCGTCGAGACGCCGCCGGTGCTGCTGCCGCAGGAATGGCTGGCGCGGCGCCTGCATCTCATCCCGGCGCGCGAGGCCGGGGAGGGCTTCGCCCTGCTGCCGCACTGCACCGAGCGCACCAATGCCCCGGCCGCGGTGAAGGACTGGCAGGGTGTCTTCGCCCGGCTGGGCGCGCCGCTCACCGTGCTGGCCGCGGGCTGCTGCGGCATGGCCGGCACCTTCGGGCACGAGGCGGAGCACCGCGCCGTCTCGGAGCAGCTCTATGGCATGAGCTGGAAGACGCATGTCGCGGCGCGGGGCGAGCGGCTGCTGGCCAGCGGCTATTCCTGCCGCAGTCAGGTGAAGCGCCTCGACGGGGTCACGCTGCGCCACCCGGTGCAGGCGCTGCTGCTGCGGCTGCGCGAGGCGCCGGCGCGGCCGGCGACGCTGCCCGAGGCGGCCTGACGGACAGGCCGGCCCCAGGCGAACAGGTCAATCGGGCGGGGTCATCGAGCAGGCGGGTCAGAACCGCTCCGGCCGGTAGGGCTCCGGGTCGATGAACGGCGCCTCGCCCGCCATCATCGCGGAGAGCAGCCGGCCGGTGGTCGGGCCCAGGGTCAGCCCCTGATGGGCGTGGCCGAAGGCGCACCAGGCTCCCTCCTGCCGCGGCAGCCGCCCGATGATCGGCAGCATGTCCGGCGTGCACGGGCGGACGCCGAACCAGGGCCTCTCCTCCACCTGCTCGCCGAGGGGGAGCAGCGCGCGGGCCGAGGGCGTGGCGCGCTCCAGCTGGATCGGCGTGGGCGGCGCGGCGTCGCCGGCGAATTCCACGCCGGTCGTCAGCCGGATGCCGCGCCGCATCGGGATCAGCCCGTAGCGCAGGTCGGCGTCGAAGATCGGATGGTTCAGCACCGCATTGCCCTGCATCGTGTAGTGCAGGTGGTAGCCGCGCTTGCCGAAGAGCGGCGCGTTGTAGCCGAGCGGCCGCGTCACCTGGCCCGCGGCGGCGCCGAGGGCGATCACCACGTGGCGCGCCTCCACCGGCCCCGTGTCGGTCCGCACCTGCCAGCCCGCGCCCTGGCGGCGGAGCGTCGCCGCGTCGCCGCGCAGCAGCCGGCCGCCCTTCTCCTCGAGAAGCCGGGCATAGGCCGTGGTCAGCCCGTGCGGGTCGCTCACCGAATAGGGGTCGGTCCAGTGGATGGCGCCGGCCTTGCGTTGCAGAAGGTGCGGCTCGGCCTCGGCCAGCGCCTCGCCGTCCAGCAGGCGGTGGCCGACGCCGAACTCGGCCCGGGCCCGTTCCGCCTCCCGCCGGGCCGCTTCCAGCGCGCCCTCCTGGCCGTAGATCTGGATGAAGCCCAGCGGCCGCAGCAGCTCGGTGGCGCCGGCCTCGCGGGCCTGGGCCATGTGGTCCTCGAGGCAGCTCGCCACCAGCCGCGACTGGCCCAGCACGGCCTTCAGGTAGCGCTCCGGCGCCGAGTTCCACCAGTAGCGCAGCAGCGGCGAGGCCAGGCGGGGCATGGCGAGGGGGTGGAAGGAGACATCGACCGAGCGGTTGCGCGCGACGCGGGACAGCTCCGCCAGGGCGCGCGGGAAGGGGTGGGGATAGACCGCCTCCCGCTGGATCAGCCCGGCATTGCCGAAGGAGGCGCCTTCGCCTGGTCCCTGCCGGTCCACCAGCGCCACGTCCCATCCCCGCTGCCGCAGATGCAGCGCCACGGAGACGCCGACCATGCCCGCGCCGAGCACCAGGGCGGTGTCAGCCATCACGACGATCCTTTCCATCCAGTCCGGCGAGGGCGACGACCCTCTGCCCGGAGGGCCGCTGTCCCGCGGCGCGCGGCGTGTCTTCCCGGGCGGGCCGGAAGTCTCGCGCCACCGGTCTCCAGCCCGGCTTTGTACACCCCTGCCCGACCTGCGAAAGGGGGGCGGCGTCGCAAATCAGCCGAGCTCGCGCCCGGCCTGCCAGAAGGCTTCCACCAGCCGGCCGCGGGCGCCGCCGCGGGCCCAGATCAGGCCGATCCGCCGCGGCGGGAAGGGGCGGGGCAGGGGATGCTTGGCGAGGGCGGTCCCGGCCGGCCAGGGCGGCGCCCAGTCGGGCACCAGGGAGACGCCGAGACCGCGATCGACCAGCAGGGCGATGGCGTCCAGCGCGTCCAGCTCGATCCGGTCGCGCGGGCGGATGCGCGCCTCACGCAGATAGCGGTCGGCGAGGCGGCCGCCCCACTGGTTGCGGTCGTAGCGGATGAAGGGCTCCTCGGCGAGCAGGCGGTGAGGGGCGCGACCCGCCAGGGCCGCCGGCGCCAGCACCACCAGGGGCTCCTCGCGCAGCATCCGCCATTCGCAGCTCTTGGGCAGGGCGAATTCGGGCTGCACGATCATCGCCGCGTCGAGGTCGCCGGTCAGGACGGCGCGGTAGAGGTCGGTCGAGATGCCGGGCGAGACATGGATCTCGAGGTTCGGATAGGCGCCGGCCATGCGCGCCATCATGCCCGGCAGCAGGCCGGTCAGCGCGGTGGCGATGGCGCCGAGCCGCAGCTCGCCCGCCAGCCCGCCCCGGGCGGCGCCGTCGCGCAGGTCCCGCACCTCGCGCAGCAGGGCGCGGGCGCGGTCGAGGATGGCCAGCCCCGCCTCGGAGGGGGCCACGGCGCGGCCGGCCCGCAGCAGCAGCGGCGCGCCGAGCTCCGCCTCCAGGGCGCGGATGCGCTGCGCCAGCGCGGCCGGCGTCAGGTGCAGGCGGCGCGCCGCCGCGGCGATCGAGCCTTCCTCCACCACGGTGACGAAGCTGTCCAGGAAGCGCGTGTCCATCGGCCTGCCCACGAGAGAGTGGAAAACCTATCTTCCGAAAGCGGGAATGGAAGGGTTTTTCTTTGCCCTCGCCGGCACCAGACTGGCCGCGAGACGATAGGAGAGCAGCCATGGATCTGGGCCTCAGGAACAAGGTGGCGCTGGTGCTCGGCGCCGGTGGCGGGCTGGGCGGGGCGATCGCCCGCTCCCTCGCCGCCGAGGGCGCGAAGCTGGCGCTGGCCGATATCAGCGCCGAAGGGCTGGCGCGCAGCGCCGAGGCCGCGCGGGCGGCCGGCGCGGCGGCGGTGATGACGCTGGAATGGGATCTGGCCGACCTCGCCGCCATCGACGGACAGGTCTCCCGCATCGAGGCCGAGCTGGGCCCGGTGCAGGTGCTGGTGAACAACACCGGCGGCCCGCCGCCGACCCCCGCCTCCGGCCAGGACCCGGCGCTCTGGGCCAAGCACTTCAACGCCATGGTGCTCTCGGTCATCGCGCTGACCGACCGGGTGCTGCCCGGCATGAAGGCCGCGCGGTGGGGCCGCATCGTCACCAGCACCTCCTCCGGCGTGGTGGCGCCGATCCCCAATCTCGGTGTCTCCAACGCGCTGCGCTCGACGCTCGTCGGCTGGTCGAAGACCCTCTCGCGCGAGGTGGCGCGGGACGGCGTCACCGCCAACATCATCCTGCCCGGCCGCGTCGCCACCGACCGCATCCGCTTCCTCGACGAGCAGAAGGCGAAGCGCGAGGGGCGCAGCGTCGAGGAGGTCGCCGCCGAGAGCACCGGCTCCATTCCCGCCGGGCGCTACGGCCGGCCGGAGGAATACGGCGATGCCGTGGCCTTCCTGGCCTCGGAGCGCGCCTCCTACATCACCGGCTCCGTCATCCGCGTGGATGGCGGGCTGATCGCCAGCATCTGAGGACCACCGCCATGTCCATCGAAGTCGCCCCGCTCGATCCGAGGATCATCGAGACCCTGTCCGGCATCTCCACCGCGACGCTGACCACGGTGCTGCTCAAGAAGGGGCTGCGCAACGTGTGGATGCGCGGCACCCGGCCGCTGAAGCCCGGCCAGCCGCGCCTGGTCGGCCGCGCCTTCACGCTGCGCTTCGTCCCCGCCCGCGAGGATCTGGCGACCCCGGCCTCCTGGTCCAACCCGATCTCGACCCGCAGCGCCATCGAGGCGATGCCGGAAGGGGTCATCGTCATCGCCGACGCCATGGGCGTGACCGATGCCGGCATCTTCGGCGACATCCTCTGCGCCCGGATGGCGAAGCGGAAGGTGGCGGCGCTGATCACCGACGGCGTGGTGCGCGACGGCGCCGGCGTCATCGGCACCGGCCTGCCGGTCTGGTGCCAGGGCAACGCGGCGCCGCCCTCGGTCGCCGGCCTCACCTTCATCAACTGGCAGGAGCCGGTGGGCTGCGGCGGTGTCGCCGTCTTCCCCAACGATGTCGTGGTGGTGGACGATGACGGGGCCGTGCTGATCCCCGCCGCGCTGGTCGATGAGGTGACCGACCTCGCCGCCGAGCAGGAGGCGCAGGAGAGCTGGATCATGGGCGAGGTGGAGCAGGGCGCCGCGCTGCCCGGCCTCTATCCGCCCAACGCCGAGAACAAGGCGCGCTACGAGGCCAGCCGCCGGAAGGGCTCACCGGACGGGCGCCAGCCCCCCGCCGAAGAAGGGGGAGGCGCCGCCCGCGCGCGATATCCCCGCGCGCGTATCAAGGGAAGAAGGACCGAGAGATGACAATGATCCGCCGCCGCGCCCTGGCCGGCCTGGGCGCCGCCGCCCTCGCCGCGCCCTTCGGGGCCCCGCGCCACGCCGCCGCCGCCGCCTGGCCGGCCGAACGCCCGATCCTGGTGGCGGTGCCCTTTCCGCCGGGGGGCGGGGTGGACCAGATGGCGCGCGTCATCCTGCCCTATGTGCAGAAGCACCTGCCGGGGGCGACCTTCGTGGTCGAGAACCGCCCCGGCGCCGGCAGCCAGATCGGCATGGAGTTCGCCTTCACCGCCCGCCCGGATGGCTACACGCTGGGCGCCGTCACCTCGCCGGCGCTGATGACCATCCCCTTCGAGCGGCCGGTGCGCTACAGGGTCGAGGACTTCGTCTATGTCGCGAATGTCGTGGACGACCCGGGCGGGCTCTGGGTCGCGAAGGGCTCGCCGGTCCGCGACATGGCGGATCTGCTGGAGCGGGCGCGGAAGGACCCGGGCGGGCTGAGCTTCGGCACGACGGGCATCGGCTCCGACGACCATCTGGTCATGCTGGAGATCGAGGAGGCGGTGCCGGGCATCCGGTTCAGCCATGTGCCCTTCAACGGCGCCGCGCCGCTGCAGACCGCCGTGCTGGGCGGGCACCTGGATGTCGGCTGCTTCAATGTCAGCGAGGGGGCGCCGGGCTATCGCGACGGGCGCTTCCGCTGCCTGGGTCAGGCGGGCGCGCAGCGCGACCCCGCGCTGCCGGAGGTGCCGACCTTCACCGAGCTCGGCGTCAAGGTGGTGGCGGGCGCGCAGCGCGGCATCGTCGCGCCGCCCGGCATTCCGGAGGAGGTGCGGACCAGGCTGAACGCGGCCTTCGCCGCCGCCCTGGCCGATCCCGAGTTCCTGGCCGACGCGCAGCGGCTGCAACTGCCCGTGAAGGCCATGATCGGCGACGAGTATCGCCAGGCCGTGCTGGGCCTGGACGCGCGGCTGAAGGAGATGTGGGCGCGCAAGCCCTGGCGCGACCAGTAAGGCAAGGGGGGGCTTTGACCCCCCCCCCTTTGCCTCAGCCCGCCGCGGCCAGCGCGCCGCTGCGCTTCCAGGCGCGCAGCCGCTCCAGCGCCTCCTCCAGCACCGATTCGCGCTTGCAGAAGGCGAAGCGGATGAAGTGCCGGGGCGCATCCGGCCCGGCATAGAAAGCCGAAACCGGGATGGCCGTGACCTTGGCCGCCTCGGTCAGGTGCCGGCAGAAGGCCACGTCGTCCCCGGCGAAGCCCAGGGTGGTGAAGTCGCAGGTGATGAAGTAGCTGCCCTGGGTCGGCAGCACGCCGAAGCCCAGCTCGGACAGGCCCCTGGCCAGCAGGTCGCGGCGAGCCTGCAGCTCGGTGGCGATGCCGGTGAAATAGGCGTCCTCCTTCGCCAGCCCGAGCGCCACGGCGCGCTGCAGATTGGGCGCGGTGGTGAAGGTCAGGTTCTGGTGCGCCTTGGCGACATTGGGGGCCAGCGAGCGGTCGGCGGTGATGTAGCCGACCTTCCAGCCGGTCAGGCTGAAGGTCTTGCCGGCCGAGCCGATCCGCATGCAACGCTCGCGCATGCCCGGCAGCGTCATCAGCGGGATATGCTTCCAGCCGTCGAAGGTGAGGTGCTCGTAGACCTCGTCGCAGATGGCGTAGGCGTCGTGCCGCTGCAGCAGATCGGCGATGAAGGCCAGCTCCGCGCCGGTGAAGACCTTGCCGGCCGGGTTCATCGGGCTGTTGAGCAGGATCGCCTTGGTCCTCGGCCCGAAGGCGGCGGCCAGCTCGGCGCGCGGCAGCTCCCACTTCGGCGGCGAGAGGCGCACCAGGCGCGGCACCGCGCCGAGCAGCTTCACCACCGGCAGGTAGGTGTCGTAGAGCGGCTCCAGCAGCACCACCTCGTCGCCCGGATTGAGCACCGCCATCAGGCAGGCGATCAGCGCCTCGGTGGCGCCGGAGGTGACCACCACCTCGGCGTTCGGGTCGATCTCCAGCCCGTAGAATCGGCGATTCGCGGCGGCCACCGCCTGGCGCAGCTCGGGCAGGCCGGTGAGCGGCGGATACTGGTTGCGGTTGTCCAGCAGCGCCTCGGCCGCGGCGCGCACCACGTCTTCCGGCCCTTCGTAGTCCGGGAAGCCCTGGCCGAGGTTGATCGCGCCATGCTGTTGCGCGAGCGCCGACATCACGGTGAAGACGGTGGTGCCGGTGGCGGAGAGCAGGTCGTTCTGCGGCTTCATGCGATGACTGGGTCCCGTGGCAGGCGGCCCGATGCTCGGGGCGCGCGACGACACCCCACGCCCCGGCCCCGGGCGAGCGGCGAATATGCGGATGTGCCGGCGGCCGTGCAACCGTCCACCGCGCATGCCTGCCACTTCGGCGGGCAGGCTGCCGCTTCCGCGGGCGGGACCCTGTCGCGAACCCGGCAAATTCCCGTCTCATGCCATTGCCCCTACGGCCCGGGGCATGCAACACACCACTGCGAGCCGCTTCCCGCCCCTGGGTCACGGGGGCGGGCGCAACCCGGGAGGAAGGAAGGACGGGCCGGCCCTGACCGGCAGGGTCCGTGAATGGAGCCGATGAAGAAGATCGAGGCGATCATCAAGCCCTTCAAGCTCGACGAGGTGAAGGACGCGCTGCACGAGATCGGCCTGCAGGGCCTGACCGTGGTGGAAGCGAAAGGGTTCGGGCGGCAGAAGGGCCACACCGAGCTGTATCGCGGCGCCGAGTACGTCGTCGACTTCCTGCCGAAGGTGAAGATCGAGGTGGTCTGCTCGGATGACCTCGCCGAGCGCGCGATCGAGGCCATCCAGGCCGCGGCGCGCACCGGCCGCATCGGCGATGGCAAGATCTTCATCTCCGATATCCAGGAGGTGATCCGCATCCGCACCGGCGAACGGGGTGAGGACGCGGTCTGAGGATGGAATTCCGGCCGGTGCCGCTCTGGCGCCGGCCTGGCTGAAGGCGGAAGGACGGCGCAGGAGCGCCGGACGCCGCCGGCACGGAAGCAGGCGGAAGCCGCGCCGTGTCGACTGTTACTGTTAGAGCGTCGTTTGGGGAACAGGATCGCACACGATGGCGAAGAAGCCCGCAGCCGCAGCGTCCAACGCTGTTTCCAAGGTCATGGAGATGATCAAGGAGAACAGCGTCGAGTACGTGGACTTCCGGTTCACGGATCCTCGGGGCAAGTGGCAGCACACCGCGCAGCATGTCTCCACCATCGAGGAGGAGGTGTTCACCGACGGCATCATGTTCGACGGCTCCTCGATCGCCGGCTGGAAGGCGATCAACGAGTCCGACATGATCCTGATGCCGGACGCCTCGACGGCCTGCATGGATCCCTTCGCGGCCAAGCCGCAGCTGATCCTGTTCTGCGACATCATCGAGCCCTCGACCGGCCAGGCCTATAGCCGCGACCCGCGCTCGACGGCGAAGAAGGCCGAGGCCTATGTCGCCTCCACCGGCATCGGCGATGCCGCGCTGTTCGGCGCCGAGGCCGAGTTCTTCATCTTCGACAACGTGAAGTTCGGCACCGGCGGCAATTACGGCATCTATCAGCTCGACAGCATCGAGGGGCCGGGCGCCAGCCTGAAGGACTACCCCGAGGGCAACATGGGCCACCGCCCGGTGGTCAAGGGCGGCTACTTCCCGGTGCCGCCGGTCGACAGCGAGACCGACCTGCGTGCCGAGATGCTCTCGACCATGATCGAGATGGGCGTGGCCGGCGAGAAGCACCACCACGAGGTGGCGCAGTCGCAGCACGAGCTGGGCACCCGCTTCGGGCCCCTGGTGCAGCACGCCGATCACATGCAGATCTACAAGTACGTGATCCACAACGTCGCGCACAGCTACGGCAAGACGGCGACCTTCATGCCGAAGCCGGTCTATGGCGACAACGGCTCGGGCATGCATGTGCACCAGTCGATCTGGAAGGGCGGCAAGCCGGTCTTCGCCGGCAATGGCTATGCCGACCTGTCCGACCAGGCGCTGTGGTACATCGGCGGCATCATCAAGCACGCCAAGGCGCTGAACGCCTTCACCAACCCCAGCACCAACTCCTACAAGCGCCTGATCCCGGGCTTCGAGGCGCCCGTGCTGCTGGCCTATTCGGCCCGCAACCGCTCCGCCTCCTGCCGCATCCCCTACGCGACCAGCCCGAAGGCGAAGCGCGTCGAGGTGCGCTTCCCGGATCCGACGGCGAACCCCTACCTGGCCTTCTCCGCCATGCTGATGGCCGGCCTCGACGGCATCAAGAACAAGATCCATCCGGGCGACGCCATGGACAAGGATCTGTACGACCTGCCGCCGGAGGAGCTGAAGGGCATCCCGACGGTCTGCGGCTCGCTGCGCGAGGCGCTGGAAGCGCTGGCCGCCGACCACGACTTCCTGCTTGCCGGGGATGTCTTCTCGAAGGACCAGATCGAGAGCTACATCGAGCTGAAGTGGAACGAGGTGTACAAGTTCGAGCACACCCCGCACCCGGTCGAGTTCGAGATGTACTACTCCGTCTGATCCCTGGCGGATCGGATGCGGATGGCGCCCCGGGGGAGACCCCGGGGCGTTTCGCGTTGAAGCGGCCTATTTCGACAGCGCCTTCTCGATCTCGGCCGTGGTGTGGTTGGTCAGGTCCTTGGCCAGGGACTGCACCACCCGCTCCTCCACCGTCCGCGGCAGCGCGGCGCGGATCTGGCCGAGCGTCTCGGGATCGGCGATCAGCACCAGCGCCTCGAACTGGTTCTGCTGGTGCATCTGCTCCAGCGTCTGGCTGATCCGCTTGGCGAAGGTGGCCTCGGCGGTCTGCTTCGCCGACTGCTCGGGCGGCTGGGCGCCGGACGGGCCCTGGTCGCCCAGCGTGTCGGGGGTGATCCGGCTCACCTCCTGCAGCCGGACCACCGCCTCGGCGCTTGTGTTGCGCAGCAGCATGGCTTTGCCGCCATCGGCGACCAGGACCAGGGCGTTCTTCGGGATTCGATCGGACATGCGGCATCTCCACGGAGCGTGATGGCCGGGCCGCGTGGCCCGGCCGTGGAGGTGCAACGCCCCCGGGGGCGAAAAGGCGTCCGCCGCCGGCGCAAAAAAGCCGCGCTGCGCCGTGGTTCAGGCTTCCGCCAGATGCCGGGCGCCGTCGCGCAGCGAGGCCTCGCTGATGCGGATGCCGAGCCCGGGCGCCTGGGGCACCACCACGGCGCCGCCCTGGTTCGGGATCCGCTCCTCCAGCACGTCCTCGGTCAGCACATGGTGCGGCATGTAGAACTCGCAACCGAGCGAGATGCCGGGCGTCGCCGCGATCAGCTGCGTGCCGGCCGCCAGCGCGATGCCGCCCTCCCACAGCGTGCCGCCATAGCCGGGCAGGCCCGCGGTGTCGGCGATCGCCATCATCGCCTGGGCCTTCAGCAGCCCGCCGCATTTCATCAGCTTGACGCTGATGGCGTCCGCCGCCTGCCGCCGCACCACCTCCAGCAGGTCCGTGGCGTCGAAGCAGCTTTCATCGGCCAGGATCGGCGTGTCCAGCGCGGCCGCGAAGCCCGCCATGGCGTCGAGATGACGGCGCGGCACCGGCTGCTCGATGAAGGTGGGGCGGAAACGGTCCACGTCGCGCAGCACCGTCATGGCGCGGAAGGGCTCCAGCGCCTGGTTGTAGTCGAGGCGGAGATCGACATCCTCGCCGAAGGCGTCGCGGATGGCCTCCAGATGCGCCATGTCCTCGGCATGCCGCTTGACGCCGGTCTTGACCTTGAAGAGCCGGTTGCCGGCCGGGACCATGACCTTCATCCGCTCCAGGTCGGCCGCGAAGTCGGGGTCGGCGATGGAGAAGGAGAGGGGGATGGTGTCGCGCACCCGGCCGCCCAGCAGATCCGCGACGCTGAGGCCGGTGCTCTGGCCCAGGATATCGAGCAGCGCCATCTCGACCGCCACCTTGCTTTCCGGGTGGCCGGTCAGAGCGCGGTCCATCATGGCCATCAGGGCACGCGGGCGGCGCGCGTCGGCGCCGAGGATCAGCGGGCGCAGGTAGCGGTCGAGCGCGGCGAAGGCGCCTTCGGGCGTGCCGGTGAACACCTCCCACGGCGCCGCCTCGCCCCAGCCCACGAGGCCGTCCCGCGTCGTCAGTTGCAGCAGCACGCGCCGCACGCTGCCCTTCACATTGCCGACGCCCTGGGCCCGGGCCATCCTGATCGGGCTCTCCACGAGAAAGACCCGCATGCGGTCGATGATGGGCGGATGCATCGGCTCTCAGCCTTCACGCTGGCGGTGGAAATGCGCGAGGAAGGCGCGCGTCGCCTCCTCGCGCGGGGAATCGATCACCTGCCGCGCCGGCCCGTCCTCGACGATGACGCCGTCGCGCAGGAAGACGACGCGGTCGGCGACCTCGCGGGCGAAGGCGATCTCGTGGGTCACGATCACCATGGTCATGCCCTCCGCGGCGAGGGACTGCATCACGCCCAGCACCTCGCCCACCAGCTCCGGGTCGAGCGCGCTGGTCGCCTCGTCAAACAGCATCACCGCCGGCTGCATGGCCAGCGCGCGGGCGATGGCGACGCGCTGCTTCTGCCCGCCGGACAGGCGCGAGGGATACTGCTCCGCCTTGTCGGCCAGGCCGACCTTGGCGAGCAGGCCGCGCGCCAGCGTCTCGGCCCCGGCGCGCGCCATGCGGCGGACGACGAGCGGCCCCTCCATGACGTTCTCCAGCGCCGTCCGGTGCGGGAAGAGGTTGAACTGCTGGAAGACCATGCCGGTGGCGGCGCGGAAGCCGGCGAGAGCCCGGTTGCCCGGCTGGCTGGCGCCGGCGCCGAAGCGGAAGCTCTTCCCGCCGACCCGCACCGCGCCGCCATCGGGCACCACCAGCAGGTTGAGGCAGCGCAGCAGGGTGGACTTGCCGGAGCCCGAGGGTCCGATCAGCGCCACCACCTCGCCGCGCCCGACCTTCAGGTCGACGCTGCGCAGCACGACATGATCGCCGAATTGCTTCCTCAGCGCCGCGACCTCGATCATGATCTCGCTCATCGGCCCCTCCTCAGTCCGCGCGTGCCAGCCGCCGCTCCAGCCGGCCGACCAGCAGGGTCAGCGGGAAGAGCACGGCGAAGTAGAGGACGGCGATCAGCGTGTAGATCTCGAGCGGCCGGTAGCTGTCATGCGCCGCCGCCTGGCCCTGGTAGAGCAGGTCGGGCACCGCCAGCACCGAGACGAGCGAGGTGTTCTTGAGCTGGATGATCGACTGGTTCATCAGCGGCGGCACCATGCGCTTCAACGCCTGGGGCAGCACGATGCGGCGCATCGACTGCGCCGGCGTCATGCCCAGCGCCAGCGCCGCCTCGGTCTGCCCGCTCTCGATCGAATTGATGCCGCCGCGGATGATCTCGGCGTAGAAGGCGCCGCCATAGAGCGAGAGGGCCAGCACCGCCGCCGTGGTCGCCGTCATCTCGATCCCGGCCAGGATCGGCAGGGCGTAGTAGAACCAGACCAGCTGCACCAGGATCGGCGTGCAGCGGAACACCTCGACATAGGCCTGGCTCAGCCAGCGCAGCGGCGCGATGGAGGAAAGGCGCAGCAGGCCCGAGACCAGCCCGACCACGAGGCCCAGCACGACGATGGCGGCGGTGAAGGCGAGCGTGACCCAGAGTCCGTTCAGGAACAGCCAGCGGTAGCTCCAGAGGATGCTGAAATCCCATTGATACATGCATGCGGTCCTGAATCGGGTCGCGGCGCCCCGCCCCGGGGCGCCCCGCCTGGCCGGTCGGTCAGATCAGAGCGTGACGCCCGGCGGGAAGTCGGCCTCGGAGATGCCCACCAGCTCCATGTTGGAGACGATGGCCGATCGCACCGCGCCGAGTCCCTTGTTGAACTCGATCCAGGTGTTGACGTAGTCGCGCCAGGTCTTGTCCGCCTCGCGCCGGAAGCCGGCATTGGAGGTGGTGGCGAAGACCGGCGTCGGCACCAGCACATCGCCCAGCGTCGGCAGCTTCTTCTTCGCGGTCAGCGCCAGGATCAGCACGAGGCACTGCGCATCGGCGCGGCCGGACTGCACCGCCATCGTCGCCTCATCGGCGCTCTTGAAGCGGGAGACGCTGGCCCTGGGGCAGAGCCGCGTCACCACCTGGTCCTGCGAGGAGCCGGTGTCGACGGCGATCTTCACCTCGGGCCGGTTGAGCTCGTCCCAGGTCCTGGCCTGGAAGCCGCGCCTGGTGACGAAGCTGAAGGCGTTGCTGAAGCAGGGGACCGAGAAGTCGACGACCAGCGCCCGCTTCGGCGTCGGGTTCAGCCCGAAGAAGATGTCGATCTTGTTCGACTGCAGATCGAGGACGGCATTGCCCCAGGTGGTCTCACCGAGCTCCAGCTCGCATTCCAGCTCCTCGGCCAGCATCCTCAGCAGGTCGACATAGAAGCCGCGCCACTGCCCGGTGGCGAGATCCTTGTGATAGTAGGGCGCGCCGCCCACCACCGCCGCCGAGCGCAGCTTCTTGGTGCGGCGGATCCGGTCGAAGGTGGTCTCCGCCGGGCTACCCTGCGCGGCGGCGGGGGCGGCGGTGGCGGCCATGGCGAGCGCCAGTCCGGCGGCGCCACCCATCATGCGGCGTGACAGCATCCTCGATCTCTCCTCAACGCGGCGGGACGTTCCGGCCAGGTGGCCGTTGCCCCGGTACCGCTCCGGCACCCGCGGCGGACCGCGACTTCATGGTGGCCTGCGCCTTCATAGCGACTTCCATGCCACGGCGGGAGATGCCTCGCGATGCCGGGCAATTGTGGAGCCGTCGCAGCCCCTCTTATCCTGGTGCCGACACCAACCGCGGGAGCCTCGACTTTGGAACGTTTCTTCGAGATGGCCGAGCGGGGCACGACGCCGCGCCGCGAGATCATGGCCGGGCTGACCACCTTCCTGACCATGGCCTATATCATCGTGGTCAATCCGGGCATCATGGCGGCCGCCGGCATCGATCATGGCGCCGCCTTCGTCGCCACATGCATCGCCGCCGCCATCGGCTCCGCCATGATGGGGCTGCTGGCCAACTATCCGGTGGCGCTGGCGCCGGGGATGGGGCTGAACGCCTACTTCGCCTTCGTCGTCGTCGGCGCCATGGGCGTGCCCTGGCAGATTGCGCTCGGCGCCGTCTTCCTCTCGGGCCTGATCTTCTTCGCGGTCTCCGTCACCGGCTTCCGGGAATGGCTGATCAACTCCATCCCCCTCTCCCTCAAGCTCGGCATCGCCGCGGGCATCGGCTTCTTCCTCGGCCTGATCGGCCTGCGGGGCATGGGGCTGGTGGTGGACAACCCGGCGACGCTGGTCAGCCTCGGCTCGTTGCGCGAGATCCCGACCGTGCTGTCCTGCCTGGGATTCATCCTCATCGCCGGGCTGGTGGCGCGCGGCGTGACGGGCGGCATCGTCATCGGCATCCTGGTCACGGCGCTGCTCGGCATTCCCTTCGGCCTCACCGAGTTCCACGGCGTCTTCGCCCTGCCGCCCTCCCTGGCGCCGACCTTCCTGCAGATGGACCTGGCCGGCGCCATCGGCTTCGGCCTGGTCGGCATCGTCTTCACCTTCTTTCTGGTGGATCTCCTGGACAATGCCGGCACCCTGATCGCGACCACGCACCGCGCCGGGCTGATGCGTCCGGACGGCTCGGTGCCGCGGCTCGGCCGGGCCCTGCTCTCGGACAGCTGCGGCGCCATGATCGGCGCCATGCTCGGCACCTCCACCACCGTCTCCTATATCGAGAGCGCGGCGGGCGTGCAGGCCGGCGGCCGCACCGGGCTGACGGCGCTGACCGTCGCCGTGCTGTTCCTGCTGGCCCTGTTCCTGGCGCCGCTCGCCACCAGCGTCCCCGCCTTCGCCACCGCGCCGGCCCTGGTCCTGGTGGCCTGCCTGATGGCCCAGGGGCTGCGCGACCTCGATTGGGAGGATGCGACCGACTACCTGCCGGCCATGCTGACGGCGCTCGCCATGCCCTTCACCTTCTCGATCGCGACCGGGATCGGCCTCGGCTTCATCGCCTATGCGCTGGTGAAGCTGATGGCGGGGCGGGGGCGGCAGGTCGGCGGGGGGGTCTGGGTCATCGCCGCCGCCTCCGCCGTGAAGTTCTACCTGCAGAGCTAGAGGGAGGGAGAGGGGGAGGCGCTCCGCCTCCCCCTGCGCGGATCAGTCTGCGCGGATCAGTCCGGCGCCTCCGCCATCTCCAGGAGCGCCCGGCCATCGCGCCGCACGCGGGCGATCTCGGTGTTGCGGCAGCCATTGCCGCTCAGCAGGGCGCTGCCCGGGCTGACCACCTGGAGCTTGGCCTGAACCCGGCAGACCAGCTTGTTGACGGTGCCGGGGGCGGCGCCGTTCCAGCGGCGTAGCGCGTCCGCCCAGTTGCCATAGGTGTCATAGTGCTGGCGGAGATAGCGCGCCGCCCATTCGGTAGCGCGCCGGGGGTCGAGCGGCCAGTCGGCGCCGCCCTTGGCATGCACCTGGGCATTCACCTGCACGCAACCGGCCATGACCGACTGGCCCTGGCTGGACTTGAGCAGGTTGCGCGCCTCGGCGCGGCTGTCCGGGTAGTAGGCCTGGCCGCCGATGTTCAGGGCATGGGCGTGCAGGCCGGATTCGGCCAGCGCGACGGCCACCAGAAGGCCGTCGGGCAGGTCGAACCTCGCCTCGGCGGCCCGGGCGGCCTCGAGGCAGGCATTGCGGGGACCGGCCACGGCCGGACTGCTCATCAAGGCAGGGGCCCCCAGCAGGAAGGCACCCAGGAGTGTCGCCGGCCATGCTTTCCATGGACCTTTGCGCGGGCGACGTGTCTGGCCCCGATCGGGGGGCGGAAAGGCGCTCCGTGCCTGCTGGCACGGGAACGCCGCGGGGCGTGGGCGGCGCGGGGGCACCGCCCTGCTAATCGCGGGCGTCATGGGCCCTGGCTAGCACGCGCGCCGGGGCAGGGGAAGCAAAACGGCCTTCCGCCTCGGGAAAACCCACAATGGATAAGGGAGGTTTCAGCTTTGGCCGCAAAAATTACGCCAGATCCAGAAAGTCTTTCGCCTCCGACGCGATCTCGCGGACCAGCTTCGCCCTGAGGGCGCGCGCGAAATCCTCCCGCCCCGCAGCGCGCATGACGAAGGCGCCCGGTCCTCCGATCACCTCGGCCTCGTAGCGGCGGTCGAGGTCGGCATGGCCGTCCAGGATGGCCAGGGCATTGACCGTCACGCCGGCGGCGACCGCGGCGTCCCGCGCGGCGGCGGCCGGGCGATGGCCACGCATGTCCGGGGCGTCGCCCGACAGATCGATCACCTGCCGCGTGGCCTCGAAGGGCGCCGCCCGCAGCAGGCCGGCGGCGTGGTCCAGCGCATCGCCGATGGCGTTCCAGCTCTGCCGCGAGCGGGGCGCGGCGCGCAGTTCCAGGGCTGTGGCCTCCGCCTCGCCGGCGCCGCCGATGCGCCGCCAGGGCATCACCGTCGCGGCCCCGCCGGGGCTTCCCCATTCCACGAGGGCGAGCGCGATGGCGCCGAGCGGCCCGCCCCGGATGGCTGCCAGCACCGCCGGATGCGTCAGCGCCCCGGCGCAGCCTTCGCGCTGCAGGCGGAACTCCTCGTCCGTGATGCTGCCCGAGGCGTCCACCGCCAGCACCAGCGCCACATCCACCGGCCCGGCGGCGGGGCCTGTGGCGGCCAGCAGGCCGGGCAGGGCGAGGAGACCGCGTCGGTGCATCGGGGGCGCTCCGCCAGGATGGATCACAGGATGGGTGAGGGGCAGCCTCGGCCCCGCCTCCGCCCGCGGTCAAGCGGCAAGGCGCCGCGCCGCTGTGCAGCGGTGGCGCGGAACTGGGCAGCCAGGGGCCAGGGGGCGCGAAACCGGCCGCAAGGTCTCTTGCGCCCGGCCACCCGGCCTTGCTCAATGTGAGCCGACCGTTGTTTCCTGCGCGGAACCTTGCGGGACCAGGACCAACCGCGTAGGCCAACATGCCGCAACCGCCGAGGACGCCGGAACCAACGTGGCCGATCGCCCTGCCTCTGCTTTCGATGAAATGCGCGCCGATGGCGGCATCCGTTCCCCCTATGCCGAGATGGCGCGCTTCCTGGAGGCGACCGGACAGGCCGCCCTGGACCAGAAGCGACGCGAGGCGGAAGTGCTGTTCCGCCGCATCGGTGTCACCTTCGCCGTCTATACGGAGGGCGGGGACCCGGAACGGCTGATCCCCTTCGACGTCATTCCCCGCATCCTCTCGCGCGCCGAATGGGACCGTCTGGCGAGCGGGCTCGAGCAGCGCGTGCGGGCGCTGAATGCCTTCCTGGCCGATGTCTATGGTCCTCAGGAGATCATCCGGGCCGGCCGAATCCCGGCCGAGCTGATCCGCGGCAATGAGGGCTTCCTGCCGCAGATGGTGGGCTTCACCCCGCCCGGCGGGGTCTATACCGTCATCTCCGGCATCGACCTGGTGCGCACCGGGCCCGACGAGTTCTACGTGCTCGAGGACAATTGCCGCACGCCGTCCGGCGTCTCCTACATGCTGGAGAACCGGGAGGCCATGATGCGCCTCTTCCCCGAGGCCTTCACCCGCCACAGCATCGCCCCCGTCAGCCACTACCCGGAGGAGTTGCTGGAGACGCTGAAGAGCCTGGCGCCGGCCGGCTGCAGCGGGCCGCCCACCGTGGTGGTGCTGACGCCGGGCGCCTACAACAGCGCCTATTACGAGCATTCCTTCCTGGCCGACGAGATGGGCGTCGAGCTGGTCGAGGGCGCCGACCTCTTCGTGCGCGACAAGATCGTCTACATGCGGACCACGGCCGGCCCGAGGCGGGTCGATGTCATCTACCGCCGCATCGACGACGACTATCTCGACCCCGAGGCCTTCCGCCCCGACAGCGCGCTCGGCGTGCCCGGGCTGATGGCGGCCTACAAGGCAGGGAATGTCGCCCTGGCCAACGCGCCGGGCGCCGGCATCGCCGATGACAAGGCGGTCTACCCCTACGTGCCGGAGATGGTGCGTTTCTATCTGAAGGAGGAGCCGCTGCTCTCCAACGTGCCGACCTTCATGTGCGAGAGGGATGTCGACCGGGACTACGTGCTGTCCAACCTCGACAAGCTGGTGGTCAAGCTGGCCCGCGGCTCGGGCGGCTATGGCATGCTGGTCGGGCCGCATGCCACGCAGGAGCAGCGCGACGACTTCGCCGCGCGAATCCGCGCCCGGCCCGGCGACTACATCGCCCAGCCGACGCTGGCCCTCTCCACCGTGCCCACGCTCTGCGAAAGCGGCGTCGGGCCACGCCATGTCGATCTGCGTCCCTTCATCCTGTTCGGCCGCTCCATCCGCATGGTGCCCGGCGGGCTGACGCGGGTCGCGCTGCGCGAGGGTTCGCTGGTGGTCAACTCCAGCCAGGGCGGCGGCACCAAGGACACCTGGGTGCTGGACGAGGCGGCGCCGCCCGCCGGCTCCTCTCAGTCTCAGTCCCAGTCCCAGTCCCGGGCGGCCGCCGAGCCTCCACCCAGGCCGCCCGCCAACGATCCCGCCGGCGGGGGGAGCTGAACCATGCTCTCCCGTACCGCCGACAGCCTCTTCTGGCTCGGCCGCTATTCCGAGCGCGCCGGCAATGTGGCGCGCGGCCTGGGTGCCACGCTGCGGATGGCGCTGCTGGCGCATCCGGTGAGCCGGGCCGACAGCGAGTGGCGCGCCCTCATCATCGCCACCGGCTGCGAGCCGGGCTTCCGCGCCCTGGTGGGCGAGACCTCGCAGCCCGGCCTGCAGGACGAGGCGGTCCGCTGGCTGACGCTGGACCCGGCCAATCCCTCCGGCATCGCCGCCTGCGTCGAGGCGGCGCGGCGCAACGGCCGCACGGTGCGCACCGCGCTAACGGTCGATATGTGGGAGGCGATCAACGACACCTGGATCGAGTTCCGCCGCCTGGACTCCAGCGCCATCCGCGGCGACCGGCTGCCGGGCTTCCTCGACTGGGTGCGCTCCCGCACGCTGCTGTTCAACGGCGCCGCCGCCGACACCATGCTGCGCGACGACGCCTGGCGCTTCTGCCACCTCGGCACCATCCTGGAGCGCGCCGACAACACGGCGCGGCTGCTCGACGTGCGGCACGGCGCCTTCGCCCCCGACGCGGCGGCCGATGCGGCCTGCTATGCGCAGTGGCAGGCGGTGCTGCGCTCGGTCTCGGCGCTGCGCGCCTTCCAGCATGTCTATCACGCCCGGCTCGATCCCGCGCGCGTGGCCGAGCTGCTGATCCTGCGCCCCGAGCTGCCGCGCTCCCTGCTCGCTTGCTACCGGCGCGTGGAGAGCACGCTCGATGTCATCGCCGCCGCCAATGGCGGGCAGCGCGGCGAGTGCCACCGGATGGCGGGCGCCATGCATGCGCGGCTGCGCTACGGCCGCATCGAGAGCATCCTCGAGGGGGGGTTGCATGACTTCCTGACGGGCATCATCGACCAGAACATCGCCCTGGGGCAGGAGATCGCCCAGATGTACCTCAGTGGCCGCCAGATGTGAGACGCCGGACATGACCTATTGCGTCGGGCTGCTGCTGCGGGACGGGCTGGTGATGCTGGCCGATACCCGCACCAACGCCGGGGTCGACCATATCTCCACCTATTCCAAGATGTATCCCGTGCTGCAGCCGGGCGAGCGGATGCTCTGCCTGATGGCGGCCGGCAACCTGGCCATCACCCAGGCGGTCTGGAGCCGCCTGCAGGAAGGGCTGGCGCTGGAGGGGGAGGAGCGGCAGACGCTGCGGAGCGTGCCGACCATGTTCCAGGCGGCGCAGCTCGTCGGCGCCGCCATCCGTGCCGTCTTCGCGCAGGACGGGCCGGCGATGAAGGCGCAGGATGTGCGCTTCGACGTCTCGATCATGCTGGGCGGGCAGATCATGGGCGGCCCGCCGAAGCTCTACCTTGTCTACGCCGCCGGCAACTTCATCGAGGCCACGCCGGACACGCCCTTTCTCCAGATCGGCGAGCACAAGTACGGCAAGCCGATCCTCGACCGCGCGCTCTCCCACACCACCGGCCTGGAGGACGGGGTGCTGCTCACCCTGGTCAGCATGGACAGCACGCTGCGCTCCAACCTGACGGTCGGCCTGCCGCTCGACCTGCTGGTCTATGAGCGGGACAGCTTCGCCATCCGCCTGCAGCGGCGCATCACCGAGGAGGACCCCTACTTCCGCCCGCTGCGCGAGGCCTGGTCCGAGGCGCTGCGCGAGGCCTACCGGCGCCTGCCCAGGCCCGGCTGGCTGGACAAGCCCGCGCCGTCCTGAGCGGCGTCCGCAAAATCCCGGCCGGGGGTGCAGCCTTTCGGCCCGCCCGGGATTGATCCCGCATGGCCGCGCCGCACCCGGACCGCTGGATCCGCATCACGCCCCAGGGCCTCTACTGCGAGCCGGGGGATTTCTTCATCGATCCCGTCGCGCCGGTGCCGCGCGCCGTCATCAGCCATGGCCATTCGGACCACGCCCGGCCGGGGCACGATGCCGTCCTGGCCACGCCCGAGACGCTGGCCATCATGGCCGCGCGGCTGGGCGAGGGCCGGGCCGGGCACAGCCAGCAGCCGCTCGGCTACCACCAGCCGCTGACGCAGGGGGGCGTGCGCGTCACCCTGGTGCCGGCCGGGCATGTGCTCGGCTCGGCGCAGGCGGTGCTGGAATGGGAGGGCAGCCGGATCGTCGTCTCCGGGGACTACAAGCGGCAGCCCGACCCCACCTGCGCGCCCTTCGAGCCTGTGCCCTGCGACGTCTTCGTCACCGAGGCGACCTTCGCCCTGCCGGTCTTCCGCCACCCGCCCATCGCGCAGGAGATCGGCCGCCTGCTCGACAGCCTGCGGCTCTTCCCGGAGCGGACGCACCTCGTCGGCTGCTACGCGCTCGGCAAGTGCCAGCGGCTGATCGCGGAGCTGCGCCGCGCCGGCTGGGACCGGCCGATTCATCTGCACGGCGCCCAGGCCGCCATGTGCGCGCTCTACGAGCGCTTCGGCCTCGGGCTCGGCGAACTTCGCCCGGTGCCGCGGCCGGCGCGGCGGGGCGAGACCGTGCTGCCCGGCGAGCTTGTTCTGGCGCCGCCCTCGGCCGAGGCCAGCCCCTGGGCCCGGCGCCTGGCCGATCCGGTGACGGCGCTGGCCTCCGGCTGGATGCGCGTGCGGCAGCGGGCGCGGGCGCGCGGGGTGGAGCTTCCCCTGGTCATCAGCGACCACGCCGACTGGGACGACCTCCTGGCCACCTGCGCCGAGGTCGCGGCGCCGGAGGTCTGGGTCACGCACGGGCGGGAGGAGGCGTTGATCCACGCGCTGGCGGGCCGTGGCGTGCGGGGCCGCGCCCTGCACCTCGTCGGACGGGAGGAGGACGAGGCCGACCCGCTCGACCTGGCGGCGGAACCGGCGGCATGAGCCTGCCCGCCTTCGCCGACCTTCTGGAGCGGCTGGTCTTCACCCCCGGGCGCAACGCCAAGCTGGCCCTGCTGCGGCGCTGGTTCGCCACCCAGCCGGACCCCGATCGCGGCATCGGCCTCGCCGCCATCGCCGGCGAGCTGACCTTCACCGCCGCCAAGCCCTCGCTGGTGCGCGAACTGGTGGCGACGCGCATCGACCCGGTGCTGCTGGCCTGGAGCCACGACTATGTGGGCGACCTGGCGGAGACGGTGGCGCTGATCTGGCCCGCGCCCTCGCCGCCGCCGAACCGGCCGCCGCCCGACCTGGCCGATGTGGTGGAGACGCTGGAGCTGGCGCCCCGGGGCGAGGTGCCGGCGCTGCTGGAGGGCTGGCTGGATGTGCTGGACCCCGGTGGCCGGCTGGCGCTGATCAAGCTGGTCACCGGCGGCCTGCGGGTCGGCGTCTCCGGCCGGCTGGCGCGGCAGGCCCTGGCCGAGTGGTCCGGCCGGCCGGTCGAGGAGATCGAGGAGGTCTGGCACGGCGTGCCGCCGCCCTACCTGCCGCTCTTCGCCTGGCTGGAGGGACGCGGCCCGCGGCCCGACCCGAAGGGCATGCCGGTGTTCCGCTCGCCCATGCTGGCGCATCCGCTGGAGGCGCCGGACATCGCCGCGCTGGACCACACCGCCTTCCGCGCGGAATGGAAATGGGACGGCGTGCGGGTTCAGGCCTCCGCCGGTCCTGGCGGGCGGCGCCTCTGGTCGCGCACCGGCGAGGATATCGGCGGCAGCTTCCCGGAGATCCTGGAGGCCATGGACTTCGACGCCGTCCTGGATGGCGAGCTGCTGGTGATGCGGGACGGCCAGGCGGCGCCCTTCGCCGACCTGCAGCAGCGGCTGAACCGCAAGGTGGTGGGGCCGAAGATGCTGCGCGACTTCCCCACCGGCCTGCGTCTCTACGACATCCTCTTCGAAGGCGGCGAGGACCTGCGGCCCATGCCCTACGACACGCGGCGCGACCGGCTCGAGGCCTGGTTCGCCCGCGCCCGGCCGGACCGCATGGACCTCTCGCCGCAGATCGCCTTCGTCTCCCTCGAGCAGCTCACCGCGCTGCGCGAGGGCGCCCGCGCCGCCGGCATCGAGGGGCTGATGCTGAAGCGCGGCGACGCCCCCTATCTCGCCGGGCGGCCCAAGGGGCTGTGGTGGAAGTGGAAGCGCGCGCCCCTCTCGGTCGATGCCGTGCTGATGTATGCCCAGCGCGGCCATGGCCGGCGCAGCAGCACCTACAGCGACTACACCTTCGGCCTCTGGCGGCCGGACGGGCAGGGGGGGCGGGAACTGGTGCCGGTGGGCAAGGCCTATTCCGGCTATACCGACCAGGAGCTGGTCTGGCTCGACCGCTGGATCCGCAACCACACCACCTCCCGCTTCGGTCCGGTGCGGGAGGTGGAGAAGCATCTCGTGCTGGAGGTGGTGTTCGACGCCGCGCAGCGCTCGGCGCGGCACAAGTCGGGCGTCGCCATGCGCTTCCCCCGCATCGCCCGGCTGCGGCCCGACAAGCCCGCCGCCGAGGCCGACGCGCTGGAGACGCTGATGGCGATGATCGAAGCGGCCTCCGGCTGAACGGTGGCGCGAGCGGCAACCAGGCTTGACCCTGGGCGTTTCTGACCCTGGGCGTTTCTGACCCTGGGCGTTGCAGCCCCGTGGCCGGCGGGGGCCGGCGATGTCTCGGGAGGGCGACATGCTGAAATGGGCGGTGATCTTCCTCGTCATCTCGATCGTCGCCGGGGCGGTCGGCTTCACCGGCGTCTCCGCCGTGGCCGGCCGCATCGCCAAGCTGCTCTTCGGCATCTTCCTGGCGCTCTTCGTCATCGCCCTGCTGCTGGCCCTGCTGGCGGGCGAGCTCATCTTCTGAACGGGCCCTGCGCGAGGCCGGTTGACGCCGGCCCGCGCGCGGCTTATTTCCGCCCACCTCGGCGCCCTTCGCGGTTGCCGGGGACGGTGGTATGGCGGCCTTAGCTCAGTTGGTAGAGCGCCACGTTGTGGTCGTGGATGTCACGGGTTCGAGTCCCGTAGGTCGCCCCACTTTCCCAGCCCGGAAGGGTCCCCCATGCAGCTTTCCATCGAGAATCGCACCGCGCTGATCACCGGCGGGTCGAAGGGCCTCGGCCTCGCGATGGCGCGCACCTTCGCCGAGGCCGGCGCCAGGGTCGCCATCGTCGCGCGTGGCGAGGCGGATCTCCACACCGCCGCCGCGGCCACCGGCGCGGTTCCGATCCGCGCCGATATCGCCACGGCCGAGGGGTGCGAGGCCGCCTTCGGCGAGGCCAGCGCGGTGCTCGGCCGTGTCGACATCCTGGTCAACAACGCCGGGACCAGCCAGCGCGGCGCGTTCCCGCAGGTCACCGACGCGGTCTGGCAACAGGATCTCGACCTCAAGCTCTTCGCCGCCATCCGCCTGACGCGCCTGGCCTGGGCGGGCATGGCGGAGCGACGCTGGGGCCGCGTCCTGAATGTGCTGAATATCGGCGCCAAGGCGCCCCCGGCCGAGGGCGCGCCCACCGCCGTCTCCCGCGCCGCCGGCATGGCGCTGACCAAGGTTCTGGCGAATGAGGGCGCTCCGCTGGGCATCCTGGTGAACGCGCTGCTGGTCGGCATCATCGAGAGCGACCAGTGGGTGCGGCGGCATGCCGCCGATCCGCGCGGCCTCAGCTTCGAGGAATGGAAGGCCGAGGCCGGCCGGCCGGTGCCCCTGGGGCGCATCGGCCGGCCGGAGGAATTCGCCGCCACCGCCCTGTTCCTGGCCAGCGAGGCCGGCGGCTACATCACCGGCACCGCCATCAACGTGGATGGCGGCCGCAGCCCCGTGGTGTGACGGCGCCGCGTCAGGCCGAGAGTCGCCGGGTCAGGGCCAGGTAGTCGTCGCGCATCTCGGTCTCGACCAGCGCGGCGACCAGACGCGGGAAGTCCGGCCGAGGGCAGAGGCCGGCGATCGCCGCCGCGCTGTCGCCCAGGCGGAGGCGCCGCGCCGCGCGCAGCGCCAGCCGGTCGGCGAAGGGATAAAGCTCGGGCCAGAGGAGCTGGATCTCGCGGAAGAAGATATCGGCCGCGACATCGCCGACACCCGGAATGCGCTTCAGCAGGCGGCGCAGCGCCGCCGGGTCCTCGGCCGCCTGCCGGCGCAGCGCGTCGAGATCCCCGCCATGCTCCTCCATCAACAGCCGTGCCATGCCGCCCAGCCGGCGGGCGGCGAGGCTGGCGCAGCGGGCATAGCCGGCGGCGCGCAGCACCGCCTCGCGCGCCGCCTCGTCGCTGCCGGCCAGCCGCGCCGGGCTGGTCCATCCCTCGCGGGCGAGCGCGGCCCCGGCCCGCGCCGCATGGGCCGCCCCCGCCGGCGCCGCGCGCAGCATGGCGCGGCAGAGGCAGAGGAACGGCGTCTCGTCCTCCAGGGCGGCGGCCGCCGCCGGGCGCGCCGCCAGCAGGGCGGGGATGACGCGCTCCGGCCGGCGGTTCGCCGGCAGGTTGGCCTGGTCGGCGGGGGAGGGGCGGGTCAGTGTGGGCATGGTCATGGGCAAGATCTCCCTGTCCTGCGCGGTGCCGGGGCACCGGGCGGAGGGGCAAAGGGCCCGTCGAGGCGGGCGGCGTGGCGTTTGAGGGGCTCCAGATAGAGCAGCCGCCGCGGCGGGCAAGGGCCGCTGCGATCTTTTCGGGCCCACGGGCCGTCTCCGGGGTCACATCCGATGACGGGGTGTTACAGCCGCCCCGGCTGGCGGCCCGTCCCGTGTTAGGCCCGGCGCCAGGCCCGGTCCAGCAGCAGCAGCGCGCCGCCGCCGATCAGCCCCCAGAAGGCCGCGCCGATGCCGAAGATGCTGAGGCCCGAGGCCGTGGTGGCGAAGGTGAGCGCTGCCGGCAGCCGCTCCCGCTCGTTGGCGAGCGCCGAGGTCAGCGCCCCGGCGAGGCTGCCAAGCAGCGCCAGTCCCGCCACCGCCTGGATCAGCAGCGGCGGCGAGGCGGCGATGAAGGCGACCGCGAAGCCCGCCCCGAGCCCCAGAAGGATGTAGCAGAGGCCGCCCACCACGGCGGCGATCCAGCGCCGGGCCGGGTCGGGATGCGCGTCCCGGCCGGCGCAGAGCGCGGCGGTGATGGCGGCGAGATTGACGGACTGCGCGCCGAAGGGCGCGATCAGGGCGCTGACCAGCCCGGTGACGGTGAAGATCGGGCCGGGCGCCGGGTTGTAGCCATTGGCGTGCAGCACGGCCAGGCCGGGAACGTTCTGCGAGGCCATGGTGACCAGGAACAGCGGCAGGGCGATGCCGATGGCGGCCCCGGCGGTTAAGTGCGGCGTCACCGGCAGCAGCGCCGGCAGGCCCTGCGCCAGCGCGCCCTCGGGCAGGGGGGTGGCCAGCAGAATCATCCCGACGGTGACGAGCACTGCGACCGGCACGGCATAGAGGCGCGCGAAGCGCCAGGCGAGGGCCCAGGCCAGGACGATCGGCAGGGCGAGGGCCGGCATGGCGCCGACGGCCCGCATCGGCGCCAGGCAGAGTTCGAGCAGAACCCCGGCCAGCATGGCATTCGCGAGGCTGGGGGGGATCGACGCCACCCGGCGGCCGAAGGGGCGCCACAGCCCGGCCGCCAGGATCAGCAGGCCGGCCAGCATGAAGGCTCCCACCGCCGCGGGAAAGCCGCCCTCCGGCGCGCCGGTCGCCACCAGCAGCGCGGCGCCCGGCGTCGACCAGGCGATCACCACCGGCATGCGGTGGCGCAGGCTCAGCAGGATGGCCAGCACGCCCTGCGCCAGGCAGAGGGCGAGCAGGCCGGAGGTGGCCTCGGCCGGGCTGGCGCCGACGGCGGCGAGGCCAGCCAGCACGACGGTGAAGGAGCTGGCGAAGCCGACCACCGAGGCGAGGGCGCCCGCCACCACCGGCTGAATCGCGTTGCCCCGCTCGTGCTGCTGCGTCATCGCTCGCTGTTCCCGACTCATCGCTGGAAGTCGGATGGCAGACTAACGTAATATTGGATCCAATCAACGACCGGATGTTGGATCCTCCATTGCCGAAGCCGCCATCGCCGCTCGACGCCCTCCGCCCCAGCCTCGCCTTCCGCTGGCGCACCGCGACCGAATTCGTCGAGGCCACGCTGAAGGCGGCAATCCTGGACGGCCGCCTGCCCGGAGGGACGCCGCTGCGGCAGGAGGAACTGGCGGCGCGCTTCGGCCTCAGCCGCATGCCGGTGCGGGAGGCTCTGCGGCAGCTCGAGTCGCAGGCGCTGATCGACGTGCTCCCGCATCGCGGCGCCGTGGTCACCGAGATCTCCGCCGCCGACGCCGCCGATACCTACGCCATCCGCCGCGCCCTGGAGCCGGCGGCGCTGCGCCTCTCCATCCCGCGCCTCTCGGACCACGCCCTGCGCGACGCGGCGGCGCTGATCGACGAGATGGACGCGGAGCAGGAGGCGGGGCGGATGGGCCTGCTCAACCGGCGCTTCCACATGACCCTCTACGCCGCCGCCGGCCATCCGCGCCTGCTGGCGCTGGCCGAGCAGCAGCTCATCGCCTTCGATCGCTACCTGCGCTTCCATCTCGCCAGCCAGGGCCGCGCGCATATGGCGCAGGAGGATCACCGCGCCATGCTGGAGGCCGCCCGCGCGCGGGACACCGGCACGGCCATCGCCGTGCTGGAGCGGCATCTCGATACCGCGGCGGGGACCATCGCGCGCTTCTTCGCCACGCGCGGCGGCGTCACCGAAGCTTCATAAGGCTGTCATCGCTCTGACGCGGAGTCTGGTGTCCTTCCGCGCCGCGGCACTCCTGCGCCGTTCCTGCCAGGAAATTAGAGACATGCCTGACGACCACAAGCCGATCGAGATCGAGGATATCGGCAGCAACCCGGCGCCGCGCGAGCCGATCGGCGCGCTGATCGAGCGCCGCCTCTCGCGCCGCGCGGCGCTGCGCGGACTGCTCGGGGCCGGCGCCGCGGCGACGCTCTCCGACCAACTGCTCGCCGCGGCGGTCCCGGCGGCGGCCCAGCCCGCCCCCGGCGGCGCGGCCTCGCCGTCCAGCCTCGGCTTCCGCGAGATCGCGCACCGGATGGACGAGCGCGACGCGGTGCCGGAAGGCTATGAAATCCAGACCGTGATCCGCTGGGGGGACGCCGTCCTGCCCGACGCGCCGGCCTTCGATCCGCTGCGCCAGACCGCCGCCGCGCAGGCCGCGCAGTTCGGCTACAACAACGACTATGTCGACTTCTTCCCGCTGCCGCGTGGCAGCCGCGGCGCCGAACACGGCCTGCTCGCGGTCAATCACGAGTACACCGATCCGCAGCTGATGTTCGCCGGGCTGCGCGAGGAGAAGGACGGCAAGGCGGTCAGCCTCGGCGAGGGCGCGCGCCGGCGGCTGTCGCGCGAGCAGACGATGATCGAGCTGGCCGCGCACGGCATGAGCATCGTCGAGATCCGCCGGCAGGACGGCCGCTGGGCGCCGGTGCGCGACAGCCGGCTGAACCGCCGCATCACCGGCGAGACGCCGATGCGCGTCAGCGGTCCCGCCGCCGGCCATGCGCGGCTGCGCACCTCGGCCGACGCGGAGGGCCGCCTTGTCCTCGGCACGCTGAACAACTGCGCCGGCGGCAACACGCCCTGGGGCACGGTCATCACCTGCGAGGAGAACTTCAACCAGTATTTCGGCGGCGCGGCGGCCACGACCGGCGCGCAGGCGGCGATGTACAAGCGCTACGGCATCGTCGGCGAGGGCAGCTATGGCTGGAGCCGCCATGTCGATCGCTTCGATCTCGACAAGGAGCCGAACGAGCCGAACCGCTTCGGCTGGGTGGTGGAATACGATCCCTACGATCCGCAGTCGGTTCCGGTGAAGCGCACCGCGCTCGGCCGCTTCAAGCATGAGGGCTGCACGCATGCCATCGCGCCGGATGGCCGCGTCGTCTTCTACATGGGCGATGATGAGCGCTTCGACTATGTCTACAAGTTCGTCACCGCCCGCGCCTGGAACCCGCAGGACCCGGCGGCCAATCGCGACCTGCTCGACGAGGGCACGCTCCATGTCGCGCGCTTCCATGAGGATGGCCGCATGGAATGGCTGCCGCTGGTGCACGGCCAGGGCCCGCTGACCGCCGCCAACGGCTTCGACAGCCAGGCCGAGGTGCTGATCGACACGCGCCGCGCCGCCGACCTGCTGAAGGCGACGCCGATGGACCGGCCGGAGGATGTCCAGGCCAATCCGGCGAACGGCCGCGTCTATGTCATGCTGACCAACAACACCCGCCGCAAGCCGGAGCAGGTGGACCCCGCCAATCCGCGCGCCGCCAATGCCAGCGGGCATGTCATCGAGATGATCCCGCCCGGCGCCGATGCGGGGCAGGCCGACCACGCCGCGCCGGAGGGCCGCTGGGAGATCTTCCTGATCGGCGGCAGGCCGGGCGTCGATGCCGGGGCGCAGTACCATCAGGGCACCAGCCCCGAGGGCTGGCTCTCCTGCCCCGACAACTGCACCTTCGACAGCAAGGGCCGCATCTGGATCGCGACCGACGGCGCGCCCTCGACCCACGGGGTCGCGGATGGCCTCTACGCCGCCGACACGACGGGCGAGGGGCCGGCGCTGACCCGGCTCTTCTACCAGGCGCCGACCGGGGCCGAGGTCTGCGGGCCCTGCCTGACGCCGGACGACACCACGATGTTCCTGGCGATCCAGCATCCGGGCGACGACAAGGGCGCGAGCTTCGAGGAACCCTCGACCCGCTGGCCGGACTTCCAGCCCGGCATGCCGCCGCGCCCGGCGATCATCGCCATCACCCGCAAGGGCGGCGGCGTGATCGGGAGCTGAGCCGGGCGGCTTGATCCGGGGGGGTGGCGGGGCAATCTCATGGTCATGAACCGCCCCGCCACCCCGTCGCGCCCGGCCCCGGCCGGCCCGGTCACGCCCCCCGGCCTCGACGCCCTGCTGCCGAGCGGCCGCGAGACCCTGCGCCGCCTTGGCGGCCTCGGCCTGCTGATCTGCTCGCTCTGGATGGTCGCCGTGCTGGCCTTCATCCGCTCGGTCATCGGACTTTTCACGTGAACGCCCGGACCGACCCGCTGGCCCGGCTGACGCGGCAGTTGCGGCGGCTGCGCGGCACGGTGCTGGTGGTGCTCGCCATGCCGCTGGCGCCGGCCCTGCTGTTCAACCTGCTGGGCGGCGATGAGAGGCGCCTGGTCGGCACGCTTCTCGGCCTCGGCCTGGCCGGGCTCGCGCTGCGCGACCTGCGGCGCGGCCGCATCCGCCGCGCCGCCGTGCTGACCGGCCTCGCCACCGGCCTCGCCGCGCATCTGGCGGCGCTGGTGCCGGGGCTCGGAGCGGTGGTCCTCGGCCTGATGGCGGGCTTCGGCGCGCAGCTGCTCTATGCCGATGCGCCGCCGCCCGAGCCCGTCCTGCCTCCGGCGCCGCCCGCGCCTGATCCGCTGGCGGTTCCTCGCGCGCGGCTGACGGGTCTGCAAGCGTCCGATCCACGCCTGCGGCCGGCGACGCTGGCCCTGGGCGGCCTGCTGGCCGAGCTGGACCGGCGCCCCGGCACCCTGCCCGAGGCGCGCCGCTTCCTCAACCTGCAGCTCGACGGGCTGGAGCGGATCGCCACCCGCCTGCGGGCCGGCGCCACGCCGCCGGAGAGCCTGCCCGCCCTGATCGACGAGATGGCGCGGGGCAGCGGCGCGATGCGCGAGAAGCTGGTCCATGCCGAGAACGAGGCGCTCGAGATTCAGGTCAAGGTGCTGGCCGAGCGCCTGCGCGAGGAAGGTTACGCATGAGCACGACGCGCCCCCCCGAAGTGAGCGAGAGCCGCGCCATCCCCGCCGAGCGCGTCGATAGCCTGGCCGCCGCGATCGACCTCGCCGATCCCGCCACCATCTTGCGCTTCGGCACCGAGGCGCAGAACCGCGCCACCGCCGCGGCCGATGCCATGCTCGGCGCGGCGCGCAATCAGGCGACGGGCGAGGCGGGCGAGGCGTTGTCCGGCCTGCTCTCCACCCTGCGCGGCTTCGACGTGACGCAGCTGTCCGAGAAGCCGGGGCTGATGGGCCGCCTCGCCCGGCTGGCGGGCCGGGGGCAGACCCAGGCGCTCGCCATCGTGCAGCGCTACGAGGGGGTGCGCGGCCAGATCGAGGCGGTGGGCGACCGCCTGGACCAGCACCGCACGCGGCTGCTCGAGGATGTCGAGCGGCTGGAGCGGCTCTACGACGCGACGCTCGACTGGTTCCACGCCCTGGCCGAGCACATCGCCGCCGGCGAGGCCGTGCTGGCGCGCACCGACGCCGAGGCCATCCCCGCCGCCGAGCGCGCCGCCGCCGATCCCGCCGATCCGGTGGCGCCGCAGAAGCTGCGCGACCTGCGTGCCGCGCGGGACGAGCTGGACCGCCGCGTGCACGACCTGCGCCTGACGCGGCAGGTGGCGATGCAGTCCCTGCCGGGGATGCGGCTGATCCAGGAGAACGACAAGGCGCTGGCGGCCAAGATCCATTCGGTGCTGGCCAATACCGTGCCGCTCTGGCGCACCCAGCTGGCCCAGGCCCTGGCCATCCAGAACATGCGCGAGGCCGGCTCCGCGGTCCGCGCCGCCACCGACCTGACCAACCAGCTGCTCACCGCCAACGCCGAGACGCTGCGCCAGGGCAATGCCGAGGCGCGGGTCGAGCTGGAGCGCGGCGTCTTCGACATCGATGCGGTGCAGCGCGCCAATGCCAGCCTGGTGGCGACGCTGGAGGACAGCCTGCGCATCGCCGAGGAAGGCCGCCAGGCGAGGCAGCAGGCGACGCGGGAGCTGGCGAAGGCCGAGGCGGAGATCCGCCGCGCCCTCAGCGCGTCGCGGCCGGGCGGGGGCGCGCCCCCCGGCGCCCCGGCCCGGCGGTAGGCGCCTCACGCGGCCTCGCCGGAGAAGGCGGCCGTCAGGAAGTCCAGGAAGACGCGGACGCGGTGGCTGACATGCCGCTTGCTGTGGTGCACGGCATAGATGCTCTCCTCCATGCGCGCCTCCTCCGCCGGGAAGAGGCGGACGAGGCGGCCCTCGGCCAGCTCGGTGGCGACCTGGAACTCCGCCAGCCGGGCGATGCCGACACCCGCCAGGGCCAGCGCCAGCAGCATCTGCCCCTGATTGGCGGTCACGCTGCCGCTGGCGCGGATGCGCTGCAGCGAGTCCTCGCTGTCGCGGAAGGCCCAGGTGCTCCAGGGCATGCGCTTGTTGAAGTTGAGGCATTCGTGCCGCGCCAGCTCCTCCGGCGCGGCGGGCGCGCCATGCTCGGCGAGGTAGCGCGGCGCGGCGCAGATGACCCAGCGCATGTTGACGATGCGGCGCGCCACCAGGGAGGAATCGGGCAGCTCGCCAATGTAGAGCGCCACATCGACACCGCCTTCCAGCAGGTTGCCGGCCTCGTTGCCGAGGACGAATTCCAGCCGCAGGTTGGGATGCAGCCGCCGGAAGGCGGGGACCAGCGGCGCCAGCCGGTGGATGGCGAAGGTCGGCATGGAGCGAATGCGCAGCACCTCGCCGGGCAATACCCCGGTGAAGGCGATCGCCTCCGCCTCCTCCACCGCCTCGAGGGCGCGCCGGGCGGCAGGGTAGAAGGCCTCGCCCTCGGCGGTCAGGGTCAGGCTGCGCAGCGAGCGGTTGAACAGCACGACACCCAGCCGGTTCTCCAGCCGCGTCATCATCTTGCTGATGGCCGAGGGGCTGAGGGAGAGGCTGCGGCCGGCGGCGGAGAAGCCGCCATCCTCCACCGAGCGGACGAAGGCGACCATCTCGGCGACACGATCCATGGCATTCACCTGTGATGGACGTTCACACCAGTTTGGAAGTCTTGGAAATTGTGCCCCGGGGCGCAAGCCCCCTAGGGTCATGGCCATGCCAGCCGGCCGCCGTCCCGTGACGGTGGTCCGGGCCAAGAACGTCCAACGATGCAACGACAAGATCAGGGAGCAGCGTCCCCATGGCATCTCTCGCGCCAGGACAGAGCAGACCCGCCGCGCCATCGGCGGCGGCGACCTATGATGCGGTGATCATCGGCGCCGGCTTCGCCGGGCTGTACCAGCTGCTGACGCTGCGGGACAAGCTGGGGCTGAAGGCCCGGGTGCTGGAGGCGGGCGATGGCGTCGGCGGCACCTGGTACTGGAACCGCTATCCCGGTGCCCGCTGCGATTCCGAAAGCTACTACTACTCCTATTCCTTCTCGGACGAGGTGCAGCAGGAATGGAGCTGGAGCGAGCGCTATCCGGAGCACGGCGAGATCCGCCGCTACCTCAACTTCGTCGCCGACAAGTTCGATCTGAAGCGCGACATCCAGTTCAACACCCGTGTCGCCAGCGCCGAGTATGATGCGGCGGCGAATCTCTGGCGGCTGCGGACGGAGGCCGGCGAGAGCCTCTCCGCCCGCTTCCTGATCACCGCCGTGGGATGCCTCTCCTCGGCCAATATCCCGAACATCGCGGGCCTCGAGCGGTTCTCCGGCCAGTGGTACCACACCGGCCGCTGGCCGCAGGAGGGCGTCGACTTCACCGGCAAGCGGGTCGGCCTGATCGGCACCGGCTCGACCGGCATCCAGGCGGCGCCGGTGATCGCGGCGCAGGCGGCGCATCTCACCGTGTTCCAGCGCACCGCGAATTACAGCATCCCCGCCCGCAACGGCCCGGTGGGCCCGGAGGAGCTGCGCGAGATCAAGGCCAACTACGCCGCCATCCGGGAGAAGGCCCGCGGCTCCACGAACGGCCATCCTTTCGACATCGCCGAGGATTCCCCGCTCGATCTGGACGAGCCGGCGCGGCTGGCGCGCTATGAGGCGGCGTGGGAGAGGGGCGGGCTGCGCTTCCGGGCCGCCTTCCGCGATCTCCTGACCAACAAGGCGGCCAACGACACGGCCTCCGACTTCATCCGCGCCAAGATCCGCGCCATCGTCCGCGATCCGCGCGTGGCGGAGATGCTGACGCCGAAGGACCATCCCTTCGCCACCAAGCGGCCGCCGATCGACACCGAGTACTTCGAGACCTTCAACCGCGACAACGTCACGCTGGTGGATATCAAGGCGACGCCGATCGAATCGATCACGCCCACCGGCATCCGCACCAGCGAGGCGGAGTATCCGCTCGATATCATCGTCTTCGCCACGGGGTTCGACGCGATGACGGGGCCGCTGCTGGCCATCGACATCCGCGGGCGGGACGGGCTGTCGCTGCGCGAGGCCTGGTCGGCCGGGCCGCGCACCTATCTCGGCCTGCAGGTCGCGGGCTTCCCCAACATGTTCACCATCACCGGGCCCGGCAGCCCTTCGGTGCTGACCAACATGCCCGTCGCGATCGAGCAGCATGTCGACTGGATCACCGCCTGCATCGGGCACATGCGCCGGCAGGGGCTGCAGCGCATCGAGGCGCGGCCGGAGGCGGCGGAACGCTGGGTGGCGCATGTGAACGAGGCCGCCAACGCCACGCTGCTGCCCCTGGCCAACAGCTCCTGGTATCTCGGCGCCAACGTGCCGGGCAAGCCGCGCGTCTTCATGCCTTACGCGGGCGGCATGGCGAACTACGCGCGCCGCTGCGCCGAGGTGGCGGCCAATGACTATGAGGGCTTCGTGCTGGCGCGCTGAGCCGCCGGCGGCACGAGACCTTGGCCGGGAGGCGGCGGCGACCGCCCCCGGCCGTCCATGGGAGGAGGAACCCCATGCCAGCCCTTCATCCGGATGTCCTCGCCGTGCTCCGGGCGGCGCGGGAGGCCGGCAGCAGGCCTTTCGAGACGCAGACGCCGGCGGAAGCGCGCGCCGCCCATCTGCAACGCGCGCGCGTCCTGCAATCGCCGGGCCCATGGCTGCCGGAGGTGAGGGATCTGGTGGCGCGGAGCGGGGAGGGGCCGCCCGTGCCGCTGCGGCTGTACTGGGGTGGCGCGGCGCCGGAGAGCGGGCTCTCGCCCTGCCTGCTGTTTCTCCATGGCGGCGGATGGGTGCTGGGCGGGCTGGAGACGCATGATTCGCTCTGCCGCCAGCTCGCGCACCACCTCGGCGCCTGTGTGCTGGCGGTGGATTACCGGCTGGCGCCGGAGCATCCCTATCCGGCGGCGCTGGAGGATGGTCTGGCGGCGCTGCGCTGGCTGGCGGCGGAGGCCGGGGCCCTCGGCATCGACCGCACGCGCATCGCCGTCGGTGGCGACAGCGCGGGGGGCAATCTGGCCGCCGTGCTGGCCCTGATGGCGCGCGATGGCGATGCGCCGGCGGTCGCCTTCCAGATGCTGCTCTACCCCGCCGTCGACCTCGCCATGACCGGCGAGAGCTACGAGCGCTTCCGCGACGGGCTTCCGCTCACGGCGGCGACGATGCGCTGGTTCATCGACCACTACCTGCCGGCGCCGCTGGACCGCACCGACTGGCGCGCCTCGCCCGCGCGGGCGGCGAGCCTGCGCGGCGCCGCCCCGGCCCTCGTGCTCACCTGCGGCCACGATCCGCTCTGCTCGGAAGGGCAGCTCTATGCGGCGCGGCTGGAGCGGGAGGAGGTGCGTGTCACCGCCCTGCATCTCGCCGACCAGATGCACGCCGTGCTCAGCATGGATCGTGTCATCGCGCCGGTGGGCGAGGTCATCTCCTTCGCGGCGGGGATCCTGAAACGCGCCTGGTGAGAGCGGCGCCGAACATGTTGACGCCATGGAACGGCGACAGCCACCATGACGGAAAATCAACGAAGAAACGACCGAGATGGGCGCGAAGCCCGCCGGCAACAGGGAGAACGGGAATGTTCAAGAGTACAAAGCAGGTGGGGCGGCGCGCCCTGCTCGCCGGCGCGGCGACCGGTGCGGCCGTGCTGGCCTCGCCGCGCATCGCCGGCGCACAGGCCAAGGTGATCCGTGTCGGCATGCCGACGATCCTGTCGGGCCGCGTGGCCATCCTCGGCACGTCCAGCCGCTACGCGGTGCAGTATGCCTTCGCCCGCATCAACGAAGCGGGCGGCCTGGGCGGACGCACGCTGCAACTGGTGGAGCGGGATTCCAAGGGCCGCCCGGACGAGGCCGCCAAGGTGACGCGCGACCTCATCAACAATGACGGCTGCGAGATCATCATCGACGGCGAGGCCTCCTCCGGCGCCTTCGCGGTGCATGAGGTGGTGCGCGAGCTGCCGGTGCTCTGCATCCACACGAACTCCGAGACCTCGTCGCTGACGGCCGATCCCAAGCTGCGGATCGCCACCGCCTTCCGCTGCGCCCGGCAGGGCATCCACGACGCCGTGGCGGGCGGCGTCTATGCCTCCGCCATCTCGAAGCAGCGCGGGCTGAAGCGATGGATGACCTGCTCGCCCGACTATGCCTATGGCCGCGACAACACCGCCGAGTTCCTGGAGTTCGCGCGCATGTACGACCCGTCCATCGAGGTGGTGGACCAGGTCTGGCCGCGCCTCTTCGCGCCGGACTACACGGAGAACATCACGAAGGCGCTGCAGGTGCGGCCGCAGGCGATGTACTCGGCGCTCTGGGGCGGCGACCTGGTCAGCTTCATTGAGCAGAGCAACCTCTACCGCCTCTTCGCCAATATCGCGCTGTTCTCCTCCTCACTGGGCGACCCGCCGGTGCTGACCGCCATCAAGCAGCTGCCGCCCGGCCTGCACACCGCCTATCGCTACAACCGCAACTATCCGGAGAAGCCCAGCAACACGGCCTTCGCCGACGGCTTCACGGGCGTGGCGAAGCATGAGCCGACCAACTGGGCCTGGCAGAACTACGTCGCCTGCCAGTTCATCGCCGAGGCGCTGAAGCGCACCGGCGGCAGGACCGAGGGCGCGGCCCTGGCGGCCGAGCTGAAGGGGATGGCGATCCAGTCGCCGCTCGCCGTCGAGGAGGTGCTGACCCTGCGCGATTCCGACCACACGCTGATCGGCTATCCGACGGCCTGGGGGCGCACGGTTCCCAAGGCGCCGTTCGTGGAGGACTTCGCGACGACCCCCTGGTCCAGGATCCTGGAGATGGAGACCCAGTGGAAGCGGCAGAAGGGCTACGCCTGAGGCACCGCAACAGGAGATCCATCCATGAACCTCGATGTCCTGGCGGGCTGCATGACCACAGCCGCCTGCACCGTCACCCAGGTCTCCACCGGGCTGATCGTGGGCATGCTGCTCTTCCTCGTCGCTTCGGGACTGTCCCTCATCTTCGGTGTTCTCGGCGTGGTCAACTTCGCCCATGGCGTGTTCTACATGTTGGGCGCCTACTTCGCCTTCGTCACCTATGAGCAGACCGGAAGCTTCCTCCTGGCGCTCCTGGCCGGAGCCTCCGGCGCGGGGCTCGCCGGCATCGTCTTCGAACGGTTCTTCATGAGCCGTGTCTATGGCCAGGACCTGCTGATGCAGCTCCTGGTCTGCTATGCCGCCATCCTGATCTGCGACGACCTGGTGAAGATCATCTTCGGCGCGGACTACAAGCTGATGGGCATGCCGGAGAGCTTCGCCACGGCGCCGGTGGAGCTCGCCGGCGGCTTCATCCCCGGCTACTACATCTTCATGCTGGCCATGGCGCTGGGCGTCGGCGCCGCGCTCTGGCTCGGCATCAACCGCACCCGGCTGGGCAAGATCATCCGCGCCCTCGCCATCAATCCGCAGATGGTCGGCGCGCTCGGTATCAACACGCGGCTGCTCTATGCCGGCGTCTTCGGCCTGGGCTGCCTGCTGGCGGGCCTGGCCGGCGCCCTGGCCGCGCCGGTGCGCACCTTGACGCCGGGCATGGGCCTCTCGGTGCTGATCGAGAGCTTCATCGTCACCGTGATCGGCGGCATGGGATCGATCCCCGGCGCGCTGATCGCGGCCATCCTGATCGGGCTGACGCGCGCCTTCGGAGCCATCGGCTTCCCCCTCTTCGTCGACGGGCTGATGTTCGCGCTGATGGGTCTGGTCCTGATCCTGCGGCCCTCGGGCCTGCTGGGCGCGAAGGTCAGCTAGAATGCGGCAGGGCCTGACACGCGACCTCACGCTCGGCCTGCTGGGACTGGCGCTCCTGCTGGTCCTGCCGGCGGTCTTTCCGCATCCCTCGCTGCGGGACTTCCTGATCTATGTCATCGCCTATGGCCTTCTGGCGATGTCGCTGAACCTCCTGGTCGGGTTGACCGGGCTGGTCTCCTTCGGCCACGCCGCCTATTTCGCCACCGGCGCCTATATCTTCGGCCTGCTGATGCAGTCGGGATCGGTCTCGATCCCGCTTGCCATGCTGGCGGCGCTGGCGGGCACGGCGCTGCTCGCCCTGGTCATCGGTGCCATCTGCGTGCGCCTGAAGGAGATCTACTTCTCCTTCATCACCCTGGCGTTCCAGATGTTCATCCACAGCATCATCCTGACCTGGGTCGATCTCACGGGAGGCGACCAGGGGCTGCGCGGCGGCATTCCACGGCCGCCCTTCCTCGGCATCGACCTCGGCCAGCCGGGCACGCTCTACATCTTCTGCGCGGTGGTCTTCGTGCTCTGCCTGCTGCTGATGCGCCAGGTCTGGCAATCGCCCTTCGGCTACACCCTGCGCATGATCCGGGATAATCCGACGCGCGCCAGTTTCCTGGGCGTGAACGTGGTGCGGATGAAGCTCGGCGTCTTCGTGCTGGCGGGCACCATGGCCAGCATGGCCGGCATCATCATGGCGCTGTTCGTCTCCGGCGCCTTTCCCGAGTTCGGCTTCTGGACCACCTCCGGTGAGGCCATCTTCATGATCATGCTGGGCGGCACGCAGGTCTTCCTCGGCCCGGTCATCGGCGCCTTCCTGCTGCAGCTTCTGAACCATTACGTCACCATCTACACCCATCACCACGGGCTGGTGCTGGGCATCCTGATTCTCGCCATCGTGCTCGGCCTGCGGCGTGGCGTGGCGGATTACGTCGCCGACTGGATCTCGGAGCGGAGGCGGGCCGCCGCGCCGCTGGGCCGGGAGGAGGGGGCCGAAACCGCACCGCCGACGCCCCCCGCCGCGCGCAAGATGGTGGGGTGAGCCGATGCTGCAGGTCGAACATCTCTGCAAGTCCTTCGGCGGCGTACAGGCCACGCGTGACGTCTCGCTGAACTTCCCGGCCGGCTCGCTCACCGCCATCATCGGACCGAACGGCGCCGGCAAGACGACCTTCTTCAATCTCATCTCCGGCCAGTTGCGGCCGGATGCCGGCCGTGTCGTCTTCGACGGCGAGGACATGGTGGGTCTCTCCAGCCTCGACGTCGTCCGCCGCGGCATGGCGCGGGCCTTTCAGGTCGCCGCGCTCTTCCCGAGCCTGACGGTGCGGGAAGCGCTCACCGCAGCGGTCACGGCGCATCAGCGCCGCTCCTGGTCGCTGCTCTCCCGCTTTCCTCTGGCGCAAAGCCGCGCGCGGGTCGACGAGATCCTCGACCTCCTGGGGCTCGCGCCGAAGGCGGAGCTGCTGTCGCGGACCCTGTCGCACGGCGACCAGAAGCTGCTCGATATCGGTCTTGCCCTGGCGATGCGGCCCAAGGTGCTCCTGCTCGACGAGCCGACGGCCGGCATGGGTCCCGATGAGCGGTGGCGGATGATCGAGAAGGTGCATCATCTCTGGCGCGCGCAGAGCCTGACGGTCATCTTCATCGAGCACGACATGGACATCGTCTTCAAGTTCGCCGAGGCGGTGCATGTGCTGAAGTACGGCGCCGTCCTGGCGCAGGGCACGCCGGCCGAGATCCGGCGGAACCAGGATGTGATCGACGCCTATCTCGGCACCGATCATCATCTCGCCGTGGCGGAGGGCTGAGATATGGCTTCCCCCATCCTCGAGGTGCGCGGCACGGACGTCTTCTACGGCGCCAGCCAGATCCTGTTCGGCATCGACCTGTCCGTCGGCCGTGGCCAGACCATGGCGCTGCTCGGCCGCAACGGGGCGGGCAAGAGCACCACCTTCAAGGCCATCGCCGGGATCGCGCCGCCGCGCCGCGGGCAGGTGATGCTCTCCGGCACCAGCCTGGCCGGCAAGGCGCCCTACCTCGTGGCGCGAGCCGGCGTCGGCTATGTGCCGGAGGACCGCCAGGTTTTCCCGGAGCACACGGTCGAGGACAATCTGATCGTCGGCGCCAAGGCCGGCCCGCGCGGCGACCGGCACTGGACCACCGAGCGGATCTATGAGGTCTTTCCCATCCTGGCCGGGATGCGCTGGCGCATGGCGGGGCGCCTCTCGGGGGGCGAGCAGCAGATGCTCACCATCGCCCGCACCCTGATGGGCAATCCCGACATCCTGCTGCTCGACGAGCCGAGCGAGGGGCTCGCGCCGCTGATCGTCCAGGCCATCGGAGCCCTCATCCGGCAGCTTCGCGAGATGGGCGTCACCATCCTGATCGCGGAGCAGAACATGCATTTCTGCCTCGGCGTCGCCACCCATGCGGCGGTGATCGACAAGGGGCAGGTGGTCTACAGCGACACGATCGAGGCGCTGCGCGGCGATGATGCCGTCAGGCAGCGCTATCTGGCGGTCTAGGGCGGGCCCATGGACATGCAACACGGGAGAGGCGTCGCAGGATGACACGGGATGAGGGGCGTGGCCGCGTGGCGCTGGTGACCGGCGCGGGAAGCGGGATCGGCCTGGCCACGGCCGGCGTGCTGGCGGCGCGCGGCTGGCGCGTGGTCCTGGCCGATCTCAACATCGGGGCGGCCCGCGCGGCGGCGGAGACACTGGGCGCCGAGGCCGTCGCGCTCGATGTCACCGACGCCGCGGCCACCGAGGCCGTCTTCGCCGATGTCGAGGCGCGGCTCGGGCCGCTGGAGGCGCTGGTGGCCAATGCCGGCCTGATCCAGCCCGGGGATCCGCCGGAGCGGCTGGCGCTGGAGGAGTTCGACCGCGTCATCGCCGTCAATCTGCGCGGCGTCTATGTGTCCTGCGTCGCCGCCGGCCGGCGCATGGCGGCGCGGGGACGGGGCGGGATCGTCGTCACCGGCTCGATCACCGCCAGTCGCACCGCGCCGCTGCACGCCTATGCGCCGTCCAAGGCGGCGGCGGTGCATATGGCGGCCTGCCTGGCCGCGGAATGGGGCCGGTCCGGGGTACGGGTGAACGCGGTCTCGCCAGGCTATGTCGCGACGCCGCCGGTGCAGGCCGCCATCGAGCGCGGCCTGCGCGATCCCGCCCTGCTGGCTGAGGCCTCGGCGCTGGGCCGCATGGTGCGGCCCGAGGAGATCGGCGCGGCCGTCGCCTTCCTCCTCTCGGAGGACGCGGCGGCGATCACGGGCATCAATCTGCCGGTCGATGCCGGCTGGCTGGCGGGGGCGCACCTGGCCACCTATGGCGGCCTGCGCCCCGCCCGCTGAGGCGCCCGCGCGCCGTCAGCGGTAGTGCAGGGCGCCGTTCACGTCGAGGACGGCGCCGGAGACATAGCCGGCGCCCGGGCTGACGAGAAAGGCCGCGGCGGCGGCGATCTCCTCCGGCAGGGCCATGCGTCGCAGCGGGTACTGCTCCGGCCGGTAGTCCCGGCCGGCCGTCATCGGCGTCTCCACCGGGCCCGGGGCAATGGCGTTGACCAGCACGCCCTGCGGCGTCCCGCGCCGTGCCAGCCAGCGCACGAAGGCATGGAGGCCGCCCTTGGAGAAGGCGTAGTGCGGCCCGGAGGCGACGCCTCCCATCCAGCCGGCGATGGAGCCGCAGAGCACGATCCGTCCCCGTCCGCGGGCCGCCATGCCGGGCAGGACGGCGCGCGTCAGGTTGATCGGGCCGCGGACATTGACATCCAGCACACTCTGCAGCGCCGCGTCCCAGTCCTCGTTCATCCAGTCGTCGGCGGGACAGATGGCGGCCATGTCGATCAGCGCGTCGATCTCCCCCGCCTCGCGGACCAGCCGCTCCACCGCGGCACGATCGCTGACATCCAGGCGGTGGCAAGAGAACGGCGCGTCCAGGGCGCCGACGTGGCCGGCGATCCGCTCGAACGATTCCCGGTCCGCCAGCACCAGCCGTCCGGCACCCTGCGCGGCGCAGAGCCGTGCCGTGGCGCCGCCGATGCCACCCGCGGCGCCGGTGATGAGGATGGTCTGGCCATCGAGCGAGAAGGGATGGCTGTCCGGCTTGGTCATGGTGATCGGCTTCCCCCTGTCGCGGGGTTGGTTCCCCGTCCACCCCGCATGGAACCGCCATGCATCGGGCCCGGCCACGCTAGGGCTTCCGCGCTCGGCCTGACCAGAGGGAAGTCACGGAGCCATTCCTCCGGTCTGCGGTGGCAGGCCGGGGCGGTTCGCGAGGATAACGGAGCAGGGCGGGAACTGGCGGATGGGGTGGGATTCGAACCCACGATACCCTTTTGAGGTATACACACTTTCCAGGCGTGCGCCTTCGACCGCTCGGCCACCCATCCAGCGCAGGGCCGGGGGTATAGCAGCCTTTACCCGTCCGACAAGAGGGAAGAGCGCAGGCTCAGACTGGACGGGAGTTTTTCCGCAACCACCCAGCCCTTACGGGGGGCATTTGCGGACCCTCCCCGGGGGTGGCACGAAGAGATACGCGCTGAACGCAGGAAGGACCCGCGATTTTTTCGGCCCGAAAACCCCGATTTTTCTTGCGGCCCGGGCCGCTGTGCCCCATATGCGCCGCCGTTGACCTGATCGACCCCGATCGCCCTGGTCATCTTCTGGTGGGAAGGAGCCCTCAAACCATGGACGCTCTCGTTTCTCCGCTGGGGATGGTTTCGGATAGCAGCCCGAGCGAAGCCCAGTTTGTTGACAGCCCGAACGGCGAGGCGAAGGACTACTTCGTCGAGCGCGACGGCGTGCGCTTTGCCGGCACGCACCTGATCGTCGATCTGTGGGGCGCGACCAATCTCGATGATCCCGCGCACATCGATTCCGTGCTGCGCGAGGCCGCGATCGAGACCGGCGCGACCATCCTGCACGGCCACTTCCACCACTTCTCCCCGAATGGTGGCGTGAGCGGCGTGCTGGTCCTGGCCGAGAGCCACGTCTCGATCCACACCTGGCCCGAGCGGTCCTATGCCGCGCTCGACATCTTCGTCTGCGGCATCTGCAACCCCTACAAGGCGGTGCCGGTGCTGAAGAAGGGCTTCCTGCCCGAGCGCGTTCAGCTCGCCGAGCACAAGCGCGGCCTGATCGGCTGACGCCAGCCTGTCACGTGACGAGGCCGGGGGCGGGATCCTAAGGTCCCGCCCTCTTCGCGTTCCACGAGGATACATCCCCATGCCGACCGATTCCTGGGTGAACGAGACCCTCTATCCCGAATGGGGGCAGCGCTTCCAGGTGAAGCGCGAGCTGGCCCGCGTCCAGAGCGACTTCCAGGACATCATGATTTTCGAGAGCTACACGCATGGCCGCGTGATGCTGCTCGATGGCGTGGTGCAGATCACCGAGAAGGACGAGTTCGTCTATCAGGAGATGCTGGCCCATGTGCCGCTGCTGGCGCATGGCGATGCCCGGCGCGTCCTGATCATCGGTGCCGGTGACGGCGGCGTGCTGAAGCGCGTTCTGCAGCATCGCAACGTCGAGAAGGCCGTGATGGTCGAGATCGACGGCGAGGTGATCCGGCTGTGCAAGGAGCATCTGCCCCACATCGGTGGCGAGGCCTGGAACGACCCGCGGGCCGAGGTGATCGTGGGCGACGGCATCGACTACGTCCGAAAGGCGCCGGCCGGCAGCTTCGACGTGGTGATCGTCGATTCCACCGACCCGATCGGCGTCGGCGAGGTGCTGTTCACCGACGAGTTCTACGCCAACGCGGCGCGGCTGCTGTCCGATCGCGGCCTGATCGTCAACCAGTGCGGCGTGCCGATCATGCAGGCCGAGGAACTGGCCGAGACGTCCGTCCGCCGCGGCAAGGCCTTCCCGGACATCTGGGCCTATGTCGCCGCCGTGCCGACCTATGTCGGCGGCTTCATGACCCTGGGCTGGGCGGCGAAGGATGCCACCCTGCGCCAGGTGGACAGCGCCACCCTCCGCGACCGCGCCGAGGCCGCCGGAATCCTGGGCCGGACGGAGTACTGGACGCCGGAGATCCATGCCGGCGCCTTCAACCTGCCGCCCTATATCAGCCGGCACCTGCCGCAGGGCTGAACCCGCTCACCGCTCCGCCAGCAGCCTCTCCAGGCGGCGGCGGAGACCTTCCAGCGGCGCGCGAACCTCCCCGCGCGCCCGCGCGGGGAGGGCCAGGGCGGCGAGGCACAGGCCACCGACCTCGGCCTCGATCCCGCTGAGGTCGACAGCGCGCCGGCCCTGCCGCAGCCCCTCGGCCAGGGCCAGGGTGGCGTCGAGCGTGGCGAGGCCGGCCAGCACGGCGGGAAGGGCGGGGTCGTTCATGCCGCCATCCTCACCGCGATCCCCTAACACTTCGCTGCGACGGTGCGCCGTGCCTCCTTAACCCTTTCCTTGCCTCCTGCGGCGATCCTGCCACCCGGAAGCCAGGGGGCGGGATGGATGGAACTGACGCGGGCGCTGGAGATCTCGGTCCGCCGACTGCAGTCGGAGCGGCCGCAGTTGCTGGAACGCGCCCGCCGCGCCGCGCGCGAGCAGGGCGCATGGTCGCGGATCGGGCCGGAGGCGCCGGCGTGCGGGCCGGTTTCCCCGCCCGGGCACGCCCGGTCCGTGCGGACCAGCCTGGCCCTGGTCACGGAAGCCCTCGCCCTGCTGGCGGAGGATAGGGACTGACATCACCGCTTCGTGAGGATATCATCCGGTCATGAAGCGCCTTGCCGATCTGTGGCTCCTGGGAGAGCAGCGCCAGGGCGCCTTCGAGGCCCTGTTCGAGGCGCTTCCCGAAGCCGCGCTCCTGCTGGAGCGGTCGGGGCGGGTCCGCGGCGCGAATCCGGCTCTTCGCCGCGCCCTCGGCCCCGCCTATCCGGTGCAGGCCGGCATGGCGCCGGACGCCCTGTTCCAGCCAGAGTCACGATCCCTGCTGACCCAATGGCTGGCCCGGGGCGGCGCGGCGCCGGCGGAGCTGCGTCTGATCGCGCCCGAGGGCATGCCCGGCCTGCCCGTGGCGCCGATCCGCCTCGGCCTGCCCGATGGCGGGGCGGTGCTGCTGCTGCAGGATCTGGCGCAGCGGCAGCTGATGGCGGCGAAGGTGGCCAAGGCCGAGAGGCTGCAGACGCTCGGCACCCTGGCGGGCGGCATCGCGCACGACTTCAACAATATCCTGGCCATCATCCTCGGCGCCGCCGAGGGCGCGGAGCGGCTTTCGGGCCCCGCGGCGGCGGCGGAGCTGCAGCAGATCCGCGAGGCGGCGGAGCGCGGCGGCGGGCTGGTGCGGCAGTTGCTCGCCTATGCCCGGCAGCAGGTCCTGGCGCCACGGCTGGTGCCGCTGAACCAGGCGGTCTCCGGTGTGGCCCGGCTCCTGACGCCGCTGCTGGGGCCGGACATCCGGCTGGAGCTGGCGCTGGAGAAGCCGGAGCGCACGGTGCGGATCGACCCGTCGGAGTTGGACCGGGTTGTCATGAACCTGGCGATGAACGCCCGCCAGGCCATGCCGACGGGTGGCAGGCTGCGACTGGCCACCGGCCGGCAACTGCTGCTGCAGGCCTTGCCGGCGATGCCGGAACCGGTGCCGGCCGGACGATGGACCGTGCTGGAGGTCAGCGACTCCGGTCTGGGCATTCCGCCCGAGATCCTGCCGCGCATCTTCGAACCCTTCTTCACCAGCCGTGCCCAGCAGGGCGGAACCGGCATGGGTCTCGCCACCGTGCATGGCATCGTCCGCCAGTCGGGCGGCTATCTGACCGTGAGCAGCCGGCCAGGAGAGGGGACCTGCTTCCGCATTCTGCTGCCCCGCGTCGAGGAGGCCGCGCCCCAGGCCGTTGCCGATGGTGCGGCGGAAGGCCCGGCGCCATCCTCCCTGATGGCGGCGGGCGGAACGGCGGCACCCTTGCTGCTGGTCGAGGATGAGGGGCTGCTGCGGCAGCTCGCGGAGCGCAGCCTCCGCCGCGCGGGCTGGGAGGTGGTCGCGGCGGAGGATGCCGAGGCGGCGCTGGAGCTGGTGGAAGCCGGGCTCGCGCCTCGCGCCCTGGTATCCGATGTCATCATGCCCGGCATGGACGGCCTGGCGCTCTGCGGCCGGCTGCGGCATCGCTTCCCGGCCCTGCCGGTCCTGCTGACCAGTGGCTATGCGCCGTCCATGGTCGAGACGGGCGTGGAGGGCGAGGGTCTTCGCTTCCTGGCCAAACCTTATGCGCCGGCCCAGCTCGTGGAGGCGGTGAAAGCCCTGCTTCCACGCTGATCCTCTTGCGGAACGAGGCAGAAGCGAACATATAGGGAACTCGAAATCTGGGGCGGCAGAGAATTAAACCTGGGATTGAATAGCTCTCTGGGTTCACTGACGTCACAGGAAAATGATATCCTGGCCCTGCCTTATCGAATGCATCGCGCCGGGATAAGCACTGATCCGGTCAGTGTCTCCGATCCATATAGACAGCCGCTTGGCGAAGGGGTTCCAGAATGGACAAGAACAAGGCGCTCGATGCCGCGCTCAGCCAGATTGAACGGGCCTTCGGCAAGGGCTCGATCATGCGCATGGGGGCCAAGCAGCAGTCGGACGAGATCGAGGTCGTCCCGACCGGCTCGCTCGGCCTCGACCTCGCGCTGGGCATCGGCGGCCTGCCCAAGGGACGCATCGTCGAGATCTACGGGCCGGAAAGCTCGGGCAAGACGACGCTGGCGCTGCACGCCATCGCCGAGGCGCAGAAGCGCGGCGGCACCTGTGCCTTCCTTGATGCCGAGCACGCGCTGGACCCGGGCTATGCCCGCAAGCTCGGTGTCGATGTGGATAACCTGCTGATCAGCCAGCCCGATGCGGGCGAGCAGGCGCTGGAGATTGCCGACACGCTGGTGCGTTCCGGCGCGGTCGATGTGCTGGTGGTCGATTCCGTCGCCGCTCTGGTGCCGCGCGCCGAGCTGGAAGGCGAGATGGGCGACAGCCATGTCGGCCTGCACGCCCGGCTGATGAGCCAGGCGCTGCGCAAGCTGACCGGCTCGGTCTCTCGCTCCAACACGCTGCTGATCTTCCTGAACCAGATCCGCCTCAAGATCGGCGTCATGTTCGGCAACCCCGAGACGACGACGGGCGGCAACGCGTTGAAGTTCTATGCCTCCTGCCGGCTCGAGATCCGCCGCATCGGCCAGATCAAGGACCGCGAGGAAGTCACCGGCAACCAGACCCGCGTGAAGGTGGTGAAGAACAAGATGGCGCCGCCGTTCCGGCAGGTCGAGTTCGACATCATGTATGGCGAGGGCGTGTCCAAGGTCGGCGAGCTGCTGGACCTCGGCGTCAAGGCGGGCGTGGTCGAGAAGTCGGGCGCCTGGTTCAGCTGCGACAGCCAGCGCATCGGTCAGGGGCGGGAGAACGCCAAGCAGTTCCTGCGCGACAATCCGGCCATGGCCGAGAGCATCGAGCAGCGCATCCGCGCGCAGGCCGGCGTCGTCGCCAACAGCATGCTGGCGGGGCCCGAGGAGGAGGGGGACGCTGCGGCCGCCGAGTAGGGCGGAAGCGGCGCCGCCTCACGCAGTGGCGCGAGTCTGATAAGGGGCCCCATGGGGCCCCTTGCCATGTCAGCGGCCCAGCAGGCCGCGCAGAATGTCGACTGGCCCGGGGGCGCGCGGGCGGCCGCCTGACGGCGCGGGGGATTCGGCCGGTACCGGGCCGGAATGGCCACCCCGGGCCACGCTCAGCTGCTGCGCGCAATCCGGCAGGCTTCCGGCGGGCCGGTCCGCCAGTTGCTGCGCCAGCCGCCCCAGGACCGAATCGCCGCTTTCCGCCTGCCGGCTCATCAACTCCCCCAGGATGCCGGCGGCCGCTTCGGGCACCCGCGCGGAATCGAGGCGGTAGCTGGGCGCCGCGAAACTGCCGCCCACCACCACCGGCGCCGTCAGGCCGAGGCCGCCCAGGCGGAGCTGCGGCAGCAGTCGCAACGCCAGCCGCTCCTGGCCCAGATCGATCTCGCCGCTGCCCACCACGTCGGCGAGGCCGGTCTCGATCAGCATGGCCTGCGGCCGGGCGATGCCATCACGCAGCTGCAGGCGGAGCGCCAGGCAGCGCAGCGCCGTTCCCGCCTCCGCCGGGGCGCCCGGCAGCATCAGGCGGCGCAACTCACCGCCCAGACGTTCCAGCAGGCGGTTCTCGATCTGCCCATTGGCCATGGCCAGTGCCAGATGACCGCTCAGCGTTCCGGCCAGGGACCGGAGATCTTCGCCCGCGCCCTGCAGATCCGCCTCCAGCTCCAGCAGGCCGCTGCCCTGGGGCGGCAGGCCATAGCCTTGCAGCAGTGGCCGGAGGTCGAGGCCGCCGCCTTCATGCCGCAGCGCCAGCGAGAGGCGGGGCGGGGCCGCCGCGCCATCGGCGGCCAGGCTGCCGGCCAGACGGCCGCCGGGCAGGCTGAAGGCCAGGGGGGCGATCCGGAGCTGCCCGCCCTCCAGGGCCAGATGGCCCTGGATCTGGCTGTAGGTCACGCCGCGCAGCCTCAGCTCCGCGATGTCCAGGGGTCCCTCGGCATCCAGCCCCCGCAGGCGCGCCAGCGGCAGGGGCAAGGCCGGGATCACGCGGCGCGGCCCGGCCTCGGCGGGCAGGGGCGGGCGGGGCGGAACCGCCGGGGTGCCGCCCGCCGGCTGGGGCGCGGCCGGCTGCGGCGGCGGTGCCGAGAGCAGGGCATCAAGGTCGAGGCGCGGCGCCGAAAGCGCCCATCGCAGGCTCGGACGCGCCGCGCCCGCCTGCCAGCGCAGCGTGCCGCCAAGGGAGGCTTCCCGCGACGACAATCGCAGATCCTCGAGCGACAGCGCCGTGCCGCCGGACCAGTCGAAGGCCGTGGCGAGATGGGCCTCGGTCAGGCGCGGCCCGGGCAGGCCCAGGGCGGTGAGGAGCGGCGCCGTGTCCGCCCCACGGCCCTCGAACCGGCCTCGGGCGCCGAGCGGGGCGGTGCCGCTGAGCGCCCCCTGCAGCCGCGCCTCCAGCCCCGCGGCCCGCAGCGTGGCCTCGAGCGGCCAGGGGCCCGGCGCCGCCAGGGCGGCCAGAGGGGGAAGGCGGGCCTCGCCCTGCCAGGTCAGGCCGCGCCACTGACCGGACAGGCTGGCCTCACCGGGCCCTTCGCCATCGGTGAAGCGGAGGCTGCCGGCGCCCAGCACCAGATCGGGCGCCAGGGGGGCCATCGCGCCGCCGGCAAGGCTGGCGGAGAGGCCGAGCAGGTGCGGCGGCCGCCCCGGCCCCGCATCGCTCAGCGAGGCCTGCACGGCAAGACCTTCCAGCGCCGCGGGCCAGGGCTGCGCGGGCGGCAGGAAAGGCGACAGCCGCCCCAGCCGATCGGCCGAGGCCTCGACCTGCAGGCGCCAGCCCGCCAGGGCCTCCGGCCGGGACAGGCTGCCCTGCACCTGCAGGCGCAGGCCGGGCGATGTCGCGGTCAGTTCGAGCGGCCAGTCCGCCGGCTCGGCGCTGGCACCCGTGAGGCGCGGCAAGGGGCCGGTCGTGCCTTCCACGGCGATCTCGACGCCCCGCAGCGCCAGCTGTCCGCGCAGGCCCAGCGGCGATGCCGGCTCCGGCGCGGTCAGGGCGAGGTCGCGGATCTCCAGCGTCTCGTGCCCCCCGCCGCGCACGTCATGCCAGGTGAGCCGGCCGCCCTCGATGAGGATCTCCGAGACCGAGAAGGCCAGCGGCCGCGCGGCCCGGCCGTCCTGCGCCGCGGGTGCGGGCCCGGGCGCGTCGGCGGCGGGGGGAGGCGGTGGCCGGAAGCGCCAGTTGCCCTCGCCCGCCGCATCGACCTCCAGCAGCACATCCGGCTCGACGAGGCGGATGTGCTCGAAGGCCAGCTGCCGCGAGAGCAGCGGCAGCAGCGCCAGCCGCGCCTCCATGCGCCGGGCGGTCAGCATCTCCGGCCGGCTGCCACCTGGCGCATTGGCCAGCGAAACGCCTTCCAGCGTCACCGTCGGCAGCAGCGAGAGCTTCACGCCCACCGGCCCGCCGAGGGTCAGCCTCCGCCCGGTCGCCTGCTCCACGGCGGCGATGACGCGCGGGCGCAGCACCGAATCCCGCAGCAGCCATTGCGCCGCGCCCCAGACGAGCAGCGGCGCGGCGACGAGGCCGGCGCCCGCAACGATCAGGAGGCGGCGGGCCATGGCTCAGCCCTGCCGCCGGGGCGACGGCGTGCGCGGCTTCTCGAAGCCCAGCGTCTCGAAGCTCTCCAGCATGTGCGGCGGCAGCGGCGCCGTGACCTCCAGCGTGCCGCCCTCGGGATGCGGCACGCGGATGGCGCGGGCGTGCAGGTGCAGGCTGTGCGAGAGATTGTCCAGATGCGCGGCCTGGCCGCCATACTTGCCATCGCCCAGGATCGGGCATTCCAGCGCCGCGGCGCAGTGCACGCGGAGCTGGTGGGTGCGGCCGGTCAGCGGCCGGAGCTCCAGCCAGGTGGCATGCCGCCGCGCCACGTCCACCGTGCTGAACTCGGTGATGGCATGCGCGCCCTCCCGGCCCTCCGCCGGGGCGGTGCGCTCGCCGTGCGGGCCGCCGAGCTTGGCCAGCGGCATGTCGATGCGCCCGGCCTGATATTGCGGCTGCCCGACCACGATCGCCCAGTAGGTCTTCTCCGCGTCCCGCCCCCGGAAGGCGGCGGCGAGCCGGCCGGCCGCGCGAGGGTCGCGCGCCAGCAGGATGACGCCGGAGGTGTCGCGGTCCAGCCGGTGCACCAGCCGCGGCCGCTCCTCATGGCCGAAGCGCAGCGCGTCCAGCATTCCGTCCAGGTGCCGCCGGATGTTCGGGCCGCCCTGCACCGGCAGGCCGTGCGGCTTGTTCAGGGCGATGACGCTGTCGTCGCGGTAGAGGATCATCGTCTCCAGCAGACGCGCATCCGCCTCGCTGACCCCCCGCTCGCGCGGCGCCGCCTCCGGCGCGGGACCCTCGGGCAGGGGAGGGATGCGGATCTCCTGTCCGCGCTCGAGACGGGTATTGGCCTCGGCGCGCTTGCCGTCCACACGGATCTGTCCGGTGCGCAGCAGCTTCTGCAACGCGCCCTGGGTGAGCTGCGGGAAATGGCGGCGGAACCAGCGGTCCAGCCGGGAATCGGCGTCCGCCGCGTGCACGGTGCGGTGCTGGATGGTCATGGGCGGGAAGTAGCCGCCGGCCAGGGCGGCGTCGAGCCAATTCCGCTTGACGAAAAGGAATAAATTCCTTATTCCCTTACTTCCTTACCAGCCTTGGGAGCGTCCGATGCGGATGGCGAAACTGACCAGCAAGAACCAGCTCACCCTGCCCGCATCGGTGGTCGAGGCATTGGGCCGGCCCAGCCACTTCCGCGTGCAGGTTCATGAGGGCGTGCTCCTCCTCTGGCCCGGCCGGTGGGTAGGCGTGGAACTGCCTGGCGATGGCCGTGAGGATAAGGCGGCAGCATCGGCGAAGTAAAGGAAAATATACCCATTGAGGCCCAGGGGATGAAAGCCGCCGCGCTTTCCCGGGTCGCGACGATGCCTCCCCCTCCGCACCGGTCGGAGGAGCGAGGTCCATGGCGGGCCGTTCGCCTGCGGCATGGTGAAAAACGTCAGCCCGCCAGGGCACGGCCAAGTGCATGGCCCAGGCCGAAGGTCATGGCGAAGGCCCCGAGGCCGCCCGCCAGCGTCAGCGCCAGGTAGCCGGCGCCGAGGGCGGGCGAGCGCAGCGCCAGCGTGCCGACATCCAGCGAGAAGGCGGAGAAGGTGGTGAAGCCGCCGAGCAGGCCGGTGATGACGAGGGCGCGGCTCTCGGGCGAGAGATGGACGCCCGCCAGCATCAACCCGCCGAGCAGGCCGATCACGGCGCTGCCGGCGACGTTCACCGCCAGCGTGCCCCAGGGCAGGAAGACCCCGAACCAGCGGGCGAACCAGATGCCGGCGGCGTAGCGGAGCAGCGAGCCCGCCGCGCCCCCCAGGGCCACCAGCGCCAGCAACGACGGGGTGAAGGGCGTCACGCGGCGTCAGCCCGCGGGCAACGGCGGATGCGGCTTCTCCCGCCCGGAGCCAGGGTCGAGCGCCCCGCCCGCCGGGCCGGTGTACCAGGTGGCGTCTTCCGGTGCGGCGGACATGCGGGCCCTCCTGCCTTGCGCGCGCGATCCTGCCAGCCCGGCACGGCCGGCGCCAGCCGCGGAGGACAGCGTCACGCCGGACCTCAGTCGGGCGGGCGGCGGCGCGCCTTCAGGCCGGCCCAGTAATCCAGCCGCCGCTTCACGTCGCGCTCGAAGCCGCGTTCGTTCGGCGCATAGAAGGCGGCCTCTCCAAGCGCCTCCGGCAGGAAGTCCTGGCCGGCATAGGCGTCGGGGTAATCGTGGTCGTAGCGGTAGCCGGCGTGGCGGCCCATCTCCTTCATCAGCCGGGTCGGGGCGTTCAGGATGCGCATCGGCGGCGCCAGGTGGCCGCTGCGCTTCGCCGCCGCCATGGCGGACTCCCAGCCCAGGTAGCTGGCGTTCGATTTCGGCGCGGTCGCCACATAGTTGATCGCCTGGGCCAGGAAGAGCCGCCCCTCCGGCCAGCCGATGCGCTCGAAGGCCTGCCAGGCGGAGAGGACCTGCACCATGGCCTGGGGATCGGCCATGCCGATATCCTCCGAGGCGGCGCAGGCGAGGCGGCGGAACACCGCCTCGGGCGCCTCGCCGGCATGCACCATGCGGGCGGCGTAGTAGAGCGCGGCATGGGGGTCGGAGCCACGCAGCGACTTGTGGAAGGCGCTGAGCAGGTCGTAATGCCCGTCGCCGGCCTTGTCGTGGCTGGGCATGCGCCGCTGCAGAAGCTGGCCCATATCCTCCACCGTGAGGTTCTCGCCCTCCGCCAGCACGAAGATCTGCTCGGCCATGTTCAGCATGTAGCGGCCATCGCCGCCGGCCATGTCGATCAGCGCCTGCCGCGCCTCGGGGACGAGGGGCAGGGCGCGGCCGAGATGCGCCTCCGCCCGCTGCAGCAACAGGCCCAGTGCCTCCGCCCCCAGGGCGTTGAGGATGAAGACGCGGACGCGGGAGAGGATGGCGCCGTTCAGCTCGAAGGAGGGGTTCTCCGTCGTCGCGCCGACCAGGGTGATGGTGCCGTCCTCGATATAGGGCAGGAAGGCGTCCTGCTGGGCGCGGTTGAAGCGGTGGATCTCGTCCACGAAGAGCAGCGTGCCGCGCCCGCCGGCGCGCCGGGCCCGCGCCGCCTCGAAGACCCGGCGGAGGTCGGCGACGCCGCCCTGGATGGCGGAGACCGCCTCGAAGTGGAGATCGGTCGCGCCGGCCAGCAGGCGCGCGATAGTGGTCTTGCCCGTGCCAGGCGGGCCCCAGAGGACCATCGAGGCGATGGCGCGCGCCGCCACCATCCGGGCCAGCGGTCCCTGGGGGCCGAGCAGGTGGTCCTGGCCGGTCACCTCCGTCAGGCTGGCGGGGCGCAGGCGGTCGGCCAGGGGACGATCGACCAGGGGGCGGGGAGCCTGGTCGTCGAACAGGCTCGGCGGGGAACCAGGGGAAGGACCGGAGGAGGTGGGCATCGTCGGCATTATATAGGGCGCGGCGCGCGGGCCTTCCCACCATCCGCCCGCCGCGCTACGTCAGCAGGCATTTTTCCTCCGACCAAACCTCCCCCGGCGGGGCCAAGAGCGGGCGACACAGCGGACGATGACCAGCAGCAACGACATCCGGGCCACCTTCCTCGACTATTTCGCCCGCAATGGCCACACGGTGGTGGATTCCTCGCCCCTGGTGCCGCGCAACGACCCGACGCTGATGTTCACCAACAGCGGCATGGTGCAGTTCAAGAACGTCTTCACCGGACAGGAGCGCCGCCCCTACAGCCGCGCCACCACGGCGCAGAAATGCGTGCGCGCCGGCGGCAAGCACAACGACCTGGACAATGTCGGCTACACCGCCCGCCATCACACCTTCTTCGAGATGCTCGGGAACTTCTCCTTCGGCGACTACTTCAAGGAACAGGCCATCGAGCATGCCTGGACCCTGCTGACGCGCGACTTCGCGCTGCCGAAGGAGAAGCTCCTGGTCACGGTCTTCTCCGAGGACGAGGATGCGGCGGCGCTGTGGCGCAGGATCGCCGGGCTCGGCGACGAGCGGATCATCCGCATCCCGACCAGCGACAACTTCTGGCGCATGGGCGATACCGGCCCCTGCGGCCCCTGCTCCGAGATCTTCTACGACCACGGCCCCTCCATCCCCGGCGGGCCGCCCGGCAGCCCGGACGAGGACGGCGACCGGTTCATCGAGATCTGGAACCTGGTCTTCATGCAGTATCTCGAGGAGCCGGCGGGGACGCGAAACCCGCTGCCGCGCCCCTCGATCGACACCGGCATGGGGCTGGAGCGCTTCGCCGCCATCCTGCAGGGCAAGCACGACAACTACGACACCGACACCTTCCGCGCCCTGATCCTGGCGAGCGCCGAGCTGACCGGGCAGGCGGCGGACGGGCCGTTCAAGGTCAGCCACCGCGTCGTCGCCGATCATCTGCGCTCGGGCGCCTTCCTGATCGCCGATGGCGTCATGCCGTCGAACGAGGGGCGCGGCTACGTGCTGCGCCGCATCCTGCGCCGCGCCATGCGCCACGCCCATCTGATGGGCGCGAAGGAGCCGCTGCTGCACCGCCTGCTGCCGGTGCTGGTGCGGCAGATGGGCGCCGCCTATCCCGAGCTGGTCCGCGCGGAGGCGCTGATCGGCGAGACGCTGAAGCTGGAGGAGACGCGCTTCCGCAGCCTGCTGGAGCGCGGCCTCGGCCTGCTGGCGGAGGAAAGCGCACGACTGGGGGAGAAGGGCACGCTGCCGGGCGATGTCGCCTTCCGCCTCTACGACACCTTCGGCTTCCCGCTCGACCTGACGCAGGACGCGCTGCGCGGCGAGGGCAAGGCGGTGGACGTGGCCGGCTTCGAGGCCGCGATGGCCGAGCAGAGGCAGCGCGCCCGCGCCGCCTGGGCCGGCTCCGGCGAGGCCGCCACCGAGACGCTCTGGTTCGACCTCAAGGAGCAGCTCGGCGGCGCCACCGAGTTCCTGGGCTATTCCACCGAGAAGGCCGAGGGCGAGATCCTGGCGGTGGTGTCCGAGGGCCGGCTCGTCGGGCGCGCGGGTCCGGGCAGCGAGGTCGCGGTGGTGCTGAACCAGACGCCCTTCTATGCCGAGAGCGGCGGCCAGGTGGGCGACAGCGGCGTCATCACCGGCACGGATGGCCTGCGCATCGCCGTGCGCGACACGCAGAAGAAGCTCGGCCTCTTCGTGCATCTCGGCACGGTCGAGGCGGGAGAGGCGGAGCCGGGCCGGGCGGTGGTGGCCGAGGTCGAGCACGGGCGCCGCGGCGCCATTCGCGCCCACCATTCCGCCACCCACCTGCTGCATGAGGCGCTGCGCCGCCGCCTGGGCGACCATGTCGCGCAGAAGGGCAGCCTGAACGCGCCGGACCGCCTGCGCTTCGACGTGTCCCAGCCGACGCCGATCGGGCCGGAGGACCTGGCCTGGGTCGAGGCCGAGGTGAATGGCCGCATCCGCGAGAACGCCGAGGTGGTGACACGGCTGATGACGCCCGAGGCGGCGGTGGCGGCCGGCGCCATGGCCCTGTTCGGCGAGAAGTATGGCGACGAGGTGCGGGTGGTCGGCATGGGTTACGATCCGGAGGCCACGGCCCGGCACGGCGTCTATTCGCTGGAGCTCTGCGGCGGCACGCATGTCCGGCGGACCGGTGATATCGGCCTGTTCAAGATCGTCTCCGAGGGCGGGGTTTCCGCCGGCGTCCGCCGCATCGAGGCGGTGACGGGCGCCACCGCCCTGGCACTCGTGGAGCAGGCCGAGAAGACCCTGCGCGAGGCGGCCGCGACGCTGAAGGTGTCACCGGCCGAGCTGCCGGCGCGGATCGTGGCGCTCACCGAGGAGCGGCGGCGGCTGGAGCGTGATGTCGCCGAGCTTCGCAAGCAGCTGGCCACCGGTGGCGGCGCCGCCGCGGCGGAGGAGGTGGGCGGGCTCAGGCTCGCCGCCCGCAACCTCGGCGACGTGCCGCCGCGCGACCTGAAGGGCCTGGCCGATGCCATCCTGAAGTCCGGCGCGGCCGATGTCGTGGCGCTGGTCTCGACGGCCGAGGGCAAGGCGAGCATCGTGGTGGGCGTGGGCGAGGCGGCCCGGGGGCGCGCGGATGCCGTGGCGCTGGTGCGGGCCGGCAGCGCGGCGGTCGGCGGCAAGGGCGGCGGCGGCCGCCCCGACATGGCGCAGGCCGGCGGCCCCGACGTGGCCCAGGCGGATGCGGCGCTGCAGGCCATCCGCGCCAGCCTGGCCGGCTGAGGGTGCGATGACGGAGCGGTGCCGGGCGCGCGATCTCGGCCTGCGGCCCGGCATCTTTCCGCCCGGGCCGCTCAACGCCATCTCCGACTGCACCGGTGTGCGCGTCGGACAGGTGACGCGGATCGAGGGCGACGGGCTCCGCAGCGGCGTCACCGCCATCCTGCCGCACGGGGGCAATCTCTATCAGGAGCGCGTTCCGGCCGGGCTGTCGGTGATGAATGGCTACGGCAAGCTCGCGGGCGCGACCCAGCTGCGCGAGCTTGGCGAGCTGGAGACGCCGATCGTGCTGACCAATACTCTCGCGGTCGGGCGCGCCGTGGAGGCCGTGGTGGACTGGACGCTGCGTCAGCCGGGCAACGAGGCCGTCCTGTCCGTCAACGCCCTGGTGGGCGAGACCAATGACGGGCGGCTGAACGATATCCGGGCCCGGGGCGTCACGGCTGCCGATGTGTTCGCCGCGCTGGAGTGCGCCGTCGAGGGTCCGGTCGCGGAAGGCAGCGTGGGGGCGGGCACGGGGACCCTGGCCTTCGGCTGGAAGGGCGGCATCGGCACCGCCTCGCGCCGGCTGCCCGGGGCGCTGGGCGGCTTCACCCTGGGCGCGCTGGTGCAGAGCAACTACGGCGGCAACCTGACGATGGACGGCGTGCCCGTCGGGCGCGAACTCGGCCGCTTCTATCTGCGCGACCATGCCGATCGTGGTGACGCCGATGGCTCGGTCATGGTGGTGCTGGCGACCGATGCGCCGCTCTCGGACCGCAATCTCTCCCGCCTGGCGCTGCGCGCCATGGCCGGGCTGGCGCGCACCGGCGCGGCCTTCTCCGACGGCTCGGGCGACTATGCCATCGCCTTCTCGACCCATCCGGAGGTGCGGCGCGGTCAGGAGCGGGTGCCGGACTGGCCCAATGCGCGCATGTCGCCCCTCTTCGTGGGCGCGGCCGAGGCGGTGGAGGAGGCGGTGCTGAATTCCCTGCTGATGGCGACGACCGTGGAGAGCCGCGACCCGCTGAGCGGACGCCGCCGGCGCGGTGAGGCCATCGACCTCACCGCGCTGCGCGAGGTCCTGGCGCGGCACGGACGCCCCTGACGGCGCGGTCTCCCGCGCCTTCCCCTCTCAGGCCTCCGGCTGGGCCGGGGTGTGGCTCTGGCTCTCCAGATAGGCCAGGCGCGCGACCAGGTCGTCGGCGCGGCAGATCATGAAGCCGAGCAGGCAGAAGCTGCGGCCGTCCTCGGCCGCGGCCTCCGTTTCGAACTCCACCTCCAGCAGGCCGCCATCGCGGGTCTCCGGCAGGTCCAGCATGACCGTGACCTGCTCCCCGGGACCGGGCTCGATGGTGAAGCGCCGCGTCACGGCACCGGTGGCGCAGAGAAGGGCGGGCAGGCCGCATCCCGGGGCCGGCTTCAGCTCGAGATAGAGGCGCAGGGCCGCGTCGGAGCCGGCCGGAGCCAGGGGAAGGCGCAGGCCCACCGCCGCATTCCCGGCCCAGGCACCCTCCTCCGACAGCGCATGCCAGCCGGCCCCGCTGAGCGTCGCCGCCGCGCTGGCCAGATGCAGGTCCGGCCGGTCCAGCATGCTGCGGCGGACGGCATAGCGCCGCGCCAGCTCGATCGGGGCGCGCCGGCCGGCTTCCGGGCCGGGCTGGCGCGCCAGGCCGCGGGTGGCGTCGAGGACCTGGTCCTTGATGGCGCTCCAGCTGCGCGGGCGTCCCCTCTCGCGCGCCTTCTCCTCCTGCGCGGCGCGGAACTCGGGATCGAAGATCAGCGCCTCCAGCTTCGACTGGAGGTCCGGCAGGCTCTGCGGCGTGAAGTAGAGGGCGGCCTCGCCGCCGGCCTCGGTCAGGGCGGAATGGCCCGCGGTGAGCACCGCCTTGCCATGCGCCAGCGCCTCGGTGATGGGCAGTCCCCAACCCTCGTAGTGGCTGTTGTAGACCGAGAAGAGGCAGTGCTCGTAGAGCGCGTCCAGCTCCAGGTCGGAGATGCGCGACAGGATCACGACGTGTCGCTGAAGCTCCGGCGCGTTGCGCAGCAGGGCGAGCGCCGCCTCCGCGTGCCATCCCGCCTTGCCGACGCAGACCAGGCGCGGCACGCGGGCGCGGCCGTACTGCCGCAGAAGGGCCAGCCAGGCGTTGAACACCAGGAGGTGGTTCTTCCGGCTCTCGATGGTGGCGACGAAGAGAACGTAGGGCTCGCCGGGCCGCAGGACACGCAGCGCCGGCATCGCCGTGTCGCCACGGGCCGGCATGGCCTCGCGCGGGTCGCCATCCAGCCGGATGACTTGGCCCGGCAGGTCCAGCCCCGGCATCAGCCGCTGCAGCTGGTGCCGCACGTCGCGCAGCGTGTTCTCCGAATTGCAGAGCAGGCCATGCGCGTGCAGGCCCAGCGCGCTGAACCAGCGGGCATAGTCCTGCACCATGGTGTGCAGGCAATGCTCCGGCACGACGAGGGGCACGCAGTCGTGCACGAAGGGGACGTAGCGCACGCCATGGCGCCGCTGGATCTCGCGCAGCGCCCGGAAATAGTCCGGAAAGCCCCAGGAATTGCCCAGATTGACCAGCAGGGTGCCCGCCGGGAAGGCGAGGGCGGGCGCGCGTCCCACGGCCTCGCGCAGCGTGTCCCGCGCCAGGGTCCAGTCCGGGTCCTCGGTGTCGGATCCGCTGGCCGCCAGTTCGCAGAGCGTGGCGAATCGCGCGGGCTCGACAGCGTGCCAGCAATGCTGCGCCGGATCGTAGGAGACGAGGGCGATCTCCACCCCCTCGGGGAGCGGCTCGCCAAGGGCACGGCCGAGAATGCTCATCTGGACGCGCTGGATGCCGGTCGGCGTCCGCGCGCCATTGAAGTAGTCGAGCACGTCCGTGACATCGAAGGCGAGCTGATGGACCTGATCCGACAGGGTCTCGGCCTGTCCGTCGGGCTCCGGCAAGGCGGGGGCGGGCGGCTCCTCGGTCAGCCACTCGGCGCTGGCGGAGGCTTCCTGCCAGGCGTCGGGATTCTCCGGGTCCAGCGAAAGCGCGCGGGCATAGGCCTCGGCGGCCTCGTGCCGGAGGCCGAGCAGCTTGAGCGCGTGGCCGAGCTGCAGATGGAGATCCGCATCCTCGGGCGCCAGCTCCAGCGCCGCCTTGTAGCGCTCCAGCGCCGCCGCGACGCGCCCCGCCTCCTTCAGGCAATGCCCTTCCTGAACGATCAGCGACCAAGCATCCGGCCGCAGCGTGACCACGCGGGCGTAGAGCCCCGCGGCTTCCTCCCAGGCGCCGAGGGCGCGATGGGCGTCGGCGACCGCGAGCAGAGCGTCTGGATCGTCCGATCCGCCAGGGGTGAGCGTCAGCTCGGAGGAAGCATGATCCATACAGTCCTCACCGCGAGAAAGGACGGGAGCCCCACGCTCTCCGATCAACTCCAAGTAACGGGTAAGGCATCTCTCAGCAACCGTTCGGCAGCGGGACTCCAGCCGTCACCCTCATGCAAGGCGATCCCCGGCAGGATACGGTCCGGTCCCCGGCCGAGCCGTCGGCCCTGGACCAGCGCACGCCGCGCGGCCTGCCCGTCGCGGGGCCAGAGCGGCAGCAAGGCCAGGCTCCCGCACCGCGCGCCCCGCAGGGCCTCCGCCCCGGCGAGAGCCTGCTCGGCGGGCAGGACCAGGGTGAGGCTGCCGTCGCGGCGGAGCGGCCGTGCCAGCGCCTGGGTCCAGGCGGCGAGGTCCGGCCCCATGGCCTGATGCGTCGCGCCCGCCCGCAAGGCTCCGGGCGGGATCGTGCCGGCGGGCCAGTAGGGCGGGTTGGCCATGGCGTGATGCACGGGCGGCAGGGCCCGCGTCAGCGCGCGGTCGGCGATATCGCCGGTCAGCACCGTCAGGCGCTCCGCGACGCCATTCAGGGCGGCATTGTCCCGCGCCAGCCCGGCCAGGTCCGGATCCCGCTCGATGGCGTAGACCGTGATGTCCGGTACGCGCGCCATCAGGCAGAGGGCAACGGCGCCGCTGCCGCAACCGCCCTCGAGCACGATGTCCCCGGGTCGCGCGGGGATGGCGGCGGCCAGCAACACCGCGTCCAGCCCGGCGCGCAGCCCGCCGCGCGGCTGGCGCAGCCGGACCCGGCCGTCGAGCAGGCCATCCAGCGTCAGGTCGGCGGCATCCATGAGCCTCAGTCCGCGACCTCTTCGCCCGCCTCGCGCAGGACCCGCCGGGCCCGGCCATAGGCGTCGTCAGCGACAACCAGGCGGCGGGGAAAGGCGCCGATGCCGCCATGCAGCGCGCTGACATGGCCATCCAGCACCAAAACCTCGATGCCGGCATCGCGCAGCAGGGCCGCCAGGAAGGACAGGCGAACGGGATCGGGGCTCTCCGCCAGGACCTGCACGGCGACGGTCTCCCTGTTGCATCCCGCTCCCGCGGCGTGGGCTTCCGGCCGGCGACGGGCCGGCGGGGGGCGGTGCCTTGCTGGGCCCCATCCCCGTAGCTATGGTGCGCGTCCCAGCGAAGAGGTCAATGGTCGCGTGAACTTTCCGGACGCACCGATGCGCAGCCGTACCGAGGCATCCGTCACGCCCGCGACCCGGGATGGCGAGGATGCGCTGACCGCGCTGGTCGGGCTTGTGGGCGAGGATCTGCAGGCGTGCAACCGGCTGATCGTCGAGCGCATGCAGAGCCCGGTGCATCTGATTCCGCAGCTGGCGGCGCATCTCATCGCCGCGGGGGGCAAGCGGCTGCGTCCGCTGCTGACCCTGGCCGCCGCGCGGCTTTGCGGCTACCGGGGCGAGCGGCATATCGGCCTCGCCGCCTGCGTCGAGTTCATCCACACCGCCACGCTGCTGCATGACGACGTGGTGGACGAGAGCGAGCTGCGCCGCGGCCAGGCCAGCGCCAATGCCATCTTCGGCAACAAGGCCAGCGTGCTGGTGGGGGACTTCCTCTTCGCCCGTGCCTTCCAGCTGATGGTGGCCGACGGCTCGCTCGAGATCCTCGACATCCTGTGCAGCGCGGCCGCCACCATCGCCGAGGGCGAGGTGTTGCAGCTCGTCATCCAGAACGACACGGCCTCGACCGAGGCGCAGTATCTCGAGGTGATCGAGGGCAAGACCGCCGCGCTCTTCGCCGCCGCGACCAAGGTGGGCGCCGTGGTGGCCGACCGGCCGCGCCACGAGGTGACGGCGCTGGAGAGCTATGGCCGCAACCTCGGTATCGCCTTCCAGCTGGTGGATGACGCGCTGGACTATTCGGCGCAGCAGGAGCGGCTGGGCAAGACCGTCGGCGACGACTTCCGCGAGGGCAAGATCACCCTGCCCGTGCTGCTCGCCTTCGCGCGGGGCGATGCCGCGGAGCAGGATTTCTGGCGCCGCGTACTGGAGCAGCGGGAGCAGGGCGAGGACGATCTCCGCCACGCCCTGGGCCTGATGCAACGCCATCGCGCCATCGAGGACACCATCGCGCGGGCGCGCCATTATGGCGATCTGGCGCTCGCCGGCCTGGAGCCCTTCGCGGAGGGGGCGGAACGGCGCGCACTGGCGGGCATCGTCGAATTCTGCATCGCGCGGGCGCGCTAAGAGGTCCACCCGACCCTTGCGGCCCTCGGCCGCCTTGTGCGAATGTCACTGACATGTCAGTGACATTTGGATTGATCCGCGATGAGTGTTCTGCCGCCCCTTGAGCCGCCCGCCTCCCTGACCGGGCAGGCGGTGGCGGCCTTGCGCCGCGAGATCCTGACCACACGCCTGCTGCCGGGCGCCAGCCTCAGCGAGGCGAGCGCGGCGCAGATGCTGGGACTGGGCAAGGCGCCCGTGCGCGCCGCCCTGGCGCGGCTGGCCGAGGAGGGGCTGGTGCAGGCGGTGCCGCGGCGTGGCTGGATCGTCTCGCTGGTGACCATCCGCGATATCCACGAGGTCTTCGGCCTGCGGCTGCTGCTGGAGCCGGAGGCGGCGCGGCGGGCGGCGGGGCGGGTGGACGCAGCGCTGCTGCGTCGCCTCGATGCGGTCTGCGCCTGTGGCTACCAGCCGGAGGATGAGGACAGCACGCATGCCTTCCTCGACGCCAACAAGGCCTTCCACGTCACCATTGCCGAGCTCTCCGGCAACGGGCGCCTGGCGCGGCAGGTCGACCGGCTGCTGGACGAGAGCACGCGGATGCTGGCCCTCGGCCTGCGGCGGCGCGACCGCACCGGGGAGATGGCGCATGAGCACCACCAGCTGATCGAGGCGCTCGCCCTGGGTCATGCGGAGGAGGCGGCGCGCATCATGCGCGGGCAGGTCGAGGCCTCACGCCGGATGGTGCTGGATGCGCTGATCGAACCCGATTCCGCCCTGTTCATCTGAGAGGGAGCCGGACATGTCCTACATCTCCAAGGGATCCGCGCTGCGCGCCATGCTGCGCGACATCGCCACCGCCGTCGCGGGCGATCCCGACGGGCGCCCGCGCCGTGTCGCGGAGGCCCTGCGGCCCTTCCTGAACGATCCGCTGCTGCTGGCCGGGCTGGACTGCGCCTCGCGCCCGGAAGGCTATACGCGACATCTGCTGCAGGCCGACCCGGACGGGCGATACGCCGTCGTCGCGCTGAGCTGGCGGCCGGGGCAGATGAGCCCGATCCATGCGCACCGCACATGGTGCAGCTTCGGCGTGCACCGGGGCGTGCTGACGGAGGGATATTATCGCGGCGTGGAGGAGGGGCACCCGGCGCAGACGGCGAGCCTGCTGCACCGCCCGGGCGCCATCGTTCATGGCGCGGCGGACCCGGCCGCGGCGCACCGGCTGGCCAATCTGGATGGAGAGGAGGCCCTCTCCATTCATGTCTACGGCGCGGCCTTCGAGCGCTTCGGCCAGGACGTCAATCTGGTCTACGCCGCCTGACGGAGGGCGGCGCGGCCTGGTCCGTCCTGTGCCGGGTCAGTCCTTGTGCTGGTCGGGCGCCGCGTCGCTGTTGAGCGTGATGTACTTGGGCAGGCCGATCTGCTTGATCAGGTCGAACTGCGTCTCCAGGAAGTCGGCGTGCTTCTCCTCATCCGCCAGGATGCGCAGCAGCAGATCGCGCGAGACGTAGTCGCGCACGCTCTCGCAATGGGCGATGCCATCGCGCAGGTCGTTGATCGCCTTCTCCTCGATCTTCTGGTCGCAGCGCAGCACCTCCTCGACATTCTCGCCGATGAGGATCTGGTTCAGGCGCTGCACATTCGGCAGCCCGCCGAGAAAGAGAATGCGGTTGATGAGGTCATCCGCATGCTTCATCTCCTCGATGGACTCGGCATATTCGTGCTTGCCGAGCTTGGTCACACCCCAGTTATCCAGCATGCGGGCATGCAGGAAATACTGGTTGATGGCCGTCAGCTCGTTGGTGAGCTGAGTATTCAGATACTCGATGACCTTCGGATCGCGCAGCATGACGGAACTCCGTGCCTGGAACTTTCAGGCGCGGAGGTTTAGCGATCCGCTGAACTCAGTCAAGTTGTTGTTTTTGCTTGTGAATGAGACTGAGAGACGATCTCAGTTGCCACCCAGCGCGGATTGTTCCGCGGGCTGATCGCGGAGGATGGAGAGCATGGTGCCTGTGCAGCAGCCGCACTGCGCGTTGCAATTGCAGGCGGCATAGACCTCTTTCGGACGGCGCGCGCCCTCGGCGATGGCGGAGCGGATCCGCGCGTCGGTGAGGCCATTGCAGATGCAGACATACATGAGGCAGGCACCACGGCTGTCGATTTGCAATTGATAGACGCTCGCAAACCGATCTGCAAGTCATTCGCAGTCTCGCAACACCGCCAGAACGGCCTTGCCGTAGCGCTCCAGCTTGGTGGCGCCGACGCCGGGAATGGTCCCGAGCGCGGCCAGATCGGCCGGGCGAAGCGCCGAGATCTCCGCCAGCGTGCGGTCCTGGAAGATGACATAGGCCGGCACGCCCTGGGCGGTCGCGGTCCGGCGGCGCCAGTCGCGCAGCGCGCTGAAGCAGGGATCGGCCGTCATGGCCGGGCCCGCCTGGCTCTTGGTGGCCAGCCGGCCGGCCGGCGGCAGGACCAGCTCCTCCCGGAGCATGATCGAGGCCTCGCCCTTCAGGACGGGGCGGGCGGCCTCGGTCGGCACCAGCTCGCCGTGATTCTCCACCGCGACATCGAGCACGCCCTGCGCGACGAGTTGCCGCGCGACGCCCCGCCAGGTGGCTTCCGGCAGGTCCCGCCCGACGCCGAAGGTGGGCAGCTGGTCGTGCCCGAACTGGGTGACCTTGGCGGTGCTGCGGCCCTGCAGCACATCGACCACATGGCCGAGGCCGAAGCGGCGGCCGGTGCGCAGCACGGCGGAGAGCAGCTTCTGCGCCGCCACCGTGCCGTCGAACAGCCGTGGCGGGGCCTGGCAGATGTCGCACTGGCCGCAGGCTTCCGGCGCGGCCTCCCCGAAGCAGCGCAACAGGATCTGCCGGCGGCAGGTGGCGGCCTCGGCGATGCCCACCATGGCGTCGAGGCGCTGCCGCTCCACCCGTTTCTGCTCGTCGGCGGCGCCGCTTTCGCCGATGCGGTGACGGGCCAGCGCGATGTCGCCCGCGCCGTAGAGGAGGAGGGCCCGGGCCGGCAGCCCGTCGCGTCCGGCGCGGCCGATCTCCTGGTACCAGCTCTCGGGGCTGCGCGGCAGGTCGGTATGGGCGACGTAGCGTACATCGGGCCGGTCGATGCCCATGCCGAAGGCAATGGTCGCCGCCATGATGACCGCATCGCCCCGGGCGAAGCGGCGGTGGGCCTCGCGTTTCTCCCGCGGCTCGAGCCCGGCATGGAACACCAGGGCGTCGTGCCCGTCCTGCCGCAGCCAGTCCGCCGTCTGCTCGGCCTTCCGCCGCGTGCCGCAATAGATCAGCCCGGCGCCGCTGCCGTCGCCGGCGGTGGCGATGAAGCGACGGAGCTGCGTGCGCTCCTGCTCGCGGGGCTGGGCGGCGATGTGGATGTTGGGCCGGTCGAAGCTGGCACGGAAGAGGGGGCTTTGCTCGAGCCGGAGCTGGCGCTGGATGTCCAGCACCGTCCGCGGGTCGGCGGTGGCGGTCAGGGCGAGCCGCGGCACTTCGGGGAAGCGTTCGGCGAGCACCGGCAGGGCGCGATACTCGGGGCGGAAGTGGTGCCCCCATTGGCTGACGCAATGGGCCTCGTCGATGGCGAAGAGCGCGATCCGCATCTCGTCCAGCCGCGCCAGCGTGGCCTCGTTGGTCAGCCGCTCGGGCGAGACGTAGAGCAGCTTCAGCTGGCCACGGTTGAGCTCCCGCCAGACGCCGCGCGCCTCATCGGGATCGAGCTCGGAATGCAGCGCGGCGGCGGCGATGTCCTGCTGGCGCAGCGCCGCGACCTGGTCCTCCATCAGCGCGATGAGCGGCGAAACCACGACGCCGAGGCCCGGGCGGCACAGGGCGGGAACCTGGAAGCAGAGGCTCTTGCCGCCGCCGGTCGGCATCAGCACCAGGCCGGATCCGCCGGCGACGGCGTGGCGCACCACCTCTTCCTGCATGCCCCGGAAGCCGCCATGGCCGAAGACCTGATGCAGGACTTCAAGCGGGTCGCGCGGCGGGGTCATGATGCGGCAGGGGTCCGTTTGGGCATGAGGCGGCGACCGTCACGGCGGGGCTGCGAGAGACCCGGTCAGCCTTGGGGGAGCGGGGGAAGTAGCGGCTGAGGGGGCCAGGGGGCAAGTCCGCACCGCTCCGAAGCGCGCGGCGGGTCGTGCGGACATGACGCAGAAACGCCCTGTTTTGGGGGTGGTGGGCGGCAAGCGTCAGCATTACTGTCCCGCCCCTTTCAGGGAGCTCGCCGCGACGTCATGGGCGCCATCACACTGGGTATCGTCGGTTTCGGGGTCATGGGCGAGCGCCTGGCGGGAGCGGCCCTGTCGCATCCCGATATCCGGATCGCGGGCGGCTGGGACCCCTCGCCGCGGGCGGCCGCGCGCTGGAGGGAGGTGACGGGGGCAGCCCCCTTCCTCCCCGATGCCGATGCGGTGATCGAGGCCTGTGACGTTCTCTATATCGCGACACCGCCGGCCGCGCATATTCCGCTCGCGCGCCGCGCCTTCAAGGCCGGGAAGGCCGTGTTCCTGGAGAAGCCGCTGGCCACCGACCTCGACGAGGCCGCGGCCTTCGTCGCCGAGGCTGAGGAAGGCCGGGCCCGGGCGGCCGTCAACTTCCCCATGGCGTCCTCTCCCGCCGTCGAGCAGGTGAGTCGCTGGCGCCGGGATGGCCATGTTGGCGCGCCCCTGCGGCTCGACATCGTGACGGACTTCGCCCGCTGGCCGCGCCATTGGCAGGCTGCCGCGGCGCCCTGGCTGGCGCGGCGGCAGGAGGGAGGTTTCACGCGGGAGGTGCTGTCCCACTTCCTGTTTCTTGCACTGCGGCAACTCGGCCCTCTCGCCGTCGTTTCGGCAGCGGTAGCATACGGAGATGACGATGCGGCGGAGACCGCCATGGCCGCCGAATTGCGGGCGGGGGAGATCCCTCTCTCCGTCTCGGGCACGGTCGGCCGGATCGCGGAGGACGAGCAGCATTCCTGGACCTTGAGCGGCGAGGCCGGCGCCATCCGCCTTCGGAACTGGTCCCTGGCGGAACGTCTCCAGGATGGGAGCTGGCAACCCGCCGCGGAAGCGCTGTCCAACGCGGAAATGCGACCGCTGGTCCTGCAACGGCAACTGAGCAAGCTGCGGGCGCTCGTCGAAGGCAAGCCGCAGGATCTCGCCACCCTGCGCGAGGCGTTCGAAGTACAGGCGATTGTCGAGCGGATACTGCGAAATGGAGCCATGTGAACCGAAGACGGGTAGTAATCGGTATTTACAATCGGAAAGAAGATTCTTCGGGCCGGGACTGACGGCGTGGAAAGCGGGACAGCATGCTGTTTCCATGAGGATGACGACAACGCCGCATGGAGATCGGCAGACTGCTGTGCTCCACTGGAAGCTGGCGGCGAAGTCCTGATCCGACTCCCTTATCGTAATGATTTCCGAGGGGCGGTTACGTTTCGTCGCTGGACAGTTTGGTTGCCAATATTATTAGATGGACGCGTCGAATGGGCTTTCGATTCCCGTCCTCCGAGCGAGGCGCCGCGCCGCGACGTCTGGCTCCATGAGCAACGGAGCAGAAGCATATCCCGCTGACCGAGACAGGCACCGTTATGGATCTGCCCGGTAGGATTTTTTCACATTCGAGACGACGACACTGCGCGCGAACCGCCGATTTCACATAAAAGTGATGTGGCGGTCCAGTCAGCCAAGAGAAGGAGAAGTGGAACATGGCAGTTCAGAATGCCCCGGAGCAGCTTTTAGGCATCCTGCGGGATACTGTCGTGTCTCTGGTGCGCAGGGACGGTCATGACCTGTCCGCCCGCCAGCTTGGCGTTTTCCTGACCGTCTATCTCTCCGACAATCCGCATACCGTCCGTGGGCTGGCCGCGACCCTCAACGTGTCGAAACCGGCGATCACCCGCGCCCTCGACCGCCTGGGCGAACTCGATCTCGCGCGCCGCAAGACCGATCCGCAGGATCGCCGCAGCGTGTTGATCCAGCGCACCGTCAAGGGTGCCGCCTTCCTGCGGGAGTTGCGAGGCATGATGGTCGAGGCCGACTCCACGGCCCGGACGCTGACCCCCTCCAAGCCGGCCAATTCGGAAGAGCTCGCCCGTAAGGCAGTGTGATGCCAAAATGAGATATACAATCCAGGGTTGTATTCTGATCCTGGATTATCGTGCCGGGGTAGGGATGCCGGGGTCGATCGTCCCGCCCGCACCCCGGCGTGCATTATCCTGCCTTCCGAGGCTCGCGCTGCGGCCCGGATGCTTTTAGGCTCCCTGGCTTCCCGCCCTGCCACGGAGCACGCTGCATGCCGGATTCCCTTCCGCTTTCCCCTTCCGGAATGAAGTTCGGCGTCGGACAGGCGGTGCCGCGGAACGAGGACCCGGTCCTGCTGCGGGGCGAAGGCCGGTACACCGACGATCTGCAGCGGCCGGGCCAGCTCTGGTGCGTCATGGTCCGCAGCCCCTACGCGCACGGCGTGCTGCGTGGGCTGGATGTGGAGGCTGCCCTGGCCACGCCGGGTGTGGTGGCGGTGTATACCGGGCGGGACCTTCAGGCCGCCGGCTTCGGCACGATGCGCTGCACTCTGCCATTGCCCGGCCTGATCAATGTCGAGCGCCCCGCCCTGGCGCTGGATCGTGTCCGCTTCGTGGGCGATCCCATCGCCTGCGTGATCGGCGAGACCCGGGACGCGGCGCGGGACGGCGCCGAGGCGGTGTTGCCGGACATCGACACCCTGCCCGCCGTCACCGAGGCCGCCGCCGCCGCCGCCCCGGAGGCACCGCTGCTCTACGAGCATGTGCCGGGCAACCAGGTTCTCGACTTCCATTTCGGCGACAGGGAAAAGGTGGAGGCGGCCTTCGCGGGCGCGGCGCATGTCACGCGTCTGCATCTGCGCAACAACCGCATCGTGGTCTGTGCGATGGAGCCGCGCAGCGCCATCGGCGAATACGACGAGGCGACCGGCCGGTACACCCTGCATGTCGGCAGCCAGGGCGTCTTCGGCCTTCGCAACCAGATGGCCAACGACCTCCTGAAGGTGCCGACGGAGAAGCTGCGCATCCTGACCGGCAATGTCGGCGGCAGCTTCGGCATGAAGGCCTCCGCCTATCCGGAATATGTCTGCCTGCTGCATGCGGCGCGGCAGCTGGGCCGGCCGGTGAAGTGGACGGATGAGCGCACCGGCAGCTTCCTGTCGGATTGCCACGGCCGGGATCATGAGGTCAGCGCCGAGCTGGCGCTGGATGCCGAGGGCCGCTTCCAGGCGGTGCGCCTGACCACCTTCGCGAATATGGGCGGCTATCTGAGCACCGTCGGCCCGCTGATGGGCACGATGAACTTCGTTCGCAACATCCAGAGCAACTACGCGACGCCGCTGATCGAGGTGGCGACACGCTGCCTGCTGACCAACACCACGCCCGTCTCGGCCTATCGCGGCGCCGGCCGCCCGGAAGGCAACTACTTCATGGAGCGGCTGATCGAGACGGCCGCGGCGGAGATGGGCATCGATGCCATCGAGCTGCGCCGCCGCAACCATATCCGGCCCGAGCAACTGCCCTACAAGGCGGCCTCCGGCTCCAGCTACGACAGCGGCGAGTATACCGCCGTCCTCGACAAGGCGCTGCGGGAAGCGGATTGGGAAGGTTTCGCGGCGCGCAAGGCGGCGAGCGCGGCGCGCGGGCTGCTGCGCGGGCGCGGCATCGGCAACTTCCTCGAATGCACGGCGCCGCCGGCCAAGGAGATGGGTGGGATCCGCTTCGAGGCCGACGGCACCGTCACCATCATCACCGGCACCCTGGACTACGGCCAGGGCCATTGGACGCCCTTCGCCCAGGTGCTGTACCAGGCGCTCGGTATCCCCTTCGAGCGTATCCGGCTGCTGCAGGGCGATTCGGATGAGCTGATCGCGGGCGGCGGCACCGGCGGCTCGAAATCGCTCATGGCGTCCGGCGCGGCGATCATCGAGGCCTCGGCCAAGGTGGTCGAGAAGGCGCGCCGCGCCGCCGCGCATCTGCTCGAGGCGGCCGAGGCCGATATCGAGTTCGAGCCCCATGCCGAGGGCGGCGCGCGCCTGCTGATCGCCGGCACCGACCGCGGCATCAGCCTCATCGACCTGGCCGCGCGCCTGCGGGACGGCGGCGCCCTGCCGGAGGATGTGCCCGGAAGCCTCGATGTGAGGCATGTCTTCGAGGAGGCGCCGATGGCCTATCCGAATGGCTGCCACATCGCCGAGGTGGAGGTGGACCCCGAGACGGGCATGGTGCGGATCGACCATTATGTCACCGTCAACGATTTCGGCGTGGTGGTGAATCCGCTGCTGGTCGAGGGGCAGGCGCATGGCGGCATCGCCCAGGGCATCGGCCAGGCGCTGATGGAACGGACCGCCTATAGCGAGGACGGACAGCTGCTCTCCGGCTCCTACTCGGATTACGCCGTGCCCCGCGCGGGCGATTTGCCGAGCTTCGCCTTCCACAGCCATGCGGTGCCGGCCAAGACCAACCCGCTGGGCGCCAAGGGCTGTGGCGAGGCCGGCTGTGCCGGTTCGCTGCCGGCGGTGATGAATGCGCTGGTGGATGCCTTGTCGGAGCGCGGCGTGCGCCATATCGACATGCCGGCCACGCCCGAGGTGGTGTGGCGCGCGCTCCAGGAAGCGGCGGCCTGATACGCCGCCGCGCAACACGTGGAAGGTAGGACATGCCCAATCCCCCGACCGGCTTCGCGCCCGGCATCGCGCTCGACGTCGCCTCGCGCATCGGCGAGGCGGCGCTGGCCAAGGGCCGCGCCCTCGGCCTCGCGCCCCTCACGGTGGTGGTGCTGGACCAGGCCGCGCAGCTGAAGCTCCTGCTGCGGGAGGATGGCGCCAGCCTGCTGCGCCCCGATATCGCCGCGGGCAAGGCCTTCGGTGCCATGGCGCTGGGCTTCGGCGGGCGTGAGCTGGCGCGCCGCTCGGCCAAGATGCCGGGCTTCATGAACGCCTTCTCCGACCTGTGCGGCGGCCGTGCGGTGCCGGTGCCGGGGGGCGTGCTGGTGCGCGATGCCGGGGGGACGGTCCTCGGCGCGGTCGGCATTTCCGGCGATGCCTCGGACAAGGACGAGGTCTGCGCCGTGGCGGGCATCGAGGCGGCCGGCCTCATCGCCGACACCGGCGACCCGGAGTGACGCGCGCCCCGGCCGCCAGAGGCGGCCGGGACCTCAGCCGCGGCGCGTCCGGCGCCCGGCTTTAGGCGCCCTGCCGCAGGGGCGCGGGCGCGAAGGCCACCGGCGTCATCAGCCGGTTCTCCTGGCTCACCAGATAGCCCGCCTCGGCGCTGAGGCGCAGGTAGTTGATCCAGTCGGGGTCCGCCTGCATGGCCGCGCGCTTTGCCGCGCGGTCGGCGGCGTCGGCATAGGCCCAGATGTGGACATAGGTGTTCACATTGCCCGTCTCCGTCGTCAGATAGGCGACGGGCATGCCGAGATGCCGGGTCTGCGCGGCCCAGCCGTGCTTCTCATAGATCTCGAGATGCTTCTTCAGCGTGCCGGGCCGGCAGACATAGGTGCGGTGGTCGAGGAGCATTCTCGCGGTTCTCCGGAAGCGTAAGTGAAGAGGGGCTTGGCGTCCTCAGGCCGGCCGCGCGAGCGGCTGGATGGCATCCCGCACCGGCAGGTGCACCAGCGCGGCGAAGACGCCGGCCAGGATGCTGATGATCCACATCAGGTCATAGCTGCCCGTCCGGTCGAAGATCACCCCGCCCAGCCATGCGCCGGTGAAGCCGCCCAGCTGGTGGCCGAGGAAGACGAGGCCGTAGATCGTGGCCAGCCAGCGCGTGCCGAAGTTGCGCGCGCAGAGCGCGACGGTGGGCGGCACGGTGGACAGCCAGAGCAGGCCCATGAGGGCGGAGAAGACCAGGATGGTGCCGGTGGTCTTCGGCGCCAGGAAGAACACCACCATCAGCGCCGCGCGCGCGCCGTAGATGCCGACCAGCAACTCCCGCCGCCGCCACTTCTGTGTCAGCTCGCCCGAGATCAGCGAGCCGGCGACGTTGAACAGCCCGATCAGGCTCAGCGCGCCGGCGCCGACATAGAGCGGCAGGTGGCAGCTGGCCACGAAGCCCGGCAGATGCACGGTGAGAAAGCTGACGTGCAGCCCGCAGACGAAGAAGCCGCTGAACAGGCACCAGAAGGAGGTGCTGGTGAAGGCGCGGCGCAGGGCGCGGCCGGCGCCTTCCTCCTCGGCCGCCAGGGCGGCCTGCGGCCTCGCCTTCGGACTGTCCCGCAGCGGCAGGGCCAGCGGCACCATCGCCAGCGAGACGGCGGCCATGACCAACAGCGCCGCCTGCCAGCCCAGGCTGGCGATGCCGACGCTCGCCAGTGGCACCACCAGGAACTGGCCGAAGGAGGAGCCGGCGGTGCCGAGGCCGGTGGCGCGGCCGCGGTGCTGCTCGGGCAGCAGGCGGGTGAGGCTGGCCATGATGACCGGCATCCCCGCGGCCGAGACGGCGACGCCCATGATCAGGCCGGCGAAGACGGTGAAGACCGGCATGCCGTCCGAGAGCGCCATGCCGAGGAGGCCGATCGTGTAGAGCAGCGCGCCGCCCATCACCACCACACGGCCGCCGAAACGGTCGGCCAGCTGGCCGCAGAGCGGCTGCGACAGGCCGTTGACCAGCACCTGGATCGCGATGGCGAAGGCGAAGCCGCTGGCGGTCCAGCCATGCGCCGCCGTCATCGGCGCGAGGAAGAGCCCGAAGGATTGCCGCAGCCCCATGGCCAGGGCGGCGGCCAGCACGGCGCAGAAGATCAGCGCGGGGACGGGGGAGGGGCGGAGGTCCTGGCCGGGCCCCGGCTGTGTCGGCATGGTTGTCCTTCCTCCCTCGCGGGCCAGCATGAACGGGGCGCCGCGCGGCGACAAGAGGCACGTCCGGCGGCGCCGGGCATCAGGGGCGTGGCAGGGCGGCGGCCGCCTCCAGCACCGCCCGGGCATGGCCCGGCACCTTCACCTTGCGCCAGATCCGCGCGATCCGCCCCCCGGCGTCGATGAGGAAGGTGGCGCGATCCATTCCCATGTACCTGCGGCCGTACATGGACTTCTCGATCCAGGTTCCATAGGCGGCGGCTATCTGCTTCTCCGCATCCGAGGCGAGAGGGAAGCTCAGCCCGTACTTCTGGGCGAATTTCTCGATGGGCGGCATGGGATCGGGCGAGACGCCGATCACCTCGAGCCCGCCGCGCTCCAGCGCCGGCAGGGCCTCCTGGAAATCGCAGGCCTGGCGCGTGCAGCCCGAGGTGTCGGCCTTGGGATAGAAGTAGAGCACGAAGGGCCTGCCCCGCATGGCGGCCAGGGAAACGGTCCGTCCGCCACTCGCCGGCAGGGTGAAATCCGGCGCCGGCAGACCTTCCTCGACACTCATCCCGATTCTCCGGTGAGCCGGCCCAGGCGGCGCTCGAAGATGGCCCGCACCTGCCCGGCGTGATCCTGCATCATGTGGCGTAACGCCGGCAGGTCAATCGCGCCCCTGCCGAGCAGTGGCGTGGTGGCGTGCAGCAGGGCCGCGGCCGTCGGCGTCGGCAGTTCCGCCTGGCGCCAGCGTCCGACGGTGAGGCGGAGCAGACCCAGGATGGTGCGCCACAGGCGATCCGCGGCGATCAGCCGCTCCGCCTCCTCCGCCGGCAGCAGGCGGGCCCGGGCGAGGCGGGACAGTGCCTCGACGGTGGTGGGGGAGAGGATGCGCGGATGCTGCGCGGCATGCGCCAGTTGCAGCGCCTGGGCGATGAACTCGACCTCGATCAGGCCGCCGGCCATGGCCTTGACGTCCCAGGGCCCATCGGCGGGCAGATCGCGCAGCATGCGGCGGCGCATGGCCACCGCGTCGGCGATGGCGGCATCCCCCGCATGGGCCAGCACCGCCTGCCGGATCGCCCCGCCGATGCGCCGCCGCAGCGCCACGGGCCCGGCGACGCAACGTGCCCGGGTCAGCGCCATGCGCTCCCAGGTCCAGGCGCTCTCGTCGTGGTAGCGGCGGAAGCTCGACAGCGAGGTGGCGACCGGCCCCTTGTTGCCCGAGGGCCGCAGCCGCATGTCCACCTCATAGAGCTTGCCCTCCGCGCCGGGCGCGGTGACGGCCGCGATGACCTGCTGCGCCAGCCGGCTGAAATAGGTGCTGGCCGGCAGGGAACGGGCGGCGCCGGTGCTGCCCTCGGCCTTTTCCGGATGATCGTAGATCAGCAGCAGGTCGAGATCGGAGGCCGGCAGCATTTCCCGCCCGCCCAGCTTGCCGAGGGCGACCACCGCCAGGGAACCGCCGCGGACGCGGCCGAAGCGCGCCGAGAAATCCGCCACGACATGCGGCAGCAGGGAGGAGATGGCGGCCTCCGCCAGATCGCTGCGGGCGCGCCCGGCGTCGTCCGCGCCGATGGCGCCTTCCAGGGCGGCGGCGTCGATCTCGAACTTGCCTTCCGTCACCAGGCGCCGGGCGCCGTCCAGCGCCTCCTCGACGTGCCGCGCCCCGCCCACCAGCCCCGGCAGCATCGCCGCCGCGCCGCCCGGCCCGCCGCCGCCCAGCAGGCCCTCCAGGGAGGAGGGCGTATAGGCCAGGTGGTCCCCGAGGGCGGGGGCCGCGCCGAGGATGCCGGCGATGCGCTCCAGGAGCGCCGGGTTGCGCTGGAACAGCGACAGCATGTGCACCCCGGCCGTCATGCGCGAGAGCACCATGTCGAAGCGCGAGAGCACCGCGTCGGGCTCGCGCTGCGCCGCGACGGCGTTGACCAGGCCCGGCAGCATGCTCGTCAGCAGTTCCCGCGCGCGCTCGCTGCGGGTCGCGCGCGGACGTCCGAGATGCCAGGCCCGCAGGGTCGCCGCCGCCTTGGCGGGGTCGGAGAAACCGAGTTCCTCCAGGGCATGCAGGGTTTGCGCATCCTCCGGGCCGGCGGTGAAGTCCGGGCCCGCCGCCGCCTCGGCCCGTGGCAGGCTCGGCCGCCGGTCCTCGAACATCTCGGCATAGACATGTTCGACGCCGCGCAGGTGATCGATCAGCGCGGCGCGGAAGGCGTCGGCATCGGGGAAGCCCATGAAGCTGGCGATGCGCGCCAGATTCTCCTCATCCTCCGGCAGCCGTTGGGTCTGCCGGTCGGCCACCATCTGCAGCCGGTGCTCGACATTGCGCAGGAAGACATAGGCATCGGCCAGGCGGGAGGCCGCCCGCCGGTCGATCTTGCCGGCCATCGTCAGGGCGGCGAGGGCACCGAGCGTCGTCGGATCGCGCAGGCCGGGATCGCGGCCGGCCCAGATCAGCTGCAGGACCTGGGCGATGAACTCGATCTCGCGGATGCCGCCGCGGCCGAGCTTCACGTCATGCCCGGCGACCTGCACCTCGGCATGCGCGCCGCGCCCCGCATGGGCGGCGTGGATCTGGCGCTTGATGCCGTGGATATCGGCGATCATCGCGAAATCCAGATGCCGGCGCCAGACGAAGGGGCGGATCTCGGCCAGGAAGGCCTCGCCCAGCGCGCGGTCCCCGCCGACGGGCCGGGCCTTGATCATCGCCGCCCGCTCCCAGTTCTGGCCCATCGATTCGTAGTAGGTGATGGCGGTCGGGATGCTGACCGCGAGCGGCGTGGCCGCCGGGTCGGGGCGCAGGCGAAGGTCGGTGCGGAACACATAGCCTCCCGCCGTCCGCTCCTCCATCAGCGTCACGAGATCACGCGCGATGCGCACGTATAGGGCGCCGGCGCGTTCCTCGTGATAGGCTGCGGCCGTCGGCTCGTAGAGCACCATCAGGTCGATATCGGAGGAATAGTTGAGTTCACGCCCCCCCAGCTTGCCCATGCCGAGGATGACGAGGCCTGAACCGCGCGCGACCTCCCTCGGCTCATGGCGGCGGGCGCGGGGCAGGCGCAGTTCCTGGCGGGCGGCGGCCTCGCGCAGCAGATGGGCGCAGGCGTAATCGATGGCCGCCTCGGCCAGGTCGGAGAGCGCGCCCGTCACCTTGTCGAGCGGCCAGAAGCCCGTGAGGTCGGCCGCCGCGATGACCAGCGCGGCCTGGCGCTTGGCCTGTCGCAGCTGCGCCGAGACGGTGGCCCGCGTCGCGGACGGATCGGCGCGGCGCAGGGGCAGGAGAGCGTGGGCCAGGGCGTTGTCCGGCCCGTCGCGGCCGAATCTGAGCAGGATATCGCTCTCGCGCTCCGCGAGGTCGGCGAGATAGGGGCTGTGGCCTCCCAGCGCCGCCAGCAGGGCGCGGCCGGAGCCGGAGCCGGCGTAGTCACTCTCCGCGGCGCCACGCGCGGCGAAGGCCTCGGTCAGTGCCTCCGCGGCTGGCTTGTCGAAGGCGGGCGGCAGCAGGCTGGATGTCTGGGACATGATGCGGAAGCCAATCCATGCGCCCGCTGACCGGTCAAGTGCTGCGTTGCGGCGGCCTCCTCCTGCGCCTGCTGATGGCTGTCGCGCTGCTCGCCGGGCTGGGGACGGCGGCGCTGGGATGGCGCCTTTCACAGGGGCCGCTGCACCTGCCGGCCCTGGCGCGGGCGCTGGAGCGCGCCGTGCCGCCGCCGGCCGAGGGGCAGACACTGAGCATCGGCGACGCGGCCATCGCCTGGCACGGCTTCCGCGAGGACCGGCAGGCGCCGCTGCAGCTGCGGCTCACGTCGGTCCAGCTGCGCGATGCCGCGGGCTCGGTGCGGCAGGAACTGCCGGATGCGACGGTGAGCCTGGCCCTGGGCGAACTCCTGCGCGGCCGGCTGTCGCTGTTCCGCATCGCCATCCAGGCGCCCAGCATCGTGCTGGAGCGCGACGAGACGGGCGGTATCGCCCTCGCCATGGGACGGCTGCGGCAGGAGGATCCTCAGCCCGCGGAAGCCACGCCGCCGGCAGCGGCGGATGCTCCCGGGGGCGGCCTGCTCGGCGATCTTCTCGATTCCCCGCGGCACGGAGAGCGGGAGACCTGGCTCGGCGCGCTCAGGGAAGTCGATATCCAGGAGGGGCGCCTGACCATCCTGGACCGTCAGCTCGGCCTCGTCTGGCGGCTGGAACAGGTGGACCTGGCGCTGCGGCGCGGGGCCGCCGGGCGCATGACCCTCGGTGGTACGGCCGCCCTGCGCCTGCCGGGCCAGGGGAAGGGCATGGAGGTCCGGCTGAATGGCGCGGTGGAGGGGGCGGGGCCGACGCTCTCCGGTGAGATCCTGATCCCGAGGCTGGAACCGGCCCGACTGGCCGGGCTGATCCCAGCCCTGGCGCCGCTGGCGCTCTTCGATGCGCCCCTCGCCGTCAGCCTGTCCGGCCGTTTCGATGGCGGCGCGCGGGGCGCCGAGCCGCAGCTGCGCCTCCAGGTCGACAGTGAGGGCGGGCGCTTCACCGCGCAGAAGCTCCGCGTCGGCTTCGCCAGCCTCCATCTGGATGCGACCGGGTCGCCGACGGCGTTGCGGCTGGAGAAGCTGCGCCTGGTCCCCGCCGCGGCGGACCCCGGTGCCGCTCGCGCCAGGGGGCGGCCGCCGGTGCTCGAGGCCAGCGGCGAGGCCCGTCTGCAGGACGCGGCCTGGATTGGCTCGCTGATCTTCGGCCTCGACGCGGTGCCGGCGGCGGATCTGGGCGACTACTGGCCCGCGGGGCTGGCCGACGGCGCGCGCAAATGGCTGGTGGAGAACCTCACCGGGGGCGAGCTGCGCGACGGACGCTTCACTCTGCGGGCCGAGGCGGGCGCCGACCTGTCCGGCCTGCGCGTCACCCGGCTCGATGGCACGATGCAGTTGCAGCGCGGCAGGGTCCACTGGCTGCGGCCCATTCCGCCGCTGGAGGAGGTGGAGGCGCGCGCCGAGTTCGGCCTCGACGAGATCCGCATCCAGCTGGCGGGCGCTCGACAATCCGGCACCGCCCTGAGCAGCCCGGGCGCCACCATTCGCCTGCTCAATCTGGACGCCGGCCAGGAACAGGCCGAGATCGAGGCGCAGCTGCGGGGCCCCGTGCCGGATATCGTCGCGCTGATTCGCCATCCCCGCCTCAAGCTGTTCGAGAACCGGCCGCTGGACCTGAAGCAGCCCGGCGGCCAGGTGGAGGGCGTGCTGCGGCTCGGCCTGCCTCTCCTGGCGGACATTCCGAACGAGGCATTGCGCGTGCAGGCGCAGATGCGCATCACCCAGATGCGGCTGTCGGACGTGCTCATGGGCAAGCGGCTGGAGCGCGGCACGGCAGAGCTGACCGTCGACACGGCGCGGCTGAAGGCCAGTGGAGAGGCGCAGCTCGCCGGCATCCCGACACAGCTGAGCCTCGAGATGGACTTCCGGCCCGGCAATGCCGCGCAGGTGGTCGAGCGCTACCGCGCGGAGGCCCGGCCGGATGCCAGCCGCATCGCCGAGTTCGGACTGGACCTCGAGGGCTTCGTCAGCGGCCCGGTGGGCATCCGCGCCCTGGTGGAGCGCCGGCGCAGCGGCGAGAGCCGCGTCAGTATCGATGCCAATCTGCGCGACAGCCGCATGACCCTGTCGCCCTTCGCCTGGCAGAAGGCGCCGGGCACGCCGGCGGCGGCGCAGGCCGAGCTGGTGGTGGATCACGAGAACCTGCGGGCGGTGGACCGGTTCCAGGTCGAGGCACCGCAGCTTCGGGCCAGGGGCAAGGTCGGCTTCTCCGCCGGCAACCGGCTGGAGCGGGTCGATATCGCCGAGGCCCGGGTGCAGGACAGCCGCTTCACGGCCGAGGCGAGGCCGCCGGCGCAGGCGGGCGCGCCCTGGCGCTTCCGCGCCTCCGGCCCGGTGCTGGACCTCGGCCCCGCCCTGGCCGCCAATGCCGCGGCGGATGGCGGCGCGTCCGACACGCCCGCGACCGGACCCTCGGTCTCCGTGGAGGCGCAGTTCGACCGGGTGCTGCTGGGCGGCGGCCGCAGCCTGGCCGGCATTCAGGGCCGGGTGACGGCCGATCCGCGCGGCGTGCTGCGCGAGGCCCGCATCGCCGGCCAGGCCGGGCCGGGGGGGGCCTTCGATGTCACCGTGCTCCCCCAGGGCGGCGGCCGGAGCCTGCTGCTCAACGCCGCCGATGCGGGCGCATTGCTGCGGGCTTTCGACATCCTCGATCAGGTCGAGGGTGGCCGGCTCGCCGTGAACGCCCGATGGGACGGCAACAGGCCGGGCGCCACCCTGACCGGCACCGCCGAAATGGCGGATTTCTCGGTGCGCGAGGCCGAGGGGGTCGGCAAGCTGCTGCAGGCGCTGACGGTCTACGGCATGTTCGACGCGGTGCGCGGGCCGGGCCTGAGCTTCTCCCGCCTGGAAGCGCCCTTCCGCCTGACGCCGCGCAGCCTGATGGTGGATGAGGCGCGCGCCTTCTCGGCCTCCCTGGGTGTCACCGCGCGCGGCACCATTCCGCGCCAGGGCGGCGCGATCGACCTGGAGGGCACCATCGTGCCCGCCTATGTGCTGAACTCGCTGCTGGGGCAGATCCCGCTGCTGGGGCGGCTGTTCAGCCCGGAGCGCGGCGGCGGCCTGCTGGCCGCGACGTGGCAGATGCAAGGGCCGGTGCAGGACCCCTCGGTTTCGGTCAACCCGCTCGCGGCGCTGACGCCCGGCTTCCTGCGGGGCATCTTCGGCGGCGGCACGGCGGGCAACGCGCAGCGCTGACCGGCCCCGCGCCGGGCCGCTCAGCCCGGCGCGCGCACCAGGACGTGCCGCTTGCGGCCGGCGGACAGCTTGGCCGCGCCGTCCCGCAGATCCGCCTCCGTCACCACCAGGGCCTCGTCGGAAACCGGCGCGTCGTTCAGGCGCAGGCCATTCTGCCGGACGAGGCGGCGCGCCTCGCCCTTGCTCGCGGCTAGGCCCGCCTGCACCGCGAGGTCGATCAGGGCGGCCGGCAGGCTGGCGGTGATGCCGGGCAGGGTCGCGGCGGCCTCGCCCTCCTCGAAGGCGCGGCGCGCGGTCTCGGCCGCGGCCTCGGCGACGGGGCGGCCGTGCAGCAGGGCCGTGGCCTCGGTGGCCAGGATCTTCTTGCCCTCATTGATCTCCGCCCCGCCCAGCGCGCCGAGGCGCCGGACCTCCGGCATCGGCAGTTCCGTGAACAGGCCGAGGAAGCGCCCGACATCCGCGTCCTCCGTGTTGCGCCAGAACTGCCAGTAGTCATAGGCCGGCAGGCGGTCGGGATTGAGCCAGACGGCGCCACCCGCGGTCTTGCCCATCTTGGTGCCGGAGGCTGTGGTCAGCAGCGGGGTGGTCAGGCCGAAGACCTCGGCGGCGTCGATGCGCCGGTTCAGCTCGACGCCCATGACGATGTTGCCCCACTGGTCGGAGCCGCCCATCTGCAGCGCCACGCCATGGCGCCGGCGCAGCTCCAGGAAGTCGTAGGACTGCAGCAGCATGTAGTTGAATTCGAGGAAGGAGAGCGGCTGCTCGCGCTCCAGCCGCAGGCGGACGCTGTCCATGGTCAGCATGCGGTTGACGCTGAAGTGGCGGCCGACGTCGCGCAGGAACGGGATGTAGAGCAGGCTGTCGAGCCAGCGCGCATTGTCCAGCATGATGGCGTCGGACGGCCCCTCGCCGAAGCGGAGAAAGGCGTCGAAGGTCTTGCGGATGCCGGCCTTGTTGGTCTCGATCTGCGCGTCCGACAGCAGGGGGCGCGCATCGTCGCGGAAGGAAGGATCGCCGATGCGGGTGGTGCCGCCGCCGAGCAGCGCCACGGGACGGTGGCCCATCCGCTGCAGCAGGCGCAGCATCATGATGGACAGCAGATGGCCGACATGCAGGCTGTCCGCGGTGCAGTCGAAGCCGACATAGGCGGAGAGGGGCCCCTGCTGCATGCGCGCGGCGAGCGCCGCCTCGTCCGTCACCTGGTGGATGTAGCCGCGCTCGCGCGCGGCCTGCAGGAACTCGTCCATCGTCGCTCTTGTCCGTTCTGACCGCCCGGGGGCTTCCGCCCGGGCCCCGGCCCTAGCACAGTGCGGCCATGCTGCGAACCATCGGGCTGATGAGCGGCACCTCGCTGGATGGCGTGGATGCGGCGTGGATCGAGACGGACGGGGAGAGGATCGGGCGATTCGGGCCGAGCCTGACCCTGCCCTATGCGCCGGAGCTGCGGCGGGATCTGCGCCGCCTGCTGGACTTGGCGGGGAGTATCGCGGCGGACGATCCCTTCCTCGCCGCCTGCGTCCGGCGCCTGACGGAGCGCCATGCCGAGGCGGTCCGGCGGCTCGGGGCGGAGGCGGAGCTGATCGGGTTTCATGGCCAGACCATCCTGCACCGGCCGGTGGCGGGACGGCCGGGGGAGGGGCGCACCTGGCAGATCGGCGATGCCGCCCTGCTGGCCCGGCTGACGGGAACGCGGGTCGCGCATGACTTCCGCTCCGCCGATGTGGCGGCGGGCGGGCAGGGCGCGCCGCTGGTGCCGGTGGTGCATGCCGCCCTCGCGGCGGAACTGCCGAAGCCGGTGGCCATCCTGAACCTGGGCGGCGTCGGCAACGTGACCTGGATCGGCCGCGATGGCCGGCTGATCGCCTTCGACACCGGGCCGGCCAATGCGCCGCTGGATGACTGGATGCGGCAGAGGGCCGGGGTGGATTTCGACCGGGATGGAGCGCTGGCTCTCTCGGGACGGCCCGAGGCGCGGGTTCTGGCCGAGCTGATGGCGCACCCCTACTTCGCGGCACCGCCGCCCAAGTCGCTCGACCGCCTCGACTTCCATCACGCCCTGGAACGGGCGGGGCTGGCCGGGCTGGCGCCGGCGGAGGGTGCCGCGACCCTGGTGGAATTCGTCGCACTGTCGGTGGCGGCGGCGGCGGCTCACTGCCCCGAGGCGCCGCATCGATGGCTGGTGACGGGCGGCGGCCGCCGCAACGGCGCCATCATGCAGGCGCTCGCGCGTGTTCTGGCCGCGCCGGTGCAGGCGGTGGAGACGGTCGGTTGGGATGGCGATGCCCTGGAGGCACAGGCCTTCGGCGTCCTTGCCGCGCGGGTCCTGCGGGGCCTCCCGCTGACCTTCCCGGGCACCACCGGAGCGTCCGCGCCCCTCCGCGGCGGCCGTCTGACCGCCCCGCCATAGGAAAGGGGCCTGAGGACAGTCCCCAGGCCCCTTTCGCGGCCATCCGATGGAGGCCGGCGGTCAGTCCGCGGCCATCGCCATGCGGGCCCGGTTGAGCATGGTCCGCACATGATCCTCGGCGGCATCGGCGACACGCGCCGTCTGGTCCGCGGTGAAGACGTGGCCGGCGCCTTCCTGGACGCGGTAGTCGATCTGGATGCCGCGCTGCGTGTTGAGCTTGTCGACCAGCTTGCGGACGGAATTCTCCGGCACCAGCTCGTCCTCGGCGCCATGCAGGATGAGCCCGGAGCATGGACAAGGGGCGAGGAAGCCGAAATCGTAGTGGCTGGCCGGCGCGGCAATGGAGACGAAGCCACCGATCTCCGGACGACGCATCAGCAGCTGCATGCCGACATAGGAGCCGAAGGAATAGCCGGCGACCCAGAGCATGGAGGCATTGGGATTGACCGCCTGCAGGAAGTCCAGTGCGGCCGCGGCATCGGAAATCTCGCCGATGCCGCCATCGTAGCGGCCCTGGCTGCGGCCGACGCCCCGGAAATTAAAGCGGAGAGTGGAAAACCCCATGTCCTGGAAGCGTGTGTACAGCGCGTGGACCACCCGGTTGTTCATCGTCCCGCCATGCAGCGGGTGGGGATGAAGCACCAATGCCACGGGGGCATTGGGCTGTTTCGCGTGGTGGTAACGACCCTCAAGCCGGCCATCCGGCCCGGCGAACATGACCTCGGGCATCGTCCCCTTGCATCCAGTACGGTGGGCGCGGCAGCGCCCGGTTGGGAAACCATGGCCGCTCCGGCGGACTTCCATCCGCCCGAACGCACGAAGACATTCATCGGGGTCCGATGCGGCAACGGCTTCGCCATGCGGCGCGATTGACGCGCCAGCCCATGGCCAATAGCCTTCCGCACCCGCAGCGAGACGAGGCGCCGGCTCCCCCAACTTATGGCGTCGTCATCGCGGGGCAGGCTTCCGCTCCCCGCGACACGGACAATATTATACGCAGCCGCTCCGGGGTTTCACAACGGAAACAGGCATGGCCCCTTTGCCGCAATCTTTTGTCATGGGCGAAAGAGGCTGGGCACGCCCGCTGGCCAGGACAGGGAGAGAAGTGAATTATGCGCCTGTCTACAAGGGGACGTTACGCGGTGATGGCGATGGCGGAGCTCGCCATTCGTATGCGAGACCGTGAATTGTCCAAGGTCAGCCATGCGGTGACGACGGGGGAGGAAGAGGCCTGCCTGACGGAGCCGCCGGTCAGTCTCTCCGATATCGCCCAGGCGCAGCAACTTTCCGTTGCATATCTGGAACAGCTCTTCGCCCGGATGCGGCGCGCCGGTCTGGTGGCCTCGGCGCGGGGGGCCGGCGGAGGCTATCGCCTGTCCCGCCCGGCGGCGCGGATTTCCATCGGCGCCATCATCGCCGCCGTCGAGGAGCCCATCAGCGCCACCCGGTGTGAAGTGGGTGGAACGGGCTGCGTCGCCGGCCGGAAGTGCCTGACGCATGACCTCTGGCACGAGCTGGGCGAGCAGATCCGCCTCTTCCTGACCGAGACCAGCCTCGCCGATGTCATCGAGGGCCGCGTCCGCGGCCGCGCCGCGCCGCCCCTGGCGTTGTAGCCCGCCATGCCGGTCTATCTCGATGCGAATGCGACGGAGCCGCTGCGCCCACAGGCGCGCGATGCCATGATCGCCGCCCTGGAGCTTCCCGGAAACCCGTCCTCCATCCATGCCGACGGCCGTGCCGCCCGGCGCCTGCTGGAGGAGGGGCGGCGCCGCGTGGCCGAGCGGCTCGACGCGCGGCCACAGGACCTTGTCTTCACCTCCGGCGCGACCGAGGCCAATGCCCTGGCCATCCTGGGTCTGGGCCGGGGGCGTCGCATTCTCGCAGGCGGCACGGAGCATCCCTCCGTGCTGCGGGCCGCGCCCGGCATCGGGATCCTGCCCGTGCAGGGAGATGGCCGCATCGCCCTCGATGCTCTCGAGCGCGCCTTGCGGGAGGGCGGGGCCGCCCTGGTCTGCCTGATGGCCGCGAACAACGAGACGGGCGTGCTGCACCCGATCGACGCCGCGCTGCGGCTCTGCCGCCAGCATGGCGCGCTGCTGCATGTCGATGCGGTCCAGGCCGTCGGGCGGATCGCGCTGACCATGGCAGAGATGGGCGCCGATTCCCTGGCGATCTCCGCCCACAAGCTGGGCGGTCCCAAGGGCGCCGGGGCACTCCTGCTGCGGCCTGGCCTCGACCTCGCCGCCATGCTGCCCGGAGGGGGGCAGGAGCGGGGGCGCCGTGGTGGTACCGAGGCGGTTCCGGCCATCGCCGGCTTCGCCGCCGCCATGGCGGCCTACGACCTTTCCGCCGCCGCCCGACTGCGGGCGTTGCGGGACCGGATCGAGCAGGAATGCGGGACCGATGTCATCGGTGCCGATGCGCCACGCCTGCCGAACACCACCTGCCTCCTGCTGCGCGGCGTGCCCGCCGAGACCCAGGTGATCGCGCTCGACCTCGCCGGCTTCCGGGTCTCGGCCGGCTCCGCCTGCTCCTCCGGCAAGGTGGGGCCCAGCCCGGCGCTGCTGGCCATGGGACTGGGCGCCGACGCCGCCTGCGCCATCCGGGTCTCCCTGCCCTGGAATGCCAGTGACGAGGATGTGGACCGCTTCATCCCCGCCTACCGCGCGATGCGCGACCGGCTGCGGGCCTCCCGCTCCGCCTGAGGTTCCGGTATCCGGCAGTATCGCGATGCGCGCAGGCCGCGTGGTTCACCCGCCCCGGCCGCCGGGCGAACGGCTTGCGGTGCAGGCGCTTCCGCCTCCGGCATGGTGGCCATCGCCGGCGGCACTAGCCTGCACTTCGGAAACCGCCGCATCCTCGCCATCCGCGATCGGAGAACCCTTCATGACCAGCGCCACCCTGCTCGACCGCCTGAGAAAGGCCGTGGACGACCGTTTCGAGGAGGAGGTCGGCTTCCTGTCCGATCTCGTCCGCTTCCCCAGCCTGCGCGGGCGCGAGGCGCCGCTGCAGGACTGGATGGCGCGCCAGATGGCGGCGCGGGGCTATGCGGTGGACCGCTTCACCATCGCGGAGACGCCCCTGGCGAGCCATGAGAAGGCGAGCCCGATGATCGAGGTGGATCCGGCGGGTTCGGTGCAGGTGGTCGCCGCCTGCCGGGCGGAGAATCCCACCGGCCGCAGCCTGATCCTGCAGGGTCATATCGATGTCGTGCCCGAGGGCCCGCTCGAGATGTGGACGCATCCTCCCTATGCCGGTGTGGTGCAGGATGGCTGGCTCTACGGGCGCGGCGCCAATGACATGAAGGCCGGCGTGGCGGCGATGATCTTCGCCATGGACGCCCTGCGCGCAGCGGGCCTGAAGCCGGCGGCCGATGTCTACCTGCAGACGGTCACCGAGGAGGAAAGCACCGGCAACGGCGCCCTGGCGACACTGGCGCGCGGCTATCGCGCCGATGCCGTGCTGATTCCCGAGCCGACCGGACACAGCATCACGCGCGCCCATACCGGCACGCTGTGGTTCCGCCTCCGGGTGCGCGGCGTGCCGGTGCATGTCGCGGTGGCGCAGGATGGCAGCAACGCCATCCTCTCCGCCATGAAGCTGATCCAGGCGCTGCAGGAACACACCAGGCTGCAGAACGTGGCGGCGCGGGAGGACCGCTGGTACGCCGGCACGCCCGATCCGATCAAGTTCAACCCCGGCATCATCCGCGGCGGCGACTGGGCCAGCTCGACGCCCTCCTGGTGCGAGGTGGACTGCCGCATCGGCCTGCTGCCCGGCACGGACGTGAAGCAGGCCATGGCGGCGGTGGAGCGCTGCGTCAGCGAGGCGCGGGCGGGCGACAACTTCCTGGCCAACAATCCGCCCGAGGTCATCTGGCACGGCTTCCAGGCGGACGGCTTCGTGCTGGAGCCCGGTTCGGAGGCCGAGAAGGTCCTGGCGGAGGCGCACCGCCAGGTGCATGGCGAGGAGATGCCGGCGCGCATCACCACCGCCGTCAACGACACCCGGTTCTACGGCCTCTACTACGACATTCCGGCGCTCTGCTACGGCCCCTCGGGCGAGGGCAACCACGGCTTCGACGAGCGCACCAACCTGGAGAGCCTGCGCCAGACCACGCTCTCCATCGCCACCTTCATCGCCAGCTGGTGCGGCGTTCGCGAGGCGGACTGACCGGTCCCGCGGCCATGGCCCGACCTGGGCTCATGGCCGCCATTCCCGGGGCAGCGAAAGCTTCCGATCCGGCGGGGTCGGCCCCATACTTTTGGCCATGCTGGCCGAGACCCCGCCGATCTATCTCGACAATCACGCGACGACGCCCGTGGACCCGCGGGTGCTCGCCGCCATGCGCCCCTGGTGGGAGGAGAACTTCGCCAATCCCGCCAGCGTCGAACACGCCCTGGGGCGGGCCGCCGAGGCGGCGGTCGAGGCAGCGCGGACCGAGGTCGCGGCGCTGATCGGTGCCGAGGCCCGCGAGATCGTCTTCACCTCCGGCGCGACCGAGGCGAACAACCTGGCCATCAAGGGCGCGGCCCGCTTCGCCCGGCGGCAGGGGAGCGGGCGGCGCCGGGTGATCACCCTGGCGACCGAGCACAAATGCGTCCTGGAAAGCGTGCGCGACCTGGCGGAGGAGGGCTTCGAGCCGGTGATCCTGCCGGTCGGCCACGACGGCCTGCTGGACCCGGCGCTGCTGGTCGAGGCGCTGCGCGTGCCGACGCTCCTGGTCTCCGTCATGGCGGTGAACAACGAGATCGGCGTCATCCAGGACCTCGCCGCCCTGGCGGCGCCGGTCAAGGCCGCCGGCGCGCTGCTGCACAGCGACGCGGCCCAGGCCGCGGGCCGCGTTCCCCTCGACCTCGGTGCCCTGCCGGTCGATCTGCTGTCCCTCTCGGGACACAAGATCTATGGCCCCAAGGGGGTGGGCGCCCTCTATGTCCGCCGCCGTCCCCGTGTCCGGCTGGAGCCGCTCTTCTCCGGCGGCGGGCAGGAGCGCGGGCTGCGCTCGGGAACCCTGCCGGCGCCCTTGCTGGTCGGCCTTGGCGAGGCGGCGCGGCTGGCGGGGGCCGATCGGGAGGCGGATGCGGAGAGGATCCGGACATGCCGCGACCGTCTGCTGGCCGCGCTCCGCGCCACGATCCCCGGGTTGCGGCTGAATGGTGACGCGGCGCGTCGCGTTCCCGGCAACCTCAGCCTGACCTTTCCCGGCGGCGCCTCCGCCCAGGCCATGCTGGCACGGCTTCAGGGGCTCTGCGTCTCCACCGGCTCCGCCTGCTCCTCGGCCGAGGTCGAGCCGTCCTATGTCCTGCGTGCCCTCGGACTGCCGGAGGCGGAAGCGCGCGCGACCTTGCGGATCGGCATTGGCCGCTTTACTTCGCCTGCCGATATGGACCGCGCGGCCGCCCTGCTGGCCGAGGCCTGGCGCGAAGCCCTTTCCGAAACACGAGACGCGGCGGAGTAGACAGACGGCGATGCCGAAAATGACCTTCATCGAGCGCGACGGGACGCGCCGCGAAGTCGAGGCCCCGCTCGGCCTGTCCGTCCTCGAGATCGCGCACCGGAACGACATCGACATCGAGGGCGCCTGCGAGGGCAGCCTGGCCTGTTCCACCTGCCATGTCATCGTCGATGCCGGCTGGTTCGAGAAGCTGGAGTCCCCCTCCGAGGACGAGGAGGACATGCTGGACCTCGCCTTCGACCTGCAGGAGACCTCCCGCCTGGGCTGCCAGCTGATCATGAGCGATGAGCTGGACGGGCTCGTGGTCAAGCTTCCGGCCGGCACGCGAAACGCCGGTTGAGTTCCGCCATGAAACCCAGTCTCGGACAGCCCGGCGGTCTCTATCGGCGCCTGCGCGGCGCTGCGGAGGCGCAGTGGAGCGCCTATTGCTGGCATCCCTTCGTGCAGGGGCTGGCCGAGGGCACGCTGCCGAAGGCCGCCTTCCAGCGCTATCTGGTGCAGGACTGGCTGTTCCTGGTGCAGTTCGCGCGCGCCAAGGCGCTGGCGGCCTTCAAGGCGGAGAACCTCGACGCGCTGCGCAGCAAGGCCTCCGCCCTCAACGCCCTGCTCTCCGAGATGCAGATGCATTTCGCCTATTGCAGCGAATGGGGCCTGTCGGAGGCCGATGTGCTGGCCACGCCGGAGGCGGCCGAGACCGTCGCCTACACGCGCTGGGTGCTCGACCGCGGCATGGCGGGTGACATCCTCGACCTGGAGGTCGCGCTGGCACCCTGCACCATCGGCTATGGCGAGATCGCTCAGCGCATCCGGGCGCATCCCGGCCGGCTGCGCCAGGGCAATCCCTACGAAAGCTGGATCGAGACCTATTCCTCGCCGGGCTATCAGGCGCTGGCCAGCGACGCCGCCCTGCGCCTGGACAGGCTGGGCGTGAGCCATGGCGGCGAGGTCCGCTTCGCGACCCTCTCGGCCACCTTCACCGAGGCGGCGCGGCTGGAGGCGGCCTTCTGGCAGATGGGGCTGAACGCCGCGGCATGAGGATTCTCGTCGCCATGTCGGGGGGTGTGGATTCCTCCGTGGTCGCCGGCCTCCTGAAGGAACAGGGCCATGAGGTGATCGGCGCCACGCTGCAGCTTTACGACCATGGCGCCGCCGTCCAGAAGAAGGGCGCCTGTTGCGCCGGCCAGGACATCCACGACGCGCGCGACGTGGCGGACCGCCTCGGCATTCCGCATTATGTGCTGGACCGGGAGCAGCGCTTCAGGGACGCGGTGATCGAGGATTTCGCGGCCTCCTATGCCCGCGGCGAAACCCCCATCCCCTGCGTGCGCTGCAACCAGACGGTGAAGTTCCAGGACCTGCTCGTCCTGGCCCGTGACCTGGGCGCGGAGGCCCTGGCGACCGGCCATTACGTCCGCAGGGTGGAGGGGCCGGACGGCCCCGAGCTGCGCCGCGCCGCCGACGCCGCCCGCGACCAGTCCTACTTCCTCTTCGCCACGACACCGGAACAGCTGGCCTTCAGCCGCTTCCCGCTCGGCGACTATGCCTCCAAGGCGGAGGTCCGGGCCGAGGCTCAGCGGCTCGGACTCGCGGTGGCGGAGAAGCCGGACAGCCAGGACATCTGCTTCGTGCCGCAGGGCCGTTACCATGAGCTGGTCGGCCGCCTGCGGCCGGAGGCCGGCGAGGGCGGGCGCATCGAGCACATCGATGGCCGCGTGCTGGGCAGCCACCAGGGCATCGGGCGCTATACCGTCGGGCAGGGGCGGGGGCTGGGCCAGGCCTCGCGGGATGGCGAGGAGCCGCTCTATGTCGCCGCCCTGGACGCGCCGCGCCGCCGGATCGTCGTCGCGCCGCGAGGCGAGCTGAGCACGCATGAGGTGACGCTCGGGCAGGTGAACTGGCTGATTCCGCCACCCGAGGCGCCGCTCGCCTGCCAGGTCAAGCTGCGCGCCCGCGAGATGCCGCAGCCGGCGGTGGCGAGCTGGGACGCGCGGGCCGGGTGCCTTCGCCTGCGGCTGGAGCAGCCGGCCATCGCCGCGCCGGGCCAGGGTGGCGTGCTCTATGCGGGGGAGCGGGTGCTCGGCGGCGGCTTCATCCTGCCCCGTCCCGAGGCGGTTGACAGCGCCGGCCGGGCCGCTTAAACGGCGCCTCCCAGACGGTGTGGCGGTGTAGCTCAGCTGGTTAGAGCACGGCACTCATAATGCCGGGGTCGGCGGTTCAAGTCCGCCCGCCGCTACCATCATCCCCGCCGGCATCCCCGCCGGTCAATCCCTTCCTCATCGCGCCATAGCGCAGGATGCTGGCTCCGGCGGCATAATGCGGCAAGGGTCGGCCATGCCGCGCCCGGTAGGCGGCATCGAAGGCCGCGCCTTCCAGGGTCTCGCAGTGATCCAGATGGCGCAGCAGCACGCGTTCGGCCCGCCGGGACGAGGCATGCCGGCGGCGCAGATAGCGCCAGAGCAGCAGCGCGTTCACGCTCCAGGCATCATAGGCATGCTCGCGCAGGCGCTGGCGTATGGCGGGCGGCAGGGCGTCGAAGGCCTCCCAGTCCGGGCCGGGATGGCGGAACCACATCTGGTCCCGCAGCGTGCGGTCATTGCTCATTCTGCTACGATATAACATAGCACAATGATGGCCAATAAAGACGGGAGGGCCCGCGCCCTCCCGCCTGCTTCAGAGCGCGCGGTTGGCGCGGGCCACCACGGCCTCGAACAGCACCTGGCAGCCGGCCGCGGCCTCTTCCGGCAGGATGCTTTCCGCCTCGTTGTGCGAAAGCCCGTCCTTGCAGGGCGTGAAGATCATCGCCGTCGGCACGCTGCGGGCGACATAGACCGCGTCATGCCCCGCACCGGAGACGATCTCCCGCGTCGAATAGCCGAGCTTGGCCGCGCCCTGGCGCACCAGATCGACGCAGGACGGATCGAAGGGCTGGGCGGGGATGCGGAACAGCTCCGTCAGCTCCAGGGCGCAGCCATTCTCCTCCACCAGCCTGCGTGCCTCGGCGGGGAAGCTCTCCGCCAGGCCGTCGATCTCCGCGTCCACGGGGTGGCGGAACTCGACCGAGAAGCGCACTTCGCCGGGGACCACGTTGCGGCTGTTCGGCGACACTTGGAGGAAGCCCACCGTGCCACGGCCGTCCTCGCCGCGCGCGCGCATCAGCGCGTCGACCTTCTCGATGACGCGCGCCGCGGCGACCAGCGCGTCGCGCCGGGCGGAGGGGGGCGTGGTGCCGGCATGGGAATCCTGGCCGGTGATCGTGGCGTCGTACCAGACCTGCGCCTGGGCGCCGGTGACGACGCCGATCTGCCGGCCCTCCTTCTCCAGGATCGGGCCCTGCTCGATATGCAGCTCGAAATAGGCATCGGCGGGGAAGGGGCGGGCGGGATGCTCGCCCTTGTAGCCGATGGCCTCCAGCGCCTCGCCGACCTTGACGCCTTCCACATCCTCCAGCGCATAGACCTTGTCGAGCGTATAGATGCCGGCCCAGACGCCGCTGCCCATCAGCGAATGGCCGAACCGGCTGCCCTCCTCGTCGGTCCAGTTGACCAGCTCGATCGGTGCCTCGGTGACGATGTTGAGGTCCTTCAGGCTGCGCATCACCTCCAGCCCGGCGATGACGCCGAGCGCGCCGTCGAACTTGCCGCCCGAGGGCTGGCTGTCGAGATGGCTGCCCATGAGCACGGGCAGGCGGCTGCTGTCGCGCCCCTCGCGCCGGGCGAACATGTTGCCGATCGCGTCCACCCGGACCGTCAGGCCCAGCGCCTCGCACCATTCGGTGAAGCGCTGCCGGCCGGCCTTGTCCACCTCCGTCAGCGTCAGGCGCCGGACGCCGCCCTTCGCCGTGGCGCCGATGGTCGCCATGTCCATGAGGGTGTCCCAGAGACGCTTGGCGTCGATCCGCTGATTGGTGCCTGGCATCGTGACCTCTCGCTGGTGCAGGGGGCTCATCTTGCCGGCTCGGCACACCTCTGCAAGCCTGCCCGGGCCAATGGTCCGGAGTCGCCGCCCGGAGACACCGCGCCGGGAGGACGGTCAGGGAGTTTCCGACATCTCCAGCCTCGCCGCAGCGCCATCCTCCGATCGGCGGACGGGCTTCGCCCTCCTCCTGGTCACCGCGACAGGCTGGGGCTTCACCTGGCCGGTCCTGAAGACGGTGCTGCAGGACCTTCCGCCGCTGGCCGCACGCGGCAGTGCCGCGCTCCTGGCGGCGGCCGGCCTCGCCATCGCCGCGATGCTGATGCGCCTGCCGCTGCGGGTGCCGCGCGGCGAATGGTCCAGCCTGGCCCTGGCCGCCCTGCTCAACTTCAGCGCCTGGATGGGCCTCTCCACCCTCGGCCTGACCTGGCTCTCCTCGGGAGAGGGCGCCATCGTCTCGGCCACGCTGCCGGTCTGGACGACGCTCCTGGCCTGGCTGATGCTGGGGGAGAAGCCCGGCGCCGCGCAGACCCTGGCGCTGCCGCTCGGCCTGCTGGGAGTCGTGGTGCTGGTCGGCGGCCAGCCGCTGGGCCTGGGGCTCGGCAAGCTGCCCGGCGTGGCGCTGATCCTGGCCGCGGCGCTCTGCTTCGGGACCGGCGCCGTGATGAGCAAGCGCCGGCCGCTGCGGCTGCCGCCGCTGACCCAGGTCGTCTGGCAGGTCGGGCTGGGCTGCCTGCCGATCCTCGGCGCATCCTGGCTGGTGGAGAGGCCGGAATGGGGCCAGGTGTCCATCCTGGGCTGGGCCGGCGTGATCTACATGGCCGTGCTGCCGCTTTCCGTCTGCTACATCACCTGGTTCGCCGCGCTGCGGCGCCTGCCGGCCGGCATCGCCGCCATGGGCACGCTGCTGGTGCCGGTGCTGGCGGTGCTGGCCGGGGTGCTGCTGCTCGGCGAGCCGCTCGGCTGGCAGCATGCCGTGGCGCTGGCGCTGATCCTGACCAGCATCCTGCTGGCCTCCCGCCGCTGAGTGGCGGCCCCGGCGCCGCCGGGCTATGAGCCGCGGCATGGATCTCCCCCAGGCCGCCCCCCTCGACCGCCCACAGGACCGCCCGGTGTTGCGGCTGCTTCCCGGACGCGACCGGCGTGTCAGGGCCGGCCACCCCTGGGCCTTCTCCAACGAGATCGCCATGGGGCCGGCGGCGCGCGGCCTGGCGCCCGGCCTGCCGGTGCGGCTGGTGGGCGATGACGGGCGGCCCTACGGCACATGGCTGTTCAATCCCCACAGCCTGATAGCCGCCCGCTTCCTCTCGGAGGACCCAGGGGTCGAACTGGACCTCGACTTCTTCACCGCACGCCTGGCGGAGTGCCTCGCGCTCCGGAACGCCCTCTACCCGGACCCCTACTATCGCCTCGTGCATGCCGAGGCCGATGGCCTCCCCGGCCTGGTCATCGACCGCTATGGCGACGTCCTGGCGATACAGGCCAATACGGCGGGCATGGACCGGGCCTTGCCGCTGCTGGTGGAGGCTCTGTCCCGACTGATCGCCCCGCGCGCCATCGTGGCCCGCAACGACGCGCCGGCCCGCAAGCTGGAGGGCCTGCCGGACAGCAGCGGCCTGCTGCTGGGCGAGGAGGCCACGGCGCACGTCCGCGAGGGGCGGCTGGATTTCTCCATCGACCTGCTGTCCGGTCAGAAGACCGGCTGGTTCTTCGACCAGCGCGACAACCGGGCCCGTGTTGCCTCCCTGGCCCGGGATCGCAGCGTGCTGGATGCCTTCTGCCATACCGGAGGATTCGGGCTGGCGGCGGCGGCGCAGGGCGCGCGGAGCATCGAGTTGCTCGACCGCAGCGAACCCGCCCTGGCCCTGGCGATGGACACGGCGGCCCGCCACGGCTTCGGCGAGATCGTCTCGGCCCGGCGCGGGGACGCGATGGTGGTGCTGGAGGAGATGCTGGGCGCGGGCCGGCGCTATGGCCTGGTGGTGGCCGACCCGCCGGCCTTCGCCAAGCTGCGCAAGGATCACGCCGTGGCGCTGCGGGGCTATGCGCGCCTGGCCAGGCTGGCGGCGGGGCTTGTCGAGCCCGGAGGCTTTCTCTTCATCGCCTCCTGCTCGCACCACGTCTCGACCGGCGAATTCACCGACGCCATCGCCTATGGTCTCGGCCGTGCCCGCCGGCCGGCGCGGCTGCTGGCCACCACGGGCGCGGGGCTGGACCATCCGGTGCATCCGATGCTGCCTGAAAGCGCCTATCTCAAAGGTTTATTGCTGCATCTTCCCGCATGATATCAGAACGACTGGTGCGCAGTTTCCACCAGACGCGCTACGAGGCCGGCGGCGCGACCGCGCGGATCGGCCGACGCAGCCCCTCGATGCGGGCCCTTCTCCAAGCGCAAGGCCAGCGTCAGGGCGCTATCATAACGGCCTGGAATCCGCTGGCCCGCCGCCATCCCGAGGGTTGGAACCGCCGTGCTCAGATGCGCCTGGAGGCCCTTGCACGGCGTGTTCCGCTGATCAGAGGCGCGGGATACGGGCAGGGATGGCGCGAGGAGCATTGCCTCATCGGATGCAGTACGCGCAAAGCCCTTAAACTGGCGCGGCGATTTCGCCAACTGGCCATTGTAGTGATCCGTCGGGATGGCCTGGCCCAGCTGAAGTGGCTACGGCACTGAATATAGAATATTGTTTATATTCAGGTACTTAAAAGGCTTTTGTTCAATCCTTGTGTGAAATTCAGGCTTTGGCACTGTCCTGGAGGGCTCGGGAGGGCTGAAGCCCATCCCGAATCTCGATAGAGTTCTTTAATGCCTTGATTTTGAAGTATTATGCGGCCGACCATCCGCCGTCGATGGACAGTGCGGCGCCATTGATGCTGCTGCTTTCCGGACCGCAGAGGAACAGCGCCATCCGCGCCACCTCCTCCACCTCGACCCAGCGCTTGCTCGGCTGCTTGACGAGGAGGAAATCCTTCAGCGCCGCCTCGGGCGTGATGCCGTGCTTCTCGGCGAGCGCCGTCACCTGCTTCTCCGCCAGGGGCGTGCGGACGAAGCCCGGGCAGACGGCGTTGCAGGTCACGCCACTTTCCGCGATCTCCAGCGCCACGGTCCGTGTCAGGCCGACAACGCCGTGCTTGGCGGCGACATAGGCGACCTTCTCCGGCGAAGCGACCAGGCCATGGATCGAGGCCACGTTGACAATGCGGCCCCAGCCCCGCGCCTTCATGCCGGACAGCAACGCCTTGATCGCGTGGAAGTTCGAGGAGAGGTTCAGGGCGAGAATGGCGTCCCACTTCTCGTCCGGGAAATCCTCGACCGGGCTGGTGAACTGGATGCCCGCATTGTTGACCAGGATATCGACCTGGCCGAGGACCGCCTCGGCCTCCTGGCACAGGGCGCGAATCTCCCCGGCTTTCGAGAGATCGGCCGCGGAATGGGCGGGCTCCGCGCTGTTGCCGGCCTTGGCCACCTCCCGCCGCGCCTCGGCGATCTGCTCCGGCGAGCCGAAGCCGTTCAGCATCACCTTGGCGCCCGCCCTGGCGAGTGCCTTGGCGATGCCGAGGCCGATCCCGCTCGTGGAGCCGGTGATCAGGGCGCCACGGCCCTCGAGGGTCTTTTCCATGCGATTCTCCTTATTGTATCGCGGGCGATGGTCAGGGGAGCCGGCCCAGCCAGGAGGCGAGTCGCCGCAGAATGGGCGAAAACCGCTGGCCGGCGTAGGGTTTATCGGCCGCCAGCCGGGCCGCTTCCGCGAGGCTCGGCCAGGGCAGATCGAGCGTGGCCAGTTCATGGAGCCGCACGCCGCGCTCGAGCGCCAGGGTGAAGAGGGCGCCGAGTTCGCCCACGCCATCCCCCACGGCGGCGGCGCCCAGAAGCGTCCTGCCCGGGCCGAGCACCAGTTGAACCTCGCCTGTCACCGTCCCCCCGGCCAGCGTCGCATCAAGGCCGGAGAAGTCCTGCCGCAGGACCTCGACCTCCCGGTGGCGCTCGCGGGCCTGTTGCGCCGTCAGCCCGACACGGACCAGTTGCGGCGTGGTGTCCAGCCGCAAGGGCAGGCGGGCATAGTCCAGCACGGCCCGCCGCCGGAACAGCATGGAGCGGGCGATGACCTCGGCATGGCGTGCCGCCAATCGTGTGAAGCGGCGCGGCCCGAGCCCCTCGGGATCGGCGACATTGCCCGCTGCCCAGACCCGGCGGTTGCTGCGGCTCCGCAGGTCCCGCCCGGTGGCGATGCCGCGCTCGCTGGCGGCGATGCCGCCGGCCGCCAGGTCGAGGGGCGCCAGCCGTGGCGTCTCGCCCAGCGCGATCAGCAGGTGGCTGCCCTCGATCCGCGCCCCCTCCGCGGTGAGCAGCGCGATGCCGGCTCCGGTCCGTTCCGCGGCCAGGACGCGCGTGTTCTCATGCAGCCCCACGCCATCCCGCCGCAGCGCCTCCCGCAGCGGCAGCCGCAGCTCCGCATCCTCCTGCGCCAGGAGGTTGGGCGACGCCTCGATCAGGCTGACGCGGCTGCCAAGCCGCGCGAAGGCCTGCGCCGCCTCCAGCCCCATGGGCGTGCCGCCAAGAACCAGCAGGTGCATGGGGAGGGCGGGCAGCTCCGCCAGCCCGTCCGGCGTGCACCAGGGCGCGTTCACCAGGCCGGGCAGATCCGGAAGAAGGGGCTCGCAGCCCGCCGCGATCACGGCACGGCGAAAGCGGTAGCTCCTGTCGCCCGCCTGGATGCGATCCGGTCCCGTGAAGAAGGCGCGCGCGCCGATCACCTCGATCCCGTGGCCCGCCTCCTGGCCCTCCCCATGGCCCTCCCCATGGCCCTCCCCGTGGCCCGCCAGCTCCTGCAGCGCCGAGCGGCCGGCCGAGCCCGCCGCCGTGGCCGCGAGGTGGTGGCGGAGCCGGGGCCAGTCCACCGTCACGCCCTCGGCCACGATGCCGAGGTCGCGGCCCTGGCGGAGGCCCTGCATCCGATGCGCGGCGGCGAGCAGGGCCTTGACCATGATGGCGGCATCGGCCGGGCGGTGGTGGTCGGCCGGGGCGCGCTCGAACACCGTGACCTTGCGGCCGAGCCCGGCGGCCATGGCGGCAACGGAGAGTCCGGCGGCACCGGCACCGATGATCGCCACGTCCAGGTCACGCATCTTCGCTCGTCTCCTCCCCCAACCTCGCGGCGGATGGCCGCCGCCGAGTCCCATGCGGCGCGGCAGGATGCCGGCCGGGCGCGCCGGCACAAGTGGCGGCGGCGAAAGGGGTTGCGCAAGGGGGGAGGGTGGCGTGCCGGAGCCTCACCGGCCGCCGCCGGGGCCTCCATGGTTGACGGCGCGTGATGCGCCTCACTATACGTCCCCACCTTCGCCGGCTGCCCTCGCGGGATGGCCGGCCTGTGCCGTGACATAACCGGGCGTTCCGGGTAGGGCGGCCCGGTTGGACCTTATTTCGGAGTAGCGCGTCGTGAAGCGTACCTATCAGCCCTCCAAGCTCGTCCGGAAGCGCCGGCACGGTTTCCGCTCGCGGATGGCGACCGTCGGTGGCCGCAATGTTCTGGCCAACCGCCGCGCCAAGGGCCGCAAGAAGCTCTCGGCCTGAGCCTTCGGGCCTGCATCGCGGAGGCGCTCATGGCGGCCTCGCCGCCCCGGCTCAAACGGCGGCGCGAATTCCTTCGCGTCGCCGGCAAGGGCGGCCGCGCCGCGCGGCCGACCCTGTTGCTGCAGGCCCTGCCCGGCACCGGTGCCCCGCTGCGCGTCGGCTTCACAGCCACGAAGAAGCTGGGCAATGCCGTGGTCCGCAACAGGACCAAGCGTCGCCTGCGTGAGGCGGCGCGCCTGACTCTCGGTGCCGGGGCGCCGGCCGGCTGGGACCTGGTCCTGGTAGGGCGCGAGGGAACCCGGAAGCGACGCTTCGATCAGCTGCTGGCGGATCTGCGCGGAGCCTTGCGTCAGGCCGGCGTCCTGCAGCCATGAACCGCCTGCGGCCGGGAGGACCCGGCCCGGCGGCCACGGTCCTGAAGGGCGCGGTCCGTGCCTATCAGCTGACCCTGCGGGGCGTGATCGGCAGTCATTGCCGCTTCCATCCGCATTGCAGCGCCTATGCGATCGAGGCCCTGGATCGGCACGGCGCGCTCCGGGGCAGCTGGCTGACCGCCCGGCGCATCCTGCGTTGCCATCCGTGGCATCCGGGTGGATATGACCCCGTGCCGGCGGTGACGGAGCCGGAGACGACATCCGCGGCGCCCGCTGAGGCGCCTTCCTCCCCTTCGCCGCCCTCGGTGGCGCACAAGAAGGCCTGACGGCACGGATCCGATGGACCAGAAGCGACTCTTCGCCGCGATCGCGATTTCGATCGGCATTCTCCTGGCTTTCGACCTCTGGAAGCGGGAGACCACGCCGGCGCCCGAAACCTCGCCCGCGGCCATCAGCCAGCAGGCCCCGGCTTCCGGCTCCGCCCCCGCCTCGGGAACGCCCCAGGCCGTCGCACCGGCCAATCCGGGCTCGGCGGACGCCACGGCCGCGGCCGCGGCCAATCTGCCGCCGCCCGAACGGCTCAAGATCGACAGTCCGCGCCTGGCCGGCAGCGTGCTGCTGCGCGGCGCCAAGCTGGATGACCTGGTGCTCCGCGACTATCGCGAGACCACGGCGCCGAACTCCCCGCTGGTCCGGCTCTTCGCGCCGCGCGAGGAGGTCCAGCCCTACTTCGCGCAGTGGGGCTGGTCGGCGGCGGATGGCCGTACCCGCGTTCCCGGCAATGACACGGACTGGACGGCGAGCGGTGGTCCGCTCGGCCCGGACAGCCCGGTGACGCTGAGCTGGGACAATGGCCAGGGCCAGGTCTTCCGCATCGTCCTGAGCCTCGACCGCAACTTCATGTTCCGCGCCGAGCAGAGCGTCGTGAACAACGCCGCCGAGCCGGTCTCCGTGCTGCCCTGGCAGCGGATCCGGCGCGAGTCCACGCCGCATGTCGCCGGCTACTATATCCTGCATGAAGGCTTCGTGGGCGTGCTGGGCGGCCGGCTGAACGAGCAGACCTTTAAGACCGCCCGCAGCGACGCGACCAATGGCATCGCGCTCCAGCAGGACACCCAGGGCGGCTGGGCCGGCTTCACGGACAAGTACTGGCTCTCCGCCATCGCGCCGGTCGACACGGCTGCGACGCTGCGGGCCAGCTGGCGCCACCTGACCGAGAACGGCCAGGATCGCTGGCAGGTCGATTTCGCGGCACCGGGGGCCCAGACCGTGGCGGCCGGGGCGACGGCGACGATGGACACCCGCCTGTTCGCCGGCGCCAAGGAAGTGCACCTCCTGGACATGTATGCCCGGGAACTCGGCATCACCGACTTCGACAAGGCCATCGACTTCGGCTGGTTCTACTTCCTGACCAAGCCCTTCTTCTACGCGCTCGACTGGCTGTACAAGCTGTTCGGCAACTTCGGCGTGGCCATCCTGGTCTTCACGGTGGCGTTGAAGCTCGCCTTCTTCCCGCTCGCCAACAAGGCCTACAAGTCTATGGCGCGCATGAAGGACATGGCGCCGAAAATGACGGAGATCCGCGAGCGCTATAAGGACGATCCGGCCAAGGCCCAGGCCGAGATGATGGCGCTCTACCGCACGGAGAAGATCAATCCGGCGTCCGGCTGTCTGCCGATCCTGATCCAGATCCCGGTCTTCTTCGCGCTCTACAAGGTGCTCTTCGTCACCATCGAGATGCGCCACGCGCCCTTCTTCGGCTGGATCCACGATCTCTCGGCGCCGGACCCGACCAACCTGTTCAACCTCTTCGGGCTGATCCCGTGGGATCCGCCGGCGATGCTGCATATGCCGGTCTGGGCGATCATCATGGGTATCACGATGTTCGTGCAGCAAAAGCTGAACCCGACGCCGCCGGACCCCATCCAGGCCAAGATCTTCACCTGGATGCCGGTGATCTTCACCTTCATGCTGGCCAGCTTCCCGGCCGGCCTGGTGATCTACTGGTCGTGGAACAACCTGCTCTCCGTGGGCCAGCAGTACTACATCATGCGGCATGAGCGGGCGGCCCGGCGGCAGCAGAAGGCCCTGGGCAAGACCGCGAAGGCCAAGGGGTGAGCGCCGGCGGGCTGCTGGAGGCGCGCGACGACGAGGCGCGCGCCGCCCTGATCGAACAGGGGCGGCTGCTGTTCTGCCGCCCCTGCGACTTCTTCTTCGCGGCGCAGCGGCTGGACCAGCTCCCCGAGGTCTCGCTGCCCGAGGTGGCCTTCTGCGGCCGCTCCAATGTCGGCAAGTCCTCCCTGGTCAACGCGCTCACCGGCCAGAACAGCCTGGCGCGGGTCTCGAACACGCCGGGGCGCACCAAGCAGCTGAACTTCTTCGACCTGGGCGGCCGCCTCGTGCTGGTGGACATGCCGGGCTACGGCTACGCCCAGGCCTCCCGCAGCGTGAAGGAGGACTGGCAGGGCCTGATGTTCGACTACCTGCGCGGACGTCCCAATCTGCGCCGCGTGGTGCTGTTGCTGGATGCGCGCATCGAGACCAAGGCCTCCGACCGCGCCGCCATGAAGCTTCTCTCCGAGGCGGCGGTGACCTTCCAGATCGTGCTGACCAAGGCGGACGACGCCAAGCCCTTCTGGCTGAAGCAGCGCCAGGAGGAGGCGGCCGCCCTTGTCAAGCAGCACACGGCCGCCCACCCGCTGGTGATCACCACCAGCAGCGAGAAGGGCACCGGCATCGACCTGCTGCGCGCCGAACTCTCCTCCCTGGCCGAGCCGGAGTAGCCGGGCCGCCCCGGTCCCGCGCGGCGGCAGGCCCTTGACCCTGCGGCGCCTGCCGTCTTAGAGGCGCCTGTCTGCAGCTTGGCGGAAGGAACGCCCATGACTGAGAATGCGCGCGACCAGATGGAGATTCTCGCCCGGGCGCTTCCGTTCCTGAAGCGATATGACGATCAGATCGTCGTCGTGAAGTATGGCGGCCATGCCATGGGCGAGGAGGAGAGCGCGCTGCGTTTCGGCCGCGACATCGCGGTCCTGGAACAGATGGGCGTCAATCCGGTCGTGGTGCATGGCGGCGGCCCGCAGATCAATTCCATGCTGAAGCGGCTGAACGTGCAGTCGACCTTCGTGCAGGGCCTGCGCGTCACGGATGCGCAGATGGTGGATGTGGTGGAGATGGTCCTCTCCGGCACGGTGAACAAGCAGGTCGCGGGATGCATCACTCGCGCCGGCGCCATCGCCGTGGGCATCTCCGGCAAGGATGGCGGGCTGATCCGGGCGCGCAAGCTGCAGCGGACCTACCGGGACCCTGACAGCCAGATCGAGAAGGTTCTCGATCTGGGCTTCGTCGGCGAGCCGGAGCATGTCGATCCGCATGTGCTGGAGCTGCTGATCGCCGCCGATATCGTGCCGGTGATCGCGCCCGTGGGCGTCGGCGCGGACGGGCAGACCTACAACATCAATGCCGACACCGCGGCCGGCGCCATCGCCGGGGCGTTGAACGCCTCGCGCCTGCTCATGCTGACCGATGTCGCCGGGGTGCTGGATGCCGAGAAACGCCTGATCCCCGAGATGACGGTGGCCGAGGTCCGGGCGGGCATCGAGGCCGGCTGGATTTCCGGCGGGATGATCCCCAAGGTCGAGACCTGCATCTACGCCATCGAGCGCGGCGTGAAGGGCGCGGTGATCGTCGACGGGCGCGTACCGCATGCCGTGCTGATCGAGCTGTTCACCAATGGCGGTGCGGGGACGCTGATCCGTCCCTGAGGCGTGGCGGCCGGCGTTGACACCGCTCGCCACGCCTCCGATACCGGCGGCAGAGATTTTCCGAGCAGGATAGCCGCCATGTCGCTTGCCGCCACCATCGAAGCCCTCTGGGAACGTCGCGCCGATCTCTCGCCCGCCACGAAGGGGGCGGACCGGGAGGCGGTGGAGGCGGCGCTGGAGCTTCTGGACAGCGGCAAGGCACGCGTGGCGGAGCCGGACGGGGCGGGCGGCTGGAGGGTCAACCAGTGGCTGAAGCAGGCGGTGCTGCTGTCCTTCCGGCTGGAGGAGTCCGCCGTCATCCCGACCGGCTTCGGCGCCTATGACAAGGTGCCGCTGAAGTTCGCCGGCTGGGGAGAGAACCGCTTCCGCGAGGCCGGCTTCCGCGCCGTGCCGGGCGCGGTGGTGCGGCGCTCGGCCTATATCGCGCCCGGCGTGGTGCTGATGCCTTCCTTCGTCAATCTCGGTGCCCATGTCGGCGCCAACACCATGGTCGACACCTGGGCGACGATCGGCTCCTGCGCCCAGATCGGTGCGAACTGCCACATCTCCGGCGGCGCCGGGATCGGTGGCGTGCTGGAGCCCCTGCAGGCCAACCCGGTGGTGATCGGCGACAACTGCTTCGTCGGCGCGCGCTCCGAGGTGGCGGAGGGCGTGATCGTCGGGGAGGGGAGCGTGCTGGCGATGGGCGTCTTCCTGGGCGCCTCCACGAAGATCATCGACCGCGGCACGGGCGAGGTCTTCATCGGCAAGGTTCCGCCCTATGCCGTGGTGGTGCCGGGAAGTCTGCCCGGCCGCCCGCTGCCGGATGGCACTCCGGGGCCGAGCCTCTATTGCGCGGTCATCGTCAAGCGCGTGGATGCGCGCACGCGGGAGAAAACCTCGATCAACGAGCTGCTGCGCGACTGAGTCGGCCCCGGCCGTGAACCACGAGGGGATACGGGAAGGGGACATGGTCCTTCCCCGCATCGTGGCATGTCCCGCCTGTCTTCATGAGATGAGCGGCATGGATTGCCTCACAGGTTCTGCTGTCCGGCGGCCGATAGCGATCTCGTGCTTCCATATTGAAAGTGCTTTACTTCTGCCCTGATCGGAATTCATAACGGCTCTGTTGAATGCGGAGGCAGCAAGTGCAGGCTGATGGATTGCCGGATAGCGTAAACTATTGTCGGCAAAACCCACCATTTCCGTCTCGGGCACGACATGATACTTTACCTGGCCATGTCGTCCTGGCCCGTGGGGAGGCTTAGCACTCGAGATGACCGCCCGGGTTCTGGTTGTGGATGACATCGCTGCCAACTTGCGGCTTCTCGAGGCCCGGTTGAACGCGGAGTATTATGAGGTCGCGCTGGCCTCCTCGGGCCCGGAAGCCCTGGTCAGGGCGCTCGACTGGCTGCCGGACGTCATCCTGCTCGATGTCATGATGCCGGGGATGGACGGCTACGAGGTCTGCCGCAAGCTGAAGTCCAATCCGGCAACGGCCCATATCCCCGTCGTCATGGTCACGGCGCTCGTCGACCTGGCCGAGCGGGTGCGGGGGCTGGAGGCCGGAGCGGACGACTTCCTGTCCAAGCCCGTGGACCACACCACGCTCTTCGCGCGCCTGCGCGCCCTGCTGCGCATGAAGCAGGTTCTGGACGCCTTCAGGGTCCGCGTGGAGGCGGCCCATGATCTGGGCTTCGAGCCACAGTCGCGCCCTTCCGAAGACATCACCGGCGCCTCGATCCTGCTGGCGACGGAGGACGTGAACGAGGCCGAGCTGATCGGCGGTGTCATGCGGGAGGATGGGGTTTCCCTGGCTGTCGCCCGGGACGGCGCGGAGACCTGGGCTCTGCTGAACCATGGCAGCTTCGATCTGGTCCTGCTCAGCCTTTCACTGGATGAGGGGCAGGGACTGCGCCTGGCATCCCGCCTGCGGGCGCAGGCGGGGATGCGCGATCTGCCGATCCTGCTGATCGGCGACTCTGACCAGCGGGCGCAGGTGTTGCGTGGCTTCGACCTCGGGGCGAACGACCACGTCCTGCGACCGGTGGATGCGAACGAGCTGCGGGCCAGGGCTCGCAATCAGGTGCGCCGCAAGCGGTACCAGGAGCAGCTGCGCTCCGATCTGGACCGGTCGCTGGAGATGGCGGTGACGGACAGCCTCACCGGCCTGCGCAACCGGCGCTATGTGACGCGGCATCTGGAAGGCCTGCTGCGCAACGGGGATACCGCCCTGCTGCTCATCGATGTCGACCGGTTCAAGTCGGTCAATGACACCTATGGACATGCGGCGGGAGACGAGGTCCTGCGGGCCGTGGCAGCGCGAATGAAGGAGCATATCCGGGCCATCGACGTGGTGGCGCGCTTCGGCGGTGAGGAGTTCGTCATCGCCATGGCGGGCGCGACGGAAGCCGAGGCCATGCAGGTCGCCGAACGTCTGCGGGGGGCGATTTCCGATGAGCCGGTGATGACCGCCCAGGCCCTGCCGCTGCCCATCACCGCCAGCATTGGCGTGGCCCTGGCGGTGCAGGGCGAGGGGCTGTCGCGGCTGGTCAGCGCCGCCGATGCCGCTCTCTACCGGGCCAAGGCCCTGGGCCGCAACCGCGTGCAGCTGGCCACGGCCGACGACTGGAGCAGATAGCCTGGCTGACGCCGGGCAGCCAGGCGCCACATGCCGAAAAGGCCGCACCCTCCTCGGACGCGGCCTTCCCGGCGGTTGCCGCCCGGCTGGGCTGCTTACTTGATCTTGGATTCGCGGAAGGCGACGTGCTTGCGCACGACCGGATCATACTTCCGCATCTCCATCTTCCCGGTGGTGTTGCGGGTGTTCTTCTTGGTCACGTAGAAGTACCCGGTGTCAGCCGTGCTGACGAGCTTGATCAGAATGGTGTTCGACTTGGCCATAACGTTCTTCCGTGGGCGCCTTGAAGCACCTCAAGCCGGGGGCACAAAGCCGCGCACCCGGGTGCGACGCGAGAGGCCGCAACCTAGCCATCCTGTGCAGCCAGTCAAGCCGATTCAGGGGCCGGCCGCCGCCTGATAGGCCGCGGGATGATCGATCAGGTAGCGCGCGGCCTCCTGATCCCACGGGCGGCCCTCGGCCGGGGGACATTGCGCCCGGAGGGCGGCAACCTCGCTGGCCGGAACCGGGGCCCGGGCCTGGCGAAGGCGTTGCAGGACGGGCGCCATGGGAGAGGTGCCCTGCGACAGGGCCTGCAACGCGCCTCGCAGCGAGTCCGCTCCCAGGCTGGTGCAGACGGCCGGGATGATCCCCAGCCCCTGCACCGGCCAGCCCAGGGGGGCGAGGACGCGAGACCAGGAGACCAGCACCTCCGCGCCATTGGCCAGCGGATAGACGATCTGGATCAACCCCTTGCCTAGCGTCGCGCTGCCCACGACGACGGCCCGGGCCCGATCCGAAAGGGCGGCGGCGACGATCTCGGCGGAGGAGGCGGTCCGCCCGTCCACCAGCACCACCACGGGCCGGCCCCGCGCCAGGTCGTGGCCGCCGGCTTCCCAGACCCGGCGTGCCTCGGGGTGGCGGCCGGCCGACTGGGCGATGACGCCCTGGGTCAGGAAGGCATCCGAAACGGTCATGGCCTGCCCGAGCAGGCCACCCCGGTTGCCCCGCAGATCCAGCACGACGCCGCGTGGGGGCGTCGGGCCCGAAAAGGCCGAATTGAGCGCCTCGATGATCCACTCGGTGGTCATGGTGGAGAAGGCGCGCAGATGGAGCCAGAGGATTCCCTCCGACCATTCGGCCCGCAGAGCCTGGCCACCCTGGCTGTCCCGCTGCAGCACCAGCGTGAGCTGCTGCCGCCCCCGGCGCAGCGTCAGCTCGACCGAGCTGCCGGAGGGCCCCTCCAGCAGCTCGGCGGCCTGGCTGATGCGGCGGCTGGAGACGGGCACGCCGTCGATGGCCAGGAGAACATCACCCTCCCGCACGCCCCCTTGCGCAGCGATGCTACCAGGGTTCAGGACGGCGATGACGAGGGCGCCGCGCTGCCCCGCCGCCAGGCGGAAGCCCAGGCCCGACTGCCCGACCCGGCGCTGGCGTGCCGCCTCGGCCTCCTCCGCGTCGATGTAGCGGCTGTAGGGATCGAGGTGGTTGAAGATCTCGTCGAAGCCGGCCTGCAGCATGCGGTTCGCGCCGGCACGCTGCAGGGTGGCCGAGGCGTTCCAGGCCTCGATATAGAAGCGGAGCAGCATCTCCGCCGCCCGCGACGCCTGCTCATCCGCCAACGCCTGCGCCGCAGCGGCGGGGAGCAGGCCGGAGAGCGGCCGCTCGCCAAGCAGCCGTCCCTGCAGGGAGAGCGCCAGGGTGCCGCCCTGGACCTGGACAGCCAGCCCGGGATCGACGGCCGAGAGGCCGCGGAGCGACCAGAGCACCAGGTCCGACGGCGCGGCGGATTCGAGGTGGCGCTCGAGGATCGCGGAGAGGCCCTCGCGCAGGATGATCTGGACCTGCTGGCGCTGGAAGCCCTGCCCCTGCTGGGCCGATGCCCCGGAGGGCAGGCCGAGGCCGGCGAGAAGCATGGCGAGGAGCAGGCAGGCCCGGACTGAGCGCCAGGTCACGGTCAGGCCGGCCGGGCGCCACGTTGCTTGCCGGTACCGCCGCTGCGCAGGCGGCTTCGGCGGGCGCCGGGCGAAGGAAGCGGGGCCTGCGCCAGATGGAAGACCAGACCGCCGGTCAGCGGCATGGCCTCGGCGAGCCGCAGCGACACGGGCTGCCCCAGGGCAAAGGAGAGCCGCGTGAAGCGTCCGGAAAGCCGATGCGCGGCTTCCGTATGAGTCCATTGATCGTCCGGCAGGGATGACAGGGGCACGAGTCCGCTCGCGCCATTCCCCTTTACCGTGACGAAGAGGCCGAAGCGTGTCACCCCCGAAATCCACGCCTCGAACATGTCCCCAACGCGGGACGCCATGTGGCTGGCGAGGTATCGCTCCACCGCCTCACGCTCGGCGGCCGCGGCGCGGCGCTCCGCGGCGGTGATGCGCTCCGCCGTGTCCTGGAGCGCCCCAGCCTCCGCCTCGCGCAGCCCGTCGGGCCCGAGCCGCAGCCCGCGGATCAGCGCCCGGTGCACCAGCAGGTCGGCATAGCGCCGGATGGGGCTGGTGAAATGCGCGTACCGGCCGAGGGAGAGGCCGAAATGCCCGATATTCGTCGTGTCATAGGCCGCCTGGGACTGGCTGCGCAGCACGGCCTGGTGCACCAGCGATTCCGTGGCGTCCCCCTTGGCCGCCTCCAGGAGAGCGGCGAAATCCCGCGCGCGCAGCCCCGGCGTGGCGGGCAGGTCCAGCGCGAGCGCGGCGAGGAGCTGCCGCAGGCCTTCGAGCCTGGAATCCGACGGCCGGTCATGCACCCGGTAGAGGCCTGACTGGCCGAGCCGCTCCAGTTCCTCGGCGGCGCAGACATTGGCGGCGATCATGACATCCTCGATCAGCCGGTGCGCCTCCAGCCGGGGACGCGGCGAGACATCCAGCACCTGCCCATCCTCGCTCAGGCGGACGCGGTGCTCCGGAAGATCCAGGTCCAGGGTGCCGCGTCGCTCGCGGGCGAGCCGGAGCGCGGCATGGGCACCCCGCAACGCGTCGATGCGCGGTCGGAGGCGGCCGATGGCCTCCCCCTCCAGCGCCTCCACCTCATCGTAAGTCAGCCGCGCCGCTGAGCGCATCAGCCCGCGGCCGAAGCGGTGCGCCCGCTTCGCGCCCTCGCCGTTGAAGTGCATCTCCACGAAGAGGCAGCCGCGATCCTCGCCCGGGCGCAGGCTGCACCAGCCGTTGGACAGTGCCTCGGGCAGCATCGGCACGACGCGGTCGGGGAAGTAGACACTGTTGCCGCGCAGCCGTGCCGCCTCGTCGAGGGTGCTGTCCGGCCGCACGTAATGCGCCACATCGGCGATGGCGACGACGACGCGCCAGCCATCCGGCTCCGCCTCGGCCCAGACGGCGTCGTCGAAGTCCCGGGCATCCGCGCCGTCGATGGTGACCAGCTCCAGCCCGCGCAAATCCTCGCGGCCGGTCAGGCCCACCGGCCCGGCCGCCGCCGCCTCGGCCAGGGCAACCTCGGGAAATTCGCAGGGCAGGCTGTGGCGATGGATGCACAGCAGGGAGATGGCGCCCGGGGCCTGCAGCGGGCCCAGCCGCTCGACCACCCGGGCCGGCCGCAGCCCGGCGCGCCCCGCCGGCAGGGGTTCGGCCAGCACCAGCTCGTCCTCGGCCGCGCCGGCCGCGTCCTCCGGAGCGATGGTCCAGCCGGCCTTCTGGCGCCGGTCCGTGGGCAGGAGCTGCCCCTCGCGGTACAGGCCAAGGATCCGGCGGGCGGTGGCGAAGCCGAGGCGGCGGAAGGTCCGGCCCTCATAGCGCCCGCCGCCGATCGGGCGCAGCCGCGCCACCACCCTCTCGCCGGGCATCAGCGCCGGCTGGCCGCGCCGCTCCGGGCGCATGACGATGAGGGGCGGCCGGCCCGCCTCCGGCTCCCAGTCGAGAGGCCGGGCCAGCGGCTCGCCATCGGGGTCGATTCCGCTCACCTCGACGGCGAGCATCTCCGGCAGGCCGTCATGGCCCGCCCGCTGGACCGTCGCGCGGTCCAGCGCGCCTTCCCGTTCGAGCTCGCGCAGCAACGCGCGCAGGGCCGGACGCTGCTCCGTGCCCAGGCCGAAATGCCGCGAGATCTCGGTCTTGCCCACCCGTCCGGGCGCGCTCCGCAGATAGCGGCGGAGGGCGTCCAGGCTGGGCAGGGCCGGCGCCGGGCCCCGCCTGTCCCTCGGGCCGCCCTCCACGCCTCAGGCCTTGACCTTGGGCGCCGCCCGCTTGGCGCCGGCCTTGGCGGCGCGGGGTTTCGCGGTGGTCGTGGCCTTCGCGCTCGTGGCCTTTGCACCCGTAGCCTTCCGGGTCGTCGCGGGCTTCGCGGCGGCCTTCCTGGGGCCTTCCGCCTCGACCGAGGCGGCGGCCTTACGCACCGGCGTCTTCCGCGCGGTCTTGCGGGCGCCGGGGGCGGGCAGCTTCTTCCCCTTCTCCGCCAGCAGCGCCACGGCCTGATCGAGGGTGACATCCTCCATCTGCGTGCCGCGCGGCAGACTGGCCACCATGCCGGCATGCTGGGCGTAGGGGCCGAAGCGGCCGCGCTTGATCTCCACCGGCGTGCCATCCTTCGGATGCGGCCCGAGAGCGCGCACCTTGGCCTTGGCATCGGCCAGCAGGGCGACCGCGCGGTTGACGCCGATGGTCAGCACGTCGTCGTCACGGTCCAGGGACTTGTAGATGCTGCCCATCTTCACGTAGGGCCCGAAGCGGCCGATGGCGGCGCTCATCTCCTCGCCGGTCTCGGGATGCAGCCCGATGAGGCGGGGCAGGGCCAGCAGCGCCAGGGCCCGTTCCAGGGTCACCCCTTCGGGATCCATGCCGCGCGGCAGGCTGGCGCGCTTGGGCTTGATCGCCTTGCCCTTGGCATCCGTCTCGCCCTCGCCAAGCTGGGCGTAGACGCCATAGGGACCCCGGCGCAGCGTGACCGGCGCGCCGGTCACGGGATCCGAGCCCAGCTCCTTGATGCCGCCCGCCAGCGCGCCTTCGGCCTCGCCCTCCGCATTGGGCACGGCCAGCGGCCTGGTGTAGCGGCATTCGGGATAGTTGGAGCAGCCGATGAAGGCGCCGTTCCGCCCGAGGCGCAGGCCGAGCCGGCCGCCGCTGCAGGACGGACAGGCGCGGGGATCGCCGCCCTCGGCGGGCTGCGGAAAGAAGTGCGGACCCAACTCCTCGTCCAGCGCATCGATCACGGCACTGATGGTCAGGTCCTTGGTGGCGCTGACCGCGGCGTTGAACTCCTCCCAGAAGGCGCGCATCACCGCGCGCCACTCGGCCCTTCCGCCGGAGATGTCGTCCAGCTGCTCCTCGAGGCTGGCGGTGAAGCCGGTATCGACATAGCGCTCGAAGAAATTCACCAGGAAGGCGGTGACGAGCCGGCCCCGGTCCTCGGGGATGAAACGGCGCTTGTCCAGCCGCACATACTTGCGGTCCTGCAGGGTCTGCAGGATGGAGGCATAGGTGGAGGGCCGGCCGATGCCAAGCTCCTCCATCTTCTTGACCAGGGAGGCCTCGGAATAGCGAGGCGGCGGCTGGGTGAAGTGCTGGTCGGCCTGGGCGGCGGTGAGCTTCGCCGGGTCCTGCTCGCGCATCGGCGGCAGGATGCGGCTGTCCTCATCCTCGGCGCCGGCGGCATCGTCGACATCCTCGCGGTAGAGCTTGAGGAAGCCGTCGAAGGCCACCACGCTGCCGGTGGCGCGCAGCCTGGCGCGGCCGGCCGCGTCGGCCAGGTCGATGGCGGTCTGGTCCAGCTCGGCCGATTGCATCTGGCTGGCCACCGCCCGCTTCCAGACCAGCTCGTAGAGCCGACGCTGCTCGGGCGTCAGGTGGCGGGCGACGCTTTCCGGCGTGCGGGAGACATCCGTCGGGCGGATGGCCTCGTGCGCCTCCTGGGCGTTCTTGGCCTTGGAGGCATATTCGCGCGGCGCGGCGGGGATGTAGTCCGGGCCGAACTGCGTCTTCACGTGGTCGCGGATGGCGCCGATCGCCTCACGGGCCATCTGCACGCCATCCGTCCGCATGTAGGTGATGAGGCCGACCGTCTCGCCCTGGATGTCCACCCCTTCATAGAGCTGCTGCGCCAGCCGCATGGTCTGCTGGGCGCCGAAGCTGAGCTTGCGTGAGCTCTCCTGCTGCAGGGTCGAGGTGGTGAAGGGAGCGGGCGGATTGCGGCGGACCCGCTTCTTCTCGATGCTGGCGACGCTGAAGCGGCCGGCCTCGACGGCGGCCTTGGCCCGCATGGCGGAGGCCTCGTCCGGCAGGTCGAACTGCTCCAGCCGCTTGCCGTCGAGCTGGGTCAGCCGCGCCGTGAAGGGGGCGCCGGCGGCGGTCAGGAAACGGCCCTCGACGGTCCAGTACTCGCGGGCGCGGAAGGCCTCGATCTCGGCCTCGCGCTCGCAGATCAGGCGCAGCGCGACGGACTGGACGCGCCCGGCCGAGCGGCTGCCGGGCAGCTTGCGCCAGAGCACGGGAGAGAGGGTGAAGCCCACCAGATAGTCCAGCGCCCGCCGGGCCAGATAGGCCTCGATCAGCGGGGTGTCGAGATCCCGCGGATGCGCCAGCGCGTGCTGCACGGCGCGCTTGGTGATCTCGTTGAAGGTGATGCGGTGAACCTGGACGCCCTTCAGGGCGCCCTTCTGGCGCAGCATCTCCTGCACGTGCCAGGAGATGGCCTCGCCCTCGCGGTCGGGGTCGGTGGCGAGATAGAGGTTGCGCGCGCCCTTCACCGCCCTGGCGATGGCGGCGACCTGCTTCTCCCCCCGGTCCTCCGCCGTCCAGTCCATGGCGAAGTCGTCCTCCGGGCGGACGCTGCCATCCTTCGCCGGCAGGTCCCGGACATGACCGAAGCTGGCGAGGACGGTGAAGTCCTGGCCCAGGTACTTATTGATGGTCTTCGCCTTGGCCGGCGATTCGACGACGACGACGTCGGTCATGGCGGGTGCTGTATGCTCTCTGATGGCGACAGGCAGTTTTATTCTGCGAGCGTGGTCTCTACCCTGGTCCGCTGCGCATCACACGGTTGCCCGGCAATGCTTCGATGCGCCCCTCCAGCTCCAGGTCGAGCAGCAGAGACTGCAGCGCAGCGGGAGAGAGGTGGCAGCGCCGGATGATCTCGTCAACCACAACGGAAGAAGTCCCCAGAAGCTCAAGGACTTGTTCGGCATCGCCGAGGGCGCCGCCGGGAGCGGGGGCCGGGGATGCCGTCGGCCGCGGGGCCGGATTGGGCGAACGGCGTGGCCGCGCCGTGGCCGGCCCCTCCGGCAGGTGCTCCAGCACATCGGCCGCCCGTTCCGTCAGGTGCGCGCCTTGCCGCAACAGGTCGTTCGATCCGGCCGCGCGGGGATCGTACGGGTTGCCGGGCACGGCGAAGACCTCGCGCCCCGCCTCCAGGGCGAGCCGGGCGGTCATCTGCGTGCCGGAGCGCAATCCGCATTCCACCACCACGATGCCGAGCGACAGGCCGGCGATGATCCGGTTGCGGCGGGGAAAGTGCCGGGCGATGGGCGCCGTGCCGAGCGGCGCCTCGGCAACCACCGCGCCGCGCTCGGCGATGGCCGATTGCAGCTCGGCGTGGTCGGGCGGATAGGCGCGGTCGAGCCCGCCGGGAATGACGGCGATGGTGGGGCCGCGGCGCAGCGCTCCTTCATGCGCGGCGCCGTCGATGCCCCGCGCGAGGCCCGAGGTGACGACCAGCCCGGCCTCCGTCAGATCCGCGGCCAGCTCCGCCGCGAGGCGCCGGCCGGGCAGCGAGGCATTGCGCGCCCCGACGATGGCGACCTGCCGGGCCCGCAGCAGGGCCGCATCGCCGATCACGGCGATGGCGGGCGGCGCGTCCTCCAGCAGAGCCAGGAGCGGGGGGTATTCCGGATCGTCCAGGAACAGGAACCGGCCCCCCATGCCGGACACCTCCTCGATCTCCCGCGCGATGGCGCCCGGCTCGGGCGGCAGGAAGGGGCGGGCACGCCGGGCCGAATAGGCGGGCAAGGCCCGCAGCGCCGAGTCGGCCGTGCCATGGCGTTGCATCAGGCGCCGGTAGGTCATCGGCCCGATGCCCTCCGTCCGCACCAGGCGCAGCCGGGCGGCCGTCTCGCTCACCGCCGCTCGCCGATCCGCGGCTCGGTGCCGGCGAGCAGGCGGCGGATATTGTCCTGGTGCCGCCAGAGGATCAGCGCCGCGACGACCAGGAGGGCGAGAGCGAGGCGGTGGTCGCCCGACAGCAGCGCGATCAACGGCGCCGCGCAGCAGGCGGCGAGGGCGGAGGCCGAGGAGAGCCGGGTGAGCTTCGCCATCGCCAGCCAGAGCAGGGCGCAGAGCAGGCCGATCCACCAATTGGCCGCCAGCAGCACCCCGGCGCCGGTGGCGACGCCCTTTCCGCCCCGGAAGCCGAGCCAGATGGGGAAGAGGTGCCCGACCAGCGCCGCCAGCCCGGCGGCGAGGCCGGCATCGCGCCCCCAGAGCCCGCCGAGCAGGAGGACAGGCAGCGCCCCCTTCAGCGCGTCCAGCAGCAGGGTCGCGGCGGCCACCTTCCGGTTGCCGGTGCGCAGCACATTGGTGGCGCCGATATTGCCGCTGCCGATCTGCCGGATATCCCCCAGGCCCGCCGCGCGGGTCAGCAGCAGCCCGTAGGGCACCGAGCCGGAGAGGTAGCCGATGGCGACAGCCAGCCAGAGGCTCATCCGAAGACCCGCTTGCCGGCCTTCCAGGTTCCCAGCACCCGGCCTTCCAGGGCGCGGCCGTCGAAGGGCGAATTCTGCGCCTTGCCCGGCAGCCGGCCGGCCTCGACCTTCCAGGCCCGCTCCGGGTCGAACAGCACCAGGTCGGCCGGGGCGCCGGGAGCGAGGCGGCCGGCGGCGAGGCCCAGCAGCGCCGCCGGGCGGCTGGTGAGCAGGGCGAGGGCGGCGGGCAGCGTCAGATCGCCGGCATGGACGCGGGCGAGGGTGATGCCGAGCAGCGTCGCCAGCCCGGACCCGCCGGCCGAGGCCTGGGCGAAGGGGAGGCGCTTGTCGTCGGCATCGGCCGGCTGGTGGTCCGAGGCGATGGCGTCGATCGTCCCGTCCGCCAGGGCGGCGACGACGGCCCGCCGGTCCTCCTCGCGCCGCAACGGCGGGGAGAGCTTGGCATAGGTGCGGAAGTCGCCGATCGCCGTCTCGTTGAGGTCGAAGTAAGGCGGCGCGGTGTCGCAGGTGACGGCCAGCCCCTCGGCCCTGGCGGCGCGGATGAGGTCGAGCGTGGCGGCCGTGGAGACATGGGCGAAGTGGACATGGCCGCGGGTGATGCGGGCCAAGGCGATGTCACGCGCCACCAGGATGCTCTCGGCGGCCGGAGGGATGCCGGGCAGGCCGAGGCGCGTCGCCAGCTCGCCCTCCGTTGCCGCGCCGCCCCGCGCCAGGGAGGGCTCCTCCGGGTGCTGCACCACGAAGCTGCCGAAGGCGCGGGCATAGGAGAGCGCCAGGCGCATGGTGCGGGCATCGGCAATGGCGCGGGTGCCATCGGTGAAGGCCACGGCGCCCGCCTCGCGCAGCAGGCCGTATTCCGAGACATCCTTGCCGGCGCAGCTCCGTGTGGCGGCGCCGTAGGGCAGGATGCTCAGGCTGCCGGTGGCCTCCCCCCGCCGCACCATGAACTGCAGCAGCGCCGGATCGTCGAGGGCGGGCTCGGTGTTGGGCAGGGCGCAGAGGGTCGTGATGCCACCCGCCGCCGCGGCTTCGGCCGCGCTCTCGATCGTCTCGCGGTACTCGGCGCCCGGCTCGCCCAGCGCCGCGCGCAGGTCGATCAGGCCGGGGGCCAGGATGGCGCCGCCGCAATCGACGACCTCGGCGCCCTCGGGCATGCCCAGCGTCCCGCCATGGTCGGCGATGACGCCGCGGCTGACCAGCAGGCTGCCCCGCGCGTCCAGCCCGGAGGCGGGATCGATCAGGCGGGCGTTGATGAAGATGGTGTCGGGCATGGTGATCACAGCCGGGCGTTCCGCCGCATGTTGCGCGAGAGGATGTCCAGCACCGCCATGCGGACCGCGACACCCATCTCGACCTGCTCGCCGATGACGCTGCGGGCCGGGTCGTCGGCCACCGCGCTGTCGATCTCGACGCCCCGGTTCATCGGGCCCGGATGCATGACGATGGCATCCGGCCGGGCCAGCGCGAGCTTGGCGGCATCGAGCCCGTAGAAGCGGAAGAACTCGCGCGCCGAGGGCACCAGCCCGCCGGCCATGCGCTCCTTCTGCAGGCGCAGCATCATGACCACATCGGCGTCCCGCAGGCCGGCCTTCATGTCGTGGAACACCTCCACGCCCAGCCGCTCGGCCTCGGCGGGGATCAGGGTGGGCGGGCCGACCACCCGGACCCGGCAGTTCATGGCGCTGAGCAGGTGGATGTTGCTGCGGGCCACGCGGCTGTGCAGCACGTCGCCGCAGATGGCGACGGTGAGGTTCTCCAGCCGGCCCTTGCGGCGGCGGATCGTCAGCGCGTCCAGCAGCGCCTGGGTCGGGTGCTCATGCGTCCCGTCGCCGGCATTGATCACCGCCGCGTCCACCTTCTGGCTCAGCAGCGCCGGGGCGCCGGACTGGGCGTGGCGGACCACCAGCAGGTCGCAATGCATGGCGTTCAGGGTGGAGGCGGTGTCGAGCAGCGTCTCGCCCTTGTTCACGCTGCTCTGGCTGACCGACATGTTGATGACGTCGGCGCCGAGCCGCTTGCCGGCCAGCTCGAAGCTGGTCCGGGTGCGGGTGCTGTCCTCGAAGAAGAGGTTGATCAGCGTGCGGCCCTTCAGCAGGTCCCGCTGGGTCTTACCGCTGCGGTTCAGCAGGGCGTAGGATTCGGCCAGATCCAGCAGATCGGCGATATAGGGCGGCTCCAACCCCTGAAGGGCAAGGAGGTGCCGGTGAGGGAAGGGCAGCATCGAGGACCAGTCCGGCTAGAGGCGGGCGACCATACTGGTCCGGGCGCCGCGCCGAAAGGGGGGGTCAGGCCCGGCTGGCGTCCAGCGCGGCCTGCAGCATGTAGGCGGCCGCCAGGGCATCGACCACCTTGGCGCGCTTGCCGCGCGTCAGGTCGGCCTCGTCGATCAGCATCCGGTTGACCGCCGAGGAGGAAAGCCGCTCGTCCCAGAGCGCGGCCGGCAGGCCGGTGGCTTCCGAGACGGCCATGGCCCAGTCCTTGGCCGCCTGCGCCGCCGGGCCGAAGCTGCCGTCCATCCCCAGCGGCAGGCCGACCACCAGCCCGCCGGCCCCCTCCTGCCGGGCGATCCCGGCGATCGCCGCCGCATTGGCGGCCAGCTTGCCGCGCGGCAGGGCCTGATAGGGGCTCGCCAGCATCAGCGAGACGTCGGAGAGCGCCACGCCGATGGTCCGCCGTCCGGGGTCGAGGCCGATGAGTCTCTGACCCGGGGAAAGGCCGCCGCGAAGGTCGGTCAGGTTGCTGAGGGGCATGGCGGTGTTTATGGTCCGCCGCCATTGCCGCGCAATCAGACCTGCAACCATCCGGAAGAAAAACTATGTCGCTCGACACCGCCACTGTCCGGCGCGTCGCGTCCCTGGCCCGCATCAGGGTCGAGGACGGCGACCTGCCGCGCCTTGAAGCCGAACTGAACGGGATCCTGGGCTGGATCGAGCAGCTGCGTGCCGTGGATACCCAGGGCATTGAGCCCATGGCGGGCGGCGGCGCGCAGGCGCTGCGCATGCGGCGGGACGAGGTGACGGATGGCGGCATCCAGGGGGAGATCCTGGCCAATGCCCCCGACCGTGCCGGCGCCTTCTTCGCGGTGCCCAAGGTGGTGGAGTGAGCGGCATGACCTCTGCCACGGATCTGACCCTGGCCGGCGCGCGCGGCGCGCTGGCACGGCGCGAGATCAGCGCCGTCGAGCTGACCCAGGCCTTCATCGGCGCGGTCGAGGCGCTCAATCCGCGTCTCAACGCCTACATCACCGTGACCCCGGATCTGGCGCTGCGCCAGGCCGAGGCGGCGGATGCCGCGCTCGGCCGTGGCGAGGGCCGGGCGCTGACCGGCATCCCGCTCGCCATCAAGGATCTGTTCTGCACCGCCGGCACGCGGACGACGGCCGCCAGCCGGATCCTGGGCAACTTCGTCCCGCCCTATGAGAGCACCGTCAGCGGCAATCTGCTGCGGGATGGCGCTGTCTTCCTGGGCAAGGCCAATCTGGACGAGTTCGCCATGGGCTCGTCCAATGCCACCTCGGCCTTCGGCGGGGTCGAGAACCCCTGGAAGCGGCGGGACGCGCCGGAGGCCGTGCTGGTTCCTGGCGGCTCCTCCGGCGGCTCGGCCGCGGCGGTGGCGGCGCGTCTGGCGCTGGGCGCCACGGCGACGGACACCGGCGGTTCGATCCGCCAGCCGGCGGCCTTTTGCGGCATTGCCGGCATCAAGCCGACCTATGGCCGCTGCTCGCGCTTCGGCGTCGTGGCCTTCGCCTCCTCGCTCGACCAGGCGGGGCCGGTGGCGCGCACGGTCGAGGACTGTGCCATCCTGCTGGGCTCCATGGCGGGCTTCGATCCGAAGGATTCCACCAGCGCCGACATGCCGGTGCCGGACTTCGCCGCCGCCTGCGCGCGGGGCGTGAAGGGCCTTCGCATCGGCATTCCGCGCGAGTACCGCCTGGACGGCATGCCGGCCGAGATCGAGGCGCTGTGGCGGCAGGGCATGGATTGGCTGAAGGCCGAGGGGGCGGAGCTGGTGGACATCAGCCTGCCGCACACGCGCTATGCCCTGCCGACCTATTACATCGTGGCGCCGGCCGAGGCCTCCTCGAATCTCGCCCGCTATGACGGGGTGCGTTTCGGCCTGCGGGAGGATGGCGAGGATCTCAGGGATCTCTACGAGCGCACCCGCGCCGCCGGCTTCGGCGACGAGGTGAAGCGCCGCATCCTGATCGGAACCTATGTGCTGAGCGCCGGCTATTACGACGCCTATTACGTCAAGGCGCAGCAGGTCCGCACCTTGATCAAGCGCGATTTCGACCAGGCCTGGGAGCGGGTGGACGCCATCCTGACCCCCGCCACCCCCTCCGCCGCCTTCGGGCGGGACGACAAGCAGGACGATCCTGTGGCGATGTATCTGAATGACGTCTTCACCGTGACGGCGAATCTCGCCGGCATTCCGGGCCTCTCCGTCCCGGCGGGGCTGGATGCGAAGGGCCTGCCGCTGGGGCTGCAGGTGCTGGGCAGGCCCTTCGATGAGGAGACTGTCTTCGCCGTCGGCGCCGCGCTGGAGCGTGCCGCCGGCTTCGATGCGGTCCCGGCGGTGAGGGCTGGCGCATGAGCTACACGCTGGAGGGCGCGAGCGGCGCCTGGGAGGTCGTCATCGGGCTGGAGGTGCATGCCCAGGTGACCTCGCAGGCCAAGCTGTTCAGCGGCGCGGCCACGGAGTTCGGTGCCGAGCCGAACAGTCAGGTGAGCTTCATCGATGCCGGCTTCCCGGGCATGCTGCCGGTGATCAACCGCGAGTGCGTCGCCCAGGCGGTGCGCACCGGCCTCGGGCTGAACGCGCAGATCAACCTCTGGTCCCGCTTCGACCGGAAGAACTACTTCTATGCCGATCTGCCGCAGGGCTATCAGATCAGCCAGTACCAGTATCCGGTGGTGGGGCAGGGCGTCATCGAGATCCAGCTCGGGGATGGCAGCACCAAGCAGATCGGCATCACGCGCCTGCATCTGGAGCAGGATGCCGGCAAGTCCCTGCATGACCAGCATCCGAGCAAGAGCTTCATCGACCTCAACCGCTCCGGCGTGGCGCTGATGGAGATCGTCTCGGAGCCCGACATGCGCTCCCCGGAAGAGGCGGGCGCCTATCTGACGAAGCTGCGGCAGATCCTGCGCTACCTCGGCACCTGCGACGGCAATATGGAGCAGGGCTCGCTGCGCGCCGATGTCAATGTCTCGGTCCGCCGGCCGGGCGAGGGGTTCCGCACCCGCTGCGAGGTGAAGAACGTCAACTCCATCCGCTTCGTCATGCAGGCGGTGGAAGCCGAGGCGCGGCGCCAGATCGAGGTCTGGGAGGATGGCGGCGAGGTGGTGCAGGAGACGCGCCTCTTCGACACGCAGCGCGGCGTGACGCGATCGATGCGCTCCAAGGAGGACGCGCATGACTACCGCTACTTCCCCGACCCCGACCTGCCGCCGCTGGTTCTGGAGCAGGCCTGGGTGGACAGGCTGAAGGCCGCCCTGCCGGAGCTGCCGGACGCCCGGCGCGCCCGCTATGTCGGCGACTTCGGCCTGACGCCCTATGACGCCCATGTCCTGACGCTGGAGAAGGAAACGGCGGCCTTCTACGAAGCCGTGGCGAAGGGCCGTGATCCGAAGATGGCGGCCAACTGGATCACCGGCGATTTCTTCGCCGGGCTGAACCGCACCGGCTACGGTATCGGCGATTCGCCCGTCAGCGCCGAGAATCTCGGCGGCCTGCTCGACCTGATCAAGGACGGCACCTTGTCCGGCAAGCTGGCCAAGGAGGTGCTGGAGGCGATGTTCGAAACCGGCAAGCCGCCGGCCGTCCTGGTCGAGGAGCGGGGCCTGAAGCAGGTGACCGATACCGGGGCCATCGAGGCGGTGATCGAGCAGGTCATGGCGGCCAACGCCGGAAAGGTCGAGGAATACCGCTCCGGCAAGGACAAGCTCTTCGGATTCTTCGTCGGTCAGACCATGAAGGCCATGCAGGGCAAGGGAAACCCGGCGCTGGTCAACGAGCTGCTGAAGAAGAAGCTGGGTTGAGGCGCGCCCGGCCCGGCCGCCATCACGGCGGCCGGGCCATGGGGCGAGCGGGACCGTGCGGCCTTCGACAGACCAGGCAGCGGGGATGAAGTGCGGGGAGAGAAGTGGCGGAGGGGATGGGATTCGAACCCACGAGACGGGTTATCCCCGTCTAACGGTTTAGCAAACCGCCGCCTTCGGCCACTCGGCCACCCCTCCGCAGGGGCTTTCGCTACACGGCGTATGCGAGGCCGCTTCTAGCGGTTCGGCGAGGGGCCGTCAAATCACCGTGGTGGCCCGGATCCTGTGACCTGAACGCGGTTTGCACGCGGGCGGGTGTCGCTTGGCGGGGAGCAACCAGACGGGGGCTGTGCCGTTGACGACAGACAGCATCAGAGGGCCAGCATGGACCAGTTCGGCCCATCCGCCGACTTGCTCACCTGTGCCGCGGAAGCGGCGCAGAGCGCCAGGGGGCTGGGAGAAGCTTTGGATCATCCCGGGGCCGATCCGCGACCCCTCATCGACATCCTGCAGCGGAACGGCCTTCTGGTCGCGGCGCTGCCTGCCCTGGAGGGCGGGCTCGACCTTGGCCTGGTGCCGCAGAGGAACAGCCTGCTGGCCGAGGTCCTGATGACGATCGGGCGCGGAAGCCTGCCGATGGGAAGGCTTTTCGAAGGCCACGTCAACGCCCTGGATCTGATCCATCGTTTTGGTGACGGGGAGCAGATGCGGCGGGCGGCGGCCGATGTGCGCGAGGGATGCCTCTTCGGTGTCTGGGCGACCGATGATCCCTCCCGGCCCTTGCGCATGACGGCGGAAGGGCGCCTGGAGGGGCGCAAAATCCTGGCCTCCGGCGCCGGGCGGCTCCTGCGTCCGCTGGTCACCGCGACGACGGAGGAGGGGGTCCGGCTGATCGCGCCCCGTCTGCGGCCGGGAGAGCGGAGCGAGGTCCGCAGCTGGACAGCGTCGGGGATGCAGGTCTCCGCCACGGGCTCGGTGGACTTCACCGGCATGATGACGCGGGAGGCCGACCGGATCGGCCCACCCGGCTGCTATCAGAAGGAGCCCTACTTCACCGGCGGAGCGTGGCGCTTCCTGGCGGTCCAGTGCGGCGGCGTGGAGGAACTGGTGCAGCTGATGCGGCACCATCTCCGCCGTCTGGATCGCGACGGCGACCCGCACCAGCGCCGCCGCCTGGGAGAATGCATGGTGGCTGCGGAGACGGCGCGGCTATGGGTGAGGAAGGCCGCGCTGGTCTATGGCTCGGCCGAGGAGGAGACGGTGCTGGCCTATGTGCAGCTGTCGCGCCACGCGGTGGAACGAGCGGCGCTGGATGTGCTCGAACGCGTTCAGCGGTCCATCGGCCTGCAGGCCTTCCTGCGCCCGAGCCCGGTGGAACGGGTGGCGCGCGATCTCGCCACCTATCTCCGGCAGCCCGGTCCGGACCGGGCCCTCGACAACGCCGCCGCCCTGGCCTTCGCTGCGGAGCAGGCCGGATGGCCGTGAAGCTCACCGCCACGGCCTTTCTCGAGCAGGCCGACGCCGCGCCGTTCGCAGGTCTTCCGGACATCGTCGGGGAGGGCGGGGTGGTCGTCCTGGCCCCGCATCCGGATGACGAGAGCCTCGGATGCGGCGGTCTCCTGGCCGAAGCCGCAGCCGCCGGTCGCGGTCTGCGGGTGATCTTCATCAGTGACGGGGGCGCCTCCCATCCCACGGAGGGGGCGGAGGATCGGGCGGCGCTGTCCCGGATCCGCCAGGCCGAAGCCCTCGAGGCGCTGGCCTGCCTCGGCGTACCGGCGTCGGATGCGGTGTTCCTCGGCCTCCCCGACGCCGCCGTGCCGGAGGCCGGCGCGGCGTTCGACGTCGCGGTCGGTGCCGTCCGCGATGCGCTCCGATCCACCTCTGCCGGCGCCCTGTTGACCACCTGGGAGCATGATCCGCATTGCGATCACCACGCGGCCTGGGCCATGGCCCGGGCGGCCCTGACGGCAAGGCCGCCGGGAGCGCCGCCCTGCCGCCTCGTGCAGTACTCCGTCTGGGGTCATACCCTGCCGCCGGATCACGCCCTGCCGGGCCCGGCGCCGCAGGCCCGACGCCTGGATGTCCGGCGCCACCTTGCGGCCAAGGCGCGCGCGCTGGCCTGTCACCGTTCGCAGTTCGGGCAGGTCGCTTCGCTCGCAGCGGGCGGATTCCAGGTGGATGCCGCGCTTCTGGATCGCTGCATGCGGGATTTCGAGCTGTTTCTCCTCCAGGAAGGGGACCTGACGTGACCGGACGCCCGATGACCTCCCTCTCCGCCGCGTACTTCGAGGCGCTCTACGCCGCCGACCCCGATCCGTGGAAGTTCCTCACCAGCGACTATGAGGCCGCGAAATACGCCACGACTCTCGAGGCCCTGCGCGAGGAGCCTTATGAGCACGGGCTCGAGGTCGGCTGCTCGATCGGCGTACTGACCGGGATGCTGGTGCCGCATTGCCGCAGGCTGACCGCCGTGGACAGTTCGGCGCGGGCGGTGGCGGCGGCGCGACGGCATTGCGGTCTGGTGCCCAGCCTGTCGATCCAGCGGCGCGAGGTGCCAGGGCAATGGCCGAACGGCCGCTACGACCTGATCCTGCTCTCCGAGGTGGTGTACTACTGGGATGAGCGCGACCTCGCCCAGGTGGCGTCGCTGGTCCGGCGGGATCTGATGCCGGGGGGCGATGTCCTCCTGGTCCACTGGATCGGCAACACCGATTATCCGCTCTCCGGCGACGCGGCGGTGGAAGCCTTCATCCAGCATGCCGCCGGCGTGCTCCAGCCGGTGCGGCAGGACCGGTATCCGGAGTACCGGCTCGATCTGTTGCGGCGTGAGGCCTGAGCGGACCGCCCGTCAATCCTGCCAACGGAGCGGCTGGGGGTAGCGGGCGAAGAGGAAGGTCAGCCCCTCGGCGGGGGCATTCTGCCCGGCCTTGCGGCGGTCGCGCCCATCGAGCAGTTCGCGGGGCCAGGAGAGGGGGCGGCGACCCAGCCCGACCTGGGCCAGCGTGCCGACCATGTTGCGCACCTGATGATGCAGGAAGCTGCGGGCCTCGGTCAGGACATGGATCTCCTCGCCCTGCTGCCGCACCTCCAGCCGGTCCAGCGTGCGCATAGCATCCTTCGCCTGGCAGGCGGCGGCGCGGAAGGCCGAGAAATCATGCCGCCCGAGCAACCCCTGCGCCGCCGCGTGCATGGCTTCGGCATCGAGCGGTGCCTGAACGTGCCAGACGCGCCCGGCCATGAGCGCCGGCCGGGCGCGGCGGTTGAGGATGCGGTAGCGGTAGCCCCGTCCGATGCAGGAGAACCGCGCCGACCAGTCCGGCGGCGCCAGGGCGGCGGCCAGGACGGAGACCGGATGCGGGCGGCTGTGGAAGTTCAGCGCGTCCCGGAGCCGGTCGGGGTGCAGCTCCAGGGCGACGTCGATCTGCACCACCTGCCCCTCGGCATGGACGCCCGCATCGGTCCGCCCCGAGGCCATGGTGGCGGCGGGCCGGCCAGCATTGAGCGGGGCGGCGGCCTCCTCCAGCACCTGCTGCACCGAGAGGCCACTGGCCTGCCGCTGCCAGCCCACGAAGGGCGTGCCGTCATACTCGACCAGCAAGGCATAGCGCGGCATGGGCTCAGTCCAGCACGGTTCCGCGCGGGAGGGGATAACCGCGCAGGAACGGCTCCGCGTCGAGAGCGCCACGGCCCGGCCGCTGCAGGCGGAGCAGGCGGAGCGCACCCTCGCCGCAGGCGATGCGCGGCGCCTCGTCAAGCACAGTGCCCGGGGGGGGCGCGCTTCCCAGAGGTTCGGCTCTGGCTTCCAGCACCCGGATCGGCTGGCCCTCATGCTGGAAGAAGGTGCCGGGCCAGGGATTGAGGGCGCGGACGCGGCGTTCCAAGGCGGTCGCCTCGCCTTCCCAGGACAGGCGGCCATCCTGCTTGCCGAGCTTGGGCGCGTAGGTGACGCCTTCCTCGGGCTGCGGACGGGGAGGGGGATTCTCGGCAAGGGCCTGCAGGATGAGGCGGGCGCCCATCTCCGCCAGGGCGTCGTGCAGGGCGGGCGTGGTGATGTCCGGACCGAGGGGAAGCCGACCCTCGAGAAGCATCGGCCCCGTGTCGAGGCCCTCCTCCATGCGCATGATGGTCACGCCGCTCTCGGCGTCGCCGGCCAGGATGGCGGACTGGATGGGGCTCGCGCCACGCCAGCGCGGCAGCAGCGAGGCATGGATGTTGAGGCAGCCGCGCGCCGGCGCATCCAGCATGGGTTTCGGCAGGATCAGCCCATAGGCGGCGACGACCGCGGCATCCAGCGCCAGGGCGGCGAAGGCCTCGTGCTCCTCCGTGGCGTGCCGCAGCCGGGAGGGGTGCCGCACGGAAAGGCCAAGCCGCAGGGCCTCCCGATGGACCGGGCAGGGCAGCTCGCGCTGGCCGCGCCCGGCCGGCCGGGGCGGCTGGGTATAGACGGCGAGGATCTCATGGCCCGCGGCATGCAGGGCGCGCAGGGCCGGCACCGCGAAGTCCGGGCTGCCCATGAAGGCCAGGCGGAGCGGCCTCATGCGTCGCGCGCCCTGGCCTTCAGCTCCTTCGCCAGCTTGCGCAGCATCATGTTGCGCTTCAGCGCCGAGAGGTGATCGACGAAGAGGACGCCATCGAGATGGTCCAGCTCATGCTGGATGCAGGTGGCGAGCAGCCCGTCCGCGGTGATCTCCCGCTTGCCGCCCTCCAGATCCAGCCAGCGCAGCTTGACCTTGGCGGGCCGGGTGACGTCGGCATACTGGCCCGGGAGCGAGAGGCAGCCCTCCTCCCGCGTCGCCAGTTCCTCACTGGCGGCGACGATCTCCGGATTGACCAGCACCATCGGGTCCGGTTTCTCATCCGGTTGAAGGTCAATGACGACGAGGCGCAGGAGATCTCCGACCTGCGGCGCGGCGAGGCCGATGCCGGGGGCCTTGTACATCGTCGCCAGCATGCGGGGCGCCAGGGCGCGCACGGCATCGGCATCCTGGGGGCCGACGGCGCGGCACTTGGTCCTCAGCCTGGTGTCGGGAACCAGCAGGATCGGCAGGAGATCGGTTTCGGGCATGGGGAGGCTGCTGTAGCGGGGGCCGGTCCGGTGTTCAACCATTGCCCCTTGCATATGGCCCCGCTTTGCCCAAATTATCGGCAGAAGCCGGGATGCTTCGGGTTCCGGCGAATGCTCGCTCAGCTTGAGGGGTTTTCCGCCATGTCTCGCTCGTCGTTGTTCGGCTCGCCACTGTTTCTGGGCTTCGATCATCTGGAACAGATGCTCGATCGCGTGGCGAAGAACGCCGATGGCTATCCGCCCTATAATATCGAGCAGACCGGCGACAACCGCCTGCGGATCTCCCTGGCCGTCGCCGGCTTCAGCATGGACGACCTGCACATCACGCAGGAGGACAACCAGCTGGTGGTCCGAGGCAAGCAGCGCGACGAGGCGGAAGGCCGTGTCTTCCTGCATCGTGGCATTGCCGCCCGGCAGTTCCAGCGGGCCTTCGTCCTGGCCGAGGGCATCGAGGTGGAAGGTGCGTGGCTGGACAATGGCCTGTTGCACATCGACCTCCAGAGGCCGCAGCCCGAGGTCCGCGTGAAGTCGATCCATATCGGCACGCGCGGCGCGCAGGGGGGAAGGGCGGTGGTGAACGGGGCGATCGATAAAAGCGCCGATACCGCTGGTTGAGGTTTAACGGCGGCGCGATCGCTCCGGTATTGTGAAGAGCCGGGACGAATAGGGTCGCTTCCCTTGCCCCGCCGGCGCGTTGTTCCCGCAGACTGACATGATACGCAATCCGCGTCCGGTTCGAACCGGACGCAGGCCGGGCCCCTTCAGGGACGGCGAAAGGAGATTCCTGCCATGAATAAGGAAGGACACATTCGGCCCTATGCCGCGGCGGACGTGCTCCGGCATCTTGCCCCCGCGGAATGGGCGCGCTTCGGCGCGGAGGATATCGCCTATATCCGTCCCATCCTGCTGAACGGCACCCCGGCCGTCGCCATCCATGCCGCGGACGGCACGCAGATCGGCGCGGCCCCGGATACCAGCCTCGCCACGGCGGCGATCCTTCAGCATGAGATGTTGCCGGTCCTGGTGCACTGATCCGTGCCTGTGAGAGCTGCACCCTCGCCAGGCTCGCCAGGCTCGCCAGGGTCTGGCGGTCCGGCCGGGCAAAAAGCGTGTCAGGACGCCGGGATGGAGTTGCCCTGGGTGGCGGCAGAGGCTAGATAGCCGCCGCGGCCGACGTAGCTCAGCGGTAGAGCAACTGATTCGTAATCAGTAGGTCCCCGGTTCAATCCCGGGCGTCGGCACCAGACGCCTCCAGCCCTCCAACGATGCCTATGCATTCCAGGCTGCCTTCTCCTCATGGGAGAGGCGGCCTTTTGTTGTGTGCTGCGCGGGGCGGAGCGTGGCCGACATGTTGCAATAGGATGGGTGACGCCTGCTAAAGTGAGAGTCGTTCGCATTGCAAGCGCCTCTCAATGTCGGCATAAGCCATCGCAACTGCGAAGGGGTCATCATCCGCATGTCGCTGCGCCGGATCGCGTCCGCTCTCCTCCTGACACTCGGTGTCATGATGCCGCTGACCTTGAGCGCCCAGGAGACGGCACCGGCGAAGGCGTCGCCCATCGGGCTCGAGCTCAACAGGCTTGAGGCGCGGTCCGAGGGATGCCGGGTCTGGCTGGTGCTGCGCAACAGCGCGCCGGAGGCCATCGACCCCCTGCGGCTGGACCTGCTGGTCTTCGGCAAGGATGGCGTGATCGCCCGGCGCCTGGCGCTGGATGTCGGTCCGCTGCCGGCCGAGAAGACCATGGCCCGCATCTTCGACCTTTCCGGCCAGGCCTGTGACAGCGTCGGCTCCCTGCTGCTGAACGACCTGATGGCTTGTGGCCCCACCACCGAGACCCGCGCCGCCTGCCTGCCGCGACTGTCTCTCGCCTCGCGCGTCGATGGCGTTACCTTCGAGAAGTGAGTAGGCCGCAATGAACCCGACCGATCCCTCCGCCGCTGCCGCCCCCTTGCCCGAGGCCCTCCCGGCGCTTCACGTCCCGGACATGTCCCTGCTGGGGCTGTTCCTGCAGGCCGATTGGGTCGTCAAGGCGGTCATGATCGGCTTGGCCCTGGCTTCGGTGGTCTGCTGGGCGATCATCGTGGAGAAGTCCCTGGTGATGCGGCGGCTGCGCGGCGAGATCCGGCGGCTGGCCGAGATGGCGGCGCCGCAGGCTCCGGTGCCGGCCGTGCAGGGCGAAGGCCTGGCCGCCTCCGTCATCCGGGCGGGGACGCGCGAGTGGCGCGATGGCCGGGAGCAGGGCGAGAGCCGCTTCGAGTACCGCCATCGCATGGAGCATGCCATGCGCCACGCCCTCGGCGGCGCCCTGCGGAATGCCGAGCCCGGCCTGCCCTTCCTGGCCACGACAGGTGCCGTGGCGCCCTTCATCGGCCTGTTCGGCACGGTCTGGGGCATCATGAACAGCTTCGCCGGCATTGCGCAGAGCAATGACACCAGCCTCGCCGTCGTCGCACCGGGCATCGCCGAGGCGCTTTTCGCGACCGCGATCGGCCTGGTCGCGGCGATCCCGGCGGTCATGGCCTACAACCGCCTGCTGGTGCGCCTGAACCGCCTGCGTCATGAGGGGCAGTCCGCGATCGCGGATTTCGCCGCCAACCTGTCCCGCCGGCCGGCGACGACGGGCGGCTCGGTCCGCGCGCACGCGGCCGCGGAGTAAGCCGCATGGCCTTCGCCGGACCCAGCCAGAGCTCCGAGGACGGGGACAGCCTGCCCATGGCGGACATGAACGTGACGCCGCTTGTCGATGTCATGCTCGTGCTGCTCATCGTCTTCATGGTCGCGGCCCCGATGATGGTCGTCGGCGTCCCTGTGGAGCTGCCGAAGACCGCCGCGCCCCGCGCCGCGGCGCAGCGGCCGCCGGTGGTGCTGACGGTGGCGGCCGATGGCAAGACCTTCATCCGCCAGGAGGAGGTGCCGCTGGCGGAGCTGGTCACGCGGCTGCGCGGCTTGCATGAGGAGGATCCGGAGGCGCCCGTCTATGTCCGGGGGGATCGTTCCGTGCCCTATGGCGAGGTCCTCCATGTGATGGGCCGCATCACCCAGTCGGGCATCACCCGCGTCTCGCTGATCGCCGAGGCGGAGGCCGGGGCCGGCGTCGTCCAGGCGCGCTGACGGAAGAGTGCCATGACGACGATGACGTTGAGCGGGCCCCGGGCGCTGGGTTGGGGCGCCTCGGCCCTTCTGCACGGCGGCGCCGTGGCCTTCCTGATGTTCGGCCTGCCGAAGCATGAACCGCCTCCGGCGGTCGTGCCGCTGGAGATGATCGCGGCCCCGGCCATACCGGAAAGTGCCACGGACACGCCGGCCGAGGTCACGGAGCCGACCGAGATGGTGGCCGCCGAGGCCACGGCCCAGGCGGTCGAACCGCCCCCGGTCGAGAGCGTGGTCGCGCCCGAGATGGCGGTGGCCGAGCCGCCGCCGCCGGAACCGGTGGCGGAGCCGGAGGTGGTGGAGGCCACGCCGCCGGACATCGTGCAGCCGCCGGAGCCGGAGACCGCGCCGATCCTGGAGACCGAGGTCCCACCGCCGCCACCCCCGCAACCCCCGCCGCCGCCCCAGCCCGCACCGCCGCCGCGGCCGGTCCCCCGGCCAACTCCGCCGCGCGAGAGGCCGGTCGCGCCGCAGCCGACGGCACCGCAGCGCACCGAGGCCCCGCCGGCGCCGGTGACGGCCGCCCCGCAATCGGGTGGCGCGCCGGCCAGCACGGCGCGCCGGGCCGCCGGACCGCCGGCGAGCTATACGGACAGGATCGTCGGCGCCCTCAACCGCGCCAAGCGCTATCCGAACCGGGCGCGCCTGCGGCGGATCGAGGGGCGGGTGATGTTGACCTTCACCATGGCGCCGGATGGCAGCGTGATCGCTTGGCGCATCACCGGCAGCAGCGGCGACGCGGATCTGGACCAGGAGGTCGCCGAGCTGATCCAGCGGGTGCGGCTGCCGCCCTTCCCGCCGGAGATGGGCACGGCGCCGCAGCCGATGACGGTGCCGATCGTCTTCAGCCTGCGCTGATCGGTAAAGGGCGGTTCGGTGGGACCGCCCTTTACCGTCAGGCCCGCTTGCGCCGCCTGGAGGGCCGCGCTGGCAACAGCGGCGCGAGGAAGCGGCCGGTATGGCTGGCGGCAATGGCCGCCACCTCCTCCGGCGTGCCCTCGGCAACGATCTGGCCGCCGCCATCGCCGCCTTCCGGACCCAGGTCGAGAATCCAGTCCGCGGTCTTGATGACCTCCAGATTGTGTTCGATCACCACCACCGTGTTGCCCTGGTCCACCAACTGGTGGAGCACCTCCAGCAGCTTGCGGACATCCTCGAAATGGAGGCCCGTGGTGGGCTCGTCGAGGATGTAGAGGGTGCGGCCGGTGGCGCGGCGGGAGAGTTCCTTGGACAGCTTGATGCGCTGCGCCTCGCCGCCGGAGAGGGTCGTCGCCTGCTGGCCGAGATGGATATAGCCCAGGCCGACCTCGCGCAGCACGCGCAGCTTCTCGCGGATGGCGGGGACGGCCGAGAAGAACTCCAGCGCCTCGTCCACCGTCATCTCCAGCACGTCCGCGATGGACTTGCCGCGGAACTTCACCTCCAGCGTCTCGCGGTTGTAGCGCTTGCCTTTGCAGGTGTCGCAGGTGACGTAGACATCCGGAAGGAAGTGCATCTCGATCTTCAGCACGCCATCGCCCTGGCAGGCCTCGCAGCGGCCGCCCTTGACGTTGAAGCTGAAGCGGCCCGGCTTGTAGCCGCGCGCCCGGCTGTCGGGCAGTTCCGCGAACCAGTCGCGGATCGGCGCGAAGAGGCCCGTATAGGTGGCCGGGTTGGAGCGCGGGGTGCGGCCGATCGGCGACTGGTCGATGTCGATGATCTTGTCGAGATGCTCCAGCCCCTCGATCCGCTCGTGCGGCGCCGGTACGGTGCCCGCGCCCATCAGCCGGCGGGCGACCGCCTTGTAGAGCGTCTCGATGACGAAGGTGGACTTGCCGCCGCCGGAGACACCCGTCACGCAGGTGAAGGTGCCGAGCGGCAGGCCGGCGGTCAGGCCGCGCAGGTTGTTGCCGGTGGCGCCGACGACACGAAGCATCCGCTTCTCGTCCGGCGCGCGGCGCTTCTCCGGCACGGCAATGGTGCGGCGGCCCGAGAGGTAGTCGCCGGTGATGCTGTCGCGGTTGGCGGCCACCTCCTCCGGCGTGCCCTGGGCGATGACGCGGCCGCCGCCGGCGCCGGCGGCGGGGCCGATGTCGATGAGGTGGTCGGCGGTGCGGATGGCATCCTCGTCATGCTCGACCACGAGCACGGTGTTGCCGAGGTCGCGCAGCCGGCGAAGCGTGCCGAGCAGCCGCTCGTTGTCGCGCTGGTGCAGGCCGATGGAAGGCTCGTCCAGCACATAGAGCACGCCGGTCAGGCCCGAGCCGATCTGGCTGGCGAGGCGGATGCGCTGGCTCTCGCCGCCGGAGAGGGTGGCGGAGGCGCGGGCGAGGGAGAGGTAGTCCAGCCCGACATCCAGCAGGAAGCGCAAGCGCTCGATGATCTCCTTGAGAATGCGGCGGGCGATCTCGGCCCGCTGCGGTGTCAGCGTCGCCTCCACCCCCTCGAACCAGGGCAGGGCCTTGCGGATCGACAACTCGCTGGCCTGGGCGATATGCAGCCCGGCCACCTTGACCGACAGCGCCTCGGGCTTCAGCCGGGCACCCTGGCAGGCATGGCAGGGCTGCTCGGCCTGATAGCGGGACAGATCCTCCCGGACCCAGGGATTGTCCGTCTCGCGCAGGCGGCGGGCGAGATTGGGCAGGACGCCCTCGAAGGGCTTCTTCACCTCGTAGGCGCGCAGCCCGTCCTTGTAGCGCAGCGTCACCGCCTCGTTGCCGGTGCCCTGCAGGATGGCGTTCCGCGCCTGCTCCGGAAGCTCCCCCCAGGGAACCGACATCCTGACCTTCAGGTGCCGCGCCAGGCTGTCCAGGGTCTGGTCGTAGTAGGGCGCGCTGTTGCCGGCCCAGGCGGCCACCGCGCCATCGGCCAGGCTGCGCGTGTCATCGGGCACGACGAGGGCGGGGTCGAAGAAGCTCTCGGTGCCGAGGCCGTCACAGACCGGGCAGGCGCCCTGCGGCGAGTTGAAGGAGAAGAGGCGCGGCTCGATCTCCTCCAGGGTGAAGCCGGAGACGGGGCAGGCGTAGCGGCTGCTGAACACCGTGCGCTCGCCGCCATCGGCATTCTCCGCATAGGCGACGCCATCGGCCAGGCCCAGTGCCGTCTCGAAGGAATCCGCCAGACGCTGCGCCAGGCCGTCATTGCCGACGACCACGCGGTCCACCACGACCTCGATGTCATGCTTCCGGCGCTTGTCGAGCGAGGGCGCGTCCTCGATCCGCATCAGGGTGCCGTTGATCTTCACCCGCTCGAAACCGCGCCGCTGATACTCGGCCAGCTCCTTCCGGAACTCTCCCTTCTTGCCGCGCACCACGGGAGCCAGCAGCAGGAGGCGGGTTCCCTCCGGCATGGCGAGGACGCGGTCCACCATCTGGCTGACCGTCTGTGCCTCGATGGGCAGGCCGGTGGCCGGGGAGTAGGGAATGCCCGCCCTGGCCCAGAGCAGGCGCATGTAGTCATGGATCTCGGTGACCGTGCCGACGGTCGAGCGCGGATTGTGGCTGGTGGTCTTCTGCTCGATCGAGATGGCGGGGGAGAGGCCCTCGATCGAATCCACGTCGGGCTTCTGCATCAGTTGCAGGAACTGGCGGGCATAGGCCGAGAGGCTCTCGACATAGCGCCTCTGCCCCTCCGCGTAGATGGTATCGAAGGCGAGGGAGGATTTGCCGGAGCCGGAGAGGCCGGTGATGACCGTCAGCGTGTGCTTGGGGATATCAAGATCGACATCCTTCAGATTGTGCTGGCGTGCGCCCCGGATCCGGATCTCGTCGTGCTGCCCGGCGGCCTGGGCGGGGTTCCGCCGGGCGGCGGGCAGGTTCGACAGCTTTTTCAACTCAGGCTCCTGCGCACAAGCGTTCGCATTGTGTTCACGTTCGGGTTGTGCCAGCATCACGGTGCGGCGGAAAGAGGCATTCCGTCACCGCAGACAAGTGTGATGCGGCGGGTGGCGGCGGACAGGCTCGCCCGTTAGGTTGCCCCGGGGTGGGTTGCCCTGGGGCGCGCCCCAGGGCGGCGCGCAGAGTCGTGAAACCGGGCTTCCGGGCCATGGCCTGGCCTCCAGGATGGAGGTCCGGCCGGCCGGCGGGGCCGCAGCGTATGAAGGACCGGGCAGCATGGCCGGCAGCGTCAACAAGGTGATCCTGATCGGCAATCTCGGTAGGGACCCGGAGGTGCGGAACTTCCAGAACGGCGGGCGCGTGGTGAATCTGCGCCTCGCCACCACGGACACATATAAGGACCGCGAGGGGAACCGCCAGGAGCGCACCGAATGGCACTCGGTGGCGATCTTCAACGAGCGCATCGGCGAGGTCGCCGAGAAGTATCTGCGCAAAGGCAGCAAGGTCTATATCGAGGGCAAGCTCGAAACCCGGAAGTGGCAGGACCAGGGCGGCCAGGACCGCTATTCGACCGAGGTCGTGCTGCGCAACTTCGGCGGTGAGCTGACCCTGCTGGACGGTCGCGGTGGCGGCGAGGGCGGTGCCCCGTCCGAGGGCGGGGAGCGGTCGGGCGGCTTCGGCGGCCGGTCGGGCGGCGAGCGTTCCGGCGGTGCGGCGTCGCCCCGCCCGCAGCGGGGCGGGTGGGACACGCCCAAGGGCGGCGGCAGCGATCTGGACGACGATATTCCGTTCTGAGCACACGCAGAATTCGGCTCGGGGGCGCTTGGCAGCCCCGCCGGGTCGGCATGATATGTCCTGCTCTCGGCATGGGACGGCTCGCTTCGGCGGGCCGTCGCTTTGTGTCCCGCTGAAGGACAGGAACGCAGGCTCGTGATACTCTCCGCCGACCGCATTCGACTGGCAGCCCATCCTTCCGGCAAGGAGGACGCCATCCGACAGGCCGCGCAACTTCTGGTCGAGACGGGTTCCATAAAACCCGCCTATTCAGACAGCATGATGCGGCGCGAGGAGGAAGCGGACACCTTCCTCGGCAATGGTATCGCCATTCCCCATGGGCAGCGGGCCGATCGCGGCCTGATCTCCAGCACGGGCATCGCGGTGCTTCAGGTTCCCGGCGGCGTGCGCTGGAACGGCGAGGATGTGGCGCGCCTCGTCGTCGCCATCGCGGCGCAGGGCGATGAGCATATCGCGGTGCTGCGCCGGTTGACGGACGTCCTGGGCGAGCCGGAACTAGCCTCCCGCCTGGCGCTGACCACGGATCCGGCGGAGATCCTGGCCGCCCTCGACCCCGAGGCGCCGCTGCCGGCGGTGGCCGCCGCGTCGGAGGGCGACGGACAGGGCCTGACGGCCGCCGTCCAGGCGCCCGCCGCGGCCGGCATGCATGCGCGCCCCGCCAAGGTCCTGGCGCAGCTTGCCAAGGGATTCCGCTCGGACATCCGGCTGCGGCACGGCGAGCGCAGCGCCGACGCGAAGAGCATGATCGCGATCCTGCAGCTGGGCGCCGGTCCCGGCGCGGCCCTGACGCTTTCGGTGGCGGGGCCGGATGCGGAGGAGGCACTGAAGGCGCTGACGCGGGGCTTCGCCGATCAGCTGGGGGATGCCGAGACCACCGCGCCCGCGCCGCCGGATATCGACAGGGCGCCTCAGGTATCCGCGGAGCCCCTGGAGGCAGGCGCGATCGCCGGCCTGCCCGCCAGCCCTGGCATCGCCATCGGCGTGCTGTACCGCTTCCGCTCGGAATCGGCGGGCTTCGCCACGACGGCCAGCGATGCCGTGGCCGAGGAGGCGGCGCTGGAGGCGGCGCTGGAAGCCTCCCGTGCCGAGCTGAAGTCGATGGCGACCGAGATGAGCAGCCGGATCGGCGACAAGCACGCGGCCATCTTCGCCGCGCATGAGGAGTTCCTCGAGGATCCGGAGATCCTGGCCGAGGCGCGGGCCGCCATCGGCAAGGGCGCCTCGGCCCCCGCCGCCTGGCAGGGCGCGACGGAGGCGCGGGCCACGGCGCTGGCCGGCCTCGGGGATGAGCTTCTCGCCGCGCGCGCGGTCGACCTGAAGGATGTCTCGCGCCGCGTGCTGCGCCATCTGGTGGGCGGACAGGAGGTGGTGGCGACCCTGCCTGAGAAGGCCGTGGTGGTGGCCGAGGACCTGACGCCGTCCGAGACCGCCAATCTGGACCCCGCCCGTGTGGTCGGGCTGGTGACGGCGGCGGGAGGGCCCACGGCGCACACCGCCATCCTGGCGCGGGCGCTGGGCATTCCGGCGGTCGTCGCCGCGGGGGCCGGCGTGCTGGATCTCGCCGATGGGACGCCGGTGGTGCTGGATGGCGACCGCGGCCGGCTGCACCCCGATCCCGACGCGGCGGCGCTGGCCCGGGCCGAGGCCGCCATGGCGCGCGGCCGCGACCGGGCCGCCGCTGCCCGGCAGGCGGCCTTCCGCCCCGCGGTGACGCGGGATGGCCGCCGGATCGAGGTGGCAGCCAATGTGCGGCGCCCTGAGGAGGCGGCCGAGGCCGTCGCGGCCGGCGCCGAGGGCAGCGGCCTGGTCCGCAGCGAGTTCCTCTTCGACGACCGGTCGGAGCCGCCGGGCGAGGAGGAGCAGTTCGATATCTACCGCCGGCTGGCGGAGGGCTTCGGCGGCCTGCCGGTCGTGCTTCGGACCCTGGATGCCGGCGGCGACAAGCCGCTGCGCTTCGTGCACCACCCGGCCGAGGCCAATCCCTTCCTGGGCCTGCGCGGCCTGCGGCTGTCACTGGCCGAGCCAGACCTGTTCCGCAGCCAGATCCGCGCGGCGCTGCGAGCGGCGCAATATGGCGATCTGCGCATCATGCTGCCCATGGTCGATGGGCTCGAGGATCTGCGCGCCGCGCGCCGCGCCATCGAGGCGGAGCGTGCCGGGCTTGGCGCTCCCCCGGTCGAGATCGGCATCATGGTCGAGGTGCCTTCGGCCGCGGTGATGGCCGACCAGCTGGCGCGCGAGGCGGATTTCTTCTCCATCGGTACCAATGACCTGACGCAGTACACCCTGGCGGTCGACCGTCTGCACCCCACCCTCGGCAAGCGTTCCGACGCGCTGGACCCGGCCGTGCTGCGGCTGATCGACATGACGGTCCGGGCGGCGCACGCCCGTGGCCGCTGGGTCGGGGTCTGCGGCAACATGGCGGCGGACCCGATGGCGGCACCCATCCTGCTCGGCCTCGGCGTCGACGAACTGTCGGTCTCGATCCCCAATGTCGCCGCCCTGAAGGCGCAGATCCGCGCCCTGACCATGGATCAGGCCGAGGCGGTGGCGCGCGCCGCGCTGGCCTGCGGCAGCGCCGCCGAGGTGCGGGCCCTGCCGGGCCTGCAGGAGCTGGGTCATGCCGGCTGACATCGCCACCATCACTCTCAATCCGGCGCTGGATCTCACCATACCGCTGCCGCGCCTGGAGGTGGGCACCGTCAACAGGGCTGGCGCCGCCGAGCTGCGGCCGGCGGGGAAGGGGGTCAATGTCTCCGTCATGCTGGCGCTGCTGGGCGAGGCCTCCCTCGCCACGGGGCTGCTGGGGGAGGCGGACAGCCCTGCCTTCGAGGCCTTCCTGTCGCCACGGGGCGTCACGCCCGCCTTCCAGCCGGTGGCGGGCCGCTGCCGGATCAACGTGAAGGTGGTGGAGACGGAACGGGGGGAAGTGACGGACATCAACCCGCCCGGTCCCCGGGTCTCGGAACGGGACCTGGACGCCCTGCTGACCCGCCTGTCGCCGCCTCCCTCCCTGGCCGTGCTGTCGGGCAGCCTGCCGCCCGGCCTCTCCGCGGAGGCGCTGGCGCGGGTGACGCGCCATCTGGTCGCCGGCGGTGCCCGGGTGGTGCTGGACAGCAGCGGGCCGGCCTTCGAGGCGGCCCTGCCGGAGCGGCCCTGTCTGGTCAAGCCCAACCGGGACGAGTTGTCGGCGCTCCTGGGGCGTCCCCTGCCGGACCGGGACGCGCTGCTCACCGGCGCGCTTGAACTGCAGGCGAGAGGTGTGAGCCATGTCGTCGTCTCGGCCGGGGGCGAGGGCGCGCTCTTCGTGCTGCCCAATCTCCGCCTCTGGGCCCGGCCGCCCAAGGTGACGCTGACCACCACGGTGGGGGCCGGCGACGCCATGGTCGCCGGCCTGACGGCGGGCCTGCGGCGCGGGCTGGACGCCGAGGCGCTGGCCCGGCTGGCGACCGGATGTGCCGCCGCCGCCGTCTCCCGCCCCCCGGACGCCTCCGCCGATCCGGCGGAGATCGAGCGGCTCGCCAGGGCCACGCAGGTGGAGGTGCTCTGACCGTGTCGCGATCCTCCGTTGCCTCCTTCTTTCCGGACAGCACGCATGCCTCATGATTCCGTCCAGGCCACACCCCTGCGGCTGCTGGCCGTCCTTCGTCATTCCGCCAGTGCGCCCCACCTCGCCATGGCCGCCGAGGCGCTGCGCGAGGCGGCGGAGCGGGCCGGCCTGCTGCTGACCCTCGATCTGCCGGACGCACCGGCGCGCGACGCCGAGGCGGCCGCCGTGCTGCTGGTCGGCGATGCCACGGCGGATGCGGCCCGGCATGCCGGCCGGCCGCTGATCGCCACCACCATCGTCGAGGCGATCCGACATCCGGAGGCCTCCCTCCGCTCCGCTGCGGCGCTGGCGCGCCTGCCCCGCCCCGCGGTGCCAGCCCCGGCGGAAGCGACGCCGGCGGTGCCCGCCGCGGCCGCCGCCGGCCCGGTGGGGTCCCGCCGCCTTGTTGGCATCACGGCCTGCCCGACCGGCATCGCCCATACCTTCATGGCCGCCGCCGCGCTCGAGAAGGCGGCCAAGGCCCTGGGCTACGAGATGCGGGTGGAGACGCAGGGCTCGGTCGGCGCGAAGAACACCCTGACGGACAGCGAGATCGCCGAGGCCGATGCGGTGGTCATCGCGGCCGATACGGGCGTGGACACGGCGCGCTTCGCGGGCAAGCGCATCGTCATCGCGGGGACGGGCGACGCGCTGAAGGACGGGCAGGGGCTGATCAACCGCGCCCTGGCGGCGGAACCGATGGGCGGTGCCGCGCGGGGCGAGGCGGCGCCGACGCCGCGCAAGGCCCAGGCCCCCGGCGTCTACAAGCACCTGATGACCGGCGTATCCTACATGATCCCGCTGGTCACGGCGGGCGGTCTCTGCATCGCCCTGTCCTTCGCCTTCGGCATCGAGGCCTTCAAGGAGCCGGGCAGCCTGCCGGCGGCGCTGTTCCAGATCGGCGCGCAATCGGCCCTGGCGCTGATGGTGCCGGTGCTGGCGGCCTTCATCGCCTTCTCCATCGCGGACCGGCCGGGCCTGGCGCCGGGCTTCGTCGGCGGCGCGCTGGCCAATGCGGTGGGCGCGGGCTTCCTGGGTGGCATCGTCGCGGGCTTCCTGGCCGGCTATATCGCCCGCTTCCTGCGGGACAGGCTGCCCTTCCCGGAGAGCCTCGAAGGCCTGAAGCCGGTCCTGGTCATCCCGCTGCTGGCCTCGCTGGCGACCGGCCTGCTGATGATCTACGTGCTCGGCACGCCGATCGCCGCCGCCCTGGCCTGGCTCACGCAGTTCCTCCAGGGGATGGGGACCTCCAACGCCGTCCTGCTGGGCCTGCTGCTGGGCGCGATGATGGCCGTCGACATGGGCGGGCCGGTCAACAAGGCCGCCTATGCCTTCGGTGTCGGCCTGCTCGGCGCCGAGACCTTCGCGCCCATGGCCGCGATCATGGCCGCCGGGATGACGCCGCCGCTCGGCATCGCGGTGGCGACCCTCATCGCCCGCGGGCGCTTCAGCCAGGAGGAGCGGGATGCCGGCAAGGCCTCGGCCGTGCTGGGGCTGGCCTTCATCACCGAGGGCGCCATCCCCTTCGCGGCCAAGGACCCCGTGCGGGTCATCCCGGCGCTGGTGGCCGGCTCGGCGGTCGCCGGCGGGCTCTCCATGCTCTTCGGCTGCACCCTGCGGGCACCGCATGGCGGCATCTTCGTGGTCGGGATTCCGGGGGCGGTCGGCAATCCGCTGGGCTACCTGATCGCGATCCTCGCCGGGACCGCCGTCACCGCCCTGGCCGTGGCGGTGCTGAAGCGCCATTCTCCGGTCGCGGCCGCCGCCTGAGATCGTGAGCGGCGGTTTGGCGGAAGCCGGCGAAGCGGCTATAAAGACGCTGATTTTCGTGGGGCGGGGCGGCGGGGTGATCCTGCCCGACCCCGGCTCCCGGCGGCGCGTCCGCCCGGGAGGCCAGACCCCGGCTGCTACATAGGAAAACGGCGTGAGCGACAGCGATAACGGCACCGGGCCGTCCGGCCATATTCCGCCCGAGGGCACGATGCCGGTGACGCTCGAGGAGGAGATGCGCCGCTCCTACCTCGACTATGCGATGAGCGTGATCGTGTCCCGCGCCCTGCCGGATGTGCGGGACGGGCTGAAGCCGGTGCACCGCCGGATCCTGTTCTCGATGAACGAGAACGGCTTCACAGCCGACAAGCCCTACAAGAAGTCCGCGCGCGTCGTGGGCGACGTGATGGGCAAATATCACCCTCACGGCGACAGCGCGATCTATGACGCCATGGTCCGCATGGCGCAGACCTTTTCGCTGCGCGTGCCGCTGATCGACGGGCAGGGCAATTTCGGCAGCATGGACGGCGACCCGCCGGCGGCCATGCGCTACACCGAGGCGCGGCTCGCGCGGTCGGCCACGGCGCTCCTGGAAGGCATCGACGAGGACACCGTCGATTTCGGGCCCAACTACGACGAAAGCGCCGAGGAGCCGAAGGTCCTCCCCGCCGCCTTTCCGAACCTGCTGGTGAACGGCGCCAATGGCATCGCCGTGGGCATGGCGACGAACATCCCGCCGCACAACCCCACCGAGGTGATCGATGCCACGCTGGCACTGATCGCCGACCCGGAGACCTCGCTGGAGGATCTGATGAAGATCATCCCGGGGCCCGACTTTCCGACCGGGGCCCTGATCCTCGGCCGCGCCGGCATCCGCTCGGCCTTCGAGACGGGGCGCGGCAGCATCGTCCTGCGCGCCCGCGCCGAGATCGAGGAGATGCGCGGCGGGCGCAGCGCCATCGCCATCTCCGAGATCCCCTACCAGGTGAACAAGGCGGCGCTGATCGAGCGGATCGCCGAGCTGGTGCGCAGCCGCCAGCTCGAGGGCATCAGCGACCTGCGTGACGAGAGCGACCGCTCGGGCCTGCGCATCGTCGTGGAGCTGAAGAAGGACGCGACCCCGGAGGTGGTGCTGAACCATCTCTATCGCTACACCAATCTGCAGACCTCCTTCGCGGTCAACATGCTGGCGCTGCATGAGGGAAGGCCGCAGCAGATGGGCCTTCGCCAGGCCCTGCTGGCGTTCATCGGCTTCCGTGAGGATGTCATCCTGCGCCGGTCGCGCTACCGCCTCGGCAAGGCGCGCGACCGGGGCCATCAGCTGGTCGGCCTCGCCATCGCCGTGGCGAACATCGACGAGGTCATCCGGCTGATCCGCAACAGCCCGGATGCCACCACGGCCCGCGCCGCGCTGATGGACCGGGACTGGCCGGTCGCGGATGTGGGGCCCCTGCTGGCCCTGGTCGATGATTCCGGCAATGTCGTCGTCAATGACACGGTTCGTCTGACCGAGGCGCAGGCGCGCGGCATTCTGGAGCTGCGCCTGCAACGGCTGACCGGGCTCGAGCGCGACAAGATCAATGCCGAGCTGGACGAGGTAGCCGGCCGCATCCGCGAGCTGCTGGAGATCCTGTCCTCCCGCCCACGGCGTCTGGAGCTGATGGCCGAGGAACTGGCCGCGGTTCGCGCGCAGATCGCCTCCTCGCGCCTGTCCGAGATCGTCGACGGCATCGCTGACCAGGATGACGAGAGCCTGGTGGAGCCGGGCCTCATGGTCGTCACCCTGACGCGGGACGGCTATGTGAAGCGCACGCCGCTCGAGACGTTCCGTGCGCAGAATCGCGGCGGCCGCGGCCGCAGCGGCGCCAGCATGCGGCAGGATGATGTGGTGGTCCGCTCCTTCAACGCGCACACGCATCAGTGGGTGCTGTTCTTCACCAGCCGGGGCATCGCCTTCCGCGAGAAGGTGTGGAAGCTGCCCGAGGCGGGGCCGACGGCGCGGGGTCGGTCCCTGCGGCAACTCCTGCAGTTGCAGGAGGAAGAGCTGGTGACGGCGGTGCTGCCGCTGCCGCAGGATGAGAGCCTGTGGGAGAGCCTGCATCTCGTCTTCGCCACGGCGCAGGGCAATGTCCGCCGGAACCGGCTCTCCGACTTCAGGAATGTGCGCTCCTCCGGGCTGATCGCGATGAAGCTGGACGAGGGCGACGGCCTGATCGGTGTGTCCACCTGCCGCGAGGGCGATGACGTGCTGCTGGCGACGCGGGGCGGGCGGGCCATCCGCTTCGTCGCCGATGTCGACACGTTGCGCGTTTTCGCCGGCCGCGATTCGACCGGCGTGCGGGGCATCCGCCTGGGCAAGGGTGACGCGGTCATCGCGCTGTCCGTGCTGCGCCATGTCGATGCTGACGTCGAGGAGCGCAGCGCCTATCTGAAGCAGGCGGCGCAGAAGCGGCGCAGTGGCGAGGAGAGCGCCGAGGCGGCGGCGGAGTCGGAAGCCGCGCTGGCCGAGGAGAATGCGGAGGCGGCGCGGGCCGAGGTGTCGCTCTCGGTCGAGCGCATGGCCGAGCTGGAAGAGGCGGAGGAGCTGCTGCTCACCGTCACCGACGGCGGATTCGGCAAGCGCAGCTCCGCCTACGAGTACCGCGTCACGGGGCGGGGCGGGCAGGGCATCGCCAATATCAACCTGACGCCGCGCACCGGGCGGGAGGTGGTCGCCACCTTCCCGGTGCGGGGCGGCGACGACGTGATGCTGATCACCGACAGCGGCCGGCTGATCCGCATGCCGGTGGATCAGGTGCGCGTGACGGGCCGGCAAGCCATGGGCGTGACGCTGCTGCGGCTCGACGAGGGCGAGCGTGTTTCCTCTTGCTTCACCGTTGTGGAGGAGCAGGGCGTCGATGAGCCGGGGCCCGACGCGACCGCCGACGGCGCGGGGATGGGAGATGAGGATGTCTGAGCGCGGCCTGCGCACCGGCGTCTATCCGGGCACCTTCGACCCCGTCACCAACGGGCATCTCGACATCATCCATCGCGCCGCCCGGATCCTCGACCGCCTGGTGATCGGTGTGGCCATGAATGCCGGCAAGGGGCCTCTCTTTCCGCTGGAGGAGCGGGTCGCGCTGGTAAAGGCCGAGACGCGCCCGATCGCGGCGCGCACGGGCACCGTCATCGAGGTGGTGCCGTTCGAGAGCCTGCTCGTCGGTTTCGCGCGGGAAGTGGGCGCGCAGGTGATCGTCCGCGGGCTGCGCGCCGTGACCGACTTCGACTACGAGTTCCAGATGGCCGGGATGAACCGCCGGCTCGATCCCGAGATCGAGCTGCTCTTCCTCATGGCCAGCGAGGGCAACCATTTCATCTCCTCGCGTTTCGTGAAGGAGATCGCGCGGCTCGGGGGCGATATCAGCACCTTCGTGCCGCGCCTGACGTGCGACCGCACCCTTGAGAGGGTCCGGCAGCCGACCACCGGGGAGTGACACACGGATGCGACGCCGCACCCTGCTCGCCAGCACCATAGCCGTCACGGGGATCACCATGACCGAAGCCACGAATGAAGCCGCCGCCCAGGGCGACGACCGCGAGAACACCCTCTATTTCGACCTGAAGGACGGCCGCGTCGCCATCAAGCTGCGCCCCGATCTCGCGCCGCAGCATGTCGATCGCATCAAGACCCTGGTCCGCCAGGGCTTCTATGACGGCACGCCCTTCCACCGCGTGATCGAAGGCTTCATGGCCCAGGGCGGCGACCCGACCGGCACCGGCACGGGCGGTAGCCAGTTGCCCGACCTGCCGGCCGAGTTCAGCCCGCCGGCCAAGGCCCGCTTCCTGCGCGGCGTCTGCGGCATGGCGCGCACCGCCAATCCGAACTCCGCCAACAGCCAGTACTTCATCATGTTCGCGCCGGCGCCCAGCCTGGACGGCCAGTACACCATCTGGGGCCAGGTCGTCTCCGGCATGGAGTTCGTGGACAAGATCAAGCGCGGCGCCGGGCAGAGCGGCATGGTCCGCGAGCCCGACCGTCTGGTGAAGGCGCAGATCGCCGCCGACGTTCCGGCCTGAGCGCGGTGTCGGCCTGACACCTACGACTTGACACTGGAGCCGAGGCCGTCATCTTCCGCCTCGGCCCAGCCTGTGCCCGTAGCTCAGCCGGTAGAGCACGAGACTTTTAATCTTGGGGTCCAGGGTTCGAGTCCCTGCGGGCACATTCCCACCGGCGCTGGCAAGCCCGCCCCAGGGGCGCTAAGCAGCGCGACGATGTCTTCCCCGACCCTCTCCGTCGTTGTTCCCTGCTACAACGAGGCCGAGAATATCGGCCCCATGGTGGCACGCCTGGAGGCAAGCCTTCAGGGCATCGCCTGGGAGGCCATCTTCGTGGACGACAACAGCCCCGATGGCTCTTGGCGCATCGCGCGGCAGATCGCGGACGGCGATCCGCGCATTCGCTGCATCCGCCGCGTCGGGCGGCGCGGGCTCGCCTCGGCCTGTGTCGAGGGCATGCTGTCCTCATCGGCCGAGTACGTGGCCGTCATCGATGGCGATCTGCAGCACGACGAGAGCCTGTTGCCCAGGATGCTGGAGACCCTGCGGCGGGGCGAGGCGGATATCGCCGTGGGCAGCCGCCATGTGGGGGGCGGTGCCGCGACCGAGGGCTTCTCGGCCCTGCGGAGCCGGATCAGCGATGGGGGAAAGGCCCTGGCGCAGATCATCCTTCCCGTGCCGGTGGCCGATCCGATGAGCGGCTTCTTCATGCTGCGCCGCGACCTGATCGAGGACATGGCGCCCCGGCTGACGAACCGCGGCTTCAAGATCCTGCTGGACATCCTGCTCTCCGCGCGGCGGAAGCTGCGCGTCGTCGAGCTGCCTTATGTGTTCCGCCCCCGCCTGGCCGGCGAGTCGAAGCTCGATGCCACGGTCCTGATCGAGTTCCTCACCCTGCTGCTGGACAAGGCGACGGGCGGCTTCCTGCCCCTCCGATTCCTCTCCTTCGCTCTGGTGGGAGGGATCGGGCTCGTGGTCCATCTGGCGGTCCTGTCGCAGGCCCTCCATGTCCTGCCCTTCGCCGGGGCGCAGTGGCTGGCCAGCTTCGTCGCCATGACCGTCAATTTCTGGCTCAACAACCGGATCACCTTCAGCGACGCCCGCCTGCGCAGGAAGGCCCTCTGGCGCGGCCTGCTGCTGTTCTATGTCGTCTGCGGCATTGGCGTGGCGGCCAATGTCGGCGTCGCCAGCCTGCTGTTGCGCGATGAGCTGGCCAACTGGGGCGTGGCGGGCGCGGCGGGCGCGCTGCTGACGCTGGTGTGGAACTACGCGGTATCGGCCACGCTGGTCTGGCGCGCCCGATGAGCCGGCGCTCCTGGCTCATCGCCCTCCTGGGGCTGACGCTGCTGCGCCTTCTCGCCGCCGCCTTCCTGCCGCCGGCCCCGGACGAGGCCTATTACTGGGTCTGGGGGCGCGCCCTGGCGCCTGGCTACTACGACCATCCACCCATGGTCGCGCTCTGGACCGCCCTGGGCAGCCTGCTGGCCGGCGACACGCCCCTCGGCCTTCGCCTGCTCGGCCCTCTGGGCGTGGCGGTGGCCTCGGTTCTGCTGGCGCGGGCGGGCGACCTGCTGTTCCCCGGCCGCCAGGTCGGCCCCTGGGGCGCGGCGTTGCTCAACGCGACGCTGCTCTTCGGCGCCGGCTCCGTGCTGATGACGCCGGACACCCCCTTGCTGGTGTTCTGGTGCGCCGCGATCTGGGCCCTGGCGAAGCTGCGGGCAAGCGGGGAGGGGCGGTGGTGGCTGGCCTTCGGCCTTCTCGCCGGCTGCGCGCTGCTGTCCAAGTACACGGCGGTGCTGCTGGGCGCCGGCGTGCTGATCTGGCTTCTCGTCGAGCCGGGGATGCGGTCCTGGTTCGGCCGCTGGCAGCTCTGGGCCGGCGGCGCCCTGGCCCTCCTCGTCTTCACGCCCGTGATCCTCTGGAACGCCTCGCATGGCTGGGCCAGCTTCGCCAAGCAGGGCGGCCGGGCGGGAAGCGCCGGCACGGGGTCCTCCTGGCGCTACCTGGCGGAGCTGATCGGCGGGCAGGCGGGGTTGGCGACGCCGATTGTCTTCCTGCTCTGCATCGCCGGCACGGCGGCGGCCTGCTCGGCCTGGTATCGTCGCCGGGACGCGAATGCGGGGCTGCTGGCGGCGCTGACCCTGCCGGCGGCGGCGCTCTTCGTCTGGCAGGCGACGGGCAGCCGGGTCCAGGGCAACTGGCCCGCCATCCTCTACCCGACCGCCTGCCTGGCGGCCGCGGCCTGCCTGGGCACGCGATGGCTCCGTTGGCGCCGCCCGGCCGTGGCGCTCGGCCTGGGCCTGACCGTCCTGGTGCTGGTGCAGGCGGCCTTCGCTCCTTTGCCGCTTCCGCGCCGCAGCGACCCGACACTGGCACGGCTCGCCGGCTGGGCGGAGTTGGCGGAGGAGGCCGAGAGGGCGCGGCGCGGAGCAGGCGCCGCCTTCCTCGCCGCTGAGGAGTACGGGCTGGCCAGCGAGCTTGCCCTGCACCTTTCCGGCGTGCCGGTGATCGCCGTGGGGGACCGCTGGGATCTTTTCGATCTGCCGGCGCCGGTTCCGGGGGAGCAGGGCCTTCTCCTGCGCAGCCTGCGGCGCGACGGCCCCCCGCTCTGGCCCGGTGCCGAGGCCGTGGGCGAGGTCGTTCGCAGCCGGAAAGGTATCCCGGCGGAAGGCTACCGGCTCTACCGGGTCGTGGTGCCCGCCGGTCCGGGGCCGGACATGGTGGTGCTTCCTCAACGCCGCTGAGGCCCTGGTCCTTCAAGGCGGGCCACCCACATGCATCCAACCCAGGGAGGATGCCCGAGATGATGATCCATAGAGCACGTGGCTGGGAACTGCCCGAAACGGCGGTGACGCCGGAGAACTGGGTGCTGGGCCGCCGTCGGGGCCTGGGCCTCGCGGCGGGCCTCATCGCCGGCCTCGGCCTGCCCGCGGCGGCGAGGTCCCAAGGGGGTGCCCCGGTGGCCCGCAACGAGCGTTTCACGCCCGGCCGGGCCCTGACGCCGGAGCGTGAGGCCACCAGCTACAACAACTACTATGAATTCGGCTCCGGAAAGAACGTGAGCTCGGCGGCCGGCCGTCTGCCGCAGCGGCCCTGGACCATCCGGCTGGAAGGTCTGGTGGAGAAGCCCCAGGAACTGGACCTCGACGATCTGCTGAAGCGCGTCTCCCTGGAGGAGCGGGTCCTGCGTCACCGCTGCGTGGAAGCCTGGGCCATGACCGTTCCCTGGACCGGCTTTCCCATGGCCGATCTGGTGCGCCTCGCCGCCCCGACCGCTGCTGCCAAGTTCGTCGTGTTCGAGACGGTGCGCGACACCGCCGTCATGCCGGGGCTGCGGCAGAGCTGGTATCCCTGGCCCTATACCGAGGGCTGCACCATGGCCGAGGCCATGAACGAGCTCTGCTTCCTCGCCGTTGGCCTCTACGGCAAGCCGGTGCCGCCGCAGAATGGCGGGCCGATCCGGGTGCTGTTTCCCTGGAAGTACGGCTTCAAGAGCGGCAAGGCGCTGGCCCGGATCCGCTTCACCGACACGCGGCCGGTCAGCTTCTGGGAGAAGCTGCAGCCCAGCGAATACGGCTTCTGGGCGAATGTGAATCCCGAGGTGTCGCACCCTCGCTGGAGCCAGGCGACGGAGCGCCTGCTGGGCAGCAACGAGCGGGTGCCGACGCGGATCTACAATGGCTATGGCGAGTTCGTCGCCGATCTCTATCGTGGGCTGGACGGAGAGAAGCTTTTCCTCTGATCGGTCTCCGCCAGCCGGCGGCGGCCCTCCTCGATGGCGCGGAGGGCCTCCGACCAGAGCCCCAGCCCGGCCAGCTCGGCGGGGGAGAACCAGCAGGCCTCGCTGACGTCATCCCCGGGAACGACCTGGCCATCCTCCCAGCGGCCGGCGAAGTCGATGATGGTGTAGTGGAAGCGGGTGCGGTCCAGATCATCCCGGGCCAGGGCATCGACCACCACGGCCAGGACCAGGGGGCCGACCGTGATGCCGGCTTCCTCCAGAAGCTCCCGCCTCCCGGCCTCCTCCGCCGTCTCGCCCAGATGCTGCGCGCCGCCGGGGATCGACCATTCTCCCTGGCGGGGCGGCTTGCTCCGCCGCACCAGCAGCACCTCCTCGCCGCGGAAGGCGATGACCCCGACCCCGATCCAGGGCCGGTCGGGATATTCTCGGCTGCTCACGGCGCCGGCGCCCGGGCGGGCTCCTGGCGGGCGGGCTCCTCGCGGCGCAGATCCTCCAGCCGGGGCAGGAAGGCCTTGGCCTTCCAGGCACCGACCTGATAGGCCCAGCCACGCCAGCGGGCATTCAGGGCCGCCGCCTCGCCGCCGCCGGAGGCCGCCAGGCGCAACCACACGGCTTCCCCCTCCTGATTCAGGCGGACCTGGATCGCCAGTCCATCCGTCAGCGTGAAGCGGGCTTCCCCCGCTTCCGATCCGGGAATCTCCGCCTCGCGCCGCACATCCGTCAGCGTCAGGAACTCGAAGGCGCCGGCCACATTGTCCAGGCTGCTCTGCTCCGTCGGCGGCGCGTCGGGCGGGGCGACAAGGACGAGGCGCCCATCCGGCCCCTCGCTCCGTGCCAGGACCACGGGCGCCGTGCCCGCGCGTGACACCTCGGCGCGCAGCATGCGCTCGCGCGGGAGGCTGGCGAGGTCGCGATCGATCCAGAGCTGGGGGTCGGCGTCGAGCGGCAGGCGGCCTTCGGCCAGCCAGGCCTGATCCTCATCCGGGCGGCGGACATAGACGCTTTCGGGGACATTCCCCTGTGTCCGCACGCGCCGTCGGCCGACCACCAGCTCGGCGATGACCGCGCCCGTCTCGTCCAGCACCCGCAGCAGGGACGCGGTCGAACCCTCCCTGGACGGATCCCGCAAGCCCAGCCGCTCGAACATGGCCGGATCGCTGGTGCGCGGCTCGGTCAGGCGCAGCTCGGTCAGGCCGACCAGGACTTCCCGCACCTTCTCAGGGCGGGCGGGATAACCGGCCTTCTCCGGCAGGACCCAGGCCTCGCCCTGGCGGATCACGCTCAGTCGGCCGTCATGCCGCTCGACCTCGATGCGCGCCGCCGCGGCCAGCCGCGTGGCGAGGTCACGGAACATCAGGGGCGCGGACCCGGTCTCCGGAGGCGGCGGGCCGCCGGAGCCGAGCAGGACGACCGCGCCGGCCGAAAGCGCGGCGGCGCCACTCAGGAGCAGGAGGGATCGGCGTTGCATGGCGTGCTCCCTCAGCCCCGCGCGGCGCTGCGACGGCGGCCCCGGGCCAGGGCGAGGCCAATCGCGAAGAGCGTCAGCAGGATCGGCACCAGGGCGATGTTGAGGACGCGCAGGGTGGTCTCCAGCCGTTCGATGTCACGGCGCAGCTCGAGCTGAACGCCGCGGAGCTGGCCGCGCGTCGCGACGATCTCCGCCCTGGCCTGGTCGATTTCCGCCCTCTGCTCGGGCGTGATGACCGCCTGGGCCTGGCCGCCAGCCGCGCCGGTGCCCTGACGCAGCTCGCGCAGGCGGCGCTCCGTGGCCTCCAGCTTGCGGGTCAGGTCCTGTTCGGTCTGCCGGTATCTGGCCTCAGCATCGCGGCGGATCTCCTCCACCACACCGAAGGGGCGCAGCGATTCGCCCCGGGAGCGCAGGCCGATCAGGGCGTCGCCGCCGGCCAGGGTGTCGGTCAGATTGGCCACCAGGGCGCCGTTGTCACTGAAGGGGGTCGCTGTCTGCTGCCCGAGGAAATCCTGGACCTGGACCCAGAAACGGTCCTCCAGCAGATCGGAGTCGTTGGCGACGACGAGATTGGCCGGTCCCTCGCTCTTATCCAGATGGGCCGGCAGGCCCTCCTCGCGCGCCACACCTTCCGGCAGGGCGGGCGGGCCATCCAGGAAGGCGCTGCGCAGCATGCCACGGGCGCGGGCCAGCAGAACGTGGTGCTGGCCGTCGGGGCGGAACTCGGCCAGCAGCCGGGCTGGGTCGGGGCTTTCGCGCACACGGGCCACGTCCACCAGCATCGCGCGGTCGCTGCTGGTGATCAGCGGCGTGAACTCGATCGGGGCGTCCGGCCTGTGCCGCACCTCGCCGGCCGAGGCGAAGGTGACCTGCTGCAGATCGGCCGTGGCCACGTCGCTCCGCGTCAGCGAATCGCCGGTGGTGTTGAACCAGGCCAGGTAGTCCACCGCCTGCACGCGATCCTGCGGATTGGCCCGGACGCGCCAGGCGCCGCGCTGGTCGAGCACCACCTTGTCGCGCGGCGTCTCGATGCCCCAGGCATTCAGCAGGCGGTCCAGGCCCGATGCCGTGTCCCGCACCGGCTGCCCGTTCGGGCCGGGACGCGAGGCCTGGCTCTCGCTGTGCGGATCGGTCATCGCGAAGAGCTTGCCGCCGCGCATGACGAACTGATCGATGGCGTAGAGCATCGCCTCCGGCAGGTTCTGCGGCTGCGCGACGATCAGCACCTCGACATCGGGATCGATCCGCTGCGTCTCGGGCGCGATCTCGCGCAGGGAGAAAAACTGCCTGAGCTGGTTGGCGATGACGAAGGGCTGGCCGGCGCCCGGCACGCGCATCATCAGCGCGCGGGGGTCGCCATTCAGGGGCAGTGCCGAAAGCAGTCCCACCACCGGCCGCCGGGGGTTGGACAGTTCGTGGATCAGCCGCGTCAGATCGTATTCCAGGAACCGCTCGCGTTCGGGCTGCAGGAACGGCAGCACGCGTTCGTCGTCGATCAGGTTGGTTCCGGCAATGCCGAAATAGACCTGCTCTCCCGTCTGGTCGATCGGCACGCCCTGGATGCCGTAGGAGAGGGCGCGGTCCTCCGTCTCGCTGAAGGGTTCGGGGTCCAGGAACTCCAGCCGCAGCCTGCCGTCCGATGCGCTGGCATATTCCTGCAGCATCTCGCGCACCCTGTCGGCATAGGCGCCGAAGACCGGCGCGGCGCCGCCGAGCTGCCGCGAATAGAACAGCCGCAGCGTGATGGGATCCCGCAGGCCGGACAGCACCTGCCGGGTTCCGTCCGAGAGCGTGTAGAGATGCTGCTGGGTCAGATCGAGCCGGGCATGAGGAAGCAGCCGCGCGGCCAGCAGATTCACCGACACGGCCAGCACCAGGGCCGCCGCCAACCCGGCCAGGGAGTAGAGCAGCCGGCCGGAAGCGAGGGGCGGGGCGGCGGGGGAAGGGGAGGTCCGGGGCATCGTTCAGTCGGCCTTCCGGTGATCGACGGCCAGGGTGTTGGCGAAGAGCCAGAAGCCGATGAAGGTGCCGAAGAAGATCAGATCGCGCAGGGCGACGATGCCGCGCGAGAGGTCGCCGAGGCGTTCGGTGACGGAGATGCCGCGCGCGATCTCCGCCATGACGGGGATGCGGCGCGACAGGAAATCCGTGACGACCGGGCTGCCCGAGGCGGCGAACAGGAAACAGACCGCGACGGCCAGCACGAAGGCGACGACCTGGTTCTTGGTCAGCGCGGAGATGGCGGCACCGATGGAGAGATAGGCCCCGGCCACGAGAAGGCAGCCGATGTAGCCGGTGGCGATGACGCCATTGTCGGGCCGCCCGAGATAATTGACCGTCAGCACCAGGGGGAAAGTCAGCGCCAGCGCGATGCCGCAGAACAGCCAGGCCGCCAGGAACTTGCCCAGCACGGCCTGCCACTGCGTGACGGGCAGCGTCAGCAGGAGCTCGATGGTGCCGAGGCGGCGCTCCTCGGCCCAGAGCCGCATGGTGAGGGCCGGCACCAGGAAGAGGAACAGCCAGGGCACGAAGCCGAAGAAGGGCTGCAGATCCGCCGTTCCGCGGTCGAAGAAGTTGCCGAGGGTGAAGGTCAACGTGCCGGACATCACGAGGAAGATGACGATGAAGACATAGGCGACGGGGGTGGCGAAGTAGCCGGCCAGCTCCCGCCGGGCGATGGTCAGCGCGGCCGCCATCACGGCGCCTCCTGCGACAGGGTCAGCTCGCGGAAGACGGCATCCAGCGAGGGGCCGCGCCGGGCCAGCTCCGCGGGCGTCGCATCCGCCAGCAGGCGCCCGCGCGCGATGATGATGGCGCGCGTGCAGATCGCCGAGACCTCCTCGAGGATATGGGTCGAGATGATGATGGCCTTGCTCGGCGCCATCTGTCCGATCAGGCGGCGCACCTCATGCTTCTGGTTGGGGTCGAGGCCATCGGTAGGCTCGTCCAGCACCAGCACCGGCGGATCGTGCAGCAGCGCCTGGGCCAGGCCGACGCGGCGCTTGAAGCCCTTGGACAGGGTCTCGATGGGCTGCAGTCGCACGCCCTCCAGCGTGGTCAGCCGCATGGCATGGGCCACGCGCTCGCGTTCCTCGCCGCCGCGGTAGCCGCGGATGCGCGCGACGAAGCCCAGGAAGGACTGCACCGTCATCTCGGGATAGGTGGGCGCGCCCTCAGGAAGATAACCGAGTTGCCGCTTGGCTTCGACAGGCCGGGCGACGACATCCTCGCCGCAGATCCGCGCCGCCCCCGCGCTCGGCGTCACGAAGCCGGCGAGCATCTTCATGGTGGTCGATTTGCCGGCGCCGTTCGGTCCGAGGAAGCCCAGCACCTCGCCACGGGCGACCTGGAAGGACACGTTGTCCACGGCGGTGAAGGTACCGAAGCGCTTGGTCAGACGGTCGATCTCGATGAGTGCGGACAACCGCGCATACCCCCTGCAGGACCGGATGCCGGTCCGGTTTAATCGTGGCAGGAGGGTTTGCAAGCCCCGGCGCTGTATCGGATTGTCGCGGCGGACTCAGCCCGCGGCGAGCGGAGCGAGGGTGAGGTCATGGCCGAACAGGGCCAGCAGCATCCGGGCCGCGCGCCCGCGCGGCGTGGCCCGCAGCTCCGGGTCCTTCTCCAGCAGCAGCGCGGCGTCCTGATGGGCCATGCGGATCATGCCGCCGTGGCGCTGCGGATCGGCGATGCGGCGGCCCAGGCGGCCAGCCTGGCGAAGGCCGAGCGCATCGCCGCCGCCGCGGTGGTCGAGATCGGCGTCGGCGATGACGAAGCCGTCCTGCGTGTCCCGGAGCACGGCCAGCCGGCGCTGCTCGGATTCGTTCAGCTCGGCGGAGGGGAGCAGCAGGCAGAAGGACTGCGCCGGACCGCGGCCCACGCGGCCACGCAGCTGGTGAAGGGCGGCGAGGCCGAAACGCTCGGCCTGTTCGATGATCATGATGGTGGCGTCCGGCACGTCCACGCCGACCTCGACCACCGTCGTGGCGACCAGGAGCTGCGCGCGGCCGGAGGCGAAGTCCTGCAGGGCGGCCTCGCGGACCTCCAGCTTCTGGGCGCCGTGGGCCAGGCGGACCTTGTCGCCGAACAGGGCGGCCAGCTCGGCGAAGGTGGTCTCCGCGGCGGCGTTGTCGTGCCTCTCGCCTTCCTCCACCGCCCGCACCACCCAGTAGGCCCGGTGCCCGGCGGCGAAGGCGGCGCGCAGCCGCGCCGTCAGCTCCGCGCGCCGCTCGCGGCTGATGATCCGCGTCACGATGGGCTGCCGTCCGGCGGGCCGGCCCTCGAGCCGGCTTACCGCCATGTCTCCCCATTGCGTCAGCAGCAGCGTGCGGGGGATCGGGGTCGCGGTCATGACCAGGACATCGGTCGTGCCCTTCTCGGCCAGGGCCAGGCGCTGCGCCACGCCGAAGCGATGCTGCTCGTCCACAACCACAAGGCCGAGGTCATGAAAGGCCACCCCCTCCTCGATCAGCGCGTGGGTGCCCACGACCAGGGGGAGATCACCCCGGGCCAGCCCTTCGAGCACCTGCCGCCGCGCCTTGCCCTTGACCGAGCCGGCGAGCAGCGCGCAGGGCACCCGCGCCGCGCCTGCCAGCTTCTCCAGCGTCCTCAGATGCTGCCGGGCCAGCAGTTCGGTGGGCGCCATCAGCGCCGCCTGGGCGCCGCCCTCGACGGCACGCAGCATGGCCAGCACGGCAATCAGCGTCTTGCCGGCGCCGACATCGCCCTGCAGCAGGCGGAGCATGCGCCGCGGCGCCGCCAGGTCGGCATCGATCTCCGCCAGGGCCCGCTCCTGCGCGGCGGTGGGCGGGAAGCCGAAGGCCTTCAGGGCGGCCTCCCGGAGCAGGCCGCTGCCGATCAGGGCACGCCCCGGGCGGTGCAGGACGGTACGGCGCACCAGGCCGACGGCGAGCTGTCCGGCCAGCAGCTCGTCATAGGCCAGCCGCTCGCGCGGTGCCTCGGGAGGCGGCTCGTCCGGCATCTGCAGGGCGCGCAGGGCCTCGCCGAAGGCAGGCCAGCGGCGCCGTGCCAGGAGGTTGCGATCCTGCCATTCGGGCAGGTCGGGCAGGGCCCCGCACGCCTCCGCCATGGCGCGCCCGACATCCCGCTGACCGAGGCCGCGCACCAGCGGCCAGATGGGCTGGATCTCGGGAATGTCGTCGGGCGGAGAGACGAAGTCGGGGGCCTCCATCTGCCAGCGGTCTCGGAAGCGCTTCATCCGCCCGGACACGCGACGGACCGCGCCCTCCGGATAGGTGCGGCCGAGCCAGGCGCCGAGCCAGGAGCGCCGGCCGAAATAGATCAGGTCGAGAAGGCCGGCCGGCGACTCGCAGCAGACCGACCAGGGCTGCGTCGGGCTGCGGGGCGGCTGGACGCTGAGCACCCGGACCTCCAGCGTGGCGACCTCGCCTTCCTGCGGCAGGCTCGCCCGGCGGTCCTGGTAGCGTTCCGGCATGTGGAAGAGCAGGTCGATCAGCCTGTCGCCCTCGACGGCCTGGGCCAGGCGCTTCCGTTTCTCCTCCGGCAAGGGCAGGCTGGACAGCGGCGCCAGGAGCGGCGCCGCCGGATACAGTTCGGCCTCTTGGGCTGACATGATTCCCATCAGCCTCTATATGCCAGCCTGATAAGGCGCCGACATGTCCCTGACCGAAAACACCACCCCCGAGCTGACCCCCCGCCGCCGCCGCCTGCTGTTCCGGGCTCACCATCGCGGCACGAAGGAGACCGACCTGATGGTCGGCGGCTTCGTGGCGCGCCATATCGCCGTCTTCACCGACCCGGAGCTGGACGAGCTGGAGGCGGTGCTCGACCATCTCGATGTCGACCTGGCCGACTGGCTGAGCGGCCGCCGGCCCATCCCTCCGGAGGTCATGACGCCGATGATGGCGCGGATGCGGGAGGAATGCTCCCGCACCGGCGCCGGCGTGCCGGAGGCCGCGCGCCGCGCATGACCGCATTGACCGTCTACGGCGCTCCCGAGGGTTTCGACGCCCTTCTGCTGTCCCGCCGCAGGCGGGAGTTTTCCGGACCGGTGCTGCATGTCTGCCGGGACGATGCGCGCATGGCCCGGATGCAGGAGGGGCTCGGCTTCTTCGCGCCGGAGATCGAGGTGCTGCGCCTACCGGCCTGGGATTGCCTGCCCTATGACCGGGTCTCGCCGCATGCCGAACTCGTGGCCGAGCGCGTCGCGACGCTGACCCGGCTGCTGGAAACCGGGCAGCGGCCCAGGCTCGTGCTGACCACCGTGAATGCCCTGGTGCAGCGCATTCCGCCGCCCGTGGTCTTCGCGGATGCGACGCTGCTGCTGCGCCGTGGCGGCCGCATCGCGCCCGAGCGGCTGGCCGGCTTCCTGGAGGCCAATGGCTATGGCCGGGTGGCGACCGTGATGGAGCCGGGCGAGTACGCCGTGCGCGGTGGCATCGTCGATCTCTATCCGGCCGGTGAAGCGGAGCCGGTTCGCCTGGACCTCTTCGGCGACGAGATCGAGAGCCTGCGCCATTTCTCCACCGAGACGCAGCGAAGCGGCGCGGTCCTGCAGGAACTCTGGCTGCGGCCGGTTGGCGAGGTCTTCCTCGACGAGGCCTCGATCGCGCGCTTCCGGACCGGCTACCGGGACCTCTTCGGCCCGGCCTCCGGCGAGGACCCCCTCTACGTCTCGATCTCCGCCGGCCGGCGCCACCCCGGCATGGAGCACTGGGCGGCGCTGTTCCATGAGAGCATGGCGACGCTGCTCGACTACATGCCCGGCGCCTCCGTCAGCCTGGACCACCAGGCCGGGGACGCGCTCGAGGCCCGGCTCGAGATGATCGAGGATCACTATCAGGCGCGGCGCGGCCCATCCCGCGAGGGGGAGGTGCCTTATCGGCCGGTGCCGCCGGGCCGGCTCTACCTCAGCCGCGCCGACTGGGATGCCATGCTGTCGGGCGGCCCGCTGCTCTCCTTCAGCCCTTTCCCCCGGCCCGAGGGCGCGGAGGGTATCGAGGCCGGAGGACGGCCAGGGCGCCTCTACGCGGAGGCGCGGGCCTCGGGGCAGAATGTCTTCACCGCCTTCCGCGAGCAGGCCGAGAGCCTGGCGCGGAGCGGCCACCGCCCGCTCGTCGCCGCCTGGACCCGGGGCTCGCGGGACCGGCTGGGCAACCTGCTGCGCGAGAATGGCGTGACCGCGCAGCCGGTGGAGGACTGGGCGGCGGCCCGGCGCCTGCCGGCCGGCATGATCGGCCTCGTCGTCTATGGCCTGGAGCGCGGCTTCGTCGGGCCGGGCCCGGAAGGCGGCAAGGGTGGCGCCATCGCCGTCACCGGCGAGCAGGATCTTCTCGGCGAGCGCATCGCCCGGCCGCCGCGGCGCCGCAAGCGGGCGGACCAGTTCATCGCCGATGCCACCGAGATCGCCGAGGGCGACCTGGTCGTGCACCAGGAGCATGGCATCGGCCGCTATGACGGCCTGGCGACCATCGAGGTCTCGGGCGCCCCGCATGACTGCCTCCGCCTGGTCTACGACGGCGGCGACAGGCTGTTCCTGCCGGTCGAGAACATCGAGCTGCTGTCGCGCTTCGGCAGCGACACCGCCGGGGCGACGCTGGACAAGCTGGGCGGCACCTCCTGGCAGAACCGCAAGGCCAAGGCCAAGCAGCGGATCGCCGACATGGCGGGCCAGCTGATCCGGGTCGCGGCGGAGCGCAAGGTCAAGGAAGCCCATCTGGCCACCCCGCCCGAAGGGGCCTGGGACGAGTTCTGCGCGCGCTTCCCCTTCGCCGAAACCGAGGATCAGCAGCGCGCCATCGCCGATGTGCTGGAGGATCTGTCGGCCGGCCGGCCCATGGACCGCCTGATCTGCGGCGATGTCGGCTTCGGCAAGACGGAAATCGCCCTCCGGGCCGCCTTCGTCGTCGCCATGACCGGCGCGCAGGTGGCCGTGGTGGTGCCGACCACTCTTCTCTCGCGCCAGCATTTCCGCACCTTCACCGCCCGCTTCGCGGGATTGCCGATCAAGGTCGCCCAGCTCTCCCGCATGGTCACGGCGAAGGAGGCGGCGGCGGTCAAGGCCGGGCTCGCCGACGGATCCATCAACATCGTGGTCGGCACGCATGCCTTGCTGGCCAAGGGCATCGACTTCGCCGACCTCGGCCTCGTCATCGTCGATGAGGAGCAGCATTTCGGCGTGGCGCACAAGGAGAGGCTCAAGGCGCTGCGGGCCGATGTCCATGTCCTGACGCTGACGGCGACGCCGATTCCGCGGACGCTGCAGCTGGCGCTCACGGGGGTGCGGGAGATGAGCGTTATCGCCACGCCGCCGGTCGACCGCCTGGCGGTGCGCACCTTCATCATGCCCTTCGATTCGGTCGTCATCCGCGAGGCGATCCAGCGCGAGCGCTTCCGTGGCGGGCAGATCTTCTGCGTGGTGCCGCGCCTGGAGGACCTGCCGAGAATGGCCGCCCGCCTGGCCGAGATCGTGCCGGAGGCGCGCACGGTGCAGGCGCATGGGAGGCTGACCCCGACCGAGCTCGAACGCGTCATGACCGAGTTCGGCGACGGCAAGTACGACATCCTGCTGGCGACCAACATCGTCGAGAGCGGGCTCGACATGCCCGCGGTCAATACTCTCATCATCTATCGCGCCGACATGTTCGGTCTGGCGCAGCTTTACCAGCTTCGCGGCCGGGTGGGCCGGGGCAAGCTGCGTGGCTATGCCTATCTGACCTGGCCGGCGGCGCAGCGCCTTTCGGGCTCGGCGGAGAAGCGCCTGGCGGTGATGCAGACGCTGGACAATCTCGGCGCCGGTTTCACGCTGGCCAGCCATGACCTCGATATCCGCGGTGCCGGCAATCTGCTCGGCGACGAGCAGTCGGGTCATATCCGCGAGGTCGGCATCGAACTCTACCAGCAGATGCTGGAGGAGGCGGTGGCGACCATCAAGGCGGGGCAGGGGCGCCGGGATGAGGAGGATCGCGAGTGGACGCCGCAGATCAATCTCGGCCTGCCGGTCCTCATCCCCGAGAGCTACGTGGCCGACCTGCCGGTGCGTCTCGGTCTCTACCGGCGCATCGGTGCCCTGGCGGGCGAGGCCGAGGTCGAGGCCATGGCGGCCGAGCTCGCCGATCGCTTCGGCCCGCTTCCGGCGGAGGTCGAGAACCTGCTTCAGGTCGTCTCCATCAAGCACCTCTGCCGGCAGGCGGGTGTCGAGAAGCTTGATGCCGGGCCGAAGGGCATTGTCCTGACCTTCCGCCAGAACCGTTTCGCCAATCCGGGCGGCCTGGTGAACTGGGTGACAGCCCAGAAGGGGCTGGTGAAACTGCGGCCGGACCACAAGCTGGCCATGGTGCGGGAGATGGACCTGAAGACGCGCGTCCGTACCGCGAAGGACATGCTGGCCGCGCTGGCCGGCGTCGCGGCGCAGGGGCGCGCCGCCTGACACCGGCTTGCCTCAGAACTCCATCGCTTCGGCCAGGGCCACGTCCAGCAGGCGCCCCAGGACTTCCGGCTCCTGGGCGCCGGCGATGGCGTGGCTCGACCCGATGCCGCCGCCTCCGGAAATCACGAAGCAAGGGACCCCATTGATGCCGAGGCGATGAGCCCGGAGGTTCTCCGCATGGACCGCCTCCACCTCCAGGCCGGTCGCGAGAAACCGCAGGACGGTGCGCTGGTCGAGCCCGTAGCGCTCACCCAGCCGGGCCAGGACCTCGTGGTCACCGATGTCGGCGCCCTCGCTGAAATGCGCCGTGAACAGCCCATCCACCAGCGCATCGGCAATGCCGTGCTGCCCCGCCAGGCGGACCAGGCGGTGCGCGTCGACGGAGGAGGGGACGCGGCGGATGCGTTCGAAACGGAAATCGATGCCTTCCGGCCGGCCCAGCTCCGTCATGGTGGCGTGCAGCCGGCGCATGCGCTCCTCGCTGCCGAAGCGGCGGGCGGCCTGCTCGTGCCGATGGCCCGCCCCGGCACCCAGCTCCGGATTCAGCAGGAACGGACGCCAGCGCACCGTCGTCAGGATATCGGCGCGCCGGGCCAGCATGCGTCGCAGCCGCCTGGCGCCCAGGAAGCACCAGGGGCAGACGAGATCATAGACGACCTCGATATCGAGGTGGCCGCGATTGGAGGATACGAGATTCACCCCGCCAATATAGACCCTCAGGCCGCCAAAGCACCCCTGAGGCGGGTCTGAGCCACAGAATCCCTTGGAATCAGGCTTGTACCCTTGATTCCTGACTCCTAGTTTGAGTTTGCATCGTCAAGGGGTTGTCCGGCTGTCATGATGGCGGGCTCGCATGTCGCTCTGGGTGCGGCCGCCTGGATGCTGGCAGCGCCCAGGCTGGGTCTGCCGGCCCTGGATCCGGCCCTGCTCGGCCTGGCCGTGGCGGGGGCGCTGGCGCCGGATGTCGACCATCCGAAATCCTGGGTGGGCCGGCGATTGTGGTTCATCTCCCGCCCCTGTGCCGTGATCTTCGGCCACCGGGGAATGACTCATTCGCTGCTGGCGCTCCTCGCCTGTCTTGCCGTGCTGCTGCGCCATGACGTGCCTTTCGTCGTCGCGGCGCCCTTGGCGGTCGGCTATGTCTCTCATCTGGCGGCAGACCTGCTGACGCCCGGGGGCCTCCGCCTCGCCTGGCCTTTCAAGGGCACCTATGCCTTGCCGCTGTGCCGGACCGGTTCGCCCTTCGAGCCGCTGATCGTGGCTGTGATCCTGTCATGGTCCTGGGGCGGCCTGGCTGAACGGAGCACGATCCGCGCGGACTGGGCCGCCGGCGGGATCTGCCATCTTGCCGGCGCCGTCCTGCCGTCCTTCTGCGCGGAGGCGGCCTCCGTCCTGGCCGACGGCACGCAGCGCCTGGCGACCCTTGGCGGCGCCCTCCTGCGAGCGCCCTGACCGGCCGGAAAGGCGGGGGATGGGACCAGCGCCGAACGGATGACCATGGATTATTGCCCTGAGGGGTCTCATCGGCATCGTGGAGGGCTAGGGGCGGCGTCTGGCGGATGGGGTGGGATTCGAACCCACGGTAGAGTTACCCCTACGGCGGTTTTCAAGACCGCTGCCTTAAACCACTCGGCCACCCATCCGTCTGCGGACGCGATGTCGCATCGTCCCGCACGCGCCGTTAGCGCCCTCACTGTCTTAAGGGAAGTGGGATGCGGCCACAGGGAGCCGCTTCCGACACAATTTGATGCGGAATCGCAATGAATTTGGGCAACTCTCTTTCGCCCTTAAGTAACAGGAGCCGCAGCGCATGACGCCAGCGGTTGCAGTCCGGCGGGCCCTCATGGCACCTCTCGCGCATGGTCAGTCGTCGTTTCCTCCTCTCCCGAGTCGCCGCCCTCCCTGCGCTTGCCGCAACCGGTGCGCAGGCCGCCACCTCCAGCTTCGAGGCCTTCATGGCCGAGGTCGCGTCGGATGCCCGACGTGCGGGGATCTCGCAATCCGTGCTGCAAAGGGCCCTGACGGGGATACGACCGAACGAGAAGGTGCTTGAGCTTGACCGGCGCCAGCCCGAGTTCACGCTGACCTGGGAGCAGTACCGGGACAGCCGGCTTTCCGCCCAGCGCATCGAGCGTGGCCGGCAGGCCTTCCAGGCCAACCAGGCGCTTCTGGATGCCATCTGGCAACGCTACCAGGTGTCTCCCCGCGTGGTCGTCGCCGTCTGGGGCCTGGAGACGAACTATGGCGGCTTCACCGGCACCTTCAACGTGATCGAGGCCCTGGCCACGCTGGCCTGGGACGGGCGGCGTCACGATTTCTTCCGTGGCGAGCTGATGGCGGCCCTGCGGATCCTGCAGGCGGGGGATGTCACGCCGGAGCGGATGCGGGGCAGCTACGCGGGCGCCATGGGGCACCCGCAGTTCATGCCCTCGAGCTTCGAGCGTCTCGCCGTGGACTTCGATGGCGATGGCCGGCGCGACATCTGGGACAACCGGGCCGATGCCCTGGCCTCCATCGCCAATTATCTCGGCCGCAATGGCTGGCGCGGGGACGAGCGCTGGGGGCGCGAGGTCCTGCTGCCCTCGGGCTTCGATCGCGGGCAGGCCGGCCGCGGCACGCGCCGCCCGCTGCGCGACTGGGTGCAGGCCGGGGTCCGGGCCAGCGACGGCACGCCCCTGCCGCCGCTGGACATGGCCACCTCCATCCTGCTGCCCGGCGGGGCGGGCGGGCAGGCCTTCGCGGTCTACCAGAACTTCAACGTCATTCGTCGATACAATCCTTCCGACTACTACGCCCTCGCCGTCGGGCTGTTGTCCGATCTCGTGGCATGAGACGGCGCGCCGTCCTCGGCATGGGCCTGGCGCTGCCGGTGCTGGTCACGGCCTGCCATCGGCCTCCCGCGCCATCGGGTCCGGCGGCGGGCGGCCGCTATCTGATCGGCGGGGCCTACCAGATGGGCGGCGTCTGGTCCTATCCGAAGGAGGATTTCGGCCTGCAGGAGACCGGCCTGGCGAGTGTCGTGGCCGATCCGCGTGCCGGGCGGCGAACCGCCAATGGCGAGGTCCATGATCCAGCCCTCCTGACAGCGGCGCACCGGACCCTGCAGCTGCCGGCCATCCTGCGGGTGACCAATCTCGAGAATGGGCTCAGCCTCCTGGTGCGGGTGAATGACCGGGGGCCGCAGCATCCGGGGCGGGTGCTGGAGCTGTCCCGCCGCGCCGCGGATCTGCTGCGCATTCCGGCGGCGGGCGGGGCACAGATCGCCCTGGCGGTCGAGCCGGGGCTGTCGCGCGCCCTGTCCGCCACGTCGCCGCAGCATGTCTCCACCGTTTTGGCTGTCGCCACGGCGCCCCGCGGGGCGCTGGAAGGCGAGGCGCTGGCACCGCTGCCAGGCACCCGGAGCCAGGCCGGCCCGGCCGCGTCTCCGCCGGGCCGCCGCGCGGCGGAGGAGGTGGCGGCTCCCGCGCCGCCGCCGCTCCGGCTGCCGGAGGAGGTTGCCACGCTGCCGCCCCGTCCCGGCCGGATGGTCATCCAGGCGGGCACCTTCTTCAATCGGGCCGACGCCCAGCGGCAGGCGGCGCGGATCGGCGCCCGGGTCGAGAGCCATGGCCCGTCCCGCCGGCCCGAATACCGTGTCCGCCTTGGCCCCTATGCATCCGTCGCGCAGGCGGATACAGCGCTCGAGGCCGTGCTCCGGTCCGGCCTGTCCGAAGCCCGCATCCTGATCGACTGAGCCCCATGAGGAGAATCCCCGCCATGCCGCTTCGCCGCGAGTTGCTGGGCGGTGCCGGCGCGGTTGTCGCCGCCGGCGCGCTGACCACCACCGGTGCGGGAGAGGCCCTGGCGCAGCGCCGCCCGGCCGCGCGACCGGCCCCGCCGCCGACCAGCCCGGCGACCACGCCCCTCGGGCCGGTGGATACGCAGGCCCGGCAGGCCCTCATCATCGACGCTGATACCGGCGCGGTGCTGCTCGAGAAGAACGCGGATGAGTTGATGCCGCCTTCCTCGATGTCGAAGCTGATGACGATGTACGTCGTCTTCGACCTGCTGAAGCAGGGGCGGCTGCGCTGGGACCAGGAGTTGCCGGTCAGCGAGCGCGCCTGGCGCATGGGCGGCTCCAAGATGTTCGTCGAGCTCGGCAGCTCCGTCAGTGTCGAGAATCTGGCGCGGGGTGTGATCATCCAGTCAGGCAATGATGCCTGCATCGTCCTGGCCGAGGGCATCAGCGGCAGCGAGCAGCAGTTTGCCGAGCTTCTGAACGAGTACGGCAAGCGGATCGGCCTGAAGGACAGCCACTTCCGCAACGCGACCGGCTGGCCCGACCCCGAGCACCGCATGACGGCGCGCGACCTGGCGATCCTGGCCAGCCGCCTGATCCACGATTTCCCGGACGCCTTCCGCTTCTACAGCGAGCGCTCCTTCCGCTGGCATGACATCAACCAGGAGAACCGCAATCCGCTGCTGGGCCGCGTCGCGGGCGCCGACGGGCTGAAGACCGGCCATACGGAGGATGCGGGCTACGGGCTGACCGGCACCGCCAAGCGGGGCGACCGGCGACTGATCCTGGTGGTCAACGGCCTGAACTCGATGCGCGCGCGGGCCGAGGAGTCCGAGCGGCTGATGGAATGGGGCTTCCGCGAGTTCGAGAACGTCGTGCTGTTCCGCGCCGCCGATACGGTGGAGGAGGCGCCCGTCTATCTCGGTGACAGGCCGACAATCCCCCTGGTCGGCGGCAAGGATCTGGTGCTGACGCTGCCGCGGCAATGGCGGCGCAGCCTGACGGTGAAGCTGCGGTATGACAGTCCTCTGCAGGCTCCGGTGGCCAAGGGGCAGGAGGCTGGCCAGCTGGAAGTCTCCGGCCAGGGCGTACCGCCCATGGTCCTGCCGCTCTATGCCGGGGCGGATGTCGCGAAGCTCGGCCTGGTGCAGCGGATTCCGGCGGTTCTCGGCCGCCTGATCTCAGGCTGAGGTGGGGCGGCCCGCGGCGCGATCGGCCTTCATCACGCTGGAAGGCGGCGAGGGCGCCGGAAAGACCACCCTGTCCGGCGGCCTGGCTCGCGCACTGGCGGAGGCCGGCCTGCCGGTGCTGAGGACCCGGGAGCCGGGTGGCGCTCCGGGTGCCGAGGTGCTGCGCGCGCTTCTGCTGCAGGGTAGCGTGGACTGGGATCCGGTCGCGGAAGCCATGCTGATGTTCGCCGCCCGGCGGGAGCACCTGGAGAAGACCATCCGTCCCGCCCTGGCGGCCGGGATCTGGGTGGTCTGCGACCGCTTTGCCGATTCCACCCTGGCCTATCAGTGCCATGGGCATGGCCTCGACCTGTCCCTGTACCGGAAGCTGTCCGATGTGGCCCTCGGGGACTTCCGGCCCGACCTGACGCTGGTGCTCGACCTGCCGCCGGCGGAAGGCATGCGCAGGGCCCTGTCGCGTGGCCTGCCCGATCGGTTCGAGCGCCTGGGCGCGCCCTTCCACGCCCGTGTCCACGCCGCCTTCCGGGCCATCGCCACGGCGGAGCCGGACCGCTGCCAGATCCTGGATGCGCGGCAGCCGGCCGAGGCGCTGCGGCGGGAGGCCATGGCCGTCCTCGCGGATCGGCTCGGGGCACCGCTGTGATCCCCCCGGAGGCGCGGGCCAATCCTGACCTGTACGGCCACGACGCCGCCATGGCGGCACTGGAGGCGGCGGGCCGGGGAGGACGGTTGCACCATGCCTGGCTGATCTCGGGGCCGCAGGGCACCGGCAAGGCGACGCTGGCCTATCGTTTCGCGCGATGGCTGCTGGCCGGCCGTCCGCCCTCCTCGCCGCCGCTCCACCTGCCGCCGCAGGATGCGGTCTTCCGCCGTGTCGCCGCCGGCGGGCATGCCGACCTGCGCGTGCTGGCGCCGAATGCGGGGGAGCGGGGCGTGAAGCTGATGATCCGGGTGGACGAGGTTCGCCAGGTGCCGCGCTTCCTGGGCCTGACGGCGGCGGAAGGCGGCTGGCGGATCGTCGTCATCGAGCAGGCCGAAGCGATGAACCCGGAGGCGCAGAACGCCCTGCTGAAGACCCTGGAGGAGCCGCCCAGCCGCAGCCTGCTGCTGCTGACCACCGCCGCGCCGGACCGCCTCCTGCCCACGATCCGCAGCCGCTGCCGCCGGATCGAGCTGTTCCCCCTGCCTCCGGCCGAGATGGAGGCCGTCCTCTCGGCCTGGCTGCCCGACCTGCCGGAGGCTGAGCTTCAGCTTCTGGCGCGGATCTCCGGTGGCGCGCCGGGACGTGCGCTCCGGCTGTTCGAGGAGGACGGGCTGACGCTCCAGCGCAGCGTCGAGACGGTCCTGCATGGCCTTCCCGATCTGGACGGGCGGCAGTTGCATGCCCTGGCCGACAGCCTGGCGGCACGCAGGGACGGCAGCGCCTTCGGCACCTTCATCACCCTGCTGCGCGATGCCCTGGGCTCGGCCATCCGCGAGGCCGCGCGGGGAGGGGAGGCGCCGGCCTTCATCGCCGCCCGCCCGCTTGCCGACTGGGCCTCGCTGTGGGACACCCTTGGCCGCCTGGCCGACGAGACGGAAGCCCTGAATCTCGACCGCAAGCAGGCGGTCCTGACCGGCCTGACGCAGCTGACCTCGCGTTGAGGACCTGAACGATGACGAGCGAATCCCGCTCCTACCTGACCACACCGATCTATTACGTCAACGACAAGCCGCATATCGGCCATGCCTATACCTCTCTCGCGGCCGATGTGATGGCGCGTTGGCGGCGGATGTCGGGGCAGGAGGTTTTCTTCCTGACCGGCACCGACGAGCACGGTCAGAAGGTCGAGAAGGCCGCCGAGGCGCGGGGGATGCAGCCGCAGGCCTTCACCGACATGGTGAGCGAGGCCTTCCGCGAACTGGCCGCCCGCATGAACTACTCGAATGACGCCTTCATCCGCACCACGGAGGAGCGGCACAAGAGGGCCTGCGCCGCGCTCTGGACCCGGCTGCAGGAGAAGGGCGAGATCTACCTCGGCCATTACGAAGGCTGGTACGCAGTCCGTGACGAGGCCTTCTACGGGCCCGACGAGATCACGGAGAAGGACGGGCAGAAGTTCGCTCCGACCGGCGCGCCGGTCGAATGGGTGAGGGAGCCTTCCTACTTCTTTCGGCTCTCGGCCTGGCAGGACAGGCTCCTCGCCTTCTACGAGGCGCATCCGGATTTCATCGCGCCTGGCACCCGGCGCAACGAGGTGATCAGCTTCGTCAGGAGCGGGCTCAGCGACCTCTCCATCTCCCGCACCTCCTTCAAATGGGGCGTCAAGGTGCCGGGCGACGATGCCCATGTGATGTATGTGTGGCTCGATGCCCTGACGAACTACATCACCGCCCTCGGCTATCCCGACGAGACCGGTGAGCTCTGGAAGTTCTGGCCGGCCGACGTGCATTTCGTCGGCAAGGATATCCTGCGCTTCCATGCCATCTACTGGCCGGCGTTCCTGATGGCCGCCGACCTGCCGCCGCCCCGCCGCATCTTCGCGCATGGCTGGTGGACCAATGAGGGGCAGAAGATCTCCAAGTCGGTCGGCAACGTCATCGATCCGCTGGCGCTGATCGACGAATTCGGGCTGGATCCGGTACGGTTCTTCCTGCTGCGCGAGGTGCCCTTCGGCAATGACGGCGATTTCAGTCGCCGTGCGCTGATCGGACGCCTGAACAGCGAGTTGGCCAATGATCTGGGCAATCTGGCACAGCGCAGCCTGGCGCTGATTCAGAAGAACTACGAGGGCCGGCTGCCTGCTGCCGGGCCGGAGCTGCCGGCGGATGGCGAGGTGCTGGACGCCATCCGCGCCCTTCCGGGCCAGGTCGACGAGGCGCTGGGCCGCCAGGCCTTCCATGAGGCGCTGGAGCGCATCTGGGTGATGACGCGGCTGGGCAACTCCTGGATCGACGCGCAGAAGCCGTGGTCGCTGAAGAAGACCGATCCGGCCCGCATGCTGTCCGTGCTGCGGCATCTGCACAGCCTGCTGCGCTGCCTCGCCACGGTGCTGCTGCCTTTCATGCCGGGGACCATGGCCCGCATGCTCGACCAGCTCGGCGTGCCCGAGGGCGAGCGCGGCCTCGCAGCGCTCGCCAGCCCCATGCCCGACGGGACGGCGCTGCCGCCGCCCAGCCCCCTGTTCCAGAAGATCCAGGACGAGGCGGCCTGATGCTGGTCGATAGCCACTGCCATCTCGACTACTTCAACGATGAGGAGATCCGGGACATCCTCGGCCGCGCCGCCGAGGCAGGTGTGGGAGAGATGGTCACCATTGGCGTGCGGATGAGCCAGGCCGCCGACGTTAAATCGATATCGGAACGATTCCCCGGGGTTTGGGCCACTGTCGGCGTGCATCCCCAGAATGTGGGGGAAAGCCCGCTGCCCGAGGTGGCGAAGATCGTTGCCGCCGCCGGGCATCCGCGCGTCGTCGGCATCGGCGAGAGCGGGCTGGACTACTTCTACGACAAGGCGCCGCGGGCGGTTCAGCAGGAGGGCTTCCGGCGGCATATCCGCGCCGCTCGCCAGACCGGCCTGCCGCTGGTCGTGCACGCGCGGGACGCGGACCAGGATATCGGGGACATCCTGCGGGAGGAGCGCGCCGACGGCGCCTTCTCCTTCGTGCTGCATTGCTTCAGCTCCGGCCGCGGGCTGGCGGAGGAGGCGATCGCCATGGGGGGATACGTGTCCTTCTCGGGCATGCTGACCTTCCCGAAGTCGCAGGAGATCCGCGACATCGCCCGGGACATGCCGAAGGACCGCATCCTGGTCGAAACGGACTCGCCCTATCTGGCACCGGTGCCGTTCCGGGGAAAGCGCAACGAACCGTCCTATGTCCGCCATACGGCGCGCGTCCTCGCCGGGCTGCACGACATGGACGAGGAGGCCATGGCCGCGCTGACCACCGCGAATTTCCGGCGCCTTTTCAGCAAGGCGGCCTAGGCCCTTGTCGTTGAAGGTCTCTGTCCTGGGCTGCGGAGGCTCCGCCGGCGTGCCGCAGATCGGTGGCCCGGATGGGTTGGGCGACTGGGGGCACTGCGATCCTGGCGAGCCGCGCAACCGCCGCAAGCGATCCTCGATCCTGATCGAGGGCGCGGATGGCCGCCGCCTGCTGGTCGATGCCGGGCCCGATCTCCGGCAGCAACTGCTGGAGAATGGCATAGGGCGGCTGGACTGCCTCCTGGTGACGCATGGACATGCCGATCACATCATGGGGCTGGATGAGCTGCGGCCGATCAACCGGGTGCTGGGCGAAGCCCTGCCGCTGCTCGCGACGCCGGAGACGTTGGCGGAGCTTCAGGCCCGCTTCGAATATGTCTTCCGCCCGCCGACGCCGCCGATCTTCTTCCGGCCGGCGCTGACGCCGGTCGCCGTGGCGCCGGGGCGGACGGTCGAGGCGGCCGGGATGGCGGTCCGGCTTTTCCGGCAGGACCATAAGGTCATGGAGACGCTCGGCCTGCGGATTGGCGGCTTCGCTTACTCCACGGATGTCGTCGCCATGCCGGAGGAGAGCATGGCGATGCTGGGCGGTCTGGATACCTGGATCGTCGGCTGCTTCCAGCGGCGGCCGCACGCTGTGCATGCGCATCTGGACAAGGTGCTGGACTGGGTGGCCGCGCTGAAGCCGCGCCGCACGGTCCTGACCCATATGGGCACGGACATGGACTGGTCCTGGCTGCGTGCGAACTTGCCGGATGGAGTGGAAGCCGCGCATGACGGCATGCAGCTGACCATTCCTGCCGCCACCTAGATTTTACATAATCTTCCTTATGCGGCAAACAGAGGTGCGACTTCCATGACCGATGCGGCGGCCCCTCTTCTTCGCCTGCTGGACATCATGCGGCGGCTGCGCGCGCCCGATGGCTGCCCCTGGGACCGGGAGCAGGACTTCGCCTCCATCGCGCCCTACACGATCGAGGAGGCCTATGAGGTCGCCGATGCCATAAGCCGTGATGATCCGGCGGCGCTCCAGGACGAGCTGGGAGATCTGCTGTTCCAGGTCGTCTATCACGCCCAGATGGCACAGGAGGCCGGCAGCTTCGGCTTTGCCGATGTGGCGCGCGGCATCGGCGACAAGATGATCCGCCGCCACCCCCATGTCTTCGGTGAGGCGGCGACGCGCGACAGCGCGGAGCAGACCGCGGCCTGGGAAGCCCAGAAACAGCGTGAGCGGCAGGCGCGTGCCGAGACGGGAACCCTGGCGGGGCTGCCCTCCACCCTGCCCGCCCTGACACGCGCGGCCAAGCTGACGCGCCGCGCCGCGCGCGTCGGTTTCGACTGGCCGGATGCCGACTCGGTGTTCGATAAGCTGGAGGAGGAAGCCCGGGAGCTTCGCGCGGAATTGCCGGGCGCCTCGCGGGAGCGGCTCGCGGACGAGTTGGGCGATCTGCTTTTCGTCCTCGCCAATCTGGCCCGCAAGCTCGATCTCGACCCGGAGGCCTGCCTGCGCGGCGCGAACGCCAAGTTCGAACGGCGCTTCCAGGCCGTGGAAGGCAAGTTGGCCCGGCAGGGGCAATCGCCCGCCGACGTGTCCCTCGACGTCATGGAGGCGGCCTGGCAGGCGGTTAAGAAGGAGGAAGCCGCCGGCTGAACCGGCCGGCTTCCGCGAGCCCGCTACTCTCCCAGCAGGGCCTCGCGCGCCTCGTGCCAGCTTGCCTCGTCCGGCGCGGCGATCAGGCCCCCGTCGCGGTGCTCGGCCCGGTAGGCGCTGCCATCGAAGCGGGCGCTGTAACCGCCGGCCTCGCGATGCAGGAGCCAGCCGGGCAGATGGTCCCACGGCATGAGGCGGTTGTAGACGACGATATGCGCGCCGCCGGAAGCAACCAGGCGATACTCATGCGCCGCGCAGCGAAACTGAACACCGCTGGCCAGGCGTGAGAGCCGCTGCGTGATCCGGCTGCGGTAGGGCTCGCTCATCCAGGTCCAGGAAACGGCGCCGGTCATCTGATGGACAGGCACCGGACGGGCCACCTTCAGATCAGCCCTGTGCCCATCCGGGGCCTCGATCCAGGCACCCTCCCCCCGCAGCGCGATGGCGGTGTCATCGCCCAGCGGATCGTGGATCCAGGCCGCCACCACCTCGCCGCGCCGGATGGCGGCCGCCATGCAGCCGAACAGGGGCACACCGGCGGCGAAGTTGGCGGTGCCATCGACCGGATCGACGACGAAGGCCAGATCGGCACCCAGCAGCCTGTCCAACAGGCTGGCATCGACCGCACAGGCCTCCTCGCCCACGACGACGCAGCCAGGATAGCGGCGCTCCAGCTCGGCGGTGATCCGCCGCTCTGCGGCCTCATCGGCATCCGTCACGAGGTCGATCGGGCTCGACTTGCTGCGGACCTCCCCCGCCGCGAGGCGGCGGAACCGCGGCAGGATCTCGGCACGGGACGCATCGCGCAGAACCGTGGCGATCTCGGTGGCCTGGGCCTGGTCGAAAGGCATGGAATGCTGCTCCAGTTCAGATCCGCTCGAAGCGGGCACGATCGGCGGGGGAAAGCCGCACGGTCAGTCGGATGACGTCCTCGGCGTCCCGCCGGTCCAGCACCTCGCCATGCTCGTAAAGCCAGGCCAGACGCGCGCCGTCGGCGGGCGCCAGGCTGTACTCGGCCGTCTCCATGCCGGCCGCGAGTCGGCTGTCGAGCGCCGCCCGGAGGCTGTCGAGCCCCTCCCCGGTCAGCGCAGAGACGGCGACTGCCTGGGTGCCGTCGTCGCCCGGCACCGCCTCGATGCCGCCGAGCAGATCCGCCTTGTTCAGCACCTCGATGGTGCGGGTCGGCCAGTTCTCGTCGAGGGCCGGATCAGGGCCGCTGGCCATCTCGGCAAGCACGCCGATGACATCGGCCCGCTGCGCCGTCGTGTCCGGATGCGCCACGTCCCGCACGTGCAGGATGATGTCGGCGGAGGCCACCTCCTCGAGCGTCGCCCGGAACGCCTCGATGAGCTGCGTCGGCAGATCGCTGATGAAACCCACCGTGTCGGACAGGATGACGGTCCGCCCGCTCGGCAGGCGGATGGCGCGCATCGTCGGGTCGAGCGTCGCGAAGAGCTGGTCCTGGGCATAGACGCCCGCCCCGGTCAGGGCATTGAAAAGCGTCGACTTGCCCGCGTTGGTGTAGCCCACCAGAGCGACCACCGGGAATGGAACCCGCGTACGCGCCGCCCGGTGCAATCCCCGCGTCCGGCGAACCTGCTCAAGCTCACGCTTCAGCTTGACGATGCGTTCGCCGATCAGCCGCCGGTCGATCTCGATCTGGCTTTCGCCAGGACCGCCGAGAAAGCCGAAGCCGCCCCGCTGACGCTCCAGATGGGTCCAGGAGCGGACGAGGCGCGTGCGCTGATACTCGAGATGCGCCAGCTCGACCTGCAGGCTGCCCTCCCGTGTCCGGGCGCGCTCGCCGAAGATCTCCAGGATCAGCCCGGTCCGGTCGATGACCTTGCAGTCCCAGGCACGCTCGAGATTGCGTTGCTGCACCGGCGTCAGGGCGGCATCGACCACCACGACGCCGACCTTGTGCTCGGCGATGGCTTCCCGGGCTGCCTCGACCTGCCCTTCCCCCAGCAGCGTGGAAGGACGGCGCGCGCGGAGCGGCAGTACGGCGCTGTGGACGATGGTCAGGCCGATCGACGCGGCCAGCCCGACGGCTTCCGCCAGCCGGGCTTCGGCCGCGCGGTGGGCGGCGCGGCTTTCGGGGAACTGGATGATGCCCTCGGCGCCAGCCTGGCGCGTCGAGCGTTCATGCGGCAGCAGGACGGCGGCAAGCATCGGCTTGTCGCCGCCCTGGCCAATGTCAGTCGGAGGAGCCGACAGGGTTAACCTCACGTTGCAGGGTCATGGTGCCTTCTCGCGGCGGCGTTGTCCCGCCTTGCGGCTGGGCCGCGCCGGCGGCCGAGGCATCGAACAGCATGATCGGCGCACCGGGCATGACGGTGCTGATGGCATGCTTATAGACCAGTTGGGTGTGCCCGTCCCGACGCAGCAGGACAGAAAAATTGTCGAACCAGGTGATGATGCCCTGCAGCTTCACGCCATTGACCAGGAAGATGGTCACCGGCGTCTTGCTCTTGCGGACATGGTTCAGGAAGACATCCTGAACATTCTGGGACTTCTCGGCGGCCATGGGCTCGGTCCTTCTTTTTCTTGGCGAGGCATGCGGGCACCTCTGCGGGGCCGCGCACGGAACGACGCCCCGGCAGGCAGGTTGCCTGCCGGTTCGCGGGCAAGATCAGGCAAGTGGGGGGGGTTTGGCAAGGCCGCGCAGATGGCGGGCCAGGATATGCCCATCCGCGAAGGCGGCGTCCGGGGCCAGCGCCGCCACGCCGCCATCATGCGCGGCATCTCCAATCAGGATGGCGGTACAGCCCGCGGCACGCGCCGCCTCCATGTCCACGCCGGTATCGCCCACGAACCAGACCGCCGGACCCGGCGCGACGCCCAGCTGGCGCAGGGCCATGAAAATGGGCGCCGGATGAGGCTTGTCCGCTTCCGCGTCGCCGGCGCCGACCAGGGCGGCGAAGAACCCGCTCCAGCCGAGATGGCCCGCCTCGGCCCGCAGGATCGGCCCCTGCTTGTTGGACACGACGCCGAGCGGCCAGGGCCGCGCCGCCCGGAGCGCGGCCTCCGTGCCAGCCAGCGGCGTCACTAATTCGAGATGGCGGGCGCGCACCTCCGCGTAGAAGGCGTCACGGGCCCTTTCCCATTCGGCGCCGAAGATCGCCGGAAAGGCGTCACGCAGGGAGAGGCGGGCGCGGGCGCGCACCTCCTCCAGGCTCCACTCCGGCATGCCGAAGGCCCGCAGCGCCGCGTTCATTCCGGCCTGCACCCCTCTCCAGGCGTCGACCAGCGTGTTGTCCCAGTCCCACAGGATGGCGGCGGGTGGCGGAAGATGGGCGCTCAAGCGGCGTTCTTCAGGGCGCCCGTCACGTGACGGGAGAAGATGTCGAACAACCGCCGGGTCACCGGCCCCGGAGCGCCGTCGCCCACCGGCCGTCCGTCGATCCGCAGGATGGGCTTCACGAAGGAGGTGGCGGAGGTGATGAAGGCCTCCTGGGCCCGTGCCAGATCCTCCAGCGTGAACGGCGTCTCGTCATAGGAAATCGCCGCCTGGCGCAGCTCGGCCATCAATGCGCCGCGGGTGCAGCCCGGCAGGATGTCGTGCGAGAGGGGGCGGGTCCGGATGCGGCCGGCCTCATCGACGATCCAGAAGGTGGTCGCCGCCCCTTCGGTCACGAGGCCGCTCTCCTCCTCGTAGAGGATGGCCTCGATGGCGCCCTGCTCGCGGGCCGCCTGGCGCGCCAGGACGTTCGGCAACAGGTTCAGGCTCTTGATGTCGCGCCGCGCCCAGCGAAGATCGGGCAGGGTGATGGCGTCGCCGCCCCAGCCGTCGATGCTGCGCGGATAGGGCTTGATCCGCTTGACGGTCACCACCAGGGCGGGCGGGACCGGCTCGGCGGGGAACGGATGGTCGCGCCGGGCCACGCCCCTCGTCACCTGCATGTAGAGGAGACCCTCGGTCACCCGGTTCCTGCGCGCCACTTCCAGCAGGACATGGGACAGCGCCTGCCGGGACAACGGCATGGGGAGGCGGATTTCCCGCAGAGAGCGCTCGAGCCGGTCAAGGTGGCGGTCCTCGTCGACGAAGCGCCCGCCATAGAGGTGCACGACCTCGTAGATACCGTCCCCGAACTGGTAGCCGCGATCCTCGACGTTCACGCTGGCATGGCGCTGTGGGACATAGCGGCCATTGACATAGGCGATACGGGACATGCCCAAGGCTCTTCCTGATGATGGAGCGAGATGAACGGCATGGCCACGGCCGGCCGGCCATGGCCGGGTGGAGGGTTAGACCTGTGGCGCCCGGTCCTCGGCCTGCACCCCCAGGAACTTCAGCTTGCGGTGCAGAGCGCTGCGCTCCATGCCGACAAAATTGGCCGTGCGGCTGATATTGCCGCCGAAGCGGAGCAGCTGCGCCTCCAGATACTGCTTCTCGAACAATTCCCTCGCCTCGCGCAGCGGCAGCGTCATGATCTCGCTCGAACGGTCGAGCTTCAGCGCCGCCGGGGCCGCGGAGCCCACCTCGGGCGGCAGCATCTCGGGCCGGATCGGCTCTCCCGGCCCGCCCGGCGCCATGATCAGCAGCCAGTCGACGAGGTTGCGAAGCTGGCGGACATTCCCCGGCCAGTCATAGGCCTGCATGGTGGCCAGCACATCCTCGGACAACTCGCGCGCGGGAACGCCCGAGGTTTCGGCGGAGCGGGCCATGAAATGGCGGGCCAGGATCGGCACATCCTCCCGGCGCTCCCGCAGAGCCGGGACGCGCAGCGGAACCACGGCCAGGCGGTAGAAGAGATCCTCGCGGAAGCGGCCGGCCGCGATCTCGGCCGAGAGATCGCGATTGGTCGTGGTCAGGACCCGGACATCGACCTTCACCCGGGTCGCGCCGCCCACTCGCTCGAAACCCTGCTCCTGCAACGCGCGGACGATCTTGCCCTGGGTCTCCAGGGGCATGTCGGCCACCTCGTCCAGCAGCAGCGTCCCGCCATGCGCCCGTTCCAGAACGCCCGCCCGGCGCGGCGAGGCCTGGGCGTCCGCGCCGGCCTCGACGCCGAAAAGCTCCTCCTCGAACCGCGCCGGGTTGAGGGTGGCACAGTTGAGCGCGACGAAGGGCTCGGAGTTCCGGCGCGATCGCGCATGGATCATCCGTGCCGCGATCTCCTTGCCGGCCCCGGCCGGCCCCGAGATCAGGACCCGGCTCCCCGTGGGCGCCACGCGCTCGATGGCGGCCCGCAACTGGACAACCTGGGAGGAAGCGCCGAGCAGTTCGGTCTCCACCCCGGCGCGCAGCTTGAGCTCGCTGACCTCGCGCTTCAACCGCGCCGCTTCCAGGGCGCGCTCGACGATCAGGATGAGGCGGTCCGACTTGAACGGCTTCTCGATGAAGTCATAGGCGCCCTGCTGGATCGCCTGGACGGCCGTCTCGATGGTCCCATGGCCGGAGATCATCACCACCGGCACCTGGGGCTCCTCCCTCTGCATGGCCTCCAGGATACCGAGGCCGTCGAGGCGGGAGTTCTGCAGCCAGATGTCCAGAATGACGAGATTGGGCCGCCGGGCGCGGAACGCCGCCAGGGCAGTGTCGGAATTCTGTGCGGCGCGGGTCTCGTAGCCTTCGTCCGAGAGGATGCCCTCGATCAGCGCGCGAATGTCCGGTTCGTCATCGACGATCAGGATGTCATGCGCCATGTCGTTGCATCTCCGTGCTTCTCCCCCCGGTGTCCGCGGCGGCGGTCACGTGGCCGCGCAGCGGCAGCATCAGTGCCGCGCGGGTTCCGGACGCGCCGCCCTCCCCTGTTGCCGCCCGCTCGGTCAGCACCAGCCTACCGCCGTGGTCCTCCATGATCTTCTTGACAATGGCAAGACCAAGGCCGGTCCCTTTCGGCTTGTGGGTCACATACGGTTCTGTGAGCCGCTCCCGTTCCTCGCCTTGCGGCAGGCCTACTCCATTGTCCTCCACCGCCAGGGTGACCCAGTCCTCGCCCGGCTCGACCGAGAGCCGGATGTACCCCGGCGAGGCCGTCCCGCCCTCGGCCTCCTCGGCCTGCCGGCGCATGACCACCGCGTCCGCCGCATTGGCCAGGAGGTTGGTGAGGGCCTGGCCAATAAGCCTGCGGTCGCAGGGCACGCGCGGCGCCTGGGCTGGGATGTCCGTCCGATAGGCGATGTCCGGATGCGCGTTCTGCTGCAGGATCAGCGCCTCGCGCGCCACCTGATCCATGGGCTCGGGGCGGATCACGGGTTGCGGCATGCGGGCGAAGGCGGAGAACTCGTCCACCATGCGCCCGATGTCGCCGACCTGCCGGACGATGGTGTCGGTGCAGGCCGTGAAGGTTTCCGGATCGGACTGGATCTCCTTCAGATAGCGACGCTTGAGCCGTTCGGCGGAAAGCTGGATGGGCGTCAGCGGATTCTTGATCTCATGGGCGATCCGGCGCGCGACATCGGCCCAGGCCGCCTTGCGCTGTGCCGAGAGAAGCTCGGAGATGTCGTCGAAGGTCAGCACGAAGCCCACGACCTGGCCGCGCTGGGTCTCCGCCCCGATCCGGGCCAGCAGCGTGCGGCGGTCGCTATGCGGCCCGATGCGGATCTCGCTGGTCCGCGTGCGGTCCGGCGTGGTCAGCGCGGGTTCCAGGAAGCTCGCGAATTCGGGGACGACGTCGGAAAGGCGGCGCCCCAGCTCGGCGTCCAGATCGATGCCAAGCAGTTCGCTGGCACGTCGGTTCGGCAGGTTCACGCGGCCTTCGGAATCGAGACCCACCACGCCCGCCGAGACGCCGGACAGGACGGTTTCGGTGAAGCGCCGCCGCTCGTCGATCTGTCGATAGGCCTCGAGCAGCTCGCTGCGCTGCGCGGCAAGCTGATTGGTCATGCGATTGAAGGCACGGGAGAGCGTGCCGACCTCGTCATCCCCCTCGCCCTCCGTGACGCGAACCCCGAGGTCGCCGCCCCGGACCCTGTCGGCCGCGACGATCAGCCGGGACAGCGGCCGCGCGATCTGATTGGCGATCACCAGGCCGATGAGCACGGCCGCCATCAGGACCAGCAGCGCGGCGATGGCGAAGATCATCACGAAGGTGATCTGCAGGCCCGACCGGTTCCGGTCGAGCTGGTCGTACTGCTGGAAGGCAAGCTCGGTCCGCTGCATGTGCTCGATCACGCCGGGATCGACGGGACGGCCGATCAGCAGCATCAGCCCGGGGCCGATATCGAGCTCCACCAGCGCCCGGACCCGCCCTTCCTCGGATTCGCCCGGCAGCACCGCCACCTCGCCGCTGCGGGCGAGTTCCATGGCCCAGGCCGGCAGCGGATCGAGCACCAGGCTCGTGGTCAGCCCGGCATGGGAGATGACCCGGTTGAGGGTGGGCTCGAAGACCACCGAATCCGTCAGCCCACGCAGCGCCGTGTGGGTCGCCAGGATCTGCGCGAAGGCATACTGGTTCTCATCCAGCAGCCGGCCGGCGCGGTTCAGGTCCGCGGCCATGGCCAGGGCATCGGCGCGGATCGTGTTGCGATGCTCGTCCAGATAGGCGCGGGAGGCGACGAGACTGGCCTCCAGCGTGCTGCGGACGCGATCGCTGAACCAGTTCTGGATGCCGAGGTTGAAGAACACCGCGGCGAAGATGGCGACCAGCAGGGCCGGCACGACGGCCACGACGCTGAACAGCATCACCAGCCGCACATGCAGGCGCGAGCCGGCCGAGCCGCGCCGGCGTTCGGCCCAGACCCGGACCAGCCGGACGATCAGCGAGACGGCCAGGAGCAGCAGGAAGACGGCATTGACCAGCACCATGGCCACGATCTGGCCCGGGCTGGTCGGTCCGAAGGGGCTGCCGCCCGACAGCAGGGTGAAGGTGCCGATGCCGAGGAGCAGGGCACCCACCGCCAGACACAGGGTGATGCCCCGCCCGAGAAGCAGATCGACCAGGCGACGCCCGAGGGAGGGCGGCTCGGCGCCTGGCGGGACGCTGCCCTGCATCACGACAGGCCGCGCACCACCGGCAGGTCGAGTTCGCGGATCTTCTTCCGCAGCGTGTTCCTGTTCAGGCCCAGCATGGCCGCCGCCTTGATCTGATTGCCGCGCGTCGCCGCCAGCGCCAGCCGCAGTAGCGGGCGCTCCACCTCGGCCAGGACACGCTCGTAAAGGTCGCGCACCGGCAGGCCATCCTTCTGCGCCGCGACGAAGCTGGACAGATGCCGCTCGACCGCCTGCTCCAGCGTCTCCGGCGAGCGCGCCTCCGGCGAGGCGATGGGCTCGGCCTCGAGAAGCTCGGCGTTCACCGCGTCGGCGCCGATGATCTCCTGCGGATACAGGGCCGCCAGACGGCGCATCAGATTCTCCAGCTCGCGCGCATTGCCGGGCCAGGAGTGCTGTCGCAGCCGGTCGAGGGCATCGGGATCCAGCTGCTTGCCGGGAAGCCCGGAGGCCTTCGCGCGATCGAGGAAATGCCGCGCCAGGAGCGGAATGTCCTCGATGCGCTCGCGCAGCGGCGGCAGGCGGATGGGCACGACGTTCAGGCGGTAGAACAGATCCTCGCGGAAGAGGCCCTGACGGATCGCCTGTCGGAGGTCGCGATGGGTGGCCGCGACGATCCGCACATTCGCCTTGATCGGATTGCGGCCGCCGACGGTGGTGAACTCGCCTTCCTGCAGCACGCGCAGCAGGCGGGTCTGCGCCTCGGGTGGCATGTCGCCGATCTCGTCCAGGAACAGCGTGCCGCCGGCCGCCTGCTCGAAACGGCCGACGCCGCGCGCCAGCGCGCCGGTGAACGCGCCCCGCTCGTGGCCGAACAATTCGCTCTCGATCAGCTCCCGCGGGATAGCCGCCATGTTGATCGCGACGAAGGGGCCGGTGCGGCGGCGGCCGTAATCGTGCAGGGCGCGCGCAACCAGCTCCTTGCCGGTGCCGCTCTCGCCGGTGATCATCACCGTGAGATCCGTCGTCGTCAGGCGCGCGACCGTGCGGTAGATTTCCTGCATGGCCGGCGAGCGGCCGATCAGGGGCAGCCGCTCGCCGCCGTCCTCCTCGTCCTCCGCGACCACGGCCGCGGGCGCCGTCAGGGCGCGCGCGACGACCGCTAGCAGTTCCTTCAGGTCGAATGGCTTCGGCAGGTACTCGAAGGCGCCGCGTTGCGCGGCTTTCAGGGCCGTCATGAAGGTGGACTGGGCCGACATCACCACGACGCGCAGGTCCGGCCTGACGCGCTTGATCCGCGGAACCAGGTCGAGCCCGTTCTCGTCGGGCATCACGACGTCGGTGATCACCAGATCGCCGCCGCCCTCCTCCACCCAGCGCCACAGCGTCGAGGCCGATGAGGTCGCACGCACCGTGTAGCCGGCACGGCCGAGCGCCTGGGAGAGCACGGTGCGGATGGCGCGGTCGTCATCGGCCACCAGGATGGTGCGGGTATCGGTCATGCGTCCTGGGTCTTGCGGGAAGAGGTGGGCTCGTTCTGCGCCACGGGAAGCGAGAGACGGAAGGTGGTGCGGCCGGGGCGGCTCTCGCATTCGATCAGGCCGCTCTGGTCGGCGACGAGCTTGGCCACGAGCGCCAGCCCCAGCCCCTGCCCGCCGCGCTTGGTGGTGACGAAGGGCTCCCAGAGGGTGGATGCCACTTCCTCGGGTATGCCGGACCCGTTGTCGCGGACGCAGACCTGGATCGGCACATGCACCCGTTCGCGCGAGCCGGGGATGGCGATGCGAACGCCGTGATGATAGGCCGTGGACAGGTGGATCTCGCCAAACCTGGGATCGACCGCCTCGGCGGCGTTCTTGACGAGATTCAGCAGGATCTGCACCAGAAAGTCGCGATTGCCCAGGACCGGCGGCAGGGAGGGATCATAATCCTCCACGATCCGCAGGTGACTGGCGAAGCCCCGCCCCGCGATGCGGCGGACATGGTCCAGAACCTCGTGGATGTTCAGAGGGGCCCGTTCGATGGGCCGCTCGGAGAACATCTCCATGCGCTCGACAAGGTTGCGGATGCGATCGGCCTCATCCTGGATGAGGGTGCAGAGTTCCCGGTCCGCCTCGGTCGCCGACTGCTCCAGGAGCTGTGCGGCGCCCCGGATACCGGAAAGCGGATTCTTCACCTCGTGCGCCAGCATCGCGGCCATGGCGGAAGCGCCACGCGCCGCGCCGCGAAAGTTCAACTGCCGGTCCAGTCTCTGCGCCTTGCTGCCGTCCTGCAGCGAGAGCACCACCGATCCCACCATTTCCGGCAGCGGCGCGCCATGAGCCGCCACGCCCCGCCGATGCAGGCGCGGGCTGTCCAGCGTCAGGTCGTGATCCGAGACCGGAGCATCCAGCGCGCGAACCTGCGCGACAAGCGCGAGAAGGCGGCTGTCCTGCGGGATCAGGTCGCCCAGGGCAAGCTGGCGCAGGCTGCCCAGCGAGAGCTGGAAGAACTGCTCGGCCGCCGGATTGGCGAAGCAGAAACGATCCGCCGCATCGAGCACGATGATCGGAATGGGCACGGCGGAGAGCAAGGCGGTGGTATCCGGCAGGGGCGGTGCGCTGGCGGCGCTGGGCGCGCGCCGGGGCAGGAGGGTGCGGTTCATGCCGCCATCGCGTCCGCGTCCTGGTCCCGGAAGGCCTCCCGCACCGCTTCGACGCCCTGCTCGATCAGGGGCTCGTAGAAGGCGCGCAGGAGGCTCTCCGCGGCTTCAGGCGTCTCCGCCCGGTTCACCCGCACGCGGAACTCGGCCGAGCCCGGCAGCCCCTTGGAGTACCAGGCGAGATGCTTCCGGGCCAGGCGGACGCCGGGCTGCGTGCCGTGATGCTCGAGCATGCTGCGGTAGTGACGCAGCAGGATCTCGAACTGCGCGCGCAGGTCCGGCTCCGGCAGGCGCTCCCCGGTGGTGAGGTAGGCGGCGACCTGCGGCAGCAACCAGGGGCGGCCGTAGCAGCCACGGCCGATCATCACCCCGTCGGCCCCGGACTGCCTCAGCGCCTCGGCCGCGTCCTCGGGCGTCAGGATGTCGCCATTGACAATGACGGGAAGGCCGACGGCCTCCTTGACCTGCGCGACAAAGGCCCAGTCGGCGGTGCCGGTGTAGAACATCTGACGTGTGCGGCCATGGACCGTCACCATCCGGATGCCGCATTCCTCGGCGATCCGCGCCAGTCGCGGCGCGTTGAGGCTGCTGTGGTCCCAGCCCATGCGCATCTTGAGCGTCACCGGGACCGAGACGGCGCGGACCACCCCTTCCAGGATGCGCGCGGCGTGGATCTCGTCCCGCATCAGCGCGCTGCCCGCCTGCTGGCCCAGCGCCACCTTCTTCACCGGGCAGCCGAAATTGATATCGATGATGGCGGCGCCACGATCGGCGGCGAGGCGCGCCGCCTCCCCCATCACCACCGGGTCGCAGCCGGCGAGCTGCACGCTGGCGGGGCCGCCGAAGCCGTCCACCTCGGCCATCTTCAGGGTCTGGCGGTTCTCACGCACCATGGCCTGGCTGGCGATCATCTCGCTGACCACCATCGGTGCCTGCAACTCGCGGCAGAGTCTGCGGAAAGGCAGATCGGTGACGCCGGACATCGGAGCCAGGATCACCGGGGCGTCGATCTGGATCGGCCCAACGGTGATCGGCCGCAGCAGGGGCACGGCGGTGGAGGGCTGGGGAACGATGCTCATGATTTGAGCAATCTAAACGTCGAGCGGGCATTCGTCCATGCACTACCGCACAGTTGCAGGGCAACGTCGCGCCGGTCGCATTGCCGCGGGTGGTCCGTGCCTCTCCCTGGACCTCTCCCTGGGCGGCCGACTGCGGACGGGCTAGGCTGCGGCCATGAATGTGGTCGCACTTCTCATGGCTGCCGGTCAAGGCAGCCGCTTCGGGGCCGCGCTGCCCAAGCAGTTCTTGCCCCTGCTCGGGCGGCCGGTGATCCGCCATGCCGCCGAGGCCCTGCTGGCCGAGGGGCTGGTCACCCGCCTGCTGCCGGTTGTCGGCAGGGGCGAGGCGGAACGGGTGGCGACGCTCCTGTCCGGCCTGCCTGTCCTGCCGCCGGTGGAGGGCGGAGCCACGCGCCAGGCCAGCGTCCGCGCCGGGATGGAGGCCCTGGCGGCCGACCCGCCGGATGCCGTCCTGATCCATGACGCCGCCCGGCCCATGGTGCCGCCGGGCTGCATCGCGGCCTTGCTGGAGGCGCTGTCCCGGGCGCCGGGAGCCATTCCGGCCATGCCCGTCAGCGACACGCTGAAGGCGGGCCAGGATGGGTGGATCCTGCGCACCGTCCCCCGGGCGGGACTCTACCGTGCCCAGACCCCGCAGGCCTTCCGGTTCGGCGCCCTGCTGGATGCCCATCGCGCCGCGGGGCAGGAGGCGACGGATGACGCCGCGTTGCTGGAGGCGGTCGGCCTGCCTGTCGTGCTCTCGCCCGGATCGGAGACCAATATCAAAGTGACCTACCCAGAGGACCTGGCCCGCCTGGAGGCGCAGCACCTCCCCCGCTTCCTGCCCGCCATGGGAACCGGCTTCGACGTCCATCGCCTGGTCGAGGGGCGGCCGCTGATCCTGTGCGGCGTGAGGATTCCGCATCCGCTGGGGCTGGATGGCCATTCGGACGCCGATGTCGGGCTGCATGCCCTGTGCGATGCCGTGTATGGCGCCCTGGCCGAAGGCGACATCGGCCGGCACTTCCCCCCCTCCGAGGCGGCCTGGAAGGATGCCGACAGCACCGCCTTCCTGCGCCATGCCGCCGGGCGGGTCGCCGCCCGTGGCGGCATCCTGACCCATGCCGATGTGACGCTGATCTGCGAGCGGCCGAAGATCGCCCCGCATGCCGAGGCCATGCGAGCGCGGCTGGCGGACCTGCTGGGGGTCGCCATCGGCCGCGTCTCCGTCAAGGCCACCACAACCGAGAGGCTCGGCTTCACCGGGCGCGGCGAGGGCATCGCCGCGCAGGCCGCCGCGACGCTGCTCCTGCCGGCCTGAGGCGACCCCCGTTCGCGGCGGGCCGGTGTCTATTTCCGGCGCGGCAGAAAGCCGATCAGCTCCTCGGCCCTGTCGACGATCGGCTCCGCTATGGCCGCGGCCCGCTCGGCCCCGCGCCGCAGCGCCGCGTCCACCGCGCCGGGGTCGGCCAGGAGGCGCTGCATCTCGGCCTGGATCGGCCCCAGATGCGCCACCAGCGCATCGGTCAGCACGCCCTTGAAGGTGCCGAAGCCCTGCCCTTCGTGGTCGCGAAGCACATCCGCCGGCTCGCGCCCCGTGACCGCCGCCAGGATGCCGACCAGGTTGCGGGCCTCCGGCCGGCCTTCCAGCGCCGACGGGTCGGCGGGGAGCGGCTCCGGGTCCGTCTTCGCCCGACGGATCTTCAGGGCAATGGTCTCGGCGTCATCGGTCAGGTTGATGCGCGACTGGTCCGAGGGGTCCGACTTGCTCATCTTGCGGGTCCCGTCGCGCAGCGACATGACGCGGGCCGCGACGCCCTGGATCATGGGCTGGATGGTCGGGAAGAAGTCCGCCCCGTAGTCGTGGTTGAACTTCTGGCCGATGTCATTGGCCAGCTCGAGATGCTGCTTCTGGTCATCGCCCACCGGCACCAGCGTGGCGTGATAGGCGTGGATATCGGCCGCCATCAGGTTGGGATAGACGTAGAGGCCGCTGCCGGCATTCTCGCGGTCCTTGCCGGCCTTGTCCTTGAACTGGGTCATCCGGTTCAGCCAGCCGATGCGGGACACGCAGTTGAAGATCCAGGCCAGGCGGGTATGGGCGTGCACGTGGCTCTGCACGAAGAGCACGCATCTCTCCGGATCGACGCCGCAGGCGATCAGCGCCGCCGCCATGTCACGGGTCTTGGCCGCCAGGTCCCGCGGGTCGAAGGGCTGGGTGATGGCGTGCTGGTCGACGACGCAGAAGATGCACTCATGCCCGGCGATCATCGGAGGCCAGTTGCGGATGGCGCCCAGGTAGTTGCCGAGGGTGGGAATGCCGGAAGGCTGGATTCCGGAGAACACGCGCTGCATCGTCACACCTCTTTCCTGTCCGGGCGGCTCGCGGGTGATCCCGCGCGGCGCCGCCGCCGTCAAGCATGCGCCAGGGTCCGGCTTGCATGACCGGCGGTTCCGGGGCACCGAAGGGGCGGAAAGCGGAGGATCGTCAGGACATGCGGGTGGTGCGGGATCTCGTCGGATTGCGGGATGTGGTGGATGCCTGGCGCGCCGAGGGGCGGCGCGTCGGCCTGGTGCCGACCATGGGGGCGCTGCATGCGGGGCATCTGGCCCTGCTGGACAGGGCCCGTTCCCTGGCCGAGAGGGCGGTCGTCTCCATCTTCGTCAATCCCCTGCAGTTCGGCCCGAACGAGGATCTCAGCCGCTACCCGCGGGATGAGGCCGGAGACCTCGCCAAGCTGGAGGCCTCCGGATGCGACCTGGCCTGGCTGCCAACCCCCGAGGTCATGTATCCGCCTGGCGCGGCCACCACCATCGAGCCTGAAGGAGCGGCGCTGGGCTGGGAGGGTGCGGCCCGGCCCGGCCATTTCCGCGGCGTGGCGACGGTCTGCACCAAGCTCTTCATGATGAGCCGCGCCGACGTCGCGGTGTTCGGCGAGAAGGACTGGCAGCAGCTGCAGGTCGTTCGGCAGGCGGTGCGGGACCTGCATCTGCCGGTGCGGATCGAGGGACTGCCGACGGTGCGGGATCACGACGGGCTGGCCCTGTCCTCCCGCAACCAGAGGCTCAGCCCCTCCGAGCGGGCGAAGGCGGCGGTACTGCCGGCCATCCTCACCGCGGTTTCCGGACGGATCACGGGCGGCGCGCCGCCGGAGGAGGCCGTGGCCTGGGGACACGCCGGGCTGGAGGAGCAGGGTTTCATCCCGGACTACCTCGCCCTTGTCGAACCGGACACGCTGCACCCCTGGCCGGCGGGCCAGGCCGGGGAGGCCCGCCTGCTGGCGGCGGCGCGGCTCGGGGATGTCCGGCTGCTCGACAACCTCCCGGTCAAGGTGCCCTCGTCCGCCGGTTGAAGCCTTTTCCGGCATGTTGCGTTGCGCTGGAGGATAACGGGGCCGAAGGACAGACATGCCGTGACGGAGCCAGCGGGACATCCTTCCCAGGCCGATACACCCTCGCTGCTGCGCCCGGACGAGACGGTCTGGCGCATCGGCGAGGCCGGCCGGGCCAGCCTGCTGGTTGATGCGGCGGCCTATTATGGCGCCTTGCGCTCCGCCATGCGGCAGGCACGGCACAGCATCCGGGTCGCCGGCTGGGACATCGACAGCCGCACACCGCTCGTCGGCCCCTCGGGGGAGCCCGATGACGGCTTGCCGGCGCATCTCGGACCCTTCCTGACGGCCCTGGTGACCCGCCGGCCGGAGCTGCGCGTCAAGTTGCTGCTGTGGGACTACTCGGTGCTCTACGCGATGGAGCGGGAGCTGCTCCCCGCCCTGGCCCTGCATTGGAACACCCCCTCCCAGGTGGAACTCTGCCTGGATGACCAGGCGGCCTTCGGCGCCTCACAGCATCAGAAAGTGGTCGTCATCGATGGTCGGGTCGCCTTCGCCGGCGGGCTCGACCTGACGATCCGGCGATGGGACACGCCCGAGCACACGCCGCATAACCCCCATCGGGTGGATCCCCGTGGCGAGCCTTACCCGCCCTTCCATGACCTGCAGATGGTGGTGGATGGCGCGGTGGCGCGGGATCTGGCCGATCTGTTCCGTCAGCGCTGGGCTGCCTCCGCCTGCGAGGATCTGTCGCCCCTGCCCGCCGATGACGCGGCGCTGCTGCCATGGCCGGAGGCTCTCACGCCGGATTTCAGGGGCGTACGCATGGGCATCGCCCTCACCGAGGGGGGCTATGCCGGGGGAACCGCCTCGCAGGTCGAGCGCCTCTTCGAAGCCATGATCGGAACCGCCGAGCGGGCGCTTTATATCGAGAACCAGTTCCTGACCCATCTCGGCTTGGCACGCCGGCTGGCCGCCCGGCTGCGGGAGAGGCCGGAGCTGGAGGTGGTCATCCTTGGGCCCAGGACGCATCACACCTGGCTGGAACACAGGACCATGCAGGTGGGGCGGATCCGTTTCATGGAGACGCTGCGCCAGGCGGGCGTGGCCGATCGGGTCCGCCTGCTCCATCCCCGCGTCGAGGGGCGGATGGGCGGCGGCGCGGACATCATGGTGCATTCCAAGCTGATGATCGTGGACGACCGGCTGCTCCGGGTCGGTTCCGCCAATCTCTGCCACCGCTCCATGGGTACGGACAGCGAATGCGACCTGGTCATCGAGGCCCGCACCGCGAACGAGCGTCAGGCGATCGAGGCGGCGCGCGCCCGTCTCCTGAGCGAGCATCTCGGCGCCGCGCCCGCGGCCGTGGCCGAGGCGATCCGGCGCCATGGCCTGTTCGGCGCGCTGGACAGCCTGGGGTCCGGCCGGCGCCGCCTGCTGCCGATCGAGGATGGCCCGCTGCGCGAGGGGGAGAGCCTTTCCCAGATCGAGGCCGTGGCGGACCCGCCCCGCCCGCTCGGCGCCGATACGCTGCTGGCCGATTTCTCCCGGCCCGGCGAGATCCAGGGACGTCGCTCGCTCTGGTTCCGGATCGCCCTGGCCGCGGCACCCGTGCTCCTGCTGGGGCTGGCCTGGCGCTACACGCCGCTCTCAGGTTACCTCAATCCCGAGACCTTCAGCGCCTCCATGCAGAGCGCGAGCGGCGCATGGGGGCCTGCCATCGCGCTGGGCCTGTTCCTGTTCCTGGGGCTGATCGCCTTTCCGGTGAACGTTCTGATCGTGGCGACGGCGGCCGCCTTCGGGCTCTGGCCCGGCCTCGCCTATGCGGCGATCGGCGCCATGTTCAGCGCCCTGCTGACCTACCTGATCGGCCGGTGGCTGGGCCCTGGCACGCTGCGTCGTGTCTTCGGGCCCCGCATCAACCGTGTCAGCCAGGGCATCGCCAGGAACGGTATCCTTGCCGTCACCCTGGTGCGGCTCATGCCGGTGGCTCCCTTCACGCTGGTGAACCTGGTGGCGGGCGCCATGCGGATCCGTCTGCTGGACTACACGGTGGGCACGGCCCTTGGGCTGGCGCCGGGACTGATCCTGATGACCGCCCTGGGCGATCGCCTGCTCCGGATTCTGACCGACCCTTCCTGGCGCGACCTCCTCGGCTTTGCGCTCGTGCTGCTGGCCTGGGGCGGCCTGTCCTATGGGCTGCAGATCGTCATCGGCTGGCTGCGCCGCCGCGTGGCGGGGAAGTCGGCCGGGGCGGGAAGCCCGGCATGACCTTCCGCGCCATGACCTGGAACATCCACTCGGCGATCGGACCGGACGGGCGCTACGACCTTGGCCGCGTCATCCGGCGTATCCAGGCCCACCAACCGGATCTGCTGGCCCTACAGGAGGTCGAGAGCCGCGGGCGGGGCGAACGTCCCTCGCCCTTCGAGGAACTACGCGCCTTCTTCGAGGGCCATGCGCTCGCGGCGGAGACCATGACGGCGCATGACGGAGCCTATGGCCACATGCTGCTCAGCCGCTGGCCGATGCGCCGCGAGCGCCTCGTGGATCTGTCCCTCACCGGACGCGAGCCCCGCATCGCCATCTCGGCCCTGGTGGACGCGCCGCGCGGTCCTCTGCACGTGATCGCGGTGCATCTCGGGCTGAAGGCCTGGGAGCGTCGGGAGCAGGCGGTCAGGCTGGCCGATCTGATCCGCGGCAGCAGGGAGCCCGTGCTGGTCATGGGAGACCTGAACGACTGGGCCTGGCGGGGTCCGGTCTGGCGCCGTCTGGCGCCCCTGCTGCCCGGCCGCACGGCGGTCCGGACCTTCCCGGCCCGGCTGCCACTGCTGCGCCTGGACAGAATCCTCTGCCGGCCCGCCGCGATGCTGGGGAGAAGCTGGCGCGACATCCGCGCCGCCACGGCCTCCGACCATCTGCCCGTCATCGCCGAGATCATTCAGCCGCCGCAGGCTGGCGAGGGCGATGATCGCGGGCAGGTTCTGGCGCGCCCTGAGGGACTCGAACCCCCAACCAACCGGGTAGAAGCCGGTTGCTCTGTCCAGTTGAGCTAAGGGCGCCGGGTGGCCATCAGGCCGGCCGTCTCAGTGGGTCCAGTTCTCAGCGCGCCCGTAGCGGAAATTGTCCGCGTAGGACTTCGGCTTGATCGCCGGCTTGGGCGCCTCGGGCTCGACCTCGTAACGCAGTCCATTGGCGCGGGCGAAGGCTTCGGCCGCCTCGCGGGACGCGAAGCTCAGGCGCAACTGGCTCCGCATATCGCCCGACCCGTACCAGCCGGTCAGGCGGTCGATCTGACGGGCCTCGCCGGGCGCGAACTGCAGGATCCAGCGGCCGGTGCGGGCCTTGCCGGATTGCATGGCCGAGCGCGGCTGGTTGTAGATCCGGGCGATGACAGTGTCTTGGCTCATGACGCTCTGGCCTCCGCAGGGGCGGGATGCCGCCGGAAGTGGGTATCGGGGCGAGAGGATTCGAACCTCCGGCCCTCTGCTCCCAAAGCAGATGCGCTACCAGGCTGCGCTACGCCCCGATCGAGGCGCAAACTATGGGCTGCCTCGCCGGACGGCAAGCCTTCATCCGAGCCGCGACAGGCCGCCCATCCAGGGCGCGAGCACCTCGGGAATGGCCACGCTGCCATCCGCCTGCTGATGCGTCTCCAGCACGGCGATCAGGGCCCGCCCCACCGCCACGCCGGAGCCGTTCAGGGTGTGCGGGAAAGCCGTTCCCTTGCCTTCCTTCGGCCGGAAGCGGGCGTTCATCCGGCGCGCCTGGAAGTCGCGGCAGTTCGAGCAGGAGGAGATCTCCCGCCACGCCCCCTGCCCCGGCAGCCAGACCTCGAGATCGTAAGTCCTGGCCGAGGCGAATCCCGTATCGCCGGAGCAGAGCAGCACGCGCCGCCAGACCAGGCCCAGCTCCGTCAGCACTCTCTCGGCGCAGCGCGTCATGCGCTCGTGCTCGTCGGCGGATTGGTCCGGCGTGGTGATCGACACCATCTCCGCCTTGGTGAACTGGTGCTGGCGCAGCATGCCCCGTGTGTCGCGTCCCGCGCTTCCCGCCTCGGAGCGGAAACAGGGGGACAGGGCCGCGAAGCGCAGCGGCAGACTGTCCTCCGCCAGGATCTCGCCGGCGATCAGGTTGGTGAGCGGCACCTCGGCCGTCGGGATGAGCCAGCGGCCGTCCTCGGTGCGGAACAGGTCCTCCCGGAACTTCGGGAGCTGCCCGGTGCCGTACATGGTGGCATCGTTCACCAGCAGCGGCACGGCGGCTTCCTCGTAGCCATGCTCGCCGGTGTGCAGGGCGATCATATACTGGCCGAGCGCACGCTCGAGCCGCGCCAGGGCGCCGCGCAGCACGGTGAAGCGGGCGCCGGCCAGCTTCGCGGCCCCCGCGAAATCCATGAGGCCCAGCGCTTCGCCGATCTCGAAGTGCTGGCGCGCCGGAAAGTCGAGCACCGGGGGCGTGCCGTGCTGGTGCAGCACGACGTTGTCGGCCTCGTCCCTTCCCTCGGGCACCTCGGCGTCCAGGATGTTCGGCAGCGCCTCCAGCAGGGCGACCTGCCGCTGATCGGCCGCCTTGGCCTCGGCCTCCAGGGACTCCATGCGGCCGCGTAGCGTGGCGCCCTCCGCCTCGAGGGCCGAGGATTCCTGCCCGGCGCGCCTTGCCTGGCCGATCTCCTTCGAGATCTGGTTGCGGCGCGCCTGGAGCTCCTGGGCGGCGGTCTGGGCGGCGCGGCGGGCGGCGTCCTGCTCCAGGATGCTGCCGGCCATTTCCGGCAGGCCACGGCGCGCCAGCGCGGCGTCGAAGGCCGCCGGATCGGCGCGGACGATGCGGATGTCATGCATGGCGAATACTCAGCTCTGGTCCTCATCGCGCCGGGGCGCGACCCATCCCGCGGCCAGGACCGACAGTTCGTAAAGGGCGATGAGCGGCACGGCGAGGCCGATCTGGCTGATGATGTCCGGCGGCGTGATGACCGCGGCGACCACGAACATGCCGACGATGGCGTAGCGCCGTCCCCGCTTCAGCCCGGCCTGCGTGACGATGCCCACCTTGGCCATCAGTGTCAGCGCGACGGGCAGCTGGAACGCGGCGCCGAAAGCCAGGATCATGTGCATGACCAGGCTGAGGTACTCGCTGACCTTGGCTTCCAGCTGCACCGGCAAGGAGCCGGCGCCGGGCGGCGTCTCGAAGGAGATGAAGAACTTCCAGGCCAACGGAAAGATGAAGTAGTAGGCCAGCGCCGCGCCCAGGACGAAAAGCACCGGGGAGGCGAGCAGGAAGGGCATGATGGCCCGCTTCTCGCTGCGGTAGAGGCCCGGCGCGATGAACAGCCAGAGCTGCGTCGCCCACATCGGAAAGCTGAGGAAGGTGGCGCCGAAGAAGGCCACCTTCAGATAGGTGAAGAAGGCCTCGTACAGGGCGGTGAAGATCATCCGCCGCTCGCTGCCGCTCTGCTGCTGCAAGATGTCGGCCAGGGGGCGGGCGAGGAAGCCGTAGATCTGCGTGGAGAAGTAGTAGCAGACCGCGAAGGCGATGATGAAAGCGCCAATCGACCATAGCAGGCGTGTGCGCAGTTCGAGCAGATGCTCGATCAGCGGCATCGGCTTGTCGTCGATAATGTCGTCCTGGTCTCGGGCCACGGAGGGGTACTCAGACGCTCGGTGTTGCGGGCGGGGGGGCGGCCTTGCCGGCCGAGACGGCGGAGCGTTCCTCAGGCGGCGGCTCGGCGCCGGCAGGGGGCTCGGGCCTGGACTCCGGCTGGGGCTCCGGCCGTGCCGGCGCGGAGGCCTCCGCGACGGAGGGCGGCACGAAGGCGGGCGGTGCGGGCGGGACCTTGGAGGTTTCGGCCGCCGAAGTCTCCTGGAGCGGGGCCTTGGCGCCCGTCGCCTCCGCCGGGCCGGATGTTTCCGGCTTCCAGGCGTTCTTCAGAGGATCTTCGGTGAAGGTCTTACGGATCGAGCCGTCCTCGTCCAGGCTCCGCTCGATCGTGCTCTTCAGGTCGAAATTGCGGATGTCGCGGATCTGGTCGCGGACGTCCTCGAGCTTCGCCTCGCGCACCAGTTCGTCAGCATGGGTCTGGAACTCCGCGGCCATGCGCCGAAGCTTCTGCACCCCTTTGGCGACATTGCGGATGGCCTCGGGAAGGTCCTTGGGCCCGATGACCACTACAGCCACCACGGCGATCAGGGCCAGCTCGGACCAGGCTAAATCGAACATGTGATTCCCATCTCCCCCATATCGGGGGCCGTCCCCGTTAGCAGGAACCGGGGGCAGCGCCAATCCGGCGGCCCATCTTCCCGCCGCCAACCCGTCTTATCTAGAGGATGCGAGCGGAAAGGCGAAGGCACGCCCGGGCTCGATCGACACGTCCGGGCGATCCCGGAGTCGAGCCGCTGACTGGGGAGGAGGCCGGGAACCTGGCACCGAAACGGTTCGCCCCGAACAGATACAATTCGTCAGGCGCGCGGAGCCGCTCCAGGCGCCCGCGGCGGGGTGCCCGCACAGGATGCGGGACCAGCCCGGTGAAGCGCCAGGTTCAAGCCGGGCGGCCCAATCCCGGAAGTGACACCCCGTTTTCGCCGGCCAGGAGTTCCTCGCGGCGCGGCAGATCCGCGAGCACACGCAGCCCGAAATGCTCGAGGAAACGCGGCGTCGTGCCCCAGAGGCTTGGCCGGCCGGGCACCTCCTTGCGCCCGCGTGGCGCGATCAGGCCGTGCTCCAGCAGAAGCTCCAGCGTCGACTGCGAGAGGCTGGCGCCGCGGATCTCCTCGATCTCGGGCCGCGTCACCGGCTGGTGGTAGGCGATGATGGCCAGCGTCTCCATCGCCACCCTCGGCAGGCGCCGCGGCACCTCCACCACCCGCGTGAGCAGCGGCGCCAGGTCGGGAGCGGTGCGGAAGGCGTAGCCGCCCGCCACCTCGGTCAACTCCACGCCCCTCCCCGCGTAGCGTGAGGCCAGCAGCGTTAGCACGGCATCGGCACGGAGCCCCGGAGGCAGCACCTCCTGCAGGCGGGCCGGGGATACCGGCCGGTCGGAGGCGAAGACCAGGGCTTCCGTCAGCCGCAGCGCGTGCTCGATGGAGGACAGCCCGGCGGCATCTCCGGAGGCGTCATGCGGCGGCGACATATCCATGGGCTTCCTCCTCCGGCCTTGCCTGCCCCTCCTGCGGCCGGGCGGCACGGCGGCGCACCAGGATGGGGCCGAAGGCCGCTTCCTGACGCAGTTCGATACCGCCGCCCCGGGCCATTTCCAAGCCGGCGATCAGGGTCGAGGCCAGGGCGGCCCGGCGTTCCACCGGATCACGCAGGCTGTCAGGAAGGAAGCGCTGCAACTCTCCCCATTCGGGCAGGTGCCCGATGAGCTGCGCCAGCCGCCCCAGCGCTTCCTGAACCGTCCAGAGACGCCGTGGCCGGGGCTGGTACGGGCGCCGGCCCGCGGCGCGGCGCAGCGCCACGACATAGCCGCGCAGCAGGGCGGGAAGATCCGCGTGCAGGCCGCTCCGGTCCTCTTCCACCAGGCGCTCCGCCTGGCCGCGCGCCAGGACGTCCTGGCCCAGCTGCGGGCAGCGACCGAGCCAGCCCGCCGCCGCGCGCATGCGCTCCAGCTCGGCCAGGCGCTCGGCCAGCTGGCCCGCCAGCGCCTCGGCATCCTCCTCCTGACCCGGTTCGTCCGGCAGGAGGAGCCGGGACTTCAGCCAGGCGAGCCAGGCGGCCATGACCAGCCAGTCCGCGGCGATCTCCAGGCGCACGCGCCGGGCGCCCTCGATGACGCCCAGATACTGGTCCACCAGTTGCAGGATGGAGATCCGCGCGATGTCCACCTTCTGCGATCTGGCCAGTTCCAGCAGCAGATCCAGCGGCCCCTCGAAGCCATCGAGGCGAAGCTGAAGGCTCTCGCCGCGCGCGGGTTCCATCATGTCCCATGCCCGGCCAGGAAGAGGATGGCCCGGAAGCCGGGCCCCACGACGAGATCGACGATCCAGCCAATGGGATCGAGGGAGGGGCTGATCCGGGGAAGGACGAAGATCAGCAGCATGACGATCAGCAGTCCGGCCCGCTCCAGCCGGGCCAGCGGCAGGGCCAGAGGTGCGGGCAGAAGGCCGACCAGGATCCGCCCGCCATCCAGGGGAGGAATCGGCAGGAGGTTGAAAAGCCCCAGCAGCAGGTTCGCCATGATGGACAGCACGATGAACCGCAGGGCCAGCTCCATGGCCTGTGGCGGCAGGGCACCCTGCAGGGAATCCAGCGGGTGCGCCAGCATGGCCGCGCACCATGCCAGGAAGACATTCATCGCCGGGCCGGCCGCCGCGACAAGCACCATGCCATATCGCGGATTGCGCAGCCGCATGACATCGACCGGCACCGGCTTGGCCCAGCCGAACATGGCCTCGACCCGGCCGATGGTCAGCAACTGGCCCAGCAGGAGCAGCCCGGGCAGCAGCAGCGTCCCTACCGGGTCGACATGCCGGAGCGGGTTCAGGCTCAGCCGCCCGGCACGCTGCGCCGTGTCGTCACCCAGGCCCAGCGCCGCGTAGCCATGCGCCGCCTCATGCAGGGTGATCGCCAGCACCGTGGCCAGTACGGCCACGGCGAGTTCCGGGAGCCAGTCGCTCACGCCGTTTCGCGAAGCAGGGCGTCGCGGCGTTCCGCCAGTGCCGCAGGATCCGGCACGCCCGCGTCACGGCGGGCGATCATGGCGTTTCGTGCCGCCTTCACCCGCTCCAGCGCCTTGTCGGTCAATGGCGCGCTTCCTGCCAGCACGGCCTCGTTCTCGTCGAGCTGCCCGGTGCAGTGCAGAGCCACATCACATCCCGCCGCGAGGACATCGCGCGCCAGCGCATCGAGCGCCCCGCTCAGCGCCTTCATGGCGAGATCGTCCGAGATCAGCACGCCGTCGAAGCCCAGATCGCCCCGGATGGTCCGCTCGATCACCCGGCCCGACAGGGTGGCAGGGCGCGAGGCATCCAGCGCGGTATAGAGGATGTGCGCCGTCATGGCCCAGGCGCCGCTTCCGGCCAGTGCCCGGAAAGGCGCCATATCCGCCGCGAGCTCCTCCGGACCGGCCTCGACCCGGGGCAGCTCCAGATGGCTGTCGGCCAGGGCGCGGCCATGGCCGGGGATATGCTTGATGACGGGGATGGTGCCCGCCGTCTGCAGGCCGCGGATCCAGGCCTCGCCAAGCCGCGCCACCTCGGCGGGATCCGCCGAGAAGCCGCGATCGCCGATGATGCCGTGGGCTCCCGGCAGGCGCAGGTCCAGCACGGGGGCGCAGACCACGTCCAGCCCCACGGCGTGACACTCACGCCCCAACAGCGCGGCATTGGCCCAGGCGGCCTCGGCGGGCCTGCTCTCGAAGGCGGATGCCGGTGGAAAGTCCGGCCAGTGCGGCGGCCGCAGGCGGGCGACGCGGCCGCCCTCCTGATCCACCAGGATCGGCGCCTCGGCCCCCAGCTCCTCGCGGAGATCGGCCGTCAGGCGCGACAACTGCCCCGGGTCCCGGACATTGCGGGCGAAAAGAATGGCTCCAAACGGCCGGGAGCGCCGCAGCAACGCGGCCTCCTCCGGCAGCAGGACGGGTCCCGAGACCCCGATGATGGCAGCGCGCGGCGTGGACACCCGGAAGAACCTCAGCCGCCGATGACGGCACAGGCGCCGCCCTGACTTCTGATCGACTCGCAGAAGCTGCCGGCGGCGGAGCGATTCTCGAAGCCGCCGGTGCGCAGGCGCCACATGGTCGGCTTGCCTTCGCGCTCGAAGCGGATCACCTGCGGCGAACGGCCCTGGAGGAGCGACGGCGCGCGTCCCCTCAGCCTTTCCCACTCGGAACGGGCCCCGGACTCGGAATCCAGGGCGCCGAGCTGAACGACGACGCTACCGGTCGCGGCGGGAGCCGCCGGCTTCGGCGGCGCTGGAGGAGTGGGCGTCGCCACCACCGGCGGCGTCACGGGCGCGGCCTGCACCGCCGGCGGCGCGGGCTGTGTGGCGGCGGGCGCCTGGGCCTCCGCCGTCACCCCCGCGACACTGGGCGCGGCCTCCGCCACGGGAGAGGGCTCCACCGGCGTGGAGACACTGGGCGGCGTGGAGGCGCCGGGCGGCGGGGCGGTGGCGGCGCGGAGGGCATCCAGATTCGGCGCCTCGGCCGCCGGTCCCAGGCGGCCGGCCGGCTCGAAGACCCCGGAGGCCGTGCGCCGCTCGAAGATGATCTCGTCCTGATTCGCCACGCGCAGCCCGCCGCGGTCATCAGGACGGATCTTGATGGGCCGCGCATCCGCCTGCACGACCGGCACCGTGGTGTCCGAATACCGGCTGAATGCCCAGCCCGCGATCCCCCCGACCGCAAGCAGGCTGGCGAAGCCGCCGGCCAGAAGCATCATGCGGCGGGAGCCGCCATCCTCGGCGACGTCCCGCACCCGATAGGACGGTACCTGCACTTCCCTCACCGCATCTCCTCGACCGGCGTCACGCCCATGACCTTGAGGCCCGAGCGGATCACCAGGGCCGTCGCGGCCACGAGAGCGAGCCGGGCCCCTGTGGCTTCGGGCTCCCCCGCCCGGATGAAACGGAGTGTCGCATCATCGCGCCCCCGGTTCCACAAAATATGAAAGTCGCTGGCCAAGTCTTGGAGATAAAAGGCGATCCTATGTGGCTCCCGCGCTGCAGCAGCGGCTTCCACAAGGCGGGGCCAGGTGGTGAGGCGGCGGACCAGCGCCAGTTCGGCGGGGTCGGTCAGCGCGGCGAAAGCCGCCCCGCCCAGGGCCGCGATGTCCGGATCACCCGCCTGCCGCAGCACGGAGCGGCAGCGCGCATGCGCGTACTGCACATAGAAGACCGGATTTTCGCGCGACTGCTCGACGACCTTGTCGAGGTCGAACTCCATCTGCGCGTCGGACTTCCGCGTCAGCATGGTGAAGCGCACCGCATCACGCCCCACCTCGTCGATGAGGTCACGCAGGGTAATATAGGTGCCGGCGCGCTTGGACATGCGCACCGGCTCGCCGCCCTTCACCACCTTGACGATCTGGCAGAGCAGCACGTCGAGCGGCACACGGCCGTCCGAGAGCGCCCTGGTGGCCGCCTTCATGCGCGAGACATAGCCGCCATGGTCGGCACCCCAGACCTGCACCAGCTCCTGCATCCCGCGCGCGATCTTGTCGGCGTGATTTCCGATATCGTTGGCGAAATAGGTGTTGGTGCCGTCGGACTTGCGCAGGGGGCGATCGACGTCGTCACCGAAGCGGGTGGAGGCGAACAGCGTCTGCGGGCGCGGTTCCCAATCCTCTGGCAGCTTGCCCTTGGGCGGTTCCAGCACGCCCTCGTAGACCAGGCCCTTCCCGGCCAGCATCGCGATGGCCCGGTCGGCGACGCCGTCCCGGACCAGCTGCGCCTCGCTGATGAAGACATCATGCCGGACGCCCAGCGCGTCGAGATCCTCGCGAATCACCGCCATCATCCGGGCGATGGTGAATTCCCTCACTTGGTCGAGCCAGAGGGCCGGATCGGCCGGCATGGCGCCGGGCGCCAGCGCGTCGCCCAGCTCGGCCTTCAGCGCCTCCCCGACCGGGATCAGATACTCGCCGCGATACTGCAGCCCGCCAGCGACGGAGGCCGCGTAGTCCTCCTCGGCGAGCGTGGTGCCGAGGGCCTGGAGGTACCGCCAGTAGGCGGCATAGGCCAGGGCCTGCACCTGCGCGCCGGCATCGTTGATGTAGTATTCCTTGGTGACGGCGTAGCCGGCCTTGGCGAGCAGGTTGGCCAGGGCGTCCCCCACCACCGCGCCGCGGCAATGGCCGACATGCATGGGGCCGGTGGGATTGGCGGAAACATACTCGACATCGACGCGGATGCCGCCGCCTGCCGAGCCGTCGCCATAGGCCTCGGCGGCGTTCAGGATGATGGGCAGCTGACCCAGGAGGTAACCCTCCTTCAGCCGGAGATTGACGAAGCCGGGCCCCGCCGGGGCAGCCTCCGACACCATCGGCGCTGCGGCCACCAGGGCTTCGGCCAGGCGGGCGGCGATCTGCGCCGGCGGCATCCGGGCCGGCTTGGCGACCACCATGGCGGCGTTGGTGGCCATGTCGCCATGGCTCGCATCCCGCGGCGGCTCGACCTGGACGCGGGCCAGCGCCTCCTCCGGCAGGTCCGGCAGGATGCGGCGCAGGCAGGCCAGGACCTCCTGGCGCAGCGTGGCGAAGATGTCCTGCGAGAGGGCGGGGCTCTGTTCCATGGATGTCCGATCAGCCGGGAATGTTAGGGTCGGTCAACCGCCTGTGCTCGTCGAGGGCGAAGCGGTCCGTCATGCCCGCGATATAGTCGCAGACCACGGCGGCACAGTCCGCGCTCCCCGCGGCGCCGGCGCGTTGCCGCCATTCGGGCGGCAGCATGTCCGGCCCGCCATGCAGCAGGCTGAACAGCATCTGCACGACGCGCTTCGACTTCTGCGTCGTGCGGTTGACCCGCCAGTGGCGGTACATGCGCTGGCGCAGGAACTGCCGCACCGTCTGATTGGCGGCCTGCATCGGCGCGCTGAAGGCGACCATGGGGCGGCCGGCGGCGCGGACATCCTCGACGCCGCGCGGGGCCAGGACCGCCAGCCGGCGCTCCGCCTCCGCCACCACGTCCTGGACCATGGCGTTGATGACGCGACGGATGGATTCGCTCGCCTGCCGGGAGGCCGCCGCCTCCGGATAGAGAGCGCGAACCTCGGCCACCGCCTCGCCGACCAGCGGCAGGGCGGCCATTTCGTCGAGGGTGAAGAGCCCGGCCCGCAGCCCGTCGTCCAGATCGTGATTGTTGTAGGCGATGTCGTCCGCCAGGGCGGCGACCTGGGCCTCCAGCGAGGCATGGCTCGACAGGTCGAGCGGGTGCAGGCGGTCGTACTCGGCCATGAAGCTGGAGGGCCGGACGATCGGGCCATTGTGCTTGGCCAGCCCCTCCAGCGTCTCCCAGGTCAGGTTGAGGCCGTCGAACTCCGCATAGCGCTTCTCGACCATGGTGACCGATTTGAGACTCTGGGCATTGTGGTCGAAGCCGCCATAGGGCCGCATCAGGCCGTTCAACGCCTCCTCCCCCGCATGGCCGAAGGGGGGGTGGCCGAGATCGTGGGCCAGAGCCAGGGCCTCCGCCAGATCCTCATCCAGCCTGAGCCTGCGGGCGATGGAGCGGGCGATCTGCGCGACCTCGATGCTGTGCGTCAGCCGGGTGCGGAAGGCGTCGCCCTCGTGGTAGATGAAGACCTGGGTCTTGTACTGCAGGCGCCGGAAGGCGGCGCTGTGGATGATCCGGTCCCGGTCGCGCTGGTAGGGCGAGCGCACCCCCCCGGCGGGCTCCGGATGCAACCGGCCCCGGGAGGTTTCCGCACGCACGGCATAGGGCGCGAGATCGGTCATGAGGGCGGCGGCTTACCAGCCCCCCCGCTCCGCTGCAACGCCGCCGCCCTGGATCGTTGGAAACCAAGCCTTCCCGTCTTATGTTGGCCACCAGGAGATGACGATCATGCCCGACGGTACTGCCACCACCGCCCCGTTCAGCGTGACGCCCCGCGCCTTCCAGGAGGTGGGGGCGATTGCCGCGCGCGAAGGTCGCCCCGGCGCCGTGCTGCGCCTTGCCGTGCTGGCCGGCGGCTGCTCCGGCTTCCAGTACTCCTTCGCGCTGGATGACGCGGTGGCGGCGGACGACCTCGTCCTCGAGGATGCCGGGCGGCGTGTCGCGATCGATCCCGTGAGCCTCGATCTGCTGCGGGGGGCGCAACTGGACTGGGCCGATGAACTGATCGGCGCGCATTTCGTGGTGAGCAACCCGCAGGCGGCCTCCGGCTGCGGCTGCGGCGTTTCCTTCTCGCTGGGTTGAGCGGCCCGCCCGGTGCTGCTCGCCAGCTTCAACGTGAATTCGGTCCGCAAGCGGGTGCCGCATGTGCTGCGCTTTCTGGAAGCGGTCCGGCCCGACCTGGTGTTTCTTCAGGAACTGAAGTGCCAGACGCATGAGTTCCCCGCGGCGGCGTTCGAGGAGGCGGGCTACCGGAGCCATGCGGTGGGGCAGACCGGGGGCCGCAACGGGGTCGCCATCCTGAGCCGCCTGCCCTTCGAAATTCTCGGCGAGAGCCTGCCGGGCGAGGAGGACAGCCATGCCCGCTATCTCGAGGTCGCGGTGGAAGGGCTCCGCCTGGCGGGGATCTACCTGCCCAATGGCAATTCCGGCGGGGCAGAGGGCTATGCCTACAAGCTGCGCTGGATGGAGCGGCTCCGCGCCCTGGCCAGGGCGCGGCTCGATGCCTTCCTGCCCTTCGCCATTCTCGGTGACTTCAATGTCTGCCCGACCGAACTGGACCTGGCGCCGGGCGCCCTGCCCGCCAGCGACGCCCTGGTCCGGCCCGAGACGCGCCAGGCCTTTCGCGCTCTGGAGTACCTCGGGATGACCGACGCCCTTCGGGCGCTGCATCCGGGTGAGCGGCTCTATACCTACTGGGACTACGGCCCCGCCTTCGAGGGGAACAGGGGGCTGAGGATCGACCACGCCATGCTCTCGCCCGACCTCATGGAGAAAGTCGGCAGGGTCTGGGTCGATGTCGGGCCAAGGGCGCAGGAACAGCCCTCCGACCACACCCCCCTCGTCCTGGAGATCGGCTAGGGCGAAGCCATCATCGGATGGCATTCTCCGGCTGGACGCCCATCGGATAGCGCCGCTCGTTGGGTGGGTATGGCGGGATATGGGGCGCCGGAAGCGGCTCGTAATATTCGTAGTAGAGGGGCGGCGGGGGCAGATTGATCACCGGCTGTATGGTGCATCCGCCCAGCACGGCGAGCAGGAGGACCAGGCCTCCCGCCCTTGTCGCCCTGAAATCTCGCCCGCCTGCCATCGACTGCCGCTCCGGCGATTTCAAAGATCCGGGTAGCTGTGCGTTTCCGCCGCCCCGCCCGGATGGGTTACCGCGCCAAGGTGCGCCGGTCCCACCATCTGCGCGTATTTCCACAAGGCTCCGGAATTGTAGTCGGTGCCCCGCGGCGTCCAGGCGGCCTTCCGCCGGGCCATCTCGTCCTCGGAGATCAGCACGTCGATGCTGCCCTTCTCGGCGTCGATGACGATGGGATCGCCATCGCGAAGCAGCGCGATGGGCCCGCCCACCGCCGCCTCCGGGCCGACATGGCCGACGCAGAAGCCGCGCGTGGCCCCCGAGAAGCGACCGTCGGTAATGAGGGCGACCGCCTCTCCCATGCCCTGGCCATAGATGGCGGCGGTGGTGGAGAGCATCTCGCGCATCCCCGGCCCGCCCTTGGGGCCTTCGTAGCGGATGACGATCACGTCGCCGGCCTTATAGGCCCGCTGGTCCACAGCCTTGAAGGCGTCCTCCTCGCAGTCGAAGCACAGGGCTGTCCCTTCGAAGCGTTGGCTCTTCATGCCGGCGACCTTCACGATCGCGCCCTCCGGCGCGAGGTTGCCCTTCAGCCCGACCACGCCGCCGGTGGGCGTGATGGCGCGCGACACCGGGTGGATGACGTCCTGATCGGTCGGGAAGACGACGTCGGCATGGTTCTCCGCGAGCGTCCTGCCGGTCACCGTCAGGCAATCGCCGTGCAGCAGGCCGGCATCCAGCAGGGCCTTGATAATCACCGGAATGCCGCCGACGCGATGGACGTCGAGGGCGACATACTTCCCGCCCGGCTTCAGGTCGGCGATGTAGGGGGTGCGGCGCATGATGGCGGCCACGTCGTCCAGGGTGAAGCGGATGCCGGCCTCATGGGCGATGGCAGGCAGATGCAGCCCCGCATTGGTTGACCCCCCCGTGGCGCCCACCACCACCGCGGCGTTCTCGAGCGCCTTCAGCGTCACGATATCGCGGGGGCGGATATTGCGCCGCAGAAGCTCCATGACCGCCTTGCCGGATTCCACCGCCCAGCGATCGCGCTCCTCGTAAGGCGCGGGCGCCCCCGCCGAGCCCGGCAGCGCCAGCCCGATGGCCTCCGAGACGGTGGCCATGGTGTTGGCGGTGAACTGGCCGCCACAGGCCCCGGCGGAAGGGCAGGCGACGCACTCCAGGGCATGGAGGTCCTCGTCCGACATGTTGCCCGCCGCATGCTGCCCGACCGCCTCGAAGACATCCACAACGGTCACGTCGCGGTCCTTGAAGCGCCCGGGAAGGATGGAGCCGCCATACATGAAGACGCTGGGAACATTGAGGCGCAGCATGGCCATCATCATGCCGGGCAACGACTTGTCGCATCCCGCCAGGCCGACCAGCGCGTCATAGCAGTGGCCGCGAATCGTCAATTCCACCGTGTCGGCGATGGCGTCCCGGCTCGCCAGGGAGGATTTCATCCCCTGGTGGCCCATGGCGATGCCGTCCGTCACCGTGATGGTGGTGAACTCGCGCGGTGTGCCCCTGCCCTCCTTGACCCCCGTCTTGACGCTCTGCGCCTGGCGGCTGAGCGCGATGTTGCAGGGGGCGGCCTCGTTCCAGCAGGTCGCCACGCCCACCAGCGGCTGGGCGATCTCCTCCTCGGTCATTCCCATGGCGTAATAGTAGGAACGGTGCGGCGCCCGCTCCGGACCCACGGTGACATGGCGGCTCGGCAGGCGCGACTTGTCCCAGATATTCTCAGCCATGTGCAGCGCCTTCCTTCCGTTTCATCCCCTGCGAGGTATCGCGCAGCCGTCTTTCCGTGGCAACTGCGGTCTCAAACCCCGATAGGTTTATCAGAGACTTATCGGTAGTCCGGCGGTGCAGGGGGACATCCCCTTCCGGCATGGTCCAGGGAAGTCCGCGAAGCCGGGGCCTCCCTGGCGGCCGCGCCGTCTCAGTCTCCTATGCGGGCCAGGGCCGCGTCCAGCCGGGCAATCTCGGCCTTCGCCGTGGCCAGTCGCTCGCGGTTCTCCTCCACCACCTCGGGCTTGGCGCGCGAGACGAAATCCTGGTTCGCCAGCTTCGCCGCGACCTTGTCAGCGTCGCCTTCCAGACGGGCCCTCTCCTTGGCGAGGCGGCCCCGCTCGGCGGCGATATCGATGACATCGGCCAGGGGCAGCAGGATGGTCGCCTCATCGACCACGATCTGCGCGACGCCCCTGGGCGCCTCCCCCTCCAGCGGCCGGATCTCCGTGGCCCTGGCCAGCCGGCGTATGACGTCGAGCCAACGATCCGCGCGCGACAGGGTCGCCGCCGAGGCGCCGGAGACCAGCAACGGCACGGTGACCGAGGGCGGCACGTTCATCTCGGCCCGCACGCCGCGGACCTCGGTGATCAGGCGGATGACCCAGTCGAGCTCCGCCTTCGCCGCCTCCGCCCCGGCCACCACGGCCGGACGCGGCCATTCCTGCCGGATCAGGCTATAGTCGGGGCCGTAGCCGAAGCGGTCCCACAGTTCCTCGGTCACATAAGGCATGACCGGATGCAGAAGCTTCAGGATCAGGCCCAGCACATGCTGCGCGACGCCCTTGATCTCGGTCTTCTCCGGCCCGTCGGGTCCGTTCAGGGCCGGCTTGGCGAACTCCAGGAACCAGTCGCAGAAGCTGCCCCAGACGAAGCGGTAGCAGGCCGAGGCATAGTCATCCGTGCGGAAGGCCTCCAGGGCGGCGGTCGCCTCGGCCACGGCGGCATCGGCGGTGCTCAGCAGCCAGCGGCCCAGCGGCGTGGTGACCGTAGCGGGGTCGAAGGCCGGATCGGGGCCGATGCCGTTCATCTCGCAGAAGCGGGCGGCGTTCCAGAGCTTGGTGCCGAAGCTGCGGTAGTCCTCCACCCGCTTCGGGCCGAGCTTGACGTCGCGGCCAGGTGTCGCGAGCGAGGCGATGGTGAAGCGCAGCGCATCGGTGCCGTACTTCTCCACCAGCTCGAGCGGGTCGATGACGTTGCCTTTCGACTTCGACATCTTCTGGCCCTTCTCGTCGCGGACGAGGCCATGGATGTAGACCGTGCGGAAGGGCACATCGCCCATGAAGTGGTGCCCCATCATCATCATCCGGGCGACCCAGAAGAAGATGATGTCCCAGCCCGTGACCAGCACGTCGCCGGGATAGTACTTGGCCAGCTCCGGCGTCTGCTGCGGCCAGCCGAGGGTGCTGAAGGGCCAGAGGGCGGAGCTGAACCAGGTGTCCAGCACATCGGGGTCGCGTTGCAGCGTCACCTCGGGCCCGAGCTTCGCGCGGGCCTCCTCCAGGGCCTCCTCCTCCGTCTCGGCGACGAAGGTGCTGCCGTCCGGCGCGTACCAGGCCGGGATCTGGTGCCCCCACCACAGCTGCCGGCTGACGCACCAGGGCTGGATGTCCCGCATCCAGCTGAAGAAGACGTTCTCGAAGTGCCGCGGCACGAAAACCGTCTGGCCGCTCTCGACAGCCTTGATCGCCGGCTGCGCCAGGGTCGCCGCATCGCAATACCATTGCAGCGTCAGCCGCGGCTCGATCGGGACGCCCGACCGGTCGCCGTGCGGCACCGCGTGGAGATGCGGCTCGATGGCGGCGACCAACTCCAGGCGCTCCAGCTCGGCCACGATGGCCTTCCGCGCGACGAAGCGGTCCTGGCCCGCGAGTCCGCGGACGAAGCCCGGATCGGCCAGGTTCTCGACCGCCGCGAGATCGCCCTCGATCTCCTCCACGGTGATCCTGCCATCGGCATCGAGCACGGAAGGCAGCGGCAGGCCGTGCCGCTTGCCCACGGCGAAATCGTTGAAGTCATGCGCGGGCGTGATCTTCACCGCGCCCGATCCCTTCTCGGGGTCGGAATACTCATCCGCGACGATCGGGATGCGGCGGCCGACCAGGGGCAGGATGGCGTGGCGGCCGACGAGATCGCGGAAGCGCGCATCCTCCGGATGCACCGCCACGGCCGTATCGCCCAGCATGGTTTCCGGCCGGGTCGTGGCCACCGTGATGAAGCGGCCGGGCTCGCCCTCGATGGGATAGCGGAGGTGCCAGAGGCTCCCCTTCACCTCGCGGCTCTCGACCTCCAGGTCGGAGATCGCGGTCTGAAACTTCGGATCCCAGTTGACCAGCCGTCGGTCGCGATAGATCAGCCCCTGCCGGTGCAGGGTGACGAAGACCTTCCGCACCGCATCGGAAAGCCCGGCATCCATGGTGAAGCGCTCGCGCGGCCAGTCCAGACTGGCGCCGAGGCGGCGAAGCTGGCGGGTGATATTGCCGCCGGACTGCCCCTTCCATTCCCAGACATGGTCCAGGAAGCGGTCGCGACCGATCTCCCGGCGGTCGACCCCCTGCCCTGCCAGAAGCCGCTCCACGACCATCTGTGTGGCGATCCCGGCATGGTCGGTGCCCGGCTGCCACAGGGTGTCGCGGCCCTGCATGCGCCGCCAGCGGACCAGGATGTCCTGGATCGTGAAGGTCAGCGCATGGCCGATATGCAGGCTGCCCGTCACGTTGGGCGGCGGGATCATGATGGTGAAGGGCGGCGCCGCGCTGCCGGGATCGGCGCCGAAGGCGCCCGAGGCTTCCCAGCCTTCATAGATGCGCTGTTCGAAGCTGGCGGGCGAGAGGGTCTTGTCGAGCATGAAGGCACGCTTGGGCGGCGCCGCCGCCCTCGTCAAGAGGGCGTCACGGCGGATCAGGCCCTCTCCCGCCGCTCAGCCCTCCGAGCGGTTCATGACCCGCTCGATCTCGGCCCGGACCAGGCGCTCGACCATGCCGGGAAGATGCTGGTCGAGCCAGGCCTTGAGCAGCGGTCGCATCTCCTCGCGGACCACGTCCTCGATGCTGGGGCCGGGAACCCGGTGGACGGGCGCCCGACGCTCGCGGGCCACGGCTTGGGCCAGCTGCCCCAGCGCGGCCGCCGCGGCGGCGCTGGCGAGGGGGTCTAGGAGAGAATCCCGCTTCCCGGATTCCGGGGGCTGCGGCTGCGGCTGCGGCTGTGGAGGACCGTCCGGCAGGGCCACCACCGGCGGAGGCGTGGCGGGCTGGGCGGCCTCGGGCGGCATCCTGGCCGACAGCGTCTCGATCAGCATCGATTCCGTCAGTTCGAGTGGTGCGTCCGGGTCGGGTGTGGAGGACGGAGCCTTCAGCTCCTCCTCATTCAGGATGCTGCGGATCGACGCCAGAATCTCCTCCATGGAAGGCTCATGCGGATCCAGCCGGGAGGGCGGCTGCGCCATGGTCAGGGTGCTTCCTTGCTGTAATCGCCCGTACCGAACCACTTGGACCTGACGGTCTGGTAGTAGGTGTCCATGTCGTAGAGGGCGACGGGGAGGGCGAGGTCGCGTGCGGTGAGGCGTCCGAGGGAGGCGGCGACGGTGTAGCTGGCGGTGACCACGCTGGAGAGCGCCTGGACCAGGCTGACGCGGGCGTTGAGCAGTTCCTGCTCGGCGTTCAGCACGTCGAGCGTGGTGCGGCTGCCGACCACCGCCTCGCGCTGCACGCCGTCGAGGGCGATCTCGGCGGCGCGGATCTGCGAGCGCACGCTCTCCACCTGGGCGCGCGCCGATTGCAGCTGCTCCCAGGCCTGCGTCGCCTGCTGCATCGCCTGCCGCCGCTGGTCGTCCACCACCTGGCGCAGCCGCACCGCGTCCTGCCGCGCCTGCCGCACCGCCGCGTGCTCGGCGCCGCCCTGGTACAGCGGCACCGACAGGTTGGCGGTGATCTGCTGCCCAGTCACCCGGCTGTGCGGCTGCTGGCTGTTGTCCTGCCGGAAGGCCTGCGCCTGCAGGCTCAGCTGCGGCAGCAGCGCCGCCATCTGCACATCCACCGCGTCGCGCGCCGCCGCCTCGTCGAACAGCGAGGCCACCACCGCGGGGTTGTTGCGCATCGCCAGCTCCGCCGCCTCGCCCCCGGCGCGCACCGGCACCGACAGCGGCTGCGGCGCCACCAGCCGCTCCGGCGCCAGCCCGACCACCCGCCGGAAGGTCGCCCGGCTGGTCTGCAGCGTGCCCTCGGCATTGGCCCGCGCCGAGCGCGCCCCGGCCAGCCGGCTCTCCGCCTGCGCCACGTCGGTGCGCGTGATCTCGCCCACCCGGAAGCGCTCGTTCGTCGCGTCCAGCTGGCGCTGCAGCACCTGCACGTTGTTCACGTTCAGCCGCAGCGTCTCCTGGTCGCGGATCACCGCCACATAGGCCGCCACCACATCGGCCAGCACCTGCTGCTCCGCCGCCAGCAGCCGCGCCCGCTGCGCCAGCACCTGGTTCTCCGCCCGCTTGGTCGCGGCCATCGTCCGGCCGCCCTGGTACAGCGGCTGCGTCAGCGTCGCCGTGGTGCCCAGCGTCTGGCGGTCCACATCCGCGTAGATCCCGCGTGAGCGCGCCTGCGCGTCGATGTAGCCGACATTCCCCGCCACCACCACGCTCGGACGCCACCCCGCCAGCGCCTGCGGCACGTTCTCGTCCACCACGCGCAACTGCGCCCGCGCCGTCTGCAGCGCCGGGTTGTTCGCATAGGCCTGCGCCAGCGCCTCCTGCAGGCTCTGGCCCAGCGCAGGACCCGCCACTCCCATCAACGGCAACGATAGCAGGGCCATCCGCAGAGGGCTGGCAGATGCGGAAAGTCGAATCACCAGATTGCCTCCTTGGCCATGCCCGGATCGGCCGCGCGCCGCAGACTAGGGCAGAAGCGGGTGAAGTTGAACCAGGCCCATGGGCCTGGTCCGCGAAGCGGGCCGCGAGACCTCAGAGGGCAAAGCCCGGCTCGGGCGCAAATCCTGGCAGGAGAACGGTGTTGCAGTCGAAGGCTTCGGTGATGCTGAAGCTGCCGCCCAGGCGTTGCCCCAGCACCGCGACCCCGGATCGGCCGGGCAGGAGCCGGATCGTCGCGAGGCGCCCGCCCTCGGCGAGCTGCCCTACAATCTCCTTCGGAATCGACTGCACGGCGCCCTCGATGACAATAAGGTCATAGGGCGCCTTCTCCGCATGGCCGGCAGCCGGAGATCCCTGAAGGTAGTCCAGCGTACCGGGCGTCAGGGACAGGCCGGACAAGGCCTCCCGGCCGAGAGCCAGAAGGTCGGCTTCGGCCTCGATCGCCGTCACGCGGCCGCCCATCCGACTGACCAGCGCCGCGCCGTAGGCGGTGCCGGCCGCCAGGACCAGCACGGCCTCGCCGGCGCGGACCTTGGCCAGCTGCAGAAGGCGCGCCAGCATCATGGGCTGCAGCATGACGCGGCCATGCCCGAGCGGCACATCCTCATCGGCATGGGCGCGGGCCACCATGGTGGGCGGGACGAAGAGATGGCGCGGCAGATCCGACATGCTGTTGAGGATTCGCGGATCGGTAACCTTGTTGGGGCGGAGCTGCCCGTCCACCATCCACTTGCGCGCGCCCGCGAAATCCATCGTAGAACTATCCTTGGCTGCGAGGCGCGGATCCCCTGCCCACGCCCTGGCTGGCCTTATAGGCGGAGCGCCGCACCGGGCCAAGCGCGACACTCTTGACCCGCGCGCTCCGAGACCCGATACAGCGCCGCAAGGGGCCCGATGGCAGAGTGGTGATGCAGCGGACTGCAAATCCGCGTACGTCGGTTCAATTCCGGCTCGGGCCTCCAGGCTACGCCTTCCAAGTAAGGCGCTCTAACGGAATGATTTTTGCCCCTTGCGGGCAGGGAACAGCCCCGCTATAGCGCCGCCCACAAGCTGATCCCCGATAGCTCAGCTGGTAGAGCACGCGACTGTTAATCGCTAGGTCGTTGGTTCGAGTCCAACTCGGGGAGCCATTTCACCGCCTCTTACCAAGGCGGATCAGAGACTTAAGAAGGGGGACGGTTTGCCGTCCCCCTTCATCGTCCCGCTTGGCGGAACTACCTCCGAAAAATACCCTTCGACGGTTTGCTGGTATTCCTATCCGGAATGCTGAGGCCATCCTTACCCTAGGTAAATTCACGTAAGGGGCCTGCGCGAAACCTGTGCGGGTTACTCTATTGCTGGTGGTTGGCTGCCTTTGTCGCGCGATTGGCGCGCATGGTGCGCGACGTTTTTCAGGGCGGTAAAAACCCCTCGCGTCACGGCATGCCAAGGTGTCTATCTGCCTGTTATTCCTTGATACGCGATACGGTAAAAACTACGGTCCTGCCGCACTGGATAAGCTAAGGCGAAACGCCTCTTGATCTTTCGCTTCTGGCGATAGAGCAATTTAGGGCGATCGGCCTCCGGCCGAGCAGGGCAGCGGCTATCCGCCACCACCGACCCTTCAATCTAAATTCGGCTTGCTCTCAGACCTCAAGGCAGCCTCGGCCAATGCCTTCGCTTTCCGCGCCTTGCCGCGTGCCATCATGTTCAGTAGCACCCGCATCTCACCGGGCAGCCGCGCCTGGCCCGAGGCGATACGGCTGAGATGGCGGACAATGTTCTCCAGCCGCCTGTCATCGCCGTAGCGGACCATCATGCGCGCCAGGCCGCGCTGGCTTTCCCCCAACTCGGCCAGCTTGTCCCGGAACCATTGCGCGCCCTCCGGCGTGCCGTGGATGGGCGGGTTGTGAAAGTGCTCTTCATCCGTCATGGCGCCGGCTCGTCAGATATTGAGGGCCTGGAGCACCGCCTTTGGCTCTCGCTCAATCACGTGCAAGTAGGCCAAAGCTGCGGCATCGGGCCTCCGCCTGCCCTGTTCCCAATCCCTCACTGTGCCGACGGGGATGCGGAAGCGCAGGGCGAATGCCGCCTGGGTCAGGCGGGTGCCAGCCCGCACCTCTCGCACGCGCTCCGCCTCGGCTTCTGCATCCGCCATCGGCAGGTCGGCTTCATTGATGGGATCGATGTGCGGTGCCAGCAGCTCCCGCACGCGGCGGAGCCTGCTCTTCCGCCGCACCACACTCAGGATCTCCGGCGGCACCTGCATTCGCCGCTTGGTAGGCTTGGTCATCGCCTTATCTCCCGCCGTGCTCGCGGCACCATCCCGCTTACGGCGGCGCCGTATGTCCGGCAAGGCAGATGGAGGTAGGTATCGCCCGCCGCATCCGCGGCCCAGCGGTTGCCCGCCACTCTAGGTACTGCCTCACTTAAGCTGCGTGACCTCGACAATGGTATCCGCGGCCTGCTGCCTGGGGTTGGGCTGAAGGTCGGACAGGTCAGCGAGGCAGCCTTCCTGGCGCGTGTGCGCGAACTGGCAGACGGGCAGCCTGGACTGGATGCGCTGATGGGGCTGCTGTTGCAGGCCCGCGATGCCGTGCGGACCGAACGCGAACGGCTGCACCGCCTGGTGCTGGCTGCGGTGCGCGAGGATGACGTCTGCCGCCGCTGGATGACGGTGCCGGGCGTCGGGCCGGTGATGGCGCTAACCTTCTGCTCGGCGGTCGACGATCCCACGCGGTTCAGCTGCTCGCGAGCCGTCGGAGCGCATTGCGGTCTGACACCGAGACGCTACCAGTCGGGTGAGACTGATCGCGTCGGCACCACGCGTGGCGACAGTGTGATCGCCTGGACCCCTACCCTGACCTTGCAGCGGGCGAAGCAGCGATGACCTGTCGCGGATCAGCTCCCGGCTCTCCGCTGCCGTCTTGATCGGCGCGTCAGATCTGATTATCCGCAACGGCGCGCTGCGCGCGCTTGGCGGGCACAGCCTGGCCCAGCCGGGCTGGGTGACTGCCGCCGCGTCGGGAGCCGGACACCTTCAATACGGTTCCTCTCATCCTTCCGCAAAGGAGCTCAGAATGATCGAGAGACGCGCCGCACTGGCTGTTATGGCCGGCCTTGGACTGCAGGCCTGCGCCGCTTCCGGGCGGCCGGAGAACCGGCTTGTCGAGGTCGCCTCCTTCGGCCGGCGGCAGCCCGTGGGTATCACGGTGTCTGAAACTGGACGGATGTTCGTGACCTTCCCACGTCAGAGCGGCTCCGCCGAATTCCGCTACGCTCTGGCCGAGATGGTCCGCGGCGAGGAGGTCCCGTACCCTGATGCCGCCTGGAACAGCTACACGCCCGCGGATGCCGACAACCACTTCATGAACGTGCAGGCGGCCATCGCCCAGGGCGACGTGCTGTGGGTATTGGATGCAGTGCAGCCCTTCGGCAGCGGCACCCCTTCCGCCAGCAAGCTGATGAAGGTCGGGCTCTCGAACAACAAGGTGCAGCGGATCTACCGCTTCGAGGATATCGCGCCCGGCGCAGCAGCGTTGAACGACGTGCGCGTAGATGCGCGCCGCAACCTAGCCTACCTGTCCGACCCCAAGCGTTCGGCCATCGTGATTCTGGACCTGACCAGCGGCCGCACCCGCACGGTGCTCGAGGGCTCGCGGCCGACCAGCGCCGCGCCCGGCTTCGTGCTGCACATCGATGGGCAGGACGTGATGCACACGGGGGGCAGGCCCTTCGTCTCCAACGCCAACGGTATTGCTCTGACGCATGACGGGCGCTGGTTCTATTTCCGGGCCATCAATCAGGAGAATCTCTACCGCATCGAGACGCGCCACTTAGCCGACACGTTGCTGAGCGATGCTGAATTGCTGGCGCAAGTTCAAGATCTGGGCAAGGTCGGCGTCTCGCACGGCATGCTGGCCGACAAGGAGGGCAATATCTATCTCAGCGACTCGATCCACTACGCCATCAATCGCTGGTCGCCCGATGGCCGCGTGACGCGGCTGGTGCAGGATCCGCGTCTGTCCTGGCCAGATACCTTCGCCATCGGCCCGGACGGCACCCTGTATGTCACCGCCGCGCAGATCAACCGCACAGCCGCCTTCAACACGCAGGAGCGGGTGGAGTATCCGTACCGGCTCTACAAGGTCGTGCACTGACAGCCCGGGCCGCCTGCCCCGAAGCGGCGGCCCGCCTCAGCCCGCGCCGGCCATAGCGGCCTGAACCTTGGCCGGGCCGGACGCGGCGGGGGCGCCGCGCCGCAGATAGCGCTGGTCCAGCGCCGCGATGTCCGGGCAGCCCAGCAGGCCCAGCACCCGGTCCACCTCCTCCCGCAGGATGGTCAGGGCGCGCTCAGCCCCGGCCTGCCCGCCAGCGGCCACGCCGTAAAGCGTGGCGCGCCCAAGCATCACGGCGTGCGCACCGAACGCCACGGCTTTGACGATGTCCGCGCCACGGCGGAACCCGCCATCGATCAGCAACACCGTGTCCGGCCGCAGCGCAGCCGCCACCTCCGGCAACATCGAGAAGGCCGAGGCGGCACCATCCAGCTGCCGCCCGCCATGGTTGGATAGCACGATGCCGTCGGCGCCGTGATCCTCGGCCCGCCGCGCATCCTCCGGCGCCAGGATGCCCTTCAGCACCAGCCTGCCGGGCCAGATGCCGCGCAACCAGCCGATATCGCGCCAGCTCAGGCTGGGGTCCATCTGCCGGCTCAGAAAGGCCGCCGCGTTGCGCGCCGAGTTCTGCCCCGGCGGCAGCACGTCATCCAGATTGCCGAAGCGCGGCACGCCATGCGGCACCAGTACGTCCAGCACCCAGCGCGGGTGGCGCAGCACGTCCAGCATGTTGCGCGCGTCGAGCTTCATCGGCGCGCGATAGTTGCGCTTGTCCCATTCGCGGTTGCCGAAACGCGGGCAATCGGTGGTCACCACCAGCGCCTCGCACCCCGCCGCCGCGGCGCGGGCCACCAGCCGCCGCGCCACCTCGCGGTCGCGGAACGGGTAGAACTGCATCCAGACGCGGCCGCCCGCCTCCGCCACCACCCGCTCCAGCGGCGTGGTGGAGACATGGCTGAGCACGAAAGGCACGCCGGCGGCGCGGGCGCCGCGCGCCAGCGCCAGGTCGGCCTCATGCGCCAGCATGCCGTTGAAGCCGGTCGGGCCGATCATGAAGGGCGAGGCCGCCTCGGCCCCCCACAGCGTCACCGCCTGGCGGCAGGTGCCCACATCCACCAGGGTGCGTGGCAGGAAGGCGGCGCCGTCGAAATCCTCGCGGTTGCGCCGCAGGCTGTGCTCATCCTCGGCGCCGCCCTCCACATACTCGAAGGCGAAGTTCGGCACGCGCCGCCGCGCCATGGCGCGCAGCTCGTCGATGCTGCAGGCGCGGCAGACGTCCCGCCCCCGGTGGAAGCGGCGCTTCACGCAGGCCCCCCGCTCATTCCGGCTCGATCCCGACGCGCTTGCCGATGGCGACGGCGCGCTTCACTTCCTCGCGGATGAACTCGCGCGTCGCATCCGGCCCCAGGTCGCGCTGCTCCAGCCCTGCCGCCTTCAGCATCCGCGCAGTGTCCGGCAGCGCCTGCGCCTTGGCGATGTCGGCGGCGATGCGGTCGACCACCGGGCGCGGCGTGCCGGCCGGGGCCAGCACGGCGAACCACACATCCATGGCGATCTCGCCCATGCCGAGCTCGGCCAGGGTGGGCACCGCCGGAAACGCCTCCTGCCGCTGGTCGCTGTCCACCGCCAGCAGCCGCAGCTCCCCGGCCTGGGCCTGGGCGGCGACGCCCGGCAGTGTGGAGACGGCGAAGCCGAGCGTGCCCGCCAGCAGGTCGTTGACCACCGGCGCGGCGCCCCGATAGGGCACATGCACCGCCTTGCCGCCGATTTTCTGCAGCCACATCTCGGGGATCAGATGCGGCGTCGAGCCGTGGCCGGGCGAGCCGAAGGTCAGCTCGCCCTTGCCCTGGCGCACCGCCCTGGCCAGGTCCTCCATCGAGCGGATCGGCGACTTCGCCGGCACCACGAAGGCGTGCGGCGTCGCCGCCACCAGCGAGACCGGCTCGAAATCGGTCACTGGGTTGTAGCTCATGCGCCGGAACATCGCCACGTTCAGCGCGTGGGTCAGGATGTTGCCGAGCCCCAGCGTGTAGCCATCCGGCGCCGCCCGCGCCACGGCCTCCGAGCCGATCATGCCGGACGCGCCCGAGCGGTTCTCCACCACCACCGGCTGCCCCCAGGCGGTGGACAGGTGCTGCCCCAGGATGCGCGCCGGCGGATCGGCCGAGCCACCCGGCGGGAACGGCACGATCAGCCGCACGCTGCGGCTCGGGAACGCCTCCGCCGCGCGCAGGCGGGGCGCCAGCAGCAGCGCCGGGGTTGCCGCCAGAAAGGCGCGGCGGCGCAATGGGTTGAAGGGAGCGGTTTCGCTCATGCTTTCTTGTCCTCCCACGTGAAGTCGCGATCCTTAACGTCCGGAGAAGCGCGGCCTCCGCTTCTCCATGAAGGCGCGGCGGCCCTCGGCGTAGTCGTCGCTGTCGAAACAGGCCCGCTCCAGCGCATCGAGCCGCCCGGGCTGCCGATCGGCGGGGTCGAGGCACCAATCATCGACCGCAGCCTTGCAGGCCCGCAGCGACAGCGGCGCGTTGTCGCACAGCGTTACCAGCAATTCCTCCACCGCCGCCGGCAACCCGCCGGCCGGCACCAGCCGGTCCACCAGCCCGAGGCGGAACGCCTCCCCGGCCTCCAGCCGCCGGGCGGTGAACAGGATGTCCTTGGCCGCCGCCGGGCCAACGATGTCCACCAGCCGCCGCAGCCGCAGGTGGTCGTAGGCGATGCCGAGCCGCGCGGCGGGAATGCCGAAGCGCGCATCCTCCGCCGCGACGCGGAGATCGGCCTGCAGGGCCAGGCCCAGCCCGCCGCCAATGCAGAAGCCCTCGATCATGGCGATCAGCGGCTGCGGCAGCGCGCCCAGCCCGTCGAACGCCTCATCCGCCGTGGCCTTGTAGCGCTGCTCGGCCTCGGCGCTGGCGCGCGCATCCTCGAACTGGCCGATATCGGCCCCGGCGGCGAAGGAGCCGCCCGCCCCGTACAGCACCACCGCGCGGATCTCCGGATCGGCGCCGAAATCGCGCGCCGCGCGACCCACCGCCTGCCACATCTCCAGCGACAGCGCGTTGCGCTTGGCCGGCCGGTTCAGCGTGATCCAACCGACCGCGCCGCGCCGCTCCACCAGAACGGCATTTTCCATGGTCGCGCTCATGCCACCGCCTCCGGCATGCGGATGATGCCCTGCTCGCGCAGCCGCTCCAGCGTCGCGGTATCCAGCCCGGCCTCGCGCAGCACCGCCGCCGTGTCCTCGCCGAGCCGCGGCGCCGGGCCGCGCGGCACGGCCGGGGTGGCGGAGAATTTCAGCGGGCAGCCGAGCGCCGGCACGGGGGCGCCGCCATCGGGATGCGCCACCTCCACCACCATGTTGCGCGCGCGGGTCTGCGGGTGTTCCAGCATCTCGCCCACCGAATGCACCGGGCCGCAGGGCACGCCGGCGGCATCCAGCCGCGCCAGGCAATCGGCCCGCGTCAGCCGCGCGAAGACCGGCTCCAGCGCGGCGATCAGCGCCGGGCGGTCGGCGATGCGCAGCGCGCTGGTCGCCCAGTGCGGATCGGCGCCGATGCCGGCTTCCTCGTCCAGCGCCCGCATGGCGCGGCGGAACAGCCCGTCGCTCTGCGCGCCGATCACGATCCAGCCATCGGTGCAGGCAAAGGCCTGGTAGGGCGCGCCCAGCGGATGCGCCGAGCCGAGCGGGCCGGGCGAGACCCCAGTGGCCAGCGTCATCGCCGACTGCAGCACGGTGTGCATGATGCCGGCCTCGATCAGCGAGGTTTCCACCCGCTGCCCCTGCCCGGTGCGCAGCTTGTGGGCATGCGCCGCGACCACGCCGAGCGCCAGCAGCATGCCGGCGGTGGTGTCGGTGACCGGCGCGCCGACCTTGACCGGCGGGCGGCCCGGCCCCTCGCCGGTGATACTCATCAGCCCGGTGAAGGCCTGGGCGATCAGATCCAGCCCGGGGCGCTGCGCTTCCGGCCCGGTCAGGCCGAAGCCGGACACGCTGGCATAGATCAGCCCGGGATTCTCGGCCCGCAGCGCCTCATAGCCGAGGCCGAGGCGCTCCAGCGTGCCGGGGCGGAAATTCTCGATCAGCACGTCGGCGCCAGCGCAGAGCCGCTTCAGCGCCCGCAACCCGTCCGGCTGCTTGGCATCGATGGCGACGCCGCGCTTGCCACGGTTCAGTACCAGAAAGGAGGCGGCCTCGCCCCGCATCTCGGGCGGGCTCATCTGGCGGACGTCGTCGCCCTCGGGCAGGCGCTCCACCTTGATCACCTCGGCGCCGAGATCGCCCAGAAGCAGGCCGCAGACCGGCGCCGCGACATACATGGACAGCTCGACCACCCGCAGCCCGGCCAGCGGGCCGGTGCGCGGCGGGTCGTTCTGCGGACGCGGCACGGCCGTGGACATCTCGTTCAAGCGGCGATCCTCCCTCTCGGCCGGCTTCGCGCCAGGCCATTGCGACAACGAGGCTAGGTTTGCAGCGACAGGACGACCAATAATATCTCGGGATACCCCGATCGCGTTCGGGGTCAGGGAAGGAACGGGGATGGATCTGAACCGCCTGCGCAGCTTCGCGCGGATCGTCGAGCTGGGCGGGCTGAACCGGGCCTCTACCGACCTCAACATCGCGCAACCGGCGCTCAGCGCGCATGTGGCGGCGCTGGAGGCCGAGCTTGGCGTCAGGCTGCTGCTGCGGCTGCCGCGCGGGGTGGAGCCCACCGAGGCCGGCCGGCGCCTGCACCAGCATGCGCGGGCGGTGCTGCGCCGGCTGGAACAGGCGCGGGATGATGTGCGGGCGGAGGCCGGCTCCGGCCCGGCGGGCACGGTGGCAATCGGAATGCCGCTGAGCACCGCCAACGTACTTGTCCTGCCGCTGATCCGTGCCGTAGCGGCCGCACTGCCGCAGGTGGTACTGCAGATCAACGTGCTGCAGAGCGCCGATATCGGCGACCTGTTGCTGACGGCGCGGCTGGACCTGGCGCTGCTGTTCCCCGAGGCGCCGCTGCGCGGGCTGCGCACCCAGCCGCTGCTGCTGGAGCACCTGCTCTGGGTGCCGCCCGGCGGCGGCGCGGTGGATGGCGCGGTTCCCGGGACGCCGGCCGCCACGCTGCGCGAACTTTGCGGCGTGCCGCTGCTGCTGCCGCGCCGGCCGAATGGGCTGCGGGAGCGGGTGGAGGCGGCCATGGCGCGCATCGGCGCCGCGCCGCGCATCCTGGCCGAGCTGGACGCCCTGCCCTCGATCCGTGCCGCCGCGGTGGAAGGGCTGGGCGGCACGGTGGTGCCCTGGTCCGCACTGCACCATCCCGGCCAGAGCGGCGCGCTGCACGCCCGGCGCTTCGCCGATGCGCCCGAGCTCCAGCGGCAGCTCGCGCTCTGCGATGCCGGTGAGGCGGCGCTGGCGCCGGCCGTCGCGGCCGTGCGCGAAACTCTGATCGAGGTGGTCAACCTCCTCGTGACGGGAGGCGAATGGCAGGCGGTGGAACCGCTGTGACGCGGGGGCTCAGCCGGGCTCGCGCGCGATGAAGGGCCGCGCCGCTTTCAGCGCCGGCTCGCAGGCCGGCACCTCGGCCTGCAGCACCGCCTCGTAGCTGGTCAGGCCAGTCCAGAGCCGGAAGGCGGTGGTGATGCCCTCCCACGGATTCTCCGTGTATAGCGCCCCCAGCGTGGTGTGGGCCGCGGCCACGCAGGAAGAGACGCCCTGCATCACCGCCGCCGGCGCGCCAAGCCCGCCCAGCCGGGCGCTCAGCTCCGCCTGGGCGGGCTCGATGATGAGGACATTGACCAGCAGCAAGAGGAGATCACCGAACATCGAAAGGCTTCCCTGTAGGAGGAGCAGGCATGGGCCCGGCGCTGCCCGTTGCCGGATAAGTCCGTCCCCGCATGGCGGCGGTGTTTCACGGATGCCCGCGCGGGCGTCAAGCTGAACTACGGCGTTGCCGCGCGCGGCGGACTCAACGGAGGCACCGCAGCGGCAGCCGTCCGGTATCCTTCAGCTTGTCCAGAACGATGGAGGAGCGGACGCGCGCCACGCTGTCATGCGCTAGCAGCGTCTCGTTCACCAGCAGCGACAATCCCTTCAGGTCGGGGACGATGGCCTTCAGCAGGTAGTCGGTGTCGCCCGTCATGGCATAGGCTTCCTGAATTTCCTCCACCCGCGCCAGTAGCTCGCGGAAGCGGCGAGAGTTGTCGCCGCTATGGGCGGTCAGCGTTACCTGCACGAAGGCGAGTACGTGCAGGCCGAGGGCTTCCGCCTCAAGCTCAGCCCGGTAGCCGCGGATCAGCCCGGCAGCCTCCAGCGCGCTGCGCCGGCGCGAGCATTGCGACGCCGACAGCCCGATGCGCTCGCCGAGCTGCTGGTTGGTCAGCCTGGCATCTTCCTGCAGCGCCGCGAGCAGGCGGAGGTCGAACCCGTCCAATGAAGGCGTTTCATGCATCCTATCCGACTTTCATGCGCAGATCGTGCATAGTCACCGTTTGGGCGCCCTGTTTTGCACGCACATTGCGCCTTCATGGCACTAGCCTTTCAGCCAGTCCAAGATAAAAGGAAGGCATCCCATGGGTCCGTTCCCGCACGACGCGCCGTGCCAGACCATCAGCGAACACAACCCGGCCGGCACCGACGGCTTCGCCTTCGTCGAGTATGCCCATCCCGAGCCGGAAAAGCTGCACGCGCTGTTCCGCCAGATGGGCTTCACCGCCGTCGCGAAGCACCGCTCCAAGGCCGTGACACTGTACCGCCAGGGCGACATCAACTACCTGCTGAACGAGGAGCCGGGCAGCCATGCCGTGCGCTTCTCGGACTCGCACGGCCCCTGCGTGCCCTCCATGGCCTTTCGCGTGGTGGACGCGCAGCACGCCTACAAGCGCGCGCTGGAGCACGGCGCCGAGCCGGCCGATCCGGCGGATGGCGCACCGACCATGAACCTGCCGGCCATCAAGGGCATCGGCGGCAGCCTGCTCTACTTCGTGGACAAGTATGGCGCGCAGGGCTCCACCTATGACGAGGAGTTCGAGTGGCTGGGTGAGCGCGAGGCCACCCCGCGCGGCGCCGGGCTGTTCTACATCGACCACCTGACGCACAATGTTTTCCGTGGCCGCATGGATGTCTGGTACGAGTTCTACAACAAGATCTTCAACTTCCAGCAGATCCGCTACTTCGACATCAAGGGCGAGTACACCGGCCTCTTCTCCCGCGCGCTGACCAGCCCGGATGGTCGCATCCGCATCCCGCTGAACGAGAGCGCGGACGATGAGAGCCAGATCGAGGAATACCTGCGCGAGTACAAGGGCGAGGGCATCCAGCACATTGCCTGCGGCTGCAACGACATCTACGGCACCATCGAGGGGCTGCGCGAAGGCGGGCTGACCTTCATGCCCTCCCCGCCCGAAACCTATTACGAGAAGGTCGATGCCCGCCTGCCCGGCCATGGAGAGGATCTGGCGCGGCTGAAGAAGAACGGCATCCTGGTGGATGGCGAGGGCGTGGTGGAGCACAAGAAGGCGCGGCTGCTGCTGCAGATCTTCTCGGGCAATGTGATCGGCCCGGTGTTCTTCGAGTTCATCGAGCGCAAGGGCGATGATGGCTTTGGCGAGGGCAATTTCCGTGCCCTGTTCGAAAGCATCGAGGAGGACCAGGTGCGCCGCGGCGTGATCGGCGGCAAGCAGCCGGCTGACGCTGCGGAGTGAGGCCTAATCCGCGCCGCCGCCGGACAGTTCCTCCGTGCGGCGGCCGATCTTCTGCAGGATAACCGCGAGCTGGCGCTGCTCCGACTCTGTCAGGGCGGCGGACAGCGCTTCCTGCATCTCCCGCGCCAGCGGCACGATCTGGCAATAGATGGCGTGGCCCGCGCTGGTCAGCTGCAGGATCTGCGCCCGCTGATCCTGCGGGTGCACGGCCCGACTCAGCAGCGTCTTGTCGGCCAGGCGGATCACGGCGCGGCTGACGCGCACCCGGTCCATGCCGGTCTGCTCGATCACCTGCTGGGTGGATAGGGCACCGTGCTGCCCGACCACCGCCACCACGCGCCATTCCGGAATGCTGAGCCCGAAGCGTTCCTGGTAGCGCGTGGCAAAAAGACTGCTAACGGCCTCCGTCACCACCGAAAGCCGGTAGGGCAGGAAGTCCTGCAGGATGAGCGGTACGGTATCGCGGTTGCTTTCGGGCATGCTTTCGCTTTTCATCTCATATGATACGATATAGAACGGCCGGTGGAGGTTGCAAACAGCCGCCGCACCCGTGGGAGGACAGAGGATGAATGTTTCCCTGAGACCCGGCACCGCCGCCACCCCGGCCGCGGCCGCCAACGCGCCGGGCTATCTTTCCGGCTTCGGCAATGGGTTCGAGACTGAGGCGCTGCCCGGCGCCCTGCCGGTCGGGCGCAACTCGCCGCAGAAATGCGCCTACGGGCTGTATGCCGAGCAGCTCAGCGGCTCTCCCTTCACCGCGCCGCGCGCCACCAATGAGCGGAGCTGGCTGTACCGCATCCGCCCCACCGTCACGCATTGGGGGCAGTTCCGGAAGGTGGATGCCGGGCTGTGGCGCACCGCCCCCTGCGCCGAGACGGACATGCCGCTAGCGCCACTCCGCTGGGACCCGATCCCGCTGCCGGACACTTCCGTCAGCTTCCTGGAAGGCATCCACACCGTCACCACCGCCGGCGATGCCGGGGCGCAGGCCGGTATGGGCTCGCACGTCTACCTCGCCACCCGCTCCATGCAGGACGAGTATTTCTACAACGCCGATGCCGAAATGCTGTTCGTGCCGCAGCAGGGCTCGCTGCGGCTCTGGACCGAGTTCGGCATCATCGACATCGAGCCGGGCGAGATCGCCGTGATCCCGCGCGGCGTGAAGCTGCGTGTCGAGCTGCACAATGACGCGCCGGCGCGCGGCTATCTCTGCGAGAATTACGGTGGCGCCTTCACCCTGCCCGAGCGCGGCCCGATCGGCGCCAACTGCCTGGCCAACCCGCGCGACTTCCTGACGCCCGTGGCCGCCTATGAGGAGCGCGACACCCCCGCCACCGTGACGGTGAAGTGGGGCGGCAATCTGTGGCAGGCGGAGCTGCAGCACTCGCCGCTGGACGTGGTGGCCTGGCACGGCAATTACGCGCCCTACAAGTACGACCTGCGCCGCTATTCCCCGGTGGGCCCGGTGCTGTTCGACCATGCCGACCCGTCGATCTTCACCGTGCTCACCTCGCCTTCCGAGACGCCGGGCACCGCCAACATCGACTTCGTCATCTTCCCGGACCGCTGGCTGGTGGCCGAGAACACCTTCCGCCCGCCCTGGTACCACATGAACATCATGAGCGAGTTCATGGGGCTGATCTATGGCGTGTACGACGCCAAGACCGGCGGCGGCTTCGTGCCCGGCGGCTTCTCCCTGCACAACACCATGCTGCCGCACGGACCCGACATGAACGCCTTCGAGGGCGCCAGCAACGCGGAGCTCAAGCCGCACAAGCTGGAAGGCACGCTGGCCTTCATGTTCGAGACCCGCTTCCCGCAGCGCGTCACCCGCTTCGCCGCCGAGGCGCCGCAGTTCCAGCAGGACTACGCGGGCTACGGCGCCGGGCTGCAGAAGCATTTCGACCCCACGCGCCCCTGATACTGGCCTCCGAGGAGCACGACCTTGAGTGATGACTTGCCGCCGGCCCGTGCCGCCATCGACGCCACCCACGACCCGGCGCTGCGCTGCTGGGTGGCGGGGGCCGACGGGCACGCCGACTTCCCCATCCAGAACCTGCCCTTCGGCCTGTTCACGCCGCCGGGCGAGAGCACGCCGCGCGGCGGCGTCGCCATTGGCGACAGCATCCTCGATCTGGCCGCCGCCGCGGCGGCGGGTCTGTTCACCGGCGCGGCGGAGCAGGCGGCCGCCGCCGCCTCCGGCCAGACCCTCAACGCACTGATGGCGCTGGGGGCCGGCCCGCGCCGCGCGCTGCGGGCGCGGCTCTCCGCCATCCTGGCCGAGGGCAGCGCGGACCGCGACAAGGCCGCGCCATGCCTGCACGACGCGGTCGGTTGCGTGCTGCATCTGCCGGCGCGCATCGGCGACTACACCGATTTCTATGTCGGCATCCACCACGCCACCAACATCGGCAAGGTATTCCGGCCGGACAACCCGCTGCTGCCCAACTACAAATACGTGCCGATCGGCTACCATGGCCGCGCCTCCTCCGTGCGCGTCAGCGGCACCGCCGTGCGGCGCCCGCTCGGCCAGCTGAAGGCTCCGGAAGCCGATGCCCCGCGCTTCGCCCCCTGCGAGAGGCTCGATTACGAGCTGGAGCTGGGCGTCTGGATCGGCCCCGGCAACACGCTGGGCCAGCCGATCCCGGTGGCGGAGGCCGAGGCGCATGTGGCCGGCTACTGCCTGCTGAACGACTGGTCGGCGCGCGACATCCAGGCCTGGGAATACCAGCCGCTGGGGCCCTTCCTGGCGAAGAATTTCGGCAGCACCCTGTCCCCCTGGGTGGTGACGCCCGAGGCGCTGGCGCCCTTCCGCATGGCGCAGCCGGCGCGCCCCGAAGGCGACCCTGCCCCCCTGCCCTATCTGCTGGACCAGGCCGACCAGAACGGCGGCGCCTTCGGCATGGCGCTGGAGGTGCTGATCCAGACGGCGCAGATGCGCGAGCAGGGGCTGCCGCCGCACCGCCTCGCGCTGTCCGACACGCGCCACATGTACTGGACCGTGGCGCAGATGGTGGCGCACCACACCAGCAATGGCTGCGACCTCAACCCGGGCGACCTGCTCGGCTCCGGCACCATCTCCGCGCCCGGGCCGGAAGGCGTCGGCAGCCTGCTGGAAGCCACGCGCGGCGGCCGCGAGCCCATTGCCTTGCCCTCCGGCGAAACCCGGCGCTTCCTGGAGGATGGCGACGAGATCATCCTGCAGGCGCGCGCCCGCAAGGATGGCGCCGCCGGCATCGGCTTCGGGGAATGCCGCGCCCGCATCCTGCCCGCCGCCTGAAGCGCCGCCTGAATCGCTGCCGGTCCCAGAAGGACCGGTCCGAGAAAGACCAGTCCAAGAAAGAAACGTCCATGCCGAATGCCAACCTGTCCCGCCGCGCCCTGGCGCTGAGCGCGCTCGGCGCCGCCCTGTTGCCGCGCGCGGCGCGCGCCGCCTGGCCGGAAGGCCCGGTGAAGTGGATCGTCGCCTATGCGGCCGGGGGTGGCAGCGACACGCTGGCGCGGCTGCTGGCGGCGCGCATGGCGGAGGGCCTCGGCAAGCCGGTGGTGATCGACAACAAGCCGGGCGCCGCGACCAATATCGGCGCCGAGGCCGCCGCGCGCGCACCGGCGGATGGCTACACCACCCTCACCGCCGACAACGGCACGCTGGTGTTCAACCCCGCCCTGTTCCGCCGCCTGCCCTACGATCCGGACCGGGATTTCCGCCCGGTCGGCGGCATCGCCCGCTTCCAGCTCGTGCTCGCGGTGAAGAAGGATTCCGCGCTGCGCGACATCGGCGCGCTGCTGGCGCAGGGCAAGGCGCGGCCGGAGAGCATCGACTACGCCTCGCCGGGCATCGGCTCGCCGCATCACCTGGCGATGGAGCGGCTGGCCCGCAGCATCGGCGCGCGCTTCTCGCACATCCCCTATCGCGGCGCTGCCCCGGCGCTCAACGACCTGCTCGCCGGGGTGGTCGAGGCCACGGTGACCGACACGGTGGCGGGCGGCGAGGCGCTGCGTAGCGGCATGGCGCGCCCCGTGGCGGTGTTCTCGGCACGCCCCCACCCTGGCTTCCCCGAGCTTCCCACCATTGCCGAGGCCACCGGGCTGCCGGATCTCGAAGCCTATGCCTGGCAAAGCCTGATGGTGCCGCGCGCGACGCCCGATGCCGTTGTCGCCCGCCTGGCGGCCGAGCTGGGCACCGCCCTGACCGATGCCGGCATCCGGCGCAAATTCGCCGAGATCGGGGTGGAGCCGCTGCCGGCCTCGGCGGAGCAGGTGCAGGCCATGATCACGGCGGATCGGGCCATCTGGGTTCCGCTGATCCGCGACCTCGGCATCACACTGGACTGAACCATGAAGCTGCACGGCTATTTCCGTTCCTCCGCCGCGTGGCGGGTGCGCATCGCGCTGAACCTCAAGGGCCTGACGGCCGGGCAGGCGTTTCACCACCTGCGCCATGGCGGGCAGCGGGCGCCGGAATTCCTGCGGCTCAACCCGCAGGGGCTGGTGCCGGCGCTGGAAACCGACAGTGGCGCGGTGCTGACGCAATCCCTCGCCATCTGCGAATGGCTGGAGGAGGGCTGGCCCGCGCCGCCGCTGCTGCCGCCGGGGCATGACGCGCGCGCCGCCGTGCGCGCCTTCGCCCTGGCCATCGCCTGCGACATCCACCCGGTGCAGAACCTCAAGGTGCTGTCCCGCCTGCGCGGCCTCGGCCTGCCGGAGGAAGCGGTCACCGCCTGGGCGCGCGACACCATCGCCGAGGGGCTGGCCGCCTGCGAGGCGCTGCTCGCCGGTCAGCCCGGCCCATTCTGCTTCGGCGAGGCGCCGGGCCTGGCCGATCTCTGCCTGGTGCCGCAGCTCGGCAATGCGCGCCGCTTCGGTTGCGACCTTTCGGGCCTGCCCCAGATCGGCGCCGCCGAGGCGGCCTGCGCCGCGCTTCCGGCCTTCCGGGACGCGGCGCCGGAGCGGCAGGCCGATGCCGAATGACGGGCAGCGTCCTTGACGCCGCCTGACTGGGTCACCCTGCGGATCTTTCTGGCCGCGGTGGAACTCGGCAGCCTCAGCCGCGCCGCCGAGCAGTGCGGCATCGCCATTTCCGCCGCCGCCCGCCGGGTGCAGGATCTGGAAGCCGATTGCGGCGTGCCGCTGCTGGAACGCAGCGCCCGCGGCGTCCGGCCCACCGCCGCCGGCGAGCGTCTGGCGCGGCATGCGAGCACGCTGCTCGACCAGGCCGGGCGGCTGTCGGACGACCTGCGCGCCTTTGCCGGCGGCGGCAGCGGCAGCGTCCGGCTCTCGGCCACGACTTCGGCCCTGTCCGGCCACCGTCTGGCCGAGGATCTTGCCGCCTTTGCCGCCGCCCGACCTGGCATCTCTGTGGAGCTGCAGGAAGAAACGACGCGGCCGATCCTGGACGCGCTGCTGCAGGGCCGCACCGATCTCGGGATCATCACCAGCGGCGTGCCGCTGCCGGCCGGACTTGAGGCGGAGCTCTGGCACACCGACCGATTGCTGGTACTGCTGCCGGCCGGGCACCGCTTCGCGCGCCACGCCCAACTCGGCTTCGCCGATGTGCTGGCGGAGCCGCTGATCGGCGTGCAGGCGGGCGGCGCCCTGGCTCTGCTGCTCGAGCAGGAGGCGGCTTTGCTGGGGCGGGCGCTGCATTACCGCTTTCGCGTCGCCAGCACGGATGCGGCGCGCCGCCTGGTCGCCGCCGGCCACGGGCTGACGGTGATGCCGGACGGCGTTGCCGGGCCGTATCAGACCGCCCTTGGCCTGCGCGGCGTGCCTCTGGCGGAGCCCTGGGCCAGGCGGCAGCTGCGGCTGGTTTCCCGGCCCTCCTGCCTGCTGCCTCGCGCGGTGCGCCTGCTGTTCGACCACCTGAACCGCTCGGCCGATGCGCCGCCCTGAGAATGCCGTGAGGTCATCGGCTCCGGCGCTGCCGCGCCCGGTAGGCAGGGCTTGCCGGGCTGAAACACGAGAAAGCATGAGAGCTCCCATGGCGATGCGGAAAGTCTACCCGGATGCCAAGGCCGCGCTGGAAGGCGTGCTGCGCGACGGCATGTTGATCCATGCCGGCGGCTTCGGCCTCTGCGGCATCCCCGCCCTGCTGATCGAGGCGATCCGCGATTCCGGGGTGAAGGACCTGACGGTGGTCTCCAACAACGCGGGCATCGACGATGCGGGCCTCGGCCTGCTGCTGAAGACGCGGCAGATCCGCAAGATGATCTCCTCCTATGTCGGCGAGAACAAAACCTTCGCCGAGCAGTACCTGGCGGGCGAGCTGGAGATCGAGTTCAACCCGCAGGGCACGCTGGCCGAGCGTATCCGCGCCGGCGGCGCCGGCATCCCCGCCTTCTTCACCAGGACCGGCGTCGGCACGCAGGTCGCGGAAGGCAAGGAGACGCGCGAGTTCGACGGCGAGACCTATGTGATGGAGCGCGGGATCTTCGCCGACCTCGCCATCGTGCACGCCTGGAAGGCCGATACCGAGGGCAACCTCGTCTTCCGCAAGACCGCGCGCAACTTCAACCCGATGATGGCGACGGCGGCGAAGGTCACCGTCGTGCAGGTCGAGCACCTAGTGCAGCCGGGCGAGATCGACCCCGACCAGATCCACACCCCCGGCATCTACGTGAAGCGTATCGTCAAGCTGCCGGAGGGCTACGAGAAGCGAATCGAGCAGCGCACGGTCCGCAAGCGCGTGACCGACCTCAACCCCGCCAACAGCAACGTCGCCTGAGGAGCAGCAGCCATGGCCTGGACCCGCGACGACATGGCCGCCCGCGCCGCGCGCGAGCTGGAGGACGGCTTCTACGTCAACCTCGGCATCGGCATCCCGACGCTGGTGGCGAACCACATCCCGGACGGCATCAACGTCCAGCTGCAATCCGAGAACGGCATGCTCGGCATGGGCCCCTTCCCCTATGAGGGGGACGAGGACGCCGACCTGATCAACGCCGGCAAGCAGACCGTGACGGCGCTGCCCACCACCAGCTTCTTCTCCTCCGCCGACAGCTTCGCCATGATCCGTGGCGGGCATATCGACATCTCCATCCTGGGCGCGCTGCAGGTGGCGCAGAACGGCGACCTCGCCAACTGGATGATCCCGGGCAAGATGGTGAAGGGCATGGGCGGGGCCATGGACCTCGTCGCCGGCGTCAAGAAGGTGGTGGTGCTGATGGAGCACACCGCCGGCGGCAAGCCCAAGCTGCTGCGCGAATGCACCCTGCCGCTGACCGGCAAGGGCGTGGTGGACATGGTCGTCACCGAGCTCGCCGTCTTCACCATCGACCGCCAGGGCGGCGGCATGGTGCTGGTAGAGCTGGCGCCGGGCGTGACGCTCGACGAGGTGCGCGAGAAGACCGAGGCCGAATTCGCCATCCCCGAGACGTTGCACGCGTGATGCAAAAGGCGTGAATGGCCGTCAGCCTCCGCTGGCAATGCCGCGCGAAGATCTTCGGTGCCGGAAGGGCGGTCGAGCGCCGCCGCGTTGCAGCCCTTGGGTGGGGGCGGGCCCGGGAGGGGCGAAGCCTCTCCCGAAGATGCTGAAGCAGCCTGTCAGCCCTCCGGCCGAAGGTTGAGGGCGCGGATCACCTCACCGAGCCCCTCGCGTTGCCGGCCGATCAGGGCGGCGAAGTCCGCCGGACCGCCGCCGGCCGGAAACGACCCGGTGCCGATCAACCTTTCCTGCAGGTCGGGTTGGCGCAGCGCCCCGTCCGCCGCCGCCGCCAGCAAGGCCACCAGGCGCGGCGGCGTTTGCTCGTGCGCCATCAGCCCGTAAGATACAGCCTGGTCGAATCCGGGCAGGGTTTCCGCCACGGCCGGAACCGCTGGCAGGGCCGGGAAGCGCCGCGCCGTGGTCACCGCCAGCAGGCGGGCGCCGCTGGCGGCCGTTTCCGTATCCACCCCCGACCACTGACCGAACAACAGATCGATGCGGCCCGCCGCGGTGCCGGCATAGGGGATGTGCCGCATCCGGATGCCGGCGTGGCGCTGCAGCAGCTGCGAGATCAGGTAGTGCGCGCTGGTGGTGTTGTTGGCGCCGTAGGTCAGCTCGTCCGGCCGGGCGCGGGCCAGGGCAATCACCGTCGCCAGACCGGCCCCGCCCGGACCAGGCCGGTCCGACCCTGGCCCGCCGAGGCCGGGCTGGGCAAAGATCACCAGCGGGCCGCTGCCGAGCTGCACGACCGGCGCCAGCCGCTCCATCGGGTCTACGGTTCCCGGCGGCGTCAGGTGGGACTGGTCCATGCCCATGGCCGCCACACCCGGCGGCGCCGTCGGTTGGATGAAGACCGGCAGGGCGCGGTCGTCGATGGCGGGCCAGACGGGGGCGAAGAGCGGGTCGGTCAGCGGCTGGCCGGCGATGTTGCCCAGCACCACCACCCCCGAGGCACCCTGCGACAGGGACCTCTGCAGCTCGGCCACCGCCAGCTCGGCGAACTGCCAGGGCAGCGAGGCGAACCAGCGGATGCGGTCGGGGTAGCGGCTCTGCGCCTCGGCCATGGGGTCGTTGTTGTCGCGCGCCGCGGCCAGGCTGATCTCGCCGCTGCCGAAGAACACGTTGGGGCAGGTGAGTGAGACGATCGCCACATCCACCCCGGCCTCATCCATGCGGCGGATTCGCAGGTCGTCATCGCTCATGGCCGGGGTGGGCGTCATGAACGGCGCGCCGTCCTTGAAGATGCACATCTTCCCGGAAGCCGGGTTGGTCCGGTAGGACAGATGCGGCCCGCCATGCTGCGCCAGCATCTCCAGCCAGCGCGGCGAGAACATGTGGGTGTGGACGTCGATGACGGGGCTGGCTATGGGCGCAGCTCCTCATGCCGCCGCCTCGGATGGGCGGCGTTGCGGCCCATCATGCGCGCCCGCCCGGGCAGCAGAAGAAGCATGTGGCGCAGGGGGCGTGCACCGCCCGCGCACGCTCAGCCGATCAGAAGATGGTCCCGCAGCAGCCGCGAGGGGGACGGGAGGGGCCCTTCCGGACGCGACATCAGCCGCAGCTCCCTCACCGCCCAATCCTCCGCCAGCGGAACGCAGCGCAGGTGCAGCAGCGCTTCATAGCGGCGGCAGACGCCCTCGGGCATGATCGCGATGCCGTGGCCGGCGGCGATCAGGTGATGGCAGGCATCCAGGCTGCCGACGCTCAGATGGTAGCGCAGCGTGCGCCCGATGCGTCGGGCCTGCTCCTCCAGCAGCAGGTCAAGCGCCCCGCCCTCCATGACGCGGATCAGCGGCAGGTCGAGCAGGGCCGGGAAGCGCAACCGTGCCTTGCCGCCAGGGCGTGGTCAAGCGGCAGCACGCCCATCAGCCGGTCCCTGCGCCACGGCCATGCCTCGCAGCCCTCTGGCACGGCTTCGGCGATGGTGACGATGCCCAGGTCGATGTCGCCCTCTGCCAGCTGGTGCAGGATGGCCAGGCTGCCGCCTTCGCGGATCTCGACCTGCACGCCTGGCCGCGCGGCGGCAAAGCACGTCAGCTCGGCCGCCAGCCCGTGCCCCGCCAGGGCCGAATGGGCGGCATGGAAGCGCACCGTGCCGTAGCCGCCGCCGGCAAACGGCTGCATGTCGCCTTCCAGCCGCTTTGCCAGATTCATCAGGGCGCCGGCATGCTGCGCCATGGCCTGGGCCGCCACGGTGGGCCGGACCCCCTGCGGGCGCCGCTCCAGCAGCGTCACGCCGAAATCCTGCTCTAACAGCCGCAGCCGCGTGGCGGCGGCGGGGCGCGATGCCGCACGCCCCAGCCGCCTTGGTCACGCTGCCGAGCCGTAGCGTGGCGAGCAGAATGTCGAGCGCGACTCAGTCCGGGCGCGGCCGCATCGCCTAGCCGCCCCGCTGGCCGGTCGCCATGACGCTTTCACTCGATGCGGATGTTGCCGCGCCGGGCCACCTCCGCCCATTTCCGCCGCTCGTCATGGATGTAGTGAAGTTGCCCCACTTCCGTAGACGGTTAGTGGGTAAGGATTAGTCGTTCTCGGCCATGGCTCTGGCTTCGTATTCGATGGGCGAGAGGTAGCCCAGGGCCGAGTGGCGCCTTGTGGGATTGTAGAAGCCCTCGATGAAGGCGAACACCGCCATCCGGGCCTCGGCCTGGGATCTGAAGCTGCGCCGGTCCAGGAGTTCGCACTCGAGAGTGGCGAAAAACGCTTCGGCCATGGCGTTGTCATAGGCGTCACCGACCGAGCCGGTGGAGGGGCGCACACCCGCCTCTTTGCATCTGAAGCCGAAGGCTACCGACGTATACTGGCTGCCCTGGTCAGAGTGGTGGACGACATCGGCGGGCTTCCTCGTCGTCACCGCCATGTCGAGCGCGTCCAGCACGAGGCGCGTGCGCAGGTCAGTCGCCATGGCCCAGCCGACGATCCGGCGCGACCAGACATCGAGAACGACGGCGAGGAACAGGAAGCCCGCCGCGGTCGGCACGTAGGTGATGTCGGCCACCCAGAGCCGGTTCGGACCTGCCGCGCGGAAGTCGCGGCTAACGAGGTCGTTGGCGGGCCTGTGGCGCGGCTCCCGTTGCGTCGTCGTCGGGAAGCGGCGCCTGGAGACGCCGCGCAGCCCGGCGCCGCGCATCAGCCGCGCCACCCGCTTGCGGGCCACGGCAGTACCCTCGGCTTGCAATTCGGCGTGCACCCGCGGCGCGCCGTAGGTGCCGTGAGAGGCCGTATGGATGGTGCGGATCCGGCGCAGCAGGGTCGCGTCGCTCATGGCATGAGCTGATGCCGGTCGGCTGCGCCATGCGTAGTAGCCGGACGCAGAGACGCCCAGCACGCGGGCCATGGTGGCGATGGCGAATTCGGCCTGGTGCGCGCTCATGAACTCGAAGACCCGTTCGGGGTCCTCTCCCTCGCGAACCAGGCCGCCGCCTTTGCCAAGATGTCGCGCTCCTGGCGCAGGCGATGATTCTCACGCCGGAGCTTCGTCAGCTCCTCCCTCTCCGGGCTGCTCACGCCGCCATCCTTGCGAGCTCCACCGTCGCGCTCAGCCTGACGAACCCAGTTCCAGATCGACTGCGCCGTCGGCTCGAACTCGCGGGAGAGATCCTCCGGCGTTCGTCCCGATCGGACCAACTCCACCATCTGCCGCCGGAACTCTGGCGGGTAGGGCACCCTGAATTTCGGCATCTTCGACACCTCCATCTCAAGCCTCGGGGTATCCACGAAACCGGGTCAACTCCAGTAGCGAGCAAATTCCTGCGGTCCTTCCGACAACGGCCTGGTGCTGGCCTCGGCGATACGTGCCCGCAATTTGGCATCCGTCATCGCCCTAGCAAAGCCCGCATGCAGGCCAGCGACCACTTCGGGCGGCGTTCTGGCCGGCGCCAGCACACCGCCCGAACCACTGACGCTGTAGCCCGGCAACCCGGCGGCCTCGGCCACTGTCGGCAGGTCCATGCCGGGAACCCGATCCGCCGAACTGACGGCCAGGGCGCGGAGCATGCCCGAAGCGATCAGCGGCAGGGTGGCGGCGGCGCTTTCGAAGCTGAAATCCACTGCGCCCGAGGAAACATCGGTCAAAGCCGGGCCGCTGCCGCGATAGGGCACGTGGGTGGCCCGCGTGTCGAGCCCCTGCAGAAACAGCTCGGTGCCAAGATGCCCCGTGGTGCCCGGGCCGCTGGAAGCATAGGTGAGGTTGCCGCTCCTGATGCGCCGCACCAGATCGGCCAGGCTCCGGTCCGGGCTCTTGCCCGGCACGACCACCACCAGCGGCCCCTCAAAGATGCGGATGATGGGCAGGAAGTCGCGCTCCGGATCGTAGGGCACGTTTGACATGACCGCGGGATTGATAGCCAGGGTGGCTAGGCTGCCGAAAACCAGCGTGCTGCCATCCGGCGGCGATTGCGCGACGCTCTGCATGCCGATGGTGCCGCCGGCGCCGGCGCGGTTCTCCACGATCACCCGGGCCTGCGGCCAGCTCAGCTCACTGGCCTTGTCGGCGAGCAGGCGGGCGAAGATGTCGTTGGCCTGACCCGGTGTGAAGGGCACCACGATCCGGATCGGCTTGGAGGGCGTCCAGGGCTGCGCGGCGCGGGCCGGCCGGGCCGCGGCGAGCAGGGCTGGCGCGGCGAGCACGGCGGCAAGGCCGCGGCGCGTGAGGCGATGATCGTGCATTCCTGTTGTTCCTCGTGCTTCTTGATGTCCGCCCTCGTGACGCGGGGGCGGATCCTTGGTCACTCGGCGGCGGCGGGTGCCGCCTGCGGCACCGCCAGAATGCCCCTGGCCGTCAGGCCGGCGATCTCGGCCTCGCTCAGCCCGGCTTCGCGCGCGATCTCGGCATTGTGCTCGCCGACGCGCGGCGGCTGGCGGCGCAGCGCGGGGCGGCCGCCCGGCAGCAGCACCGGCAGGCCCGGCAAGCCGGCATCGGCGCGCGCCTGAACGTCGCGCGGCGCCGCCTCGGCCCCGCTGAGGTCCACCGGCAGCAGCCCGCCCGAGGCCCGCAGATGCGGATCGTCCAGCAGCTCGCCGGGCTTGGCGATGGGCGCGAAGGGCAGGCCGAGCGCCTCGCACCGCGCCATCAGCTCGGCCTTGGGCAGGCGGGCGAACAGCGCGGCCACGCGCGGCAGGATGCGCGGCCGATTGGCGGCCAGAGCGCGCATGCCGGCGAGCTGCGGGTCGTCGCGCAGGTCATGCAGGCCGAAGGCCTCGCAGAAGCCCCGCCACTGCGTCTCCGTCACCACGCCGACAAAAACCTGCGCGCCGGGCTCGGCGCTGTCGAAGATGTCGTAGAGCGGCCAGGGCTTGCGCATGTCCGGGTCACCAAACGGCTCCGGTTCCTTGCCTTCCAGCGCGGCGCGCGCCATGTGCTGCGCGGTCAAGACCATGTTGGTCTCGAACAGCCCGGACTGCACCAGTCCGCCCAGGCCCGTCACCTCGCGCTGGCGCAGCGTCGCCATGATGGCGATGGCGGCAAACATGCCGCCCATGATGTCGTTGACCGAGGAGCCGGCGCGCAGCGGCCGCCCCGGCGGGCCGGTCATGTAGGCCAGCCCGCCCATCATCTGCACCACCTCGTCCAGCGCCGCGCGATGCTCGTAGGGGCCGGGCAGGAAGCCCTTGCAGGAGGCGTAGACCAGGCGCGGATTGATCTCCGCCAAGGCGGCTTGGCCGAGGCCCAGCTTGTCCATCGCGCCGGGGCGGAAATTCTCCACCAGCACGTCGGCGCCGGCGGCCAGGCTGCGCACCAGGGCCAGGCCCTCGGGGCGCTTCAGATCCACGCAGAGCGAGCGCTTGTTGCGGTTGAAGGTCGGGAAGAAGCCCAGCGCCGGGCCGGTCAGGCGGCGCGTGTTGTCGCCCGCCGGCGCCGGCTCGATCTTGATGACCTCGGCGCCCAGATCGGCCAGCACCATGCCGCAGCTCGGCCCCATGACCATGTGGGAGAACTCGATCACGCGGATGCCGGCCAGCGGCGCCGCCGATGGCCGGATGGCGGGCGCCGGCAGGGTGGCGCGGAACGTGCGCGGAATGCCGGCGGCGGCGACGCGGCCATGCAGCTTCTCCTCCGGCAGGCCCTGGCGCAGCGCCTCCCGCGCGGCGATCAGCGCGCCGAGATCGATGCCGGTGGCGAAGCCCTCCGATTCCAGCAGGTATACCAGGTCCTCGGTGGCCGCGTTGCCGACCGAGCCGGGGGCGAAGGGGCAGCCGCCCAGCCCGCCCAGCGCCGCGTCGAAGCCGCGCACGCCTTCCTCCAGCGCCGCCAGGGTGTTGGCCATGGCCATGCCCAGCGTGTCGTGCAGGTGCAGGTTGCCGAAGCGCGCCGGCCCGACCTCGGCGCGCACCGTGCGCACCAGCTGCCGCACCTGCGAGGGCGTGGCATAGCCCAGCGTATCGGCCAGGGCGATCACGTCGGCTCCCGCCGCCGCCAGCTCGGCGGCAAGCCGCAGCACGTCGTCCGCCGGCACCTGGCCCTGCAGCGAGCAGCCGAAGGCGGTGGAGATCCCCGCCTCGATGCGCGGCGCGCCCTCGCCCAGCCCGCGCACCCATTCCACCACCCGCGCGACCTCGGCGACCTGCTCGGCGCGCGAGCGCCGCACATTGGCGCGGCTGTGCGCCTCGCTGGCGGACACCGGCAGGAGAATGGATTGCGCCCCGGCGGCGGCGGCGTTCTGCGCCCCGCGCAGGTTGGGCGCCAGCGCCACCACATGCAGGCCGGGATGCGCGGCGCGCACCGCGGCCACGAGCTGCGGCGCGTCCGCCATCTGCGGCATCGCGGCAGGGGGAACGAAGCTGGCGACCTCCATCTGGCGCAGGCCGCTGGCGGCCATGGCGGCGATCCAGCCCAGCTTGTCGCCGGTGCTCATCACGGCCTTGGCCATCTGCAGGCCGTCCCGCGGGCCAACCTCGCGGACCATGACCTTGGCTGTTTGCACGACGCTGCTCACCGCTTCCTCCCGTTGTTCTCACCGCAGTTTCAGGCTTGCGCCTGAACCACGGAAGTCTCCAGTCACGGAAGCAGCATCGCTCAACCGCGGAAGCCCCCGGCGGAAAGCTGGTCAGCCGGCGGCGGCGAATTTCACCTCGGGGTCTGGATGCTGCAGAAGGGTTTCATGCAGAAGAGTGCGTTCTGGTGCTTCTTATCGGATGCGCCGGCGCAGCGATCCTTGAACCGCGCCGGGTTTGCCGGAGGCTGTTCGGTGTGGGTCATGCCGCCAGGGGTGTGACCTCCTGTGGTGCATAGTAGCGCGCCTCCGCCTTGGCGTGAGGGATATTGCCGATCGGCTCGAAAAGGCGGCGGTTGGCAGGTAGCCATTCGGCGTGGGACGCAGTCATCCTATCCCGGCGTCCCGGGGCGCTTGAGTAGCTCAGGATCGGCTTTGTGGATCTCGACGAGTTCACGAAGCATCTCGATACCGAAGTCAATGAACGCCATGATGCGTCGTCACCGGAGCCGCAGACCCAGATCAGCCCATCTTCCCGATCCATTTCGTTAGCGACGATCCAATGCCGGTCCTCGTCCTCGCCGAGTATTGCCGCCATGCGCGCGATGGCGAGGACGTGGTGGACTTTGTTGGTCGGCGCCACTGTCAAGCCGCTTGAACAAAGGCGGCGTCGAGTTTGGGTTTCCAGTTCCACGGCAGCAACTCGTCGAGCCGATGGGCGGGCGCCAAAGGCTACGGTCAGGAAGGCTGGGCGGGTTAATCTAGCAAGCGGGCTCAGCGGATGCTGGCACGGCGGCTGTTGCGACCTCATTCGGCCTCGTCCCCACGATGGGACTTCGGGTGCCGGTTTTCCGTAGCCGCTCCGGCGAACTACGCCACGGTCGCCTCTCGGCTCCAGCAGGATTCGGTGCCATCGCATCACATCGGCTGCAACACGACGGCCAGCTTGCGGGCGACAGCCACCTTGGCGCGCGCCACGACGGCGTGGCCGACGGTGCCGGCAGCGCCCGCGCGGTTCTCGACGACGAAACTCTGTCCAAGCTCATCGCTGAGCCCTTGCGCGACGAGGCGCGCGACGAGATCGACCGAGCCGCCCGCGGCGAGGCCACCATGATCGTCACGGCGCGGGTCGGATAGTTTGCCGCGGCCGCCGCCACCGGGAGTTTTCGCGAGCGGGGAAAGAGGTGGCGCTATCGCTGGACGCTCCGCTGTCCACGAATGACGCGGACCTGTTGATCGCGGTCGCGCTCGATGGCGCCGGTCTGGCCTTTATCACCGAAGCGACGATCACTGACCATCTTGATGCCGGGCGCCTGGTACGCCTGCTTGATGACTGGTGCCCGCCCTTTCCAGGGTGGACACTTTACCACCCTCGGAACCGCCACCTACCACCGCCGCTACGTGCCTTCATCGACTTCCTTTCTGCGCAGGCGACCGCCGCGACAGCATGAAGAGGCGTGGAGCGGCAGGCGTGCCAGCGCCACCGGCCTCAATTTTTCGGCTGCCACATGCGCGCTCAAGCAGCATCAGGAAGTGCAGCCCGGTAACGTCCATAAGCCACCTTTACGAGCAACCCCTCGTCGCACATGCGAGACAAGTAGCAACGAGGGACACCAATATCGGTCAGATCCTTCGTTCGAACCTCTCCCTTCTGAAGAGCCAGCGCAACAGCCCGCGACCTCAGGGGAGGAGGAGGCCTCCCAGCAAGACGTACACGCTCCGCTCGTTCCCGATCACGCTTCCTTTGCTTCGCGTGCAGTTTCCACGTAGTTTCTCGGGGAATCTCGGGTAAGAAGTTCGTTTCTTCATTCAGTCCGGGGAGCTAACAAGAAAAGGGCGCCGGCAACGGCGCCCTTTTCTTGTTCATCAACCTTGCCGCAGCCGTGAGCCGAATTCAGCCTGGGCCCAGGCCAATCGGCCGGCGCAGAAGACGGCAACCGGCGCCCGCCGCGCCGGATCCACCACCACGACATCCCCACGCATGCCTGGCAGGAGGTCGCCGCGGTCCCGCAGCCCCGCGGCACGGGCCGGATTGCCGCTGATGAGAGCCCAGGCAGCCGGCAGGTCGAGCCTGCCCCGATCGAGCAGGGTGAAAGCCGCCTCCAGAAGCGCCGGCCAGACGTAGTCCGAGGCCAGGATCGTCACCAGCCCCTGCTCCGCCAACGGCGCCGCGCTGGCCCAGCCCAGATGGCTGCCGCCGCGCACGACATTGGGCGCTCCCATCACCACCGCCTCCCCCGCCCGCTGCGCCGCCTCGGCCACGGCCTCGGCCATGGGAAACTCGCTGATGCCGACGCCGAGGGCGCGGAAGGCCTCGCGCTCGTCAAGGTTGGCCTCGTCGTGGCTGGCCATTGGCAGATCGAGACGCCGCGCCATCTCCGCCATCCGCCTGCGGGCCTCCGGCACCTCCGCCCGCCGGGCCATGGCAGCCCGGGCGAGGTCACGAAAGGCGTCCAAGCCGATGCCGGCCCGTTCCGCGTACTTGGCGGCCTGGCGCTCGTCCTGAAGCTTCCGGACAATGCTGGGCGTGTGGTCGTTGAAGGCGAGGAGATCGACCCGGCCGGCCTCCATATCCGCCAGCGCCTCCTCCAAGGCATCCAGGTTGTCGGCCTCGAAGCGCAGATGCACGCGCAGATCGGCGGACAGCCAGGGTCTGGCCGCCTCCAGCGCCTGCAGGATCTGACGCCAGGCCGCGACCGATCGCAGGCCGGGCTCCCAGGACAGCGTCACCCCCAGGAAGGCCGTCGTGATCCCGGCGGCAAGGATCTGGGACTCCGAATCGCGCAGGGCGAGAGCGGACGGGAAGCTGACTCCGGGCCGGGGCTGGAACTGCCGCTCATGCGCGTCCCCGTGGATATCGACGATACCGGGCAGGATGAGCAATCCCTGGGCATCGAGCCTCGCGGCGCCCGCTGCCGGGTCTGGCAGGACGACGCCGCCTCCGAGAAACAGATCCTCGTTCCGCAGCGCGTTGTCCCGGAGGAGCTGGCCGCCGGAAATCACCCAAGCCTTCATGAATCCACTCCGCCGCCGTCACTGATGACCACCTGCACGCGCCCGGCGGCGTAGCATGACAGGGTGTAATCGATCGGTTCCCCGGAGGGATCGACGTTCAGCGCCTCCGCCTGCATGACCGGCCGCAGCCGGGCCTGCTGCAAACGCTCCGCCTCCTCGGCCTCCGGCAGGCGAGCCGTCAGGCGGGTCCAGCGGCGCCGGTAGTCCGCGATGCCGCAGCGGCCGAGGGCAGTGGTGATGGAAGCCTGGTCGCGCAGGGCCTCGGCCAGTCCCGCCAGGCGGGGCAGCACGAAATGATGGCGCCCCAGCACCACGGGCCGGCCATCGGCGAGGCCCAGCCGCTCCACCAGCAGCACCGGCCGGCCCACCCTTATCCGCAGGGGCTCGGCCACGGAGGGTTCGGCCGGGACTTCCAGCAGGCGCAGGATGCGCCCGTCGGGCTCGCGATTCTGCGCGCGGATCACTTCCGAGAAACGGATGCGCGGCCCGAGGGGGTAGTCGAGCATGTCGTCGGCGACGAAGGAGCCTCGCCCCTGCTCGATCCGGATCAGGCCCCGCAGCGCCAGGGAATCCAGCGCGCGACGGACGGTGTGGCGGTTGACGCCGTGCCGAGCCGCGAGCGCTGCCTCGGTCGGCAAGCGTTCACCGGGCGAGAAGGTACCTTCCGCCATGCCTCGCTCAAGCGACTGGGCGATCTGGCGCCACAGGGCGACGCCCTCACCACGCGCCAGGGTTTTGGCCGAGTTCTGCGTCGTCATCAAAGCTTCAAGCTTCATCCTGAGGTGAGGTGGCAAATTCGGATTGACTGTAGGGGATCGGATATCTAGTCGTCTAGACATCTCAACAGACCCCGAGGCTGCCTTGTCAGATTTTCCTCAGGACCACGGCGAACGAAGGCGTTGGATGGGCATCCTGGCCCGGTCGAGCGCGGCGGAGATGACCGAACACCTTGAAGCCTTGCCACCCCTGCCGTCTCACACCCGGCTGCGAGGCCCCGAGACGGGCCTGATCATGCTGCGAGGCCGTGCCGGCGGTGACGGCGCCGCCTTCAACCTGTCGGAAGCCGTCGTCACCCGCTGCAGCATCACCCTGTCCGATGGGCGGATGGGACACGCCTATATCCTGGGCCGGGACGACCGGAAGGCGGAGCTGGCCGCCGTGCTGGATGCCGCCCTGCAGGATCCCGAGCGCCGTCCGGCTCTCCTCTCGGGCGTGATCGCGCCCCTGGCCGCTGCGCAGGCCGCCCAGGCCGAAGCCACGGCGCGCAAGGCCGCCGCGACGCGCGTGCAGTTCTTCACCATGGCGAGCATGCGCTGATGCGCCCCGGTTTCGCTGATCCTGTCCTGGATGCGCAGGCGAGTTTCCGCGCCATCCTGGAAGCCATGAGCCGCCCCGGCCGCATCCAGCGCCTCGAGGCGGCACCCAGCCCGCCTGCCCCACTGGCTCCGGCCACCGCCGCGGTTCTGCTGACCCTGGTGGATGCCGAGACACCGCTCTTCACCGATGTCGGAGGCGAGGCGGCCGACTGGATCCGCTTCCATTGCGGCTGCCCCATCGTCCCGCAGCCGGGCGAGGCGGCCTTCGCCCTGATCGTCGGCGCCCCCCCGCCCCTGTCGGCCCTGCCGGCGGGCAGCGACGAGGACCCGCAGGCCGGCGCGACACTGATCTGGCAGGTCGCCGCACTCCGCGGCGAGGCGGGATGGCGGCTGTCGGGCCCCGGCATCGAGCGCGAGCATCGGCTCGAGGTGCGCGACGCGCCGGCATCCTTCCTCGGCGAATGGACGGAGATGGGCCGCGCCTTCCCGCGTGGCGTCGACGCCATCCTCTGCGCGGGCCGGGATCTGGCGGCCCTGCCCCGCACCTTGCGCATCCGGGAGGGCTGAGGCCATGGCTTATGTTGCGGTCAAGGGCGGCGAGCAGGCCATTCGCCACGCCCATGCCTGGCTTGGCGAGACCCGGCGGGGCGATCCGGTCACCGCCGAGCTGGAGATCGCGCAGATCGAGCAGCAGCTTGGTCTCGCGGTGGACAGGGTCATGGCGGAAGGGTCCTGCCTCGACCGGGGCCTCGCGGCACTGGCCATCAAGCAGGCGCAGGGCGACCTGATCGAGGCGATCTTCCTGCTGCGTGCCTACCGCACCACATTGCCGCGCTTCGGCTATGCGCGGCCCCTCGACACCGCCGCCATGCGGCTCAACCGCCGGGTTTCGGCCACCTACAAGGATCTGCCCGGCGGCCAGGTGCTCGGCCCGACCTACGACTACACGCATCGCCTGCTGGACTTCTCTCTCGCCCGTCCGGACGCCGCGCCGGAGGCGGCGCCCCAGGCAGCCGAGCCGCAACCTGCCGCGCCGCATGTCACCGAGCTGCTGTCCCGCGAGGGGCTGATGGCGCGGGAGCCGGAGGACGGCCAAGAGCCGACGGACCTGACCCGCCAGCCGCAAAGCTTTCCGGCCGATCGCTCTGCCCGTCTGCAGAACCTGGCCCGTGGCGACGAAGGCTTCCTGCTCAGCCTCGGCTATTCGACCCAGCGGGGCTACGGCAACAGCCACCCCTTCGTCGGCGAGATCCGGCAGGGGCTGGTCACCGTCTCCATGGTTCCGCCGGAGCTTGGCTTCGAGATCGATCTCGGCGAGATCGAGGTCACCGAATGCCAGATGGTCAACCAGTTCCACGGTTCGCGCAGTCAGCCGCCGCAGTTCACGCGCGGCTACGGTCTGGTGCTGGGTCGCTGCGAGCGGAAGGCCATGTCGATGGCCCTGGTGGATCGAGCCCTGCAGGCCGGCGCTCTCGGCGAGGACCGCGCGGCACCCGCCCAGGACGAGGAATTCGTCATGCTGCATTCCGACAATGTCGAGGCGACCGGCTTCGTCGAGCACCTCAAGCTGCCGCATTACGTCGACTTCCAGAGCGAGCTGGAAGTGGTGCGCCGCCTGCGGGAGGCCGCCGCGGCAGAACCCCGATCCGTGGAGGCCGCGGAATGACCGCCGACCCGGGCTACAACTTCGCCTACCTGGATGAGAACACCAAGCGGATGATCCGCCGCGCCGTCCTCAAGGCCGTCGCCATTCCCGGACACCAGGTGCCCTTCGGAGGCCGCGAGATGCCGCTGCCCTATGGCTGGGGGACGGGCGGGATCCAGGTGACCGCCTCGCTGCTCGGGCCGGAGGATGTCCTGAAGGTCATCGACCAGGGCGCCGATGACACCACCAACGCGGTGTCGATCCGGCACTTCTTCCGGCGCGTCGCGGGGATTGCGGTGACCACCCGGACGAGGGAGGCCAGCATCATCCAGACGCGCCATCGCATTCCGGAGGCGAAGCTCACGGAAGGGCAGATCATCGTCTATCAGGTGCCCATGCCCGAGCCGATGTTCCGGCTGGAGCCGCGCCTGACAGAGACGCGGCGCATGCATGGCCTCGCCGATTATGGCGTGATGCATGTCAAGCTTTACGAGGACATCGCGCGCCATGGCGAGATCAGCATCGCCTACAATTATCCGGTGATGGTGCATGGGCGCTACCTCATGTCGCCCTCGCCGATCCCGGCCTTCGACAATCCAAAGATGGACCGCATGCCCGCGCTGCAGCTCTTCGGCGCCGGCCGCGAGAAGCGCATCTATGCCGTGCCGCCCTATACCTCCGTGCGCAGCCTCGATTTCGAGGATCATCCTTTCCGCGCGCACCGCGCCAAGGGCTGCTGCGCCCTCTGCGGAGCCGGGGACAGCTACCTCGACGAGGTCGTGACCGACGATCGCGGCGGCCGCATGTTCGTCTGCTCGGATACCGATTACTGCGAGGAGCGGCAGGCCTCCCGCACGGAGGACGCGGCATGAGCGGCGCTCTTCTGGAGGCTTCCGGCCTGGCCCTGCGCTTCGGCGCCATCCGTGCCCTCGAGGATGTGCAGATCGACATCCATCCCGGAGAGGTCGTGGCGATCGTCGGCGAGTCCGGCTCCGGCAAGTCCACCTTGCTGCGCGTCCTGTCGGGGCAGATGCGGCCCGATGCGGGCCAGGTGGTCTATCGGGACCTGGAGGGCATGGCCCATTCGGTGCATGACATGAGCGCCGCGGCGCTGCGCCGCCTGATGCGCACCGACTGGGGCTTCGTGCACCAGCATGCGCGCGACGGCCTGCGCATGAACGTCTCCGCCGGCGGCAATGTCGGCGAGCGGCTGATGGCGGTGGGCGCGCGCCACTACGGCGATATCCGCGCGGAGGCGCTGGACTGGCTGCGGCGGGTGGAGATCGACGCCACGCGCATCGACGACCTGCCGCGCGACTTCTCCGGCGGCATGCAGCAACGACTGCAGATCGCGCGGACACTGGTGACCCGCCCGCGCCTCGTCTTCATGGACGAGCCGACCGGCGGGCTCGACGTCTCGGTCCAGGCCCGCCTCCTCGACCTGATCCGCGGGCTGGTCTCCAATCTCGGCATCGCGGTGCTCCTGGTCACGCATGACATCGCCGCCGCGCGCCTCCTGGCGCACCGCATCCTGGTGATGCGCCACGGCCGCGTGGTGGAGCATGGGCTGACCGATCGGGTGCTCGACGATCCGCAGCATCCCTACACACAACTTCTCGTCGCATCGGTGTTGGCGGCATGACGGCTTCCCTCTGGACCGAAGATCTCGGCAAGAGCTTCCGCCTGCATCTGCAGGGGGGGCTGAGAATCCCGGTGCTGGCCCATGTCGGGTTCAGCGTGATGCCGGGCGAATGCGTCGCCCTGGCGGGCCCCTCGGGGGCCGGCAAGTCCACGCTGATGCGATGCCTCTATGGCAATTACGGCGCCGAGCATGGCCACATCTGGCTGCGGCACGAGGGCGAGCCGGTGGAGATCACCGCCGCCGATGCCCGGGCGATGCGGGAGATACGGCGCCGCACCCTGGGTTATGTCTCGCAGTTCCTGAGGGTCATCCCGCGTGTCGGTGCCCTCGACATCGTGGCGGAGCCCATGATCGCCGCCGGCATGGCGGCCGAGGCCGCCCGGAGCCGGGCCCGCGACCTGCTTCTCCGGCTGAATCTGCCGGAACGGCTGCATGGCCTTCCTCCCGCCACCTTCTCGGGCGGCGAGCAGCAGCGCGTCAACCTTGCCCGCGGCTTCGGCCCCGGCTACCCCATTCTCCTGCTCGACGAGCCGACAGCCAGCCTTGATGCCGCCAACCGCGAGGTCGTGATGACATTGATCGCCGAGGCCAAGCGGGCCGGCGCCGCCATCATCGGCATCTTCCATGATACCGAGGTGCGCGACAGGGTCGCCGACCGCCTTCTTGAAGTCTTGCCCATCCAGGACGCCGCATGACCGCCGAAACCATTCTAACCAACGCCCTGCTGGTCCTGCCGGATCGCGTGGAGGCCGGGACCCTCCTGGTCCGGGACGGGTTGATCGCCGAGCTCCAGCCCGGCCCGAGCCGGTTGCCGGGGGCCATCGACCTGGAGGGCGACCACCTGATCCCGGGCGTCATCGACGTCCATACGGACAATCTGGAGCGCCAGGTCCTGCCCCGCTCGGCGGCCCGGTGGCCTTCCCGCTCGGCCTTCCTGGCGCATGACGCGCAGACGGCGGCCGCTGGTGTCACCACCGTGCTGGACGCGCTGTGCCTGGGCGACCTTGGCTTCGATGCCGAGCGTACGGAAACCTTCCTGAACGGGGTGGCCGACCTCGATGCCCTGGCGCCGACCGGCCTGTTGAAGAGCGAGCATTTCCTGCATCTGCGCTGCGAACTGCCGGCGCCCGACCTGCTGCCCCTGCTGGAGCGGGTGGCCGACCATCCGGCCGTGCGCATGGCGAGCCTCATGGATCACTCGCCGGGCGTCGGGCAGTATGTCGATGTCGAGCGCTACCGTGCCATGCGGCTCCGGGGCGGCCTGTCGGCCGACGAGGTGGACCGCCGGATCGCCAACCTGCTGGAGCAGCGCGAGCGGCTGCGCGGGCCCCAGCGGCGCGCCTTGCTGGACCGGCTGGCGCATCGCCACCTGCCCCTGGCCAGCCACGACGACTGGGACGAGGAGGAGATCGCCGGCAACGCCGCCGATGGCGTGCTCATCTCGGAATTCCCGGTCTCGCTGCAGGCGGCCAGGAGCGCGCGGCGCCATGGCATGGAGATCATCGCCGGGGCGCCGAACATCGTCCGCGGCGGCAGCCATTCCGGCAATGTCGCCGCCACCGATCTGGTCCGGGCCGGGCTCGTGGATGTGTTCGCGAGCGACTATGTCCCGCCGGCCATGATCGAGGCCGTCTGGCGCGCCGCGGCGCAGACCGGCATCAGCCTCCCCGCCGCCGTGGCCACCATCACCGACGCGCCGGCCCGCATGCTGCGGATGCAGGACCGCGGGCGGCTCGAGGCAGGCCGGCGCGCCGATCTGGTCCGCTTGCGCCCGCTGGACGGCATCCCCGTGGTGCGGAGCGTGTGGCGCGAAGGCAGCCGCATCGCATGAGCGCGCGGCTGGCGCTCTACTGGGCCCCGGAGCGGGAGGATCCGTTGCATGCCGCGGCCTCCGCCTGGCTGGGCCGGGACGCGGAGACGGGCGCTGCGCTGCCTCAGCCTTCCATCGCCGGGCTGGATCTGGCCGAGGTGACGGCCGATGCGCGCGGATACGGTTTCCACGCGACGCTGAAGGCGCCCTTCCGTCCCGCCATCCCGGAGGCGGGAGTTCGCGAGGCCGCCCAGAACCTCGCGGGGCGGATCGCGCCCTTCGACCTGCCGCCCCTCGTGGTGGCGGATCTGGATGGCTTCCTGGCGCTGCGGGAAAGCCACTCCTGCCCCGCCCTTCAGGCTCTCGCCGATGCCGCGGTCGAGATGCTGGAGCCCTGCCGGGCGCCTCTGACCGAGGCCGAGGTCGCGCGGCGCAGGCCCGAGCGGCTGGCGGAGCGGCAGCGCAGCCACCTGTACCGCTGGGGCTATCCTCATGTCTTCGAGGATTGGCGCTTCCACATGACGCTGTCCCGCCGCCTGACGCCCGGGGAGGCCGATATTCTGCGCCCGGCCGCCGAGGCGGCCCTGGGCACCGCCGCGGGCCGGCCCCGGCGGGTGCGGGAGGTATGCCTGTTCGCCCAGGCCGGGCCGGGCGAACCTTTCCTGATTCTGGAGCGGTTCAGGCTCGCCGGCTGATCGCCGCCGCGGCCGATGCCCGGTGGAGCGCGGCCAGCAGGCGGGCGGCGCCCGCCTCGGGCGTGCCATCATTGGCGATCTCAATCACCTCGAGCCCGGCCGCGAGCGGCGCCGTGCGGCCGAGGCGGCGGGCGACCTCCTCCTGGCTTTCCCGCCCCCGCGCGGCGAGGCGCGCCGCCCTGAGCGCCAGCGGCGCCGTCATCAGCAGGACGAGCAACGGATAGCGCCGGTTGGCCTCCTCCAGCACGGTCCGCGACAGATTGGCCACGACGACGCGGCCTTCCGTCAGATCAGTCTCGATGTCGCGCGGGATGCCGTAGGAAAGGCCGTGCGCTTCCCAGTGCAGGGCAAAGGCGCCTGTGGCCAGTGCCTCCCGGAAGGCCGTGCCGGAGATCGGCAGGTGATCCTCCGCACCGGCGTGGCGGATGGTCTCGGCGGGCCGGGTGATGAAGCGGCGCACGAAGCGGTACCGGGCATCCTCCCGCAACCGATCCTGGACCAGGCCGAGAAGCGTGTCCTTGCCCGCGCCCGAATCGCCGACCACCGTGATCAGCCTGCCCTTCATCCCGTCCTCCGAGGTTGACCGGCCGGTTTTCGACGCGCAGAGACGGCGAGGCAAGCACCCAAGCCCGCCTCGCCGCAGGAGCAGCAGAATGTTCACAACCCGCCCGGAGATCGCCGCCACGTTCGGCGCTGTCGGCAGCACGCACTGGATCGCCAGCCAGGTGGCGATGGCGGTTCTGGAACGCGGCGGCAATGCCTTCGACGCCGCGGCGGCGGCGGGCTTCACCCTTCAGATCGCCGAGCCGCATCTGAACGGCCCCCTCGGAGACTGTCCGATCATCGTCCATGACGCCGCATCGGGGCGGCAATCCGTGATCTGCGGCCAGGGGCCGGCGCCGGAGGCCCTCAGCGTCGCCAGGGTGAAGGGCGAGCTGGGACTCGACCTGATCCCCGGAACCGGCCTTCTGCCCGCCATGGTTCCCGGCGCCTTCGATGCCTGGGCGACCATGCTGCAGAGTTGGGGCAGCTGGAAGCTGGGCGACGTGCTGGAATTCGCCATCGGCTACGCCGAGCGCGGCATCCATTACGTGCCCCGCATCGCCGCGACGGTCGAGAGCGTGCGGCCCCTGTTCGAGCAGGAATGGCCAACCTCCGCCGCCCTGTGGCTACGGGACGGCGGGCCGCGCGCCGGCCAGCTCTGGCGCAACCCCACGCTGGCCGAGACGTACCGGCGCGTGGTGCGGGAGGCGGAAGCCGCCGGCGGCGACCGCGTCGCGCAGATCGAGGCGGCGCGACGCGCCTGGTACCAGGGCTTCGTCGCCGAGGCCATTGACGCCTTCTGCCGCCGGACGGAGGTGCTGGACGCCTCCGGCCGCCGCCATGCCGGGCTTCTCACCGGCCAGGACATGGCACGCTGGCGTGCGCCGGTGGAAGCGCCGCTGGCCTATGACTATCGCGGCGTTACCGTGCTCAAATGCGGCCCCTGGAGCCAGGGGCCCGCCATGCTGCAGACCCTGGCCATCCTGGCGGGCTTCGACCTGGCGGGAATGGACCCCCTGGGGGTGGAGTATGTCCATACGGTTGTCGAGGCCATGAAGCTCGGCTTCGCCGATCGGGAAGCCTACTACGGCGACCCCGACTTCACGGACGTGCCGATGGCGGAGCTCCTGTCGGAACCGTACAGCCAGCGCCGCCGCGGCCTGATCGGCCGGCAGGCCTCCCTGGAGCTCCGGCCGGGCGGCATCCCGGGGCACCGGGCCTGGGTGGACCATGACGCGGCCCGGCGCGCGCAGAAGCTCTCCGAGGTTGCCGGCGTCGGCGAGCCCACGGTGTCGCGCCTCGGCGTCAGCGGCGCGGACACCTGCCATGTCGATGTCATCGATCGCTGGGGCAATATGGTGTCCGCCACGCCCTCCGGCGGCTGGCTGCAATCGTCTCCCGCTATCCCGGAGCTCGGCTGCTGCCTGGGAACGCGGGGGCAGATGTTCTGGCTCGACGAAAGCCTGCCGAACGGATTGAGGCCGGGCAAGCGGCCCCGGACCACGCTCTCACCCGGCATGGCCCTGCGCGACGGGCGGCCCTGGATGGCCTTCGGCACACCGGGCGGCGAGCAGCAGGATCAATGGCAGCCTATCATGCTCACCCGCATGATCGACCACGGCCTCACGATCCAGCAGGCGATCGACGCCCCCTCCTTCCATACCGAGCACTGGCCGTCGAGCTTCTGGCCGCGCGTCGCCCGCCCCGGGAAGGTGGTGCTGGAAGGGCGCTTCGATGCCGCGGTGCTGAAGGATCTGAAGGCGCGGGGCCATCTGGCCGAGATGGGCGGGGAATGGTCGGAAGGACGGCTGTCCGCCGTGCGGCGCGAGCCGGACGGACAGATCTTCGCGGGGGCGAACCCTCGTGGCATGCAGGGCTACGCCGTGGGCCGATGACCCACGGCGCCGCGTGGCTAGCCTTGCAGCGTGACCGTCACCTGATGATCGAGATGCGCGGCCAAGTCCGGGGGAAGCCTCAAGGCCACCGCTAACGCGTCCAGATAAGCGCGCTCCTGAGGCGATTCGGCATCGACGACGATGCGCGAGGCCACGTAGAGCTGTGATGCCTGCTCCTCGCTGCCGGCCGCCTTTGCGACGGTGGCTGGGCTCAGGTCGGATGCCATCAGCTCGGCGAGGAACTGCTGGGCCTCGACATCCATGCCGCCTTCCGACATCTGGCCCAGGATCTGCGCGCGCTCCTGCTCGTCCAGATGCCCATCCGCCTTGGCGGCTGCGACCATGGCGCGGATGACCGCGAACTCGAAAGGCTGGCCATCGGTGGCGGGGGCCGCGGAGGGCAGGAAGCGGGGATCCACCTCAGCCAGTTGCTGTGGCGCCAGGGGCGTGGAGGATTGCGCCGCCCGGCCCTGCTGCCAGGCCTGAAAGGCACGGCTGGCCAGGGCACCGAGCACCATCGGGCCCAGCGTGGCCAGCAGGCCGCCGGAGCGACCCCGTCGGCCCCGGCCCAGGAGCATGCCGAGCAGCCCGCCCATGGCGGCGCCTCCGAGGCCACCACCGCCAAAACCCGCGCCCGGAAAGCCCGAGCCGCCTCGCGCGGAGGGCGGGCCACCCTGTCCGGGGAAGGCCTGTCCCGGGGCCGACTGTCCTTGCGGAGCCTGCGGTCCGCCGCCACCCAGGGCGGCACGCGCGGCGTCGATCAGACTGCCGAAATCGCCGCCGCCGGCCCGAGGGTTCGAGGGGTTCGCCTGTCTGCCGGATCGGCCGGCGCCCAGGAATTGCTCGAGAAGGATTTTCGGATCGATCATGAAGCGACAGTTCGGTACGCCGCCTCGGAGAGACAAGACACAGGCGCGTCAACGCAGCGTCTGCGGCTCCTCCTCCGCCCAGTCGCGCAGAAGGGTGAAGCCCACCGCGAGCAGCACCGGCCCGAGGAACAACCCGAGGAAGCCGAAGGCGAAGATGCCCCCCAGTGCACCGAGGATGGTGAGAAGCAGCGGCAGGTCGGCGCCGCGGCTGATCAGCCAGGGTCGGATGACATTGTCCACGCTGCTGATGCCACCCGCGCCGTAGATCAGCAGGAAGAGGCCCCAGCCGGTCGAGCCCTGGCTGAACAGCCACAGCGCGGCCGGCAACCAGACGACCGGCGCGCCGATCGGCAGGATGGAGATGAGCCCCGCCACCACGCCGAGCAGCACCGGCTGCGGCACGCCGGAAATCCAGAGCCCGAAGCCGGTGAGCACGCCCTGCGCCACCGCCGTGCCCAGCAGCCCGTAGACCACGCCGATCGTGACATTGGCGGTGAGCTGCACCAGGCGTCGCGCCTGGGCACCGGCCATGCGGACGATCACCGCCTCCAGCCCGGCGGCCATGCGCGGGCCGTCCCGGTAGAAGAAAAAGGAGAGCAGGATTGCCAGGACCAGCTCCGCGAGGCCCGACAGCACCGCCAGCAGGAGGCCGAGTGCCTGCTGCGCGATGACGCCGGCATAGGGCTGGAGCAGATTGGTGAGCGGGGTGAAGTCGAGTTGCAGGGAGTCCCACTGCCGTCCCAGGAACTCGCCGATGATCGGGATCTGCGCCAGCTTGCCGCCGAGGCTGGGCAGGCCGCTGGCGATGAAGCCGTCGATCGCCTGACGAAGGCTCTCCACGTCCTCGGCGCGGATCGGCGCGGCGAAAAGGATCGGCAGGCCCAGGAGCAGCATCTCGATCGTCACCATGACCAGGGCGGCCAGCGAGGGCCGCAGATGCAGCCTGTCCCGCAGGGTCCGATAGGCGGGCCAGGTGCAGAAGGCCAGGATCGCCGCCCAGAGCAGGGCCGAGACGAATGGCCTCAGGACCATCAGGCACCCCCCGAGCAGAGTCAGGAGTGCCGCCAACCCAAGCAGGCGGGCGGGCTTGAGGCCGTGCTGGTCCGGCGAGGATGAAAGGGACATGCGGGAAATCTGCCCGACCTGCAGCGGTTCTGCCAGCGCCCTCCTGAACGCATGGGGGTCCGGGGGCTTGCACTCGGCGACAGGCCGACTAGCGTGGCCCGCCTGAGGAACGCACCCGCCCGGGCGGGTGACCAGCCGAGGTCCCGCCGCATGCCACGCTTCGCCGCCAACCTCTCCATGATGTTCCAGGAGCTGCCGTTCCTCGAACGGTTCGAAGCGGCGCGTCGGGCCGGCTTCGAGGCGGTCGAGTTTCTCTTTCCCTATGATTTTCCGGCCGCCGAGATCGCGCGCAGGCTTCAGGACAATGGCCTCCGCCAGGTGCTCTTCAACGCGCCGCCGGGCGATTGGCAGGGCGGTGAGCGCGGGATGGCCGCCATTCCCGGCCGGGAAGCGGAATTCCGCGACGCGATCCGGAAGGCCCTGGACTATGCCGCGGCGCTGTCCTGCCCCCGCCTGCACGTCATGGCCGGCCTCGTGCCGGAGGGCGTATCCCGGGAAGCCATGGCGGCCAGCTATGCCGTGAACCTGCACTGGGCGGCGGAGGAATGCGCCAAGGCGGGGGTGAAGCCCGTGATCGAGCCCATCAACCAGAGGGATATTCCAGGCTTCTTCCTGCGCGACACTAATCAGGCCGCCGCGATCATCGGCAGCCTGGGGCCGGATCGCATCGGCCTGCAGTTCGATCTCTATCATTGCCAGATTACCGAGGGCGACATCGTCAGGCGCGTGGAGAAGCACCTTCCGCTCATCGCGCATATGCAGGTGGCCGACGTGCCCGGGCGGAACGAGCCGGGCACCGGCGAGGTCAACTGGCCCTACGTCTTTGAGCGCATCGACGCGCTCGGCTATCGCGGCTGGATCGGCTGCGAATACCGGCCCCGGGGCGACACCCTGGAAGGACTGTCCTGGTTCGCGCCCTACCGCCCGCGCTGACGCGCCGGGCGCCGCCACGGACATCCCAATCGTAACGCGGAGGAGTTCCCATCATGAAAATCGGTTTCATCGGCCTCGGCATCATGGGGCGGCCCATGGCGCTGCACCTGAAGCAGGCTGGCCACGACCTCGTCGTTCCCGATCGCAAGAGCCTTGCCGCTGAGATCCGGGAGGCCGCGACGGTCGTGCCGAGCCCGGCTGCGGCGGCCCGCGAGGCCGAGGCGATCATCCTGATGGTGCCGGACACGCCGGATGTCGAGGCGGTGCTGTTCGGGCAGGATGGCGTGGCCGAGGGACTCTCCGCCGGCAAGCTGGTGATCGACATGAGTTCGATCAGCCCGACCGACACCAAGACCTTCGCCCGCAAGATCAACGCCGCCGGCTGCGAGTATCTCGACGCGCCGGTTTCCGGTGGCGAGGTGGGGGCCCGGCAGGCCTCGCTCACCATCATGGTGGGCGGTCCGCAGCAGGCCTTCGACAAGGCCTTGCCGCTGTTCCAGGCGATGGGAAAGAACATCACCCTGGTGGGTACGGAGAACGGCGCCGGGCAGACCTGCAAGGTCGCCAACCAGATTGTTGTGGCGCTGACCATCGAGGCCGTGGCCGAGGCCCTGGTCTTCGCCAGCAAGGCGGGCGCGGATCCGGCGAAGGTCCGGCAGGCGTTGATGGGCGGCCTTGCCACATCCCGCATCCTGGAACTGCACGGTGAACGGATGATCACGCGCAGCTTCGATCCGGGCTTCCGCATCCGCCTGCATCAGAAGGATCTGAACCTGGCCCTGCAATCGGCGCGGGCGCTGGGCGTCGCGCTGCCGAACACGGCCTCCACCCAGCAACTTTTCTCCGCCTGCGCGGCGGCCGGCGGCGAGGACTGGGATCATTCAGGGCTGGTGCAGGCGCTGGAACGGCTCGCCCAGCACAAGGTCAACGACTAAGACGGTCCGGGCGCGGTGCGGGAGAGGAATTTTAACCGCTCTCGCTCTCGGGATGAGAGTCTGGACCAATTCTGGCAATTCTTTGATTGCCTTGTGGCGCGTCTCCACGCATTTTCGGAAACAAAGCCGCCGGGCGAGATTCTCGCTCTGCGAAAGATTCGTCACGGTTGATATCGACAAGAGGTGCCATGCGATTCGCCGATATCGGCCAGCAGTTGCGGGCCTACCGCCTGGAATCAGGCCTACGCGCGGAGGAAATCGCGGCGCGGCTCGGCGTGTCACGCGCCGCGCTCTATCGCTATGAAAAAGGCGAGGTCATCAAGCTCGACACCATCCGCCGGTTGGCGGAGCTGCTGAAGATCTCGCCGCTCTCCCTGCTGGGCATCGGCGTCGAATATTTCTCCCGACCGATCGCCTTCCAGGAGCGGCTGCGCCAGGTGGAGGAGCAGTCCGACCAGATCCTGCAGGTCGGCGGCGCCTTCTGCTATCAGACGACGACGGAAGCCTTCGATGGCGCCCTCGCCGAGGCCTGGGCGGAAGCCGCTGACGGCTCCTCCGAGCGGGTGGCGGCCAGGGCCGCCGCGGATCAGGCCATGGGCCTGCTCGCCGCGCGCAAGAAGCTGCACCAGTCGCGCCGCGCGAATATCATCTCCATGTTGTCCGAAGGGGCGATCAGGCGCTTCCTCGCCGAGGGCGTCGCGGCGGGGATGGCCGTGTCGGAACGCACGCGGACCCGCTGCCGCCTCGCCGCGCGGACCGAGGTGGAGAGCATTGCCTCCCTGATGGAAAGCGTGCCGATCGGCCTGCAGCTCGGCCTACTGTCCATGGAACCCGCGGGTGGCTTCATGGTCCTGCGGGGCCGCGACCGGGCGCATGTCTGCACCAGCCCCTTCGCCGCGGATGTGACCTCCAGCGCGGCGATCGGTGTCGGCACCATCACGGCGGCGGATGAAGCGGTCTCGGTGCATCAGCGGGTCGCCGAGTCTGCCTGGCGCAACGCGCTGAAGGGGCCCGCGGCGGCCAGCCGCGTGCGGGACCTGATCCGGGAAAGCGGCCCGCGCTAGGACGGGCGGAGGTCAAGGATCGCATCCATGACCTCCTCATCCTCTGCGGATCGGCGCAGGGTGAAGCCGAGGGCGCGCACGAAGCCGAGCATCGGCTGATTGTCCACCAACACCTGCCCGACGATGCGTTCCAGGGCATGGTCGCGCGCCCATTCCATCAGCCGTTCCATCAACTGCCGGCCAAGTCCCTGCCCTTTCCAGGCCGGCAGGGTGACAACCGCGAACTCGCCCTGGCGCAGACCGGGCTCGCGGATCAGGCGCGCGACGCCGACCGTACGCGGAACGCCGCCCTCAGGCGTTTCCACCGCCACGAAGGCCATTTCACGATCGTAGTCGATCTGCGTCATGCGGGCGATCTGCGCGGCGGGCAGCTCCTTCAACTGGCTGAAGAAGCGCCAGCGGACATCCTCGGGGGCGAGGTTGCGGAAGGCTTCCGCATGGGCGGCCGCGTCCTCCGGGCGGATCGGCCGGATGACCACCTGGCGCCCGTCCCGCGCGGTCCAGGGGCGTGACAGCTCGGCCGGATAGGGTGGCACGGCCAGTTGCGAGACCACGCCCGGTGCGCGCAGCCGCCCTGAGGCGTCCAGCGCCAGGATGCCCTCATCCCCGGCCAGCAGGGGGTTGATGATCAGTCCCTCGATCTCCGGGAAATCGATGGCCATCTGGGAAACCCGCACCAGCGTATCGGCCACCGCTGCCAGATCGACGGAGGCATGGTCGCGGAAGCCTTCCAGCAGGCGGACGCTCCGGGTGCGCCGGATCTGCGCCAGCGCCAGGGTCCGGTTGAGCGGCGGCAGATCGAAGGCCACGTCAGGCTCGAAATCCGAGGCGGTGCCGCCACGGCCGTAGCCGATGAAGGGGCCGAACATGGCGTCATCGCCCAGCCGGATCCGCAACTCGTGGCTGCGCCGGCGCCCGCTCATGGCCTGGCGCTGCACCAGGAAGCCATCCAGCCGCGCATCGGGCCGCTGCGCGCGGATGTTCCGCAGCATGCCGGCCGCGGCCTGCCGGAGGCTCGACACGTCCTTGATGCCAAGGACCACGCCGCCCACCTCGGTCTTGCGCGGCAGATCCGGGGAGAGCGCCTTCAGCACCACGGGAAAGCCCATGCGCATGGCCGCCTCGACGGCCTCCTCGACGCTGGCCACCGCCTTTCCGGGGATGACCGGAATGCCATAGGCGCTCAGCAGGCTCAGCGCCTGGGCCTCGTTGAAGTCCAGCCGGCCGTCGCTTCGCATCCGCTCGATCAGCGACCGTGCGGCCTGGCGGTCCGGCACCACCTCGAGGACCTCGCGCGGTGGCAGCTCGGCGGCCGCGGCGCGGTTGCGGCGGTCCGTCGCAAGATGCAGGGCGCCGCGGATCGCGGCCTCGGGCGTCGGAAAGACGGCGATACCCTGCTGCCCGAGGCGCTGCTGGGCCACATCGGCACCGGCCCGGCCGAGCCAGGACACCAGGATCGGCGCGCCCCGCGTCGCCTTGCAGGCGGCCGCCAGCAGTCCGGCGGTGATCTCGCCATCCTGCAGGGGTGCTGGGGCGTGGATGGCCACCACCGAGTCCACGCCCTGCAGCGCCGCCACCAGGCTCGCTGCCTCGCCGAGGCGGTGACTGTCCTCCGGGGGCAGCAACAGGGGATTGCCGGAACTGGCGCTGGGCAGCGCCAGGCGAAGGGCGGCGGCATCGCTCTCCGTCCATTCGGCGAGCCGGGCTCCGCCCCGGAGGGCGTCGTCCGCGGCCAGCTGCGCCGGTCCCTGGCCATTGGCCACGATGGCGATGCGGTTGCCGGGCAGCGCATCCTTGCCGCGCCGCACGACCGAGCGAAGGCGCGCCAGCGTCTCCGCCGCGGACAGCAGGTCCTCCAGCCCGGAGACGCGCAGGACGCCGGCGCGGCGCAGCGCCGCCTCCATGACGGCATCCGCCGTCCCGCTCGCATCGGACTGCCGGCCGCCGGGCCGGATGGCGACGACGGGCCGGGTCCGCGCCGTGGCGCGCGCGGCGGAGATGAACATCCTGCGGTTCTTGATGCGGCGGAGATCCAGCAGCACCGCGCCGGCCTCCGGGTCCCGAGCCAGCCAGTCGAGCGAGAGCGCGAAGCCGAGGCCCTGGTTCGTGCCGATGCCGACGATATGGGAGAAACCCAGCTCCTCCCCGTCCGCCCAGTCGATGATGGCGCGCGCCATGGCCGAGGACTGGCAGAGCAGCGCCAGGCGTCCGGGACGGGGCGGCAGGTGGGACAGGCTGGCGTTCAGCCCGATCGAGGGGAGACAGAGGCCGAAGCTATGGCCGCCCAGCGCCCGCATGCCCGTCGCCTCGCAGAGTTCGGCGAGGTCGGGCGAGGCGACCGGAATGACGGCGGCGAAGCAGCCCAGCCGGGCCAGGCTCGCCATGGCCTCCCGCTGCGCCTCGGGGGGGAGGCAGATCACGGCCAGGTCGGGAACCTCGGGCAGGGATTCGATGTCCGGCGCCGCGAGCAGGCCCGGCGCCTCGATGCCGATGGCGTGGATGCGCCCCTCGAAGCCTCCGGCGGCCAGATTGGCGGCCAGGATGGCGGCCTCCGGCAAGGCGGGGTCCGCGACCAGCACCACGCAGGCCGGCCTGAAGAGAGCGGTCTCGCGGAAGCCCGGCTTATGGCGCGTCACGGGAAAGGGCAGCTTCATGGTGGAGGAAGGTGGCAACTTCGCCGCCGGCTCGCAACGCCCGGCTCGGGAAGTTCCGCGCGCCGGCGGCAGGCATGCGAGAGGAAGGCTGGCCGGGTGGGCCTCGCCGGGCTATGGGCAGCCGCAACCCCGACGAATCAGCCGGACTGGCGGAGCTGGGACGGGGCGGTGCCAGCGGGTTGCCGCGCCGTAATCTCAGCCTTATAGCCGTCCGATGCCAGAGAGGTTCTCCACCTTGGCCAGTATCGCTCCCCTCCCCGATCCCTCCGGCAACCCCGCTCTGGCGGCGCAGGACCGCATCCTGGCACTGCCATGCACCGAGACGCGGCGCATGGCGGACGCCATCCGGGTGCTGGCGATCGATGCCGTGGAACAGGCCAAGTCCGGCCATCCCGGCATGCCTCTGGGCATGGCGGACGCGGCGACGGTCCTGTTCAGCAAGTTCCTGAAGTATGACGCCGCCGATCCGACCTGGCCGGACCGGGACCGCTTCGTGCTGTCCGCCGGGCATGGCTCCATGCTGCTCTATGCCTGGCTGCACCTGTCCGGCCATGCCGGCATGGGCATCGAGGATCTGAAGCGGTTCCGCCAGCTGCATTCCGTGGCCGCGGGCCATCCGGAATATGGCGAGCACCCCGCCATCGAGACCACCACCGGGCCGCTGGGCCAGGGCCTGACCAATGCGGTGGGCATGGCGCTGGCGGAGCGGCACCTCGCCGTCCGGTTCGGCCGCAGCCTCGTGGACCACCGGACCTGGGTGATCGCGGGCGACGGATGCCTGATGGAGGGCATCAGCCACGAGGCCGCCGCCATCGCGGGCCACTTCAGGCTCTCCAAGCTGACGGTGCTCTGGGACGATAACGGCATCTGCATCGACGGCGATGTCCGCATGGCCTCCTCGGAGGATGTGCTGAAGCGCTTCCAGGCCTATGGCTGGGCGGTGCGGCGCGTCGATGGACACGACGCCGCTGCCGTCGAGAAGGCGCTCGAGGCCGCGACGCGCAGCCGCAAGCCCACCATCATCGCCTGCCGCACCATCATCGGCTTCTCCGCCCCCACCAAGGCGGGCACGGCGGGCAGTCATGGCGCCGCCCTCGGCAGCGCGGAGGCCGCCGCCGCCAAGGAGGCCCTGGGCTGGAGCAGCCCGCCCTTCGAGATCCCGGCCGATATCAAGTCCGCCTGGGAAGCGGCGGGGCGGCGCTCCGCCGGCACCCGCCGGTCCTGGCTGAAGCGGCTGGCCAACCATCAGCAGAAGGCCGAGTTCGAGCGGGCCATGGCCGGCCGGCTGCCGGAAGGCTGGCACGAGGCCAGCGCGGCCTTCCGCCAGCGCATCGCCGAGGAGAAGCCGAAGGCGGCCACCCGTGTGTCGAGCCAGAAGACCCTGGAGGTGCTGGTGCCGGCCATTCCGGAGATGATCGGCGGCTCGGCCGATCTCACCGGCTCCAACAACACCAACGTCAAGGGTGTGCCGGTCCTGTCGCCGGACAATCTGGGCGGCCGCTACATCCATTGGGGCATCCGCGAGCACGGCATGGCCGCGGCGATGAACGGCATGGCGCTGCATGGCGGGGTCATCCCCTATGGCGGAACCTTCCTGGTCTTCGCCGATTACCTGCGGCCCGCGTTGCGCCTCGCCGCCCTGATGCGTACCCGCGTCATCCACGTGCTGACGCATGACAGCATCGGCCTGGGAGAGGACGGGCCGACGCACCAGCCGGTGGAGACCCTGGCTTCTCTGCGGGCGATCCCGAACCTCTGCGTCTTCCGCCCCGCCGATGCGATGGAGACGGCGGAGTGCTGGGACCTGGCCATCCAGCGCACGGACGGACCCTCGGTGCTGGCGCTGTCGCGGCAGAACCTTCCCGCCCTGCGCGGCGAGGCGGGCGAGAACCGCTGCGCCCGCGGCGGATATGTGCTGGCCGAGGCCGAGGGGCCGCGCCGCGCCACGCTGGTGGCGACGGGGTCCGAGGTGCATCTGGCGATGGCCGCGCGCGAGACGCTGCAGGCCGAGGGGGTGCCGACCGCGGTGGTCTCCCTGCCCTGCTGGGAGCTTTTCGCGTTGCAGGATGAGGGCTACCGTGGCGCCGTGCTCGGCGAGGCGCCCCGGATCGGCGTCGAGGCCGCGCTGGACTTCGGCTGGCAGCGCTGGCTGGGCGCGGACGCAACCTTTGTGGGCATGACGGGGTTCGGCGCCTCGGCACCCGCGGACGATCTCTTCCGCCACTTCGGCATCACGGTCGAGGCGGTGGTATCGGCAGTCCGGCGCAAGCTGGCCTGAAACGCAGCGTTCAAGACCACTTTTCACAGAGACGAGGGAAACACACCATGGCTGTTAAGGTCGCGATCAACGGCTTCGGACGCATCGGGCGGCTGGTGCTGCGCGCCATCGTGGAAAGCGGTCGCAGCGATGTCGAGGTTGTCGCCATCAATGACCTCGGCAGTGTCGAGGCCAATGCCCACCTCTTCCGCTACGACAGCGTGCACGGCGTGTTCCCCGGCGAGGTCGGCGTCGAGGGCAACGCCATCACCATCAAGCACAACGGCCGCGTCTACGGCCCCATCAAGGTCAGCGCGGAACGCGATCCGACCAAGGTGCCGTACCAGGGCGTCGACGTGGCGCTGGAATGCACGGGCCTCTTCACCAAGCGGGATTCGGCGGCGCAGCTGCTGCAGGCCGGCGCCCGCAAGGTGCTGATCTCCGCCCCCGGCGACGGTGTCGATGCCACCATCGTCTATGGCGTGAACCACAAGACGCTGACCAAGGATCATGTCATCGTCTCCAACGCCTCCTGCACCACCAACTGCCTGGCTCCGGTGGCCAAGGTGCTGCATGAAAAGTTCGGCATCCTGCGCGGCTACATGGTCACCATCCACGCCTATACCGGCGACCAGCGCACCGTGGACACGCTGCACAAGGATCTGCACCGCGCCCGTGCCGCGGCGGTTTCCGCCATTCCGACCTCGACCGGCGCGGCCAAGGCCGTCGGCCTGGTGCTGCCCGAGCTGAAGGGCAAGCTGGACGGCACCGCCATCCGCATCCCGACCCCGAACGTCTCCCTCGTCTCCCTGGACTTCGTCCCGGCCAAGACCGAAGGGCTGACGAAGGAGGCCGTCAACGAGGTGATGAAGGCCGCCGCCGAGGGCGAGCTGAAGGGCATCCTCGGCTACAACACGGCGCCGCTGGTCTCCATCGACTTCAACCACAACCCGCATTCCTCGACCTTCGACGCGACGCAGACGCAGGTGGTCGATGGCGGGCTGGTCCGCGTGATGTCCTGGTACGACAACGAGTGGGGCTTCTCCAACCGCATGTCGGACACCGCCGCCCTCCTCGGCAGCCTCTGAGGGATCGGCACGGCATGGCCCGCTTCCGCACCCTCGACCAGCTGGATGCCGCCGGGAAGCGGGTCCTGCTGCGTGCCGACCTGAACCTGCCGGTGCGCGACGGCAAGATCACCGACCGCACGCGCATCGAGCGCCTGGTGCCCACCATCCGCGAGCTGGCGGAGAAGGGTGCCCGGGTCATCGTCTGCAGCCACTTCGACCGCCCGAAGGGAAAGCGGGTGCCGGAGATGTCGCTGAAGCCGATGGCCGAGGCGCTGTCCGAGGCCCTCGGCAAGCCGGTCGCCTTCGCCGACGACTGCATCGGCGCCGACGCCGAGAAGGCCGTCGCGGCGCTCGGCGATGGCGAGGTTCTCGTCCTCGAGAACACGCGCTTCCATGCCGGGGAGGAGAAGAACGACCCGGCCATGGCCGAGGCCCTGGCGAAGCTGGCGGATGTCTTCGTCAACGACGCCTTCTCCGCCGCGCATCGCGCTCATGCCAGCACCGAGGGCGTCGCGCACAGGCTGCCCTCCTACGCCGGCCGCCTGATGCAGGCGGAGCTGGAGGCGCTGGATGCGGCGCTCGGCACTCCGGCGCGGCCGGTGATGGCGATCGTCGGCGGCGCCAAGGTTTCCACCAAGCTCGACCTGCTCGGCAACCTGTCGAGGAAGGTGGATGTGCTGGTGATCGGTGGCGCCATGGCGAACACCTTCCTGGCCGCGCAGGGCAAGCCCATGGGCAAGTCCCTGCAGGAGGCGGAGATGCACGAGACGGCGCTCCGCATCCTCGACGAGGCCAAGGCGGCCGGATGCGAGGTGCTGCTCCCTGTCGACCTGGTGGTGGCGGAGGCCTTCGCCGCCAACGCGCCGCATCGTACCGTATCGGTCGACGCGGTGCCGGCGGGGATGATGGCGCTGGATGTCGGGCCGGACACGGTCGCTTCCGTCGAGGCACGGCTGAAGCGCGCCTCGACCCTGGTCTGGAACGGCCCCTTCGGCGCCTTCGAGATCCCGCCCTTCGATACGGCGACCGTGCAGGTGGCGCAGGCGGCGGCCGCGCTGACGACCTCCGCCGGGCTCAAGACCATCGGCGGCGGCGGGGACACGGTGTCAGCGCTGCGCCACGCCGGCGTGGCCGAGAGGATGACCTACGTCTCCTCGGCCGGGGGCGCGTTCCTCGAGTGGCTGGAGGGCAAGACCCTGCCAGGCGTTGCGGTACTCGAGGCCGCATGATGGAACGGGCCCCTCCCTGGAGGGGCCCTTCTTCGTTGTGCCGGGCAAAAAGCTGCGGCGCCGGGGTGGCACAGGTCACGGCATGGCGCCACATTCGGGCCAGGTTAGACTCCGAGGAGACGCTTCGATGAATCATGACGTCCTGCTTCACATCGACGGCCAGTGGCGCCCGGCAACGGGCGGCCGCACCATTCCGGTGCTGAACCCCGCGACCGAGGAGCAGATCGGCACGGTGCCGCATGCGACGGAGACCGATCTGGACGAGGCGCTGGCCGCGGCCGAGCGCGGCTTTGCCACCTGGCGACGCGTCTCCGCCTTCGATCGCTCCAAGCTGATGCGCAAGGCCGCCGATCTGCTTCGCAGCCGCGCCGATGACATCGCCCGGCTGATGACCATGGAGCAGGGCAAGCCGCTGCCGGAAGCCCGGATGGAGGTCCTGGCCGGCGCGGACACCATCGACTGGTTCGCCGAGGAGGCGCGCCGCGCCTATGGCCGCGTCATTCCGGCACGGGCGCAGGGCGTGTACCAGTTGGTCATCAAGGAGCCGGTGGGTCCGGTCGCGGCCTTCACGCCCTGGAACTTCCCGATCAATCAGGTGGTGCGCAAGCTGTCCGCGGCGCTGGCCACCGGATGCTCGATCATCATCAAGGCGCCGGAAGAGACCCCAGCCTCGCCCGCCGAGCTGATCCGCTGCTTCCTGGATGCGGGCCTGCCGAAGGGCGTGGTCGGACTGGTCTATGGCGTGCCCGCCGAGATCTCCTCCTACCTCATCCCCCATCCGACCATCCGCAAGGTGACCTTCACCGGCTCCACGCCGGTGGGCAAGCACCTGGCCGAGATGGCGGGGAAGCACATGAAGCGCGCGACGATGGAGCTGGGCGGCCACGCGCCGGCCATCGTCTTCGACGACGCCGATGTCGATCTCGCCAGCAAGACGCTCGCCGGCAGCAAGTTCCGCAATGCCGGCCAGGTCTGTGTCTCCCCGACGCGCTTCCTGGTGCAGGAGAAGGTCTTCGATCAGTTCGTCGACAAGTTCGTCGCCCACGCCAAGGCGGTGAAGGTCGGCAACGGCCTTGAGGACGGCGTGACCATGGGCCCGCTGGCCAATGACCGGCGCATTCCCTCGATCGACGCCCTGGTGGCCGATGCCCGTCAGAAGGGCGCCGAGGTCCGCACCGGCGGCAACCGGATTGGCAACAAGGGCTATTTCTACGAACCCACCGTGGTCACCGGCCTGACGCGCGAGATGCGGGCGATGAACGAGGAGCCGTTCGGGCCGCTGGCGCTGATGGTCCCGTTCAAGGACTTCGACGAGGTGGTGGAGGAAGCCAATCGCCTCCCCTACGGTCTGGCGGCCTATGCCTTCACCCGCTCTGCGAAGACGGCGAACGCCATCGCCGCCGAGGTGGAGAGCGGCATGATGACCATCAACCACCTTGGCCTGGCGCTTCCCGAGGTGCCCTTCGGCGGCATCAAGGATAGCGGCTATGGCTCCGAGGGCGGCTCGGAGGCGATCGAGGCCTATCTGATCACCAAGTTCGTCTCGCAGGCGGGGCTCTAAGCACTCCCGTGAACGGGGAGCCCGGCGCGCGCAGCGCCGCCGGGCTCCTTTCTAGAGCATTTCCATCCGATCCGGTGATCCCACCGGATCGGGATCTGCTCTAGGTGCCGGTCGCCTGCTCCCGCTGCGCCAGGACCTTGTCGATCCGGCGCCCGTCCATATCGATGATTTCGAACCGCCAGCCGGACCAGACGATGCGGTCCCCTTCGCGCGGGACTCTCTGCAGCAGGGAGAGCATCAGCCCCGCCACGGTGTGATAGCTGCCTTCGGACGGCAGCTCCGGCAGGTCGAGGCGTGCGCGCAGCTCGTCGCTGGGCATCATTCCGTCCAGCAGCAGGCTGCCATCATGCCGCTCGACGGCGCCGCCGGTCGTCGGCACGGCCTCGACGCCCAGTTCGCCGACGATGGCCTCCAGGAGATCGGAAGCCGTCACCACGCCTTCGAAGCTGCCATACTCGTCCATCACCAGGGCGATGCCGAGACGGTCGCTCCGCAGGCGGGCCAGGGCGTCCAGGGCGGAAAGATTGTCCGGCAGGATCATGGGATGGCGCAGCGCCTCGGCGGTCGAAAGCGGCTGGCCGGAGAGCAGCTGGTCCAGCAGGTCCTTGGCCGCCACCACGCCGACGACATTGTCGATCCGGCCGTCGGCCACCACCAACCGCGTCACCGAGCTGGAGCGCAGGCGGGTAGCCATCTCCTCCGCCGTCGCCGTGCGGTCGATCCAGTCCACTTCCGTCCTGGGCGTCATCAGGGCGCGCACCGGCTTGTCGGCGAGACGGAGAACGCGCTCGATCATGTGGCGTTCCTCGGTCTCGAGCGCTCCCGCCTCCGCGCCCTCGGCCACGGCGGCCTTGACCTCCTCCTCGGTGATCGTCGAGGACACCGGCCGGGAGGCGCCCAGCAGGCCCAGCACCAGCGCGGAGGATCGGGACAGCAGCCAGACCATCGGCGCGGCGATGCGTGACAGCAGCAGCATGGGCGGGGCGACCAGTGTCGCGACGGCCTCCGGATTGCGCAGGGCCAGTTGCTTGGGAACCAGTTCGCCGAGAATCAGGGACAGGTAGGTGATGCCGAGCACCACGACGCCCAGGGCGATCTGCGCGGCATAGGCCTCCAGCCCCGGGACCAGGGCGAGGACGCCGGCGAAGCGCTGGGCCAGGCCCTGACCCGCGAAGGCGCCGGCCAGGACACCCACCAGGGTGATGCCCACCTGCACCGTCGGCAGGAAGCGCTGGGGGTCCTCGGCCAGCGCGAGGGCCGCGGTCGCCCCCGCCTTTCCTCCCCGCTGCATGCCGAGCAGCCGGACCCGACGGGCGGAAACGATCGCCAGCTCGCTCATGGCGAAGATGCCGTTCAGCAGCACCAGCAGCAGAATCACGAGTATTTCTAGCGCGGCTTCCATGGCAGGCCATCCTTCGTCTCGGCACAGGGGTTTACCTGCTGGGGACAGGCGGGTCACGCGGCGCCGGCCCTATTCCGGCCATCAACTGAACCCGCCTTCGCCGCAACCGGAGGGGATAAGAGCTGAGAAGCATGCGCCTGGACCGGTTCCGCCATGAAGATCAGCCTTGTCCTGCCGATGGTCCCTTCGGGGTCTCTCACCGCCGCCGTACCCGCCGACCGGAGCACCCGCCGCGGCCGGGGTGCCTGGATGCTGCGCGGTGCGACGCTGCTCCAGGCGCTGGCCTGGTCGGGGGTGTCGGCGGGCTGGGCGGCGGCCGCGGTCGCCACGATGGCGATCCTGCTTCCGCGCTGGGTCGCGCCGCTGCCGGCGGGCCGCCGTGGCCTTGCCCTGCTCGTGTTGCTCCAGGGACTGGCCGCCGTCCTGGGATTCGCGGTGCTGCAGGCGGGAGCGGGTGCGCTGGGATCGCTGCTCCTGTTGCTGTACGCCCCGATGGTGGTGCCGCTGGCCACCTTGCTGCGGGCCCGTCTCGCGCCGGATCGGCCCGTTTCATCCGTGCCGGCGCCCTCCCCCATCCCCAGGGGCGCGAGGCTTCCCCGTATCTCCTTTCACCTGCTGATCCGGGATGCTTCCGGCCCGGAGGTCCGTTCCACGCTGAACTGGCTGGCCACCCTTCCCCCCTCGTCCTGCGAGGTGCTGGTGGTCGATTCCAGTGGCAGCCCGGCGGCCTGGGAGCCCGTGGCGGAGCACTGCGCGCGGTTAAGGCATTGCCGGTTCTTCCATCTGGGGCCGGTCGATGCGGCACAGAGCCGCGCCTTCGCCCGCGCGGAGACCCATCCCGACGCCGAATGGATCGGGTTCATCCGACCCGGAGCCGCCGGCGGGGCCGAATGGTGGCCACAGGCCGTGGCTAGGCTGGCGGAGCCTGATTGCGGAGTGCTGCACACCATCGAGAGGCGTCATCCGGATCTTCCGCGGCTCCAGGAACTGGAGGCCGCCGGCGCCCTTCCCTGGCTCGAAGGCCTCTCCCTGGTCCGGCGCGACGCGCTCGACATGGCCGCTGGCGCGGCCGCGTCCGATGATGAAGCGGCGCTACGCCCGCTGCTGTTCCGGCAGGGCTGGCGGGCCCTGCTTCTGACGCAGGATTGCCACCGGCCGCAGCCATGCCGGACGACCCTGCGGCGTGAGGCACGGCGTCTGGCGACACTCTGGCGGCGTCATGGCGATGCGCTGTCTGATGTGTCGGATCCCGCTTTCACGCCGGAGCAGCGGAGGCAACTGCTGGGCGAGGCCTCCGCTGTCCTCCTTCAGGGCTGGGCCTGGGTGGTGGGGCTGTTGCTGCCGCTGGGGCTGATCGTCGCTCCATCCGGCTGGCGGCCGGAGGAGGCATTGGTGGCGCTTGCGATCCTCGGCGGCCTGGCGGCGGCAGGGCGCCCGACGGTCTGCCTAGCGCAAGCGCCTTGGCGCGATGATCCGGCTACGCGCCGCTAGATCGCTCCGTTCTCGGCACCGATCAGCGCCAGTCCCTCGGCCACGGAGACGAACTCCCCGCCATGGGCGATTCGGTCGGCGCCGAACCGCGCTTCGAAAATGCGGCGAATGGCGGGGACGAGCGAGGAGCCGCCGGTCAGAAAGACACGGTCGATGGCGTCCTCCCGCAGCCCGGCCCGCTCCAGCGCCTCGCTGACCGTCGCGCCGATCCGCCGCAGCTCGGGCGCGATCCACGCTTCGAAGTCCGCCTGCCGGACGGTTTCGTCCAGTTCGAAGTCCTCGTGCCGGAAGCGCAGCACGGCGCTGTCCTGCGTCGAGAGGCTGGCCTTCACCTCCGATACCGCACGGTAGAGGGCATAGCCGGCCTCTTCCTCCACCAGCCGCAGCAGATGCATCAGCCGCTCCGGATGATCGGCGTTGCGGGCCACCTCGGCAATCTCCCGCATGGTCTTGGGAGCCCGCATCAGCGAGAGCCGGTGCCAGTGCGCGAAGCTGCTGAAGAAACTGGGTGGCACCGGCAGGGCGGTGCCCAGGATGCGGTAATGATCGCCCTTGCCCAGGCGGGGCGACACGACATTGTCGATGATGCGATAGTCCAGCGCATCGCCGGCGATTCCAAGCCCCGCATGGCCGAGCGCGGTCACCCGCCGCCGCTCCCCCGGCTCGAAGCGGAGGATGGAGAAGTCGCTGGTGCCGCCACCAAAATCGCCGATCAGGACATTGGCAGGCTCATCCAGCCCCGCGGCGAAGCGATAGCCCGCCGCTTCCGGCTCCAGGGCCAGGTCCACCTGGCTCCATCCCGCCGCCTGAAACGCGGACCGAAGGCGCCGCTCCGCCAGGGCGTCATCCGCCGTCTCGCCCACGAAGTGGACCGGACGCCCGGCGATCACCCTCGCCCGGAGCAGATCGCGGCCGGCGGGAAGGCTGGCGAGTAACGCGCGCAGGAAGAGCGAAATCAGCGCCTCCAGCGTCAGGGCCTGCCCGAAGACCCTGGTCTCGGTGAAGTTGCGGCTGGCCAGATAGCTCTTCATGGACATGATGAGGCGGCAGCCGAGGGGGTCATCCAGATAGGCCTCGATGGCCGCCGGCCCGGCGGCATGCTCGAGCCGGCCACGGCTGGCGCCGCTCTCCTCCATCCAGAAGCAGATCAGCGAGCGGAAGGTCTCGGCCTCTCGGGATCCCATCGCGAAGCGGAGGCTCTCGACCGATCCATCCGGCCGGTGCAGGGCGATGACGCTATTGGTCGTGCCGAAGTCGATGCCGATGATGTCGGTCATGGCGGGCGCCCTGTGCCGTGAAGGGCCGGGCGTTAGAGCAGATCGGGGCGGGAATGGAAACAACCCGCGTCGCGGGACGGTTAACGATTTTCCCACAGGCTTTACTTCGTATCATCCCGCGAGACGTCTAAGCCTGCCTTGTCGTCAACAGTTGATTAAGCAGGCAACCCCATGGCGGAAAGCGGCCTCCTCGACTTCCCTCGAACGGATTCCAGCCGGTTGCGGCTGGCATTGCGCCGGCTGGAAGGCGCTCTGGCGGAGCAAAAGGCGGCCGTCTCGGCGTTCCGCTCCGAGGTCGGCCGGCTGCGCGAGTCCACCCTCTCCCTCCACAGGAGCGTCTCGTCCTACCAGGATGGCCTCACCGAGGTCATGGGTCGCGTGGAGGATGCCCGGATCGCGGCGCGGCATCTGGAGCGCTCGGCGCAGGATCTGGCGGCCCAGGCAGGCTAGGTGCCGCCGTTCCGGCGGTCGTGCCTTCCGCCAGGCGGCGCTTCACCTCCGCGTCCCGGGCCGTTAGCCTGATGGAAAGGCAGCTGCCGGCGCGGTAACCCCACGGCGCCCGGTGTCGGCCGGCAAGCAGGATATGAGCCCGTGGCACCGCATCCTCTGATCGAGACCTTCCGCAAGGCCCGCATCGTGCCCGTGGTGCGGACCAGCACCGCGGCCCATGCCGCGCTGGCGGCATCCTGGCTGAAGGATGCGGGGGTCACCATCTTCGAGATCACACTGACCATTCCCGATGCGCTCTCCGTCATCCGTGACCTGGCCGCCGATCCGGGCCTGCTGGTCGGCGCCGGCACGGTGCCTGATGCCGCCTCGGCGGAGGCCTGCCTGGCGGCCGGCGCGCGTTTCCTGGTCTCGCCCTGGGTCGACCCCGCGCTGGCGGCACCGGCGCGCGCGGCGGGCGCCTGCCTCATGATGGGCGCCATGACACCGACCGAGGTCCGCGCCGCCCTGAAGGCCGGCGCGGATGTGGTCAAGATCTTTCCTGCCTCCTCGGCCGGCGGGCCGGGCCATATCCGCTCGCTCCGGGCCGTGTTCCCCGGTGTGGCCTTCTGCCCCACCGGCGGTGTGGATGCCCGCAATGCCGGTGACTACATCGCGGCCGGAGCGGCCTTCGTGGGCATCGGCGGCAAGCTGGTCGATGAGGCAGCCATCGCCGCCGGAAACCGTGCCGCCGTCGAGGCCGCGGCGCGCGAGGCCCTGGGGATCAAGCAGGCATGAGCGGCGCCGATCTTCTCTGCATGGGGGAACCCATGCTGGAGTTCAATCAGAGCCGGAAGGACGCGCAGGGCCGGCCGCTCTACCTGGAAGGGCACGGCGGCGATACCTCCAACGCCGCCATCGCGGCGGCGCGGGCCGGGGCCAGCGCCGGCTACATCACGGCCATCGGGCAGGATACGCCGGGCGACAGTTTCATGGCGCTCTGGGCGTCCGAAGGCGTGGACACCGGCACGGTGGAGCGGCGCGGGGACGCCCCCACCGGGATCTACTTCGTGACTCACGGCGAGGCCGGCCATCAGTTCACCTTCTACCGCCGTGACAGCGCCGCCAGCCGCATGACCCCGGAGAGCGTGCCGGAGGATGCCATCCGACGGGCGCGGATCCTGCACCTTTCCGGCATCAGCCAGGCGATCTCGACCAGCGCCTGCGACGCCTGCTTCCGGGCCATCGAGATCGCCCGCGATGCCGGCGTCATCATATCCTACGACACCAACCTCCGCCGGGCGCTGTGGCCTCTGCCAAGGGCGCGCGCCATCATGCACGCCGCGCTCGGCATGGCCGACATCGCCCTGCCGAGCGAGGAGGACGCCGTCGCGCTGACCGGGCTGACGGAGCCGGACGCCATCGCCGACTTCTATCTGAAGCTCGCGCCCCTGGTAGTGCTGAAGCTCGGCCGGCGCGGCGTCATGGTCGCGACGTCGGAGCGCCGCGTCATCCTGCCCGGCCGTCAGGTGGAAGCGGTGGACGCAACGGGAGCCGGCGACACCTTCGCCGGCAACTTCCTGGCGCGACGCCTTCTCGGGGACACGGCGGAGGAAGCCGCGGGCTATGCCAATGCCGCCGCGGCCCTGGCGACCACCGGTTACGGCGCGGTGGCCCCCATGCCCGGTCAGGAAGCCGTCCGCGCCTTCATGAACCAGGCCGGCTGAGAAGCCGGCCCGGCTTGGTTCCCGTCACCCCGTCACTGGGCCGGACCCAGTGGCCTGCGCCGGACGCCGGGGCGGACGTGCTGGAACGGCAGGGAGGATGGATCCGCGACAACCGGGCCCGGCGCCGCGACGACGATGACCTTCTCCGCGATGGGCTGGAAGTCCGCGCGGAAGTGCACGCTGCTCTTCAACGCCAAGATCTTCTCGCGCGCCGGCTCCACGCCGAGGTGACGGAACAGGGCCTGGTCATGGGCCTGCATCTTGCGGCTGACCACCACCACCCGCACCCGCCCGATGGCGATCAGCGCGGAGGGGCCCAGATTCGCGGGATTTCCGGCGCTCATCGGACCCGTGCAGGTGAAACGACCATCCGACAGACGCAGCACCCGGGCCTGTGCCTCGAAGGGGGCGCCATCCGACTTTCCGCCCAGCCTGAGCGCGAGTTCCGCGCCCTCACCCGCCGCATGGCAGAGCGCGGCGCTTTCGGCATCGTTGATCAGGCCGAGAACCGCATCCGCATCCTGGTGCACCAGTTCCGCCAGCAGGCCCGTGGTGTCGCCATGTCCGCCGCCTCCCGGATTGTCCTGGGTGTCGGCCAGGACCACAGGCCGGCTGGCCGACACGACCAGGGCACGGGCCTCGGCGACACCCTCCGCGGCAGGAACGGCAGCGCCGGCAAACTCCGCCTCCCGCTCCGCCAGGCAGGCCAGCAGGGCCTCGGCGGCGGCATCGGCGGCATTCTGATCCGTCGCGTAGCAGGCCAGCGCCACGCCGCAATCGCGGAAATCCGCATAGGGAAAGCCGAAGCAGAAGGCGAGTTCGACAACACCCTCACGCTGCGACAAGGCGGTCCGGCGCTCCATGACGCCCCGCATCGGCTCGACCAGCGTGCATTGCGTGGTGAGCGGCATCCAGTAGTCGAGCTGCCGGTAGGCCCGGGCAAAGGGAGCGCCATGCCCGATGCGCCGCAACAGCAGCGCGAGCGCACGTTCCCCCGCCGCCTTCATGTCGACATGGGGGTAGGTGCGGAACGGCACCAGGACATCGGCCATCTCGACCATCCGGGCCGTCAGATTGCAGTGCGGGTCGAGGCTGGCCGCGACCGGGATGTCCGGCCCGACAACGGCGCGAACCCGGCGCAGCAACTCGCCCTCGGCATCGGGATAGCCTTCCGCGACCATGGCGCCGTGCAGGTCGAGATACACCCCGTCCAGCGGCGCGGCCTCCATGGCCGAAGCCAGATCGGCGACGATGCAGGCGCTGATCCGCTCGAAAGCCTCCTCCGTCACGGGCCCGGCCGGATTGGCGAAGGCCCAGGCCAGCGGCACGATCTCGGCCCCCTCGCCCTCCGCCCGGGCGATCGCGCCGGCGGCGGGCACGGAGGTCGGGCGCAGCGCATCCAGCAGGCCCGCGCCACGCTGGAACGGGGGGAAGCCGCCCGGCTGCTGAAAGTCTGCCCAGGCGGTCGATCTCGGCGCGAAGGAATGGCTTTCATGCAGGAAGCCACCGATGGCGATGCGCATGCTCCTCACTCCTCCCGCACCGGCCGGGCGGTGGCCAGCACCGCATCCGCCAGAACCACGAGCCCGGCTTCGGCCCATTCGGGCGAGATGGCCTCAGCCTCGTTGTGACTCACGCCGCCCTCGCAGGGGACGAAGATCATGGCGGTCGGAACCCGCCGCGCCACATAGACGGCATCGTGCCCGATTCCTGTGGGCATGGTCCTGAAGGGCAGGCCACGGCCGGCCGCGGCCTGGCGCAGTCTGTCCACCAACGCCGGGTCGAACGGTATCAGCGGGGATTCCCAGAAGAGATCGACCCGCGCGGAGACCTGGCGGGCGGCCGAGATCTCCTCCGCGCGCCTCCGCACCGCCTCGCTCATGGCCGACAGCGCAGCGGGATCGCCATGCCGCAGATCCACGCTGAACCAGATGCGCGACGGCACGACATTCCGGCTGTCCGGCGAGACCAGCAGGCGGCCGACAGTGGCGCGGCCATCTCCGCCGGCCTCCAGCGCGATCTCCTCGACAGCCTGAATGAGTTGCGCCGCGGCCATCATGGCGTCCCGGCGCGGTCCCATGGCCGAGCCGGCATGCGCCTCCTCGCCCTCCACGGTGACATCAAGCCAGATCTGCCCCAGCGCCTTGTCGACCACACCGACGGGAATGCCTTCCGCCTCGAGCAGCGGACCCTGCTCGATGTGCAATTCGAAATAGGCGCCGAGGCGTTGCAGGGACCGGGGATCCTCCTCCCCCCGCCAGCCGATCCGCCGCAGTTCCTCACCGAAGATGGCGCCGGACGGGTCGCTCTTGGCCAGCACCTCCTCCTCGGAGAACAATCCCATCGCGACACCGCTGCCCATCATCGGTGGCGAGAAGCGCGCCCCTTCCTCATTCGTCCAGTTGATCAGGACGACCGGCGCCTGGGTTTCGATCCCCGCCTCGTGCAGGGCCCGTAGCACCTCGAGCCCGGCCAGCACGCCCAGCACACCGTCGAACCGGCCGCCCGTAGGCTGCGTGTCGAGATGGCTTCCCATGGCCACGGCCGGCAGGGACGGCTCGCGCCCTTCCCGCCGCACCACCATGTTCCCCACCCGGTCGAGCGTGACGCTGCAGCCGATCTCCCCGGCCCAGCGCCGCAGCAGCGCCCGCCCCTCGCCGTCCAGATCGGTCAGGGTCTGGCGGTTGCAGCCGCCCTTGGGCGTCGCGCCGATGCGTGCCATCTGCATGAGACTGTCCCACAAGCGAGAGCCGGAGACCGGCAGGTTGCCCGCGCTCATGCCTTCTCCACCCCGCACCATTCGGCCATGGTCAGCGCGATGGTGCGCGTGATGGCATGGAAGCTCTCCAGCCCGACACTTTCGTCGATGCCATGGATGGCATCCGCGTCCGGGCCGAAGCAGGCCACGGGCGTGCCCTGGTAGAGCGTGAAGAAACGCCCGTCGGTCAGGCCCGAGGCCGGATAGTCGCGCAGTTCGCGGCCCGCCACGTCGATGAAGTTGCGGCGCGCCATCTGCACGATGGGGGCCTGCTGATCGAAGATGCAGGGATCGGCCATGAAGCCGCCGAACTCCAGCGTGAGCCGCGCCCCTCTGAGCCTCTCGTCGCTCGCGGCCTCCGCCACGATCCGCTCGATCTCGGCCTTCACGCGGGCGGCCGTGTTGCCCACCATGATGCCGACCCGGAGGCCGATCCGCGCCCGCGTCGGCACGGAGCTGTTCCACTCGCCGCCCTGCACGGTTCCGAAGTTCACGTTGACCGGGTGATTGACGCCGAAGAAGGAGGAATGGACGTTCTCGGCCCGGTTGGCCTCGGCCTCGTAGTCCTTGAAGTGCTGGGCGACGACATAGGCCGCCTCGATGGCGTTCACGCCCGCCTGCATCTCGCGGACATGCGTCGGGCGGCCCGTGACGACGACCCAGGCCCAGATCACGCCGACCTCGGCGGTATAGATGCCCTCGATGCCGGGCCCCGGCTCGGGGATGATGACGGCATCGCACTTCGGCAGCGCCTGCATGCAGGCCAGGGCGCCGTTGCCCGTGCATTCCTCCTCGATGACGGAATGGAACTGGACCTCGGCGGCCGGTCGAAGCCCCGCGAGCTGCAGCGCGCGGAAGGCCATCACGTTGGAGATGTCGCCGGCCTTCATGTCTCCGGCGCCGCGGCCATACATGCGGCCGCCCCGGATGGTGGGCTCATAGGGCGGCGTGGTCCAGAGATCAGGTGCGCCTTCCGGAACGACGTCGACATGGCCCTGAAGGACCAGGCTGCGTCCCTTGCGCTCCCGCGGCCTGTGGACCGCCACGACATTGTCGCGCCCCTCATAGGAGATCAGCGGGGGCGAGAAGCCGGGATGCGCCGCCAGCTCCGCCGGCACCGTCGGCACGCGGACCGGCTCCAGGCCGAGGGTGGCGTAGTTCCGGGCCATCTCCTCCAGGGCGGAGGCCTCGTTGCCCAGGGTCGAGGGGCAGCGGACGAGGCGTTCCAGCGCGGCGATGGCGTCCCCCTCCAGGGTCTTGACGGCGTCGAGAATGGCGCGGCGGGCGCCGGGATCGAGGGTCGACATGACGTATCCTTCAGGCGAGTTCGGAGGAGACCGGTGGCGTCCAGCTGCGGCCGGGAATGCTGTCCAGCAGGGCGCGGGTGTAGCCGTGACGCGGCGCGCCGAAGACGCTGGCCGTCGGGCCCTGCTCGACGATGGCGCCGCGCTGCATGACCGCGATGCGGTCGCAGATCTGCGCGGCCACGCGAAGATCATGCGTGATGAAGAGAAGCGTAAGGCCGAGACGCTGGCGGATCTCCGCGAGGAGGTTCAGCACCTGCGCCTGGACCGAGACGTCGAGCGCGGAGACGGGCTCGTCGGCAATGAGCAGTTCGGGATCCATGGCGAGGGCGCGAGCCAGCCCGATGCGCTGGCGCTGACCGCCGCTGAACTCATGCGGATAGCGCTCGATCGCCGAGGGATCGAGCTTGACCAGCTCGAGGAGCTCGACCGCCCGGCGCCTCGCCTCCTTCGGGTCCGCGCCGTGCGCGACAGGCCCCTCGGTGATCGCATCGCCCACCTTCCGCCGCGGATTGAGCGAGGCATAAGGATCCTGGAAGACCATCTGGATCCGCTTGCGATAGGGCCGCCATCCCTGGCGCGACAGGGGGCGCAGATCCTCGCCGTGGAACAGGATCTCGCCCGCTTCCGGCTCGACCAGCCGGACCACGCAGCGTGCGAGGGTCGACTTGCCCGAACCGCTTTCCCCGACCAGGCCCAAGGTCTCGCCCTTGTTCAGGACGAAGTCGGCGTCGTGGATGGCCTTCACGGCCACCTTGGCGCCGAACCAGCCGCCCCGACGATAGGTCTTGGTGACCCCTTTCATCTCCAGCACCGGAGCCGGGCGGATGGCCTGGCCCTGGGTTGATCTGCCATGCGGAACGGCGGCGATCAGCGCCCTGGTATAGGGGTGTTGCGGGGCGTTCAGCACATCCCTCGCGGGGCCCTGCTCGACGATCCTTCCGTACTGCATCACCGCGACGCGATCGGCGATCTCGGCGACCACGCCGAAATCGTGCGTGATGAACATCACGCCCATCCCGCGCCGCTCCTGGATCTCGCGGATGAGCTTCAGGATCTGCATCTGCGTGGTGACGTCGAGCGCGGTCGTCGGCTCGTCGGCGATCAGCAGCGCTGGCTCCAGGGCCAGCGCCATGGCGATCATCACGCGCTGGCGCTGTCCGCCGGACAGGCGGAAGGGATGCATCCGAGCGATCGAGGCGGGATCCGGCAGGTTCACCGCTGCCAGCAGCTCGGGCACCTTCTGCCGGGCCTCGCCACCTCGGCCATGCACGGCCAGCGCCTCGGCGATCTGGTCGCCCACGCGCATCAGTGGGTTGAGGGCGGTCATGGGTTCCTGGAACACCATGGCCATCCGCCGGCCCCGACGGGAGCGCAGCGCTTCCGCCGAAAGGCCGAGAAGCCGCTCGCCCTCGAAGAGGATGTCGCCGCCGAGGACCGGCAACTCACGCGGCAGCAGGCCCATGATGGTGTTCGCGGTGATCGACTTCCCCGATCCGCTTTCCCCGACGATGCAGAGGATCTCGCCGGCATCGAGATGCAGCGAAATCCCGTCCACGGCGTGCGGTCTGTCGGCGCCTTGCGGCAGCCCGATCGTCAGGTCTCTGACCTCCAGGAGATGCGTCATGGCTTTGCCCCGCGATTGCGCGCCAACCTGGGATTCAGGGCGTCGGACAACCCCTCGCCCACGAGATTCAGGGAGAGAACGGTGAGGAAGATGGCAATGCCGGGAAAGACGCTCATCCACCAGGCCAGGCGGATGACGCTGCGGCCGGATCCGATGAGAAAGCCCCAGGACATCAGATTGGGATCGCCGAGCCCGAGGAAGGACAAGGCGCTTTCGAGCAGGATGGCGGAAGCCACCATGAGGGACGACAGGACGACGATCGGGGAGAGGGTGTTCGGTAGGATGTCCCCGATCACGATCGAGAAGCGCGACTTCCCGAGCACCTCGGAGGCCTGGACGAACTCGCGCGAACGCAGGGACAGGAACTCCGCCCGGACGACACGCGCGACCGGGGGCCAGGAGACGATGGCGATGGCGAAGACGATGGAGCCGATGGTCGGCGTGAAGATGGCCACCAGCAGGATGGCCAGGACGAAGCTCGGGATGGTCTGGAAGAACTCGGTGAAACGCATGACGAGATCGTCGACGATGCCGCCGAAGTAGCCGGCGACAGCGCCGAGCGTGACGCCGATGAGCAGCGCGGCTGCGGTGGAGACCGCCCCGACGAGCAGGGAGACCCGTGCGCCATGCGCGATCCCGGCGGCGACGTCGCGTCCCAGGCTGTCGGAACCGAGCAGAAGCCCCATCTCACCCGGCGGCATGAAGGGCGCGCCCACCATGTCCCACGGGCTGCCGGGAAAGATGACCGGCGCCAGGAGGGCGAGCATGGCCACCCCGACCAGGATGACCATCCCGAACACCGCGCCGCGGTTGCGGGAGAAGTTGCGCCAGAAAATTCTCATCCGGCCATCTCCACGCGCGGATCGACGACGGCGTAGAGAAGATCGGTCAGCAGGTTGAAGATCACGACCATGACGCTGGTGCAGAAGAAGACGCCCATCAGGACCTGGTAGTCGCGGGCCAGCAGCGCATCGAAGGCCAGCCGGCCGATGCCGGGCCAGGCGAAGACCGTCTCGACCAGGATGGAACCACCGATGACCTGACCGGCCTGGATGCCGGCGAAGGTGATGATGGGAAGGAGGGCATTGCGGAGCACGTGCCGCCGCTGGATGCGGCCTTCAGGCACGCCCTTGGCCCGGGCCGTCCTCACGAAATCCTGGTCGGCGACCTCCAGCATGGTGGCCCGTGTCAGACGCGCATAGACGGCGACATAGAACAGCCCCAGCGTCAGCCCCGGCAGGATGAGGTGCCTGCCGACATCCAGCGCCGCCTGGAATCCGCTCAGCTCGACGCCCACCGAGGCCATGCCGAAGGAGGGCAGCCATTCCAGCGCCACGCTGAACAGAAGGACGAGCATCAGGCCCACCCAGAAGAGCGGCGTGGCGTAGAAGACGAGGGCGAGGACGGTGATGATGCTGTCCCACCACGTGCCGACGCGCTTGGCCGCCAGCGCTCCCATGCTCACGCCCACCACGAGGGCGAAGACGAAGGCGCTGCCGGTCAGCAGGAGGGTGGCCGGAAGCCGCTCCCAAAGGAGCGTGGACACGGGCATCTGCTGCCGGTGGCTGAAGCCGAGATCGAGCGTCAGCACGCCCTTCAGATAGAGCCAGAGCTGGACGTAGAGCGGCTGATCCAGGCCGAACTGGGCCCTCAGCTGCTCCAGGAACTTGGCATCCGCCGCGCCGGACTGGCCGGCGATGATGCTGGCGGGATCGCCGGGCGCGGCGTGGATCAGGAAGAAGTTGCAGATCACGATGGCCAGGACGACGATCGCCGCCTTGACCAGCCGCGCCGCCAGATAGGCCGGTAGCTTGGAGACTTCCATGCTCAGGCCAGGAAGACATCGTCGAAGCTGGCATGCACGCCGGCGCCGCTGGTGATCACATTGTGCAGCCGCTTCTCGTGAATGGTGGGAAAAGCCATCTCCAGCAGCCAGACCAGCGGCACGTCCTCCACCAGGATCTTCTGGACGGCCGTGAAGTACTCCTGGCGTTTGGCAGGCTCGGCGGCGTCGCGCGCCTGGGTGAAGAGCTCGTCCACCTTCGGATTGGCGTAGCCCGAGACGTTGGAGAAGAGGATCTTCTTGATGTTGGTGGAGACGTAGCTCCTCTCCACGCCCAGGGTCGGGTCGCCGTACTGGTAGAGATAGTTGATGGTGGTATCGAACTCCCAGTTGGCGGTCCGCTGCGCCCAGGTTCCGACATCCACGCTTTCCAGCTGGAGGTCGACGCCGACCTGCCGCAGCGACTGACGCAGGAACTCGCCCAGCCGGGTGAAGACCTCGCCATAGGGCAGGCTCAGATGCCTGATCGTGAACCGGACCCCCTGCCCGTTCGGCTTCAGCCCCGCCTCGTCCAGCAGCTTCTTCGCCGCGTTGACATCGAAGGACGGCATCCTGGCCGTGGCATCATGGAAGCGCGTGGAACTCGCCACAGGACCGGTGGCCGGCTTGCCGATGCCGAACCAGAGCCGCTGCGCGATGAAGTCGCGGTTCACGGCCTGCGCCAGAGCCTTGCGCACGCGCACATCATCCAGAGGCTTCACCCGGTGGTTGAGCTCCAGCCACATGAGCGGACCGAAATACTCCCAGCCCGTGGTCTGCACCTCGAGATTGGGCCGGGCGCGCATCTGCGGCACGTCGAAAGGCTCGATGTCGTTCGACTGTGTGAGCTGAACCTGCCCGCTCTCCAGGGCCAGGCGGCGCGATTGGCTGTCCGGAATCACCCGGTAGATGATGGCGTCGAGATAAGGCTGGTTGGGCTTCCAGTAGCCGTCGAAGCGCTCCAACCGGATGAAGTTGCCACGCTGCCATTCCACGAAGCGGAAGGGGCCGGTGCCGATCGGCTTCTGGACGACGGGTGCCTGCCGATAGTCCTGTCCTTCGAAGTGATGCTTGGGAACAATTGCCGAGACCGTCACATCGAACATGAGGAGGAAGGGCTCGAACGGCGCGGACAGTACGAACCTGGCGGTGTTCCTGTCCACCGCCACGCCCTCCTTGATGCGCGAGAACACGCCGCGCGCACGGGGCGAGACTTCCATGTGGAACTTCATGATGGAGAAGACGACGTCTTCCGCCGTCATCGGCTGCCCATCATGGAACTTGACGTTCTCCTGCAGGTGGAAGGTGTATTCGAGCCCATCCGGGCTGATCTCCCAGCTCTTTGCGAGCTCAGGGAGGGGCTCCAGCTTGCTGCTGTAGCGGAGCAGGCCCTGGAAGATCTTGCCGCCGACGATCAGCGTCGGCGCCTGATTGTTGACGCCAACATGGAGAATGGGCGGCTCCGGGTTGACGATCGAGTTCAGGGTTCCGCCTCGTTTGGGCTGGATGCCCTGGGCCAGGGCGTCGTCCACGCGCATCAGCAAAGGCGCGGCGGCCGCGCCGGCCAGAAGGCCACGACGTGAAAGGCCCATCTTTGTCTCCCGTTGATGCATCCCAGACTGCGACGCTAACCCTGGGAAAGCCGCATCGACAAGGGCGTCCGTCCGGCATAGCCTGAGTTCATGCGCGCCTTTGCCCATCCCGATCAGACGCGGCATTCGCCGCATTTCTTCCTCCAGAGAGGGTCGGTCCGCCGCAACTTCGAGATACCGCAGCGGGCGGAGGCGCTCCTTGCCGCGCTTCGAGGCAGCGGGACCGCCGTGGAGACGCCGCCGCTGGTCGAGCCCGCGGCGCTGCTCGACATCCACGACGCCGGCTATGTCGCCTTTCTGGCGGAGGCCGCGAAAGCCTGGGCGGCCCTTCCCGAAAAGGGGCCGGAGGTGGTGGCCAACATGCACCCCTCCCCTGAGATGCTGGCGCAGGGGGCCCGCCTGACCTCCTCGATCCTGGCGCGGACCGGCTGGTACACCGCCGATACGGCATGCCCGATCGGGCCCGGCAGCTGGGAGTCGATCCTCTCCGCCGCCTCCTGCGCTCTTGCCGCCGCCGGCTCCGTGAGCGCCGGGGGCGGCCTGGCCTATGCGCTGAGCCGGCCGCCCGGCCACCATGCCTATGCCGCGCGGGCCGGCGGGCACTGCTACGTCAACAACAGCGCCCTGGCAGCTGAACGCCTGCGCCGTGGCGGCGCAGCCAGGGTCGCCATCATCGATATCGATGCCCATCACGGCAACGGAACGCAGGGCATCTTCTGGGAGCGGGAGGATGTCCTGACGGTGTCCCTGCACGGCGATCCCGCGGGCTACTATCCCTGGTATGTCGGGTATGACGAGGAACGGGGCGGTGGCCGGGGGCTGGGGCACAACCACAATCTCCCCCTCCCGCGCGGGTCGGGCGACGAGGCGTGGCTCGCCGCGCTTTCTCATGCCATCGAACGCAGCCAGGCCTTCCGGCCGGACGCGCTCGTCATCCCCCTCGGCTTCGATGCGTCCGAGCAGGAGCCGTTGAGCTTTCTCAAGGTCACGCGGGACGGCTTCGCGCGCGCCGGGGCGCTGTTGGCAGGCCTCGGCCTTCCCACCGTGCTTGTCCAGGAGGGCGGCTACAACGTCGATCTCATAGGAAGCCTCCTGTTGAGCTTCCTCGATGGCTGGCACGGGCGATAATCCATTAAGTTGATGATCTGGGGGTGGATCTGTAATCTGCCGCCATGAGCATCGTCCGTCTGGCCAGCTTCGCCTTCTCCGGTATCGAAACTGTGCCGGTGGAGGTGCAGGTCCAGATCACCGGCGGACTGCCCGCTTTCATCCTGGTCGGCCTGCCGGACAAGGCGATCACCGAGAGCCGCGAGCGGGTGCGCGCCGCCCTGAACGGCATGGGGCTGAGCCTCCCCCCCAAGCGCATCCTGGTCAATCTCGCGCCGGCAAGCCTGCAGAAGGAAGGTTCGCATTTCGACCTGCCGATCGCCCTCGCTCTTCTCGCGGCGATGGACATCGTGCCTTCCGAGGAACTGGAGGGCTTTGCCGCCCTGGGCGAACTGGCCCTGGATGGGGCCATCGGTCCCGTGGCCGGCATCCTTCCGGCCGCTCTGGGCGCGGCGGAACGGGAACTGGGGCTGATATGCCCCTTCGCCCAGGGTGGCGAAGCGGCCTGGGCCGGCTCCGTCGAGATCCTGGCGGCCCGCGATCTCCCGCAGATCATCGCGCATCTCAACGGAAAGCAATTGCTCTCCGCGCCACAGCCGCCAGCCCTGGAGACCCCGACGGCAGGCCAGGCGTGCCTGTCCCAGGTGCGCGGCCAGGAGGCTGCCAAGCGCGCCTCGGAGATCGCCGCCGCGGGCAACCACAACCTGCTGCTCTCCGGGCCTCCAGGCGCCGGCAAGTCCATGCTGGCCTCCCGCATCGCCGGCCTTCTGCCGGATCTGACCCCCGCACAGGCCCTGGAGGTCAGCCTGATCCGCAGCGTTGCCGGGCTTCTCGAGGGGGGACGGATATCATCGAGGCCACCCTTCCGGAGTCCGCACCACTCCGCCAGCCAGGCCGCACTGGTCGGCGGGGGGCCAAAAGCGCGTCCCGGCGAGATCAGCCTCGCGCATCATGGGGTGCTGTTCCTCGACGAGCTTCCGGAGTTCGGCCGCCCTGCCCTGGAGGCGCTGCGCCAGCCTTTGGAGACCGGCTTCTGCACCATCAGCCGGGCCGCGGCCCATGTCAGTTATCCGGCCCGGTTCCAGCTGATCGCGGCGATGAATCCGTGCCGATGCGGTCACCTGGGCGAGGCGAGCCGGGAATGCGGCTCCGCGCCCCGCTGCGGCGAGACCTATCAGCAGAAGCTCTCAGGGCCCCTGCTCGATCGCATCGACATGGTGATCGGGATGGCGCCGATATCGCCGGGCGAGATCGCACAGGTGCCGCTGGGAGAGAGCAGCACGACGGTGGCAGCGCGGGTCGCTCAGGCCCGCACGCGGCAGCGTGAACGCGGCGTCGGCAACGCCGAGGAGGCGCTGGACACACTCGTCCCGGCTCTGTCGCAGGAGGCGCTGGCTCTTGCGGACCGTGCCACCACCCAGCTCGCCTTGTCCAATCGCGGCTATGTCCGATGCCTCCGGGTCGCGCGCACCATCGCGGACCTGGAGGAAAGCGATGTGGTGGAACGCCGCCACATGGCCGAGGCCCTCACCTACCGGCACCGCAGCCGGCTCGCCGCCCTGGTCTGAGACGGCGGTCCGCCGTTCACCGGCTCCGGTATCGCCGGGCCATGGCCTCGAAGCGCAGGCTCTCGCCGTTCCGCCGCGCTCGCCACCACAGGGTGCCGAAGGCCACGAGCCCGGCGATTAGGGCCACAGGCAGGGCAATCGCGAAGAACGCCACGGCGATCCCCGCCACCACCACGCCAAGCGCCACCAGTGCGACAAGCGCCGCCACGCCACCCAGCCTCAGCAGGAGCCTGTCCAGCCATGTCGTGGGGCGAGGTGCCGGCCCCTTGAATTCGCCGTCGGGCGTCATGTCCAGGACAGGGCGGTGGTCTTGACCGGATTGCATGGCGGACATGTTGGAGATTCCATTCCCGCCTTCAAGCCTCACGGAGCTTGGAGACGATTGGTAACATGATGCTTCCCACCGAAACGAAAAACGCGGGCCAGTCTGGCCCGCGTTCGAAAGAAGCTGACGGATCGGAACCCCGATCAGGTGTCAGGCGCTCTGCTTCATGATCTCATCGGCGACGTTGCGCGGCACCGGATCGTAGTGGTGGAACTGCATCGAGAAGGAGGCGCGGCCCTTGGTCATGCCCCGCAGGTTGGAGATGTAGCCGAACATCTCCTTCAGCGGCACATGAGCGCGGACGATGACCGAAGTGCCGGCCATATCCTGGCTCTGGATCACGCCACGGCGACGGTTGAGGTCGCCCACCACGTCACCGACATGATCCTGCGGCGTCGTCACCTCGACGTCCATGATCGGCTCCAGGATCACCGGGCCGGCCTTCTTCATGCCCTCGCGGAAGCAGGCCTTGGCGGCGATCTCGAAGGCCAGGGCCGAGGAGTCGACGTCGTGGTACTTGCCGTCCGTCAGGGTGTACTTGAAGTCCACCGTCGGGAAGCCGGCCAGCACGCCGGTATCGGCCTGGACCTTGATGCCCTTCTCGACCGCCGGGATGTATTCCTTCGGCACCGAGCCGCCGACGACGGCATTGACGAACTCGATGCCCTCGTTCCGCTCCTTGGGCTCGAAGGTGATCTTCACCTCGGCGAACTGGCCCGAACCACCCGACTGCTTCTTGTGGGTGTAGGTCTCGGTGTGCGCCTTCGTGATCGTCTCACGATAGGCCACCTGCGGCGCGCCGATGTTGGCGTCCACGCCATACTCGCGCTTCAGGCGGTCGATGATGATCTCGAGGTGGAGCTCGCCCATGCCGGACAGGATGGTCTGGCCGGTCTCCTGGTCGGTCTTCAGACGCAGGGAGGGATCCTCGCCGGCCAGCTTCTGCAGGCCCAGCGTCATCTTCTCCACGCCATCCTTGGTCTTGGGCTCGACGGAGATGTCGATGACCGGCACCGGGAAGGCCATGCGCTCGAGCACGACGGGGTCCGCCGGGTCGGCCAGGGTGTCACCCGTCAGGGTGTCCTTCAGGCCCACGATGGCGACGATGTCGCCGGCGAACACCTCCTTCACTTCCTCACGCTTGTCGGCATGCATCTGGAACATGCGGCCGATGCGTTCCTTGTTGCCCTTGGCGGTGTTCAGGACGGTATCGCCCTGGCGCACCACGCCGGCATAGACGCGGATGAAGGTCAGGTTGCCATACTTGTCGTTGATCATCTTAAAGGCGAGCGCGGAGAACGGCGCGGTCTCGCTCACCTCGATGATACGGCGCGGGGTGTTCTCGTCCTGGCCTTCCTCGGGGGCGACCATGATGCCCTCGACTTCCACCGGGCTCGGCAGGTAGTCGCAGACGGCATCCAGCAGCGGCTGCACACCCTTGTTCTTGAAGGAGGAGCCGCAGACGACCGGACGGAAGGCGCCGGAGATCGTGCCCTTCTTGATGCACTTCTTCAGGGTCTCGACGGAGACGTCGCCCTTGTCGAAATACTCTTCCATCGCCGCGTCATCGACGGACAGGGCGGTGTCGAGCAGGAGCTGGCGGTACTCGGCCGCCTTCTCCTTCAGGTCGTCCGGGATCGGGGCCTCGTGGTACTTGGCGCCGAGTTCGTCGCCTTCCCAGATCAGGGCCTTCATCTCGACCAGGTCGACGACGCCCTTCAGGGTATCCTCGATGCCGATCGGCAGCTGCAGGGCCACCCAGTTGATGCCGAGCTTCTCGGTCAGGGTCGCGGCGGCGCGGTAGAAGTCGGCGCCCGTGCGGTCCAGCTTATTGATGTAGATGATGCGCGGCACGTTGTAGCGGTCGGCCAGGCGCCAGTTGGTCTCGGACTGCGGCTGCACGCCGGCCACGCCCTCGATCACGAAGACGGCGCCATCGAGCACGCGCAGCGAGCGGTTGACCTCGATGTTGAAGTCGATGTGGCCCGGGGTGTCGATGACGTTGATCCGGTGGCCCTTCCACTCGGCCGTCACGGCAGCGGAGGTGATCGTGATGCCACGCTCACGCTCCTGCTCCATGTAGTCGGTGGTGGTGTTGCCCTCGTGGACCTCACCGATCTTGTGGGACTTGCCGGTGTAGTAAAGGATCCGCTCGGTCGTCGTCGTCTTGCCGGCGTCGATATGCGCCGTAATGCCGATGTTGCGGATCTTCTCGAGCGGTGTGCGCGCCACGGGGGGCCTCCATACGCGTCGCGGCGCGAGCCGCGCGGGAAATCTTCATACGAGATCGGCGCGGCTTCCCGTACCGCGCGCTCGCTGGATTGGGTGTCAGTCCAGCCGGACCGCGAGATCATCCCCTGAGCCGGAACCGCCCTGGCCAGGCGGCCGGGACGCAAGGGAGGAAGATGATCAAACCATCCGCCAGAATCGATGGCGGCAAACCGCAGGGGTTCTGCCGCAATCACCGTCGCGGCGGCAGATGCACCGGATCGCACGGCATTGCAAGCAATAAGAAGCTGGTTCCCGCCAGGGCCGAAGGGCCGGGGAAGATCGCGGAAAAGACGCCGCCTTCTCCACGTCCCGCCGCTCCGCCCGCCGGCAAATCAGTCGTCGCGGTGAATGCGCTCCATCTTCTCGTGCCGCTCCTGCGCCTCGATGGAAAGGGTCGCGATCGGGCGCGCCTCGAGCCGACGCAGACCGATGGGCTCCCCGGTCTCCTCGCAATAGCCGTATGTGCCGTTCTCGATACGTTCGAGGGCCTGATCAATCTTCGAGATTAGCTTCCTGGCGCGGTCGCGGGTGCGCAGTTCGAGAGCGCGATCCGTCTCCACGCTGGCGCGGTCGGTCAGATCGGCTTCGGATATCCCGCCTTCGCTGAGGCTTGCCAGGGTATCTCCCGCTTCCCGAAGGAGATCCTGCCGCCACTTCAACAACTTCTGGCGGAAATACTCCTGCTGCAAGGGAGACATGAACTCTTCGGCATCGGACGGCCGGTAGTCAGGCGGCACGGTAATCAACATCGTCATCGATCTCCGACCGAAAGGATCATCCGCAAAATTCCTGCCTCCCGGAAACGGCCGGAACATAACGGCAGCAATACCGAAAAGCCAGCCCGACCACCAAGGCGTAGGCATATGAATTTTTTACGGAACTTCGGAATTGCCGCATTCGGCGTCAAGCCTTTCGGCCATCGCACCTTTTACCGGCACTCCCTGAAACAGCGGCGGCAAGGCCTTTCTTCGGAACCGGACCCAGGCACCGGGTTCGCCATCCAGGCTATAGGTCCTTGCGGCAGGAAAGCAGTATCAAAAAACCGTTTTCTCTCGATATTCCGACAGATCAGAACCGAGCCAGCGCGGCGCCCCAGGTCAGACCTCCACCGATCGCCTCCATCAGGATCAGATCGCCGCGCTGCACACGCCCGTCCCGCGTCGCCTCCGCCAGAGCCAGGGGAATGGAGGCCGCCGAGGTATTGGCATGGCGGTCCACCGTCATGACCACGCGCTCCGGCGGCAGTCCCAGCTTGCGCCCCATCGCGTCGATGATGCGGGCATTGGCCTGGTGCGGCACGAGCCAGGAGACCTCGGACTTGTCCAGGCCGTTCGCCGCCAGGGCCTCGTCAACCGCGGCGGCCAGCTTGCTCACGGCGTGCCGGAACACCTCGCGCCCCGTCATGCGCAGGAGCCCGACCTCCTGCTCCACATACAGAATATCGCCATGCCGGCCATCCGCGTGCAGATGGCAGGAGAGGAGCCCCCGATCCCCCGGCGTCTCGGTGGCCTGGAGCACCACCGCGCCGGCGCCATCGCCGAAGAGGACGCAGGTCCCCCGGTCCTTCCAGTCCATGAGCCGGGAAAAGACTTCGGCCCCGATGACAAGGGCGCAGCGCGCCTGCCCGGTCCGCAGCATGGAATCCGCGATCGACAAGGCATAGACGAAGCCCGCACAGGCCGCGGAGACATCGAAAGCGAAGCCCCGGCTGATGCCGAGCTTGGCCTGAAGCCGGGCTGCCGTGGAGGGAAAGGCGGCGTCCGGTGTCGCGGTCGCGACGATGATCGCATCCACCGCCCCGACATCGAGCCCGGCCTGCTCCAGGGCCGCCCGGGCCGCCGCCGCGCCCATGTCGCTGGCGGATTCCCCCGGCGCCGCCAGATGGCGCTGGCGGATGCCAGTCCGTTCCCGGATCCAGGCATCCGATGTGTCCAGCCCGTAGCGCGCGGCCAGAGCCTCGTTGTCCAGCACCGTCTCGGGCAGGTAGCCGCCGGTACCGAGAATCAGGCTGCGAGGAGTCATGGGGATCGATCCTGAAGCCACGGTCACCGACCGGGAAGATGGGCGTCGGCCACGGCCGTCTTGGTTCGCGGCGGCAGGGCGGAGAGGCCCTCGCGAATCCGCTGGTTGAAGCCATGTGTCACCATGTCCATGGCGACATCGACGGCATGGGCGAAGCCGATGGCATCGGTGCCACCGTGGCTCTTCACCACCACGCCGTTCAGGCCGACCAGGACCGCGCCATTGTAGCGCCTGGGGTCCATCCATTCCCGAAGCCGGTCGAGCGCGCGACGGGCCAGGAGATAGCCGAGCTTGGCCGAGAGGGAGGAGGTGAAGACCTGCTTCAGCAGAGAGCCGACCAGCTTGAAGGCCCCTTCCCCGGTCTTCAGGGCGATATTCCCCGTGAAGCCGTCGGTGACGATGACGTCCACGGTTCCCGCCGTGATGTCATGCCCTTCGACGAAGCCATGGAAACTGGAAGCCAACGGGCTTTCCCGGAGAATGTCGGCGGCCTGCCGAACCCGGTCGTCGCCCTTCAGCTCCTCGCTGCCGACATTCAGCAGCCCGATGCTGGGCTTCGACAGCCCCAGGACGGCCCTGGCGAAGGCATCGCCCATTACCGCGAACTCGACCAGATTGCGCGCATCGCAGGTGACGTTCGCGCCCAGGTCGAGCAGCACGACATCGCCGCGGGCGGAAGGGCCGATGGCCGCCAGGGCGGGACGCTCAATCTCCGGGAGCGTCTTCACGACGATCTTGCCGAGCGCCATCAACGCGCCCGTATTGCCGGCCGAGACCACACCCGCGGCCTCGCCGCCGGCGACGGCGTCGATGGCGATTCGCATCGAGGAGTGGCGGACGCGAAGCGCGGCGGTCGGCTTCATATCCCCGGGAATGGCGTCCGCGGCATGGCGGATCGAGCAGAGTCGCGCCGCCTTGGGGCGGCGCGCCAGCAGAGGCGTCAGCCGGGTCTCATCGCCCACCAGGAGAAAACGGGCCTGGGGATGCCGCTCGGCGGCAAGCTCCAGGCCGTCCAGCACCGCCTCGGGTGCGTGGTCACCGCCCATGGCGTCGATGGCGAGGGAAAAGACTTCCGCAGGACGGACCTGAGAGGCTTCGCCCTGCGGCATGGTCGCCTGCGACAAGGTGTTGTTTTCTCGCTCGACGCTCAGGAAATCAGACGCGGACCGCGGCCTTCAGGGCCTTGCCGGCCTCGACGACCTCGCGGCCGTCATAGTGGCCGCAGGAGGCGCAGATATGGTGCGGGCGCTTCAGCTCGCCGCAGTTCGGGCACTCGTGATGGGCGGCACCCACCAGCGCCTCATGGCTGCGGCGCATGCCGCGGCGGGAGGGCGAAACCTTCTTCTTCGGAACGGCCATGGCGCCGGGCCTCTCTCTCGTCGTGCTGTCGTAGTCAGCGGTAAATCAGGAAGGCGCGGCCATTACCACCCTCCCCCCACCCGCGCAAGCTTTTGGGGGAGCGGCGGCGTCCCGGGCGCCGCTATTCCAGCCGGACCGCGTAGCGATGGCGCTCCGTGTCGATCATCGAGAGCCGCACCTCGACCGGGCGATGCGCGACGTCATAGGCGATTCTCTGCACCATCAGCAGCGGCGTTCCGGCGGGCTTGCCAATGGCCTGGGCCGTCTCCTCATCCGCCGCGCCCGCCGAAAGTTCCTCCTCGGCCGCCGCGATGGTCACGCCATGGGCGCGCTGGAAGTGGACATACAGCTCCGAGGCCAGCTCGCCGGGTGGAAGCCTGAAATCCGGCAGCATCGCGGCCGAGAGGGTGCAGCGCTCGAAGATGCGCGGGCTGCCATCGAGCAGGCGAATCCGCCGCAGGTGATGGACGGGGGCCCCGGCCTCGATCGCCAACGCCTGGGCCTCCCAGGGCTCCGCCGCCCCCTCGTCGCACGAGACCACGATGATCCTGGAGACGACCGCGCGCCCACTCAGGTCCCGCACCCGGAAGAAGTGCCGGCGCGCCGTCTCGCCCGTGTGCCGGGCGACCGTCGTACCACGCCCCTGCCGCCTGTTGATAAGATTGCGCTGCTCGAGCGAGGTCAGCGCCTTGCGCACCGTTCCCTGGGATACGCCCAACTCCGTCGCCAGCTCCGGCTCCGAGGGCAGAAGATGACCGGGCGGCCAGATGCCGCCCACGATCCGCCCCAGCAGGATCTCCTCGACCTGCCTGTAGAGAGGCCGAGCATCCAGCCTGGCATTCGCAGCGGAGATGTCGGTGGCCATGGATGGATGAAACCTTTGTGCGGCGCGGAAGGACAGCGAGGGTGTTCCCTATCCCGCGACGGCAATCAAGGCGTCTGAAGGATTAGACTTGTGTCTTATACAAGACCTGCTAAACAGGGCGCCTCGGAGTTGCTCTGCAGGCCGAGTTTGGGGAGGAATGGTTCCGCAAAGGAACCCCCGCGTTGACGGCGCCCGGCCGAGAGGCCAAGGGCGCCGTCCGCTTTATTGCCCCCTTTCCCGGATTTACGGACCAGGCTTGGCCTAGGCGGCCTGCGGCCTGAGGCGCTGCGCGAAGCGCTTCCGGAACTTGGCAACCTTCGGAGCGATCACGGCCCGGCAGTAGCCGGACCACGGATTGTTCCGGAAATAGTCCTGGTGTTCCGCCTCGGCCGGCCAGAAGCGGCCGGCGGCCGCGATCTCCGTCACGAGGGGCGCGGGCCAGAGCTCCTCGCGCGTGACCTCCGCCATCACCTCCCGCGCCGTCCTCTCCTGTTCGGGGGAGAGGGTCAGGATGATGCTGCGGTATTGCGGCCCGATATCCGCGCCCTGGCGATCCTTTGTCGTGGGGTCGTGCAGAGTGAAGAAGATGCGCAGAACATCCGCATAGGAGATCTCGGACGGGTCGAAAGTGACCTTCACCACCTCCGCGTGGCCGGTCTGCTTGCCGCAGACCTGCTCATAGGTCGGATGCTCCGCATGGCCGCCCGCATAGCCCGACACAACCTCCTTCACGCCCTGCAGATCACGGTAGGCCGCGTCCAGACACCAGAAGCAGCCTCCGCCCAGGATCGCCGTCTCGCCACCTTCCATCCCGAAACCCTCCATTGACCGGATCCTGCAGATGGGGTCGGCCCCGCCGGCCGTCCATGCCTCCGCTTGCCGGGACTCGCTGTCGCGTTCAGGCTGGGCGTCATGGAAGCTTTGCCCTTTGCCGGCGCCCCGGCGCCCGCGTCGAATTTCGATCCCGCCCGGCTCGCCGGCGCCGTTGCCTTCGCCCAGTCGCGGGAGACACCGTTCCCCCGCGACCTGCTCGCGCATCTGCGAAGCGGCTATTTCGAGCCTCCCCCGGACAATGAGGTCCTGGGCAATACGGCGCCCCGCGGCGCGCCCAACGGCCTGCTGCTGCTGCATGGCCGCCCGGTGGCCCGGTGGGGGGACACACAGCAGGTCGACATGACCTTCAGCGTGGCCAAGAGCTACCTGGCCCTGCTGGCAGGCCTGGCCTGGGGCGACGGCCTCATCGCCGATCTCGACGCGCCTGTCCGGGACACTGTCCGGGATGCGGCTTTCGAGGGCGACCACAACGGCCGCATCACCTGGCGCATGCTGCTGGAGCAGACCAGCGAATGGGAAGGCACGTTGTTCGGCAAGGCGGACCGGATCGACCGGGGCCGCGACCTGAAGCGGGAGGGCAAGGCCGAGAAGGGGCTGGACCGGCCGCTGGAGGCGCCGGGCAGCTACTGGGAATACAACGACGTGCGCGTCAATGCGCTGTCCCTGGCCCTGCTGCACCGCTTCCGCGCGCCCCTGCCCGAGGTCTTCGCCGAGCGGATCCTGAAGCCCATCGGCGGCAGTGGCAGCATGCGGTGGGAGGGTTACTGCACCAGCGACGTCGAGATCGAGGGACGCCTCATCCAGTCGGTGTCCGGCGGCGGCCATTGGGGTGGCGGCGTCTTCACCCATGCCGAGGATCAGGCCCGGATCGGGCAGCTGATGCTGAATGATGGCCTCTGGGACGGCCGGCGCATCCTGCCGGAGGGATGGGTCCGGGCCTGCACCACGCCATGCCGCCTCAATCCGGACTATGGCCTGCTCTGGTGGCTCAACGGCAATGGCCGCTACCCGGGCGCCAGCCGCGAGAGCTTCCTGGCGCAGGGAGCGGGCGGCAACTACATCTGGGTCGATCCGCGGCACGGGCTGGTGGGCGTGTTCCGCTGGCTGGATCCGGCGGCGCTGCCCGACATGCTGGAGCAGGTGACGGCCGCGCTGGAAGGCGCCGCCGCCGGTTGACGCCTTGCCCCCCAACCGGCGAGGCTTTCCGCCCTGCCAGGTCGTCCGGACGCGATATGCAACCTTCTCCGCCTTCCGCCGCCATCCATGCCGCGACGCTCACGCTGGACACCCATGTGGACATCCCCTGGCCGGCCCCGCCCGACCCGAGAGGTCCGACCCAGCGGTGCGTGGACTTCGCGAGGATGGCGGCGGGCGGCCTGAAGGCCGTGGTCTTCGCCGCCTATCTGCCCCAGGGGCCGCGCACGCCGGAGGGACATGCGGCGGCCAGCCGGCGTTGCGAGGCCATGCTGCGCGCCATCCGGGCGACGGCCGGCGGGCAGGAGCGGAGAATCGTCGGTCGCGCCGCCGAGCTGGAGGCGTTGCGCTCCGGCGGCACCGGCATCCTGCTGGCGGTCGAGAACGGCTACGGCATGGGGGAGGATCTGTCGCGGCTGGCGTTGTGGCGCGGACTCGGCGCCTGCTACGTGACGATCACCCACAATGGCCACAACGCCCTGGCTGATGCCGCGATCCCCCGGCCCGACCTGGGGGACGGGCCGGTCCTGCACGGGGGCCTTTCAACGCTGGGCCGCGCGGCGATCGCCGAGATGAACGCCCTGGGGCTGCTCGTCGATGTGTCCCATGCGGCGAAGAGCACGATGCTGCAGGCCGTCAGCCTGTCCCGGGCCCCCGTGGTGGCCACGCATACCTGCTGCCGCGCCCTGCGCGACCATCCCCGCAATCTGGATGACGAGCAGATGGATGCCCTGCGCGCCGCGCACGGGCTGATGCAGATCACGGCGGTCCCGGGCTTCCTGCGGGGCCCGGATGCCGATGGCAGGGCCCGGGCGAGCATCAAGGACATCGTCGATCACGTGGATTATGCCGTGCAGCGCATGGGCATCGCCCATGTCGGCCTGTCCTCGGACTTCGATGGCGGCGGCGGCGTGGACGGCTGGATGAGCGCTGCGGACAGCCCCAACCTGACGGCCGAGCTGTTGCGCAGGGGCTATGACCGGGACGCGATCGGCCTGCTCTGGTCCGGGAACTTCCTCCGCCTGATGCGGGCCGCCGAGGCGGTGTCCGCCGCCGGCTGACGCTGGCTTCCGGATCGGCGGACGACGCAGACCTCGATCATGCCGCCAGCCTCGCCATGGCCTGGCGGAAGTGGGCAAGAATGCGCTCCGCATCGACGTGCCGGCCCTGGCGCACCACCTCCCGGCCCCCGGCGATGACCTGACGCACCGGATTGCCCTGCCCGCTGAACACCCAGGCGTCGAGCAGTTCGTCTCCCTGCCGGCCGCAGAGAGCGGGGTGATCCGGGTCGAGCACGATCACGTCGCAGCGCTGGCCGGGCGCGATGCCGCGGATCGGGCGCCCGCTGGCCTGAGCGCCGCCGGCGAGGGCCGCGTCCAGCAGCACGCGGCCGGGATGCGGGTTGGCCTCGTCCGTGGCCACGGAGCGCTGCCGCCGCGCCAGGCGCTGGCTGGTTTCCAGCTGGCGCATCTCGTCGCGGGGGGAGGTGCCGACATGGCTGTCCGTCCCGAAGCCGTATCGCCCGCCCGCGGCGCGGAAGGCGGGCAGATCGAAGATGCCGTCGCCCAGTGAGGCCTCGGTGCTGGGGCAGAGGCCGGCCACGGCGCCGCTGCGGGCCAGGCCGGCCGACTCCGCCTCGGTCATGTGCGTGCAGTGGATCAGGCACCAGCGGGCATCCACCGGAAGGTGATCAAGCAACCATTGCACGGGCCGCGCGCCGGTGGCGGCCAGGCATTCGGCCACCTCGCGCGGCTGTTCGGCGGCATGGATGTGAATTGGTCCGTCATGCCGGGCGATCTCGGCGAGCATCGCCGGCGTCACCGCCCGCAGGGAATGGGGGGCCAGACCGATCCCGGCCTGTGGATCGCCGGCGATGGCGCCCCGGATGCCCTCGACGATGCGCCAGAAGCCATCCAGGTCATTGAGGAAGCGCGCCTGGGCCGGAACCGGCGGTTGGCCGAAGATGCCGCCATGCCGGTACAGGCTCGGCAGCAGGGTGATGCCGATGCCGGTGGCGCGGGCGGCGGCATGGTGCCGCAACGCCATCTCCGCAGGTTGCGCATAGGGTGTGCCGTCCGCCTGGTGATGCAGGTAGTGGAACTCGGCGACGCTGGTGAAGCCCCATTCCAGGCATTCGGCATAGAGTTGCGCCGCCACGGCCTCTGCGTCCTCCGGCGTGAAGCGGCTGACGAAGCGATACATGGTCTGGCGCCACGTCCAGAAGGAGTCCGCCCCACCCTCGCTGTCACGCGCCTCCGGCGGGGAGCGGCGCTCGGCATGCCCCGCCATGGCGCGCTGGAAGGCATGCGAATGCAGATTGGCCAGGCCGGGCAGGACAAGGCCCGGAAGCCTGTCCGCCCCCTCCGGCACGGCATCGGTCGTGACCGAGGCTATGCCGCCCGCGGCCGACACCTCGATCAGCACGTCACGCGCCCAGCCTTCGGGAAGCAGTGCCTGCGGGGCGAAATAGCGGGGCATGCCGGACCTTTCTCCATGGGACGGGCGCATCGTCTTTCAGGTTGACGAAACTTGTCAAGACAACCAATCTGCCCGCATGTCCGTGACGATATCTCCTCCACCGACGCCTAGCCCCACGACACCGCGCTACCAGCAGATCAAGGCTTTCATCCTGTCCCGCGTGGCCAGTGGCGAATGGGCCGCCGAGGATCGCGTGCCGTCGGAGAACGAGCTGGTGAAGCTGACCGGGGTCTCCCGCGTCACCATCAACCGGGCCCTGCGGGAGCTGGCGGATGCCGGGCTCCTGGTGCGTGTGCAGGGCGTCGGCACCTTCGTGGCGCCGAGCAAGCCGCAGTCCAGCCTGCTGGAGCTGCGCGACATCGCGGAGGAGATGCGGGAGCGCGGCGGCACGCATTCCGTCCGGGTGCTGGCGCTGGACCGCTGCCGGCCCGGCGCGGAGCTGACGCGGAGCTTCGGCCTGCCGGACGGGGCCGAGCTGTTCCGCTGCAGGCTGACTCACCTGGAGAATGGCCTGCCGGTCCAGTTCGAGGACCGCTACGTCAATCCGGTCATCGCGCCGCGCTTCCTGGAGCAGGATTTCACCCGTGTCACCCCCTATGGCTACCTGACCTCCTGCGCGCCGCCCGAACGGATCGAACATGTGGTGGAGGCGATCCGGCCGGAGGCGGAAGCCGCCGCCGCGCTGGGCATCCCCGCCGACGAGCCCTGCCTGCTGATCCACCGCCGGACCTGGTCCTGGGGGCTGGTCGCCACGCGCGCATGGCTCACCCATCCCGGCTCGCGCTACCGCCTCGGCGGCGCGCTGGACTGACCCCCCCCTCACCCCCCCTTTCCCAGGGATCGGCCTCATGTCGCAAACCCGTCTCCGCAACGCCCCGGCCATCCGCGCTCCGCGAGGCAGCACCCTGCACGCCCGGCAATGGACCACCGAGGCGGCCATGCGGATGCTGATGAACAACCTGGACGACGAGGTCGCCGAGCGCCCGGGAGAGCTGGTGGTCTATGGCGGCATCGGGCGCGCCGCGCGGGACTGGCGCAGCTACGAAACCATCCTTGCCGTGCTGAAGCGCCTGAAGGACAACCAGACCCTGCTGGTGCAGTCCGGCAAGCCGGTTGGCGTCTTCGAGACGCATGCCGATGCGCCGCGGGTGCTGATCGCCAATTCCAACCTGGTGCCGCGCTGGGCCAACTGGGACACGTTCAACGAACTCGATCGTGCCGGGCTGATGATGTACGGCCAGATGACGGCGGGGTCATGGATCTACATCGGCTCGCAGGGCATCGTGCAGGGCACCTACGAGACCTTCGTGGAGGCCGGGCGCCAGCATTTCCGCGGCGACCTGGCGGGACGCTGGATCCTGACGGCCGGGCTGGGCGGCATGGGGGGCGCGCAGCCCCTGGCCGGCGTCTTCGCCGGCGCCTCCGTCCTGGCCGTCGAATGCCAGCCCTCGCGCATCGAGAAGCGGCTGGAGACCGGCTATCTGGACCGGCGCGCGGAGAGCCTGGATGAGGCCCTGGCCATGATCCGCGCCGCCTCGGCGGCGCGGGCGCCGCTCAGCATTGGCCTCCTGGGCAATGCGGCCGAGGTCTTTCCCGAACTGGTCCGCCGTGGCGTGACGCCGGATATCGTCACCGACCAGACCAGCGCGCACGACCCGTCCAACGGCTATCTTCCCGCCGGCTGGACGCTCGCCGAATGGGAGGAGAAGCGGCAGACCGATCCCAGGGCCGTGGCGGCCGCCGCGCGGCGGAGCATGGTCGGGCATGTCCAGGCGATGCTGGACTTCAAGGCCATGGGCAGCGCCGTGCTCGACTACGGCAACAACATCCGGCAGATGGCGCGGGACGAGGGGCTGGAGAATGCCTTCGGCTTCCCCGGCTTCGTGCCGGCCTATATCCGGCCGCTCTTCTGCCGGGGCATCGGCCCGTTCCGCTGGGCCGCCCTCTCCGGCGACCCGGAGGATATCCGCCGGACCGACGACAAGGTGCGGGAGCTGATCCCGGACGACCCCCATCTGCACCGTTGGCTCGACATGGCGCGCGAGCGGATCCGGTTCCAGGGACTTCCGGCCCGGATCTGCTGGGTCGGCCTCGGGCAGCGGCACCGGCTCGGCCTCGCCTTCAACGAGATGGTGGCCCGGGGTGAACTCGCGGCGCCGATCGTGATCGGCCGCGACCATCTCGATTCCGGCTCGGTGGCCTCGCCCAACCGCGAGACGGAAGCCATGCGCGACGGGTCCGACGCGGTCTCGGACTGGCCGCTGCTGAACGCCCTGCTCAACACCGCCTCCGGCGCCACCTGGGTCTCGCTGCATCACGGCGGCGGCGTCGGCATGGGGTATTCGCAGCATGCCGGCATGGTGATCGTGGCCGATGGCACGGAGGATGCGGCCCGGCGCCTGCGGCGCGTGCTGTGGAACGACCCAGCCACGGGGGTGATGCGGCATGCCGATGCCGGCTATGACATCGCGCTCGATTGCGCTCGGGAGCAGGGCCTCGATCTGCCGATGCTCGGCATCGGCCCGGAGGCCCGCCGATGATCGTCACGCCCGGCGGGATCACCCTTCCCGCGTTGCGCGCCATCATGGCGGGCGAGCCCCTCGCGCTCCCGGCCGGCTGGGAGGCGGCGGTGGAGACCTCGGTCGCCGCCCTGGCCGAGCGCATCGCGGAAGGCGAGGCGCTCTATGGCGTCAACACCGGCTTCGGGAAGATGGCCAGCACCCGCATTCCCCCCGCCGAGCTGGTCAGGCTGCAGGGCAATCTGCTGCGCAGCCACGCGGCCGGCATCGGCTCTCCCCTGCCGGCGCCCGTGGTGCGGCTGATCCTGGCGCTCAAGGCCCTGTCGCTCGCGCGCGGCGCCTCGGCCGTGCGGCCCGTCGTCATCTCCCACCTGCTGGGCCTGCTGAATGCCGGGATTCTGCCGGTCATTCCCTCGAAGGGCTCGGTCGGCGCCTCCGGCGATCTGGCGCCGCTCGCCCATCTCTCCCTGGTGCTGATCGGCGAGGGCGAGGCCATGCTGGGAGAGGCGCGCCTGCCGGGGGCCGCGGCGCTCCGTCACGCGGGGCTGGAGCCCCTGAAACTCGGACCCAAGGAGGGCCTGGCGCTGCTCAACGGCACCCAGGTCTCCACGGCCCTGGCGCTGACGGGCCTTTTCGGGGCGCAGGCGCTGCTGGGCAGCGGGCTCGTGGCCGGCGCCCTGAGCGTCGATGCCGCGCGCGGCTCCGACACGCCCTTCGATCCGCGCATTCACGCGCTGCGAGGCCAGCCGGGACAGATCCGCGTCGCCGCCACGTTGCGCCGCCTGCTGGCCGGTAGCGCCATCCGCGAGAGCCACCGGCGCGACGACCCCCGGGTGCAGGATCCTTACTGCCTGCGCTGCCAGCCGCAGGTCATGGGCGCCTGCCTCGATCTTCTCGATCAGGCCGGCGGCGTGCTGGAGCGCGAGGCCAATGCGGTGACGGACAATCCGTTGGTGACGCCGGAGGGCGAGGTGCTCTCGGGCGGCAACTTCCATGCCGAACCGGTGGCCTTCGCGGCGGATACCATCGCCCTGGCCCTGGCCGAGATCGGCGCCCTGTCCGAGCGCCGCATCGCCCTGCTGATCGACCCCGCCCTCTCCGGCCTGCCGGCCTTCCTGGTGCGGGAGGGCGGGCTGAATTCCGGCTTCATGATCGCCCAGGTGACGGCGGCGGCCCTGGCCAGCGAGAACAAGGCCCTGGCGACACCCCGAAGCATCGACAGCCTGCCGACCAGCGCCAATCAGGAGGATCATGTCAGCATGGCCACCGGCGCCGGGCTCAGGCTGGCGGAGATGGCGGACAACACCGCCGCCATCCTGGCCATCGAACTGCTGGCGGCGGCGCAGGGCGTCGGCTTCCACCGCCCCGCCGCCACCTCCGCGGCGCTCGAGGCCGTGCTGGCAGAGGTCCGCGCCGTCGCCGCGGCCTGGGATGAGGACCGTCACATGGCGCCCGACATCGTCGCCGTGAAGGCCCTGGTCGAGGCCGGAGCCTTCTCCACCCTGGCGGGGATCGTCTGACATGTTCGATCGCGTCTGGCTCAATGCCAGCCTGGCCACCATGGATGGCCCGCCGGAGGCCCCGCTGGGCATCGTCACCGACGGCGCCCTGGCGGTGCGGGATGGGATGATCGCCTGGCTGGGACACCGCCGTGACCTGCCGGGACCGGCACAGCACAGTGTCGACTGCGACGGCGCCTGGATCCTGCCGGGGCTGATCGACTGCCACACCCATCTGGTGTTCGGCGGCGACCGGGCCGCCGAGTTCGAGCAGCGCCTCGAAGGCGCGACCTATGAGGAGATCGCCCGCGCCGGCGGCGGCATCTTCTCCAGCGTGCGCGCGACACGCGGGTCGAGCGAGGAGGATCTCCTCGCCTCGGCCCGCCCCCGGCTGCGCGGCCTGATGGCCGAAGGCGTCACCACGGTGGAGATCAAGTCCGGCTACGGGCTGGACAGGGACACCGAACTCCGGATGCTGCGGGTGGCGCGCCGGCTCGGCGCCGAGTGGCCGCTGAGCGTGCGCACCTCCCTCCTCGCCGCCCATGCCGTGCCGCCCGATTTTCCGGGTGGCGCCGAGGGCTACACGGAGTTCGTGGCGCGGGTGATCATTCCGGAGGCGGCGCGGCTCGGCCTCGCCGATGCCGTGGATGCCTTCTGCGAGCGCATCGCCTTCTCTCCGGCCCAGACCGGACGGATCTTTGACGCCGCCCGTGCCGCCGGCCTGCCCGTGAAGCTGCACGCGGATCAGCTTTCGGATCTTGGCGGCGCCACGCTGGCGGCGCGCCACTCCGCGCTGTCGGCCGATCACCTGGAGTACACCGGCGCCGACGGCTTCCGGGCGATGGCGGCGGCCGGGACCGTCGCGGTTCTGCTGCCGGGCGCGACCTACTTCATCCGCGAGACCCGCCATCCGAATATCGCGGCCATGCGGGAGTCGGGACTACGCATGGCGATCGCCACGGACATGAATCCGGGCTCCTCACCTGCCCGGTCCCTGATCCTGATGCTCAACCTGGCCTGCACCCTGTTCCGGCTCACCGTCAACGAGGCGCTCCTTGGCGTGACGCGACAGGCCGCCGCGGCGCTGGGGTTGCGGGACCGCGGACGCCTCCGCGCGGGGTTGCGCGCCGACCTCGCCTTCTACCGAATCGGCCGGCCGGCGGAGCTCTGCTACTGGATCGGGGGCAATCCGTGCTGTGGCCGCGTCGTCGCGGGCCGCGACGCCGGGGAGGAACCCACCGGTTGAGGAGGGAATGAATGAGGGCTGGCCGGACGCGGCGAGCCGTCCCGCCATCAACGATCCGTGACCCCGCAGGCGCGCACTCTCGATTCGAATTCGGAATAAGCTTGATTTCGGTTAATCTTTATATTGCAATGCAGCATCAGTGACTTAGCGTGAGCAAGGAACTTGCAGGACCGGCGCGGGACACGTATCTCGACGATGACGCCGCGATCAATTCCGAGCGGCGGCCGACAAGATGGAGCAGCCGGATGGTCCAAAGCGCCGAAGCGGGCACCAGCAAGCGTCGCGGCAGGAGGGCTCCGCCGGCATCCGAGGCCTCATTGGCACAGGAGCAGCTGCTTCGGGCCTACCAGGACATGTTGTTGATCCGCCGCTTCGAGGAGAAGGCCGGGCAGCTCTATGGCATGGGCCTGATCGGCGGCTTCTGCCACCTCTACATCGGCCAGGAGGCGGTGGTTGTGGGTATGCAGCTCTGCCTGCAGCCCGGTGATCAGGTCATCACCTCCTATCGCGACCATGGACACATGCTGGCCACCGGCATGGAAGCGCGCGGCGTGATGGCGGAGCTGACGGGGCGCAGCGGCGGCTATTCGCGCGGCAAGGGCGGCTCCATGCACATGTTCAGCCGGGAGAAGGGATTCTACGGCGGGCACGGCATCGTCGGCGCCCAGGTCTCGCTCGGCGTCGGACTCGCCTTCGCCAACATGTACCGCGACAACGGCAATGTCAGCCTGACCTATTACGGCGACGGCGCGGCCAACCAGGGCCAGGTTTTCGAGAGCTATAATCTCGCGGCGCTCTTCAAGCTGCCCGTCGTCTTCATCATCGAGAACAACAAGTACGGCATGGGCACCAGCGCCGACCGCGCCTCGGCCTCCAAGAACCGTTCGAAGGACGGCGCGCCCTGGGGTATCCCCGGTGAGCAGGTGGACGGCATGGACGTCGTGGCGGTGAAGCAGGCCGGCGAGCGGGCCGTGGCGCATTGCCGCGAGGGGAAGGGTCCGTACATCCTGGAGATGCAGACCTATCGCTATCGCGGCCACTCGATGTCCGACCCCGCGAAGTACCGCACGCGGGAGGAGGTGCAGAAGATGCGCGAGCAGCATGACTGCATCGAGACGGTGCGCAAGCGGCTTCTGGATGGTGGCCTGGACGAGGCGGAACTGAAGAAGGTGGACGATGAGGTGAAACGCATCGTCGCCGATGCCGCCGAGTTCGCCCAGACCTCGCCGGAGCCCGATGAGAGCGAGCTCTGGACCGACATCCTGCTGGAGGCCCGCTGATCCATGGGTGCCACGATTCTGATGCCCGCCCTTTCCCCGACGATGACCGAGGGGAAGCTGGCGCGCTGGCTCAAGAAGGAAGGCGATACCGTCGCCGCTGGTGACGTGATCGCCGAGATCGAGACCGACAAGGCCACCATGGAGGTCGAGGCGGTTGATGAGGGTGAGCTGACCAAGATCCTGGTGCCCGAGGGGACCGAGAATGTCGCGGTCAATTCGCCCATCGCCGAGATCGATGGCGGTGACGGGCAGAAGGCCGCATCCGGCCCGCAGGAGCCGGTGTCGAACGCGACCCAGGCCGGCGGCGAAACCGCCGAGGTCGCGAAGGTGGCGGAAAACAACGCCGCCATCGCCGCCCGGGGCGCGGAGGAGCGCGAAGGCGTGCCGGCGCAACCCAAGGCGCCCGCCGTCGAGCCCGAGAAGGACTGGGGCGAGACCAGGAGCATCACGGTGCGTGAGGCGCTGCGCGACGCCATGGCGGCCGAGATGCGCGCCGACGACAAGGTGTTCCTGATCGGCGAGGAGGTCGCGCAGTACCAGGGAGCCTACAAGGTCTCCCAAGGGTTGCTGGACGAGTTCGGCCCGAAGCGCGTCGTGGACATGCCGATCACCGAGCACGGTTTCACCGGCATGGCGGTCGGCGCGGGCATGACGGGGCTGAAGCCGATCGTCGAGTTCATGACCTTCAACTTCTCGATGCAGGCCATCGACCAGATCATCAACAGCGCCGCCAAGACGCTCTACATGTCCGGCGGCCAGCTCGGCTGCCCGATCGTCTTCCGCGGACCCAATGGCGCGGCCGCCCGCGTCGCGGCGCAGCACTCGCAGTGCTATGCCTCCTGGTATGCGCATGTCCCCGGCCTGAAGGTGCTGGCGCCCTGGTCGGCCGCCGATGCCAAGGGCCTGTTGCGCGCCGCCATCCGCGACCCCAATCCGGTGATCTTCCTCGAGAACGAGATCCTCTACGGCCAGAGTTTCGAATGCCCGGTGGACGAGGACTTCGTTCTGCCCATCGGCAAGGCGAAGATCGAGCGCACTGGCAAGGACGTGACCATCGTCGCCTTCTCCATCGAGGTCGGGCTGGCGATGCAGGCGGCGGAGAAGCTGGCGGCGGACGGTATCGAGGCCGAGGTGATCAACCTGCGCAGCCTGCGCCCGCTCGACACCGACACCATCGTCGCCTCGGTGAAGAAGACCAATCGCCTGGTGACGGTGGAGGAGGGCTGGCCCTTCGCCGGTATCGGTGCGGAGGTGGCCATGCAGATCATCGAGCATGCCTTCGACCACCTGGATGCGCCGCCGGTGCGCGTGGCGGGCAAGGATGTGCCGATGCCCTATGCCGCCAATCTGGAGAAGCTGGCCCTGCCGACGATCGCGGACGTGGTCGAGGCCGCCAAGCAAGTCACCTACCGGAAGTAAAGGGGAAGCGGGACCATGGCCACCAACATCCTGATGCCCGCCCTCTCCCCGACCATGACCGAGGGGACGCTGGCGCGTTGGCTCAAGAAGGAAGGCGAGGCGGTCAAGTCCGGCGATGTGCTGGCCGAGATCGAGACCGACAAGGCGACGATGGAATTCGAGGCCGTGGATGAGGGCATCCTTGGCAAGATCCTGGTCCCCGATGGCACCGAGGGCGTGAAGGTCAACGCCCCGATCGGCATCATGGTCGAGGATGGCGAGGAGGTTCCCGCCGACGCGGCCGCCGGACCGAAGGCGGCGCCGAAGCAGGAAATCAGCCCTGACAGCAAGCCCGCCTCGGGCCCCGGCGAGCAGCAGCCCAAGGCAGCGACGGCGCCCGAGAACAAGGTGCCGGAGAATAGGATGCCCGAGAACAGGGCGCCGGAGAGCGGGGCACCCGAGAACAAGGCCGCGGCGGCCGGGAAGGAGGGCGAGCGCGTCTTCGCCTCCCCCCTCGCCCGCCGCATGGCGCAGCAGGCCGGCCTCGATCTGGCGGGCATTCAGGGTTCGGGCCCGAATGGGCGGATCGTGAAGGCGGATGTCGAGGCCGCCGCCGGCCAGCCCCGGAAGGCGGCGGCGGCCCCGGCCGCCGCGCAGCCCGCCGCGGCACCGGCACCGGCACCTGTCCCGGCCAAGGCTCCGGCCGCCGCACCCGCCATCACGGCCCCGCACACCGCCGTGCCGAATTCCTCCATGCGCAAGGTCATCGCCAAGCGCCTGGCGGAGAGCAAGGCGACGGTACCGCATTTCTATGTCTCGATGGACATCGAGCTGGATGCGCTGTTGAAGCTGCGGGCCGACCTGAACGCGCGCGCGCCGAAGGACGGTCCCGGCGCCTTCAAGCTTTCGGTGAACGACCTCATCATCAAGGCGGCGGCGCGCGTGCTGCGGCAGTTCCCGAATGTCAATGCGAGTTGGACCGATGACGCCATCATCCAGTACCAGGATGTGGACATTTCGGTCGCCGTCTCGATCCCGGACGGGCTGATCACGCCGATCGTCCGCAAGGCCGATCAGAAGGGCCTGGCGGCCATCAGCACCGAGATGAAGGATCTGGCGGCCCGCGCCAAATCCGGCAAGCTCAAGCTGGAGGAGTTCCAGGGCGGCGGCTTCAGCATCTCCAACATGGGCATGTACGGGGTGAAGGACTTCGCCGCGATCATCAATCCGCCGCAGGCCGGCATCCTGGCGGTCGGCGCGGGTGAGCAGCGCCCGGTGGTGAAGGATGGCGCCCTGACCATCGCGACGGTGATGACCTGTACCCTCTCCGTCGATCATCGCGTGGTCGATGGCGCCCTGGCCGCGGAATGGATCGCCGCCTTCAAGAAGGTGGTCGAGGACCCGCTGAGCCTGATGCTGTGAGCGAAGCCTCCGGCTTCACGCTGCGCGGCCTCCGTCCCCGGGACGCCGAGGCGGTCCATCGCCTGATCCTGGCCCTGGCCGCTTACGAGAAGCTGGAGCATGAGGTGACCGCCAGCGCGCAGGACTATTATGGCGCGCTGGCGACCCGCAGGATCCAGGGCCTGCTGGCGGAGGCCGAGGGCGAGGCCATCGGGATCTGCCTCTGGTATGAGACTTTCAGCACCTTCGCCGGCAGGACAGGCCTCTGGATCGAGGATGTCTATGTCGAGCCGGAGTTCCGCCGGCATGGCATCGGCCTCGCCTTCTTCCGCGCCGCGGCCCGCCATGCGCTGGAGGCGGGGCATGCCTGGATGGAATGGAATGTGCTCGACTGGAACGAGCCGGCCCTCGCCTTCTACCGACGGATCGGCGCGATCCCGCGCAGTGAATGGACCGATCAACGGCTCTCCGGCGAGGCGCTGCGCGCCCTCGCAGGCTGAGTGACCTCGAAGGAACCGGACGACATGGCCGAGCAGTTCGACCTGGTGGTGGTGGGCGGCGGCCCGGGCGGCTATGTCGCCGCCATCCGCGCCGCGCAGTTGAAGATGAAGGTCGCGCTGGTGGAACGCGAGCATCTCGGCGGCATCTGCCTGAACTGGGGTTGCATCCCGACCAAGGCCCTGTTGCGCGCCTCCGAGATCAACCACCTGCTGCACAGCCTGGATCAATACGGCTTCGCGGCGGACAATATCCGCTACGACTTCGCCAAGGTGGTGAAGCGGTCGCGGCAGGTGGCCTCGCAGCTCTCCTCCGGTGTCAAGGGACTGCTGAAGAAGAACAAGGTCACGGTGTTCGACGGGCACGGCAAGCTCGCCGGCCCCGGCAGGCTCGCGGTCAGCAAGGACGGCAAGGCCGTGGCCGAGATCCAGGCGAAGCACATCATCCTGGCCACGGGCGCCCGCGCCCGCGTCATCCCCGGCATCGAGCCCGACGGCAGGCTGATCTGGTCCTACCGCGAGGCCCTGCAACCGGACATCATGCCGAAGAAGCTAATCGTGATCGGCTCCGGCGCCATCGGCAGCGAGTTCGCCTCCTTCTTCCTGAACATGGGCGCGGAGGTCACGCTGATCGAGGTGATGGACCGGATCCTGCCGGTCGAGGACGCCGAGGTCTCCACCTTCGTGCAGAAGTCCTTCGCCAAGCAGGGCATGAAGGTCATCACCGGCGCCCGGGTACAGGGCGTGCGCAAGTCCGGCGACGGGGTGATCGCTGTCATCGAGGCGGCCAACAAGGTCACGGAGATCCAGGCCGACCGCCTGATCTCGGCCGTCGGCATCGTCGGCAATGTCGAGAATCTGGGCCTCGAAGGCACCAAGGTGAAGGTCGAGAAGACCCACGTCATCACCGATGAATACGGCCGCACGGGCGAGGATGGCGTCTACGCCATCGGCGATCTCACGGGGGCGCCGTGGCTGGCGCACAAGGCCAGCCATGAGGGCATCGTCGTCGTCGAGGCCATCGCCGGACAGCATCCGCACCCCGTGGAGATCTCCAACATCCCCGGCTGCACCTACTGCCGCCCGCAGGTTGCCTCGGTCGGCCTGACCGAGGCCAAGGCCAGGGAACTCGGCCACGAGGTCCGGGTCGGGCGTTTCCCCTTCATCGGCAATGGCAAGGCCATCGCCCTCGGCGAGCCGGAGGGCTTCGTCAAGACGGTCTTCGACGCCAGGACCGGGGCGTTGCTCGGGGCGCATATGGTCGGCCCCGAGGTGACCGAGATGATCCAGGGCTACACCGTCGCCCGGACCCTGGAGACGACCGAGGCGGAACTGATGCACACGGTCTTCCCCCACCCCACCGTCTCGGAAGCCATGCATGAGTCGGTGCTTGATGCCTATGGCCGGGTGATCCACATCTAGGGGCAGGACAGCCGGAAGCGCCTCGCAATGGGGCGCGGCCTGGCTTTATAGAGGGCGGTCGCGGCGGCTTGGCCGCGGCCGTCGTTACACAACCGGGATTCCCGAATGGCTACGCGCATCCTGATCGATCACCGGGCCGGCGGCGCGGTCTCCAATGCCGAAAGCGCCCCGGCGCCGGTCGGAAAGCCCCTGCGGCATCCGGAGAAGGCGCACCGGCCGGACAATCCCATCAAGCGCAAGCCGGACTGGATCCGCGTCAAGGCGCCGACGCACCCCGTCTATCACGAGACGCGCAACCTGATGCGCGAGAACAAGCTCGTGACGGTCTGCGAGGAGGCGGCCTGCCCGAATATCGGGGAATGCTGGTCGCAGCGCCATGCCACCATGATGATCATGGGGGAGATCTGCACCCGCGCCTGCTCCTTCTGCAACATCACCACGGGCATGCCTAAGCATCTGGACGCCGATGAGCCGCGCCGCGTCGCCGATGCGGTGGCGCAGCTGGGCCTCCGCCATGTGGTCATCACCAGCGTGGACCGGGACGATCTGCCCGATGGCGGCGCCGCGCATTTCGCCGCGGTGATCGGCGCCATCCGCCTGGCCGCGCCGGACACCACCGTGGAGATCCTGACCCCGGACTTCCTGCGCAAGGATGGCGCGCTGGAGGTTGTCGTGGCGGCGCGCCCCGATGTCTTCAACCACAATCTCGAAACCGTCCCCAAGCTCTATCCCACCATCCGGCCCGGCGCGCGCTACTATCATTCGCTGCGCCTGCTGGACCGGGTGAAGCATCTCGATGCCGGGATCTTCACCAAGTCCGGCCTCATGGTCGGGCTGGGCGAGACCCGGCTCGAGGTGCTGCAGGTGATGGACGACATGCGCAGCGCCGAGATCGACTTCCTGACCATCGGCCAGTACCTGCAGCCGACGGTCAAGCATGCCGCCGTCGACCGCTTCGTCGAGCCGGCCGAATTCGAGGACTATGCGCGGATGGCGCGCGGCAAGGGCTTCCTGCTGGTCTCCGCCACGCCCCTGACCCGGTCCTCCTATCACGCCGACCGCGACTTCGCCGCCCTGCGTGACGCACGCCATGCCAAGCTGCGGGCCAGCGCCGCCTGATGCCCACCCATGCCGAGAAGCGCATCCTGCGCTATACGCCCGAGCAGTTGTTCAACCTCGTCGCCGATGTCCGGCGCTACCCTGAATTTCTGCCCTGGTGCGTCGGGGCGAGGGTCGTGTCGCAGACCGAGACGGAGCTTCTGGCCGACCTGACCATCGGCTTCAAGCTGTTCCGCGAGACCTTTCGCTCCCGGGTGGAACTGGAGAGGCCCGGCGAGATCCGCGTCCGGTACGAGAACGGCCCCTTCCGATATCTGAACAACACCTGGAAGTTCAGGCCCGTGGAGGCAGGGACCGAAGTCGACTTCTTCGTCGACTTCGAGTTCCGCAGCGCCCTGCTGCAGGCGGTGATCGGTGTTGTCTTCAATGAGGCCGTGCGTCTCATGGTCCGGGCCTTCGAGCGGCGCGCCATGGTGCTGTATGGCCGTGACGGCCTGAACCGCGCCGCCGCAGGGCCACTGGGCGAGAAATCCCCGGCGGGGGGCTGACGCCGGGGCACCACCCTGGCAGTCTCCGACTGTCATGAGCCCTGCCCGCCTCCTCGCCCGCGAAGCCGGACGCCATGGTTCCCGGGCCTGCAGCCGGCCGGACGAACCGCATTGCTGAGCTGAAAGGCAACCCATGGTCCATGTCCCCGCCCGCCCGCCGGCCGGCGCTCCGCCGGTGCGCATCAACCTCTATTCGGACACGCAGACCCGGCCCAGCCCTGGCATGAAGGAGGCCATGATGGCCGCCGAGGTGGGTGACGAGCAGCATGGCGACGATCCCACCGTGCATGCCCTCTGCGACAGGATGGCCGCGCTCCTCGGCAAGCAGGCCGCGGTCTTCCTGCCTTCAGGGACGATGTGCAACGTCATCGCCATCCTGACCCATTGCCGCCCCGGCGATGAGATCCTGGCCCATGAAACAGCGCATATCCTGAGCAGTGAAGGCGGCACCCATGCCGCCCTGGCCGGAGCGCAGATCCACCCTCTGCAGGGCGCCAGAGGCATGTTCGACGCGGAAACCCTCCGCGCCGCCATTCGCCCCCGCACGCGCCATGCCCCGCCGCAGAGCCTTCTGGAGGTCGAGCAGACGGCCAATATCGGCGGCGGCGCGATCTGGCCGCAGGCGGAGCTGGATGCCGTGGTGGCCATTGCCCGCGAGCAGGGCTGGGCCACCCATATGGATGGCGCGCGCCTGATGAATGCCGTGGTCGGCGCGGACATCCCGGCGGCGGAGATGGTCGCCGGCTTCGATTCGGTCTGGCTCGACTTCACCAAGGGCCTGGGCGCGCCGCTCGGCGCTGTCCTGGCCGGCTCGCAGGAGTTCATCGACACGGCCTGGCGCTGGAAGCAGCGGCTGGGCGGCGCCATGCGGCAGGCCGGCATCTGCGCCGGCGCCTGCCTCTACGCGCTGGACCACAACGTCGATCGCCTGGCCGACGATCACGCCAATGCGAAGGCCCTGTCGCGCGGGCTGCGGCAGATCCCCGGAATGGTCGTCGAGGAGCCGGACACCAACCTGGTCTTCTTCGAACCGTCCGGCGCCGGCATCGAGGCCGGGGCCCTGGTGAAGGCCCTGCGCCTGCAGGGCATCCAGCTTTCCATGCTGGGCGGCCGCATCCGCGCCTGCCTGCACCTGGACGTCTCCGCCCCGATGATCGACGAAACCCTGGCCGCCATCCGGACCGCGGTGAACCGCTGACCTGGCGTGGCCGGGCGGGCCATGGCGTCGCCCGGCCGCTCCCCTACCACGCCCCGGCCAGCGCCGCCAGAAGGCGGGCGTGGCTCCGCCCGCCAGCATGTAGGCAGGCGAGTTCGAACTTCTCGTTCGGGCTGTGGACCTGATCGTCGTCCAGTCCGAAGCCCATCAGCAGGCTGTCCAGGCCCAGGATACCCTTGAGGCTGGAGACCACCGGAATGGATCCCCCGCCCCCGGCCAGCACGGCGGGGCGGCCGAACTCCTCTTCCAGCACCTCCCGCGCCGCTGTCATCCAGGGCGAGTCCGTGGCCATGGCGATCCCGGGCGCCAGGCCAAAGACCTGAAGATCGAAGCGCGCATCCGCCGGCAGGCGCGCCTGGACGAAGGCCCGGATCCCCTCGACGATCTTCTGCGGGTCCTGTCCCGGCACGAGGCGGCAGGACAGCTTGGCATGACCCTCACAGGCGATGACGGTCTTGGACCCCTCGCCCATATAGCCGCCCCAGATACCGTTGATATCGGCCGTCGGGCGGGCCCAGAGGCGTTCCAGGGCGCCACGGCCCGCCTCGCCGCCGGGAACGGAGAGGCCCTGAGCGGCCAGGAAGGCGGATTCGTCGAAATCCAGCGCCGCCCAGGCGGCCCGCTGCGCCGCATCGGGCTCGGCCACGCCGTCGTAGAATCCGGGGATCTGAACGCGCCCCTCGGCGTCCTTAAGCTCCCCCAGGATCTCGGTCAGCAGGTTGAGGACATTTCCCGCCGAACCGCCGAACAGGCCGGAATGAAGATCCCGCTCGCCCCGCCGGAGGTCGATCTGCACATAGGCGAGGCCGCGCAGGCTGACCGTCAGGGCGGGCGTCCGCGGATCCCACATGTTGGTGTCGCTGATCACGGCGATGTCGGCCGAGAGAAGCTCCCGCTCCTCCCGCAGCACCCTGTCGAGGTTGGGGCTGCCGATCTCCTCCTCGCCCTCGACCAGCACGGTGACACGGACCGGAGGGCCGCCGGCGGCGCTGTTCCAGGCCCGCAGCGCCGCCAGCCAGGTCATCACCTGGCCTTTGTCGTCCACCGCTCCGCGCGCCACGATCCGCTGACCCCGGGGGCCCGGTACGATCGCCGGATCGAAGGGGGGGCTGGTCCAAAGCTCCAGCGGCTCGGGCGGCTGGACATCGTAGTGTCCGTAGATCAGGACGTGCGGCGCTTCGGGGCCCGGGCCGGGATGGGTCGCGATCAGCACCGGATGGCCCGGCGTCTCCCGCAATCCCGCCTGGAAACCCAGTGCGACAAGTCGCTCACCCAGCCATTCGGCCGCCTTTCGGCAGTCCGGCGCGTGGGCAGGCTGTGCGCTGACACTCGGAATGCGCAGCCATTCGATGAGGCTGGCCTCCGTTTCGGCGCGGGCGGAATCGAGCGCGGTCAGAACCCGCGCGGTGAGGTCGTTTGGCATGGCGCGCCAGTCTCGCGCCATGCCTTCCCCAAGGGAAGTCCCAAGGGAGGTCCCAGAGGCGGTCCCGACCGCGGGAATCAGGGCCGCCGGACCTCAGACGGCCCCGGCAATTCCCAGGAAATCCTCCGCCTTCAGGCTGGCGCCGCCGACCAGGGCACCATCCACATGCGGCAGAGCCAGGATGGCCTGCGCGTTGCCGGGCTTCACCGAGCCGCCATAGAGAATGCGCAGCGCCGCGCCGGCCTCGCCGAAGCTCCGCTCTAGCTCGGCGCGGATGCGGGCGTGCATGGCGGCGATGTCGGCCTCTGTCGGGGTACGACCGGTACCGATGGCCCAGACCGGCTCATAGGCCACCACGCCGCCCGCCGCGGCGAAGCCGGCGGGCAGGCTGCCGGCGAGCTGGCCGGCCACGACCGCTTCCGCCTCGCCGGCGAGCCGCTGCGCCTCGCTCTCCCCGACACAGACCACCGGCACCAGCCCCTCGGCCAGCGCCGCCTCGGCCTTGGCCTTCACCACCGCGTCGCTTTCGCCATGATCGGCACGGCGCTCGGAATGGCCCAGGATGACGAAGCGGGCGCCGACATCCTTCAGCATGGGCGCGGAGACGTCGCCGGTATGCGCGCCCTTGGCGGCCGCATGACAGTCCTGGGCGCCCAGCGCGACGTGGCTGCCGCGCAGGGCCTCCGAAACCGCCGCCAGATGCGGAAAGGGCGGACAGACCAGGAGGTCGGCCCCGGCGGCAGGACCGGCGGCCACGCCACGGGCCAGGGCGGTGGCCTCGGCCAGGGTGCCGTGCATCTTCCAGTTTCCCGCGATCAGCGGCCGCACGCCTGGGGTCATGTCCTGCTTTCCTCTCCGGTCCAGCGTCGTGGAATTATGCCCTGCCGCGCTACAGGGGCCGGCGGCGTTTGGCAACCGGGCGCCTTTTGCCTATGGTCCGCCGGCCTCCACCGCTGCGGAATACGATGCTCACTGCACTGCGCCGCCTCGCCGGCACCTGGTTCGCCAAGGGTCTCTTCGTCCTTCTGATCCTCTCCTTCGCCATCTGGGGCATCGAGGACGTGGTTCGGAACTTCGGCAACGACACCGCCGTCGCGCGTGTCGATGGCGAACCCATCGAGCTTCCCGAAGCTCAGGAAACCGCCCGGCGGCAGCTCGCGCAGATGCAGCGCCAGCTCGGCAGCGGCTTCGACATCACCCCGCAGATGGCGCAGGCCGTCTCGCGCCAGGCCGTGGAAAGCCTGGTGATGCAGCGGGTGCAGTTGCGGGAGGCGGAGCGGCTGAGCATCGCCGTGCCCGAAGAGGCGGTGCGCGACTACGTCTTCGGTATTCCCGCCTTCCAGGGCACGGATGGCCGGTTCAGCCGCGCCCTGCTCGACAACTTCCTGCGGAGCAACGGCCTGACCGAGCCGGCTTTCCTCTCGTTGCTGCGCGCCGATCTGCGCCGCCAGCAGCTCGTCGGCGCCGTCCGTGCCGGCGCCGCCGGCCCCGACGCGCTGACCAGGCCCCTCCTGGCCTGGCAACGGCAGGAACGCGTGGCGCAGGTCGTCCGGCTGCCGCTCGCCGCCGCCGCCGAGCCGGCCGAGCCGGATGAGGCGCAACTCCGCCGCTTCCATGAAACCCATCCCGAGCGCTTCTCGGCGCCGGAGTATCGCCGCGCGGTGATCGCCGTCCTGTCTCCCGATGTCCTGGCATCGGAGATCGACCCGACCGAGGAGGAACTTCAGGCGGCCTTCGAGACACGGCGCGGCCAGTACGAGAAGGCGGAGCGGCGGAGCATCGAGCAGGCGCTCCTGCCCAGCCGCGAGCAGGCTCTGGCCATTGCCGGCGTCTGGCGCGCGGGCGCGGACCTTCCGGCGATCGAGGCGGCCGCGCAGGCCGATGGCGGCCAGGCCCTGGCGCTGGGCGAGGTCGACCGGGCCGGGCTGCCGGTGCCCGAACTGGCCGAGGCCGCCTTCGCCCTGCCGGAAGGCGGCATCAGCGAGCCGGTGCAGAGCGCCTTCGGCTGGCACGTTCTCAAGGTGACCGCCATCGTGCCGGGCGAGAGCGTCACCCTGTCCCAGGTGCGCGATCAGCTTCGCCGCGAATTGCAGCACGAGCGGGCGGCGGACCTCGCCTATGACCGCGCCAACCAGGTCGAGGACGCCCTGGCCGCCGGCACCTCCCTGGCGGACGTCGCGCGCCGCTTCGGCCTCTCGGTGACCGAGGCCAGGCTGGACGCCAATGGCCGTGACCCGGACGGCACCTCCGTCGCCCTGCCGCTCGAGGGAGGCCCGAAGGACATCGTCCTGCGCGCCCTCTTCGCCGCCGAGCAGGGCCAGCAGCCCCGGCTGGCCGAGGCCGGTCAGGCCGCCCTCTTCGCCTTCGATCTCCAGGAGGTGACGCCGGCGGCGCTGCGCCCCTTCGAGACGGTGCGCGATGCGGTCCATGCCGCCTATCTCGTGGATGCCCGCCGCCGGGCGCAGGAGGAAAGGGCCTCCGCCCTGCTCGTCGCGGTCGAGGGCGGCAAGCCCCTGGCCGAGGCCGCCCGGGAGGCCGGCCTGGCCTTCCAGACCGTCGGCCCCTTCGGGCGCGATCCGCAGCGCGCGCCGCAGACCTTGCCGCCGGAGCTGTTGCAGCCGATCTTCGCCGCGGGACTGAACGGCGGCACCATGGCCGAGACCATCGACGGCTTCGCTGTGGCGCAGGTGCAGCGCATTCTGCCCTATGACCCGGACAGCGACGCCCTGGCTCTGGGCCAGGTCCGCAGCGCGGTGGAACAGGCCATGCTGGGCGATCTGGAGGCGCAGTTCCTGGATGCTTTGCGGGCCCGGACCCCGGTGTCCTACAACGAAGCCGTGGTGGGACAGGTCAGCGCCCGATGAGCCTTTCGGCCAACCCGGATTTCGAGGAGTTCGCCGCGGCCCTGGCGGCTGGGAGAGGTCAGGTGCTGTCGCGCGAGCGCGTCGCCGACCTGGACACGCCGGTCGGGGCCTATCTCAAGCTGGTGCAGGGTCAGGCCCCCGCATTCCTGTTCGAGAGCGTTGAGGGCGGCGCGGCACGCGGCCGCTACTCGGCGATCGGCCTGGCACCGGACCTGATCTGGCGTTGCCGCGACGGCAAGGCCGAGATCAACCGGCACGCCCTCTCCGCGCCGCATGCCTTCCAGCCTGACGACAGGGCGGTGCTCGACAGCCTGGAGAATGCCATCGGCCAGGCGCGGCTGCCGCTGCCGCCGGCGCTGCCGGCCATCGCGGCCGGTCTCTACGGCTATCTCGGCTATGACATGGTCCGACACATGGAGGCCCTGCCGGCCCTCAAGCCGGATGTGCTCGGCATTCCCGATGCGGTGATGATGCGGCCCACCCTCACCGTGGTGTTCGATCACGTGCGGGACACGCTGACATTGTGCGCACCGGTCTATCCCGGGCAGGATCCGCGCGATGCGTGGAACGCGGCCATGGCCCGGCTCGACGAGGCCGAGGCCGCGCTGGACCGCCCCCTGCCGCGCCCCGCCCCCGCCGCCCGCCTGCCGGCGCTGCCGGAACCGGCCAGCAATTTCAGCCGCGAGGATTTTCTGGCCGTCGTGGAGCGGGCCAAGGAGTATATCCGCGCCGGTGACGTCTTTCAGGTCGTTCCCAGCCAGCGCTTCTCGGTGCCCTTCGGCCTGCCGCCCTTTGCGCTCTATCGGGCGCTCCGGCGCATCAACCCCGCGCCCTTCCTCTTCTTCTTCGATTTCGGCGGCTACGCCGCGGTCGGCGCCAGCCCCGAGATCCTGGTCCGCCTGCGGGACGGCGAGGTCACCGTTCGCCCTCTGGCGGGCACCCGCCCGCGCGGTGCCACACCGGAGCAGGACCGGGCTCTGGAGGCCGAACTGCTGGCGGACGAGAAGGAGCGGGCCGAGCATCTGATGCTGCTCGATCTCGGCCGCAACGATGTGGGCCGGGTGGCGCGCATCGGCTCCGTCCGCGTCACGCAGAGCTTCACCATCGAGCGCTACAGCCAGGTCATGCACATCGCCAGCGAGGTCCGCGGCAACGCGCGGCCGGAGGTCGGCCCCCTGCAAGCCCTGGCGGCGGGCTTCCCCGCCGGCACCCTCTCCGGCGCGCCCAAGGTCCGTGCCATGGAGATCATCGAGGAGCTGGAGCCCTCGCGCCGTGGCCTCTATGCCGGCGGGGTCGGCTATTTCAGCGCCGGCGGCGGCATGGACACCTGCATCGCCCTTCGCACCGCCCTGGTGAAGGATGGGGTCATGCATGTCCAGGCGGGTTGCGGGGTGGTGGCGGATTCCGATCCGGTCGCGGAGTTCGAGGAAACCCGCGCCAAGGCGCGCGGCCTGTTCCGCGCCGCCGAGGAAGCCGTCCGATTTGCGGCGGATCGGCGTTAGCGATGGCCGGTAGAGCTATGTTTTTTAAGCAAACCCGATGGCCATAGCCGGGGCGAACAGCGCGCCCCGGCCGTCCTTTCCGCGCGCGGGGCGCGCATTTGTCGCGGATTGTCCGGAGCGACCACCTCTTCGAGGTGGCGCCCGGACCGCAGAACGGGTCGCGAAGACATGATCCTGCTGATCGATAACTATGACAGCTTCACCTTCAATCTCTATCACTTCCTGGGCGATCTTGGCGCCGAGGTCGAGGTTCGCCGCAACGATGCGGTGACGGTGCAGGAGGCGATGGCCCTGCGGCCGGAGGCCATTCTGCTCTCGCCTGGCCCCTGCACGCCGAACGAGGCGGGCCTTTGCCTGCCGCTGATCGACGCCGCCGCCGCGGCCCGGCTACCGCTCCTGGGAGTCTGCCTCGGGCACCAGGCCATCGGCCAGGCCTTTGGCGGCGTCGTGGAGCGCGCCCCGGCTCCCATCCATGGCAAGGTCTGGCCGATGCACCACCGGGGCACGGATGTCTTTGCCGGCCTGCCCAACCCCTTCCCCGCGACGCGCTACCACTCCCTGATCGTGCGCCGCGACGGGCTGCCCGCCGCGCTCGAGGTCACCGCCTGGACCGAGGACGGGCTCATCATGGGCCTCGCTCATCGTGACCTGCCGATCTGGGGCGTGCAATTCCACCCCGAGAGCATCGCCAGCGCGCACGGGCATGACCTGTTGCGGAACTTCATCGACATGGCCGGCATCCGCCTGCCGCCCCGGCACCAGGCCGCGTGATGACGCAGTCCCTCAAGCCCATCCTGGCCCGGCTGGCGCTGGGCGAGCGTCTCGCCGAGAGCGAGGCGGAGCAGGCCTTCGGCATCATCATGGAAGGCGAGGCCACGCCCGCGCAGATCGCCGCCCTGCTGATGGCGATGAGAGTCCGCGGCGAGACCGTCGCCGAGATGACCGGCGCGGTGCGCGCCATGCGGGCCCGCATGATCGCCGTCGAGGCCCCCGCGAATGCCATCGATCTGGTGGGAACGGGCGGTGACGGCGCCGGCACGCTGAACATCTCGACCGCCGCCGCCATGGTGGTCGCGGCCTGCGGCGTCCCGGTGGCCAAGCATGGCAACCGCGCCCTCTCCTCGCGCTCCGGTGCCTCCGATGCCTTGTCGGCGCTGGGGATCAATCTCGATGCCCCGCTCGCCGCCCTGCCCGCCATTCTGCGCGAGGCCGGCATGGTGTTCCTGATGGCGCCCCGTCATCATGCGGCCCTGCGCCACGCCGCGGGTCCGCGAATGGAGCTCGGCACCCGCACGATCTTCAATCTGCTGGGCCCCCTCACGAGCCCGGCGCGGGTGAAGCGCCAGATGACCGGCGCCTTCGCGCCCCAGTGGTTGCGCCCCATGGCGGAAACCCTGCTGCGGACCGGCAGCGAGCGGGCCTGGCTGGTCCATGGCCAGGGGCTGGACGAGCTGACCCTCTCGGGCCCCAGCCAGGTGGTGGAGCTGAAGGATGGACACATCCGCGAGTTCGCCCTCGCGCCCGCCGATGCGGGACTTCCGGAAGCGCCGGTGGAGGCCCTGAAAGGCGGCGACCCGGCCGAGAACGCCGTGGCGCTGGAAGGGCTGCTGCGGGGCGCCACGGGCGCCTACCGGGACTGCGTGTTGCTGAATGCCGCGGCGGCGCTCATCGTCGCGGGCGTCGAGACCGATCTGCGGGAGGCCGCAGCCCGGGCCGGCCGGGCGATCGACGACGGATCGGCCCTGCAGGTGCTGGAACGCCTGCGCCGGGCGACGGCCATGCCCGAAACCCGGCCGGACTGAAGGGCCTTCCCTGTGACGATCTCCGACCAGCCCCCTGGCCTGCCCCCTGGCCCGCCACGCCCGCCTTCGAGGAAAGCTCCATGAACACCGAGGCCCTGCCCGACACCCTGCTGCGCATCCTCTCCGACAAAACGTCGGAGATCCGCGAGCGGGCGGCCAGCACGCCGCTTTCCGAACTGGAGGGGCGCGTGCGTGACGTGGGCAAGCCGCGCGACTTCACGGGCGCGCTGTTCGCGGCGGTCGCGGAGGGGCGCATCGGCCTGATCGCCGAGATCAAGAAGGCCTCGCCCTCCGGCGGCCTGATCCGGGATCCCTTCGATCCGGTCGGCCTGGCCAGGGCCTACGAGTCCGCCGGGGCGGCCTGCCTGTCGGTGCTGACCGATGGCCCCCACTTCCAGGGCAGCCCGGCCGACCTGGTCATGGCGCGCGGGGCCTGCGGACTGCCGGTGCTGCGCAAGGATTTCATGATCGACCCCTATCAGGTGTTCGAAGCACGGGCGATGGGCGCGGATTGCATCCTGCTGATCCTGGCCGCCCTGTCCGACGAGCAGGCCAGGGAGCTGGAGGACGCGGCGCGCAGCCTGGACATGGCGGTTCTCGCCGAGGTGCACGACCGCCACGAGCTGGAACGGGCGCTTGGCCTCCGCACCCAGCTGATCGGCGTGAACAACCGGAATCTGCGCAGCCTGAAGACTGATCTGGCAACGGCGGAGGAGCTGGTTCCGCTGATCCCGCCCGACCGCATCCCGGTCGCCGAGAGCGGGCTGCGCGACGCCGCGGATGTCCGCCGCATGGCGGCGGCGGGTGCCCGCTGCATTCTGGTGGGCGAGCATCTGCTGCGCCAGGCGGATGTCGCCGCGGCCGCCCGTGCCATGGTCCAGGCCTGATGCTGCCCCCGCCCGCCCTGACCCATTTCGACCAGGAGGGCCGGGCCGTCATGGTCGATGTCTCGGCAAGCCCGACACCGTGCGGATCGCTCTCGCGCGCGGCTGCGTCCGGATGGCCGCCGAGACCCTGGCCGCCATCGGCGCGGGCAGGATGAGCAAGGGCGACGTGCTGGGCGTGGCCCGTCTGGCCGGGATCATGGCCGCAAAGCGGACGGCCGACCTGATCCCCCTCTGCCACCCGCTGGCCCTGTCCTCGGTGCGGATCGACTTGCGGCCCGAGGGCGAGACGAGCCTGCTGATCGAGGCGGAGGTCAAGACCACCGGCCCGACGGGCGTGGAGATGGAGGCGCTGACGGCGGTGAGCGTCGCGGCCCTTACGGTCTATGACATGTGCAAGGCGATCGACCGGGGCATGACCATCGAGGGCATCGGCCTGCTGCGAAAGGAAGGCGGCCGGTCGGGGCGCTGGGAGGCCGCGCCGTGATCTCGGTCGAGGAGGCGCGGGGCCGCATCCTGGCCGGCCTGCGGCCGACGGGTGCGGAAACGGTGGCGCTGGCCGAGGGCTGGGGCCGCGTGCTGGCGGCGGCGGTCATCGCCCGGCTGACCCAGCCGCCGGCCGATGTCTCCGCCATGGACGGCTACGCCCTGCGGGCCGCGGATGCGCGGGACGGCGGCGTGCTGCGGGTGATCGGCGCGGCGCCGGCCGGGCATCCCTATCAGGGCAGGATCGGACCCGGCGAGGCGATCCGCATCTTCACCGGCGGTCTGCTGCCCCCCGGCGCCGATACCATCCTGTTGCAGGAGGATGCGGAGGTCCTGGACGGCCAGGTGCGGATGCGCGAAGCGCCCCGGAAGGGCCGGTGGATTCGCGAGGCGGGGCTGGATTTCCGCACCGGCGATGTCCTCCTGACGCCCGGCCGTCGCCTTTCCGCGCGGGATATCGGACTCGCGGCGGCATCGAATCACGCCTGGCTCACGGTGCATCGGGCACCGCGCATCGCCATCCTGGCGACGGGAGACGAGATCGTGCTGCCGGGCGAGCCGGTGCCGGCGGGTGGGATTGTCTCATCCAATGCCCATGCCCTCGCCGCGCTGGTCCGCGCCGGCGGTGGAGCACCGCTGATCCTGCCCATCGCCGGGGATGATCGCGAGGCCATCGGCCGGGCGGCTGTCGATGCCGCCAGGGTTTGCGACATCCTGGTCACCACCGGGGGAGCCAGCGTCGGCGAGCATGACCTGATCCAGCCCGCCCTGGAGCCCCACGGCTTCCGCCTCGACTTCTGGAAGATCGCCATGCGGCCAGGCAAGCCGCTCATCTGGGGCCATCTGGCGGGCACGCCGCTGCTGGGGCTTCCGGGAAATCCGGTCTCGGCCATTGTCTGCGCGCTGCTGTTCCTGTGGCCGGCGACGATGGTCCTGTCCGGCCTGCCGGCGGCCGCCCCTCCCTTCCGGATGGCCATGCTGGCGGGCGACCTTCCCGCGAATGACCGGCGCGAGGACTATATGCGCGCGGATCTGTCCCGCGACGGGGAAGGCCGGTTGATCGCGCGGGCGGCATCGCGGCAGGACAGTTCCATGCTGCGAACCCTCTCCGCCTCCGGCGGCCTGCTGCGGCGCCCGCCGCATGCGCCGGCCCTGCAAGCCGGCGCGATGGTCGAGGTGCTGGTGCTGGACGAGTTCGGGATCTGAGCCGGGCAACTGCGCGGCTCCTTCAGAAATTCAGCCAAGCCTCGGATTTCAGGGCATTTGCCCGTTGACCGCGAATGCGGAACTTTCGTAGAACATCGTGGACGGTCGCGCTTTGTTCGCTGCCGCCCCACTGGTTCCGGGAGCCGCCCTATGCTGACGCGCAAGCAGCACGAGTTGCTGATGTTCATCGACCGGCATCTCCGGGACACCGGCTTCTCTCCCTCTTTCGAGGAGATGAAGGAGGCCCTCAAGCTGCGCTCCAAATCGGGGATCCACCGCCTGATCACGGCCCTGGAGGAACGTGGCTTCCTGCGGCGGCGCGCCCACCGCGCGCGTGCCCTTGAGGTCATTCGCCTTCCCGAGAGCGCGATGGCTGGACCGCGCATGGCGGCCGAACCCGCTGCGGCGCGGGCGGAGGCGCCGCGCCCGGCCTTCTCGCCCCCGGCCTTCTCACCCAATGTCATCCGCGGCAATTTCGCCTCTAATCTGCCCGGCGTCCCGCGCGCCCCTGACGCGGCCGCGGTGCACCTGCCACTCTATGGCCGCATCGCCGCCGGCCAGCCGATCGAGGCCCTGCGCGACCAGGGGACCAGTGTCGAGGTGCCCACCGCCCTGCTCGGGAACGGCGAGCACTATGCTCTGGAGGTCGCTGGTGATTCGATGGAGGGGGCCGGCATCCTGGATGGCGACACGGTCATCATCCGCCGTGACGAGACGGCCGATAGCGGATCCATCGTGGTGGCCCTGGTCGACGACGCCGAGGTGACGTTGAAGCGGCTCCGGCGCAAGGGCAACTCGATCGCGCTCGAAGCCGCCAATCCGCGCTACGAGACCCGTATCTTCGGACCCGACCGGGTCAAGGTCCAGGGGCGCCTGATCGGTCTGCTTCGGCGCTACTGACGCCCAGGGGCTTGTTCTCCTGGCGCCGTTCCCAGGCCGGGCGAGGCGGCCTGGGAACCCAGGGGCGGTCGCCGCGCCATTCACGGTCCGAGAGGATGCGCGCTCCACCAGGCTCCAGCCAGATGGCGTGCGATCCGTTGCGCCAGACGCTGAAGCGGTCGACGACCGGAATGCCCTCGCAGCGGCCCCGGATGGGCTCGGGGGAGATCAGTACGGCCGCCTCCTGGCCGCAAGCCGGAGCGGCTGTCACCGGCGGCGCCGTCTCGCCACGGCGGGTCCGGGCCGGCTTCAGCAGCAACGCCGCCCTGCTTCCTTCCCGCGGCTGAAACCGGCAGATCAGGCCGGCGCATGGCAGGAGCGCGTCATCACCGGCGGTTTTGTCGGAATAGGGCTCGGCTTCGTCCTCTCCCCAGCCCCGAAGCCAGCTGTCACGGATGAAATTCGACGCCCCGCTGGCACGGTGCAGGACGACGGCTCCATCGGTACGAAAGGCGATGAGGCGGGCATCGGCGGAAACCAGCACGTCCGGCGGCGCGGTCCAGAAGGAAGCGCACAGGCCGGTGGCGATCAGCGGAAGGCCAAGGCAGCGCCAGCCGCTCCGCCACAGGCACAACCAGATCATGCCGAAACTCGTCAGGGCCAGGGCCCAGGCCGGCATGGGGCGGGCCAGGAGAGCCGCGCCTGGCCAGCTGGCGACCGTGCGCGCGACCCACAGCACGACCTCCACGCCCCATCCCATCACCGCCAGCGGCCAGCTTTCGAGATGCAGCGGCATCAGCGCGGCCGCGGCCAGGGCGGCGGGCATGATGAGAAAGGAGGTCACCGGCACGGCGAGCATGTTGGCGACGACGCCATAGAGCTGGATGCGGCCGAAATGGAACAGGCCGAAGGGCAGCGTGGCCAGCGTCGCCAGAACCGAGGTCAGCACCGAGCCCATGAGAATCAGAAGGGGTCGTCGCCACCATTCGGCGCTGCGTCGCCAGCGGGTCATCCAGCCGGCCGTCGCTTCCGCACCCGCGACCAGGGCCATGACCGCGGCGAAGCTCATCTGGAAGGAGGGGCCCAGCACGGCCGCCGGCTGGATCAGCATCACCGCCACGGCCCCGAGCGCCAGGGCCCGCATGGAGAAGACGCGGCGGCCCAGCAGGACGGCCAGCGTCATCAGGGCCGCCGAGGCGAAGCTGCGCTGCATCGGAACCTGGAACCCCGTCAGGGCCAGATAGCCCAGGCCCAGCAGGAGGGCGGCCGGCGCCGCCAGCAGCCTGCCGTCATGGCGCAGCGCGAGCCAGGGCCAGAACGCGATGGCACAGCGGGCCACGCCGAATCCCAGCCCCATCACAATGGCGATGTGCAGGCCCGACACCGACAGCAGATGGGCCAGACCGGAGTCCCGCATCGCCGCCATGGCATCCGGTGCGATGGCGCTCTGTCCTCCCGTGATCAGGGCCGCCGCGATGGCGCCCACGGACCCCGGCAAGGCGGTGGCCACCCGCTGCTCCATGCTGGCCCGCAGGGTGGCGAAGACCGGTGCCCGATCCGCCTCCTGCAGCCGCTCCGCCGAACCGATGGCGAAGCCCGAGCCGCCCAGGCCCGAGAAGTAGGCGTCGCGCTGGAAGTCCCAGGCCCCCGGATAGGCGGGGGCGGAAGGGGCGCGCAGCAGGGCCCGCACCCGCAGCCGGTCCCCTGGGGAGGGGTGGAGGGGATCGTCCTTCCGCAGCCGCAGGCGGATGTCGCGCGGCAGGGTCCCTGGCCCTTCATCCAGCATCACGCCGGAGAGGGTGATACGAAGTCCTTGCGGCAGGGTCTGCACGGTCTCGACACTGCCCGTGACGATGACCGCCCTGCCGGGGAGCGTGAGGGGCGCCGGAAGCGCGCTGGCGTGCCAGGCCGGGACGGCATAGCCCGTGGTGATCATGAGACCCAGGGCGGCGGGCCATGCCCAGGCCGGATGCCGCCGGAGGGCAAGCAGGAGAAGCGCCACAAGGGGCGGCAGCAGGAGAACGGCCCGCGCGGGCTCCGTGGACCGCGCGAAATAGCCGACGATACCGGCCCCCATGCCCACCGGCAGCCAGAGGGGGAAGGCGCGCCACTCCTGCTGAAGGATGACGGCGAGCATGTTCATCCCGCGCGCGAGCAGGCCTGGCCGGAGCCGATCGGAGTCCGGGCCGGGCAGGATTTCGGGATTAAGATCTAGCGCCATTCTTCAACCATGGCGCGCACTCTACAGCGGAAGGCGGCGGTGCTAGAAGGACGGCCTGAAGGAATTGACCGAGCCATGACCGTACGCACCCGTTTCGCCCCTTCCCCGACCGGGTATCTGCACATCGGGGGAGCCCGCACCGCTCTCTTCAACTTCCTCTTTGCCCGCCATCACGGCGGCCAGTACCTCTTGCGCATCGAGGACACGGATCGTCAGCGCTCCACCCCGGAGGCCGTCCGGCAGATCCTGGAGAGCCTGGACTGGCTGGGCCTGCAGCCCGACGAGCCTCCCGTGATGCAGACCGCGCGGGAAGCCCGGCATGCCGAGGTGGCGCGCATGCTGCTGGCGGCCGGCAAGGCCTATCAGTGCTTCTGCACGCCGGAGGAGCTGGCGCAGATGCGGGAGAAGGCCGCCGCCGAGGGCCGCCCGCCTCGCTATGATGGCCGCTGGCGCGACCGCGACCCGGCCGAGGCGCCGGCCGGCGTCCGGCCCGTCATTCGCGTCAAGGCGCCGCGCGAGGGCGAGACGGTGATCCAGGACCTGGTCCAGGGCGAGGTCCGGGTGCAGAACAGCGAGCTGGATGACATGATCATCCTGCGCTCCGACGGAACGCCGACCTATCTGCACGCCGTCGTCGTCGACGACCATGACATGGACATCACCCATGTCATCCGGGGTGACGACCACCTGACCAATACCTTCCGCCAGGTCATGGTCTATGACGCCATGGGCTGGCGCCGGCCGCACTTCGCCCATATTCCGCTGATCCATGGCGCCGATGGCGCCAAGCTGTCCAAGCGGCATGGCGCCGTGGGGGCGCTGGAGTTCCGGGATCAGGGCTTCCTGCCGGAGGCGGTCTGCAACTACCTGCTGCGCCTGGGATGGGGCCATGGCGACGAGGAGTTCGTGCCCCGGGAACGGGCCATCGCGCTCTTCGACCTGAAGGATGTCGGCCGCGCGCCGAGCCGGATGGACTATGCCAAGCTGACGCATCTGAACGCCCAGTATCTGCGGCAGATGGACGCCGGGGCCGTGGCCGGCAAGGTGCTGGAGATCCTCGCGCACCGGCCCTCGATCAGCTTCGGCACCGAAGGCGCCGAGCGCGTCCGCCTGCTGATGCCCGATATCCTCCCGCGCGCCCGCACCCTGGTCGAGGCGGCCGACATGGCGGCCTTCGCCGTCGCCAGCCAGCCGCTGACGATGGAAGCCAAGGCCGCGGCATTGCTGACCGACGAGGCGAAGGCGCGGCTGAAGGATCTCGCGATCTTCCTCACCGATGCGCCCTGGGAGCGCGCCGACCTGGACAAGTGGCTGCGGGACTATGCCGAGGTGAAGGGCCTCAAGCTCGGCGCCGTGGCGCAGCCGCTGCGCGCGGCGCTGACCGGCAGCACGCAGTCTCCGCCCATCGACGCGGTGCTCCTCGCGCTGGGCCGCGCGGAATCCGTCTCCCGCATGCTGGCGGCGGCGGGCGACGAGGGCTGAGACGGCACAGGGATACCGGATCTTAAGCCGGGGCGATCCATCCTGCGGGCATGTCCGTGAACGAGATGCCCCGCAGGCTCATCGCCTACCAGACAGGCCCCGCCCTCCCGGGCCTGCGCCCCGCCTCCGCCCGGCGGGGCTGGATGGACGAGACCCCGAATGGCTTCGCCTACCGCTGCCTGCCCATGACCGTGGCCAATGCCCATGGCTGGGAGGTCATCGGCGACACGGCCTTCGAGGCGTGGTGGAATGGCGGAAGCCGCAAGACCGACATCGTCATTCGCCCGCTGGGCGGTGGCGCCATCCGGCCGATGAGCCATTTCGGTTCGGGCATCCTCACCTTTCCCATCGATGCCCTGCTGCGCACGGAGCCTGGGATCGGCCTCTGGGTGTCGGGGCCTCCAAACAGCCCGAAGGATGGCATCATGCCATTGTCGGGGCTGGTCGAGACCGACTGGGCACCGATGACCTTCACCATGAACTGGCGTTTCACCCGGCCTGACCATGTCATCCGCTTCGAGGCCGGTGAGGCGATCTGCTTCTTCTTCCCGCTCGATCGTGGGCTGATCGGCCGGCACCAGCCGCAAAGCCGCCCCATCACCGAGGACGCCGCGCTGGAGGCGGCTCATCGAGGATGGCGGCAGGGCCGCCGCGCCTTCAACGAGGCGCTTCACGAGGAAGGCAGCCCCGAGCGGGCGAAGGGTTGGCAGAAGGATTATCATCGTGCGCCGGGCATTGCCGACCACATGACCAAGCCTCGGGTACTGCCCTTCCCGCCCCTTCCCTAGAGTGTCAGGCCGGCAATGTCACCAGGGCGGTGATGCCGCCCGTGGCGCGGTTGCTGAGCACCACGTCGCCGCCGTGGGCGCGGAGGATATTGCGCGCGATGGGCAGGCCGAGGCCTGTGCCACCGGTCTCCCGGTTCCGGCTCACCTCCAACCGGCGGAACGGCTGGAACACCGCCTCCAGCGATTCGGGCGGAATGCCGGGCCCCTCGTCCTCGACGCGGAGATGGAGGGTTCCGGTCTCACTTGGCGCCTCAAGCCGGATGCAAGCCGTCGCTCCGTAGTTCAGCGCATTTCCGACAAGATTGGCGAGAGCGCGCTTGAGGGCGATCGGCCGGCCGCGGATCCGCAGGCGCTCGGGCCCTTCGTAGCGGATGGCCTCGGGCGGCAGTTCCGGCCTGGCGTCGGCGGCCTCGTCGAGCACGGTGCGGCAGAGCGCCGCGAGATCGAGCGGCACCGAGGGCTCGGCCGTGGCCTCGTCCCTCGCGAAGGCCAGGGTTTCGTTGACCATGGATTCCATCTCGTCCAGGTCGGCCAGCATCTTCCGGCGCTGCTCGTCATCCTCCAGGAACTCCGCCCGCAGCCGGAGCCGGGTGATCGGGGTCCGCAGATCATGCCCCATGGCGGCCAGCATCTGGGTCCGGTCGCTGACGAAGCGGCGGATCCGCTCGGCCATGGTGTTGAAGGCGCGCGCCGCGGTGGCCACCTCCAGCGGCCCCTCCTCCGGGAGGGGCGGCGCGTTCACGTCGCGGCCGAGGGCCTCGGCGGCCCGCGCCAGCGCCGAGACAGGGCGGGTCAGGCGGCGCGTGGCGATCAGGATCAGGGCCAGCGCGGCGCCGGTCATCAGGAAGAAGGCGACCAGGAAGGTTTGCGAATGCCAGGGCCGGGGCGGCGGAACGGCCATGCGAAGATTGAGCCAGGGCCCGTCCGGCAGTTGCAGGGAGAGCAGAAGGCTGCCGGGCCGGCTGCCCCCCGCCACCTTCACATCCACGGGGCGGGTGACACGGGCGGCGCCGATGATGAACTGCGGCTGGAACAGTTCCAGGGAGGCGGCCGAAGGGCGGGGCATCCCCAGCCGAACGGCCGGCATGGCCGAAAGCTCGACCTGAAGGCCCACGGGCAGGTCCAGATCGCTGAGCACGGCCTCGCGCAGCATCGGCGGCGACAGCATCGCCGCCCTCCAGGCACCCCCGGCCCGCGCGGTGATCTCCCGCGACAGCGCGAAACGCTGAAGATCGACGCGATCGAGGGCATGGATCGTCAGGCCGGCCGCCTGCACCGCCATCAGGGCCAGCGTCAGGAAGAAGGCGGTCCGGCCCGCCAGGCTGCGGGGCAGCAGACGGCGGATCACCCCGGACTCTCGGAGCCGGGACTCGCAGGTCCGGGGCGGGGCCGGATCAACGGGCCATGTCCAGATCGCCCGTCGGCGCCGGGCTGTTCTCCATCCCGCGGTCGCCCAGCTTCTCGACGGTCGCCGCCAGGACATATCCGCCACCGCGCACGGTCTTGATCAGGCTCGGATTGCGTCCGTCATCCTCCAGCTTCCGGCGGAGCCGCGAGACGGCGACATCGATGGCGCGGTCGAACGGCCCTGCCTGACGACCGCGCAGCAGGTCCATCAGCATATCGCGGGTGAGCACCCGGTTCGGCCGCTCCACCAGGACCATCAGCAGCTCGTACTCGCCACCGGTCAACGAGACTTCCACGCCGTCCTGGTTCAGCAGGCGGCGGCGCGCCGGTTCCAGGGTCCAGCCGGCGAAGCGGATGGCCTTGGCCGGCGGCTCCTGCTGCCCCAGGCCCTCGCCGCTGGCGCGGCGCAACACGGCCCGGATGCGCGCCAGCAGTTCGCGCGGATTGAACGGCTTGGCCACATAATCGTCGGCGCCGAGCTCGAGGCCGACAATGCGGTCCGTCTCCTCGCTCATCGCCGTCAGCATGACGATCGGAACATCGCTCTGGCTTCGCAGCCAGCGCGCGAAGTCGAGACCTGATTCGCCCGGCAGCATCAGGTCCAGCACCACCAGATGGTACCGCCCGAGCGGCCAGAGCCGGCGGGCTTCCCGGGCATCGCGGGCGGCGGTCACACGGCAGGACTGCCGCTCGAGGAACTTCGAGAGGAGGTCGCGGATCTCCCGATCGTCATCGACGACCAGGATATGCGGAGGCGGTTCCATGACTTCGACCATAACCGTGATATGGCAACGCTGCCTGGCTGTCATGTTACAGGCTTTTTCCGGCCGGCGCTCTGTTGCGCTTCGTTTCACTTCGTCGGCGGGATGCGTATTCCCAGGCGCCGGCTGTCATCCATCGGAGGGATGCCATGAGTGTGACCCCGATTCCGCCCTGGGCGCGGAGCGGCATCGCCGAGCTGTGCCGCCGGGATCCCGCCTTCCTGCGAGTCGAGGCCGAAGCAGGGCCACTGGTCTGGCGAACGCGCCCGCGGGGCTTCGCCGGCCTCGTGCGCACCCTTTTCGGGCAGCAGATCAGCCACAGGGCCGCCGGCGCCATCTGGTGCCGCTACGCGGCACTCCCGAAGTCCCTGGACCCGGAAGGCTCTCTCCAACTGAATGACGAGCAGCTGCGCGCCGCCGGATTGTCGCGCAACAAGGTGGCGCACCTGCGCAGCCTGGCGGCTGCCTGCCTGTCCGGCAGCCTGCGTCTGGATGCCCTTCCGGCCATGGCGGATGACGTGGCGCTGGCTCATCTCGCGGCGCAACGCGGTCTGGGACCATGGACGGCGCAGGTCTACCTGCTGTTCGCCGAGCAGCGGGCGGACATCTTCCCCTACGGAGATGTCGCCCTGGCGGCCAGCCTTCAGCACCTCAGGGGCCTCCCGGACCGTCCCGCCTCCAGGCAGTTGCTGGTTCTCTCCGGGGAATGGACGCCCTGGCGTTCCCTGGCGGCGCGGCTGCTCTGGCAGCACTGGCGGCATGCGCTGGGGCGCCCTCTCGCCGACGCGGATTGATCGCCGGGAAGCGCTCGGGGCGGGTTTGCGGAAGGCCGGGGCCGTGACACTCTAGACGGACCATGCCAAGCCCAAGCCTGTCGCCGCGCGTCGGCGCCACCGCAGCGCCGCCTATTCCCGCAGCCCGCTCCTGGGCCGCGCGCTATTCCGGCGGCGCCGGCCCCGCCATCGACCTGACTCAGGCGGTGCCGGGCTATCCGCCTCCCGATGCCCTGTTGGAGCGGCTGGCCCACGCCGCTGGCGACGCCACCTTCGCAGGCTACGGCCCGATCGACGGGGAGCCGGCCTTGCGGGAGGCTCTGGCGGAGGATCTGTCCCGCTTCTACGGCGCCCCCCTCGGGGCCGGCTCCGTCGCCATCACCGCGGGCTGCAACCTCGCCTTCACCATGGTCATGACCGTCCTGGCCGGCACCGGCGAGGCGGTGATGCTCCCGACACCCTGGTACTTCAATCACCGGATGGCCCTGGAACTCCTCGGCATCGCCGCGCAGCCTTTCGAGACACGGGCCGAGGATGGCTTCGTGCCCGATTCCGAACGGCTGGAGGCCGCGCTGACGCCGCGGACGCGTGCCGTGGTGCTGGTCTCGCCGAACAATCCCACGGGCGCCGTGTATCCGCCGGAGATCATCGCGCGCATCGCGGGAATGTGCCGGAGGCGGGGCATCTGGCTGGTGATCGACGAGACCTATCGGGACTTTCTGCCCTCCGGCGCCGCACCGCATGCGCTGTTCCATGACCCCGACTGGCAGGATGGGATGGTGCATCTCTATTCCTTCGCCAAATCCTATTGCATTCCGGGACATCGGGTGGGGGCGATTGTCGGCGGGGGCGCCTTCCGGGAGCAGCTCCTGAAGCTGCTCGACACCTTCCAGATCTGCGCGCCGCGTGCCGCGCAGTCCGCGCTCAGCTGGGCCGTGCCGGCGCTGACCGATTGGCGCGCGGGCAACCGGCGCCTGATGGCCCACCGCGCGGAAGCCTTCCGCCAGGCCATGGCGGGCCTCCCGGACTGGCGCATCGATGCGCAGGGCGCCTACTTCGCCTATCTCCGCCTGCCAGAACACGGCCCGGACGCCATGGCCGTGGCCGAGACGCTGGCTGCCGAACGAGGCCTGCTGACGCTCCCCGGCCCTTTCTTCGGACCTGGCCAGTCACGACACCTGCGGGTCGCCTTCGCCAATGCGGGCGAGCCCAGCCTCGCCGCGGTTCCGGGACGTCTCGGGATGAAAGATCCTCCGGTAGCCTAAGAGAGAGAGATCGCGATGCCCGCGTGCGGGCATCCATCGCGGACATCGAGAGCAGAAGCGCCAGATACCGGCGACTGTCCAGAGGAATGGAGATCATGCACCGTTTCACCGCCCGCACGCCCCGGTCAGGGGTCGCCGTCCCCCGCCGGCCGCTCCTGGCGGCCATGGCGCTGGGAGGCCTGGCCTCTCCCGGCATCCTTCGCGCGCAGACCGCCGCCATCCGTATCGGCGAGATCAATTCCTATACCGCCCAGCCGGCCTTCCTCGGCCCCTATCGCAATGGCTGGCTGCTGGCGCAGGAACAGGTCAATGCCAATGGCGGCATCCATGGCCGCCCGCTGGAGACCGTGTTCCGCGACGATGCCGGCAAGCCGGAGGACGCCGTGCGCATGGCTGGCGAGTTGGTGAGTTCCGAGCGGGTGGCGCTGCTGGCGGGCGGCTATCTTTCCAATGTCGGGCTGGCCCTCGCGGATTTCGCCCTGCAGAACAAGACGCTCTATGCCGCGAGCGAGCCCCTGACCGATGCCCTCGTCTGGTCGAAGGGCAACCGCTACACATTCCGGCTGCGGCCCAGCACCTATATGCAGGCCGCCATGCTGGTGGAGGAAGCGGCCAAGCTTCCGATCAGGCGCTGGGCGACCATCGCGCCCAACTACGAGTACGGGCAATCCGCGGTCCGCTGGTTCCGCGAGTTGCTGTCCCGGAAGCGGCCGGATGTGGAGTTCGTCGGCGAGCAGTTCCCGGCGCTCGGCCGCATCGAGGCCGGCTCGACCGTGCAGGCCCTGGAGCGGATGCGGCCGGAGGGCATCTTCAACGTCACCTTCTCCACCGACCTGCTGAACTTCGTTCGCCAGGGCAACACCCGCGGCCTTTTCGAAGGGCGGAGCGTGGCCTCCATGCTCAGCGGCGAGCCCGAGTATCTCGAGCCGCTGGGCGAGGAATGCCCGGACGGATGGATCGTCACCGGCTATCCGCGGGACGACCTCGACAATCCGGTCCATGTCGCCCTGCGCGAGGCCTATCGCGCCCGGTTCGGCGATCTTCCCCGCTGCGGGTCGATCGTCGGCTACGATACGGTCCAGGCCATCGCCGCCATGCTGCGGAAGGCCGGCGGCACCGAGACGGAGGCCATGGTCGAGGCGTTCCGGGGCATCCGCTACCAGACCGGCTATGGCACGGGCGAGGTGGAGTTCCGCGCGCTGGACCATCAGGCCACGCTGGGTGCCTTCGTCGGCCGCACCAAGCTGGAGGGGCGGCGCGGCAAGATGGTGGACTGGCACTATGCCGACGGCGCCCGCTACCTGCCGGATGACGAGCAGGTGAAGGCCTGGCGCCCACAGGGGTAGCGGCGCGGTGGAAGCCCTGGCCCTCCAGGCGCTGAACGGCCTGGCCAGCGCCTCATCGCTCTTCCTGGTCTCGGCCGGGCTCACGATCATCTTCGGCGTCAGCCGGATCGTGAACTTCGCCCATGGCAGCTTCTACATGCTCGGCGCCTACCTGGCCTGGACGCTGACCAGCCAGGGTCCGCTGGCCGAATGGGGCGGCTTCTGGGGCTTCTGGGGCGCGGTGCTGCTGGCCGCCCTGGCGGTCGGGGTGATCGGCGCCGCGGCGGAGGTGCTGGTCCTGCGCCGCGTCTATCAGGCGCCGGAGCTGTTCCAGTTGCTGGCGACCTTCGCCCTTGTCCTAGTGGTGCAGGACCTCGCGCTGCTGCTCTGGGGCGCGGAGGACAAGTTCGGCCCGCGCGCGCCGCTGCTGCGGGGCGCGGTGGAGATCCTCGGCCTGCGCTTTCCTCGCTATGAGCTTTTCATGATCGTCGTCGGACCGGTGGTGCTCGGCCTGCTCTGGCTGCTCCTGCACCGGACGCGCTTCGGCATCCTGCTGCGCGCGGCGACGCAGGACCGCGAGATGGTGGCGGCGCTGGGTGTCGATCAGCGCCGGCTCTTCACAGGTGTGTTCTTCCTGGGCGCGGCCCTGGCCGGGCTGGCCGGCGCGCTGCAACTGCCGCGCGAGGCCGTGACCCTGCACATGGACATGGCCATCATCGTCGAGGCTTTCGTGGTCGTCGTCGTCGGTGGGCTGGGCAGCCTGCCCGGCGCCTTCCTGGCCGCGCTGCTGATCGGCGAACTGCACGCCTTCGGCATCCTGGCCTTTCCGCGCATCACCCTTGTGCTGGTCTTCCTGGTGATGGCGGCCGTGCTGGTCCTGCGCCCCTATGGCCTGCTGGGCAGGCGGCCCTCCGGCCTCCAGCCCGCCGCGCCAATGGCCGCGCCGCTTCCCCCGCCCTCTGGCAGGCGGCAGCGGGTCCTGGTGACACTCCCCGCCGCCGTGGTCCTGCTGCTGCTGCCTCCCTTTCTCGGCGACTACGCCCGCATCCTGCTCACCGACTTCGCCGTCTTCATCCTCTTCGCCGCCAGCCTGCACTTCATCATGGGCCCGGGGGGCATGGCGAGCTTCGGACATGCGGCCTATTTCGGCGCTGGCGCCTACGCGGCGGCCCTGCTGGCGCGGCACATGGGCGCGCCGATGGAGGTCGGCCTCGCCCTGGCGCCCTTCGCCGCCGGGCTGGTCGGGCTGCTCTTCGGCTGGCTCTGCGTGCGGCTCAGCGGGGTCTATGCCGCCATGCTCACCCTGGCCCTGGCGCAGATCGCCTGGAGCATCGCCTTCCAATGGGTCGAGGTGACGGGGGGCGACAACGGCATCCTGGGCGTCTGGCCCAGTGACTGGGCCAAGGACCGGCTGAGCTTCTGGTATCTCGCCCTGCTCCTCTGCGGCCTCGGGACCTGGCTCCTGCGCCGCGCGATCCGCGCGCCCTTCGGCCTGGCCCTGCGCGCGCAACGGGACTCGCCCCTGCGCGCGGAGGCCGTCGGCCTCGACGGCTTCCGCCTCCGCTGGCTGGGTTTCGCCCTCGCGGCGGCCATGGCCGGGCTGGCCGGAGCGGTCTTCGCCTATGGCAAGGGGAGCGTCTTCCCCTCGTTCCTGGGCATCCCGCGCAGTGTCGACGCCCTCGTCATGGTGCTGCTCGGCGGTGTGCAGACCCTCAGTGGGCCGATCCTGGGGGCCGTCGCCTATATCGGCCTGCAGGACCAGCTGGCCCGCGTCACCGATCTGTGGCGCCTGCTGCTGGGGCTCGTCATCCTGGCCCTGGTGCTGTTCTTTCCGCGCGGCCTGGCGGGCGCGATCGCGCGGCCGGAGCCAAGGGCATGAGGCCGGTGCTGGAGGCGGCCGGGCTGACCAAGCGCTGGGGCGGTATCCAGGCCGTGGACGGTGTGTCCTTCGCCCTCGCGCCGGGCGAGATCCTGGCGCTGATCGGGCCCAATGGCGCGGGCAAGTCCACCTGCTTCAACATGCTGAACGGCCAGATCCGCCCGGATGGCGGGCGGGTGCTGCTGCGGGGCCAGGATGTCACGGGGCTGCCGCCGCGGCGGATCTGGCGCCTCGGCGTCGGCCGCACCTTCCAGGTCACCGCGACCTTCGCCTCCATGAGCGTGCTGGACAATGTGCGGCTGGTGCTGCTCTCGCACCACCGGCGGCTGTTCCGGTTCTGGCGGCCGGCCTCCGATCTGTTCGGGCAGGAGGCTCTGGCGCTGCTGGAGCGTGTCGGCATGGCCGGGCAGGCCGGGCGGATCAGCGGCATCCTCGCCTATGGCGACCTCAAGCGGCTCGAGCTGGCCATGGCGCTGGCGCATGCGCCGAGCCTTCTGCTGATGGACGAACCCACCGCCGGCATGGCACCCGCCGACCGGCTGGAGATGATGGCGCAGATGGTCGGGGTCGCGCGCCGATCCGGGATCGCCGTCCTGTTCACAGAGCACGACATGGATGTGGTCTTCGCCCATGCCGATCGCCTGCTGGTCCTGGATCGTGGCCGGCTGATCGCCGAGGGGCCGCCCGAGGCCGTGCGCCGGGACCCGCTGGTGCGGGACGTCTATCTGGGGCAAGGCCTCGGCTGATGCTGGAGGTCGCGCAACTCCACGCCCATTACGGGCGGGCCCATATCCTGCACGGGCTGTCCTTCCACGTCGGCGAGGGCGAGGTGGTCTGCCTGCTCGGCCGTAACGGCGCCGGCAAGAGCACCAGCCTGAAGGCCGTCATGGGCCTGCTCCGCCCCAGCACCGGCCGGGTCCGCTTCCGGGGGCAGGAGCTGGCCGGGAAGCCCCCCCATGCCATCGCCCGGTCCGGCCTAGGCTACGTGCCCGAGGAGCGCCGCATCTTCGCGGAACTGACGGTGCTGGAGAATCTGGAGGTCGGGCGCAGGCCCGCCGCGCCGGGCCTGCGGCCCTGGACCGTGGAGCGGCTTTTCGAGCTTTTCCCGAGCCTGGCGGCCCTGCGCCACCGCCCTGGCGGCCGGATGAGCGGCGGGGAACAACAGATGCTCACCATCGCCCGCACCCTGATGGGCAATCCGAGCCTGCTCCTGCTGGACGAGCCCTCGGAAGGACTGGCCCCCGTGGTGGTGGAGCGCATCGCCGCCACGCTGCAGGCCCTGAAGGCTGAGGGGCTTTCGATCCTGCTCTCGGAGCAGAACCTGGCCTTTGCCGGGGCCGTCGCCGACAGGGCCTATATCCTGGAGACGGGACATATCCGCCACGAAGGCCCGATGCGCGAGATCATGGCCGATACCGGCCTGCGCGCCCGCTACCTTTCCGTCTGAGCCACGGCGCCCTACAGCAGCCAGATGGCCAGGCCGGCGGCGAACCAGCCCGCCGTCATTCCGAGAACGGTGCCCAGCATGATCTCCCGCGCCAGCGCCAAGCCGCGCCAGCGTGGCGCCGGGAAGGACGCGGACAGGGTTCGCCACCCTGTCCGCGCCATGCCGGGCGGCCCGGCTCTTCGCCGCCGGACATGCCAGGACGGGGAGACGCCGGTGGGGGACCACCGGCGGTTCCTGGTGAGCGGAGCGGCGGGAGAGAGGAACGGCATCGGCATGGGCTGATGCGAACATAGAGGGAACATGAAGGCAAGCACGAACTGCCCGGCCTTCGATCACATGTGAACAAACCATAAACTGGGCAAGGATCGCTCGTCGCCCCTTTCCCGGCCTCAGCCCGCTGTCACCTCCCCCAGCGCCGCATCGACCGCCTCCAGGAAGCGCTCCGCATGGTCCTGCCGGAAGACCAAGGGGGGGCGGATCTTGAGCACGTTCGCGGCCGGGCCGGCGGCGCTGATCAGCACGCGCCGCTCTCGCAGGGCGTTCACCAGCCGCGCCGTCTCGGCCGTGGCGGGGGTCTTGCGATCGCGGTCGCTGACCAATTCGACGCCGACGAAGAGGCCCGCCCCGCGGACATCGCCGATCAGCGCGTGGCGCCGGGCCAGTTGCCGCAGGCCATCCTGGAGGAAGGCGCCGGTGCGGCCGGCATTCTCGACCAGCCCCTCCGCCTCGATGACCTCCAGCACGGCCTGGCCGACCGCGCAGGAGACGGGATTACCGCCGAAGGTGTTGAAATAGCGTGTCTGCTCACCGAAGCGGCGCAGCACCTCGGGCCTTGCCACCATGGCGGCGATCGGGTGGCCATTGCCCATGGGCTTGCCCATGGTGACGAGATCGGGAACCAGGCCGTGGCGCTGGAAGCCCCACATGCCGGTGCCGGTGCGGCCGAAGCCGGGCTGGACCTCGTCGGCGATGAACAGCCCCCCGGCCTCACGGATCGCGGCGACGGCCGGCGCCAGAAAACCGGCGGGCTCGGCGAAAACGCCGTCGCTGGAGAAGATCGTATCCACCAGCAGCGCCGCCGGGGTGATGCCATGGGCGCGCATGTCCGCGATGGCGGCCCGGACATGGGCGGCGAGCGCCTCGCCCACATCCTGCCCGGAAGAACGGTAGAGATCCGGCGCCGGAACGGTCCGGACATTGGCGCCGAGGGTGATGCTCTTGCCGAGCGAGGGCGACATCTCGGAGATCGCCACCGTCACACCATGATAGGCCAGCTCGGTGACGATGAAGCCGGTGCCGCCGGTAAAGCTGCGCGCCACGCGATAGGCGAGGTCGTTCGCCTCGCTGCCGGTGCAGGTGAACATGACCTGCGACAGTTCCGGCGGGAAGTGGCCGAGCAGCCTGTCGGCGTATTCCAGGATGCCGTCGTTCAGGTACCGGGTGTGCGTGTTCAGCGTCGCCGCCTGCCGGGTCAGCGCCGCCACGACATGCGGGTGGCAATGCCCGACGCTGGCCACGTTGTTGTAGACGTCGAGATAGGCATTGCCGTCGGGATCATAGAGCCAGACCCCCTCGCCGCGGACCAGATGCACCGGATTGGCGTAGAACAGCCTGTAGGCCGGGCCGAGCAGGCGCTCCCGCCGCGCGATCATCTCCTTCTCCCGCGCGGGGATGCTGTTCGAGGCGCGCGCGTCATAGGCATTGATCATGCTCATGGGGTGTCCAGCCTTTCGCGGAGATAGAGCCGTGCCTCGTCCGGCGGCAGGGCGCCCAGGCGACGCAGGCCGGAGAGGCTTCGCGCGTAGTTGCGCAGGATGTAGTCGGCATTGGCGGGCTGCCGCGTGGCGCGCCAGCCGCTGATCGCCACCGAAACCACCAGCCGCGTGGCGATCAGGTCGGGCAGCACGTCGATCTCCTCCGGCACCAGCGGCAGGAGGGCATGATAGGCGGCGGCGAGCTGGGCCGGCGCCTCCAGGGGATGGCCTTCCGACGTGATCTGATAGGCGGCCGCCGTGGCCAGGTCCTGCACCAGCGGCGCCCGGACCATGTCGCCGAAGTCGATGATCCCCGCGATGCGGTCGTCCGCCCGCTCCTCGGTCAGGATGTTGTGCGGGTTGAAGTCGTTGTGGATGACCTGTGCCCGCAGCCGTGGCAGCCGCGGCAGCGCGCGCTGCTCGAAGCGGTCGAGCATGGCCGCGGCCAGGCCGCGATCGCCGATCTGCGGCAGGTGCCGGATCAGCGGACGCAGGCGCGCGGCCCGCTGGATGTCCCACATCAGCGGATGGCTTTCCGACGGGTGACGAAAGCCGCCGAGGCCCAGGTCCAGCCGGGCCAGGCATTCGCCGATGGCGCGTCGCTGCGCGGCGCCCGGTGGCGCCAGGTGCAGGGGGCGGCCGGGCAGGTAATCCAGCAGCCGCAATCGGCGCGGCGGCGCTCCTTCCTCCTCCCACAGCGCCTCGGCGGCAGCTCCCGAGAGCGGCCTGTGCAGGCGGGGCACCGGCAGGTCCGGCGCCGCTTGCGCGAGATGCAGCAAGGCACGGCTCTGGAAATCGGAGACGCCGGGATCCTCGGCGGGGTGGATGACACGCAACACGTACTCGGCGCCCGCCCTGTCCCGAAGATGGAAGTTGCGGTCCCTTTCACCACTGAGGGGCCGGGCCTCGGCTTCGAGGCCATAGAAGCGCGCCACCAGGGCTTCGGCCTGCTCTCCGGACACTTCCGGTGCGGTGGAGTCCAGCAAAGCTCCCAGTTCTTCCGCTGCTGTCACAACCACCTCCTCGCTTCTGCGGGCCGCCATGATGCGCCTTGCGAGGGCGGGCGCCAATCCGGGGCGCCCATCGGGGCGCCCATCGGGACGCCGGTTCGGAATTCCGAACGGCGGACAGGGCCCATGATCGCCGATCCGAACGCCGCGATGATGTGCTTGAAAAGAGTTTTCGCAATTTCAATTGACTAGGATGACGAACCCAACTGGCAAGCCGCTTGCAGAAGGCCGGGCATGCGCCTGTCGCCTTGTCCCCGCCATCGCCTGCCCGGCCGCTCTTCCCCGAGAGCGGGATGGCTCGCGCCGGCCTGGGTGATGATGGCCATGCGTCCTCCGCAGTCCCCCGCCACCGGACCCGCCCCTTCCCGGGACGACGCCCGCGCCCTTCCCTCACCGCGCCGGCGCTGGACCATCGCTGTCCGCCTGCCCGTGCTGGTGGGGCTGGTCGTCTTCATCTCCTCGGTCAGTACGACCCACCTGGCCATCCATGTCATGGAAGGCGAGCTGGACCGCGAGGTGGAGCGGCTGGCGGATGTCTATATCGACAGCCTGTCCGGCGTCGCCCTGCCGCCGCTCCGGGCCGGTGACTTCGCCGCGCTGGAGGCCACGCTGGAGCGCGGCATGGGCTTTCAGCGTGGCGTCAGCGACCTTGCCATCGTCGTCGCCGACCCGAACGGCCTGACGCTGGCCCGCGCCGGCCAGCCGATCGGCCAGCCGCCCATGGCCTACGGCGTGATCGGCGTTCACTGGTCTCTTAACGAGCGCGGCGACATGGCCTGGGCCCAGAGGGAGTTGCTGGAGGATGGGCAGGTGGTGGCCCTGGTTGCCGCGCAGATCGCCTTTCCGGAGCAGGCCGAGCGGCGCCGGGGGCTGACCCTTGTCCTGATGCTGGTCGATCTCCTGCTGGCCGCCGTCGCCGCCCTGCTGGCCATCTTCTTCTCACGCCACCTGATGCGACCCTTCCTGGCCGTGACGGCGGCGCTCGACCGCGCGGCCGCCGGACACTTCGATTCCCTTCCGCTCAACGCGCGGGACAGCGAGGCCAGCCGGCTGGCCTCGGCCTTCAACCTCATGGTCCGCCGCCTGCGCGAGCGCGAGGAGCTGGCGACCCGCCTGGCCGAACGGGAACGCGCCGCCGTGCTGGGCCGCCTGGCGGCCAGCGTGGCCCATGAGGTCCGCAATCCCCTGGCCGGCATGTTGACGGCGCTCGACACCATACGCCGGTTCGGCGAGGCGCCGGCGCCACGCGAACGGGCTGTCGATCTGGTCGAGCGTGGCCTGCGGCAGATCGAGGCGGTGGTGCGCACCACCCTGGCGACGCACCGCCAGGGAGAGACCGGCCGCCCGCTCTCGGCGGAGGATCTCGAGGATCTCAAGCTCCTGATCATGCCGGAAGCCCGCCGTGGCGGCGTGCAGCTCGGCTGGCGGATCGATCTGCCCGCGGCCTTTCCGACGGATGCTCTCCGCCTCCGCCAGCTTCTGCTGAACCTGCTGCTGAACGCCGTGGCCGCGACACCGCCGGGCCGGCGGGTGCTTTTGGAGGTGCGGCAGGAGGCGGCGGCGCTGGTTCTCTCGATCGAGGACGAGGCCGGCGGCCTGCCCGAGGAGGCCGGGCGCCGGCTGTCCGGACGCGCCGGCGAGGGCGGCGAGGCCCGCCAGGACGGCGGCGGCCTCGGCCTGGACATCGCGGCGGAGCTGGCCGCCGCCCTGGGAGCGCGCATCGACATCGTGCCGCTGCAACGCGGCAGCCGCATCACCGTCCGGATCCCGCCGCGGGAGGAGAACGAGCCATGACCGCCACCCCCCGTTCCGTCGTGCTGATCGAGGACGATGCCGTCCTTGGTGAATCGCTCCAGCAACGCCTGACGCTGGAGGGCGTGGAGACACGCTGGGCGCGCAGCGCGCGGGAGGGCGAGGCCATCCTCCGCCGCCACCGCCCCAGCCTGATCGTCTGCGACATCCGCCTTCCCGACGGCAATGGCGAGGAACTGCTGACCCGGCTGATGCCGGAGCTGGGCGGCACGCCGATCATCGTCGTCACCGCCTTCGGGGACGTGGCCCAGGCGGTGCGGTTGTTGCGCGCCGGGGCGGACGACTACGTGGAGAAGCCCTTCCCGGCGCAGCTGCTGATCGACAAGCTCGCCAGCTATGCGAGCTGGGTGCCGCCCCAGGCACCGCGCAGCGACGGCGCGGGCTGGCGCTCGCCGGCCATGCAGACGCTCCGCCGCCATCTGCTGAAGCTCGCCCGCGTCGATACGACCGTGCTGCTGGGCGGCGAGAGCGGCGCGGGCAAGGAGGTCGCCGCGCGGCACCTGCATGAGGCCGGCCCGCGCGCCGCGGCGCCCTTCATGGCGGTGAACTGCGCGGCGCTGCCGGCGGACCTGCTGGAGAGTCAGATCTTCGGCCATGAGCGAGGCGCCTTCACCGGCGCCCTGGATCGCCAGCCCGGCATGGCGGAGCGGGCCGGTGACGGCACCCTCTTCCTCGACGAGGTGGCCGAACTGGGGCCGGCCTCCCAGGCCAAGCTGCTGCGCCTGCTGCAGGAGCGCCGCTTCACCCGCCTGGGTGGCCGGGAGGAGCAGAAGCTCGGGGCGCGGATCGTCGCCGCCAGCAACGCGGATCTGCGCGCCCGTGTGGCCGAGGGCCGCTTCCGGGAGGATCTCTACTACCGGCTCGCCGTGGTGGAGCTCACCGTGCCTCCCCTTCGGCAGCGGCCGGAGGATCTCGGCGAACTCGCGGCGCATTTCCTGCAGCACTTCGCCTCGGCGCTGGGCCGCGAGGAGCCGCAGATGGGCGCCGAGATCTTCGACGCCCTGATGGCGCATGAATGGCCGGGCAATGTGCGCGAGCTGCGCAACCGCATCGAGCGCGCCATGGTCCTGTCCGAGGGGCCGCGCCTGCAGCCGGGGGATCTCTTCCCCGAGCGCCAGCCGCGCGAGGCCCCACCCCTTTCCCTGTCCGAGGCCCGGGATGCCGCCGAGCGGGAGCACATCCGCCGGATGCTGACCCGCAGCGGCAACCGCGTCGGCGACGCCGCGCAGTTGCTCGGCATCTCCCGCACCACCCTCTGGGAGCGGATGAAACGGCTCGGACTCAAGGGCTGACTGTCACGAGAACACCCTGGGAGGGTTCGTTTGAGAAGCGCACGCGATTACACGGATATCATCGGCGGGCTGCTGCTGATCGCCGGCGGCACCTGGTTCATGCTCTATTCCACCGGCTACAGTATCGGCAGCCTGCGCCGCATGGGGCCTGGCTACTTCCCCATGGTCATCGGGGGGCTGGTTCTGCTCTTCGGGATCCTGGTGCTGTTGCCCGGGCTTTTCCGCGCCGGCCAGCTGCCCCGGCCTGAGTGGCGGCCATTCCTGACGATCAGCGCCTCGATCCTGTGCTTCGCGCTCATCGTCGAGCGGTTCGGGCTGATCCCCGCGACCGTGGCCCTGACGCTGGCCGCGGCGGTGGCGGACAATCAGTCCCGCATCCTGCCCACCGTCATCCTCGCCGCCGCCCTGTCGGCCGTTGCCGTCGGGGTCTTCACCCAGGGCCTGGGTATTCCCATTCCCGCCATCCGGTGGTCCTACTGATGGATATGTTCGCCAATCTGGCGCTGGGCTTCAGCGAGGCCTTCGCGCTCCAGAACCTGCTCTACTGCTTCCTGGGGGTCTTTCTCGGCACCTTCATCGGCGTGTTGCCGGGCATCGGGCCGCTGGCCACGATCTCCATGCTCCTGCCGCTCACCTTCTACGTGCCGCCCACGGCCGCCCTCATCATGCTGGCCGGCATCTACTACGGCGCGCAGTATGGTGGCTCCACCGCCTCCATCCTGATGAACCTTCCCGGCACGCCCGCCGCGGCGGTGGTCTGCCTGGACGGCTATCCGATGGCCAAGCAGGGCCGCGCCGGCGTCGCGCTCTTCATGACCACGATCGCCTCCTTCGTCGGCAGCACCATCGGCATCGTGATCCTGACCGCCTTCTCGCCGACCCTGGCGGGCGTCGCCCTCGCCTTCGGCCCGGCCGATTACTTCTCGATGATGCTGCTGGGATTGGTGGCCGCCGCCGCGCTGGCCCAGGGGTCGCCGGCCAAGGGCATCGCCATGGTGCTGGCGGGGCTGGCCCTCGGCATGGTCGGCACCGACGTGCAGACCGGGCAGCAGCGCTTCACCTTCGACATCCCCCAGCTGGCCGACGGCATCAGCCTGGTCGCCCTGGCCATGGGCCTCTTCGGTGTCTCCGAGGTCATCACCAGCATCATGCGCATGCGCGAGGTGAGCAAGCAGAAGCAGGAGAAGATCACTCTCCGCTCCATGGTGCCAACGAAGTCGGATGTGAAGCAGTCCTGGCGCGCCATGCTGCGGGGCAGCGGTGTCGGCTCCTTCTTCGGGACCCTGCCCGGCGCCGGCACCACCATCGCCTCCTTCATCGCCTATGCGGTGGAGAAGCGCATCGCCCGCAAGCCGGAGCGCTTCGGGCAGGGCGCGGTGGAGGGCGTCAGCGCGCCGGAATCCGCCAGCAACGCCTCGGCGCAGACCGCCTTCATCCCGACCCTGACGCTCGGCATCCCGGGTGACGCGGTGATGGCGCTGATGCTGGGGGCGATGATCATCCAGGGCATCCAGCCCGGGCCTCGCCTCGTCACCGAGCACCCGGAACTGTTCTGGGGCCTGATCGCCAGCTTCTGGATCGGCAATGTCATGCTGGTCGTTCTGAACATCCCGATGATCGGGCTCTGGGTGCGCATGCTGCGCATTCCCTATGGCATCCTCTATCCCGCCATCCTGCTGTTCATCTGCATCGGCGTCTTCAGCGTCAACAACAGCGCCTTCGACGTGCTGCTGGTGATGATCTTCGGCATCGTCGGCTATGTCATGGTGCTGCTGAAGTTCGAGCCGGCGCCGCTGGTGCTCGGCTTCATCCTCGGCCCGTTGATGGAGGAGCACGTCCGCCGCGCGATGCTGCTCTCACGTGGCGATGCCATGGTCTTCCTGGAGCGGCCGATCAGCGCCAGCTTCCTGGCCCTGACCTTCGCCCTGCTGGCCTGGTCGCTGTTCTCCGCGATCCGGTCGATGCGGTATCGACCCCGGGCCGCCGCGGCGCGATAGCCGGCACGGATGCAGGAACATCTCCTTCCCGCGCTGGCCTGGATCGAGGCCCGCCAGGACTGGGCGGCGGTGGTGGTGTTCCTGCTCGCTTTTCTGGAATCCCTGCCGCTGCTCGGCTTCTTCATTCCCGGCTCGGCCCTTCTGCTGGGCGTCGGGGCCCTCGTCGCCGCTGACGTCCTGCCGGCACTCCCGGTTCTCGCCGGCGCCATGCTGGGCGCGGCGCTCGGCGATACCTCCGGCTACCTGCTCGCGCGCTGGCTGGGGCCAGGGCTGGTCCGGCGCCACCTGCCAAGCCGGTGGCGCCGGACCTATGCCCGATCGGTCCTGGGCTTCCGGCGCTGGGGGTGGTGGGCGGTCTTCATCAGCCGCTTCTTCGCCCCGCTGCGGGCCTTCATCCCCGTTGTGGCCGGCCTTTCCGCCATGTCGCCTGGGCGGTTCCAGAGTGCCAACATTCCCTCGGCCCTGATCTGGGCACCGCTGATCCTGCTGCCGGGCCAGGCCGCCAGCTGGTGGAGCGCCGCCTCACCGGCCTGGCGGGAGGCCGCGCCCCTTTCCGCCGGCCTTCTGGCGGCGGGCACCCTGGCCCTTCTGATCCACCGGCGCCGCCGCCGGACGGATGCGGCGTGACGTCGCGATGGCCTCGCTCTCGCGCCAGCCGGAGATGGCCCCGAACCGCCCTCCACGCGCCGATTGGCCCACCGACGAAGCCGATCTCCCGGCTTGCCGGCGCAGTCAGGCAGCTCCTCCGCGGACCGCCTCGACGCGCGGGCGCGGCGGGGCGTGAACCGTCACTCCGGGGGCGGGGCCCTCGAAGGCCTCCACCTCGACCAGGCAACTCTGCGCCGAACAGCCCTGGCCGAGGCGCGAGGTGCCCACATCCCGGGTCAGCACATTCGGGTTTCCGTGCACGTCCAACCCGCCCTGCGGGTCCCACCAGGCCCCCGTTGCCATCGCCACCACGCCGGGCCGGATGCCGGCATCCAGGCGAAGCCCGGCGAGGCTGGCGCCGCGGTCGTTGTGGACGCGGACGATGTCGCCATCCGCCAGATCGCGCGCGGCGGCATCCTCGGGGTGCATCAGCAGGGGCTCGCGCCCCTGGATCTTGCTGGCCGCCGCCACCGGGCCGTTGTCGAGCTGGCCGTGCAGCCGCGTCGCCGGCTGGTAGGAGAGAAGGTGCAGCGGATACCGCCCGGCGAGCGGCGCCCCGAGATACTCGCTCGGCTCCTGCCAACGTGGATGGCCGCCGATCTCGCCATAGCCGAAGCCGGCGATGGTCTCGGAGTAGAGTTCGATCTTTCCCGACGGCGTGTTCAGGGGATGCGCCACGGGATCGGCGGCGAAATCCGCGAAGAGGACGAAATCCTCCTCCGGCGACGGGATCTCGACATGACCCTCCTGCCAGAAGCGGTCGAAGTCCGGCACCGTCTCGCCCAGCCGCCCGCAGGCCTGGCGCCAGCGCTCATAGATGTGGCGCAGCCAGGCCGCCTCGTCTCGCTGCTCGGTGAAGCGTTCGCGGAAGCCGAGATGCTCGGCCATGTCGGCCAGCATGTCGTGGTCGTTTCGGGCCTGGCCAAGGGGCGCGATGGCCTGGTGCATGGCGCGCACGAAACGGTCCGAGGAGGAGGAGGCGATGTCGTTGCGTTCCAGCGTCGTCGTCGCCGGCAGGACGATATCGGCGTGGCGCGCGGCTGCGGTCCACCATGGCTCCTGAACGACGATGGTCTCGGCGCGGTTCCAGGCGCGCAACAGGCGGTTCAGATCCTGATGGTGATGGAAAGGGTTGCCGCCCGCCCACCAGATCATGCGGATGTCCGGCAGCGGGATATCCCGCCCGTTGTACTGCAAGATGCTGCCCGGCCGTTCCAGCAACTCGGTCACCCGCGCGACGGGAATGGCGATGCCGCCCGGATTGCGCACGGCGGGCATCGAGACGGAAGGCAGGTGGCGGCGCGGCGTGCCCATGCCGTTCATCGAGCCGTAACCGAAGCTCACGCCCTGCCCCGGCTTGCCGATGCCGCCCAGCATGGCCGCCAGCGCCACCAGCGCCCACCAGGGCTGCTCGCCATGCTCCGCGCGCTGCAGCGACCAGGTGGCGCCGAGCATGCTGGGCGCCGAGGCCAGATCAAGCGCCAGGGAGCGGATGCGCCCGGCGGGGATTCCGGTGATCGGCGCGGCCCATTCCGGCGTCTTGGCGACCCCATCGCTCTCGCCGAGGATATAGGGCCGCAACCTGTCCCAGCCGACGCAATGGCTGGACAGGAAGCCGCGGTCCTCACGGCCCTCCCGCAACAGCGCATGGGTCATGGCGAGGAGCAGGGCGGTGTCCGTGTTGGGCCGGATCGGCACCCATTCGGCGTTGAGGAAGTCCGGCGCGTCGCTCCGCAGCGGAGAGACGTTGATGAACCGCACCCCGGCCGCCACCAGCCGCCGGAGCCAGGGAATGTATTCATGCGCCCCGGCGCCGCCGGAGGTGACCAGCGTGTTCTTGAGCGGCAGGCCGCCCAGGCAGAACATCACCCGGGTGTGCTTCTCCAGGCTCGACCAGTCGGTCACCGGCCCGTGCACGACCTCGTTGGTGCCCAGGATATGCGGCATCAGCGTCATGCCGGCGCCGTAGGAATAGTTGGTTACCTGGGTGGTGAAGCCACCGCCCAGCCCCAGGAAGCGATGCAACTGGCTGCGGGCATGATGGAACCGGCCGGCGGAGGACCATCCGTAGGACCCGCCGAAGATCGATGCGTCGCCATGCGCCTGGCGGATCCGACGGGTTTCCTCGGCGACCAGGCGGATCGCCTGGTCCCAGGGCACGGGCACGAAGTCGCGGTCGCCCCGCTCGGAGCCCCGGCGCTCGCCGCGCAGCCATCCGGCACGGACATGCGGACGATCGATGCGCGCGGCGGACTGCACCACGTCCGGGACCGCCTGGATCAGCGCTCCCGGCTGCGGATCATGCGCGAAGGGCCTTACCCCGACGAGGCGCCCATCCTCGATGATCGCGTCGAAACTGCCCCAATGGGCCGCATGCGGCCTGTATTCGCGCATCCACCACCTCACGTCAGGGGGCGGAAGATAGCGGCGGCGACGCCCTCAGGGCAACGTGGCCCGGAGGATGTGCACCGGGGGCGAGGACCCCGCCTCAGCGCGCCGCGGCGTCCAGGTTGAGGTCCTGCACAGCACCTTCGAGGTGGCCGGCATGCGCGCTGGCGGGCGCCTCCGCCAGTTCCTCGCGGCCGCTGGCATTGGTCATGATGACCTCGGAGGGTCGGTTGTAGATGAAGCCATTGGTCGGATAGACGCGACCATAGGCCTCGCCTCCACGGCCGACCTGCACGCGGACCGCGGTCCAGTCGTTGCGGTCCGAGACGTCGATCACGGAGACGCCGCGCATGATCGTTCCCTTACGGATGCCCGGCCCTTCCCAGTTGGCGTGATCGATCAGGATCTCGCGCGCGCTGACCACCTGCGACACCGCCGCGACGTGGCCGAGACGCATGCCGCCGGTGGCCTTGAAGCTCAGCACCGCGCCCCGCTCCGGCCGATGGCCGCGCGAATAGACGCCGGCCGCGCCAGCCCACCAGGTGTGAGCATTGCCGACGATCTCGACCCCGCTGACCGCCCGCGCATAGGGCACGCAGGAGACGCCGGTCGCATTCGGCGGATAGCCGCTCGGCAGAAGAAAGGCGCCCTGCCGCGACACCTGCATCTTGCTGGCCTGCGGCTTCGCGCTGCGCAACGAAGCCTGTTGCAGCGCCGGGCGCGGCTGCTTGACGCCATCCCGTGCATTTCGACTGGACGTGGCTTCGGCCCCCACCGAACCCACCGTCATTACTCCCAGCAGGATGGCGGCGACTGCCGCCGCGCTTCCAGCACGCATCCTGAAATGACCCCCGATCACTCTGTCCCCCACCGCGCTTTCGACGCGGCCCGATGGCGGTAGCAAGAGCGTGAAGGGATCGGCAATGCCGACGTCCGACATGGAGCGAAACACGGCGTGATTTGTCGTTTCGCGTGCCGCAATACACGAAGTATTAAGAATACTATCCTGCAAATAAATGAATTCAATGCCTAAGACACAGTGTGGTGGCAGATTGGCAACAGGTGCAAAACCGAACGATTCCCGGACCTTCGCCTATAAAGCGAAAATGGCGCTGGAAGTTTCCAGCGCCATCTCATCAAGCCGTGATCAGGTGGCTCAGCGGCAGGCGGTGACCATGATCTCCACCAAGTGGCGCGGGTCCGCCATATTGGCCTGCACGCAGGCACGGGCCGGCGCGCCCTCCTTCGGCAGCCACTCGACCCAGAGCTTGTTCATCGCCTCGCGGTCGCGGATGTCCTTCAGCCAGATCTGGGCCTGCAGCAGCCGGGTCTTGTCGGTGCCGTGACCTTCCAGCGCGGCGTCGATCTTGGCCAGCACCTGCTGGGTCTGTCCCAGGACGTCCTGGGACAGGTCGTCGGCCGTCATGCCGGCCAGGAACACGAAGCCATGATACTCGACAGCCCCGGAGAGAACCGGATTGCTCTGGTGACGGGTAATCTTGCTCATAGCTTCCACCTGCTCCCGAAATCGGCCCGGGTCGGGCCGGATGGCGCGCGCCGGAGATCGGCGGCGCGCGATAGGATGCCGGCGCTTCTAGGATGTGGGCGCCGCTGCCGCAAGAGAGGGGCCGATCAGGGCACCGCCCGGCCGCCGCCCGAGGCCGCCGCGGCGATCATGGTCTCGAAGACCGAAACGCCGTGCACCGCCTGGTCGAGCGGCAGCGGATAGGCGGCATCGCCCCGCACGGCCGCGGCAAAAGCCGCGAGTTCCGCGCGCTCGATATCCACTTTCGGAAAATCGCGGACGAAGCCCTCGCCCTCGCGGGGCCGATAGACGAGGTGCTCATGGTCGCTCAGCTCGGCCCAGCCTTCCGAGCCATAGAGCGCCACGCGCCAGCAGCGGGGAGCATAGGCCAGGGTGGCGAAGGTTCCGGTGGCGCCGCTGGTGAAGCGGCAGAGCATGGCGGTGGTGTCGTCCAGCCCGTTCTCCAGCACCCGCGCCGTGCTGTGCACGGTGACCTCGGTGATAGGGCCGGCCAGGTTGATCATCATGTCGATCATGTGGATGCCCATGCCGCCCATGCCGCCGAGCGGGCTCTCGTGCCGGTCGGCGCGCCACATGCCGGGCCTGTAGGCGATCGCGCCCGGCCCGCTGAACTGGCCCTCGACATGCAGCAGGGTGCCGATGCGGCCATCCCCCAGCATCGCCCGCAGCTCCGCCACGCCAGGCAGGAAGCGCCGGTTGTGCCCGAGCGCCAGGACCACGCCGGCTTCGCGGCAGGCCGCCACCGCCGCCTCCGCGCTGGCCTTGCTCAGGGTGAAGGGCTTCTCGACGAAGACATGCTTGCCCGCCCGCGCCGCCGCGATGACCTGCTCGGCATGCTGGCCATGCGGCGTGGCGAGGACCACGGCCTCGACCTCCGGATCGGCCAGCACCGCCGGGTAGTCCGGCAGGAGGCGGATCCCCTTCGAGGCCGCCCAGTCGCTCGCCTTCTCCGGCGTGCCGGTGCTGCCGGCGACGAAGCGGATGCCGGCCCCCGCCTCGTCCTGAACGCTCTCCACCAGGGTGCGCCCCCAGCGGCCCATACCCACGATCGCGGCCCGCAAGCTCATCGGTTCTCTCCTCCATCCGGCGGGCTCTCCAGCTCCGCCTCGATTCGCCGGTAGCGGGTCATGCCCCAGGCGAAGGCCAGCAGCGCGAGCAGCACGCCGACCAGGGTCGGGATGCGCAGCCCATAGGCCTCACCCGCCGCGCCGAGCATGATGGCGCCGAGCGCCGGGCAGGCCCGGGTGATCAGCCCCCAGAGGGCGAGAACCCGTCCCCGCATTTCCGGCGCCGCAGCTGTCTGCGCCAGTTGCTGCACCGAGATGCCGTGCAGGGAGGCGGTGGCGCCGATCGCGGCGGCGCAGAGCAGGCCGACCCCGAACCAGCCCGTTGCCACGAAGCCCGCCGTGGCCAGGGCCTGCAGCAGCCCGCCCAAGATGGCGATCCGCGTCGCGCCGGCGATCCGGCCCCGGGAGGCGAGCCAGAGCCCGGCCACCAGCGCGCCGATGCCGAAGCAGGCGGTGAGCATGGCGAGCGATTCCGCGCCCCGTCCGAACAGCCGCTCCACATAGGGCGGCAGCAGTTCCTGCACGCCGCGCAGCAGGATGCCGAGGCTCGCGGCATAGAGCAGCAGCGGCCCCAGCCCCGGGTGCCGCGCTACGTAGCGGATGCCCTCCGTCACCTCGCTGAGCAGGCTGCCGGTCGCCGGATGGCCGCGGCGATGCGCCAGGTCCACCGACAACATCGGCATGGTGACGACGGCGCTGAGATAGGCCACCGCGTTGCAGGCCACCGCCGGCGCCACGCCGAAGCCGGCGATGACCGGTCCTGCCAGCGCCGGGCCGATGAAGCGGGCGATGTTGAAGACGAGGGAGTTGCAGGCGACGGCCGCCGGCAGGTCGCCAGGTCCGACGACCCCCGGCATCAGCGTCTGCCGCGCCGGCTGGGCGAAGCTGGCGGCGGTGCCGCTGATCAGTTCCAGCACCAGCAGATACTCGATCCGCATGGCCCCGGTCGCCACCAGCGTCGCCACCGTGGCGGCCTCGAGCCCGATCACGGCCTGGGAGATCGTCGCCAGGCGCAGCCGGTCCACCCGGTCCGCGATGGCGCCGGCGATCGGGCTGATGACGGTGGCCGGCGCCAGGTCGCAGAAGGCGACGAGGCCGACCCAGAGGGCGCTGTGCGTCATCTCCCAGGCCAGCCAGGCCACCGCGATCCGGTGCATCCAGAGGCCGGTCCAGGAGATGAAGCTGGCGCCGAAGAAGATCCTGGCGTTGCGGCTGGCGAGGGCGCGCGTGAGGGCCCCGAAGGGGGAGCGGAACAGAGGCAGGGTCAGGAACCCCGGCCGGCTCCCGGGCTGCCGCCGGACGGACCCGAATCCCGCGCGTTGCGCAGGCATTCATCGATCATCCGGTCCTGCTCGAAGCGCGCGCCCAACTGGCTGCGCTCGAGCGGATTGCCGATGAAGGCGCCCGTGCCGATGCGCGATTCGGCCTCATCCACGCGCATGGTCTGCCCCCGCTCGCGGAAGCGCATCTGGCGTTCGACATCGGCGCGGCAGGCGCGGGCCGCCGCCGAATCCGCCTGCCGCTCCTCGCCATCGCGCGCGGGCATCGCGCAGGCGGTGGACAGCAGCAGCAGGGGAAGGACTAGACGTTTCATGGCGCTCTCTCCGGCAGGACCCCGCACGGCGGTGGAGAGCGGCGCGACGAACCCCGGCCGGCCTTCAGGCCTGCCCGCCATTCCTCACCCGCCACCGCCCGCGATGCGATGGGACAACACTCGCTTCATGCCGGTTTCGTCGAAACGGGCCGCCGCGTCCAGCCGCTGCGTCGCCGCTGCCGACAGCAGGGCCGGGTGCAGCTCGATTCCGTCGGTGGCGATGGCATAGAGACCACTCATCCAGCGGGCGCGACCCAGCAGTTCCACGAGGGCCAGAAGCCGCAGGCACAGCGCCACGCCCGCCACGGTGGACAGGCTGAAGGCCCGGTCCACCGCTTCCGCCCAGCATGCGGCGTCGGCATCGGCCAGGGAGAGCACCGGGCCGCCCTGGAAGACCAGGGTGCGGTGCGGGCCCCAGGCTTCGGCCGCCGCCGCGGCGCGCGCCACCTCCCAGGCCTGCGTGAGCGCCTGGGGAGAGACCGCGGGCAGGGATTCGGGCGTGCCTGGGACGGCATAATGCAGGACGCCGTCCTCGGAGAGGGCGACACGGATGGGCTGGCCCGCCTGCGACGTGCCGCTGTGACGAAAGCCTGAGGGCATCCCTGGAGAATGGGGCTGCGGGCGCCGGGATGCCAGCCCCGGCACCCCAGCCCCGGCGCCCCGGCCCCGAAACCGCCGGGGCCGTGCCTACTCCGCGGGCGCGCCCGGCGTGGCGATGTGCGGCCGGTCCGCGGAGGCGGGCTCGCTGCCGAGGATGCGGGCCATGACGCCGCCGAGCACACCGCCCAGCAGTGGCGCCAGCCAGAACATCCAGAGCTGGCCGAGATAGGCGCCGCCGGCCATCAGGGCCGGGCCGGTGCTGCGCGCCGGATTGACCGAGGTATTGGTCACCGGGATGGCGATCAGATGGATCAGGGTCAGGCCAAGCCCGATGGCGATCGGCGCGAAGCCTCCCGGTGCACGCGGCGCGGTGGCGCCCATGATGATGACCAGGAAGAAGAACGTCGCGACAACCTCCATCAGGAAGCAGGCCATGGCGCTGTACCCGCCCGGGCTGAGCGTGCCATAGCCGTTGGAGGCGAAGCCGGCCACCTCGAAGCCTGGCTTGCCACTGGCGATCAGATAGAGCACCGCCGCCGCGACCACGGCGCCGACGACCTGCGCCGCGACATAAGGGAGGATGTAGCTGGCCGGGATCCGGCCGCCGGCCCAGAGACCCAAGGTCACCGCCGGATTGAAATGCCCGCCCGAGATATGCCCGACGGCATAGGCCATGGTCAGCACCGTCAGGCCGAAGGCCAGGGCGACGCCGAGGAAGCCGATCCCCAGTTCCGGGAAGGCCGCCGCCAGCACCGCGCTGCCACAGCCGCCGAACGTCAGCCAGGCCGTACCGAGAAATTCCGCCGTCATGCGCCTGTTCATGTCCATGACCCGCGCGTCTCCGGTTTGTTGCGAATACATTCTTATTACGTATCTTCACGAACCTCCAGCTTCTCGCGGCGTCGGCCGATCTTTTGCGCGAAAGGGGCTGGGCGCGGCCATGGCTTTGGCTAGCATCGTCCCATGAGCCATCCCGCCGACCTTCCCGCCACCGAAGCCGCCCGGCACATCGCCGCCGGCCGGCTTTCCCCGGACGAACTCGTCGAGGCCTGCCTTGATCGCATCGCCAGCCGCGAGGACACCGTCCGGGCCTTCGCGGCCCTCGACCCCGCCCTGCCCCGTGCCGCCGCGGCGCGAGCCGGAGCCGGAGCGCTGCGCGGCCTGCCGGTCGGCGTGAAGGATGTGCTGGACACGGCGGACCAGGTGACCGGCTACGGCTCGCCCATTTGGGACGGCCATCGCCCCCGTGCCGATGCCGCGGCGGTCGCCCTGACCCGCGCCGCCGGCGGCATCGTCATGGGCAAGACGGTGACCACGGAATTCGCGACGCGCCGGCCGGGCCCGACCACCAATCCCCACAATCCGGCCCATACGCCGGGCGGTTCCTCCCAGGGTTCCGCGGCGGGGGTGGCGGCCGGCTTCTTCCCCCTGGCCTTCGGCACGCAGACGGCCGGCTCCGTCCTGCGTCCGGCCGCCTATTGCGGCATTGCCGGCTTCAAGCCGAGCCATGGTCTGATCCACCGCAGCGGCATGAAGGTGATGAGCGAGAGCCTCGACACCATCGGCCTCTTCGGGCGCGGCGCCGCCGACTGCGCCCTGTTCCTGGAGGCACTGACCGGCATCGCGGCCATGCCGGGCCCGGAGGCGCCGCCACGCATCGCCTTCTGCGCCGGGCCGGCGGCGGAGCGGCTCAGCCCCGAGACCCATGCCCTGCTGGAGGAGGTCGCCGGGCGCTGCGCCCGGGCCGGCGCGCGCGTAACGCGCATCGCCTTGCCGGAGGCCATCGTGAAGGCCGACGAGGCGCATCCGGTGGTGATGCAGGGCGAGAGCCTGCAGGCTCTGGCCTGGGAGCGCGCGCACCACCGGGAGGCCATCTCCGCGGGGCTGAACGAGAAGCTCGACTGGGCCGCCGACATTCCGGCCTCCGGGCTGGCCGCCGCGCGCCGCGCCTTCGCGGAAGGTCGCGCGGCCTTCCGCGCGCTCATGACGGACCACGACATCCTGCTGACGGCGGCCGCGCCCGGCGAGGCACCGGAAGGGCTGGGCGCCACCGGCGAGCCGGTCTGCAACGCGGTGTGGACGGCGCTGCACGGCCCCTGCATCAGCCTGCCGGCCGGGACGGGGCCGAAGGGCCTGCCGCTCGGCATCCAGCTCGTGGCCCCCGCCGGCGCGGATGCGGCGCTGCTCGCCTGGGCCTGCTGGATCGAGGCGCGGCTCGGCTGAGCCGCCTCAGCAATCCGGGCGAAAGGGATAGAGCATGAACCACTGCTCGAGATTCGCCCGGATCACCGGTTCGATGACGGCCTCCAGCGCCGCCTGATCGCGGGCCGCGTCACCGCTCATCGGCACCGGCGGCAGGAAATGCGCCTCGAACCGGGGGCCGGGCCGGCGCAGCGCGAAGCCCGGGACCACGGGGACCCCGGCCTTGCGCGCCAGACGCGGCACCAGGGCGATATTGCCCCCCGGTGCCGGTGGCCGGCCGAAGGCCGGGGCGTTCACACGGCCATGCAGGTACTCATCCACGAAGATGCCCACGAGGCCGCCCTCCCCGAGAACCCGCAGGGCCTGGCGGGGCGCCATGGTGGAGGCCGGGATGGCATCGTTCCTCACGCGCCGCCGCGCCCGCACGGCGATGGCGTGCTGCGCCGCGCTGCTCGGCGGCTGATAGATGCTGCAGCCCCACAGGCCCATCCCCGTCACCGCCGCATTCAACGCCTCCCAGTTGCCGAGATGAAGCAGGGCCAGGATGACGTTGTTGCCGGGGAGGTTCTCCCGCCCGACGATCTCCACCCGGCCTTCCTCCCAGAACCGGTCCATGCAGGAGAACTCCGCCATGGTCCGGCCGATCTGCAGGAAGTTCCGCAGCGCCAGGTCGTGCCGGCCCGCCGCGTCGAGATCGGGGCGAAGATGATCGAGCGCCGCCACGGCGCGCCCGATCTTGCTCCTGTGCCGGCCATACGCGCCGAGCCGGGCCAGCCCCGCCCCGAGATCCGAGACCCACGGCGTCGGCAGCCTGCGCATGCCCTCGTGCAGGGCCAGGTCCTTGCCATTGTCGAGCCATCGCAGCAGCCGCCGCGTCCGCCCCTCAGCCATGGCGCGGCTCCAGCAGCATGGGCAGCCGATCCCCCGGCCGCAGGGTCAGGCGACAGATCGGATAGACCGTCGTGCCCGGCACCAGCCGGGGCGTGACGGCGCGGCAGAGCGTGGCCAGGCAGAGCACCGCCTCGGTCAGGCCGAAGGCCGCGCCGGTGCAGACGCGGGGCCCGATGGCGAAGGGAATCCAGGTGTAACGCGGCTTGGTGGCGGCCTCCCCACCGGCCAGGAAGCGTTCGGGGATGAAGGCGTCGGGCTGGCTCCAGAGCTTGCGGTGGCGATGCAGCAGCCAGGGCACGGCCAGCACCAGCGAGCCCTTGGGCACGCGCCGTCCCGCGATGGTGGTCTCCGCCACCGCCTCGCGTGCCAGCAGCGCGACGGGCGGATAGAGGCGCAGCGTTTCCTCCACCACGGCCCGGGTGAAGGCGAGGCCCGCCATGTCGGAGAACCGCGCCGCCGGCCCGGGCAGGGCATCGGCCTCCGCCTGGACGCGTGCCAGGGCGGAAGGCGACTGGCTCAACAGGTACCAGGCCCAGGCCAGGGTATTGGCGGTGGTCTCATGCCCCGCCATGAAGAGCACGGCGGCCTCGTTGCGGAAGGCTTCCCGGTCCATGCGCCGGCCGGTGGCCGGATTGACGCCCTCGGCCATGGCACGGATCAGGCTGGCCTCGCCCTCGCCCGCGCCGGACAGGATGCCGGCGATCAGCCCGTCCAGCACCGATTGGATACGCCGGCTGGCCTGCCGTACCCGGCGCGGTTGCCAGCGCGGCATCCAGTCCGGCAGGCCGAGCAGCGACAGCAGGTCGGTCTGCCCGACGGCGCGCTGGTACTCGGCGAAGGCGCCGACCACCGTGGCGGCCGCATTGCCGCCGAGCTGGCGGCCGAAGATGGTGCGGCAGATGATCTCCGCCGTCAGGTGACCCATCTCGGCCAGCATGTCGATCGGCTGCGCCGGATCCCGCGCCCGCCAGGCCGCGGCACGCTCGCCGGCCGCCTCGGTGATCGGCGGCGTCAGGGAGGCGAGGCGCGAGACATGGGTGACGGGCGCCACGACCCGCCGCCTTTCCTTCCACAGCGCGCCATCGCTGATGAACAGCCCGTCGCCCAGCAACGGGCGCAGGGCATGGCGCATCTGCGGCGACTTGCGCTCGATATCGAGGGCATGGTCGACGAAGGCTTCCTGCACGGTGGCGGGGCTGTTGCAGAGGAAGATGTCGCGCAGCAGGATCCGGCGATGTGCGAAGTCCTGCTCGAAACTCGGCTGTGGCCAGATGTCGAGGAAGGACCGGCGCAGCGCCCGCAGGAACTCCGGCAGCGGCGCCAGTCGTCGGGGGCGTGGCGGATGGGGCGGAACGAAGGGCTCCGCCAGGCCGTCAGGGCCAGGAATGATTGAGGATATGGAGTCCACCGGCACCGCCTGGTTGCAGTGCCGGCAGGTTAACAACTTATTCCAGAGGCGTCACGTCGAAGCGAGGATGACCCGTCCGCGCACCTTCCCATCCCGCAGGCGGTTCAGCACGTTGTTGACCTCGGAAGGCGGGACGGTCGACACCGGCAGCGGCTGCAGCTTGCCCTCCTGCGCCAGCCCGACCACCTCGCGCAGATCCTGCGGATTGCCGACATAGCTGCCGCGGATGCTGAGCGCCCGCGTCGCCATCAGAGGCAGCGGCACCACCATCTCGCCGCCGAACAGCCCGACCTGGATCAACTGCCCGCCCTTCGCCAGGGCATCGACGGCGAATCGCGCCGTGGAGGTACCGTTGACGAGATCGATGATCGCGTCCACCGGCCCGCCGCAGGCGGCGATGACGCGGGCGGCGGTGTCCTCGCCGGCGGCCTGCACCGTATCGGTGGCCCCCGCCTCACGCGCCCCCGCCAGCTTCTCCTCCGAGATGTCGACGACGCAGATGCGCTTGTGGCCGAGGGCCTTCAGGATCTCGATGGCGTTCAGGCCGAGGCCGCCGGCGCCGATGACGACGATCGGCTGGTCGGGCGCCATCGGCATCACCTTGCGGATGGCGGAATAGACGGTGATGCCGGAACAGGCATAGGTCGCCGCGACCGCCGGATCGAGCCCGTCGAAGGCCACCAGATGCTCGGGCTTGCGGGCCAGCACATGGGTCGCATAGCCGCCGTTCTGGAAGACGCCGAGGCTCAGCGGCTTGACCTGGCACATGTTGTCCTGCCCCGCCTCGCAGCGCGGGCAGGTGCCGCAGCCGAGCCAGGGAAAGACGATGCGGTGGTCGCCGACGGCGACGCCCTTGGCCTCGGGGCCGAGCTTGACGACCTTGCCGATGATCTCATGACCCATGGCCAGCGGCAGCTTCACGCCGCGTTCCGTGAGCGACATCGCGCCGCGGCTGCCCATGTCGTAGCTGCCTTCCCAGATATGCAGGTCGGAATGGCAGACGCCGCAATGGGTGACCTCGAGGAGCACCTCCTCGCCCTTCGGCTCCGGCGTCGGCATCTCGATGTCCTGCAGGGGCTTCCCACATTCGACCACGGCCCAAGCGCGCATATGACGTTTCTCCTGTTCGGCTTTCCGGACAGGCCGATGGGACGCCGCGCGGCGTCCGCGGTCAAGATCCCGTCCCGCTCATTCCGGAAGGCGGTCGAGGATGGAGACGTAATTCGCCACCGCCGTGCCGCCCATGTTGTAGACGCCGGCGATATCGGCGCGGGGCAGTTGCATGGCGCCCGCCTCGCCGGCCAGTTGCATCGCCGCCATCACGTGCATCGACACGCCGGTGGCGCCCACCGGATGGCCCTTGGCCTTCAGTCCGCCGGAGCGGTTGACGGGCAGGCGTCCGTCGGCCGCGACCCAGCCCTCGGCGATGGCGCGCGCGCCCTGCCCGGTCGGCACCAGCCCCATCGCCTCGTATTCGATCAGTTCGGCGATGGTGAAGCAGTCATGCGTCTCGACGAAGGAAAGATCGCCCAGGCGCAGGCCGGCCTGCTCCAGCGCCCGCCCCCAGGCGATCTCCCCGGCCTCGAAACGCGTCGGATCGCGCCGGGACATGGGCAGCAGATCGTTCACCTGCACGGCGGCACGGAAGCGGATCGCCCGGCCGAGGCCGCGCGCCGTCTCCGCATCGGCCAGCACCAGGGCGGCCGCGCCATCCGAGACCGGAGAGCAGTCGGTGCGCTTCAGCGGGCCGGCGACCGGCGGGTTGCGTTCGCTGGGATGGCGGCAGAAGTCGAAGCCGAGGTCACGCCGCAGCTGCGCCAGGGGATTGTCCAGCCCGTTGCGGTGGTTCTTGGCGGCGATCATCGCCAGGGCGTCCGACTGGTCGCCGTGGCGCTGGAAGTAGGCTTCGGCGATGCGGCCGAAGACACCGGCGAATCCGGCCGGGATGCCGCCTTCCTCGCGGCGGTAGCTGGCGCCGAGCAGATTGTCGCCCACCGCCTCGGCGCTGGCGGCCGTCATCTTCTCGACGCCGATCACCAGGGCGATGCCGCCCCGCCCGGCGCCGATGAAATCCCGTGCCGCGTGGATGGCGGCCGAACCGGAGGCGCAGGCGTTCTCGCAGCGCATCGCCGGCTTGAAGCGCAGCTCCGGCACCGCCTGCATGGGCAGGGAGGACGGGAAGTCCTGCTTCGAGAAGCCGCTGTTGAACTGGCCGAGGAAGACCCCGTCCACCTCCGCGGGCGACACCCCGGCATGCGCCAGCGCGGGGCCCGCGACCCGCGCGATCAGGCTTTCGGCGTCCGGGTCGTCCAGCCTGCCGAAGGGCGAATGCGCCCAGCCGGCGATGCAGATCCCGTCCATGTTGTCCCTCCCCTGCAGAAGGCGGCGCGGGAGGCGGCCGGCCGCCTACTTGGTGCCGTAGAGCCGGTCCCCGGCATCGCCAAGGCCGGGACGGATATAGGCATGCGCGTCCAGTTCGCGATCCACCGAGCAGGTGAAGACCGGCACCTCCGGATGCGCCTCGGCCAGCACGCCGATGCCCTCGGGCGCGGCCAGCAGGCAGGCGAAGCGGAGCTGCTCGGCGCCCGCCTCCTTCAGCCGCGCCAGCGCCGCGGCGGCGGAGTGGCCGGTCGCCAGCATCGGGTCCACCACGATGACCAGCCGTTCCGACACGTCCTCCGGCAGCTTCAGGTAGTACTCCACCGGCACCAGCGTGTGCGGGTCGCGGTAGAGGCCGATATGGCCGACGCGGGCCGAGGGCACCAGGTCCAGCATGCCTTCCAGGATGCCGTCCCCGGCCCGCAGGATGGAGACGATGCAGAGCTTCTTGCCGGCCAGGATGGGCGCCTGCATCGGCTCCAGCGGCGTCTCGATGCCGGTCGTCTCGATCGGCAGGTCGCGGGTCAGCTCATAGGCCATCAGCAGGCTGATCTCGCGCGCCAGGCGGCGGAACTCGCCGGTCGAGGTCTGCTTCTGGCGCATCAGGGTGAGCTTGTGCTGCACCAGCGGGTGGCGGATCACCGTGACTTGGCCGGGGACTTGGCCGGGGACTTGGCCGGGGACCTGGCCAGGGACCTGGCCGGAGACCTCCTGGTCGGGGATGGCGGCGGGCTCGGACATGGCAGGACGATCCTTCCTCAGAACACGGTTCCGTCGCTGGCCACCCGCAGCGGCGGTCCGCCACCGGGGCGCAGCGCGCGGGCGATACGCCGGCCGGCCGCCCAGCTCCCCCCCTCCAGCACGCGGGCCAGGGGCAGCGCGGCGGCATCCAGGCCGACCCTGTCCCGCACCAGCCCGGCCAGGCGATCGAGCAGCGCCACGGTCAGCGCCCGCCATTCGACGACGGCCGGATGATCCACCGGCAGGACGGCGGACGCCAGGGCGGGATCGCGCAACGCCAGCACGCCGAGATCGAGGAACAGCCCGCCATTGCGATATTCCGGCAGGCCGGTCAGCGCATCCAGCGCCAGCACCGGCAGGCCGGCATCCTCCAGCACCTCGGCCAGCGAGTAGCTGAGCCATTGCGAGAGCTTGTGGAACGGCACCAGGCCGGGTGCGGGCCCCTCCGGCGCGGCCTGCGGATGGCGCCAGACATCGCCCAGATTCTCTCCGTCCAGCGTCAGCCGCGCCGGCCAGACCGGCGCCAGCCCCTCCAGCAGCGCGGCGAGGATCTCCGCCGCCGGCACGCCGTCCGGCGCGGCCCCGGCCCGCAGGGCATCATAGAGCCCGCCGGGGCGCGCTCCGGGGAAGAGGTGCGGCGCCCGGCGCAAGGCGGCGCCGGTGCCGCGCAGCAGCGCCGCCCGTCCCTCCAGCCCCGTCAGCGGATTTTCCGGCGACACCTGGAACAGGCGGGCCAGATCGCCCGCCTCCAGCCGCTCCAGCGCCGCGGCATCGACACGCAGCGGGTCGCCGGCCACGTCCGAGAAGAGCCCCGCCGCGAAGGCTTCCAGACTGGCCACGGCCAGGCCCTCGGAGCGCGCCAGGACGGTCCCGTCTCCCGCCTTGAAGTGCCAGTCCGGCCCCGCCCCGGCATCGAGCAGGACCGAGACCAGGCAGAGGTCGAAGCGCCGCCGCGCGATCCGGGCGGCGTCCTCGTCCCGCAGGCGGGACGCCAGCGCACCCCAGCGATCCAGGCCGCCGGCGGCGAAATGGCGCCAGCGCGCATGGTAGGGGATGCGCAGATCGGGATAGGTCGCGCGGATCGTCTCCGTCACGTAATCGGCCGCGGCGGGCAGGCGCGCCGGCTGGAGGCGGAAGTGCCCCAGGGCGTCCGCCTCGGCGAGGCGCAGCAGGGCGTGGCAGCGCGCCCGGATGGTGGCGGGCTGGCGCAGCAGCGCCACGGCCTCCGAGATCAAAGCGGGCGGCCCTTGGCCCTGGCGAGTTCCTCCGCGCCCGGCACCGCCTCGGTGAAGTAGCCGGCCGCCTTCTTGGCATCCATCTCCACCTGGGCATCCGGCGGGATGAGCGCCTCCGGGATCGGCACGCGCTCGACCACCTGGATGCCGCTCTCCGTGATCGGCGCGAACTTCATGTTGCTCATCGACACCAGCCGGTCGATGCGGGTGATGCCGAGCCAGTGCAGCACATCCGGCATCAGCTCCTGGAAGCGCATGTCCTGCACCCCGGCGACGCATTCGGTGCGCTGGAAATACCGCTCGGCGCGGTCGCCGCCCTCCTGCCGCTTACGGGCGTTATAGACGAGGAACTTCGTCACCTCGCCCAGTGCCCGCCCCTCCTTGCGATTGTAGACGATGGCGCCGACCCCGCCCTCCTGCGCCATGCCGATGCAGGCCTCGATGCCATGCGCCAGATAGGGGCGACAGGTGCAGATGTCGGAGCCGAACACGTCCGAGCCGTTGCATTCGTCGTGGATGCGGCAGGCGATCCGGGTCTCGGGCCGGCCGAGCTTGCCGGTGTCGCCGAAGAGATAGACCGTCATGCCGCCGATCGGCGGCAGGAAGACCCGCAGGTCCGGCCGCGTCACCAGTTCGGGGAACATGCCGCCGGTCTGCTCGAAGAGGTCGCGCCGCAGCGCCGTCTCGCCCAGCCCGAAGCGCGCTGCGATGCCGGGCAGGTACCAGACCGGCTCGATGGCGACCTTGGTCACCCGCGCATCGCCATTGGCCAGCAGCACCTCGCCGTCCGGCGCCAGCCGCCCGGCCGCCACGGCGGCGGCCAGCTCCGGCATGTTGATATGCGCCCGGGTGACGGCGATGCTCGGACGGACATCGAGCCCGGCCTCGATCTGCGCCGCGAAGACCTCGGGCACCAGGTGCCCCCAGGGGTCGAAGGAGACGATCTTCGCGGGATCGTTCCAGGCGGGAAAGGGCCCGATCGGACTGGCCGGGCGGGTGTCGCGGTAGTCCGGCCGGTGATCGGCCCGGAGCTGGCCGGAGGCCACCGCCAGGGCGCGATAGAGGCCATAGGAGCCGGCATGGGTCCCGATGGCGTTGCGCACCGCTGGGTTCTGCAGCGTCGCCACGACCGGGCCGCGCCGGGCCGGATCGGCCTCGCCCCAGAGCAGCGGCGAGGCCAGGGCGGCGCCACGCTGCGGATGCGAGGTCAGGACGATCGGACGCGGCGCCGCGCCGTGCCCTCGGAGACCCTCGCGAAGTCGATTGAGGTCGGTCATCGTCGCGCCACTTCCCCTGCGGCGGGCCCCGCCCGTGGGAAGGCCTGGAGGGGCCGCCCGGCGAGGCTAGGAAAATCCTGACCGAACGGTCAAGAATGTTCGGTGCCACGGCATGCCGCCGCGGGCGCAGGCAGGAAGGGTGCCCGATGTCCGGACGGCAGGCCGTCTCTCCCCGCTCCCGGCGGCGGCAGGCACGCCTCGACCTGATCCTGGAGGCGGCGGAAGGCGTCTTCGCCGATGCCGGCTTCGAGGGCGCCAGCATGTCCTGCATCGCCGCCGCGGCGGCGATGCCCAAGGCCAATCTGCACTACTACTTCGGGACCAAGGAGGCGCTCTACCGCGCCGTGTTGGAAGGCATCCTGACCCTCTGGCTCTCCGCCACCGATCCGATCCGGCCGGAGGCGGACCCCGCCGAGGCGCTGTCGGCCTATGTCCGCGCCAAGATGCGCTGGTCGCGGCAGCGGCCGCAGGCCTCGCGGGTCTTCGCCAACGAGGTGCTGCACGGGGCGCCCTATCTGCAAAGCTACCTGGCCGGACCCCTGCGCGCCCTGGTGCGGGAGAAATCCGCCGTCATCGAGGGGTGGATTGCCGAAGGCCGCATGCGGCCGGTCAGCCCGCCGCACCTCTTCTTCGCCATCTGGGCGATGACCCAGACCTACGCCGATTTCGACCCGCAGATCCGCGCGGTGCTGGACTGCCCTCCCCTCGATGAGCAGGCCCAGGCACAGGGCGGCGCCACGGTGCTGCAACTGGTGCTGGGGGGCTGCGGCCTGGCCTGAGGTGCAACCCCCGGGGCCGTGACCCTTTTCCAGAGGAGCATGAGGAGCGCGGCATGGCGGGATTCCTGGGGCGCTGGCTGGGCGACAGCATCCGGCTCGGCCTGGCCCTCTTCCTGACGCTGTCGGCCATGCAGCTGCCCGGCCTAGCCGATGCCTATCAGGCGGGGCTGCGGCAGGCGGCGGAGGCCACGGCGCGCGACCTGGCGGAACGGGAGAGGATCGCCCGGGACTACTACCGCCTGCCGGAGCAGACCACCGGCCCGGCCCTCGTCGAGGCGCTGAGGGGCCCGGAGCCGGCCAATGCCGAGGGGCTTCGCCGGTCGGCCGCCCGCCTGGCCGGCCTGCGGGCGGCGCATGCCGAGATGGCGGCGGCGCCGGGCCTGCTGCGGCCGCTCGTGGCCTTCCGCGTGGCGGCGGGAGGGGCGGAGGATGCGGAGGCCGCCGTGCTGGCGACCGCCTACGAGACCTATATCCCCCGCCTGCTGCTCAACACCGCCGGCGCCATCTACGGCCTGGGCGGGCTGATGCTGGGGCTGCTCCTGGCCCAGCTCCTCACGGCACCCTTCCGGCGGCGCCAGCCGGCGCCCGCATGGCGATGATGCCGCGCCCCTTGCCGCAATGCAGCAAAAGGCAAATGTGACGGGCATGGTCGCTCCGCTCAAAATCGCCGCGCTGTTGTTCGTCCTCCTCTATCTCCTGCCCCTCGGTATCTCGGCCGCGCTGTATCAGCTCCGCGGCAGCGGTGCCGGATGGCGCACCGCGGATCGCTCCAGCATCGGCGTCCTGCCCGCCGCCGCCACGCATGCCCCCGCCGTGGTCCGGGTCTTCGCCGCGCAGACGGTGCGCTGGCGTGGCATCTTCGCCACGCATTGCTGGATCGTCTTCAAGCCCGAGGGCGCGGGCGGCTACACCCGGTACGACTACACCGCCTGGGGCCAGCCCATCCGCATGAACGGCTTCGAGCCGGACGGGCGCTGGTTCGGCGCCATGCCGGAGACGGTCTTCGCCGCCGACGGTGCCGCGGCGGCGGCGCTCATCCCGAGCATGCAGGCGGCGATCGAGGGCTATGCCTGGCGCAACCAGGGGGACTACCGCGCCTGGCCGGGGCCGAACTCCAACACCTTCGTCGCCGCCGTGCTGGACGCCGTGCCGGGACTGGGCGCCGCGCTACCGCCGACGGCCATCGGCAAGGACTTCCCCTATGACGGGCGCTGGCTGCGCCCCACCTCGTCCGGCACCGGGTTCCGGCTGACCCTCGGCGGCTATCTCGGCCTGACCCTGGCCTGGGTGGAGGGGCTGGAAGTGAGCATCCTGGGTGCCATCGCTGGGATCGATCTGCGCCGCCCGGCCGTCAAGCTGCCGGGCCTCGGGCGGATCGGCATGCGCGGACAGGACGGGCCGGCGACGCCGGTGCGCGACCTGGTCGAGAGCCTGTGAGCCTCGCGCGGGGCCCGTCGCATCGCCGCCATTGACTTCTCCGGTCCGGCCATGCGCTGCTCCGGGCAGGGGAAAGGTCCATGGTCCAGGACACCGCGGTCAGGACGAGTCCGGGCACGGGTCCGAAGGTCGTCGCGGAGCCGGGTCGGCGACCACTCCCGCCTGAACGCCGGAGGACCGCATGCCGCCCTATCATCCGCCGACCGAGGAGATGCTGGCCCTCCTGGATGAGGTGCTGTCGGCGGAACGTCACCTCGCCGCCCTTCCCGGGCTGGACGGCCCCCTGCTGCCGCTGCTGCGGGACATCCTGCCGGAGGCGGGCCGCCTCGCCGCCGGCGTGCTGGCGCCCCTGAACCGCATCGGCGACGAGGAGGGCTGCCGGCTGCAGAACGGGACCGTGCACATGCCCCGGGGGTTCGACGCCGCCTACCAGGCCTTCACCGAGGGCGGCTGGGGCGGCCTCTCGCAACCCGCGGAATGGGGCGGCCAGGGGCTGCCGCGCATCGCGCAGATCCTGCTGGACGAGATGGTCTCCTCGGCCAACTTCGCCTTCGGGCTGTTGCCCGGCCTGACGCGCGGCGTGGCCGAGGCGCTGGAGCGGCACGGATCGCCGGCGCTGAAAGCGCTGTACCTGCCGAAGCTGGTCAGCGGGGAATGGGCCGGCGCCATGGTGCTGACCGAACCGCAGGCCGGCACCGATCTCGGCCTGCTGCGCTGCCGCGCCGAGCCGGGGCCCGAGGGCAGCTGGCGCCTCACCGGCAGCAAGATCTTCATCACCGGCGGCGACCATGAGCTGGCGCCCAACATCATCCACATGGTGCTGGCCCGGCTGCCGGACGCCCCGGCGGGGGTGCGCGGCATCAGCCTCTTCCTGGTGCCGAAGTACCTGCCCGGGCCGGACGGCGAGCCCGCCGCGCGCAACGCCATGGCACCCTCCGCGCTGGAGCGGAAGATGGGCATCCACGGCTCGCCCACCTGCGCCATGTCCTATGACGGCGCCACGGCCTGGCTGGTCGGCGCGCCGCATCGCGGGCTGCAGGCCATGTTCACCATGATGAACGCCGAGCGGCTCTTCGTCGGCATCCAGGGACTGGGCGTCGCCGAGGCCGCCTATCAGGGCGCCGTGGCCTATGCGCGGGAGCGCCTGCAGGGACGCGCGCCGGGCCAGGAGAGCGGCCCGGCGCAGCCGATCCTGGTGCATCCCGACGTGCGCCGCATGCTGCTCACCATCCGCGCCTTCACCGGCGCGGCGCGTGGTCTCGCCCTCTGGACCGCCCTGCAGATGGAGACGGCGGCCCGGCACCCGGAACCCGCCGCGCGCGCGCGGGCCGATCGCCTGGTCGCGCTCATGACGCCGGTGATCAAGGCCGGCTTCACCGATCTCGGCTTCGAGGCCACGGTGCTGGCGCAGCAGGTCTTCGGCGGGCATGGCTACATCCGCGACCACGGCATGGAGCAGCTGGTGCGCGACGCCCGCATCGCGCAGATCTACGAGGGCACCAACGGGGTGCAGGCCATGGACCTCGCCGGCCGCAAGCTGGCGCTGGAGGACGGCGCCGCAGCGCGGGAGTTCTTCGCGCTGGTGCGGGAGAGCCTGGAGGAGGCGACCGCCGTGGCCGGGGCGGCCGACCTCGCCACGCCGCTGGCGGCGGCGCTGGCACGGCTGGAGGGCGCGACCGAGCGCCTGCGCCGCCGTGCCGCCGCGGACCCCGCCGAGACCGGGGCGGCCGCGGCGGACTATCTCCGCCTGTTCCTGCTCGTGGCGCTGGGCTGGATGTGGCTCCGCATGGCCCTGGCCGCGCTGCGGACCGGCGCACGGGAGGAGCGGCACCGTCGCTGGCTCGATGTCGCCGGCTTCTTCCATCGCCGCATCCTGCCGCAGAGCGTGGCCCTCGACCTCGCCCTGGCGGAAGGGGCCGCGCCGGTCATGGCGCTGCCGGAGGCCCTGTTCTGAACCGGACCGCCGTGCTGCGCTGAGCCTTGGTTATCAGGCGGACGGCCGGAAACAGGCCGCCGCCCCTGGGGAGGAGAGAAGCCTTGCGCGCCTTGATGATGGACGTGCCTCTGCTGGTCAGCCGCATCCTGCTTCACGCCGCCGAGTATCATGGCGACACCGCGATCGTCTCCCGCAGCGTCGAGGGACCGGTCCACCGCACCGACTACGCCACCCTGCACGAGCGCGCCCGGCGCCTGGCCCGCGCCCTGCTGCGGCTGGGCCTGGAGGCCGGGGACCGGGTCGGCACGCTGGCCTGGAACAGCCATCGCCATCTCGAGCTCTATTATGCCGCCGGCGGCGCCGGCCTGGTCTGCCACACCATCAACCCCCGCCTCTTCCCCGAGCAGATCGCCGGCATCATCGGCCATGCAGAGGATGGCGTGCTCTGCGCCGACCTCACCTTCCTGCCCCTGCTGGAGGGGCTGGCCGGCAGGCTCGGCGCCGTGCGCGCCGTGATCGTCCTGACCGACGAGGCGCATATGCCCCCCCAGCCGGCGGGCCTGCCGCCCCTGCTCTGCTACGAGGACCTGCTCGCCGCGGAGGCGCCGGACTATGACTGGCCGGAACTCGACGAGCGCTCCGCCTGCGGTCTCTGCTACACCTCCGGCACCACCGGCGCCCCCAAGGGCGTCCTCTACAGCCACCGCTCCAGCGTGCTGCACGCCATGGCCTGCTGCCAGCCGGATGTCTTCGACCTCGGCGCGGCATCGGTCGCCATGCCGGTGGTGCCGATGTTCCACGTCAATGCCTGGGGCCTGCCTTTCGCCGCGCCGATGGTCGGCGCCAAGCTGGTCATGCCCGGTCCGAGGCTCGACGGCGCCAGCCTGCACGAGCTGATGGCCGCGGAGGGCGTCACCTTCTCGGCCGGCGTGCCCACGGTCTGGATGGGCTTCCTGGACTGGATGCGCGAGACGGACGCCACGCCGGGCGCGCTGCGCCGGGTGGCCATCGGCGGCTCCGCCTGCCCGCGCGTGATGATCGAGCGCTTGGAGGCCATGGGCGTGTCCGTGCTGCACGCCTGGGGCATGACGGAGACCAGCCCCCTGGGCCTGGCCAACGCGCCCAAGGCGAAGCATGCGGGGCTCGATCCCGCGGCGCGGCTCGATCTGGCCGCCCGGCAGGGCCGCCCTCTCTTCGGTGCCAGCTTCCGCATCCTCGACGATGCCGGGCGCGACGTGCCGCGCGATGGCCGCAGCTTCGGCCGGTTGATGACCCGTGGCCCCTGGGTGGCCTCGGCCTATCACGGGCTGGAGGAGAGCGCCGCCCATGCCGAGGCGGGCTGGTTCGAGACCGGCGACGTCGCGACCATGGATGCCGATGGCTATGTCAGCATCGTCGACCGCACCAAGGATGTCATCAAGTCGGGCGGCGAGTGGATCAGCTCCATCGCGCTGGAGAACATCGCCGTCTCGCATCCCGCCGTGCAGGAGGCCGCGGTGGTCGCCCGGCCGGATGCGCGCTGGGGCGAGCGGCCGCTCCTGGTGGTCGTGCTGCGCCCGGGCGCCAGCCTCGATGCGGAGGCGGTCAGGGCGCATTTCGAGGGCCGCGTGGCGCGCTGGTGGATCCCGGAGACGATCCGCATCGTCGAGGAGCTGCCGCACACCGCCACGGGCAAGCTGCTGAAGGCGCGCATCCGCGAGCTCTATGCGCGCGAGGCGGACAATCCCTCTCCCTGAAGCATCGCACCGACCGGGGAAGCCACTCCGGACGGCAAACCGAGGAGGACGACAAGAATGGCCCTGATCGATCGCCGCAGCCTGCTCGCCGCCGGCACCGCCCTGCTGCCGCTGGGCGGCCCCTCCATGCTGCGCCCCGCACGGGCGCAAGGGCGGGCGGGGACCATCCGCATCGGCGTGCTCAACGACATGTCCGGCCCCTATCGCGACACCGGCGGCCCGGGCAGCCTGGCCGCCACGAAACTGGCGGCCGAGGAGTTCATGGCCGCGCATCCCGGCATCACGGTGGAGGTGCTCAGCGCCGATCACCAGAACCGCGCCGATGTCGGCTCCAACATCGCCCGCACCTGGTACGACCAGGACGGGGTCGACATGATCATGGACGTGCCGACGTCCTCCGTCGCGCTGGCCGTGTCCAATGTCACGCGGGAGAAGAACAAGGCCTTCGTCAATTCCGGCGCCGCCTCCACCGAGCTGACCGGCGCGCAGTGCAGCCCGAACACCGTCCACTGGACCTACGACACCTACATGCTGGCGCGCACGACGGGCGGGGCGCTGACCAAGGCCGGAGGCGACAGCTGGTTCTTCATCACCGCCGACTATACCTTCGGCCACCAGTTGCAGAAGGATGCCTCGCGCTTCGTCGAGGAGGCCGGCGGCAAGGTGCTGGGCGGCGTGCGCTACCCCTTCCCGGCCACCACCGACTTCTCCTCCTTCCTCGTGCAGGCGCAGACCAGCCGGGCCAAGGTGATCGGCCTGGCCAATGCCGGGGCCGACACGGTGAACTGCATCAAGCAGGCGCGGGAATTCGGCGTGACCCGGCGCGCCAAGCTGGCCACGCTGCTGATGGAGATCCCTGACGTGCACGGCCTCGGGCTGGAGGCGGCCCAGGGCCTGCTGCTGACCGAGGGCTTCTACTGGGACCTCAACGACCGGACCCGCGCCCTGGCCCGGCGGCTGCAGCCCCGGATGGGCGGCGTGCCGATCGATATGATCCATGCCGGCTGCTATGCCGGTACCTTGCATTATCTCAAGGCCGTGGCCGACCTCGGCGTGGCGCCGGCCAAGGCCTCCGGCCGCGCCGCCGTCGCCCGCATGAAGGCCATGCCGACGGATGACGACGCCTTCGGCCAGGGCAGCATCCGCTCCGACGGGCGCAAGCTTCACCCCGCCTATCTCTTCGAGGTGAAGTCGCCACAGGAGAGCAAGGGCCAGTTCGACTACTACAAGCTGGTGGAGACCAGCCCCGCCGACGAGGCCGCCCGCCCGCTGTCGGAAGGCCAGTGCAAGATGCCGGGCTGAGGCGGGGCCGGCGGGCCTTCGCCGCGGCGGGGCGCGTCACCAGATAAGGCGGGCCTGCCGGCCGCTCGTGGCCCGGCATGAAGGGACCGCCCGATGCTGCCTCACCTCCCCAGGCTCCGCCGATGAAGGCCGTGCTGGCCAGTCTGATCCTGCCGCTGCGGCAGATCGCCGATCCGGGCTTCCGTGGTCCCCTGCTGAAGGGGCTGGGCGCCGCCATGCTGGCCTTCGCGGGCCTGGCCTTCCTGGCCGACTGGGGCGTCGGCGCCCTGGCCGGCGGCACGGGATGGCTGGCGACGGTGGCCGGCCTGCTCGGCGGCGCGCTGGTCCTGCTGGCGGCGGTCTGGCTCTTCGTGCCGGTGATGCTGGGCATCACCAGCCTCTTCCTCGACGAGACGGCGGAGGCGGTCGAGCGGCGCTACTATCCGGGGCTGCCACCACCGGCGGGAGCGTCGCTTCCGGCACAGGTGCGCGCCGGGCTGGTGATGTCGGCGCAGTTCCTGCTCCTCAGCCTGGTGATCCTGCCCGTGGCCCTGGCCGTCCCGCCGCTGGGCGTCGTGCTGTTCTGGGCCGCAGCCGCCGTCTCCCTCGGCTACGGGCTGTTCGATGGGGTGGCACAGCGGCGGCTCGGGATCGACGAGGCCCGTGCCGCGCGGCGGCGGCTGCGGCCACGCATCCTGGCGCTCGGCGGCGCGCTGGCGGGACTGGCCCTGGTGCCGGTGGCCAACCTGCTGGTGCCGGTGCTGGGGACCGCGGCGATGACGCATCTGTTCCACCGGGCGAAGCCGGCGGCCTGAGCTTCGGTACCCAGGCCCTCAGACGCGTTGCGGGGCCGCCGAAGCCCGTTGCCAGAGGGAGGGGAACCATGCTCCGCTCCCGCTCGCGCCGAAAGTGGCGCCACGACCCGCAGATCGAGACGGGGGAGGAAATCATGATCCCATTGAGCCGACGCGGCCTGCTCGGCGCCGCCGCCAGCCTGGCCACGCTGCCCTTCCTGCCCGAAGGCGCGATGGCCGCCGCGCCATTCCGCAAGGAATTGCCGCCGGCCTGGCACCGCTTCACCTTCGGCGACTACGAGGCGACGGTGGTCTCCGATGGCTATCTGCCGCTCGGCAAGCCGGAGCCGGCTTTCCCGGCCTCGCCGCCGGCGGAGATCGTGGGGCTGCTGGAAAGCAACTTCCTGCCGCCGGATGCCGCCACGCTGGAGCAGAATGTCCTGGTGCTGAACACCGACAAGCAGCTCATCCTGTTCGACACCGGCATGGGCGACAGCATGGGCGAGGCCGGCAAGATGTTCGGCCCGACCACCGGACGGATGCTGGCCAACCTGAAGGCCGCCGGCATCCAGCCGGAGCAGATCGACCTCGTCGTGCTGACTCATGCCCATTGCGACCATTGCTGGGGCCTGGTCGATGCCGCGGGCAACCGGGTCTTCCCCAATGCCCAGGTCGCGCTGAGCGAGATCGACCTGAAGTACTGGACCGATGACGGGAACAAGCGCGGCCCGGCCTTCATGACGCCCTTCATCGATGGCGCCAAGAAGAACCTCGGCGCCTATCGCGACCGCATGATCATGGTGCAGGACGGCAAGGAGGTCGCGCCCGGCGTCATCGCCCTGTTCACCCCGGGCCACACGCTCGGGCACCACTGCTACGCCATCACCTCGGGCGACAAGACCCTGGTGAACACGGGCGACCTGGCGCACCACCACATCCTGCTGCTCCGCCGGCCGCTCTGGGAGTTCTCCTTCGATACCGACCCCAAGCTCTCGGCGCAGAGTCGCAGCCGCATGCTCGATCGCCTGGCGAAGGACAGGCACGAGGTCCTCTCCTACCACTTCCCCTGGCCCGGCCTCGGCCATGTGGTGCGCGAGAATGAAGGCTACGCCTGGATCCAGGCGCCGATCAACGTCACCACGCTGGGCTAACCGCACAGTCCTCACCCGGTGGCCGGCGCGGGTAGTTGACCGGGCCGCCGGGCGCACGGATAGGAGGAGAGGCGCCGGGCCCTGCCGGCCTTCCCTGTTCCGGATGGTTCCGCATGCTCCGGCGCTTCTTCTCCTACTACCGCCCCCACCGCCGCCTGTTCCTGCTCGACTTCTCCTGCGCCGTGCTGGCAGGCCTGCTGGAACTGGGCTTTCCGATCGCGGTCAAGGCTTTCGTCGACAATCTCCTCCCCAGCCAGGACTGGGGGCTGATCCTGCTCGCAGCAGCGGGGCTGCTCCTGATCTATCTGCTGAACACGGGGTTGATGGCGGTCGTGACCTACTGGGGCCATGCCCTTGGCATCAACATCGAGACGGAGATGCGGCGGAAGGCGTTCGAGCATCTGCAGAAGCTCTCCTTCAGCTTCTACGACAACCAGAAGACCGGCCATCTCGTCGCGCGGGTGACGAAGGATCTCGAGGAGGTCGGCGAGGTCGCCCATCACGGGCCCGAGGATCTGTTCATCGCCGTGATGACCTTCATAGGCGCCTTTGCCCTGATGTTCGTCGTGAACGTTCCGTTGGCCCTGCTGACCGCCATCGTGGTCCCCGTCGTGGCCTGGGGCTCGACGCATTACGGCGCCCGGATGACACGGAACTGGCGCGAGTTGTTCGGCCGTGTCGGTGCCTTCAATGCGCGCATCGAGGAAGCGGTGGGCGGCGTCCGCGTGGTGCAGGCCTTCGCCAATGAGAAGCATGAGAGCGCTCTCTTCGCGCAGGACAATGACCGCTACCGCCGGACCAAGCTGGACGCCTATCGCATCATGGCCGCCAGCCAGTCGGTGAATTACCTCGGCATGCGGCTGACGCAGATGGTGGTCATGCTGGCAGGCAGCTACTTCGTCATCGAGGGGGGCATCTCCAACGGCGAGTTCGTCGGGTTCCTGCTGCTGGTCGGCGTCTTCTTTCGGCCGGTGGAGAAGATCAGCGCTGTCATCGAGACCTATCCCAAGGGTATCGCCGGCTTCCGTCGCTACACCGAATTGCTGGACACCATGCCCGATATCGCGGACGCGCCGGGCGCCCAGGACGCACCGCCTCTGCGCGGCGACATCCGCTACGAGCAGGTCGGCTTCGGCTATGGCGCGGGCAAGCGCGTGCTGGATCGGGTGGATCTCGCCATCCATGCGGGTGAGACCGTCGCCTTCGTGGGACCCTCCGGTGCCGGCAAGACCACGCTCTGTTCTCTCCTGCCCCGCTTCTACGACGTGGATGCCGGCCGGATCACCATCGACGGGATCGATATCCGACGGATGACGCTGCGCTCATTGCGCCGTCAAATCGGCATCGTGCAGCAGGATGTCTTTCTCTTCGCCGGGACGCTTCGGGAGAACATCGCCTATGGCCGCCTCGACGCGGCGGAAGAGGACATCCTGAAGGCCGCGCAAAGGGCCAGGCTGGACAGGTTGATCGCCGGCTTGCCGCTGGGGCTTGAAACCGTGGTGGGGGAACGGGGGGTGAAGCTGTCGGGAGGGCAGAAGCAGCGGCTGGCGATCGCGCGGATCTTCCTGAAGAACCCACCTATCCTGATCCTGGATGAGGCCACCTCTGCTCTGGACACCGAGACCGAGCGGGCCATCCAGCAGTCCCTGGCTGAACTGTCGATGGGGCGCACGACGCTGGTGATCGCCCACCGCCTTGCCACCATTCGCCAAGCCGACCGCATTGTGGTCGTGGACAATCACGGCATCGCGGCACAGGGAAGGCATGCTGAGCTGATGACGCAGGATGGGCTTTATCGACGATTGCACGACGCCCAATTCGCCACGGAGTAAGCCCCCCCATGGCGGAATGGCCCGCGACTATTGTCTGCGGGCTTTGTGTGTATGGTGTGGGGATGATGGATGCGGGGACAGGATTTGAACCTGTGACCTTCAGGTTATGAGCCTGACGAGCTACCGGGCTGCTCCACCCCGCGGTGGTGTGTGTGTGTCGAGTGATGAGTTCTGGCTGGGTGGCCCGGCGGCGACCTACTCTCCCGCGCCTTGAGGCGCAGTACCATGGGCGCTGGGGTGTTTCACGGCCGAGTTCGGGATGGGATCGGGTGTATCAACCCCGCGATAGCCACCGGGCCACCGAGCCAGAACTGTCATCACGGATGGTGTGGTGAGACTGATTGGTGATATCGGGTGTGTGAGTGCGGATTGGTGCTGCGTGCGGTGTGTTGTGCACACTGCGTGTGATGGGATGAGATCGTTCGGGTGATTAGGACCGCTCAGCTGCGCCTGTTACCAGGCTTCCACTTGCGGCCTATCGACGTGGTGGTCTTCCACGACCCTTGGGGAGACCTCGTTTAGAGGCTGGTTTCCCGCTTAGATGCCTTCAGCGGTTATCCGTTCCGTACTTAGCTACCCAGCGATGCTCCTGGCGGAACAACTGGTACACCAGAGGTACGTCCATCCCGGTCCTCTCGTACTAGGGACAGATCCTCGCAAGTCTCCAACACCCATGGCAGATAGGGACCGAACTGTCTCACGACGTTCTAAACCCAGCTCACGTACCGCTTTAATCGGCGAACAGCCGAACCCTTGGGACCTGCTCCAGCCCCGGGATGCGATGAGCCGACATCGAGGTGCCAAACCTCCCCGTCGATGTGGACTCTTGGGGGAGATCAGCCTGTTATCCCTAGAGTACCTTTTATCCGTTGAGCGATGGCCCTTCCACGCGGGACCACCGGATCACTAAGGCCGACTTTCGTCTCTGTTCGCGCTGTCGCGCTCACAGTCAGGCGGGCTTATGCCTTTGCACTCAACAGCCGATGTCCGACCGGCTTGAGCCCACCATCGCGCGCCTCCGTTACCATTTGGGAGGCGACCGCCCCAGTCAAACTGCCCACCACGCAGGGTCCCGGCCCCAGCTAATGGGGCTCGGTTAGACACCAGAAAGGCGCAGGGTGGTATTTCAAGGATGGCTCCGCCGAAGCTGGCGCCCCGGTTTCATAGCCTCCCACCTATCCTACACAGCCCCTTCCTGGTGCCACTGCGAAGTTGCAGTAAAGGTTCATAGGGTCTTTCCGTCTGACCACGGGTACCCCGCATCTTCACGGGGAATTCAATTTCGCTGAGCCCATGCTGGAGACAGTGGGGAGGTCGTTACGCCATTCGTGCAGGTCGGAACTTACCCGACAAGGAATTTCGCTACCTTAGGACCGTTATAGTTACGGCCGCCGTTTACCGGGGCTTCGATTCAAGGCTTGCACCTCTCCTCTTAACCTTCCGGCACCGGGCAGGCGTCAGACCCTATACGTCATCTTTCGATTTCGCAGAGCCCTGTGTTTTTACTAAACAGTCGCCACCCCCTGGTCTGTGCCACCCCACACTGGTTGCCCAATGAGGGGTCTCGCTTATCCCGAAGTTACGCGAGCAATTTGCCTAGTTCCTTCAGCATGGTTCTCTCAAGCGCCTCGGTATACTCAACCAGTCCACCTGTGTCGGTTTCGGGTACGGTCTATATGTCAGAGCTATTTCCTGGAGTGATCCAGCAGCCCGTCCAATCCGATAAGGACGAACAACGTTTCACACTCGTCACTTCTGACAGGCCCAGGAATATTCACCTGGTTTCCATCGGCTACGGCTGTCGCCCTCGCCTTAGGGGCCGGCTCACCCTGCGCGGATTGGCCTTGCGCAGGAACCCTTGGACTTTCGGCGGGAGAGGTTCTCACTCTCCTTGTCGCTACTCATGTCCGCATTCGCACTTCCGATACCTCCAGGAGCCCTCACGGGTCTCCCTTCGCAGGCTTACGGAACGCTCCGCTACCGCTTGTCAAAGACAAGCCCACAGCTTCGGCAGATGGCTTGAGCCCCGTTACATTTTCGCCGCAAGACAGCTATTAGACCAGTGAGCTATTACGCTTTCTTTAAAGGATGGCTGCTTCTAAGCCAACCTCCTGGTTGTTTTGGCCGTCTCACATGCTTTCCCACTTAGCCATCATTTGGGGGCCTTAGCTGGTGGTCTGGGCTGTTTCCCTCTCGACAATGGACCTTAGCACCCACTGTCTGTCTGCCAGGTAGCACTCACCGGCATTCGGAGTTCGGTAGGGTTTGGTAGGACTTTGGGTCCCCCTAGCCCTTCCGGTGCTCTACCTCCGGCGGTGTTCGCCTGACGATCTACCTCAATAGATTTCGCGGAGAACCAGCTATTTCCGAGTTTGATTGGCCTTTCACCCCTAGCCACAGCTCATCCCCGACTTTTTCAACAGGCGTGGGTTCGGCCCTCCAGTGCGTGTTACCGCACCTTCAGCCTGGCCATGGCTAGATCACTCGGTTTCGGGTCTTCTGCCTGCAACTCAACGCCCTGTTCGGACTCGCTTTCGCTGCGCCTACACCTAACGGCTTAAGCTTGCTGCAAACAGAAACTCGCGGACCCATTATACAAAAGGTACGCCGTCACCCCCACACTTGCGCATGGGCGGGCTCCGACTGCTTGTAGGCGTTCGGTTTCAGGTCTCTTTCACTCCCCTTGTCGGGGTGCTTTTCACCTTTCCCTCACGGTACTTGTTCACTATCGGTCACCAAGGAGTATTTAGGCTTGGAGGGTGGTCCCCCCATGTTCAGACAGGGTTTCACGTGCCCCGCCCTACTCGAGACCCCAGAGAAACACTACGCCTACGGGGCTATCACCCGCTATGGCCGGCCTTTCCAGACCCTTCGGCTTCTTCTCTCTGAGATACTGGCCTGCTCCCCTTTCGCTCGCCACTACTCGGGGAATCTCTGTTGATGTCTTTTCCTCCGGCTACTGAGATGTTTCAGTTCACCGGGTTCGCCTCCTGAACCTATGAATTCAGTCCAGGATCTCCCTAAGGAGGGGTTGCCCCATTCGGACATCCGCGGATCAACGATCGCTCGCATCTCCCCGCGGCTTATCGCAGCGTGCCACGTCCTTCATCGCCTCTTGGTGCCAAGGCATCCACTGAACGCCCTTCTCATACTCAACCCATCACCGCCCGCACGCAGGACCAAGCCGCACCCTTCGGCGCGAACCCCTTCCCGCATGTCCAACGGACAGCGATGCAACACCGAGACACTCACTCCTGACAGGGAAGTCAGCCCCGCCAGGCACTCGATATCACCAAATCAGATTCACCATTTCAAACAACACGGATCGCCCCAACGGCCAAGGCCGCAGGAACGGGGCTTTCCGGAAGCATCCACCCAGGCGCGGCATCGCCGTCACCCATGTGGAATTCTGTCCCTTCTCCATGGAGGCGATCGGATTCGAACCGACGACCCCCTGCTTGCAAAGCAGGCGCTCTCCCGCTGAGCTACGCCCCCTCACGGGAACCCCTTCAACGGCATCGACCAGACCAGTCGTCAGAGACCAGCCCAGACACGAACCCGACACAGGGACAGGTCCGTATGGGCCAGGGAGGACTTGAACCTCCGACCCCACGCTTATCAAGCGTGTGCTCTAACCAACTGAGCTACTGGCCCAAACCAAGCAACCAGCCCGCAAGCGCGGCATCCCTGCCGCATGGGTCAGGATGCGCGGCCAGCGCCCAGCCCCGGATCGCTCCAGGGCCGGCATCAGTCACGGCACAAGATCATGCACCGGATACAGATCGATCAGTGTCCGCCCACGGCATCCGCCGCAGGCACAGTCTCGAGGCAGCATAAGTCAGGAACTCCACAGCCGGAGAGGCAAGCCCCTCGCACCCCATGGCGTTTCCTTGAAAGGAGGTGATCCAGCCGCAGGT